>NZ_AUGC01000005.1 GCF_000426825.1 Thermonema rossianum DSM 10300 | reverse complement strand
TGGCTGATTTCACCTGCTTTGACTACCGCTAATACATCTACACTTTCATTTGCTTACAGAACGAAGTTTCCCGGACCCGATTTAGTAGTGAAGGTATCTACAAATTATAGTGGAGGGGATCCTTCGTTGGCGACCTGGACAGACTTGGTAACGCTTACATCTGACGAATCTGATACTTGGAAAACCCAAACACCCATTGACATAAGCGCCTACGCCGGCAGCAACACAGTTATTGCCTTTGTATATACCTCTTCTACTTCGGGAGGCTCAGCTCGCTGGACTATCGATGACTTTGTGGTAACCAACGCTTCTGTGACTCCCCCCACAGCAACCCTGACCACTTCGGTGAGCAGCTTGCCTGACTTCGGGCAGGTGCAGAACGGGCAGGTATCTGCATCGCAGAGCTATACGGTATCGGGCAGTGACCTGACAGGAGATGTAACCATTACGGCACCTGCCAACTTCGAGGTGTCTTTGGACAACACGAACTTCAGCAGCAGCATTACTTTGGCTGCCGGTACCGATTTTACTCTTCCCACCTTGAATGCCACCACCATCTACGTGCGCTTTGCGCCTTCATCGGGTACCGACGGGGTAAAGACCGGCAACATCACGCACAGCAGTCCGGGTGCTGTCACGGTGAATGTGGCAGTGAGCGGCGAAGAGACGGGCAACGGTCCTTCGGTGGTGCAGGTAGCCAACCTGGCGGAGCTGCGCAGCAAGCCTGCCGATGGCACTACGGTTTACCAAGTCACCGGTGAGGTGGTGCTGACTTATCAGCAGGGCTTCCGCAACCAAAAATATGTGCAAGACAATACCGCCGGTATTTTGATAGATGATCCGGGCTCACCGGGCAAAATTACCACCACTTACAATGTAGGCGACGGCATCACCGGCTTGACGGGTACATTGAGTGTATTTGGTAATATGCTTCAGTTTGTGCCCACCGCCGATCCCGGGGCGGCTACTTCCACGGGCAATGCCATCGTGCCGGTAGATATTACCATGGATGATTTTATCAACAATTTTGAACAATATGAGGCGCGCGTGGTGCGCATCAATGAAGAGGTAACCTTTACCACTTCGGGTACTTTTGCCAACGGTCAAGTGTATGACTTTACCAACGGCACACTGACCGGTCAGTTCCGCACTACTTTCTACGACATGGATTATATCGGTCAGCCGGTGCCTTCCACACCTGTTATCATTACGGGTATTTTGAATGAGCGCAGCAACGGCAAATTCATTACTGCGCGCAACAGTGCCGATTTCGAAATTGTGGCACCTTATGTATATTATGCAAGTACTGCCGGCACGGTCGTGGAAGGCAAGTCGAAGGTCGTGCGTATCGACTTTTCGGAGCCCGCAGCGAGTGCTTCCACTATCGAAATCACTTTGGGTGGTCCGGCAGCAGAAGGTGCCGACTACAGCACTACGCCGGCAGCAGCTTCGGGCGTTGTCACGCTTTCGGTCAATGCCGGCGACAGCTATGCCGAATTGACCGTGGATGCCCTCGATAATGCCAACAACGATGGCGACCGCAGTGCCACCTTTACCATCACCGCGGCAAGTGGCGGCTTGAAGCTCGACCCCGACCAAGCGGTTGTTTATACCCTCACCATTGCCGACGACGAACTGCAAGTGCGCGAAATAGCCGAGGTGCAAACCCTCGACAACATGGGGGTATCTATCTTTGACGGCGCCACCGTGGAAGTGCGTGGTGTGGTGCATGGCATCAACATCAACCAAGTGTCGGGCACTTCTTTGCAGTTTGCCTTGATCGATACCGACCCCTTGGCCGGTTTGCAAGTGTTGTACAACGGCACTGCCGATTTGGGGTATGCCGTAGCCGAAGGTGATTCGGTACACGTGCAAGGAGTGGTTGATAATATCGACGGAATGACCGTCGTGGTGCCTTCTTCCATTCAAAAGATAGGTACCGGTGCCACTATGAACCCCATTGAGTTGGCGGCCGGCACTTTGCTTGAAGAAAAATATGAGTCGCAGCTGGTACGCTTGAACAAGCTGCAGGTAGTATCGGGTTGGGGTGAAGTAGCCAACGGCAAAGACTACTGGGCAGTGGTAGTAACCGACGGCAACCGCGACTACATCATGCGCATCGATAACGACAGTGACCTGTTCGGTACCGAAGCGCCGGCATATACTTTCTCTCTGACCGGCTTGGTGATGCAAGACGACGCCACCGCGCCTTATGATGAAGGCTATCAAATCATGCCGCGCACAGCTGCCGACCTCGAAGCCGACGCTACCACAGGCGTAGATGCCGCTTTCAGTGCGCAGGTGCGTGTGTATCCGAACCCGGCAGCCGGCAACTGGACCGTGGACAACCTGCGTGGGGCATGGGAGTGGACGCTCTACAACCTGCAAGGCGAGCGTGTGGCAGTGAAGAAATTATTGGTAGAATAGTCTTATTTTTGCTTACCGGCGGCTGCGCCAACGCACGCCGCCGGGTTTTTTACCTAAAACGAATAAAAACAACTATGAAACAAAGACTAACGCTTTCTGTTGCACTGCTGTTGTGGACCTGCCTCAGTTACGCTCAAACTGTAATGAGCATAGCCGATGCACGCCAGCAGTCACTGGGTACGGTCGTGACGGTGGAAGGCATCGTTACCAACGATGACACCTACGACAATCGCAACCGCAACCGTGCCATACAAGATGCTACCGGTGGCATTTGGATTTATGCCCCCGGCGATGCGACCCTACAAGGACTAAAAGAAGGGGACAAAATACGGATTACCGGTGAACTCGGCGAGTTCCGTACACTGTTGCAAATTGTAAATCCCTCTTCTATTGAAGTCCTCTCATCGGGTGAGCCTGTGCCAGCCCCGGTGGTGCTTACCGTCGATGATCTGAACAATGCCGCCGTGGCTGAGCAGTACGAAGGCATGCTGGTGAAAGTAGAAGACGTCATTATTGATACCGGTGACGATGTGTTTGGTTCCGGCTCTTCGGGGCGCAGCTACGATATCGATGACCCCAACAACCCCGTAGCCGGCAATTGTTTTCCTATCTCTTCCGATTGTGGTCCCGTTTATCGCATCAATCCGGGCAATAGCTTGGTAGGGGTGGAAATAGCCAGCGGCTTGGTGACCCTTTCCGGTCCCTTGGGTTCTTTCGACGGCGTCTATCAAATCGTACCGCGTGGTATCAAAGATTACGAAGTGGGACTGGCAGTAACCAATTTGCAGCAGACAGATGTGTTTACCACCCGCTTCACACTTACCTGGGAAACCAACATTTCCGCCAAGCATACAGTAAAGTGGGGACACCTGACGCTCAATTCTGTAGTAGGGGGTGAAGCTATTTACGACACTACCTTCATCGGTACCATAGAAGGGAACGATTTCGTAAAACAGCACAGCGTGGAGGTAACCGGCTTGTCACCGGCATCGTTCTATTTCTTCAGCATACTCAACGAAACAGAGGAAGGCAAAAAGGTAACTGTATATGATTTCTTTGCCACGGCTTCCGAGTCTGCCGGCACCATCCGCGTGGTATTCAACAATGCTGTAGATACCCAACTCAGCCAGGGCAGCGAGGCAGAAGTGAACACCAAGATAGATAACCTGATTGCCTCTTATATCGATATGGCGCAGGTGTCGGTAGATGTGGCTATGTACAACGCCAACACGGCCGGTGCTTCCAAAATTATTGACGCTTTGAACCGGGCATACCAGCGGGGTGTGCAGGTGCGTTATATCTATGACCACAGCCGTACCAACTCCGCTTTGAGCAACCTGGATGCCGGCATTCCCCGTTTGGGCGACGACAACCGCACCGACGGCATCATGCACAACAAGTTTGTTGTGATTGATGCCGACAGCCGCACCAACAGCTACGTTATCACCGGTTCGGGCAACTGGACAGACAACAACCTCTTCGACGATCCCAACCACTTCCTCTTTATTCAAGACCAAACCTTGGCGCGTGTGTATCGTGCCGAGTTCGAGGAGATGTGGGGCAGCACTACTGCCACCCCCGATGCTGCGAAAGCACGTTTCGGCTCTCAAAAAATTAAAAATACGCCTTCGCAAGTGATGGTGGGCGGCAAGAAAATAGAGGTTTATTTTGCTCCTACCGACAACACCAAGTCGGCAATTCAAAACGCCATTTATTCTTGCGACAATGATTTGCGCTTTGCACTTTTGTTGATTACGGACAGTGACTTGGCAGCCGCCATCGACTCTATGCAAAATGTAGGATGGGATGTAAAAGGTGTGGTGGACGACCGTGATGAAGATACCGGACAGCCGGTAACGGGCAGCGAAGTGAATTGGCTGATCGCCCAAAATGTAAACGTTCAGCGCTACAGTTTGCTCAATGGCGACCAGCTGCACCATAAGTACCTGATTGTAGATGCGGCGCGTCCTTCTTCTGACCCCCTGGTGGTGGCAGGCTCTTACAACTGGAGCACTTCTGCCAACACCATCAACGATGAAAATACACTCATCATTCATGATGCAACGGTGGCCAATTATTTCCTTCAGGAATTTGGCGAGCGTTACTTCGAAGTGGCCGGCATCCGTGATGCCTACCTGACGCCCATAGAAGACCTCCAGGCAGAAACCGTGGAGGTATATCCCAACCCGGCAAAGGGACGTTTCATGATTCAGCATTTGCAGTCGGGTGCCCGTCTGATGCTCTATGATATGAAAGGGCGCGTATTGTGGAATGCTACGGCTGCCTCACGCTCCATGGAAGTGGAAGCCGCCCTGCAAGAAGGCTTGTACTTGCTTCTGATAGAGCAAAATGGCAAGCAGCTTATTCAAAAAATAATGATTCAACGCTAAGCAAAAAACGAAAAGCTATGATGAAAAAGGTATTGTATATATTCCTGTTGGCGGCGCTTTCGCTGACTGCCTGCGACAAACCCAATCCTTTGCCTTCGCCTACACCCCAAGACCTGATACAGGGGGCTTGGCTGCTGGGCTCGGTGAACATCACCGAGAACGGTTTGCCCGTAGAAGATGTGAGTGCCTACAACGGCTTTGTCTTGAAAATAGAAGGCTTCAAGTATTATGTGAGCAACGGCAATGAGGCGTTCCCGCAGTCCGAAGGAGAGTGGGGATTTTTAGATGAAACTTACAAGCAAATTCGCCTCGATGATGGTACAATTATTGATATAACTACTTTGAATGCTGATACCTTTAGTTTTACCTTTGAGCGCAAAGGTAGCAGTGCGGCAAGAAACAATATTGTGCCAACCCGGGTGTTTACCTTTACGTTGAAGAAGTAATTAACAAAAAGGCAAACATCTTTTGCTTGGAAAAAAGAGTAAAATAAGTTTAATTGTAGGACAAATTTAAAGTACTAAATTCAATAAGTTATGAAAAAGAACCTTCTCAATCTCTTGGCTTTGACCCTGATTCTTTTCGTTGCTGTTTCTTGTAAAAAAGACAGTGGCGACAGTGGTCCTTCGTTTAAGGCTTATGTAAAGGTATCGGATGTGACTGTGCAGCAAGGTAGCTTGCCTGCCGAATACGAGGCTATCAAAGGGAAATCGGCTACCTTTACCGATACCCAGTTTACCATAGGCAATGTATCGGGGACCTACACCTACACACCCGGGCAAAACAACGACCCCGGTACGGTTACTTTGAGCCCTGATATCTACAGCGGTGGTGACAGCAGCTACAAAGTTACCTTCACCAACAACACCATGGTATGGAAGAAGAACATTGCTGATCCCAGCAAAGAGATTACTAACAAAGTAACTATTACCTTCACCACCCAGTGATTGTATTTGCATAAAAACAAAAAGGGCGCTCCCGACCGGAGTGCCTTTTTTGTTTGTTTTGTTGCATTTTTTCTGCCTGATTGAATAGAGCAGCCCGGTGAGGTGCCGCGGCGCTTGTTCTTTTTTTGCATGCCGAAAGAATCGCAAAAAACAGCATAGCTGGACCGGATAAACTTCGGTATGTCCGCCCAAAGTCCGTTGGTGTGTTTGAAATTGCCGACAGGGGAGTAGTTTTGCTTGTAATGCCTTGGCAGGCTGTTGATTATGTATTGTTTTTGTTTTTTATAACTGATGTGTCACATGTAAGTGAGCGTGTTCATAATGATACATCTTCTTATATGCTTGATTATTAGCCTTTATTTTATTGCCTTGTTATTTTATTTGTTTACTTTTTTTGTCTCCAAAGTCTATTTTGCTTCTTTTTAATACACAGTATTACATTTCTTCATATTGTTTTTGCCTGGTATTTATTATTGTGGTTTGTTTTTAAAGTTTAAATTTATTGGGACAAAAGAATTTTTGTTAACCTCTAAAAAAAACAAACCTATGAAGCACTTTTTTATCTATTGCATGCTACTGCTTCTGTCATGGCAAGCTCATGCACAAGTAGAAGTCAAAGGGCGGGTGCTTGACGACGAAGGCAAGCCCCTGCCCGGAACCACAGTCTTGGAAGAAGGTACTTCCAATGGAACCGCCACCGATGCTGACGGGCAATTTACTATGAATGTAAGCAGTCCCCAAGCAGTGCTCTTGTTCGAGTTTGTAGGTTATGAGCCTTTGCGTTACCCTTTAAACGGACGTACGAGCATCGAGGTGCGCTTGAAGCCTTCGGCTCTGAGCCTGCAGGAAGTAGCCATTGTGGGTAGCCGCAGCCTGAACCGTTCGGTTACCGAAACCCCCGTAGCCGTGGATGTGCTCGATGTGCAGAAATTTACCAACGACTACGGACAAGTGGAAATCAATCAGCTGCTTCACTATGTGGCGCCTTCGTTTAATGCCAACCGCCAATCGGGTGCTGACGGCGCCGATCATATCATGCCGGCTACGCTGCGTGGCTTGGGACCCGACCAAACGTTGGTGCTTATTAACGGCAAGCGTCGTCATCAGTCTTCTTTAATCAATATTTTTGGCTCGCGCGGCCGGGGCAATACCGGCACCGACCTGAATGCTATTCCGGCGGCTGCCATTGAGCGTATCGAAATTTTGCGCGATGGTGCCAGCGCCCAGTATGGTTCCGATGCCATCGCCGGTGTGATTAATATCGTTTTGAAATCGGATGTAGATAAAGGGTCGTTGAATGTCACGACCGGCATGTATAATGCGCAGCCGCCTTCACAATATGACGTGAAAGCTGATAAACAGTTTGATGGTGAAACGGTGCAAGTAGCAGCCAACTATGGCGTGGCTTTAGGAAAGAAGGGTTTTATCAACACTACCATAGATTTCTTGAAACAAAATCACACCAACCGGCCGGCTGACCCTGCCAAGTTTGATATTTACCGTCGCCAGTTCGGTAGTGCGGCGGTGGACAACTTCCGTACTTTTGTTAATGCCGAGCTGCCTTTGAACAATACGGCAGCTGTGTATGCCTTCGGCGGGTATAGCCAGCGCTATACGGATGCTTATGCCTGGACTCGTGAGGCCAACAGCGAACGTAATGTGCCACAGATTTATCCCAATGGCTTTGACCCTCGTATTACTTCCGACATTCGCGACATATCGTTCTCGGCCGGGGTGCGCAGCAAATTTAAGGGCTGGGATGTGGATTTCAATAATACCTATGGACGTAATTATTTCCACTACATTATCGATGGCACACTGAACGCCTCCTTGGGCGTGAAGTCACCCACCCGTTTCGATGCCGGCGGGCACGCTTTCAGTCAGAATATTACGGGCCTGCATTTTACCCGTTATTATAAAAATATCATGCAAGGCTTTAACTTGGCATTTGGTACCGAATACCGCATCGACCGTTACCAAATATTTGCCGGGGAAGAAGCCTCTTGGAAAGATTACGACGACCCGGACGACCCCAACTCCAAACCCGGCGGCTCACAAGGATTTCCCGGCTTCCGCCCCGAAAACGAAGTGGATGAAAGTCGCTATAACCTGGCGTTTTACATAGACGGCGAATTGGATATTACACAAAAGTGGCTGGTGGCTGCCGCTGCCCGCTTCGAAAACTATAGCGACTTCGGCAGCACCTTCACAGCCAAATTGGCTTCGCGCTATGCTTTGAGTAAACAATTGGCTGTACGTGGGTCCGTGAGCACCGGTTTCCGTGCCCCTTCTTTGGCGCAAATATACTATAACACCACCTTTACCGATTTTGTATCGGGGCAGCCGGTAGATAAAATCATTGCCAAAAACAACAGTCCTATTACCCGCACGCTCGGTATTCCACAGCTGAAACAAGAAGAATCGCTGAATGCCAGCTTGGGCTTCACCTTCTCTAATGATGTCTTCTCCGCGACAATAGACGGATACATGGTCGATGTGCGCGATCGCATAGTGCTGACCGGTGCTTTTGAAGACACCGATCCCGATATTGGTGCCGACTTGCAAGCTTTGGGGGTAGGCGCTGCTCAGTTCTTTACCAATGCCTTGGACACCCGTACCTTTGGCTTAGATGTTATCCTGGCTTATGTGTTGCGTATGAGTGAAGAGCATAGCTTTACCTTCAGCTTGGCCGGCAACTTCAATACGATGGAATTAGGTGCTGTAAAAACCAGCGCTAAGTTGCGCGGTAAAGAGGATATTTATTTTGGGGAACGTGAAAAACATTTTCTTTTAGCTTCGGCACCGCCCAGCAAAATCACCGCCAGCATAGATTATCAGCGCAACCGCTTCAATGCCAACATAAGAGCGGTACGCTTCGATAAAGTGGTGCTTATCGATTGGTTGGGCACCGAAGACATTTACAACCCTGTGGTAGTGACCGATGTAACCTTGGGATATGATTTGTATAAAAACATATCCTTAAAGATAGGTGCCAGCAACCTGTTTAATGTGTATCCTACACAACAAGACACTGAAACAGAGACCGGTGGCTTGTGGGATGCCGTGCAACATGGCACCGATGGCGCCTTCTACTTTTCTAAACTCATTGTTCGATTCTGAAAAAAATATTATGCATGCATTGCATTTTTCAGTAGAATGTTCTATTTTGTACAAGCATTTATGTGCTAAGTACAAAAACAAAAAAGTAAAACTATGCTGAAAAAAACACTCCTCTCACTGTTTGCCGTGCTGTTGACCAGCGGCTTGCTGTTTGCCCAGAAAGACATCACCGGGGTTTGGAAAACCATCGATGATGAAACCGGCAAGCCCAAGTCTCATGTACAGATTTACAAAACGAAAAGTGGCAAGTATGCCGGCAAAGTGGTAAAAATCCTTGACCCCAGCCGTCAAGATGCCGTTTGCGACAAATGTAGCGACTGGCGCAAAGACAAGCCCGTGATGGGCATGGTCATCGTGTTGAATATGGAAAAAGATGGCGATGAGTACACCGGCGGCGAAATCCTCGACCCTAAAAAAGGGAAGGTGTATCGCTGCAAAATGTGGCTGGAAGATGAAAATACGCTGAAAGTACGCGGCTATTTGGGACCGTTCTACCGCACACAAACCTGGTACAGGGTAGAATAGCCAAACGGCATACCACAAAGAAGGCACCTCTGCTGAGGTGCCTTTTGTTTTTTGCCCATACATACCCATGCCCCGGTATTTTTAGCTTTACTTTATTCAAGTCGCTTTTGTACAATACTTATTTTTGCACTAAAATTGCCTGTATGAAAAACCATCATTCGTTATGACCTACCAAGATTTAGACGAAAAAGTATTGGAACAACTCCGGCAGTTATCACAGCGATATGCTCAAACAGGACAAGACTTGGCTTCCAACCTGGAGGGGCTGCTCTACACCGACTATCTGAAATATTGGGATTACATTGCCCTGGATACATTGATGACCTTGCAGCATCCGCGCACCACTTTCCCCGATGAGATGATATTTGTTGTGTACCACCAAATAACGGAGCTTTTCTTTAAGCTCATACAGTGGGAGATAGACCAAATGCTCAATGCGGATGAGCGTCTTTCATTTGCAGTATGGCATGACAAGATGCAGCGTATCAACAGATACATGGATATTTTGGTGCGCTCTTCGGATATCATGAGCGAGGGGATGGAGTATGAGCAGTTTCGTAAATTCCGTATGGCGCTATTGCCGGCAAGCGGCTTTCAGTCAGTACAATTCCGGGAAATAGAAATCAAATCAACGCATTTATGGGAGTTGCTTGACAAAGCCCAACGGCAAGACCGGCAAGCAACCGGGTCACCGGAAGAGCTATATCCGTTTATTTACTGGAAGCGCGGGGCTATTGAAGAAGAAACCGGCAAAAAAACCATTACCTTGCAGCACTTTGAGGAGAAGTACGATGCACATCTGCAGCAGCTGGCGCGGCAGCATGCACAAAAGAACCTGTATGCTTTACTGGAACGTCGCCTCGTGCATATGGGTAATGAAGAACAACAAGCAATTCGTGAAGAGTACCGTCGCTTCGATAATCGTTTCAACGTAGGTTGGCGCCTGGCTCATTTGCGGGCAGCAGCCAAGTACTTGATGAAGAAGAAAGGCGAAGCCGTAGCGGCAACCGGTGGCACCAACTGGACGAAATACCTGCCGCCCCGCTTTCAGAAAATCATATTTTTCCCCTCGCTTTGGACAGAGGAGGAAGTTGCCAAATGGGGCACACAACTTATAGATTAAAAAAGCCTGCTTATGAACATGGAAAAAGATATTCAATCGTTGTTGAGTGAGTTTCCCGCCTATAGCAAGAAGGACTGGGTTCAGCTGATTGAAAAAACGCTAAAAGGGGGAAGCTACGAGGATTTGGTAAGTCTTACGGAAGAAGGCATAGCTATAGAACCGGTTTATACACAGGAAGATCTGAATGATGCCACGGTGCAAAAGCGTCATGCTTTATTGCAGCGCCTGGCACCGAAAGGCTGGAAAAACCGGGTTGTGATCTATCCGTCGAAGCAAGCGCCTCAAGAGCCCCTGCATGAAGAAGCAGCGAATTGGGGGGCAGATGAATTCTATTGGGAACAACTGCCCGGTGCTGTCTTGCCGGCTGCCCCCGCTTATGTGATTGATTGGCAGCAAATAGAGCGACCGGCAACAGCTTGCCTCATAGACCCGCTGACCGAGAAAATCATTTCAGAAGGGGCACCCTTAAAGCGGGAAGAGTGGGACCGCTTGGCCGATTTCCTGAAACAACACCCACAGGCAGGCTTGGCGGTACAGGGGCGTAACTTTCAAGAAGCCGGCTTGCCTTTAACCCATACTTTAAGCTATACATTGGCGGCAGCCATTACTTATGGCATAGAGCTGCGGCAACGTGGCATAGACCCTTACGAACGTATGGAGTTGAGCTTCTCGATAGGAAGCCGCTATTTTATGGAGATAGCCAAGCTGCGCAGTGCGCGTTTGTTGTGGTTCCGCCTGGCGCAGCTTATCGAGGCACCCGGGCGGTTGCCGCTGCATGCACGCACGGCGCTCTACAACAAAACTGCTGCCGATGCTTACAATAATTTGTTGCGTGCTACAGTGGAAATGGCCGCAGCAGTGGTGGGGGGCGCCGATGTGCTTACAGCCGATCCTTACGATTATATCAGTGGGCAGCATAGCGCTTTTTCAAGGCGCATTAGCCGCAATATTCCCATCATGTTGAAGGATGAGAGCTACCTGGACAAGGTACAATTGCCGGCATCGGGCAGTTATTTTGTGGAAGCTGCTACCGAAGCTTTTTGTCAACAAGTATGGCAGCAATTGCAGCAGTTGGAAAGCATGGGCTGGTTGCGCGAGCCGGCAGCCGTAGAACAACTCATGCGCGATGCAGAAAAAGCAGTTGCACAACTTACCGGGCGTTTGCGTTCAGGGAAGCAGGTACTGCTGGGCGTGAACAAATACCCCAACCCCAATGACCAACCACTGCCGGTAGAAGCTGCTTTGTTTAAAGGAAAGGCGTTGCCTTTTATTCGATACGAAACCTTGGCAATGCCGGAGGCATGATTTTGTAAAGCTTTTTAAAGATTCGAAAAAGCAAAAGACATGCTCATGGCAGCGTGTCTTTTGCTTTTTTGCTTTCTCCGGCTTCCCAAGCAAAGTAGCCACGACAAGTAAAAGCATTTTTCTATTTTTTAAAAATTAAAATACTTTGATTTTCAAAGTTTGCTTATCCGGACTTTGATCCATGCTTTACTAATAGGGCTTGTGGTGTGTTTGTCTGTTTCCTTTTGTCATTTCGAACGGAGCGCAGCATCTCGTTCTCATTGCCTCGTGCTTGCTTTTGTATTTTTTGCTACGTCGAGCGGGCACAAGTCATTTCATCAAAGCAAGCAGCGCAAGAGCGATTTCCCGTTTACGCTCGAAGTGGCAGGGAAAGGAGAGATGACAGGATAGAAGCTTTGCGGTGACAGAGGATGGAAAAGGGCTCAAAAGCATGTTTTTTGCCATGATATGCTGCGCGATGCATCAAATAATCATGAGAGCCATATTGGTAGTATTGATTAAGGTATTTGATGCTTTTTAAAGCGTATTTTTTTGAAAAAATGCGTATCTTTGAAAGATTTTGTTGTGTTTCAAATACAAAATACCATGAAGTTTCAAAAAACTTGGATTTTCCTTGTGTTGTTAGGGCTTTTGTGGCATGGCAGCTACGCGCAAAAGACACCGAAGTCAAGAGAAGCTGCTTTGAAGCGCTGTGCTACCGTAGAGTACATGCAACAGCTGCGTGCGCGTTATCCTTCGTTTCCTTCCGATGAGGCATTTGAACAGTGGCTGGCGCCCCGCCTGCGCAGCTTGGAGGAAGCCAAGAAAAAGGGCGTTTACAAAAAAGCAACTTATACCATTCCGGTAGTAGTGCATGTTATTCATAATGGCGAAAATATAGGAAGTGGCACCAACCTGCCTTATGCCCAAATAGAGTCTCAAATACGGGTGCTTAACGAAGACTTTAACCGCACCAATGCCGATGCAGTAAATACACCTGCCGACTTTCAGCCGGTAGCGGGCAGTATTAGTATAGAGTTTAAGTTGGCTACCCGTGACCCCGACGGCTTGCCCCTTGCCGAGCCGGGCGTGCATCGTGTGGATCGTAACGCGATGGGGTGGAGCACTCCACCTTTTAGCGACTCTTATGTAGAGTCTGTCATTAAGCCGGCTACCATTTGGGATCCTAATTTGTATTTGAATATTTGGGTACTCGACCTCGCCGGTGGCTTGTTGGGGTATGCACAGTTTCCTGAAAGCACACTCGACGGTCTGCCCTCGAGTGGCGAATCGGCAAGCACCGATGGCGTGGTGATTTGGCATAAAGCCTTCGGCTCGAATTACGATGCTGCGGGAAACCCCGTAAATCCCGCTTATGATTTGTTGAGTGCCTACGACCGGGGACGTACCACCACGCATGAGGTGGGGCATTTCTTGGGCTTGCGCCACATTTGGGGCGATGGTGATTGTTCGAAAGATGACTTTGTAAGTGATACGCCGCTTGCAGACGGCGATAACGCAACTTCATCGCCTTGTACTTATCCGGGGCGTAACTCCTGCAACGAAGGGACTAATGATTTGCCCGATATGTTTCAAAACTACATGGACTATTCCAATGACGTATGTATGAACCTCTTCACTCAGGGGCAGATGAGCCGTATGGAGACGGTATTGCAAAACTCACCACGCCGAAAAGAGCTGCTGAGTTCGCCGGCTGCCGACCCGCTGCCTATTTATGCCAGCTTTCAAGTAGATAAACAAAGTGGCTGTGCGCCTTTGACCGTTGTTCTTACCGATCAGTCCGGGGTGGATAGTGGTGAACCGCCTATTTCTTCTTGGACTTGGAATTTCGACCTCACCGATGTTGGTGGCACACTTTCGCCTGCAAGTAGCGCAACCGGCGCCGGACCGCACACCATCACTTTTGACCCTACTGCTTTGGGCCCCGGCTCTTATACCTATGAAGTGGAGTTGGTGGTTGACAATGGCAGCAAAACCGCTTCATTTAAAAGAAATATTACGGTTGTGGTACCGTCGGCGCCTCAGGCTTTACCCATCGTTGACAATTTCGAAAGCGGCACACTTACAGCCGGCAATGGCACTACCGAAGTATGGCAGGTGTCGAGCAACTCGCCTGATGGTGGCTGGGCGTTTACTTCTACGGCTTATGAAGGGAGTCAGGCGTTGTGGGTGAACAATTTTGATGCTGACTTTAGTGGGAAAAAAGTAGAGCTGGTTTCACCTTATTTTAGTTTGTCGGGTGCAAGCAAGCCCCAGTTGCGTTTTTATGTGGCCTATGCGCCTTATAGCTCTAATTTTTATGATGGCTTAGAAGTGGTACTGTTGAGCGATTGTGGGGCTACTGAAACGGTCCTTTATACTAAGGAAGGAACAAGCTTGGCTACTGCGCCGGCTACCACCTTGCTGTTTACACCTACCGCCGGTCAGTGGCGTGAAGAAATCGTTGATCTGTCGGCTTATGTGGGGCAGAGCGACTTGCGTCTTGCCATTCGTAACAAGGGGGGGTATGGAAATGCACTTTATTTGGATGCCGTGAAACTCTATGATGCACAAGTGAATGCTGACATTAGCTTGAGTGCTTCGCGTGGGAAGAGTCCTTTTACAGTGACCATTTCCGATGCTTCGAGAGTAGAAGCCGGCCAGCCTGCCATCAATAGTTGGAGTTGGGATTTCAATGCTACGTCAGAACAAAATGTGGGGATAACCCCTTACGTCACAGCCAATACGGCAGGTCCTCATACGATTACTTATGAAGTGCAGAGTACCACGGCCGGTTTGCACACCGTGCAGGTGAAGCTGACGGTGAGCAATGGTAATTATAGTGACAGCAAGACGGTTCCTATAACCATAGAAGTGCCATTGAATGCACCACAAGATTTATCGGTATCAAGCGGGGGAGTACCCCGGGTGGTTGTCAGTTGGACCTACCCCAACGACAATGGTGCAGAAGGTTTCCGTGTGGAACGTTCCGAGGATGGACAAACATTTACGATGGTCGGCGCTACGGCTTTAGATGAACTGTCATATACCGACGAAACGGTCCTGTTGGGTAAGACCTACTACTACCGTGTGTATGCTTACAACGACACGAAGCAGATACAGTCGGATTATACAGCCGTGCAGGAGGTAAGCGTATCTGAGTTTGTAACGGGAACTGCCCCTCAACAGCAGGAAGCGGTGCAGGTGTATCCTAACCCCGGCAAGGGGATCTTTACGGTAACTTTGCCACAAGCGCAGCAAGCGCGCTTGCGTATGTTGAACCAATTGGGGCAAGAAGTGTGGCGAGGCAGTATGCAAGGCAAGCATCAAGTACTTGCACTGACACTGCCACGGGGCGTTTACTTTTTACAAATACAAACGAATGAGCGTCTTGAAACCATGCGTTTGGTTGTAGAATAGCCTTGCATTGTGAAATCGAAGTGAAAAAGACGGGTGCCCGGTGCCCGTCTTTTTTGTATGAATGGAAGGAGGGCGGTTACGCCTTTTTTGTATTTGACAGCGACAGTGTTTCAGCAGGAATGCGTTGACAAAAGTTTTCAATAAGTTGTTTGTAAAAGACGGATTGACCAAGGACTTCTGCCACGCCCAGCAAAACAAACTGCTCTTGTGCCCTGCTGATAGCCACGTTGAGTTTCCTGTCCACGGTGCCGTGAATATCCGGGGCTTCGATGGCCTGTAGATGGCGCGGGTGGTTTACGGCTGCACTCATGATAATTAAACGTCGCTCGCTTCCTTGGAAGCGCTCTACGGTGTCAATGGTTATGCGGGCAGCCAGTTCCCGGGGCAGCTTGCTCTTGATATGCGCTATTTGTGCACGGAAGGGTGCAATGACACCAATCGCTTCTGCCGGACAATCCGGATGAAGGCGCAGGTAGTCTTCAATAAGCCGGACGACCAAGTCTGCTTCCTGCTCATGGACTTTCAACTGCTCTTCGGGGCGGGTGGCAATAAACACGAGACGCCCGCCATCGAAGACAGGATGTCCGGTGGCAGGCAAAGGGGCTTTTTGGTGCTCAGTGGCTGCACGCAGCTCTTTATAAAACAACGCATTGAATGCCTGCATGATGTCTTCATGACAACGAAAGTGCTCTTTCAGCATGCCGTAGGCTTCCGTCCAGCCTTTATTTTGAGCATGATAAAGCAGGCGTTCAAAAAGCGACAAATGTAAAGGATAGAGTCCGTGCGTTTTTAGTAAATTTACATCTTCATATAAACTACTTTGGTTCTCAAAGTTTTGATTGCCTTCTACATCCTGCATAACAACAGCCGGCAATTGCCGTTCATCACCTATGAGAATGAATCGCTTGCATTGCGCCAGCAGTCCACATAAATGAGTTTCCAAGAGTTGAGAGGCTTCATCTACAATTAAAGTGTCTATATTGCCGCAAAGGGGCAGGTAGCGCGAAAAAGAGCTGACAGTAGAAACCCATACACGGCATTGGCGCAGGCGTGATTGCAAAGCCCGGGCGTCTTCTTCTTTTTGTTGCAAGCGGTAGGGGAGCAGCTCTTCTTCGCCGGAGCCCATGCCCAAACGCACAAAAGGAATGTGGGCTTGGTGTAGTTTTAGTGCGATTTCATCGGTAGCCCGGTTGGTAAAGGCTATGAGGGCTATGTTTTCTTGTGTATGATGATAGAGATACTCGGCCATCTTGCGCAGCAGGGCCGAAGTCTTTCCCGTGCCCGGCGGTCCTTGTAACAGGTAATAGTCTTGCGCAGACAGTGCCCGTTGCAGTTCTTTCTTCTGTGTGGGCGTGAGTCCGTCGAAGCGCTCATTTAAATGCGGCAGGGGACCAAAACGGGGGCGTTCCTGCCCATAAATCAGGGCTTTTTTGCGGGCATCGGCTTTTAAAAAAGTGCCAAGAGATTGAAAAAGAGGAGTAAAAGTGGTTTCTATCCAGTCGTTTTCCATGCACCACGAGCGGTGTTGTTTGAAAATAGCCGGGTCAACAAAGCGGTTGCGCAATTTGACAACAAAGCGCTCACTGTCGACTTGGTCGAGCATTCCCCGCAGAATAGGGTGTCCGGTGGGGTTGTTTTTGTATTGTTCCGGGTAAAGCAAAACGATATCGCCTTCACGAAAAGCGACGGTGGTATGGTTGCCGGCAGGGCGTTTCAGGTACAGACGTGAGGAGGCCAAATCCCATTGGCTTACGGTAAGGTGCGTGGCAAGACCAAAGTCTTCTGCCTTGGATTCGGCAGGCTCGCGCCATAAAGCAGCAAAGCCTTTGTGTGTGCGATTGGACGCATAGCTGCCCATTTTTGCGGTACGCAGTTCTCGTCCGAGGAAAGCACTATGAGCTGCCACATAGGCCCGGTCCAGTTCGGAAGCTTCTTGCCACGCATGCGCAAAGGCGCGCACCGGGCTTTGTAAGAAGGGCGGCAGAGTGTTTTCGTTGAGCTGTTTCAAGATGCGGGTCATGGTGGCGGCAGTCATCCTGCACAAAAGACGCTCATAGAAAACAATGTGATTGCGTATTTGCAGCAACAGTTGCTTCTCGTAAAGCAGGTTGCCACAGTCGCGGAGGCCATCTTGTGCCATTCGTGCATAAAAGACGGCGCTGTTCCCTCTTCGTTGGGGGGTGGCATCTTCGAGCAACAAATTATAGGCCGATACCTGCAGCAGGTGGTTGTCCCAGATATGATAGGCAGGGGGCTTGCCGCTTTTCAGCTCTACGATGTTTTGGTGGTGTGTGTGCGTCCGGTCAATAAGCAGGAGGTCTATGCGTCCCTGCAGGCCATAGAAAGGGGCATAAAAGTGCGGTTCCGTGAGCGTGTGCCACTGCCCGGAGGTGTAGTGGGGTAATATTGATTTTATATTTTTAAAATATCTTTGAAGTTCAAAGCTTATCCTTTCTTCCGTTATTGTTTCCTCTGTTTGCATTTGCAAAAGGATACGTTCGGTTTGCTTGCTGTCAACGACCTGACGTATGGCGGTTTTTTCGTCGATTTCCGGTTTGCTTATCATCAGGTCGAAGAGCTCGTTGGTCAGGTTGCCCAAGAATGCGGGAAAAGAAGCTTCTTGTGTGAGAAAACGGCTTATAAGCGCAAGTAATGGCAGCGGGCGATGGCGGTAGTAGCACTGCACAATGGAAGAAACATCGATGAGGTAGTCGGGATCTACTATCAATAAAGTTTCGTCGGTGGTTTGCCAGCCCGTGGGTGTGTGTATGAGGTTCGTTAAGTGTACCACTTGGTTGGCTTGCAGGTACTTGACCGTTTCGGTGAGCTTGAATGTATAGTGCCGGCTTCCGTCGGGCGAAGAGTAGGGGATATCTTTTACCAAAATGCTGATTTCGCCGGCTTCAGGGCTAAGACCTTCCAGCTTACAAAAGGTGTTGTTGTGAATTTCGGGGCGCTTGTTAAGCAACAAACGTAGTTTGTTTAAACGCTGGACTTGTGCACCGGGAAGGCGGGCAGAAAGTGTATGTCCCGCCAGTAGGTCTTGAAGCACAGGAGGCGGGGGCGTGTTGGAACAATGCTCTATGAGTTGCGTGACGATAAGCAGTGCATCCTTCCAGTCGTTTTCGTGGATGTTTTGTCCGCTTTCGGCTTTAAGAAAAAGATATTTCAGGCGATTGAAGTACTCATGCCAGTGGGCAGGCAATTGACAGGCTTCGAGAATAAAATTGAGGCGGTCGTAGAAGTGATAAAAGAAGCGTTGTTTCTCGATGTTCCGGCAAATGGTTACTGCCAGCTCTTCATTGATGGTTTTGCAATGCCATAGTTTTTGCAAAGCAGAATGGGTGCTCTGTATGCCTTCGTGGCAGCTGTTGTAAAAATATTGAGCGTCTATAGGGCTAATCATAGAATGATTTGTGCTTGAATGGCGTTTTTTAACAAAGGAAATAAAATAAAAAAACTTTGATTATGTGTGGTATTCACTTTAGAGTTGACCGTTTTGAAAATCGCTGTGAGCGTTGTGGTAAGCTTTTAATAGGGGAAGATACCTATTTTGATGAAGAGCGTTTGTGTGAAAACTGTCTTGCGCAACAAGAAAACAAGCAGGAGGAGGCTGTAAAGGTGGTGACAAGCGAAGAGGAGGCAGAAGAAAAAACAAAGCCGGAAGAATAAACTTCCGGCTTATTCAGCTTTCTTTTCAGAGGCGTTTTTCTTCTGTTTGTTTTTGCGGGGACGGCTTACGCCATAAGTTCCACGCCAGAGTTTACCTCTTTTGGTTCTTCTATCGCCTTTTCCCATAGTTGTGAAATTTGGTTTTAGAAGTGAAAGCTTGTGCAATTATACGCTTTTTTTGTTGTCTTGTCAATTTTTTTATTTTAAATAACTTTGACTTTCAATGTCAAAAAACAACAAAAACAAACAAACAAGCCACACAGATTTCTTAATATTGCATAAAAACAAAAGCATATGCTGCAGATTGTAGAATGCCCACGCGATGCCATGCAGGGGATACAAACTTTTATCCCTACAGAAAAAAAAGTCCACTATTTAAATCTGCTATTGAAAGTGGGGTTTCATACGCTGGATTTTGGCAGTTTTGTGTCGCCAAAAGCCATTCCCCAAATGCGGGATACGCATGAGGTTGTCAAGCAGCTACACAGCAGTACGGCAACCAAGCTGCTGGCTATCGTGGCAAATGAGAGGGGGGCGGTCGAGGCTTGTCAATACAAGCAAATCCGGTACCTGGGCTTCCCTTTGTCGGTATCTGAAACCTTTCAACAGCGCAATACTAACAAATCTATAGAAGATGCTTTGTTGGTTGTAGAGCGTATTCAGCAGCTATGCATAGAGAAAGGGAAGGAGCTGGTCGTTTACATATCCATGGGCTTTGGTAACCCTTATAGCGATCCTTATAGTCCTGAGCTTGTATGCCGGCTGATTGAAAAGCTACAAGGGATGCAGATAGGTATCGTGTCGCTGGCAGATACGATAGGGAGTGCTTCTGTACACGATATAGAAGCGCTTTACTCATTGGCTTCGCGCTTATTTCCCGGTATGACCTTGGGAGTTCATTTGCATGCCCGGCGGGAGGAGGTGAAAGAAAAAGTACAAGCTGCTTATGCAGCGGGCTGCCGCCGTTTTGATGGTGCGCTTCGCGGCTTCGGAGGTTGCCCTATGGCAAAAGATGAACTGGTAGGTAACTTGGATACAGAGTTATTGCTGGCTGCGTTGCGCGAGATAAAAGCGCCCGTTCCCCCTTTAAATGAGGAAGCTTTGGAAGAAGCCAAACGTTATTCATTAGAAATTTTTTAACTCTTTTTATTCTAATATCTTTTGAACATTAAATATTATGCGGGTAAGTGTAGACTTATTTATTCCTTGTTTTGTGGATCAGATAGCCCCGGAAATTGGTTTCAGTATGATTAAGATACTGGAAAAGCTGGGGTGTTCCGTCTCTTATAATCCCAATCAGACTTGCTGCGGGCAACCGGCTTTTAATGCCGGCTTTTTTGATGAGGCCTGCAAGGTAGCTGAAAAGTTCGTAAGCGACTTCCGGCAGGCTCTGGAAAGTGAGCAGCATTATATTGTAGCACCATCTGCTTCTTGTGTGGGAATGGTACGCAATCAATATGAGCGCTTGTTAGGTAATGCATTAAGTAAAGAGCATTTGTTTGCAATTGAGCACAAAGTATTTGAGTTGTGTGAGTTTATCGTAGATGTTTTGGAAGTAGATAAGATTCCCGGCGCCTATTATAAAGCAAAGGCGGTTTATCATGATAGCTGCAGCGCCTTGCGGGAGTGTATGATTTACGATGCACCCCGTAAGTTGCTTGCAGGCGTAGAGGGCTTGGAGTTGCATGAGCCGGCACATCCGAATGAATGTTGCGGATTTGGCGGTACTTTTTCTGCGAAGTTTCCTGCCATCGCAGCCGGCATGGCTATGCAAAAGGTAGAAGATGCCCTTGCGCAAGGGGCTGAACTGATCATTTCTTCTGACTTCTCTTGCTTGCTTCACTTGGATGGTTACATCAAAAAGCATCAAAAAGCAGTGGATACGGCTCACATTGCCGATATTTTGGCATCAGGATGGTAGAAAAGCTTGTGTAATAAGGATAAAATTATGTATCTTCAAAGAAGACAAAGACAGTCCGTGACTTTAATACTCGTATATGATGCCTAAGACACCCACACTTCCTTTTTTGGCAGACATGAAAATGGAGCAAATCATTCTCTGTTTTCATGGCAAGTTGAATAATGAAATGATTCAATATTTCATTAAAATCATGGATTTGAACTTGATACAGTGTGAGGTGCGTAAAGTCCAAAGAAGGCGCATCATATCGGTCATGATTGAAAGTCTGCAAAATGTAATTCACTATAATGCACGGCTTCAAGAGGAAGCAAACGAAGTGGAGCAACATACTTATTTCATATTTTACCATAGTAGTACGGGCCAAGAAGCGCCGGTTTACCGGTTGTTGGTATCCAATCCGGTAAAAGAAGCACACATACAAAACCTTAAAGCACGATTGGAAACCATTAAAAAGCAAGCGGTGGACAGGTTGCATGAGGAACAATTAAAAATACTTGAGCACAAAAGTGTAAAGGCAGATGAAAACCAGCACCATGGGGCAGGCATCGGTTTGATAGATATGGCCCGAAGATGTTATGGAAATTTTGATTATAACTTTTATGATTTTAACGATAATTTTAAGTATTTTACCATACAATTTGTATTTAACGGACAGGTATAAAAAACAATAGTTTTATGGAAGACTTATACTTTGAAGCTACAAATAAGACTCCTAAAGTGAGTTTCCGCGCTGCCGACGGAAAGCTTGAAATTATAGGGCGTTCTATCCCGGAAAACTCTTATAAGTTCTATGAGCCGGTGCTTCAGTGGTTGGATGAATATATCGATTCGCCGGCCGAGAAAACAGAACTTACTTTTAAGCTGGACTATTTTAATACCAGCTCTTCTATGTACATCCTCGGAATTTTAAAGAAGCTCGAATTTTTACATGAAAAAGGGCATGCAGTACAGGTGAAATGGTATTATGACGTAGAGGATGAAGATATGATGCAAACGGGGGAAGACTTAAAGCAAATTGTAAAGCTCCCCATTGAAATATTGGAAATAGACCAAGAAGAGGCTTAGTACTTGTAAAGCCTGTCCATCCCGCGAGCAAAAGGTGACCACGGATTGGGGTAATAGCGCCAAGCGTGGGGGGAGTTTTGTTGCTTTAAGTAAGTGTTCATGATTTCTTGTGCCAAAGTATAGTGCCCTTTTTCATAGGCAATAATAGCTAAATAGAGATATTTATGAGGGTTCTTTATGATAAGCTTATACTTTTTGGGTAAGCTGTTTTTTATGGATGTGGTATCGTTTTTATACAGAGTCTCTATATCAGCAATGTCAAAACTATCGATGCTGACAGGGTAGCCATCAGGAAAATCAGGTGTGAGGACACGAACAGTATTGGATGTACTTATAAAAAATAAACGGCCATCCGCAAAGCTGTTTTGAAGCTCTTGCCATCTTTCTTGTTTGCTTTGTTTATCAATAAGATAAATAAAGGGGGCTGCGATGATGAGATTTAAGATGATTATAAAAGCGGCCAATGACCCCATTTCGAAACCCCGGTTGTATTTTTTTTCTTCTTCTTTTTGTATTTCATCAAAGAAGACGCGCCATACAGCTTCTTTTCGCTTGCGCTCCTGTTCCATTAAGTGTGTCCACTGCGTATAGAGGAATGTCTGGTAGTGGTCGTATTGGTAACGTAGTTCTTGGTTTGATAAAACTCTATATGCTTCGTTGATTTTTTTAAAATGCTCGGTACCATGGGGATTCACATCCGGATGATACTGCTTTGCCAATTTCCGGTATGCCCATTTGATTTCTTCTTGCGTGGCAGCGCGTGATACGCCCAGTATTTTATAGTAGTCATCCATGATGTCTTTTTTATAAAAGATAAGCAACAAATAAGAAACAAAAAAGGAGATAAGCCCAAGGCTATCTCCTTCATGTTACCACACAAAGCAAAAGGTGCTTAGCGCTGCTGAAGCAACAGTTTTTTTATCTTATGATAGATTTCGGTATTGTGATAAATACCTTGAAACTCCTCGGCGCCGGGACCAAAGGCAAAAACCGGTACGGGAACTGCCGTATGATGGGTTGTGATAAATTTCCCATCGACACTTCTTTCTTTCAATGAGCCGCCGACCAAGGCAAAGCCACCGGTTTCATGGTCTGCGGTAATAATTACCAAAGTATTGCCGTCTTTTTCGGCAAAATCGAGAACGGCTTCAATTGTGTTGTCAAAATCAACCATTTCTTCGATGATATACTGCGCATCATTGTTGTGGCCGCCCCAATCTATTTGTGAGCCTTCTATCATCAAAAAGAAGCCATCCGGATTATTGTTGAGTATTTCAATAGCTTTTAAAGCCGCTTTTTTTAGCAGATCGCCACGTCCTTGGCTGTATCGAGGCAATCCATTATCGGCTAACAGAGCGGCCAGGGGTTGTGGAGCACGGTGTTTGTCCAAATCCTGTACAGACAAAGCAACAAAGTAACCTTTTGCTTTCAGCGAATCGATAAGGTTGCGCCCGTCTTTGCGCTTCATGAAAAATTTTTGTCCGCCACCTATGAAAACATCGATAGGCGTATTTAAAAAATCAAGCGCAATTTCTTCTTCCATTTTGCGCGATTTCTGATGCGCAATAAAGGAGGCAGGTGTGGCGTGGGTGATGCTGGAGGTGGCTACCAAGCCGGTTGCCAGTCCCTTGGCTTCGGCTTCTTCGAGAATGGTCGTTACCGGCTTGCCGGTACTGTCCACACCAATGGCGCCATTATATGTCTTTTGCCCTATAGACAAAGCCGTGGCGCCGGCTGCTGAGTCAGTTACATAGTTGTCGGATGAGTTTGTACGGGACAAGCCAATTACTTTACAGCGCTCCAGAGCAAGGTGCCCACCTTTGGTCGTCATCCCCGCATATATTTGAGCGAGTCCCATGCCATCACCAATCATAAGAATTACTTTGCGGGGTTTGTGTTGCGTATAAGCATTGAATGTCGCGAAAAGGAGCAAGGATACCAGTAATCGTTTCATAAGGTTTAGCTTTTGATTGAAGGTGCAATTTTAATAAATAAAGCTAAGAATCTGTAAAATGCCGTTTAAGAATAGGTAACCATTGAGGTATGATTTGATAAGAATTGCCGGCTTGTGCCTGCAAAACACCTTTGACTTCCAATTGTAAAAGGGATGCATAGAGTTCGGGAAAGAGCTGTTCACTATGCAAGCTTAGGGCTTCTGTGCTCATACGGTAGTCGGGCGCTTTCAAAAGCAGCTTGATGATTTGCCGTTCGGTGGGCGATAGTGCGGGTAATTTTTTTTCTTCATGAGAGGCAGGCGACAAATCCCATCCCATAAGACGTACCAAGTCTTCGGCTTGTTCAAGCAAGTGCGCCTGCTGTGTTTTTATCAAAAGATGGCAACCTTCCGAGGTGTCGTGAAAAACAGAACCGGGTACTGCCATGACCTCCCGGTTATAATCATTGGCTAAGCGTGCAGTAATGAGCGCACCACCTTTTTTTCGCGCTTCTACTACCACTACCACATCCGACAGCCCGGCGATGATCCGGTTGCGGGCAGGGAATAAGGCCGGATGTGTTTGTGTATAAGGTGGCGACTCGGTAAGTAATAAGCCACTATTTTTTAAAATTATTTTGGCTATTTTGATATGATCGGGAGGGTATATTTGATTTAAACCGCCTGCCAAAACGGCTGCTGTCGGAATTCCGCTATCTATGGACTTTTGGTGTGCGTAAACGTCTATTCCGTAAGCAAGACCACTCAGTGTTATTAAAGAATATTGTTTTAAATCGTTAAAAAAACTATCTAAAAAATAATATCCATAACCGGATGGTTTACGGGTGCCGACTATTGCCACGGCCGGCCGGTTTAGTATTTCAAGATTGCCTGTGTAATACAATACCAAAGGAGCATCCGGTATTTCCTTTAGGCGATAAGGGTAGTCGGAGCTTGTGATGGTGGTTATTTGAATGCCTAATTTCCGGCATTGCTCAATGATATTGTGTGCTTTACGTAGCCATTGTTCTTTATGGTGCAGCTCATCTGATATGCGTTTCCCTATTCCCGGGACACTTCTTAATTTTCCCGGTGGGGTAGAAAATACCTTTTCCGCGCTTCCGAAGGCTTGTATCAGTTGCCGCCCTAAGATGCTGCCTATTTTCGGAATAAGGGTAAGGGCTACCTCGTATAGTTTAGGGGAGTTCATTGCGAAGCATTTGAAGGAAAGATTTTACTTTCTTCAACGACTCGATGGCTTCTGCTTTTTTCTTTAGCTCGTTCTTGTGCTCGCTCAAATATTTATTGGCGCCCTCAATGGTGAACCCTTTATGTTTGAGCAGGTAGTAGATGAGCTGTAAGTCTTTAATGTCCGACTCTGTAAAACGCCGGTCACCGTTGCTGTTTCGTTTGATTTGCAATGAGGGAAACTCCGATTCCCAGTAACGGATCACAGATGGCTCCACACCTAAGAAGGCAGCCACCTCGCCGATAGAGTAATAATGTTTCTTCGGCAAAGAAGAAGTGCTCTTGAACAAGTGTTCGTCAGTATATAGGGGGGAAGACATGACGGAGTTTTTTGAAAACTTTTTAATAAAGTCTTAAACAAATCTAATAAAAACTTGATGTAATAACAAGTTTTTGAGCGATAAAATTTTAAGGGGAAGGAATCACCTCCCCCTATTGTACGTGAGCTTTGCAATACAAGTTTTGTTATTTTTTCTTCTTCATGAGCATGAGTGTCGATTCGCCCTTTCGGTATTTGTATCCAATACCAAAAGGCAAAGGTTTTATATCTTCATGCCGGTATAAATCGTAAAGATCTTTTTGATACCAATCTTTAAACAATGCAATGGGACGGGTGTAATTTCCGTAGAGTTGAATATGCCAGTTGCCATCATTGAAGAAGCGGAGCGGTATGCCTGAATCATCTTGAAGCACAAAGCGCGACTTATTTAAAATGAAGCTGCGTATGTGTGAAAAGTAGTTTTTATGCATCAGGTATGAAGCCGACTTAATAAAAGTAGTCGAAATAGGTTGCTTCTGCAACCATTGATAAAGATGATTCTGTTCATCGAAGTGGGCGTCTGAAAGATCGGCTGAGAAATAATAGAGTTCTTTCGCAGACTCTGGGTTTTCGTGAGGTGAAAACACAATGCGCACGGCCTGTTTGCTCAATGTGTCAACAGGCACAAACTTACCGCTGACATCAAAAGCCATCGGTTGTATGTCTATGATTTTATAGTCGAGTTGTTTAAGAAAGACCAACAGCAGGTGAATGGTGCCGTTGAGTTCTTCGGCTCGCTTGCCCGTTAAATCCACTTTCATGCTAAGCGTCCGGAAGAAGCTGAGGTTTAAAATGTGATACATTGATTTTTCTAAGGATGCAAAATACTCATTGAGTTCCTCTTCGGACATTTGCAAAAGGGGAGGTAAGGAGCCCACCGGTTCAAGACCTATCAGATAATAGCTTTTAAAATCAGGGAAAAAGAGTGCCGTATGAAGAATATCAGCACCGGCAAAAGGATAAAAACACCCACCATCTATCTTGTTGGGCTCTGCAAGCTCCTGCAATGCCCATTCTTTTAAAATATCAAATTTGCTGCTTTTATTTTGCCATGTTTTTTGAATATTTTGGCTGTAGCTCTGCCATGCTTTTGATTGGATAAGCGTTGAAAACGTATCGGTGGCGGGGGGCGTACCGGCCATGATAGAAGCCAAATCGTCGTAATAAGTGTTTTTTACCGTTTCTGCTTCTTGCAACTCTTTTTTCAAAGAGTCCGTACGGCTGCCTTTTTTCTTTTCTTCATTCTCTTGCGGCTCACTGCATGAAAGCAGTGTTCCCACTAACAAAAATAAAAGATAGATATATTTTTTAATCATAATTTTTTGTTTTTACTAAACCAATAAACAACATAACCAATCAATAGCCACAATAATGAAGCCATAGACTCATAAGTGCGGCTCATAAGTAAAAAATACATTGTCCATGCCGTTCCGGCAAGAAATACGACAGGAACGAGCGGATAGCCCCATGTTTTGTATGTCGGCGGTTGTTCATAAATATTTTTCCTTCTGGCAACAAATAAGCCCAGCACTGTCAGGAAAGTAAAGGTATCTAAAATAAAGGCTATAGCATAGAGGATGGATTCGAAGGAAGTAGAAAGAATCAATATCAAAGCGATAGTAGATTGAAAAAGAATAGCATAAACAGGTACGCCTCCCTTGTTCTTTTTCGCAAAGAAGCGGAACAGCTTTAAATCCTCGCCAATGACTTGTGAAACTCTTGGACCTGCCCATGTCATGGCGCTAATAGATGAAATTAAAAGAACGGCTATCATAAAAGCCATGACTTTACTTGCTGTTTCACCCAAAAAAGCTTTTGCCGACAGATAGCCTACATCTACAGGCTGCGCACTGGCCGCTTGTATGCTTGCCAATTCTTCTAAGTCAAGTGTTGTCAAGAAAACGATATGCAGCAATAGATACAGAGTGGCCACCAGGCCGGCGCCTATGAATAAAGAGCGTGATACGTTGATTTGCGGCTTGTCTATTTCATTGGCTATATAAGCACTGGCATTCCAGCCTGAATAGGCAAAAGAAACGAAAGCAAGGGATATGGCGAATCCACCACTAAAAATCAAATCCCAGTCGCCTGCTTTTACCTTTAGCGTATGCGTGACCGGTGCAGGAGCCAGCCACAGACCGGCTATTATGAAAAACAACAGAAATGCCACTTTGATGGCAGTAGAGTATTTTTGAAAGATGCCGCTCATTCGCACGCTTTGTAAATGCACAAGCGTAACAAGTACAAGTATCGTTACCGCATAGGATTGAATGCTTGCCCAAGGGAAAACACTGAAAAAGTAACTGCCAAAAGCCATGGCACTCAAGGCAACCGGTGCGGCAAAGCCTACAGTCATGGAGACCCAGCCGGATAAAAAACCCACTACGGGATGATAAATACGGGAAAGATAATGATACTCACCACCGGAACGCGGAAAGCGGCTTGCCAATTCGCCGTAAGAAAGCGCACCACACAAAGCAATGACACCTCCTGTTAACCATAGCATTAAAATAGGGAATACCGATGGTGTCTGTTGGGCCTGGTATCCTAAGCTGGTGAAAACACCTGTACCAATCATGTTGGCAACCACTACTGCTGTGGCCGCCTGTAAGCTAACTTTCCGGTTGCGGGCAGAAGATGTTGTGTTTTGCATATAGAACTTGCTTATTCCAAAGATTGATTTTCTATGGATGCAAGTTCTAAAATTTTATTGTATTCTTCGTCACTTAGCTCGCTAAAGAAATAGTAAACCGGGTTTACACGCTCCCCTTTATAGTGTACCTCATAGTGCAGATGGGGCGCCGTGGACAGGCCCGTGCTTCCTACATATCCGATACACTGTCCTCGTTTTACTTTTTGTCCCGGCTTTACATTGAAGCGCGACATGTGTGCGTAAAGAGTGACATAACCATAACCATGATCTATACGCACCTCTTTGCCATACCCCCCGTATGAGCTTCTTACCACGGATACAACGCCGTCAGCTGTAGCATAAATAGGCGTACCGGTAGGTGCAGCAAAGTCAATGCCGCCATGGAACTGGCGAACTCTATAAATAGGATGGTAACGATAACCAAAGCCGGAGCTCAGGCGCGTCAGCTGTTTGTTCGATAAGGGTTGTATGGCCGGTATATGAGCCAACATTTTGTCTTTCTCTTTGGCCAGCTTCACCAGCTCATCATAAGATTTGCTTTGTATGTACACCATCCTTTTAAGCCGATCTACCTTCTTGCGCAGTTCTACCACTGCTTCGGTGGTGGAGGACTGGCGGCTAAAAAGTGCTTTATAGCGATCAGTACCTCCAAAGCCTGCTTGCCGCACGGTAGAGGGGATCGGGTCCGCCGCAAAAATTACGCGATATATTTTATTATCCCGCTCTTCGAGGCTCGCCAGTACTTTGTGCAATTGTTCCACTTCCTTCTGCAACACTTCGAACTGCACACGCAGTTCTTCGTTTTCTTGCTCCAGACGGGCTTCCCGACTGGTTTTGTAGTACTTGCTATAGAAAATGGATATTACAATACCAAACACAAAAGCAAGGGCTAAAAATCCCAAAGCATTCAGAATATAGTCAATTGGTCTTGTTCTTACACGTTCATACTTGCAGGTGCGGGTGTCATAATAATATTTAATCTTTGCCATAAAGCCATTTTCTGTTAATCTACACTATCGCAAATGTAACAAAATATTACACTGAGCCCAAGGATAGCAGCCATTATTAAATACGCAACCGCAAGCAGACGGTTGGGGATGGGTGCTTTATTCGCTAATTTTACATAAAAATTGTGCTTTCGTTGAAAGCTGCTAAATTTGCATATTCAACTTTTAATTGAGTGAAACAATGATGAATGCCAACGAAATCAGAGATAAGTTTTTGAAATTTTTTGAGTCGAAAGGTCATTTGATTGTGCCCTCTGCGCCCATTGTCATGAAAGATGACCCCACCTTGATGTTTATGAACTCGGGCATGGCACAATTTAAAGACTACTTTTTAGGTAATAAGAAACCGCCGGCACCCCGTATTGCCGACACTCAAAAATGCTTACGTGTTACGGGTAAGCATAATGACCTTGAAGATGTGGGGCATGACACTTACCACCACACTTTTTTTGAAATGCTCGGCAACTGGTCTTTTGGCGATTATTTCAAGAAAGAAGCCATTGAGTGGGCATGGGAGCTGCTTACCGAGGTTTACGGCTTGCCTAAAGAACGCTTATACGTAACTGTTTTTGGAGGTGATGCAGAGGAAGGGCTGGAAGCAGACGAAGAAGCCAAGGCTTTGTGGCTTCGCATTGTGCCTGAAGACCGCATTTTGTACGGCTCTAAAAAAGATAACTTTTGGGAAATGGGTGATACCGGTCCTTGTGGTCCTTGTTCCGAAATACATATAGACTTGCGCGATGAAGCCGAAATTGCACAATTGCCGGGCCGGGAGTTAGTCAATAAAGACCATCCGTTAGTGATAGAGATATGGAACCTGGTATTCATGCAATACGAGCGCATGAGCGATGGCAGCCTGCGCCCCTTGCCGGCCAAACATATCGATACGGGCATGGGTTTCGAACGCCTGTGTATGGTGGTGCAAGGCAAAAAGTCGAATTACGACACAGACCTGTTTCAACCTATCATCAAAGCTGTAGCACAAAAAGCCGGGGTGCATTATGGCGATAACAGCAAAACAGATGTAGCACTGCGTGTGATTGCTGACCATGTGCGCGCCATTACATTCACCATTGCCGATGGGCAGCTGCCTGGCAGCACAGGCGCCGGTTATGTGATACGTCGCATCTTGCGGCGCGCCGTACGCTACGGCTATACCTTCCTTGGTTTCCAAGAGCCGTTCCTCTTCGAGCTGGTTGATATCCTTGCCAACATGTTTGAAGATGTGTTTCCCGAAGTGAAACAGCAAAAAGACTTTGTAAGTAATGTCATCAGGGAGGAGGAGCGCTCTTTCCTTCGCACTTTGGATACAGGGCTTAAACGACTGGAGCAATACTTTGAAGCACATGCCGAAAAACAAGTAATAGACGGAAAAACAGCTTTTGAATTATACGATACCTTTGGCTTCCCCATTGACCTTACCGCCCTGATTGCTCGCGAACGCGGCTTCCGGGTAGATATGGAAGGGTTTGAAAGTGAAATGCAGAAGCAAAAAGAACGTTCAAGAAGTGCTACCGCGCTGGAAACCGGCGACTGGGTTGTGCTTCATTCAGATAATGAAGTGGAGTTTGTGGGATATGACACGCTTTCTTGCGAAGCCAAATTGCTAAAATACAGAAAGGTAAAAGAAGGTAAAAAAACATTTTATCAGCTTGTATTTAATAGAACGCCCTTTTACCCTGAAGGAGGAGGACAGATCGGTGACCGTGGTGTAGTACGCATACTGGGAAGCGATGTGCAAATTCCCATCGTAGATACTAAGAAGGAGAATGACCTCATTGTGCATTTTACCACCGATGAGCGTTGGCTCTCGGTAGATGGGCTTGCCGATAAAATATTTTTGTTAGAGGTGAATAAAGAAAAACGCCTGGCTGCACAACGCAACCACTCAGCCACCCACTTGTTGCATGCGGCGCTTAAAAAGGTGCTGGGCGACCATGTGGCTCAACGGGGCTCTTTGGTTTCGGACGAGGTCTTGCGTTTCGACTTTTCCCATTTCTCGGCACTTACGCAAGAAGAAATTATAACTATTGAAAAAATAGTAAATGAAAAAATAAGAGAAAACATTGCACTTGATGAACGCAGAAGCGTGCCTATCCAAGAAGCGCTGGAAATGGGCGCCACGGCTCTGTTTGGGGAAAAATACGGAGAGTATGTACGCGTGATTACTTTCGATGAAAACTACTCAAGGGAACTGTGTGGCGGAACTCATGTGCGTGCCACCGGCGAAATTGGTTATTTCGTCATAGCTTCGGAAAGCTCGGTGGCTGCCGGTGTACGACGCATCGAGGCTTATACCGGCGCAAAAGCTGTGGAGTATGCACGCCGGCATATTGACCTGGTGCAAGAAAGCAAGCACATGCTCAAAGCTAAAGACCTGAAAAAATCTATCGAGCAATTGATTTCAGAAAAGCAAAGCTTGAGCAAGGAAATTGAGCGACTCAAGGCAGAGAAAGTAAGCGCTATCAAGAAAACGCTTTTAGAGAAAAAACAAGAGGTTGATGGTGTCAATTATATAGTGGATAAAGTAGCACTTCCCGATGGAAACGCTTTGAAACAACTGGCATTTGAGCTGCGCAACCAAGTGCAAAACTTGGTACTGATATTGGGAGCAGAAGTAGGCGAGAAAGCTCAATTGGCCATCATGCTTTCCGACTCTTTGGTGAAAGAAAAAGGATGGCATGCCGGAAATGTAGTAAAAGAAGCAGCCAAAGAGATTAATGGCGGTGGTGGTGGGCAACCTTTCTTTGCTACCGCCGGCGGTTCGAAAAAAGAAGGCTTGGACCGCGCCATTCAAAAAGCTAAAGATTTATTGAAGTAGATAAAAATATTGTTTGAAATGATGAAATTAGAGGAAGTATTAAAAAAATATGAACCGGTCATAGGGCTTGAGGTGCACGCCCAGCTCAAAACACGCAGCAAAGCCTTTGCACCGGAAGAAGCTGTTTACGGCGCATTGCCCAACACAAGTGTTAGTGTAGTTACATTGGCGCATCCGGGCGTGCTTCCAAAAGTAAACAAACGCACTTTCGATTTCGCAATCAAAATGGGGCTGGCTTGTGGTAGCCAAATCACTGAATATAACTTCTTCGATAGAAAAAACTATTTCTACCCCGATTTGCCTAAGGGCTATCAAATATCACAAGACAAAACCCCTATCTGCCGGGGAGGCGCCATTCATATCAAGCTGCCAGACGGAACAACCAAAGCTATTGGCATTACGCGTATTCATATAGAAGAAGACGCCGGAAAATCGATGCACATAGAAGGGGAGGAGGAGAGCTTTGTGGATTTCAACCGTGCCGGTGTTCCTCTGATTGAAATCGTGAGTGAGCCTGATATACGTAGTGCCGATGAAGCCTACGCCTACTTGGTGGAAATAAGAAAATTGGTTCGCTATCTGGACATATGCGATGGCAATATGGAGGAAGGTTCACTTCGCTGCGATGTAAACGTATCTATCCGCCCCCGGGGAAGTGAGCGCTTCGGTACACGTGTAGAAGTGAAAAACCTGAACTCTTTTGGCAACGTAAAAAGAGCCATAGAGTTTGAGATTGTAAGACAGGCAGAACTTATAGAGCGTGGCGAGTCCTTTGTGCAGGAAACACGCATGTTCAATGCCGAGACAGGACAAACGTACAGCCTGCGTACAAAAGAATCGCTGAATGATTACCGCTACTTCCCCGAGCCCGACCTGACCCCCGTATATGTCACGCAGGAGTGGATAGAACGCATACAGGCAGAGATGCCCCCACTGCCTTGGGAGCTGTTCGATAAGTTTACCAAGGAATACGGCTTGTCGGAGTACGATGCCGAAGTGTTGACTTCAGAGCGGGACATTGCACTCTATTATGACGAAGCTTGTCAATACACCAAAGAGTACAAGGCAGTGGCCAACTGGATAAGTGTACAGGTCAAGGCATATCTCAACGAGCTGGCTTATACCATTGATGAATTTCCTTTGAAGCCAAAGGCCATTGCCGATTTGGTCAACCTGATTGCCGAAGGGAAAATTACACACAACATTGCATCCAAGCAGTTGTATCCGCTGATGCTTGAAAATCCGGACATTGAGCCCGAAGCTTTGGCGCAACAACATCAGTTAATTGTAAATACCAATACAGACGAACTGCTGGGGATTGTAAAAGAGGTGATTGCCCGCTTCCCCGATAAGGTGGAGGAGTATAAAAATGGCAAAAAGGGACTCTTGGGCATGTTTATGGGACAGGTGATGCGTGCTACCCAAGGTAAGGCAGACCCCAAGTTGGCCACACGTTTATTGCAAGAAGAGTTGGAACGTTTATAGATTTATAGAATCCTAAATAAAAAATATTATGTTAAGTAAAATAAAAAATATAGCCATTTATGCCTTATTGGGTGGGCTTGTGGCTTGTTCTTCCCAAGAAGGAAAGCAAAACCAAATTCAAATAAAAGGTGAGGTATTCACAGGCTTATCACAAGACACACTACACCAGGTATTTCTGGATGTGGTTAAGGAAAATGAATACAAGACGATAGATACTGCACAAATCAATGAAAAAGGGCAGTTCTCGTTCGAGGTGGAACCGGTCAATGAATTTGGAAGAATTCGCTTCGAGAACAACAACAGTATTCCTATTTATGTTGACAGCTCTTTGCACCTGCAAAAAATAGATGCCTATTCGCCCATTGCCAAATATGATTTGGTAGAGGGCTCGAAGGTCAACCGGGAGATTGCTCAGTTTCTTGCTATCCTGCGGGATTTTAATATGGTAAACGACTCTTTGCAAAGAGAATACATTCAAGCAGAACAAGCGGGAGATGAAGAACGAAAAGCAGCTTTGGAAGAAGTTTTCCGGAAGTCCTATTATACATCGGTTGAAAAAACCAAAGCGCTTATCAATACCCTTATACCATCTGTGTCAGTAATTTATGCTGCCAGCTTGCTTAATATGGTGGATGATGGCGATTTTTTAAAGGAGTTGGCAGAAAAAATGCAGAAAGCATATCAGGGCAAGCCCATGCCTTCGGCAGTGAAGCGTTTTATAGACTACATGTCCCAAGTGAGCCTGTCTGAAGATGTGCAGAGTGCAGGACCGGAGGAAGGAAGCATGGCTCCTGATTTCTCTTTACCTAAAGCCGACGGCACCCCTTTTAGTTTGTCGAAACTACGCGGCAAATATGTACTCGTTGACTTTTGGGCAAGCTGGTGCGGACCATGCAGGAAGGAAAATCCTCAGGTGGTTGCTTTGTACAATAAGTACAAAGATAAGGGATTTGAGATATTGGGTGTATCTCTTGATGAGGACAAAGAAGCATGGTTGAAGGCTATAGAAAAGGACCGGCTTACATGGATTCATGTTTCGGACCTTAAAGGATGGCAAAATGAAGCGGCACGCCTTTACAATGTGAACGCCATACCGATGACTTATCTTATAGACCCGGATGGCGTCATTATTGCCAAAGGACTACGGGGACCGGCTCTCGAAGCTAAACTCCAAGAATTGCTTGGTAAGTAAATTTATTTCAGCAATTCCTTAAGCGCCTTCCAAAAAAGGCGCTTTTTTGTTTCATCGTCTCGTATGTCGGTCAGCGTATCTGCCCATAAAAAGGCAACAGAGTCTTTTTGTATTTTATACTTTGAAGGTGCAGATAAATTAGAAAAAAGCTGTTGGGGGGCAATTCCAAAAAATATACTCCAGCGGTTGTGCAGGTCGTAGATGCTTTCTTCCGGAAGGTCTTCCGTATATAAAAAAGTCACTTCATTTTGCCCTAAGCCATGGGGAAGCAGTTGCCCCATGGCTTGTATGATTTTTGTAATAAAAAGGCTGCCTTTGTCAGTGATTGACAGGTCCTCGCGCTTGCCTATCAATATCAAAGGTTTTTCAAAAGAGACAATGCTGCTTAACTGCACTCTATTTTTAATTAAGTAGAGTGGGGCATCGTCGAATATGAATTGCAGCCAGGCTTTTTCTTCTGCCATTTTACTCTGTGGTAGGATACAGGTTTTTCGAAAGCAGCTCCTTTAGCTCGGTAGCATCTTGTATTTGCATTCTGCCACTGAGTATCAGACGAAGTTCACGGCGGTGTATGGCACTTTCATACAAGCGCTTTTCTTCCTCTGTTTCAGGAATCACCTCGGGAACATCTATCGGGCGCCCCGTTTGGTCCACTGCAACAAATGTATAGAAGGCCTCATTGGTCTTGTGTTTTGTTTGAGCAGGTATGTCTTCTGCCCATACCTCTAAATGAACTTCCATGGATGAGTTGAATGCGCGCGTTACTTGTGCCTTGATAGTAACAACGTTTCCAAGTTTAATGGGGTGTCTAAAAGAGACATTATCAACAGAGGCAGTTACTACTATGCGGTTTGAATGCTTTTGCGCAGCTATAGCAGCAGCGATATCCATGAAATACATTAAACGCCCTCCCATAAGGTTGCCCAAAGTGTTGGTATCGTTGGGCAGTACCATTTCTGTCATGGTAGTAAGGGACTCTTTTGCCGGTTTTGCTTTTCTTGCCATTGAGTGTTTATTTTTTCCATCCATATTTTCCTAACAGAGGTACAAATTTAAAGAAATCCCCTACGATTTCCTCGAATGTATCCTCACTTTTGCGTACAATACAGTGCATGCGTTGTGTATGTTGGTCGCCTACAGGTGCCACCAAGCGTCCCCCAATGGCCAATTGATTCTTTAGCTCCTTTGGAATACCGGGAGCTGCGGCAGTGATAAGTATTCTGTCGAAAGGTGCATATTGGGGCAAGCCTTTGCTTCCATCTCCGCAAAACGCTTGAATATGTTTTTCAAGCCCCATGAGCGTAAACATTTGCTTGGCTTTTTTGAATAGTTTGTCATGATACTCTATGGTGAACACTTTAGCGCCCATGGCTGCCAAGATACAAGCCTGATAGCCGGAACCGGTTCCTATTTCCAGTACTCGCATGCCCGGTGTTACTTGTAGCAGCTCGGTTTGATAAGCCACGGTATAAGGCTGTGAAATGGTTTGCCCTTCATCTATGGGAAACGCTTTGTCTTGATAGGCATGCTCAAGAAAAGCTGAATCTAAAAACCAATGCCGGGGGATGAGCTCAATAGCTTGCAGGACGCGTTCATCCTTGATACCTTTTTGCCGTAGCTTATTTACCAGCTGCCGGCGCATGCCTTTATGTCTATATTCGTCTTTATACATAAGCAAATATAAGGTGATGCCTCGCTTTTTTTTATAGAACAAAAATACTACTTTGTGGCGTTAAATCACCAAAATACATCTTTGAGTATGTTTACAGGCATTGTAGAAGCAATCGGCAAAGTCACATCAGTAGATACAAGAGAAAATAACCGCATATTTACAATAGAAGCCCCTTTTGCAAAAGAGTTGAAAATAGACCAAAGCGTTGCACATGATGGGGTTTGTTTAACCGTTATAGAAGTTGATAACAACACCTATAAGGTAGAGGCAATTAAAGAAACACTTGATAAAACCACATTGAGCCGCTGGAAGGTGGGGTATAATGTCAATTTGGAACGTTGTTTGCCTGTTCATGGACGCTTCGATGGTCATATAGTTCAAGGGCATGTAGATACTACAGCTACCTGCATAGAAAAAATAGAAGAGCAGGGGAGTTGGCGCTTTTTCTTTAAATATCCGCCAGAAAAAGGAATTACAGTACCTAAGGGATCGATTACCGTAAATGGTGTCAGCTTGACAGTTGTAGATTCAGAAGATGGTATATTTTCCGTAGCTATTATTCCATATACATACGAGCACACGAACTTTTGTTTCCTTTCCGAAGGTGACCAGGTCAATATAGAGTTTGATATTATAGGAAAATATGTGCAGCGCCTTGTAAAAGGATACCAATAAAGCATGGGGGAAGTCCCCATGCTTTGGTTTTAAGATGCAAACGATATCCAGTCTATCCCTTTCTTCAAGAGCGACAATGTTTCTGCTTCCTGGGAACCGGGCGCCGGTTGGTAATTGTATTTCCACGCAGCCAGCGGAGGCATGCTCATAAGAATGGATTCTATGCGCCCCTGAGTTTCAAGCCCAAATTTTGTACCTGCATCATATACAAGATTGAATTCAGCATACCGGCTTCTGCGAACAAGCTGCCATTCTTTTTGTTTTTCATTAAAGGGTTTGTCTTTTTTACTTGATATAAGCAACTTGTAGGCAGGAATAAAACTAAACCCTACGTCTTTTACAAAGTTGAATATATCATCTTTTTGCATACTGTTATCTTCAGTCAAGCGGTCGAAAAATATACCCCCAATTCCGCGTGTTTCTTGCCTGTGAGGAATAAAAAAATAGTTATCTGCCCACTCTTTAAATTTAACATAATAATTCTTATTGTGTTTATCGCAGCAATCTTTAAGAAGTTTATGAAAAGCAGCTGCGTCGGTTTTGTCAATGTAATGGGGGGTAGCATCTATACCTCCACCAAACCAATATTGTCCATTGCTTGCCTCAAAATAGCGCACATTCATGTGAATAATAGGGACCCATGGGTTGAATGGGTGCAATACAATCGATACGCCTGTGGCAAAGAATTCGCCTTCGGGTAAGACGCCTTTCTGCACGAGAGGAGCGGGCGTAGCACCATATACCGCCGAGAAATTAACACCGCCTTTTTCTATCAGCTTGCCGTTCTGTATCACTCTTGTTCTACCTCCACCCCCGCCGGGACGCTTCCAAAGCTCTTCCATAAATTTTTCTTTTCCATCCAGGGCTTCCAGCTCCTGACATATGTGGTCTTGCAACTCTTTGAACCATTCAGCAATTGACTCTTTGGTTAGCTCAATCATAAAAGTTGATATTTTTTACCTCTTTATAAAAATTTAAAATGGATATCCAATACCTATATTTAGCAAGGCTGCATTACTACCGCTAAAAGGTTTGTTGATTGATATGTTATTGAGTACCCACCTGTTACCCTGTGGCTGCGCAGGATCCACCGCCTTGATTCCCAAATCCAAGCGAAGTAACAGAAAAGTAAAATCGAAACGCAACCCAAAGCCGGTACCAACGGCTACTTCCCGCCAGAATTCGTTGGTAAATTGCCCTCCCGGCCGGTCTGTATCTTCGCTTAGTGTCCATACATTGCCCATATCAACAAACAAGGCGCCGTTGATAATCCACCAGATTTTGAACCTATATTCAACACTTCCTTCCAATATGATATTGCCGGGTTGTTCGAATCTATATGATACGTTGCCACTATCATCTATATGGTCGTAACTTCCGGGACCTAAACGCCGGGGTGGCCATGCCCGGATACTATTGCTGCCACCTGCAAAAAAGAACTTCTCATAAGGAATAGTTGAGGAGTTGCCATAGGGCCATGCAGCACCGCCCAAAAACCTCATAGCAAGTGTTGATTCTTTGGATAGTGGATAATGATAACGAAGGTCCGTGTAAAACTTCAAATATTTAAAATAGTTTAAACCGAAAAGCGTGTTGTCTGCATTCAGTATTTTTTCATTAAAAAAGTTTAAAACAGCGCCGCCCGATTCGCCATAAAAGCGCACAAAGCGTGAAATGACATTATTAGTTGATATATCGTTGTACGTCCAGCTGCCATAAGAGCTGGTAATGAAAGCATTTTGGAAGCTCTGCTGTATTGTTGGCGATGACAACTGCTCCAAGAAGGCGTCAAGTGCAGCGGTGCGGTCTGTATTTACAATGTTTATATCGAGAGGCGAAAATTCATAGCGGTAATGGGGAAGCTTTCGCCATTGGTATTTGATATAGAAGTTGGAATTACGCCGGGTATACTCCGGCCGGTTGGTAAAGTTAAAAGACAAGCCAAGTATTGTCTTTGGTTGCTTGTGCAGGAATTTATATTGCCACTTCTTGGGTAAGATAAAGTGGGGAATGGTGAGTGAGCTACTGTAGTTTACCTCGGTAGTAGAATATATTTGTGACTGGTCGGTAAGGCTGGTTTGGCCGTCGATAGCAAAACGGAAACTGTTCTCAAATATTTCCATTCCCCCAAACGGATTCCTGTTTTTTAGGCTAAAATTCACGAAAGGTCCCGGCAGCCCTTGTACCACGTTTAAACCTGTTTCACTGGTGAAGGAAAACTTCTCCATAGGGGCAGCACTGATAACGGGCGTCAGCTTGGTAGAACGGTTGTCCTTTAAGTTAATATTGATGAATTTAAACATGTCAAGCGTTGAAAGTGACTGCTGCGTTTTTCTTATGCTTGACTCCTGAAACCAGTCCCCCTCATGGAAATGAATTTGCTGTGCTAAAATATCAGGATTGAAATTCCTGTCTGCCAAGTAAACACGAATGTGTTTGCCATCATATGTTTGAAATTGCCGGGCTTGTGATGTGTCAATGCGGTTTGTGCCTCCATTCGATGGAATAACCAAAAAATAGGGGGCTGTTAGCTGATAGCGCAAATGCTTCCCTTGTAAATTATCAGGCGCAATTTGGTCTATTTCTTTACCCAAACTTTGAACATTCACTTTATTGGTATCAATTCTGCTGGGGGCATTTACCACAAAACGGATATCTGCCTTCTTTTGCATTTGAGAAGTATCCACTTCAATAGTTACATATTCGCGCGTAAAACGGAAATAGCCATTCTCACGCATATAGGTTTCTATGTCTGCCCGTATTTTATCCAAATAGTCGCGATCGTAGTGGACCATTTGCCTCGACTGACGCCTAATAAAAGGCGGCAGGAGACTATCAAGGTCAGTTTGTGCGGTGATAACGGCAACACTGTCTATCCGGTAGGGAATGTGTTCATGGATAATGTAGGTAGCCTTGGCTAATCGTCCTTGTTTGGAAATAGTATCTATTTTAAGCGCTACTTCCGCATCAAAAAAGCCCTTGGTATGCAAAAACTCCCGCAGGTTGCGTATCGACTCATAACTCTTGCTTTGGTTTAAAATCACCGGTGGCTCACCCACCACACGCATAAGGAAATTACCTTCTTTGAGTTTGGTTTCCAGCTTCTTTATTTTTTTATCTCTCTTGTAAATCAGCTTGTTCACCTTGTCATTGTTGCCTACGTATTTTTCTATTTTTTGCTGATACTTCTGTTTGGTTTCATCTATTTGTTTTTCGATGCGTCCGGGCTTGAAAAACTGCTTTCCTAAATAGTAGATTTCCACATAGGGCATGAAGCCAAAGACTTTCCGGTTGGGACGTTGCATCAAGTATGGCTCCAACAAGTCACTATCTAAAGAATCCGTTTTTATTTCTTGGGCATACAGTATGTACTCATTTTCTTTGAGGGAAAGAATGCTGAAACACCCCGATAGTAAAACTATCGAGAGGAGGCTGAAAAATGCTACTTTTGCCTTTGAGTGCATCCGTCTTGTTGGTTGAAAAAACTATGTGCAATGATAACGAATAAATGGAAAAAGACCTTGCGGCAACTGCAACAAAAGAAGTACAGAAAACAATTGGGGCTTTTTGTAGTAGAAGGACGTAAAATGGTAGAAGAATGTTTGCGCTTTGCGGCTGAACGGATAGAGCAGGTTTTTGCAACAGAACACTTATGTTCGGCATGGCAGCAGGCTTTTCCGGAGGTGCATATAGAAGCGGCTTCCGGAAGCGACATACAAGCGTGCAGTGCTTTGCAAAACAATCAAGAAGCCTTGGCAGTGCTTCGTATCGACTCATCCGGCAATGATTTGCCACAGCAGTGGTCCCAGTCTTTGTTCGTGTATTTAGATCACATACAGGACCCGGGAAATATGGGCACCATCATGCGTATTTGTGACTGGTATGGGCTGCCGTCTCTTTTGGTATCAGAAGATACGGTGGATGTTTGGAATACTAAAACGATACAGGCAAGTAAGGGGAGTTTTTTGCGTGTCAAAGTGTATTACTGCTCAATGGAAAGGTTGTTAGAGACAATGCCCTCAAAAACCGTCATTTGGGGGGCTGAACTTCAAGGCAAGGACATTCATACCATAAAACCAAGAGAGCACAACAACACAGCCCCCTTGATATTGATAATGGGCAACGAAGCCAACGGCATACGCGATACCACCCGTAAATTTATTGATGAATATGTAACGATTCCCCGCTACGGTGCAGCCGAGTCACTCAATGTGGCCATGGCCACGGCCATTCTTGTGGATAATCTTAAAAGAGTGGGCTATTAAGCGCTTCTTTTTTAAGCCTTTGTGCAATATCATCGCCTAAATACCACTCTACGAGGTAATGAATCAGATAAAGCACGGGCGTGGTGATGACGGCTATAATGAACTTGTAAGAATAGTTGATTATGCCAACCGAGATAATTTCAGACAAAGACCAAGGTCCAAAAATGTAAAAGGCTATGTAAATAACCACAAAGCTATCTATAAACTGAGACACGATGGTTGAACCGGTAGCCCGGAGCCATATGTATTTTTCGCCTGTTCTTTTTTTGAACAATGAAAAAACAGTGGCATCAATCAACTGTCCAAGAAGGAAGGCGGTTATTGACCCTATAATAATACCCAAACCTTGACGATATACCGTATTGTAGGCATAATTGATATCGATAGGAGGGGTTACTTTTTCTTTGTATATCGTAACCCAAAAATCAGCAGCCGGCAGGTGGGTGGTAACACTAATTCCTAAAAAGGCATAAGCTATAAGGGCTGCCGTAAGGATAGATAGATAACGCACACCGCCTTTTCCAAAATATTCATTCACAATGTCCGATATAATAAATACCACGGGCCATATCACTACACCGGCAGACAGGTTGAAATCCAAGCGGTATCCCATGATGGGGATTTGCGCCGGTGGAATTCCCAGCATCTTTTCCAAAGAAAAGATCTTTACACCAATCATTTCGGCCAGTAGAGCATTGCTTATGAAAATACCACTAAGAACAAGCAGCAGGTGGGTCCTTTTACGGTAATATTCTTGCTCTTTATGCATGTGTCTTACTGTAATTTAACTGGGTGAGATTAAGCTTCATCCCTTCTTTTGCTGTGTAAATGGAAGGAAAAATACTGCGTGCTTCTTCTTCGAAAACGCGCCGGTCAGGATACCGGTAAGAGAAATGCCCAAGCAATAAATGCTTGGCTTGACATTGATGGGCAATGAGAGCTGCTTCTTTTGCCGTAGCATGCAATGTTTTTTCTGCAAGTTCTTTTTCCGAATGCAGGAACGTAGATTCGTGATAGAGTAGTGTGACTTCACGGCAGTATTCAATAATGCTTTCATCATAGGCAGTGTCGCTGCAGTAGGCAAAAGACAAAGCAGGCAGCGGCTCGGTGTAATCTTCGCTTTTATACAAGAGCGTCCCATCTTCGGCAAGTATATCTTCGCCTTCTTTCATCCGGCGGATGTATTCATAGGGGATGCTGGCCCCTTTTTCTGTAAGAAACCGCCGTTCTGCTTGTACTTGGCTGATGCGAAATCCTACGGTAGGGATACGGTGTTTTAGCGGAAAGGCCAATACTTCCCATTTTTTATCTTGATATATCACCCGGGCAGCATTGGTTGGAATGCTTTGGTAGTCAATATTGTATTTCAGCTGTGTATCGGAAGCACGTAGAACAGCGGTCAATATGTCTGCCAATCCGTGAGGGGCATAGATGGTAAGCGGCGTGGTACGCCCATGCATGTGCATGCTCATGATAAGCCCCACCAAACCTATATAATGGTCTGCATGCAGGTGGGAGATAAATATGCGGCGGAGCTTATTGTAGTTGCCACCATAGCGAAAAAAAGGCACTTGTATGCCCTCGCCGCAGTCTATCAACCACTGCTCATCATTCAAATAGCTCAATAGTAAACCGGAAGTATAATGCTCAAAAGAGGGCACAGCGGCAGCCGTGCCCAATACGGTTAGCCATACGGGATTCATCAGTCTTGCTCTTCTTCGTCGGAGTCGTTTAGTTCACGTTCTATTTCATCCATAAAAATAGCTTCCACGGCTTCGTGCCGGGTAGGTAAAATATTAATGATGCGGTCGAGTTGGGAAATAGCAAGGACTTTGGCTACATGCTCGCTCACTGCACAGACCACAAAAGAGCCATTGCGCTCATTGCTTAGTTTATTACCTACCAATATGGCGCTCAAGCCGGATGAGTCAATATATTTTACATTCGACAGGTCTAAAACAAAATTTTTATACTCTTCTTTTTCTGCTAAATCATGAAATATGCTTTTCAATTCAGCAGTATTGACAGCATCCAGCTTATGTGTTTGTGGGATAATGATGGCTGCTTTTTCTTCTTTTTCTATTTGAAAACTCATAGTTGATACTTGTTTTAGGCCAATAAGCGTTCTTTTTCTAAATAAGCTTTAATGTTATGCTCGATACGTTTGAGCACCTCTTCTGTGGTGAGAGATGCGTCGATATGGATGGTTTTTCCCGTCATGGTAGAATATAGCTCCATATAACGCTGCATAATGCGCTCTACTACTTCATCTGTCATCGGCGGCACTTCTTGCCCTTCCTTGCCCTGAAAACCATTTTCTATCAGCCATTGACGTACAAACTCCTTGGATAGTTGTTTTTGGGGTTTGCCTGCTTTTTGGAGTTCCTCGTAGGTGTCTAAATAGAAATAACGCGAAGAGTCCGGCGTATGAACCTCATCTATAAGATGGAGCTCGTTCTCATACAAGCCAAACTCATATTTCGTATCTACCAAAATCAAATTTCGCTCTTTGGCCATTTGAGTGCCCCGTTCAAACAACCGAAGGGCTGTCTGCTCTATTTGTTCGTAGAGTTCGGCAGAAACTATGCCCCGCTGAATGATTTCCTCTTTGCTAATATCTTCATCGTGCCCGCTCTGTGCTTTGGTAGTTGGGGTGATGATAGGGGTAGGGAGGCGATCGTTTTCTTTAAGTCCATCCGGCAGAGCTACGCCGCACAATGTACGGTGCCCGGCTTTGTATTGGCGCCATGCATGCCCTGCAAGGTAAGCCCGTACTACTATTTCCACCGGAATGGGCTTGCATATCTTCCCTATAGTCACGTTGGGGTCCGGCGATGCCATTACCCAGTTTGGTACAATATCGGTGGTGTGTTCTAAAAAATGCAGTGCAATTTGATTCAATATTTGCCCTTTGTAGGGGATAGCACGTGGCAAAATAACATCAAAGGCTGAGATGCGGTCAGTGGCGACCATAATGAGGCGATCTTTAAGAAAGTACAGATCCCTTACTTTGCCGCGTTGCTTGTTTTTTAATCCGGGAAAGTCAAAATCAGTGTATTGAATAGCTGCTAACATAAACGTAGAAACCGGGTTTGATTTGGGCAAGCAAGTTACGAATTTTAGTTGTCATACAATGGATTTTATCAAGGTTGCAGAGGCTCTTCTTTCATAATTACACCATGTTGGTAAAGTACTCTTTTTTTCCCGTTTTCCGATGTTATTATCCATTCGCCATGGGGCAGGTCGTTGGCAAATTGCCCTCTTTGTTTTTCCGTGCTTTCGGCTGTGTACTCTACGTACGTACCGTGTTTGCGTCCATATTTGTATGTCACCTTTTTATGAACCTTACCGTTGGGGTAGTAGTAAATAGCTTCACCTTCCATTCGCCCTGCCTTGTAAGGCTCTTCTTTTTGCAAATGACCTTGTTCATCATAGGTTTTCACCCAGCCGTCCAATAGCCCGTCCTTATACTGTCTTTTCTCTTTTATCGCACCGCCGGGATAATACTCTATCCATTTTCCATGTGGTTTGTGTTTGTAGAGTTGATACTCGCGAAGTTTATTTCCGGATGTGTCGAACTCCACAATGGATTGTTGTATTTCCCGGTCTTTATAATCGATCACTTTGGCAACTTGCCCGTTTTCGTGGTAATGAAGTGCTTGCCCTATGCGTGTTCCTAAATCATAAACTATTTTGCGACGTATTTGCCCGCTTGGATAATACTCTTTGTATTCGCCATGAGGGAGGTTTTGTCTGAAAAAACCTTCTTCTAAAAGGTGCCCTTGCGGATCATATCTTTTAAAGATTCCATCTCGCACCCCTCTTTTTACTTGCATTTCTATTGCCGGTGCGCCTTTAGTGGTGCCGTTTGTGTCAAAATAGGTGCGAATCCATCCGTCTTGAAAACTATTGACATAGTCTTCTTCGGCTTTTAGTGCCCCTGACGGGTAGTAAAGGTAGGCTTTTCCATGTTGCTTGCCTTCTTCATAGTAAATCTTGCTCTTCAATATACCTGTAGGATAATATTCAAGCACTTCGCCATGTAGCTTTCCATTTTTGAAGCGGCTGACATTGCGCAATATATTGCCTTGATAAAAAGACTTGGAAAGTAACATGATATCGTTCCGGTATAGGGTGTATTGAAGTGTGTCGCCATTTGGGTAAAAAACAATATAGTCACCATCCAGCTTGCCGGCTTGATTGTAGTGGGCAATGGCTTCGATAGGGGAGCCGGTACTATCGTAGTATTGATAAAACACCCCGACCCGTAATCCTTTTTCATATACACCTTCTACAGCTTTTCTGCCACTCTTGAAATAAGTGTAGTACTTTCCGTGCAGAAGTGTATCGTCAGGAAATAAAAGCACTCCAAACTTTGCTTTTACTGCATTTGTGTCCGAATAATTAATCACAAAAATATCTTGCATTTGAGCCGCCAAATAAAAGTTAAATACAACAACCATAAAGGCGGCGAGAAGGATTTCTTTTTTCCTACTTAACATAATGTAACTTATTTTACATTTAATACAGTACCTGTTTCTACTTTGAAGAAGCGTCATCAAGTGATGCATGAAAGAGCTCAAAGGTTTGATCTGAATAAAAGATAATGATTTTATCGATGCGCTTGCCTGTAATCTTTTCATAATCACTAACAGGAAACGATGGCAGCAACTGATTGGTTTCAGAACGTTGGTTTGCGTTGGTGTTTTCGAAAATGGGCAGCTCTCCAAACAACAACCAATTTACATTGATGTGCGGATATGTCTCATGGAGCTTACTTATGAAATCGAGACTTGGCTTATTTCTTCCGGCCAATAAATGCGAAATGGTAGCCCTGGGTACGCCCATAGTATCTGCAAATTGAGAAGGTGTTGTGTTTAAAATTTTTAACAATTGTTTAAAACGTTCGTTAACTAAATTAACTTTTGTACTCATATTTACAAATGTTTATAGGTTTTGACTTGATTTTGCGTATAAAATTAACAATTAACTTTTGTTAAGCAATGGTTTTACTACTGTAATTTACATATGTTATTAACATGTGATAAAAAATGTAACATTGATTTTACTTCTACTTTTCTATACCTTTGGAAGGTCTTTCAATCTTCAATACTCACAAAAACATAAACAACTATGGAAATTAAAAATGCAGTAGTTATAGGTGCCGGTACAATGGGAAATGGCATCTGTCATGTATTTGCACAACACGGCTATCAAGTAACGATGGTAGACATTCGCCGGGAAGCCCTCGACAAGGCTCTGTCCACCATTTCGGCCAATATGGACAGGCAGATAAAGAAAGGGATATTGACCGAGGCAGACAAAGAAGCAGCCCTTGCCCGCATCGCTACTTCTACCGAGTTAACGTCCGCTGTTAAGCAGGCCGACATTGTAATAGAAGCGGCTACTGAGCGTATAGACATCAAAAAGGATTTGTTCCGTCAGATAGATGCACACGCACCGGCGCATGCTATCTTGGCAAGCAACACCTCCTCTATTTCTATCACAACCTTAGGCGCTGTTACTCAACGTCCGGAAAAAGTTATCGGCATGCACTTCATGAACCCGGTGCCGGTTATGAAGTTGGTTGAAGTAATAAGGGGCTACCTTACTGATAATGAGACTACTAAAACCGTAATGGATTTATCCGTTGCTTTAAACAAGGTGCCGGTAGAAGTAAATGATTACCCGGGATTCGTATCCAACCGTATTTTAATGCCCATGATAAACGAAGCCATTGAAACCTTATTTCAAGGGGTTGCCGGTGTGGAAGAAATCGATCAGGTAATGAAGTTAGGAATGGCACACCCTATGGGGCCTTTGCAATTGGCTGACTTTATTGGCTTGGACGTATGCTTATTTATATTGAAAGTGCTTTATGAAGGCTTTGGAAAGGACAAATACGCACCTTGTCCCCTACTGGTCAATATGGTGGAAGCCGGCGAGCTGGGAGCCAAAAGCGGACGTGGTTTTTATGACTGGAGTAATCCTAAGGAGCTAAAACCATCACCTCGTTTCCAAAAGTAATGATTGTCCAAAAGCCCCTCAAGCACAAAAGGCAGCTTTAAAGCTGCCTTTTGTGCTATTCATCAATATGATTCTATCTTCCGTTCCTTTTTTAAGGCTTAAATAATCAAAAGAGTATTACAATTTGCTTCCGGCTGAAAGAGTACGTAACAAACAACGGCAGCCTTCCATAAAGGCGAAAAAGCGAGATAGCTCTCTATCCCGCTTAAATATGGCTGCATATTTTTCCATACTTGATTGAATGAAAATGTATTGCCATTGTTTGTTTTTGAACTTATTTGATGATTAGTAAGGTGTTTTTCTTGTTGTGCATTGCTTTCATTCTTGCGTAGCTTGCCAACAGGTGTGCCATATATGACTTCACTGTTTTCTTCTATGTTGTTTTTCTCCCCTGTTTTTTCATTCAGCGAAGCTGAGTTTTTTTTTTCTTCACCTTCGTTTATAAACTGCCGGACAGGCATAACGATGGTGTTTTGGGTGTTTCCTTCTTCCAGGCCATCAAAAACCATGTTCAATATTTCGGTTTGTTCCGGCATAACGATAATATCCGTTCGCCTATTGAGGCGCCGCCCTTCGGGAGTGGAGTTGTCGGCAAGTGGATACAAATCACCTTTCCCGGAAATTGATACCTTGTCTTGGGGGAAATTAAAGCGAACCATGTAACGCCCAACCTCGGAAGCACGCGCTAAGCTCAGCTCCCAATTGTTTTTATAAACAGGATGATTCCGGAGAGGAACATTGTCTGTGTGCCCTTCTATAATGATGGTGATACCGGCAATTTCGCCAAGGGTTTCACTTAGGTATTTAATGGCATTCTGGCCTTCACTGTTAATACGAGCGCTACCGGGCGGGAAGAGAAGCTCATCCAAAATGGTGATACGCACGCCTCTCTTTTCCTTCACTACCTGAATATTGTCTATTTCATGAGTAAGTAATGTATGAACTATCTGTCTGCGTATGTATTCCAGCTGCTCTTGATAAACGGATGCTTTGTCAAGCAATTGAGCGTATTGGTACAGTTTCTGTGCATTGCGCCGCTCTTTGAGCTGCGACTCCCCCAGCATACGCACCAACTCATCTGCCTGACGGGCAAGCTCCATTGAATCTTCTTTAAGCTGCAGCAACTTGGTTTGATACTCTTTCAACAGTTGTTCTTGCCGGGCTATTGCTCCCTTTTTGCCCCCTCTCATTGCTTGCTTGTAAGGAGAGCATGCAGCAAAAGGCAATGAGAGCAGAATAAGTCTCATTGCCCAGTAACGCGAAGATGTCCATAGCCTGCACATAGTATTAGTACTTTTCGTATTTTAAAGTTATTGCGGTCACTACCTTTGTTAAATATCAGCAATATACGAAAAGTAACTAAAAAATGTTACATCTTACACCGTTACTTCAAACTCTCTGAGTGCCTGGTTCAGCGAAGTTTTAAGGTCTGTACTCTCTTTTCTTTTTCCGATAATCAGGGCACACGGCACGTGAAACTCCTGATTGCCAAATTTTTTCGGATAAGAGCCCGGAATTACCACGGAACGAGGCGGAACGTATCCTTTTAACTCCTTCACGTCATCGGGATTCGATACGTCAAAAATCTTTGTACTCATTGTGAGCGTTACATTGGCACCCAACACAGCTTCCTTTCCTATACGCACCCCTTCCACTATAATGCAACGGGAACCAATAAAAGCACCATCTTCTACAATAACAGGCGCGGCCTGAGGCGGCTCTAACACACCACCAATTCCCACACCCCCACTAATGTGCACATTTTTCCCTATTTGGGCGCAGCTACCCACAGTTGCCCATGTGTCTATCATGGTACCACTGTCAACATAGGCGCCTATATTGACATAAGAAGGCATCAAGATGACTCCTTCATTGACGAAAGCGCCGTAGCGGGCTATAGCATGCGGCACTACGCGCACCTTCTTTTCTTCATACTTCGACTTCAGCGGTATTTTGTCATAGAATTCAAAAGGTCCAATCTTGATGGTTTCCATGGGTTGAATCTGAAAATACATGATAACAGCCTTTTTTATCCATTCATTAACCATCCATTCCCCTTCCCCGGTAGGGTAGGCTACTCGTATTTGCCCCTTGTCCAATAAGTCGATGGTTTGTCGAATGGCATTCTGTGTGGCTGCATCTTGCAGGAGAGTGCGATCGGCCCAAGCCTTGAGTATTAAGTTTTCCAATTCCATAGTTTTAAGTTTTACTTTAAACAACTAATTATTTTTTTCTGATTAACAATGAGTTATAAATGTTATCAAAATTTTATTCTGCATGAAATCATGCATTAAACACCTGTCTGGGCATGAAGATAGAACAATATACCTGCAATGACAAGCCCGGTGCAATAGATTTAATCGATACAGGATTACCCTGTTTTAATACAGCTACCCTCTCAGGAAGTATAGCACTCCATAACCAAATAACCGCCTTGCCAGAGTATAGCACACAAAGCGTATTGCGCGCCAATCAGATACCCTATGAGCTTTTAGATTTTCACTGGCTGCACCCCGGAAAACCCATCAATATATCAAATGTAACTTGTTAATTAACAGCGTATTGTTAAATTCATTAACAATAAATTTAGTTTTGTCTAAATTTTGTTTTTTATAAAACTTAGATATATATTCGCTATATAACAACTTAATAACAGCTATCAGACATGCTTAAGCTTTCGCTCTCGGAAGAGAATTATTTGAAAACCATTTATGCTTTGGAGGAGAAAGGCGAGCCTGCGCACAATCAAACCATTGCACAGACGCTCCGAAACACACCTGCCTCGGTAAGCGATATGTTAAAAAAATTAACAAAAAAAGGGCTTATTCATTATGAACCTTACAAGCCAATACGCCTGACATCGAAAGGAAGACAACTGGCATTAAGCATAGTAAGGAAACACCGTTTGTGGGAAACTTTTTTGGTAAAGTGTCTGGGCTTTACCTGGGAAGAGATTCATCCTGTCGCTGAGCAACTGGAACATATAGAAAGTGAATTGCTTATTAGCCGGTTGGATGAATACTTGGGATATCCCAAGTATGATCCTCATGGGGATCCTATCCCCTCCCCTGACGGGAAACTTCAGCCAATAGAAGGTTTTCCGCTTTCTCACGCTCCCATTGGTGTAGAATTAGTGGTCGTTGCAGTAAAAAATGACGAAAAAGACTTTTTAAGCTATTTGAATAAAATAAACCTATCAATAGGTTCGAGTATTGTTATTATCGACAAAATACCTTTTGATTTAAGCATAGAAGTTGATATAAACAACCGAATAATAAATTTATCTCACTTAGTAGCCTCCCAAATCATTGTAAACCATGAAAGCAACCATTAAATCACTGTTGTTTAACATAATATTTATTACTGCATGTGCCATTTATTTGTGCGCCTGCTCTTCCGGTAAGCATGAGAATGCCACACAACAGCGGCCGCTCATAGTGGTCACCACAAACATAATGGCCGATGTTATTCGACACATTGCGGGCGATTCGATGGAGGTCATCAGCATAATGAGCGCGGGTGTCGATCCCCATCTGTACAAAGCAACGCAAAGGGATTTTGTTCTTTTCAAAAAAGCTGACATTATTTTCTACAATGGCTTACACTTAGAAGGGAAGCTAAGCGAAGCGCTTAATAGCTTGGCACGCCAAAAACCCTGTTATGCTTTGGGGGATGCATTACCCAAAGAGCAACTAATACAGGTGGGTGCTTCTACCTATGATCCGCATATTTGGTTCGACCCTTTCCTTATGAAATTAGTTACCGATGAAGCCCTTAATAAATTGGTGACCCACTACCCTTCCATGAAATCATATCTTAACAAGAATGCAAGCTTGTACAAGCAGGCAATAGACAGTGTCCACACAAATATAGTAGCCATGTTTGAAGCGGTACCGGAGCAACGCAGGATATTAATTACTGCCCACGATGCCTTTGAGTATTATGGTCGCCGGTACAAATTACGAGTAAAAGGTTTGCAGGGAATTTCCACTATGTCAGAAGCGGGTTTATATGATGTTACGGAGTTAGTGAATTACATAATAGAAAACGATGTAAAGGCCATATTTGCGGAGACAACTGTTTCGCCCAAAGCCTTGCAAAGTGTAGTGGAAGGTTGTAAGTCTAAAGGGCATATAGTGAAGCTTGTACCCGGTTTGTATTCAGATTCTCTGGGCGATGATAACTCTCCTGCAAATACTTATTTAAAGATGATTTTATTCAACACACGATTAATAGTTGATAATATTAAGTAAACCATGATACAACAAGTTGAAAAGGCGATACTGGAAGTACACGACCTGAGTGTGCGCTACAATAACAAAACAGCACTTTGGAATATAGACTTCACTCTTCCATCCGGCGTATTGGCCGGTGTAATTGGGCCTAATGGTGCAGGAAAGTCCACATTGATTAAGGCTATCATGGGCTTAGTACCTGTTCATAGTGGATATGTAAAGTTATTCGGTGAGTCATTGAGTAAAGTAAAACAGCGAGTAGCTTATGTGCCACAAAAAGAAGAGGTGAATTGGGATTTTCCTATAACCGTGCAAGAAGTGGTAGAGATGGGACGCTTCCCCTATTTAGGGTTACTAAAGAAACTTACGCCACAGGATAAAGCAATCGTAAGCAGCGCGATGGAGCGCGTAGGAATTGCCCCTTTGGCAAAGCGACAGGTCTCTGAATTATCAGGTGGACAACAACAACGGGTTTTTTTGGCAAGAGCTATCGCGCAGGATGCCGACATTTATTTCATGGATGAGCCATTTACCGGCATCGACATCGCTACTGAGCATGCTATTGTTGCCTTACTGAAGGAAATGAAAGAACAAGGGAAAACCATTATAGTTGTTCACCATGATTTGTACTCTGCCTACGAATACTTTGACTGGGTTGTTCTGCTTAACGGATATTTGGTTGCCTCTGCCCCTACTGAACAGGCTTTTACTCCGGATTTATTACAAAAAACTTATGGAGGAAAGTTGACAACTTTAACAAAAATCGCTCATATTATAAAACAAAGTTTATGATGGAGCTATTGCCTTCTACCTGGTATATACTCATTAGTGCCTTGTTTTTAAGCGTTTCATCTTCCGTTTTGGGAAGCATACTGTTCCATAAAAAACAGGCACTCATAGGCGACGTAATTACACATGCCGTCTTGCCGGGCGTGTGTATAGCTTTTTTAGTGTTTCGCGAAAAAAATATATTTTGGTTTTTGGTGGGTGGGAGCAGTACAGCTATGCTTGCAACCTATATTGTGCAGTATTTGCACAGAAAAAAAGTATTATCGGAAGATATCTTATTGGCGAGTACCTTGTCTATCTTTTTTGGCATAGGTGTTTTGTTTTTGTCTTACATACAGCAATTACCATGGGGAAACCAAAGCGGTATAGACAGGTTCATATTTGGTCAAGCCTCTACCCTATCGCTCCTTGATGCACAGGTTATTGCTATCATCAGCGTGGCAATTCTTACCCTTTTTATTTTGGGGTTTCGTGCTGTTAAGATCTGGGTATTTGATATTCAGTTTGCCGGCACACTGAACTTTCCATTTAAAATAGTGGAAGCTTTATTTATTGTCTTTTTATGCCTGCTGGTAATGACCGGGCTCCAAAGTGTCGGTATCGTTCTTATGTCTGCAATGTTTGTACTTCCTCCCTCAATAGCACATTTCTGGAAACGCTCCTTTACAGGCGGAATCATTGTTGCCGGCTTGGTCTCTTTTGTAGCAAGTGCTTTTGGTATTATGCTTTCATTACTGGTCCCCCACATCCCCACAGGTCCGGCAATAGTTGTAAGCCTTTTTGGCGTGTTAATAGTCAGTTTGCTACTCGGTAAATACAATAGTTTGTATAGTAAACTAAAAGCTAAAAAAAGACATCAAGACAAGATAGATGAGGAGCATGTACTAAAATCTCTTTACAAGTTGATGGAGTCAATTAAAACAGAAACAGTAGATATCTTTGCTTTACACAAGGCAACCAGAATGTCTTTTAGCAGAATAGAAAAGATTTGTAAAAAACTCGAAAAAAGAAAGTTGATAAAGTTTTCTAACAACAAAATACAGCTCACTCCCGCGGGAAAAGCGGCATCCAAACGCATTGTCCGCCTTCACCGCTTGTGGGAGTTATACCTGAGTGAATACTTGCAACTTCCGGAAGATCATTTGCATGAAAGTGCCGAAGATATAGAGCACTACATCACACCGGAAGTAGAAGCGCACCTGCTTACAATAATGAATTTTCCCAAAAAGGATCCTCATCAAAAAGATATACCATGATTAGCGATTGGTGGATTATAGTAAACTCTGCTTTAACAGCCGCTTGCTGTGGCATATTAGGTAGCTTCATTATACTGCGACGAATGAGCATGCTGGTAGATGCCATATCTCATGCGGTATTACCCGGAATAGTTATCGCCTATTTATTCACGGAGTCTCTCCAGTCTATATGGCTACTTATAGGTGCCGGGCTGTCCGGCTTTGCTACGGTATGGTTGATAGAGTCTATTGCCAAGCGTTACAACCTTCATGAGGATGCTTCTATAGGTAGCATTTACACTTCTATGTTTGCCTTAGGTATCATACTCATATCTTCTCTTGCCTTTCGTGTGGACTTAGACCAAGAGTGTGTACTTTATGGCGAAGTGTCGCATACGCTCTTCGATGTTTTGGTTATAAACGGAAAAGTGGCAGGACCTAAAGCGTTTTATTTGCTTTTAGGTATTTTCATTATAAACCTGGCTTTTGTATTGCTAAACTATAAGCAGCTCAAAGTGATGAGCTTCGACGGTGTTTTTGCTTCCACTATAGGCATTTCCACAAGCATTTTACATTATACCTTAATGGGATTGGTCTCGTTTACTACCGTGGCTTCCTTCGAAATGGTTGGCTCTATCTTGGTTATAGCTTACTTCACGGCATTACCTGCTATTGCCTATCTGTTTAGTTATAGTTTGTCTGCTATGCTCCGACTTTGCATTCTTACGGGCATTTTGTGTGCTGTATCCGGTTATTTCATTGCCCTGTGGTGGGGCGTCTCTGTAAGTGGCGCAACTGTCCTCAGCATGGGCATATGTTTATTAGTGGCTATCTTTGTATCTCCCAAAAAGGGACTTTTAAAACCTTGGTTATATGCAAAATCAAAATAATTGGGATACGATCGTAGCTCCTGCAACCCCTCCCGGGCAGTCAGCCGTGGCGGTAATCAGAATTTCGGGGAAGGAGGCCTTCCGGATAGTGAAAAAAATATGGAAGGGAAAAGATATAGACCAAATTGAAACACACACTTTACACCTTGGCAAAATAGTTGACTTTAACAACGAAGTAGTAGATGAAGTCCTTTTGGCAGCCTTTAGAGCGCCGCGCTCCTTTACTATGGAGGACAGCATAGAAATTTCGACACACGGTTCTCCTTATATTGTACAAAGAGTATTGAGCTTGTTGCTGGAAGCAGGAGCCCGCATGGCCGAACCGGGTGAATTTACCAAGCGAGCCTACTTAAACGGGCGCTTTGACCTGGTGCAAGCAGAAGCCGTGGCTGACCTGATAGCCTCGCAATCATCGGCAGCGCATAAAGTTGCCATGCAACAAATGCGTGGACATTTTTCTTCTAAGATAAAAAAACTAAGAGAACAGTTGATTCATTTTGCCTCCTTACTGGAGCTGGAGTTGGACTTCTCGGAAGAAGATGTGGAGTTTGCCGACCGGACACAACTACTCAACCTGCTTAGAGAAATACAGCAGGTCGTACATCATTTAAAAGAATCGTACCGCTATGGCAATGTCCTCAAGCGAGGTGTACCGGTAGCCATTGTGGGGAAACCCAACGCAGGGAAGTCCACGCTTTTAAATGCGCTTCTTCAGGAAGAAAGGGCTATTGTGTCGGACATAGCGGGCACCACCCGTGATGTGATAGAGGATGAAATTACTATTGAAGGCATCACCTTCCGTTTTATAGATACAGCTGGCATAAGAGAAACAAGCGATGCAATCGAGGCAATAGGTGTAGAGCGTGCCCGGCAAAAAATGAAAGAGGCGTCTATTGTCCTTTATTTGTTTGATGTAAATACTGCTACCACCGAAGAGATAGAAGCTGCCATCCGGGAATTGGAAACCTACAAGCTTTCCTATATTTTATTGGGCAACAAAATAGATATGCTTACCGGCGAGTCACATAAGATATCTATGCTACAGAAAACACTCGAAAACTACCCGCTTATATTCATATCAGCCAAAAATGAGAAAGATGTAGAAAGCCTTAAGAAAGAACTTCTTCGCAGAGTGCAGCAATGGGAAGCATCTCTTCAAACAGACATCATTGTTACCAACGCCCGTCATTACGAGTTTCTGGAAAAAGCAGAGCAGGCACTATCGCAGGCAGAACATGGTTTGCTTTCGCAATTACCAAGTGACTTGGTGGCCATGGATGTACGGGCAGCACTACACTTTTTAGGTGAAATCACCGGAGAGATCACTACAGAAGATCTGCTGGGCAATATTTTCTCAAAGTTTTGCATTGGGAAATAGTAACCTTGATGAATCATATATCGTTTAAAAAGACAATATACATAACATATAGCCTTAAAAACCGATAATATATTGATTCTTGCAGTCCTAACAGGTGATATAATAGCCTCCCGTTCATCACCCACTGCTCAATGGCTTCCCATTTTACAAGAGGCGCTTGCTTACTGGGGAAGCACACCATCAGATTGGATACTTTACCGGGGGGACAGCTTTCAGTTAAAGGTGCAGGCACCACAGGCACTCCTTGCTTGCTTTTTATTGAAAAGTGCCTTGCGTAGCGTACGACTGGACGTGCGTATAGGTATTGGCATAGGCAAAGAGACTTACAGCGGACGCAGCCTGGCGGAATCTAACGGGGAAGCGTATATCCTTTCCGGCCAAGCTTTCGATAGCTTATCGCAATACAACATGGCGCTCGAGTCTTGTTTTGGACAAAAATATGATGAATATTGGAACTTGGTCTTGCACCTGGCGCTTACTTTTGCCGACAAATGGACAGTGGCAGAGTCCCGTGCGTTGTATGCCCTGCTGCAAAATCCTAACCTCACGCAAATACAATTGGCAGAACAGTTAGGGAAAGCACAAAGCACCATCAGTGAAGCACTAAAAAGAGCTCATTACGTAGAACTAAAGGAAATGATAAATATTTTCAAAGACCAAATTGAATATAAATGCAGCTGTTCTTTTTAAAATTATTGGCTGCTCATATTGCTGCCGATTTCTTGCTCCAAAACAAGTACATCGTAGCACACAAGGCTCGACAGCGGATACAGTCCATATGGTTGTATGCGCACGCCTTGTTGCATGCTATACTCACGGCTTTACTTCTACAAGAAATATCCGGAATGTATATTTACATATATATTTTGTTATTTACTTCACATCTGCTGATAGACATTGTAAAGATTTACTATCTATCCGGATTTAGGGGCTTCCTTATAGACCAATCCCTGCATGTGAGTGTCATTGCCGGTTTGACCCTGCTTCTGTTTCCAAAGGAAGCCATACATTTGAAAGAGAGTTTAGATACTCATACACTATTAAGTCTGTTCGTCTCCCTGTCTTTAAACACCTATGTGGCATCTATTGCCATTGGGATATTTATGCAACGATGGCGTTTGGGCGCCCTGAATCACAGCTCTCTCCCACAAGCCGGCGCATATATAGGCATTTTGGAACGACTATTAATTTTTTTGTTTATCAATTTGAACTTTTATGCAGCCATAGGTTTTTTATTGGCAGCAAAGTCAGTCTTTCGTTTTGGTGACCTGTCAAAGTCTAAAGATAGAAAGCTGACGGAATACATTTTAGTTGGTACGTTGGTGAGTTTTGTGTGGGGAATTTTGTCGGCACTTTTGCTGAAATGTTTATAAAAAATATTATGTTAAGCAGGTGGTGAAGTAAGCATTCGAATCTTGATTTTATACATTAAATAAACCGCCATTCTTTCCCTTTTACTTAAAATTTTCTAATTTAGCTGAGGTTTTTTGAGAGGTAAAAACATAAACAAATAGTTCCTATGTCAGAATACGCTGAACTTCATTACAACGGTCAGGTGTACCAGCTTCCGGTTCTTACCGGTACAGAAGGCGAAAAAGCCTTGGATATCAGCAAGCTTCGCTCAGAGACCGGCGGATTGATCACTTTAGATTTGGGCTTCAAAAACACAGGCTCAACCAAAAGCGCCATCACCTTTCTGGATGGCGAAAAAGGGATATTACGTTACCGTGGATACCCCATTGAGCAGCTGGCAGAAAAATCTACCTTTTTAGAGGTAGCTTACTTGCTTATTTATGGCGAGTTGCCTTCGAAGAGCGAATACGAAACCTTTGTAAACAAGGTTACTCGCCACACAATGGTAAATGAAAATATACGGAAAATATTTGACGGCTTCCCTGCCAATGCACACCCCATGGGCGTGCTTTCGGCATTGGTGTCTTCTCTTTCTGCTTTCTATCCGCGTCCCGAAGAAGCTGCACTAAGTTTTGAAGAGCAAACCGATTTAAACATCATCCGCTTGCTTGCTAAAGTACCTACTTTGGCAGCATGGTCTTATAAGAACTCGCAGGGGCACCCGGTCAACTACCCCAAGAACAGCTTGAACTACTGCGAGAACTTTTTGCACATGATGTTCGCTCTTCCGGTGGAGGACTACGAGGTTGACCCTGTGGTAGCCCGTGCCCTGGATGTCCTTTTGATTTTGCATGCCGACCATGAACAAAACTGCTCGACATCTACTGTACGTATTGTAGGTTCTTCGCATGCAAGCCTCTATGCCGCTATTTCAGCAGGTATTAGCGCTTTGTGGGGACCGCTGCACGGTGGCGCCAACCAGAAAGTGATAGAAATGCTTGAGATGATCAAAGCAGACGGCGGCAATGTGAAGAAATACGTTGAAATGGCAAAAGACAAAAACTCTGATTTCCGTTTGATGGGCTTTGGGCACCGTGTATATAAAAACTTCGATCCGCGGGCACGTATCATCAAACAACAAGCAGATAACGTATTGAATAAGCTGGGAATCAAAGACCCCTTGTTGGATATTGCAAAAGAGCTGGAGCACGCCGCTTTGAATGACGATTACTTTAAAGAAAGAAAGCTGTATCCGAATGTTGACTTCTATTCCGGCATTATTTACAAAGCCATGGGCATACCGGTCAACATGTTTACCGTTATGTTCACCTTAGGACGCTTGCCGGGCTGGATTGCTCAATGGAAAGAGATGCGCGAAAACGGCGATCCTATTGGCCGTCCTCGTCAGCTCTATGTGGGCGCTAATGAAAGAGACTACGTGCCCATGGACAAGAGATAAAAGACGAGCCCTTTTATAAGCAATTGGGGAAGGTATGTTGTTTACACCTTCCCTATTTTTTTAGATAAAAAATAATGGCTTATTCTTTGAGATAAGAATAAGCCATTTAGTACCTAAGCGATCCCGGCAGGACTCGAACCTGCAACCGACTGCTTAGAAGGCAGTTGCTCTATCCGGTTGAGCTACGGGACCTTGTGTGTTCATGTATTGAGAAAGAAAAGTCGGGGCGGCAGGATTCGAACCTGCGACCCCCTGCTCCCAAAGCAGGTGCGCTAACCGGGCTGCGCCACGCCCCGAACTGTTAGAGGAGAGGACGGGATTCGAACCCGCGGTACCGCTTTGGGCGGTACGGCAGTTTAGCAAACTGCTGCCTTCGACCACTCGGCCACCTCTCCTTTTCCGTTGAATTGCAATGCAAATATAGAGCACTATTCCATATTGTCCAAACAAATTAACTACTTTTTTTAAAAAGAAAATTTAAAATATTGAAGATTAAGCCATTAAAGTTGTATTTTTTTCAATTAAAATACCATTGTCTTATGTAACTTTGCACAGGACATTAAGCGGTTTGGTATGCACTTTTTACTCCCCCCCTCCTTGTTTGAGTTTGGTATATTCAGCGTATTTGCGCTGTTTTTATTGCTTAACTGGCGAAAGGTATATATCATAGAAAAACGCTATCCTTTTCTCCATTACAACAGAAGAGCATTCCTATTCAAGAGTGTACTTCGCTTACTGACCATTAGCTGCGTGATTGTGGCGCTGTTGGCGCCGTTTAAAAAAATAGTGCAAGAAGAAGTGAGTGCAGACAACCACCACATGTACTTACTTGTAGATTTATCAAACAGCATGCGTGTTCAAGACACTCCACCCGGGCGTTTCGAACGCACAAAATATACCTTATCTCAAATCATACAGCAAACAAACGGTAGCTATTGCATCATATTATTCACCAATGAAGCACTCATTTACTGCCCACTTACTCATGATAAAGAGGCTATTTTAGATTTATATATTCCTCCTATGACCTTTGGGCTTACTTCAGGTGGTGGCTCTAATATCAGCCAAGCTTATGCGCTTGCTATGGAAAATGTCAAAAAAAATCATAAAGAAGGCGTAAAAAACTCTATTATATGTTTCAGCGATTGGGAGAGTAGTGAACTACCCGCTGCTTCTTTGTTCCGGGAGGCAACCTTATACAATCTTTCCTTTTATCAAGTGGTGGTAGGAAGTGTCACCGGTGAGTATATTCCATGGCAAGGTGGCGTACTCAAAAAAGATGGACGGGCTGTAATTAGTAAAGCCATACCTGAAAATGCGAATAAACTATGCAACAAACTTACCGATTGCAGAGTGTATCAAATTGCGCCGGAAGTGGATGATACAGCCACATTGATTAGAAACATTAACGAAAACAGCACGACGATCACCAATAGGCAACATATAGCCACTGACAATATTTATCACATGCCTTTGCTGCTTGCTATCTTGTTTTTAATTTTAGATTTGTCTTTTCCCCTACCCTTAATCCACTTCAAACGATGATATTAGGTCTCACATGGCTGCAGTTATTATACATTTACTTTGTGGCCCCCTTGTATAATTATCATATAGAAGAAGCAAAAATAGCTTATGCAGAAAAACAGTATAAACAAGCTGCCGGGGCTTCATGGGAGGCATACTCATTGGTAAATAACCCGGACACCTACATTTTTACTTTACTTTGCCATTATCAAGCAAAGGCGTGGGAAACCATCATACAACTCCCACTTCCTGCTATGAATCAGTGCAGCCCCAAACAGCGGGCTTACATTCATCTTATAAAAGGTGTAGCTTCCTTTGAGGCAGGGCATTCCGCCCAAGCTATCCGGCATTTCAAAAACTCGTTGATAGCCTACCCCCTCCCCGATGCCGCATATAACTTGGAATTACTATTACACAGGCAAAAAGAACGCGCTCCTATACCAAGCCCGTCGGAAAATCAAAACAAGCCTACTCCAAAGATAAGCAACATACAACAGATACTGCAATCTATTCAAAATAACGAAAGACACCATCTTCAGCGAAAAAAAGGGCGTCAACAAAGTAGAGAAAATATAGAATGGTAATGTATATTTGTACTAATCAAAAAAAATATTGTTATGAATAAAGAAGTTTATATCGTTTCAGCCGTACGCACTCCCTTGGGAAGCTTTGGGGGCGCTTTATCCACTCTGTCAGCCACTGAATTAGGTGCTGTGGCTATCAAAGGTGCGGTAGAAAAAGCCGGAATTGCCTTTGATGCCGTTGAGGAAGTATTTATGGGGAACGTAGTAAGCGCTAACTTAGGACAAGCCCCGGCACGTCAAGCCGCCATTTATGCCGGTCTTTCCAAATCAACCCCTTGCACTACCGTAAATAAAGTATGTGCTTCCGGTGCAAAAGCCATCGTTTTTGCTGCTCAGAGCATCTTAACCGGCAATGCCGACATCGTTGTTGCCGGCGGCATGGAGAGCATGAGTAACGTCCCCTATTACGTACCAAAGGCTCGTTTTGGCTATAAATATGGACATGCCGAACTGATAGACGGTTTGGCAAAAGACGGCTTGGAGGATGCCTACGACAAAGGCGCCATGGGGTGCTATGGCGATGCCACTGCCAAGAAATACAATATCAGCCGGGAAGAGCAAGATGAATATGCCATTCGCTCTTACAAATTAGCTGCCGAGGCAACAGAAAAGGGATGGTTTAAAAATGAAATTGTGCCCGTAGAAGTAAAAGGACGTAAAGGAAGTGTCATTGTAGATGAAGATGAAGAATACAAAAAAGTAATTTTTGAGAAGATACCTGCTTTACGCCCTGCATTCACACCCGACGGCACGGTAACCGCTGCCAATGCCTCTACCATCAATGATGGTGCCGCTGCTTTGGTATTGATGAGCAAAGAAAAAGCAGAGGAGTTGGGCGTAAAGCCGATTGCCAAAATTGTCGCTTACGCCGACGCGGCACAAGAGCCTCAATGGTTTACTACTGCACCGGTAGCAGCTGCCAATAAAGCATTGCAAAGAGCCGGTTTGTCAAAAGATGACATTGACTATTTTGAAGTGAATGAAGCCTTTGCCGTCGTGGCACTTGCTTTCAGCAAGTTAATGGAAGTTCCCGTAGATAAAATGAATGTGTTTGGCGGCGCCGTTTCAATAGGACACCCCTTAGGTTGTTCCGGCGCCCGCATCATGACAACCCTTCTGAACGTATTGCAACAAAAGAATGCAAAACGTGGTCAAATAGCCATCTGTAATGGTGGTGGTGGCGCTACTTCTATCATCGTAGAGCGAGTATAAAACCACAGACAATGGCACAATAAAAAGGGGGCTCATTGAGCCCCCTTCTGTATTTATAACTTTTACCTTGATTCCTTTTAGTTGCCTAATGCCTTTAATTTGGCATCCATTGCTTTCCCCTTGTCTTCCATTTTTAAACGGTAGTAAATCTTAGCCAAAAGGGAAATCACGTCTTTATTGTCCGGCTTGGCTTGGTGGGCACGCTCTAAATAAGGCAAAGCAGTTTTCAAAAGCTCATCCATCTGTTTTAGCTTGGCTTCTACTTCTGACTTTTTCAAGCTGCTGTCCATGCTCTCTACCTCTTCTGCTACTTCCACTGCCTTGTTATAATAAGCAAAGCCGGTATTGGCATTCAACACAAAATTATCAGGGAATAACTCTGCCCCTTTCGTGTAATATTCCAGCGCTTTGTCTGTTTCCCCTTGTTCATCATAGATGGCTGCTATCAGCTCGTAAAGACGTGCATCTTTCGGATTTTCTTTCAAGCCCATTTCAGCTATGGCAATAGCTTCTTCGGGCTTCTTCATTTCACCGTAGAGCACCAAAATCAAGTTATAGTAATGCTCCGCTTTTTTTTCATAAGGAACATCGTCCAATTCCAAAAAGCGCTTGGTGTAAGTAACATATTTATCTTTTTGATCAGCCTCATATGCCATGGCGGCAGAGTAAATAAGCGCCGTGGTATCTTTAGGTTGAATGCTTAATGAAAGCTCAAGGTTTTTCAGCGCATTATCAATGTCTTGTTCTTGATAGAAAGAGACAGCGCGATTCAAAGCGATGGCATATAATTGCTCCATCTCTGCCTTGGCATCATCATAATAACCTTTTTTCTCCGGCTCCAGCTCCATGGCTTTTTTAAAGCCTTCATAGGCTTTGAAAGTAGCATCTTTGTCTAAGTTCACGAACAAGCCGGTAGGGTCAGAAGCTATGCCCGCATATATTTTACCATAGTAGTACCAAGTTTTAGACTTGGTACTTGCCTTGGGATGCTTGATAGCCTCATCTATAGCCGCCTTGGCTTGGTCTAACTTGCCGGCTTCATATGCCATGATGGCATTGCCCAGGCCGCCTTGTGCATATGCAGCCAAAATCCCTGCAATAAGGAAAAAGATAGATAAAACGGTTCTTTTCATGGTTGTTTGACTTTTATTTGAAATTTATTCTACTGAATCCTCTGTATTAACGTCATTATTTGCCACTTCAGATGCATTTTCCTCATCTTCGTTATCTTTATCAACTTTTGCAATAGATGATATTGCATCTTTTTTGGTCAACTTGATGAGTCGAACGCCCTGAGTGGCGCGCCCCATTACACGAATATCGCTCACACGCATTCGTATGGTAATGCCTGATTTATTGATAATCATAATTTCATCATCATCTTCTACGGCTTTTATTCCTACCAGTTTTCCGGTTTTTTCGGTAATATTCATAGTACGTACGCCTTTACCGCCGCGCCGGGTAATCCGGTAGTCACTTACTTTTGAGCGTTTGCCATATCCTTTTTCCGAAACCACCAGCAGGTCTTCGTCTTCGCTTGCCACACAGACCATACCTATCACCGTATCTCCATCTGCAAGCGAGATACCTCGAACACCGGTGGCGGTGCGTCCCATGGGGCGCACTTCCGATTCATGGAAATGGATGGCTTGCCCCTCGCGCGTAGCAATAATGATGTGGGCATCCCCATCGGTAATTTCCACATCCAAGAGGCGGTCGCCTTCTATGATGTTAATCGCATTAATACCGGTTTGGCGTGGACGGGAATAAGCCTCCAGCACAGTTTTCTTTATAGTGCCCTGCTCTGTACACATCACCACGTAATGATTATTTATGTAATCTTCGTCTTCAAGACTGGGCACATTCAAAATAGCCCGGATTTTATCTTCCGGTTCAATTTGAATCAGATTCTGGATGGCACGTCCTTTCGATGTTTTACTTCCTTCCGGTATTTGATACACTTTTAACCAATAGACCTTACCAAATTCAGTAAAGATAAGCAGGTAGTTATGGTTGGAGGCTACAAAAAGATGTTCTGTAAAGTCATCGTCTTTGGTGGATACACCTTTTGCGCCCACGCCGCCACGGCTTTGCGTTCTGTACTCGGTAAGGGGGGTTCGTTTAATATATCCCTGATGCGAAACGGTAATCACCATTGCTTCATCGGGGATCATGTCCTCTATAGATATGTCGCCTGCAGCGTGCACGATGCCGGTACGACGCTCATCACCATACTTTTGCTGAATTTCAAGCAACTCTTCTTTGATGATGGCCATGCGCTTGCTTTTATCCTCCAGGATGGCTTTCAGCTCTTCTATTTGTGCGGCTACTTTGTTATGCTCCTCTACAATTTTGTTACGTTCCAGTCCGGTCAGGCGCTGCAAACGCATATCCAATATGGCTTTTGCTTGAACATCCGACAAGCCAAAACGCTCCATTAGCTGCTGCTTGGCTGTTTCAGGGTCTATAGCCTCTCGAATCAGCTGAATGACTTCATCCAGGTGGTCAAGTGCTATTAAATAGCCTTTTAAAATATGAATGCGCTTTTCCGCTTCATTCAAGTCGTAACGTGTACGGCGCACAACCACCTCATGGCGGTGCTCTACGAAGTGATAAATCAAGTCCTTCAGATTAAGCACAACCGGACGTCCCTTCACCAAAGCCACATTGTTAATGCTAAATGAAGACTGCAGTTGGGTGTGCTTAAACAGGTTGTTCAGCACTACTTGCGGAATAGCCCCTTGCTTGAGTTCATATACAATGCGCAATCCTTGACGGTCCGACTCGTCACGCAGATCCGAAATCCCATCAATCACTTTATCATTAATAAGCTGCGCCGTTTTTTCAATCATCGACGCTTTGTTTACCATATAGGGGATTTCGGTAACCACAATCTGTTGTTTTCCGGATTTAGTTTCTTCTATTTCGGCACGTGCACGGATGACTACACGTCCTTTGCCGGTCTTGTAAGCAGATTTCACACCTTTGTAACCGTAAATAACGCCTCCGGTAGGAAAGTCCGGCGCAGGTATGTATTTGATTAGCTCATCAATGGTAATATCCGGGTTGTCTATATAAGCCAAAATACCATTTACCAGCTCAGTCAAGTTATGAGGGGCCATATTGGTAGCCATGCCCACGGCAATACCGGAAGCGCCGTTCATCAACAGGTTGGGTATTTTAGCAGGCAATACGGTGGGTTCTTGCAAGGAATCGTCAAAGTTAGGCTGAAAATCAACGGTATCTTTGTTGATGTCTGCCAATAACTCTTCCGCAATTCGCTTGAGACGGGCTTCGGTATAACGCATGGCGGCGGGCGAATCCCCGTCTATTGAACCGAAGTTGCCTTGTCCGTCAACCAGCGGGTAACGCAAAGACCAATCTTGCGCCATACGCACCATAGTATCATAAACGGAGGCGTCACCATGAGGGTGATATTTCCCCAACACCTCACCAACGATACGCGCCGATTTTTTATAGGGCTTATTATGATACAAGCCCAGCTCTGCCATACCGTACAACACACGACGATGCACCGGTTTAAGCCCATCACGTACATCCGGCAAGGCGCGCGACACAATCACCGACATAGAGTAGTCGATGTAAGCGGTGCGCATTTCGTCTTCTATATTAATTGGAATAATATTGGGTTGCTCATTCATAGAAACATTCTTTTAAAACTCTGCTTAAAACGGTCAAAACTGGGGCAAGATACGAAAAAAGGGCTGTTTTTCCTATCAAAACAGCCCTTCTATTCTGTAAGGCGGGGCTTATTTGTCAAAGCCGCCTTTTTGTTTTTTTAAGGATATTTTATTGATACGTTTTTTGTCTAAGCCGGTATGTTTTTCTTTATCAAAGACTTTATAACGCTTGCCTTCATCGGTACGGTGAGTTTTTTTGAACAACCTGCGCCACCAAACGGTGCCACTATACACCTTTAAGTCCTTGCTTTCAACATTGGAACGGTCAATCAGGCTGCCGTCTTGGGCATTTTCTGCACCGAAGAAATGCGTGTGGTCATCAACAATCATACATCCGCTGACTTGACACCGCTTGGCACAAGCCCCATTCAATAACAAAACACAAACAAACAGTATCCCGGCGATTGACTTTATATATCCTCTCATATTTTTGGACTTCTGCCTTTGTAAACGTATAAAAGAAAGCAAAAGTTATACCTTATTTGCTTACTTGATACAAATGCACGTCTCTTTGAGGGTAAGGGATACTGATACCTTCCCGGTCGAAGCGTTCTTTCACTGCCTCATGAATCTGCGAATACACGGTCCAATAGTCTTCTGTTTTACACCACGGGCGTACCGCAAAATGCAGTGCGCTGTCGCCCAGTTGCTGTAGAAACACGTTTGGTGCCGGGTCCTTTAAAACCAAAGGGTGATTCTCTACAATTTCTTGAAGCAATTGTTTGGCTTTTTTAAAGTCATCATCATAACCGCAGGTAAAGGTCATATCTACCCGGCGAATGGGTTCACGGGAATAATTAATGATATTACCGTTCGACAAGTTGGCATTGGGCAAAATAACCACCTTGTTGTCAAAGGTCTTTATGTAGGTGTTGAATATTTGAATTTCTTGTACAACACCTAAAACCCCTTGCGCCTCGATGGTGTCCCCCACTTTGAAAGGACGGATAATAAGTATCAATATACCACCTGCCAAATTGGAAAGGCTTCCTTGCAGTGCCAGGCCTACCGCCACGCCTGCCGCCCCCAGCATGGTAAGTATAGAAGTGGTGGCAATCCCCAGCATAGAAACCACACTTACCAAAAGCAACACTTTCAGTGTAATGATGATGACTGTCTCCAGGAAAGGTTTAACGGTGGGGTCTATCTTGCTCGATTCGAGGTACTTTTTTATATAACGTCGTCCGATTCTGATAAGCTGCCAACCGATAATTAATACGACAAGTGCGCCCAAGAAACGAGGGGCAAACTCTTTGGCAGCCGTAGTAAGGGTGCGTAAAATTTCTTCAATGTTCAAATTCATACAAATTCTCGTTTTTAGTTTTGAATAATTAAACTATTCTTTTCACTACATCGTACATGTACTGTATTGATAACAAAAAAAGTAAAAACATGCAAAAAAACGGCTTTTTAATTATTCTTTGTGTGTTTTTGTCTTGTAGCGTGGCAAAAGCACAGAACAGGCAAGAGGTAAATATCTTGCAATGGTCAGTGATAGATGAAGGCGAATATATCAAAATATTGGGGGAAGTGAAAAACACCTTCACCTCTTACTTGGGCGAGGTAAAAATCACGATAGAGTATTTCGATAAGAATGGCAAGCCTCTGGGGGTGGACAGGTTCACAGCGCGTGATGCGGGCACCTTGGCGACAGACGAAACTTATGCGGCTTTGGATGTGATTGCACCCAATGAAACGGCGCCGTTCGAAAGAACAAGAGACAAGAAAAAACTAAGTGGTACTTTTGGTTATTGCAAACTTAAAGCTACCGGTCGTTTGTATGACAAACAACCGCCCATGGCAGCCAAAATAGAGGACCTGCATATTGAGCGCACCGGCAATGATTTTCAAATTACGGGGACATATAAAGCCACCGGCACAGTAGCCTGTCAGTATCCGGCAGTGGTCATCGTCGGATACAACGATTCCGGACAGGTAGTCAGAGTAAAAAATATCTCTTTTTCATATATGGACGATAGATATAGGATAATTAAAAGCCTTCATCCCGGAGATATGTACCGGTTTAAAGCCAAATTATACAACTTGGCAGATGGTAGTATAAAAACGGCAAAGGTCTTTCCTTATTTTGACATGTAAAACACACAAAAAAAAGAGAGGCCGGGCGAATGCCGGTCTCTCTTTTTAAAAAGCCTGCCTGAAAGTCGGTGCTTATATACTGTCTATTAGCTCCAGTTTCTTTTCAAGCACATGCAGCTGCTCTTGAGCTTTGGCTATGCGTTCTTCATAAGCTTCGCGCATCTTGGCAGCCTCTGAAGATTCACCAAAAAATTCGATATTGTTGCGCAAAGTATCAATTTCCTCGCGTATGCTGCGTATTTTATGCATGATTTGATTACGTTTTTGACGCAGCTTGCGTTCTCCGCCTGCCTTGTGCTTGGCAAGACGGATGGTAATAGACAAGTCGAGCTCTTCGCGACTTTCTTCATCTAAGCCGGGGAAGCGCTGTACCAGCTCATGCATAGCCTTAATAAAGGCATTCTGGATACGCGATATGTCTTTCCGGGGCACATGTCCAATGGCTACCCACGCTTCTATCCACTGCTCTACTTCATCTTCAGGTTCCACATTTGCCAGCACCTCTTCAGTGCGTGCATTGATTTGCTCTATGAGCGCTTCTTTCTTTTTCAAGTTTTCAACAAAAGCCTCTTCTTTTTTGCTATGAATGGCTCTGCGCTTATCGAAAAAGTCATTCATCAGCTTACGGAAGCCCTCTTCTATTTTCTTACGGGCTTTTTCGGGCACACTGCCTATCTTTCGCCACTCGTCTTGCAGCTTTTTGAGTTGCTTGGCTGCTTCTTCTATAGTTTCTTCCGTACTTTCTTCTATGATGGCTTTTGCTTTTTCAAAAAGCTCTTGCTTCTTCAACAAGTGTTGCTGGCGCTCTTCGTCGAGTTTGTGGAAGAACTCGCCTTTGCGCTTAAAGAACTGCTTGAACTTGCTCCAGAATGACTTCGACACCTCCTTGCCCTCTTCGCGCGGCACCGGACCTATTTCCTCCCATTCTTTTTGTATGGCTTTAATCTCCTCGGTTTTGGCATTCCATTCTTTAATCCGGTCCGAGTCGAACTCGGCAAAAGGTGTCAGCTTTTCTACCAGTGCTTTTTTCTTGGCAAGATTTTCCTGAAGTTGTTGTTTAAACAGCTCATCCTCACGGCGGCGCTTTTCATAAATAGCATTGACAGCTTTCTTGTAGCGCTCCCATATGTTATCTTTTTCTTCTTGTGGCACCGGTCCTATGTGGCGGTACTCCTGCTGCAACACCTTCAATTGGCGGAAAGCCTCCCGGGCCGGCAATTCAACCAGCGCCTCTATTTTAGCACATATTTCCTCTTTAGCTTCCAGGTTTTTCTTCCTGTCCAGTTCTTTCAACTCATGGAACAAAGACAGGTTGTTGTAGAACATATCGATGAGTGCATTGTAGCGTGCCCACAGGTCGCGGGCGAAGCGTTTGGGAACGGGTCCCGTTTTGCGCCATTCTGCCTGCAGGTGCTTTACCTGCCGGATGGTCTCTTCCGTCTCTATGCTTTCCACCGCATGACGCAACTCGTCCAATATCTCTTGTTTGCGTTTCAGGTTATTGCGCAAAGCCTCCTGCAGTTCCTGGCGGATGGCCTGGCGGCGCTGACGGAGTGCCTTGGCTATTTCGAAAAAGTGCTTGGCTTTTTCATCCAAGCGATATTCAAAACCATCGGCTTCGCCCCCATCGGCAAGGTATTTCTCGAGGGCCTGCTCGCGCTCGTCCTGAATGATGGCTTTGAAAAAAGGCTCTATTTTAGTGAGCAGACGATAGTACTGCTCTACTTCTTCTTTTGATAATTTATTGACCGGGTGAGCTGCACGCAATGTTTCGTAGAGCTCATCCTTAGAGTAGGTGGAATAATCTTCTTCCGGCAACTCTTCTTCATGTTCCACATCTTCTTCCATTTCTTCTTCCACCTCTTGGTTTTCAGTTGCATTAGTCAACACATCCTCTTGACTCTGAGGGGCTTCATGAGCCGTTTGCTCCATTTTCGGGCTTTTCTCTTCGTAATTCATACGCTTCGTTTTTTAAATGACGAAATCTCTTTTATATGCTTGCTAAATTTAGCAATTTTAACACAAAATTAATAATTATGGATAAAATAGCTTCTATCAGAAGAGAATACAGCAGTCGCTCCTTGTCTGAGCATGAAGTAAACAAAGATCCTGTCAAGCAGTTCATGCAGTGGTTTGAGGAAGCCTTGCATGCCGAAGTACTTGAGCCCAATGCCATGCACCTCAGCACTATTGGATTGGACGAGCGCCCCAAGGGGCGTATTGTGCTGCTGAAAGGTGTAGAAGAAGGGTGTTTTGTTTTCTTCACAAACTATCTGAGCCATAAAGGAAAAGAAATAGAAAAAACACCTTGGGTGTCGCTTACTTTCTTTTGGGCAGAACTGGAGCGGCAAGTGCGTATCGAAGGCAAGGTGTCGAAACTGCCCGGGGCAGCTTCCGATGAGTATTTCCATAGCCGTCCGCGTGGCTCTCAAATAGGGGCTTGGGTGTCTATGCAGAGCGAAGAGATTCCGGGACGTGATTTCCTTGAAAAACGCTTAGCAGAAGTAGAAAAACAATATGAAGGGGTCGAGATCATCCCACGTCCTCCTCATTGGGGCGGTTACATGGTAGAGCCCGGCTACTTTGAATTTTGGCAGGGGCGCCCCAATCGTTTGCATGACCGCATATGTTATCGCCTTGAAGACAATGGTTTATGGCGCATAGCGCGCCTGTCGCCTTGATGGTCTTCTTTTATAAAGGCAATCGCTTAGCCCTCTCAGATGAGGGCTTTTTCTTTACTTTGCAAGTAAAGAGTAGTTAAAAACTATAGCAATGAAACACTTACCCAATTACCGCGCTTTATTTTTACAACATCTTGCACAAACCAGCCCGGCCCCTCTCCTGCTTGAGATAGAACGTGCAGAAGGCGTCTATCTCTATGATACACAAGGCAAACGATATATAGACCTCATTTCGGGCATTGCAGTGAGTAATGTAGGGCACAGTCACCCTGCCATAGTGCAAGCCATTTGCGAACAAGCCCGGAAGCACTTGCACACAATGGTATATGGTGAATATGTGCAAGCCCCCCAGGTTGCCTTTGCGCAAGCACTCGTAAACACCCTCCCCCCTTCTTTAAATACCGTTTATTTTACCAATTCCGGTGCCGAAGCGGTAGAAGGCGCCATGAAGTTAGCCAAGCGTTATACCGGCCGCTTTGAGATAATAGCAGCAAGAAATGCCTATCATGGCTCCACCCAGGGCGCTTTGTCTTTGCAAAGTCAGGAAACTTATAAACGTGCGTTTCGTCCGTTATTGCCTTTTGTGAATTATATCAACATTGAAAGTCAAAGTGATTTAGAAAAAATTACTTCCCAAACCGCTGCTGTTATCATTGAGCCCATTCGCGCTGAGTGTGGCGTTCAAATACCCGGGCAAGAATGGATGAAACAATTACGTAAGCGTTGCACAGAAACCGGCGCACTACTTATCTTCGATGAAATACAAACCGGCATGGGACGCACCGGCACCTGGTGGGCGCTGGAGCACTACCACACCACCCCCGATATATTGCTCTCAGCCAAAAGCTTAGGTGGCGGTCTTCCCCTCGGTGCTTTTATAGCACCCCAAGAAATCATGCGCACCCTTTCTCACGACCCTATCTTAGGGCATATCACCACCTTCGGCGGGCATCCTCTGAGCTGTGCGGCAGGTTTGGCTGCTCTTCACATTATTAAAGACGCATTGCCGGAAGTAGAGCAAAAAGGGCAACTGCTGGAAAAACTATTGGGCCACAATCCACACATTAAAGAGATCCGGCGTAAAGGACTCATGATGGCTGTTGACGTAGGCTCATGGGAGATACTGCAAGAAGTCATCCGGCATGCCTTGCATAACGGTGTTATTGTCGATTGGTTTTTATTCAACAACCATTCCATACGCATTGCTCCCCCACTCACCATCACCGAAGCAGAAATAGAAATGGCCGCTCAAATTCTTAACGAATCAATTAATCGTGCGTTTAATGATTAGCATATGATGTAGCAACATAAATTTTTTATATATTCATTCATGCATATTCTGTTCATTGCCTAAAACGCACGCTTATGGAAATCGTGATAGATGTAGCTATTATTCTTTTTTCTTTTTATCTCATGTCCGAGATAGTAGATGCGCTTTTTATCAAAAGCTTGGACAACATTGCAGCTCAACTGAAGCTATCGGAAAGCGTATCGGGGGCTACTCTTCTGGCTTTTGGTACCAGTGCACCGGAAATAGCCACCGCACTTTTTGCCTTATTCCTGACCGGTGCCCATCCGGCCACCGGCGTAGGCACCATTGTAGGTTCTGCCATCTTCCAAATACTTGTAGTGATAGGCTTTGCTTGCATTGCCAACAGAAGTAAGCTTAATTGGAAGCCTATTTTGCGCGATAGCAGCTTCTACGCTTTCTCTGTTGTTCTTTTGCTTCTTTTTGTGCAAGACAACAAACTAACCCTCTTGGAAGGCGGCATATTGGTAGGATGTTACGTCTTTTATCTGCTATTCTTAAACCTGTGGATGAAATATATTGACAATGAAGCCAAACAAGCGGAAGAGATAAAAGAAGAGTATGCCATAGAAGATGTGCTCCCTCAAAAAAGCACCTTACGCAAAGTGCTGGATATCATCACCACCCCGATTCGCTTGCTGATACGCCTCGTTCCCAATCCGGAAAAACGCCCCGCCTGGACTTATCCTGTCTTTATTCTGTGTCTTGGCGTCATTGCACTGGCTTCCTATTGGATGGTGATGGCAGCCGAGCGCCTGGCATTACTAATAGGCATTCCCACCGAGATTATAGCCCTTACTATCCTTGCAGGTGGAACATCCATGCCTGAAATCATCTCTTCCTACATTGTTTCCAAGCAGGGACGCGGCGATATGGCCATTGCCAATGCCATTGGTAGCAACATCTTTGATATACTTATGAGTTTGGGGCTCCCTGTGCTTATTTATACCTCGCTGCACGGCGATATCAGTAACATTGGCAGCGCCAACATCATTTCTTCGGTGGTCTTGCTTTTTGCTTCCTTGCTTTTGGTTGTTTTGGCTTTTGTTTTCTCGCGTTTTTATGCCACCCGCTTGCTCGGCTACTCGCTCATAGCCATCTACATAGCCTACGTATGGGGGGCTTATGCCGGTTGGTTGGAAATATAAAAAGCTTACAAAAGTTGTGCATATAGGCAAAAAGCTTTATTTTTGCCAGCGAATGGCTGCGTAGTACAATGGATAGTACGTGGGTCTCCGGAACCCAAGATTCAGGTTCGATTCCTGACGCAGCCACTCCTTGATAGAACCAAAGGGACAGCAGCTCATTTTAACAAAAGCCGCTGTCCCTTTCTTTATATAAACCGGCTAAAACCAACTTACCTACACTCTACAACCGGGCGCTCACCTGCTGTCATTTTTACAGCCGGGCTCCACCAGGCGCCTTGTCCAAGTCCTCTTATTATCAGAAAAGCGGCCAAAAGAACCATCACCAGGCGCTGGAGCGCCACACCACTGAATATCGGCTTCAAATACGACAACAACCGGCGCCACATCCACCGGACACCTACCAACAGCACGGTGGTTATTATCCCAAACAGAAGCATATTGCTCCACACGCGCAACATATTTCCTTCTGCCGCCGATAGAAAAGCTGCACCGTAAACCAAACCACAAGGTAACAAACCATTGGCCATCCCCAGGAAGAACCCGCCCCCTTGTTTACCATAGTGTTGTGCCAGCTCCCTCAATCTGTTCGATAGACGGTAAGCTGCCTTGTTTTTTCCCAACCATTCCATCAGTACATAAAAAAGCAGCAGCAGACCGGACAATACAGACAGCTGTTGTTGCGTAAGAAAAAATGCCATGCCGGCACTGAGCATACCCGCGAAGCTTCCCAGCAACAAGTACGAAAAAATACGCCCGGCATGATACTGCACCTGCCATGTCAACGGACGCCCGGCATGCAAAGCCGCAATCAGTGGGGAACACATGCCCACACAATGAAAAGCGCCACTCAGCGCCAACAATACAACTCCTGTCTTTATCATAAAATTACAAGTACAACTTTTTCTCCATGTAATAGCGTTGCCCATCCATCATCCAGTGAATTTTCACCTCCCAATAACCGGGCAGCAAGGTAGAAACATCCAGCAGGTACTCCGTTTGTCCTCGTTGAATGGCTATGCGCTTATCAAGTCGTGCATCCGACGGACGGTAAAACAGCACCTCCCCCTGCTCGATAGCAGCATAAGGCAAGAGCACCTTTATTTTTTTCTCTTCCTTCTGATACTCAACAAGGGGCTGCTGTGCCAAAGCATGCGTGCGTGCTATGGCATCTATACGCTCTTGATATGCCAACTCCTCTTTGTAGTAGTTTTTATCTACCAAATGTATATCATCCTGTGCCACACAAATAGACACCAGGTAGCTCATGAAGGCAACGAAGCCTCCAAGCAGTATCACGACCTTATACCCCCAACTAATTTTCATAGCTCCAGTGTTTTTTAAAGTTTTGTCAATAGTTTGAAAAGAAACTTGCTTTAACGGTCTCAAGCGTTTCACCGGAATCTGCATCCCTAACTTTGAACTTCAAAGAAGTTTTTCTTCCTTTAATACTATTTTTATCCAGGTAAACGAAAAAGACCATTTCTCTTTTTTCGGCAGGTTTAAGTACCATCGTTGTGCTTTTTTCACCAACGAGCTCAACACGTCCGCGCGGCTCCACTACTTCCAGTTGCACCCGCAAGGTGTCGAAGGACTTATTGACAATCGATGCATTGAACAAGTTGCTGACGGTGCCATCTTCATGCAGCTGAGCCAGCTGCCCCGGCGTGCGCAGCACTATGGTTTCGGTAGTGCTTCTGCCAAATACCAGCGCCCCAATGATACCAAGCAACACCAGCAACACAGCCGAATAGGCCCACGCTCTTTTAGTCAAATGAAAGGGAACGCCTTCTTCTATACTCCGGATTGAAGCATAGCGTATCAACCCCTTTGGCTTGCCTACCTTTTCCATCACGGCATCGCAAGCGTCGATACAAGCCGTACACCCCACACACTCCATTTGCGTGCCATTGCGAATATCAATACCGGTAGGGCACACCTGTACACAGAGCGTACAATCCACACAGTCGCCTTGCGCCCCATTCTGTTTGCCTTTTTTAAGTTTTCCACGCGGTTCGCCCCGCTTGTAATCATACGCCACTGTCATGGTGTCGTTATCGACCAGCACGCCCTGCAGCCTGCCATAAGGGCAAATCAAAATACAAGCTTGCTCACGTATATAGCTGAACACAAAGTAAAAGAGTCCGCTAAACCCCACTACCCCCAAGAAGCCGGCCCAGTGTTCAGTAGGCGGCTGCGTTACTATTTTTATAGTTTCTTTTAAACCAATGAGATAAGCCATAAAAGTATGCCCAATCAGCAGGGCTATCAGCATAAATATGCCATGCTTGGCTACTTTCTTCAATATCTTTTCTTTATTCCACGGCTGTTTTTCAAGCTTCAATTGCTGATTGCGATCGCCTTCTATCCAGTATTCTATTTTACGGAAAACCATCTCCATAAAAACGGTCTGCGGGCACACCCATCCGCACCAGATACGCCCGTAAATCACCGTAAAGAGAATAACAAACACAAAGAAGGCAAGCATTGTCAAACCGAAAATGATAAAGTCTTGCGGGAAGAACACCTGCCCGAAAATGATAAAAGTGCGTTCAAACACATTGAACATCATGAAAGGATGCCCATCGACATAAATAAAGGGCATGGAAAAAAACACAGCCAGCAAAAACCAGCTTACCCATGTGCGGTACTTATAAAAGCGTCCTTTAGGCTTTTTGGGATGTATCCAGACCCGCTTCCCTTCTTTATCAACAAAAGAAACGTGGTCTCTGTACAGCTCTTCATATTCTATATCGGTGAGGATTTTATTACTCATGGCTATTCTTTTTTGGCTCATTCACCGGGAAAAAGGCGGAAGGGCTCTTCTCCCCTCCACCTTATGATTGTTACTTACAAGGCTCGCCTTGTGGCTCTTTGGGATTGGGCGGATTGGTTCCACGCAGGCTCAGTACATAAGAAGCTACTTGCTGAATTTCTTGTGGCTTCAACTTGTTTTGCCAGGGCACCATCCCCTTTTGCGGCACACCATATTTTACCACTTTGAACACATCTTTGATGTCGCAGCCGTGCAACCAGCTGTCATCCGTAAGGTTGGGACCAACGCCCCCTTGCCCTTCATTACCATGACAAGCCGCACAATTCTGTACAAAAATGGCCTTTCCGGCTTCCAGAGCAGCGGCATCGGTTAGCGCTTCTACATTGCTTTCATCTATCAAATTGGCCTGTGTTTTCCGGTACTCTTCAATGGCAATAGCCGCCTGCTGCATTTCTATTTGAAACTCTTCTTCTTGCAAGGGTGCCCACTCAAACACATGGTACACCAGCAGGTATCCGACCGAAAAGACAACCGTAGCGAAGTAAAGGAATTTCAGCCATGGGGGCATGTGGTTGTCCAACTCGCGAATGCCATCGTAATTGTGCTCCAGCATCAATTCTTGCTCTTGCACTTCTACCGGTTGTTCGGTGCCTCCTATTTTCTTAAGCCAGCGGCTCCATAACGATTCATACTCTTCCTCGCCGCTTTGCTGCTTGAGAATGATACGCAGCACAGAAGCTACATAAATACCGGTCAGCAACACCAGGATGGCTATGATGCCTATCAATACCAGGATGGCAAGCAGCATCCAATCGGTTTGGGTCATATTAGCAAAGTCCATACTTTATTGTTTTTTATAGTTGGTTTTTACACTTCTACTAAACATCCTTGGAATCTTCCAAAGGGATGCGGCGTATTTCTTCTACCACTTCCTTCTTCATGCTAAATACCCGTATGCCCAAGGCAATGAAGAAGACAAAGAAGACAATCAAAGAGAAGATGGGATAAGTAGCTACGCCATCAATCAGTTCGAAATAATGCTTAAACATAGTTTTACCGGTTTTAGAGTGGGGGGCGAGCCCCCCTGTGAATTACTTGGTATCTGCTTGCGTTTGTGCCTCAGCATCTACCTTTTGGATATCTGTACCCAGACGCTGCAAGTAAGCTATCAAAGCAACTATTTCGTCATCGGGTGCCACATTCTGGATGCCGTCTTTGTTGAGGCTGGCAACAATACGTTGGGCTTGCTTGTCTATATCTTTCAGTGCCATTTCTTGCTCGTATCCCTCCGGATAGGGCACGCCCAAAGTGCGCATGGCGGCTATTTTACCTTTTACTTCCTCCTTGTCATACTTCTGTTCGAACAACCAAGGGTAAGGTGGCATGATAGAACCGGGCGACATGCTGGTGGGGTCATACATGTGGTTGTAGTGCCAGCTGTCGGGATACTTCCCACCTAAGCGCATCAAGTCCGGTCCGGTGCGTTTGGAGCCCCACAAGAAAGGATGCTCGTAAACATATTCGCCGGCTTTGGAATACTCGCCATAGCGCACCACCTCCGAACGGAAGGGACGCACCAACTGAGAGTGGCAGTTATTGCAGCCTTCGCGAATGTAAATATCACGTCCAATCAACTCCAAGGGCGTATAGGGCTTCACTGCCGCAATGGTAGGAATGTTCGATTCCACCAGGAAGGTAGGTATCATTTGCGCAATACCACCTATCAGAATGGCAACCAAGCTCAACACGGTAAAGAGCACGGGCTTACGTTCCAAGATAGCATGCCAATATTCATTCTTGGCATGTACAGGCTTCAGGGCAAGTGCTTCGGCTGCTTCCTCCGCTACAAAGCTTCCTTGTGCAGCCGTCTTCCAGAGGTTATACACCATCACAAAGAAACCTGTCAAGTACAGTGCCCCACCAATAGAACGCAGTACATACATGGGAACAATTTGGGTAACCGTAGTCAGGAAGTTAGGATATTGCAACATACCGTCCGGAGTAAACTCCTTCCACATCAGGCTTTGTGTGATGCCTGCCCAATACATAGGCAGTGCATAGAAGATAATACCCAAAGTACCCAACCAAAAGTGTGTGTTAGCTAAACGCTTCGAGTAAAGCTCCGTATTCCACATCTTGGGCACCAGCCAGTAGAGCATACCAAAGGTCATAAAACCATTCCATCCCAAACCACCAATGTGCACGTGCGCTATGGTCCAGTCGGTAAAGTGAGAGATGGCATTGACGTTTTTAAGCGAAAGCATGGGGCCTTCGAAGGTAGCCATACCATAGGCGGTTACAGCCACCACCATGAATTTCAAAATGGGGTTTTCGCGCACACGGTCCCAAGCGCCACGCAAGGTCAACAAACCATTGAGCATCCCACCCCACGAAGGCGCAATCAGCATGACAGAAAACACGGTGCCCAAGCTTTGCGCCCAGTCGGGCAAGGTGCTGTATAGCAAGTGGTGCGGACCGGCCCAGATATAAATAAATATCAGCGACCAGAAGTGTACGATAGACAGACGGTAAGAATAAACCGGACGGTTCGCTGCCTTGGGCAGGTAGTAATACATCAAACCAAGGAAGGGCGTTGTCAGGAAGAATGCCACGGCATTGTGCCCATACCACCACTGCACCAATGCATCTTGCACACCGGCATACCAAGAGTAGCTTTTAAGGAAGCTTACGGGCAGCTCGAAAGAGTTAACCACATGCAAGACAGCCACCGTAATGAAAGTGGCGATATAGAACCAGATGGCCACGTACATGTGGCGTTCGCGCCGGCGCAAAATGGTGCCCAGCATATTCCAGCCAAACACCACCCAGATGATGGTAATGGCGATGTCGATGGGCCACTCCAGCTCGGCATACTCTTTAGAGGTAGTGTACCCCAATGGCAGCGTAATAGCTGCTGACAAGATAATCAACTGCCAGCCCCAGAAATGAATCCAGCTAAGTGTTTTGCTAAACATAGGGGTTTTCAGCAGGCGGGGCATGGAGTAATACACCCCCGCAAAGATGGCATTTCCCACAAATGCAAAAATCACTGCATTTGTGTGTAGCGGACGGATACGCCCGAAGGTGGTGTAAGGCAGCCCCAAATTCAGCGCCGGATAATAAAGCTGAATGGCTACAATCAAACCCACCAGCATACCTATCGCCCCAAAAACAACGGTAGCGATAAGGAACGCTCGCACAATCTTGTTGTCGTAATAAAACTTTTCAGTCATAATTCCGTTTGGTTTTAGCCTTTTTCTATGCATAAAAGTAGGGGATTAGGCTTCCACCCGGAATGACTAAAGTTGCCGGCGCCGATGATTCTTGTCATTGACACAAAAAAAGCAGACACCGTTGGTTTCAGTGCCTGCTTGAAAGCGCTTCATGTTTTGAAAAAGTTACGCAGTCATTGCCGACATTTTGTGGGGCATGAACTTATGCAGAAGCATACTGATTCCTGCATAGAGAAACGGATGTCCAATAAAAAACAAAACAAACAGATAAGGAATGGTTGCCGCTCCACCATAACTCGCCAACAAACTGGTAATCAACCCCAACACATCGTTCATGCTCACAAGGACCCGGATACCGTACGCAAAAAAGGCAAACAAGCCAACCGCTACAAGCTCCACGAGCACCCCCACTACAAAAGAGCGAAGAAACAAACGCCAGCGCGTATGATACTTGGCACGTATGACCGCCACCATCCAGGCACACACGATACACAACAAAAACCATCCGCCCACAATCACCCACTCGGTATTCAACAACAAAAAGGTGAACACCTCATTGTTTTCTAAAAAAAGCATCACCTTTACTACAGCCAAAGCAAACATGGAAAGCAAAAAAAGTACAAGGCTGTACAGATAAGCTTCTCGAACTGTTCCAATAAAGTTCATAATTCCCTTTTTTGACAACAAAGCGTTTTCGCTAGTTAAAAGATACGAATTTGATTTCATAAAACCGGCAAGTTAAGTTATTGAAAATATGAAAACCTTTAATTCCCTAAGCTGTTTTTTTATCTTAGCGCAAAGATTACGCCCTTTTTATTCTCACAAGATACAACATGTTAAAAGTAGCTTGGTCACCTTTGTATTGCCACCCCTTGCCTGACGGGCATAGATTTCCTATGGAAAAATACAACTTATTGCCCGAACAGCTCCTTTATGAAGGAACTCTTACAAATGAAAGTTTCTTCACCCCTACTCTTCTCAATGAAGAGCACATTTTGCGTGTGCATACAGCTGAATATTGGAACAAGCTGCAAAATCTCACTTTGACTCCCAAAGAAATTCGAGCAACAGGATTCCCACTATCCCGGCAGCTCATTGAAAGAGAGCGCGTCATTGCACAAGGCACCATTCAATGCGCCGAGTATGCCTTGCAGTATGGCATTGCCATGAATATTGCCGGGGGCACTCACCATGCCTTTACCAACCGGGGCGAAGGTTTTTGCCTGTTAAACGACATTGCCTTGGCTGCCCGCTACTTGCTTGACCGGCAGAAGGCACGACGCATCCTTATTATTGATTTGGATGTGCACCAAGGCAATGGGACCGCCGAAATATTCCGTCATGAGTCCGCCGTATTCACCTTCAGTATGCATGGCGCCAACAACTACCCGCGTTTGAAAGAGACCTCGGACTGTGACGTGCACCTTCCCGACGGCACCGGCGATCGTTTTTACCTTTATGAGCTCGAAAAAAACTTAGATAGCTTGTTCAGCCGCTTTCAACCGGACTTTGTTTTCTTCCAAGCAGGTGTGGACGTGCTGGCTACCGACAAGCTGGGGCGCTTGTCACTCAGCATCGACGGGTGCCGCCGTCGCGATGAGCTGGTCTTTCAATACTGCCGCCAAGGGCAAGTACCTGTGGTGGTAAGTATGGGGGGCGGTTATTCGCCCCGCCTTGCCGATATTATCGAAGCTCATGCCAATACCTACCGTACTGCCCAATTTTTATTCTTTTAAAAATGCTTTTTTCAAAATTCAATATCGCATGTATTTTATTTTTCAAAAAAATACAAAAAATCAATCTTCCCGTGCCCATGGACGTCTATCGGGCTCTGCCATGCGCACTATCTTAGGATAAAAAGCTGCCAAAGGCTTTACAATGTTCGTTTGTACCTTCATCACCTCCTTCAGGTCTTTGTACACCATGGGCGCTTCGTCCAAGTCGCCTCCTATCAACTCAATGCCATGCTCCTGCAGTATCCGGCGCACCTGCTCTTGCGATATTTGCCGGAAAGCAGCCCTCCGCGACATCAGTCGCCCGGCACCATGCGAAGCGGAATTCAACGAAGCGGCATTTCCCAATCCCTTTACCACATAACCGGCTTGGGTCATGGAGCCGGGAATAACCCCCAATGCGCCGGCGTGCGCCGGTGTGGCACCTTTGCGGTGCACAATAGCCGTGCGCCCGTCGGGCAGCTGCTCTTTCCACGCAAAATTGTGATGGTTTTCTACCATCTTCACCGGCTGCAAACCCAATGCTTTCGCTATCCGGCGATGTATTTGGTGATGGTTGGCCGAAGCATAATCGCCGGCCAAATGCATGGCTATCCAATACTCCTGCCCTTCTTCTGTATCGAGCGAAAGCCACGCCAAGTGGGCCAGTTCTTTGGGCAGGTGCGAACGCTCTCTTGCCAACTTGGAATAATAATTGGCAATGGCAGCCCCAAAGCCGCGCGAGCCCGAATGGCTCAATAAAGCCAAATATTGCCCTTTGGGCAGCCCCAAGTCCTTATCTTCTTCCATGACTTCCAAAACACCCCACTCTACAAAATGATTGCCCGTACCACTCGTTCCAATTTGCCGCTCTGCCTTCTTGCGCAACGAACGGATGACTTTCGTGGCTCTCCATTCAGGTTTATCCCATATATCATCGGGCAGCGGGGAAGGATTCGACACGTCAATACCAAAGAAAGTATGCTCGCCCAAAAACTTTTTCAGTGTGTCTTTTTTCTTTTCTATGTAAGCTGCCTCTATATCCCACACAGAAAGACACATACGGCAGGCAATATCTACCCCTACGGCATAAGGAATAACCGCATTTTGACGAGTAGCCAGCACTCCACCAATAGGGATTCCATATCCCACATGTGCATCAGGCATGAGCGCCCCGGCTTCAGCCACCGGTAAGCGCATGGCATTATTCATCTGCTGTATCGACTCTGCATCGATGTAGTCCGCACCAAAAACGGAATAAGGCAAAGGTTGCGCACGCAGGGGCTCGGACTCCGTTTGTTCACGCTCGCCATTGCCCACCTCCGGAGCATCCAAAAGGAAGGCAGCCACACGCCCCCAATCTTCATGGTTTACATACAGATGGGGATGTGCTTGTATCTCCTGCAGCATTTGCTGTATCTCTTCCTCAGTTACACCCTTTTTTCGCAACCGCTTGATTATTCTATATGCCTGCTTGGCTATGTTTTTGTCACCCAGCAAAACGGTAAGTGTATTTACATCCGGCTTCATATCGTCTTTTTTTTACGTGGCTTACTATTTAACAAATTGCTCTTTAAAAAAGTCAAGCCTTTTGTCTTTATTTGGGCAAAACCAAAGACGCGATGCGCCTGTTCCAAGAACAGACAGCTCATCCTCAAACAAAATTGTGACTGCCATAAAACACCTGCAACCTAAGTCCAATCAAACTGCCTGTCTGTATATGGCAAAGAGTAGAAAAACCTTGTCGCTTTGTAGTTCAAAGTATTTTGTTTTTATTGAATAGCCATTTACTTTTCCAAAAGTGGCTGAGTTTTAGTACTCTCTCCTTAGCGCTTCGAGCAAAAGCAAGCACTCTTCTTTTACCTCTTTCCGTCGGCTTGACAAGATGGCTCAAGAATGGCAAATAAACACGCTTCGAGCAAGCGAGATTTCTCACTCCACCACGCTCCGTTCGAAATGACAAAAGAAAAAATGACCGTTCATAAGGCAGCACTGCCTTGCCTCCGTGATTGAATAAAGACAGGCAAGCAAGTATAGACTTTGAAAACCAAAGTTGTTTTAAAGCTACAAAGAGATACCCAAGGTAAGGAAAAAGCTACGCGGATCGGCGGGGATGATACCCGGCCCGGGATAGCTTACTGCCCGGTTGGTAAAATACTTTTGGTTCAATAGGTTATTTACACTACCTTCCACCGTCCAGCGCTCGCGTTTATAAGAAATACTCAGGTCGGTTACATGATATGCCGGAATGATACCCACCACCGCCGACGCCACACGCCCCGAAGTGTTGTCGGCATCGCTAAACTGTTCTGACACGTAGTTGTGTTGTAAGCTCAATCGCCAGGGACCACGCTCGGCAAACAGGCCGGCACGCCAGATAATACGCGGTGCAAACTCTACCCGGTTGCCTTCTATCCTGCTCCAAGTATCGCTGTTGGCGCTCAGATAATAGGCTTCGGCATAAGTAAAGCTACTAAACAGGCGCCATTGCCAAGTGGCATTTTGCTTCCACAAAGAAGCCAGGTTGTATTCGCCATACAGCTCCAAACCATAATGTTGCGAATCACCTACATTTGTTTTGAAACGGTACTCATTATAAATTCGCTCATCTAAGAGTGTCACAAAGCCAATGCGGTTATTGTAGCGCATATAAAACAAGCTAACATCCCACTGAAAACGGCCGGGCAACTGTCCCCGGAAGCCTATCTCGGTGCTGTAGCCCCGCTCATCGCGTATATTGGGGTCCAGGCGGAAGTTGGGATTATCTATGCGCAAGTCGCTAAAAGTAACTGCCCGGTAGTTTTGGCTGGCGTTGGCATATAACTCCCGGTTATCTGCAGGACGGAAAGTAATGCCGATACCTCCTAACCAGAAAGCCCGCTTCAGGTCAAAAGACTCATCGACCCGCTCTTCGGCAATCAGGTTGCCCGCCGCGTCATAAGCGCGCAACTTGTAATAACCATCTGCCAAAGTGTTGATATATTCATAACGTATGCCCGGAGTGATGCTCCATCGCTTGTTTAAGAAAAATATGTTTTCAGCAAAAACCGCCACGTTGCGCCCGGGGAATTGATAGTCCGACTTTTCCAAATCATGGGGGTTTAAGTACTCAAAGCGTGGTTGGTCACTGGCATCTGCCTCGCCTTGTTGCTTGTAGGTAAGCCCATGATAATAACGCACTCCTGCCAAAAAGTGATGGCTGCGCCCTTTTAGTTTGTAATCGTGCAGCAAACGCCCCTCTACGCCCCAGTTGCGGTAAAGATCGCGAATCAAGGTGCGATTTTGCGTGGGGTCGTCTGCTTTGTAAGCCGGCAACAATACGCCCAAAGCCTGCCGGGACGACAGATTGGCAAATGCCCGCAAGTTCAAAGTGGTGTGGTCTGATGCCCGGTAATCAAGCATCAAGGCCGGTAAGTTCCAACGGACGGCAAACCAATTGCGATTGCGAAACGAAACGGAAGGGTCCTGCTCAAAGGTGGCATCCATCAAGCCGCCGGGCTGTTTGGCCAAGTACTGCATGTGGGTATATTCTGCACGCAAGTGTAAGCGCTTGCTCAGGTCAAAATGCCACTGAGTGTGGGCAGTGTGACTATGAAACTGTGAATTGGGGCGCCAACCATTGCCCTGCTTGTATTGATAAAAAGTAAAATATTTAACTTTGGTTCCCAAAGCACCATCTACTCCGGTGTAGCTATTCCAAAAGCCCCACGAACCAATGGTTTGGCGGGTGTCTATGTGAAAGGGCTTATCAGTGCGCGGGCTCTTCATTACAAAATTGAGCATGCCGCCAAACTGTGTGCCGTACTGCAGCGAAGCGGCCCCCTTAACCAACTCAATGCGCTCAAGCGCTTCGGCAGGCGGCACATAATAACTTTCGGGGTAGCCCAACGCATCGGCACTCATATCATAGCCATTTTGGCGGGTGTTGAAATTGGCCGTACGCTTGGGACTCAATCCACGCGTGCCAATGCCCAATTGCAAGCCGGCCATATCGCTTTCCCATATATTAATGCCCTGGATGCGGCCAAATATTTGCCGCGAGTTATTAGTGGCTAAATTGGCAACAATATCTTGCAGCTCTACCACCTCGGTCTTCTTCCCTTCATAAATGGCCACTCCTTCCACACTATACAAGCTGCGTACTCCGAAAGTCTGTTCACGGGCAGCTGTCACTTCCACCTCTGCAAGCATTTCTTCTTTGGCTTTCATACGCAGCTGCAGGGGGGCTTGCCAATGCCCGGGACGAAGGGGCACTGTAAGCAACTCCATGCCAACAAACTCAACTTTCAGCACCAGCCCTTCTTGATAAGGCACTTCCAAGACGAAGTGTCCTTGCCCGTCGGCCACTGCGAAGCGTTCAACGGGGCTTACTTCTATGGTTGCGCCCGGCAAAGGGTTGCCTTGCTCATCGGTCACCACTCCTTGCAACAACTGCTGGGCAGATGCCGGCAAAATACAGACAAAGCACAAAAGAAAGTAAAGGACGGCTCGAGGTTTCATAAATCGCTGCGGTTTTGTGCATAAGCAAACGATGCAAATTTATTTAGATTTAATCTAAACAAAAAATTTAGATGATTTTTTTTATCAATCTGTGCGTCTTAGATTTGCTTGTTGTAGCATTAGCACTATTCTTATGAAGAAAGTCGTTTTTTTTGCTGCCTCATTTCTTTTATGTTGCATAAGCAGCTTGATTTATGCGCAGCGTGGCAACCTTTTTATTCAAAACTATGACTTTGGCGCCCATGCCTATGACATTGAGTCTTTTGACAATGATATACTGTGTTTTTCCACGCCGGAGGGGATTGTGACTTATGATGGTCAGCAGCAGCATGTACACAAAATACCCGTCACACTTTACAGCTTGTCCTACGACTCTCAAAGGCGTTGTATTTGGGCAGGTGGCAAAGGGCAGGTAGGATATCTGCAATTTGACAGCAAAGGCAAGGTTGTTTTTTCTTCTGTCTTTACTACCGAAGGCAACGTGCGCAAAATCATGCTTCAAGGCGACACATTATGGGCACAAACCCCCAACATCACTTATGCTTATTCTATTACCCGGCGTCGCCTGCTTTATCGTTATCATGCTCCACGAAACAGTTCCTTCAATGGCTTTTTTTTGCACCGGGGCGAAGCTTATGCCTCTGCTCCCGGGAAGGGAATTTATCATTTGGATGGCAAGCAAATGCACCTTAGCGGCCGCCCGGGCAACAATTTAAAAACAACAGGCATAATCCAATACATTCCTTTCGACAAGCAAAGAGGCTTGTGCAGCAGCCCCGACAATCGCCTGTGGTTGTTCGACGGACTTCATTTTATGCCCTATCGAAGCCCCGCCACGCGCTATGTCGAAACGTTTTTACTAAATGAAATGCTCCCGCTAAGTGATGGGCAGCGCTTTGTGTTTTCCACTTTATCCGGTGGTTGCATTGTAGTGGATAAAAGCAGTGGCATTGTCACTGACATTCTCAATTACGAAACGGGCTTGAAAGACGATGAAACCACGGCTATTTATGAAGACAAGCAAGGTGGTTTGTGGATTAGCCACGCGCAAGGATGCAGCCGGGTAGCCTTGCAGTCTCCCTTACGTGTTTTTTCTACCTATCCCGGCTTGGAAGGCTCTATCAGTAGCCTTATACGCTTGGGCCCGGAGCTGTACGTAGGCACTACGGCCGGTCTGTTTGTGCTCGACAAGATCCGGGGCGAGCAGGTCGTAAGCCGGAAAGTATATGCCAATGAGCGCAAACGTCTGTTTGCCCGGCAGCAACAAACCGTTGTTGTAGAAAAAGAGCGCAACCCCTATGAAGACGCTCTCAAAGCTTACATCATGCAGTCTGTGCCCTATTATTTTAAGAAAATCAAAAACATAGACGCCAAGTGTAAGCAGCTGCTCAACTATAAAGGCAAATTATTGGTAGCTTCCAGCACGGGGCTTTATGAAGTCACCCGGCATACCGGCTACCCCATTATGCGCAACCTGCATGTGTATGCCATTTATGGGGCACCTAAGCGCAATATGTTATATGCTGCCACAGAAAAAGGACTTATAGCCATCAGGGAGTACCGTGGATATTGGAAAGTGGTAGATCGCATAGCTGCTATTCCTGATGATGTCACCAACCTGATGTTGGCCGGCAACAAGCTTTACCTGGGACTTTTTAATGGCTGCCTCATCGTGCATTTACGCACCGATGGCACCTTCGCCCGTCACTACCGCATGGAGCTGCACACACAAGCAATACAGCCACTCTGGGTGGGAAAACAAGGCGAAAATGTCTTTTTCTTATCAAAAGAGGGGGCGCTACTCCACAAAGAAATTTTAGGTGGCATGCTATTGCCCTATCAGGCGCTGAACCGTTATTACCCTTTGTCCTTCCTCTACGACAGCCAACAAGAGGCTTTCTTCTTGCTCAAAAACAGGCAGTGGCTACTCCTGCAAAATAAATCTTTAAAGCCTCTTACCAACCGGCTGGTGAATTATTTCGACGAGCTGCAGGTGCTTGCTGTAGATTACCAAGGCAACTACTGGATAGTAGCCTCCAATAACATATTTTTTATTCCGAAAGAAACAACTTCCTCCCCCGCCATACCCTCGCACCCCATCATACGCTTCATTGAAACAGATGAAGACACTTACCTACCCTTTCTTAGCGAAGACGGGCGGGAAATCAAAGGCGTGGAAGTGCCACCCCAAAGCAGCCACTTGGTGTTTCACATAGCCTACCCCTATTACCTTGCCGGTGAGCGCACTCAATTTCAATATAAAATAGAAGGTGAGGGTGAGTCGGAATGGTCGGCATGGCGAAGCACGCCCTATATTGAGTTTGCTTACTTGCCCACCGGTATGCATCGCTTGCTTGTGCGTGCACGCACTCCGGAAGGACTCATCTCACAAACCCAAAGCATTAAGCTATATGTGCGCCCTCCCTTCTACGAGACCTGGTGGTTTTACATTTTAGAAATCCTGTTTTTGCTTTCTTTGCTGCTGCTTTCCATTTATCTGAACAGACGCAAGAAAGATGCCCGCGCCACCAGCATACTTACTATCGTCAGCATTATCACTACGGTTGAGTTTATAATCATCATGGTGGAGCCTTATGTCGATAATTTCAGCGGTGGCGTTCCGGTATTTAAGCTGGTGATGAACGTAATACTGGCTTACTACTTGTTGCCGCTTGAACGGCGGGTACGAAAAATCATAGAAAAGCCGGAGGGCGTCATCAGTGTAGAGTTGCGCCGGACAGAACCCATGGAAGTCACTTCTGATGGTACCGGCTTTCAAGCCGGCGACAAAAAAAGGGAAATAAAAGAAACACCACCCAACAACGATAATAAGCATTAAGCATGAAGAGTAAATACAAAACCGCCCGATGGCTCTTGTTATGCCTTGTGTTTCTTAGTGCTTGCAGCGCTTCGCCTCATGAGCAGCTACGGGGTGAGTGGCTGCTGGATTTTAACCAAAGCCAATGGCAAGACGAGCTTTCTGTCGATTCATTAACCACAGAGCTGCAAAGCAACAAAAGCACGCCCCAACCCCATGACATAAAAGAAAAGTTGGGCAGCTATCGCCTTTCTTTCGACGGCGGGAAATATTTTCAATTTCAACGTAATTTGCTGAAAACCCAAGGGTTTTACACCCTTCTCCCAAAAGAAGAACTACTCATCTTTACTTATGGCAACAGGCAAGACACTTTTCATGTAAAGAAGCTCAAAAAAGAAAAACTCATTCTTGAAAAAGGAAGCCTGCAACTTCACTTTGAAAAACAAGCACCCTAAAAAACGTCGTCGCTTCTCCTACTTATGTAAGAGAAGCGACGTTTGGCTGAGCCCGCTTGGTAGGCTCCTATCAGCGTTTGGTTGATAGACTCGCGCTACTTGCGTAGCACACGTCTAATTGAAGGATGATAATGTATGTATGTCATTAACATGAATATACAAATTCAAAAGATAACATCCAAATTTTTTCCGGATTTTTTTCAAAATCACACATTTACGTGCCGTTCGGCATGGTAAGAAGAACGCACCAATGGACCTGACTCCACGTATTTAAAACCTTTCTTCAGTCCTACTTCCTCGTACATTTTAAATTTCTCGGGGTGCACATATTCTACTACTTCAAGGTGCATTTTGGTAGGCTGCAAATACTGCCCGATGGTAAGAATATCTACCCCGCATTCCAAGAGGTCATCCATAATTTCAAATACTTCTTCATCGGTTTCACCCAAGCCTACCATGATGCCGGTTTTGGTGCGCTTGCCGTATTCTTTGATGCGGCGCAGCTGCTCCAAGCTGCGCTCATACTTGGCCTGCGGGCGCACTCTGCGATAAAGGCGCTTGACCGTTTCCATATTGTGAGACACCACTTCCTGCCCTGCTTCTATCATGCGGTACAGGGCATCCCATGAGCCTCTTACATCGGGGATAAGCGTTTCTATGGTTGTCTCGGGCGATACTTCCTTGATAGCACGCACGGTGCGGTACCATATTTCGGCCCCGCGGTCTTTGAGCTCGTCACGATTGACCGAAGTAATGACAGCATGCTTCACGCCCATAAGCTTGACGGCTTCTGCCACCCGGCGCGGCTCGTCTTCATCATATTCATTTGGACGCCCGGTTGCCACAGCACAAAAAGTGCAGCTGCGTGTACATACATTACCCAAAATCATGAAGGTAGCCGTGCCTGCTCCCCAGCACTCGCCCATATTGGGGCAATTGCCGCTTTCGCAGATAGTATGCAACTTGTATTTATCAACCAACTGACGAACATGCAGGTAGTTCTTCCCCGTAGGTAATTTAACACGCAACCAAGAGGGCTTTTTTCTTCGCTCGGAAGGTACAACAGGTAATTCTATCATAGCCTTAAATCTTATCGTTTGGAAGTGCAAGTTTACAAATAAACAAGCAGAAGCCAAGAATGGTTTAGGCTTTATTTACGCCCGCCAAAGAAAAAACTCAGATAAGCAGCGTTATATACCGAGCTATTTTCCACACTGCCATTGCTGTCTTGCAAGATGGTAATGGTGCGGTCGAAGGCTTCGAGCAAAAAGCCTGCTTCGATGCCTGTAAGGTTCGACTGAAAAGCGCCCACTTCAAAACTCATGGCCAAGCGTAAATGCAGCCCCAAAGCTATATCGCTTTGCCCAAAACCACTAAAGAAACTTCCTCTTCCGGCAATGCGATTGGGATTGGTATGTATATTCGGGTCGTAGCGCTCTTCTCTGATTTGCGGTATGATGCCATCCGGCGAATAATCGTATAGTATCATGTAGGGCTTAATGACGGCAATGGAAGGACCGGCAGCCAGCACTACATCTACCTGCACGCCTTCGTTAGGTGCCTTACGAAAGAGAATCAAGTCTTTGCCATACTCCGGGCGTATGCTAAAGAGGTAATTTACCTTGCCATATACGAAAGCATTGCCCTGACCAAAGGGGTTTTGCACTTTGCGCTCTTTGGGGTGCTTAATACCGGCTATTTCCAGCCCCCATATATTGTTTACACGCGCTGTTTTCACCTTGCCGTAACGGAAATAAACGCCGGAAGGGAAGCCGCCGTTTGAGGCTATATTCAATCCAAAGGCATATTCACGCGTGTAAGCATCTTCAAAAACGCTTTGTGCTTGTGTTGTTTGCAAAGCAACACAAAAGGCAAAACAAAGAAAAGGAAAAAAGACGAAGCGCATCGCAAAATATTGTTTTACAGTGTGGTAAACAAACACCCGGTGTACTGTACAAATCTAACAAAAAATAGCGCGAAAACAATTCAAAACACTGAATACTTTACTGCTTTTCCAAGTATTAGGTATTATACTTTTTTTTAAATAGCTTGGGTTTGTGTTTTCATAGCCGAGCAATGAAAGAAGCCAAACTTATTTGCTTGCAAAGCGGGAAAGAATACCCCGCCGACATGCCTCTATGGTGCAGCGAAGAGGGCAGCGTTCTTGACCTGCATTTTTCGCCCCGCTTCCCATTGGAGCGCATCGGCAAGCGGCCCAAAACGCTCTGGCGCTATTGGGAAGCGCTGCCTATTGAACATCCTTCATCGGTGGTAAGCCTTTCGGAAGGTGCCACTCCCATGCACGACATAGAGCTGGAAGGCAAAGCGCTGAAAGTAAAAATAGAATACATGAACCCCACCGGCTCATTCAAAGACCGGGGCACAGCCGTATTGGTAAGCAAACTAAAAGAGTGGGGCGTGCGTCGTGTGGTAGAAGACTCATCAGGCAATGCGGGGGCTTCGCTGGCTGCCTACTGCGCCAAAGCCGGTATTGCCTGCGACATATTCGTGCCGGCCGATACCTCGCCGGCTAAAATCACACAAATCAAACTGTATGGTGCCAAAGTGCATTTGGTGAAAGGCACACGCGACGAGGTAGCACAAGTCGCCTACTCCTTTGCTCAACAGTACCATTATGCCAGTCACGTATGGCACCCTTTCTTTTTTCAAGGCACAAAAACTTTTGCTTACGAAGTATGCGAACAGCTGCACTGGCAAGCCCCTGACACAGTGGTTGTGCCGGCAGGCAACGGCTCTCTGCTTATCGGTTGTTATTTGGGATTCAGAGAGCTTAAACAAGCAGGCATTATCAGCAAGATGCCTAAGCTCATTGGCGTGCAAGCTAAAAATTGCGCCCCTCTTTACGAAGCCTTTGTTCGCGGCGAAGCCTTCATACAGCCCCGCCCCGCAAAGAAGACCCTTGCCGAAGGCATGGCCGTAAACAACCCGCTGCGTGGCACCCAGATGCTGCAGTATGTAGAACTAAGCAAAGGCAAATTTATTGCCGTTGAAGAAACGGAAATAGTAGAGATGGTGAAGATACTTGCCCGGAAAGGCTATTTTGTGGAGCCCACCTGCGCAGCGGTAATTGCCGGCGCCCGGCGCTATCTGCTGCAAGAGGCAGAAGAAGGCGAAACGATAGTCAGTGTACTTACTTCTACCGGCTTAAAAGCTGTTGATACCATTCAAAAGATTATTCACTAACAGATACATGCAAGCCTGTCATCTGCTCACTGACTGCCCACAAGCGCTTGGCAAGCTCTATGTTTTGTGATTGGCGTGATGATATGGCCTCCTTTTTGTCTTTAAAATACTTGCCGGTAATGCCTTCCACTTCGGGGCTCAACGCCAAGTAAACGATGGTCTCTGCCCCTTTTTCCGGCGACTTGGCCATGATTTTTATCATCAAGCGGGCAAAAAAGTTTAAATCCTGGAATATGTTGGTAGCTATAAAGCCGGGCATTAAAGCATTGGCTGTGATGCCTTCGTCCTGCAGACGGCGTGCCAGCTCTTTGGTGAAAAGAATATTTGCCAATTTAGACTGGCGGTAAGCTGCTATTCCATTATATTCCTTTTTCCGGAACTCTATATCATCGAAATCGATGGTTCCCTGGTGCAGGTCAGAGCTAACATTCACCACTCGCGCCCGCTCTGCCTTACGAAGCAAATCCAAAAGCAAGTTGGTCAGCAAGAAAGGCGCCAAATGATTGACTGCAAAAGTCAGCTCAATTCCATCTTTGCTTTCACGAAAACGTTGATTCCACACGCCTGCATTATTGATCAACACATCTATGTGCGGGTAAGTATTTTTCACATAAGCGGCAAATGCCCGGATAGACTCAAAGGAAGCAAGATCACAAAACTGTAAATCGAAGCGTTCCGGTGCAATAGCCTCCAATTCTTTTTTTAAAGCAGTGGCTTTCTCTTCATTGCGATAGGGCAAAATCAAAAAATGTCCTTCTTGTAGTAACTTTTTGGCAGCAGCTTTGCCAATACCGGAAGTGGCACCGGTCAAAAGTATATTTTTTATCATAACTTTACACTCGTTAGTGAACGAATACCTTAGTTTTAGGGTACGACTTTTTTGGAAAAAAGTTAAAAAAGACTTTTAACAATGTAATTTTTTAATTAAAATTGCAAATTGATAAGATGCAATGTGCATGAATTTATTTCTCAATGACATTCCGGTATTTATTCGAGACCACAATACCGACCCTGACACCTCCGCTTTCGACCTAACCTTGCGCAATGCTTCAGCAGAAGAGACCCTTGCCCACAGGGGGCGTATATGTCTCATAGAGCCGTCTGTGGAAACTATTTTACAAATCATAGAACAGCTTGCAAAGGAATACAACCCCTTCATTTATTTTTTAGAAATACGCACGTCGAAGGCTGAAAAAGTACTTAAAACTTTAAAAAAGTATTTCCTTTATTTGGAAGCTGCCGGAGGTGTAGTCTATGCCCCCTCTTGTGCCTCTTTTTTGGTCATCAAGCGCTTGGGCAAGTGGGATATTCCCAAAGGAAAAATGGAAGAGGGCGAAAAGCCCGAAGAGGCAGCCCGCCGCGAGGTAGAAGAAGAGTCCGGCATACAGGCAGAAATAGAGGCATTCATATGCGATACTTACCATACCTATAAAATGGGCAGTCAAATCGTACTCAAACGAACTTACTGGTATCTTTTGAAAGCCGGCGAATGTTCACCACCTAAGCCACAAACGGAAGAGAGCATAGAAGAAGCCCTGTGGGTGCCTTATGAAGAAATTTCCAATTTTTTTCAACCTACTTATACTTCCATACGTTTCGTATGGGAGTGTGTAATAAAGCAAAAATTCAATCATATCAAATTATAATGCTTATGGAAGAGTTATACTCCCCCACGCTTATGCCGGTAAAAGAAAGAAGCTTGTCAGAAGAAGAGTTTCAAGCGTATCATGCCGCCGGGCGTTATGAAGAACTTGCCGCACTTATTATCGAAGACACCTTGGCAATGCTCAATGCCGGACCGGTAAACCCCTACCTGCGCCAGCAGGCCATTGAAGCGTGTGCCGAGGTATTGCGCCAACACCGCCACACAAGCTTTGAATCTTTTATGCGTGGTGTGCGCTCGGCTATAGGTGTTATTTTGCTTTCCGACCACACCGACTTGCCCAATCGAATGCAAGTTGCTGTCTGATATAAACCCTTACTCCCAAAAGCAAGCAAGCGGTACTTTCCCCATGGACCGCTTGCTTTTTTCTTAGCTTCATAAAAATGTGGTATCTTTGAACACCAAAATGCACTTTATAAAGACAGCATTGAATAATTCAAAGAAAAATATCAATCCTATGACAACCAAAACCGTGTCGAAAGAGGTAGTAAAAGACTTATTGAAAAAATTTGAAGAAAAAGCACCGGAAATCGTTTTCGAATGGCACGATGCAGAAACCGGAGCTGAAGGATGGGTGGTTATCAATTCATTGCGAGGAGGCGCTGCCGGCGGTGGCACCCGCATGCGCAAAGGGCTAAATAAAAGGGAAGTGGAGTCACTGGCCAAGACCATGGAAGTAAAATTTACTGTTTCCGGACCACCTATCGGGGGCGCCAAGTCAGGCATCAACTTTGACCCCGCTGACCCCCGCAAGGAAGAAGTGCTGCGACGCTGGTATAAAGCCGTGTTTCCTTTGTTAAAAAACTACTACGGCACAGGGGGCGACTTGAACGTGGACGAAATTCATGAGGTAATTCCCATCACCGAATCCTATGGCTTGTGGCACCCGCAAGAAGGGATAGTCAACGGGCATTTTCAGCCTACCAAGCCGGTAAAAATCAAAAAGATAGGCAATCTTCGCCAAGGCGTTTCCAAAGTGATTGAAGATCCGCGCTTCACGCCTTCTACCGGGAAGAAGTACACAGTAGCCGATATGATTACCGGCTATGGTGTTGCCGAAGCCGTCCGCCACTTCTACGACCTTTGGGGCGGCGAAATACAAGGCAAACGTGCCATTATTCAGGGCTGGGGCAATGTAGGTGCTGCCGCTGCCTTGTATCTTGCCGAAATGGGGGTTCGTATCGTGGGTATCATAGACAAAGACAACGGCTTGCTGGCGCCCGACGGTTTGAGCCCTGAAAGAGTCAAAGAACTGTTTGTTCAGCGCAAGGGCAATGCTTTGGTTGCTGCCGACATGATACCCTTTGCCGAAGCCAATGCACGCATTTGGGACATAGGCGCAGAAGTTTTTGTACCGGCTGCGGCTTCGCGCTTGGTACAAAAAGAGCACCTCGATCGCATGATTGCCGCCGGGCTGGAGGTTATTTCTTGTGGCGCAAACGTGCCTTTTGCTGATGAAGAAATATTTTACGGTCCTATTGCCCAATATGCCGATGAGCGTGTGTCGGTGATTCCTGACTTCATCGCCAACTGCGGCATGGCGCGTGTGTTTGCTTATTTGATGACCTATGAAGATGAAGTGCTCACCGATGAAGCTATTTTTGCAGACACCTCACAAACCATACGCCAAGCACTTGAACGCATCCGGGAACAGCAGGACAAACCCACAGAGCTTTCGGCAAAAGCTTTTGAAATAGCATTGCAAAAACTGGTATAACTTTTTTCGTATCAGAAACTTTGACAGCATGGCTGGCAATTTGTCAGCCATCTTTTTTTGTTAACTACCTATGAGCAAACCAGTTGCAAAATCACCTCCGAGAATAAAGAACTATAGGCACTGCTTTTGCTTTTTCTTTATGTAAAAAAGCTTTATTTTCGGTATAAAATCATCAATTGAATAGTTTAAAAACAACAATAACTATGACAACATCAAACAACAAAGAGCTTCGGGAATTATTCGAAGAGTTAGCAGCAGGTAATAAATTTGAAAATAAATTCTTAGAAGAGCGCAAAGTCTTTTTGTGGGGTCCTGTTACCGACCAATCGGCCAAGTATGTGGTGGAGCGCCTGTTGTACCTCGACAGCATGGAGCCGGGCAAAGAAATCACCCTGCTTATCAACAGCCCCGGCGGGGTTGTTACCTCCGGCATGATTATCTACGACACTATGCAAATGATACAATCGCCGGTAGCCACCGTTTGTATGGGCTTGGCTGCATCCATGGGTTCCATTCTGCTATCGGGGGGCACCAAAGGGCGACGCTTCATTTTCCCTCACGGGCGCGTGATGATACACCAGCCCAGCATAGGCGGCGTGGTGCAAGGACAAGCCAGCGACATTGCCATTACGGCTAAGGAAATCTTAAAAACCAAAGAATTAGGTGCCAAAATATTGGCTGAAAACTGTGGGCACAGCGTGGAAAAAATCATGAAGGATTTTGATCGCGACTATTGGATGAATGCCGAGGAATCGGTAGCTTATGGTATTGTGGACAAAATCATAGATAAGTTTGAATGGTAAAAGTGAAAGAAAGCACACCCGAAAAAGAAAGACGCCGGGAGTCCGGGCTTGACCCTAAAGCAAGCCCGGAACGGGGCGTTTTTAGTGCCAATACCCACCAAGCGTCGTATCCGGACAAGCGCCTGAGCACCATCATTGACCAAAGCCGGTATATCAGCCGGGATTTGAGCTGGCTCAAATTCAATGAGCGGGTGTTGGACCAGTGCCGCAGCAGCCGCCGCAATCTGTTCGAAAAACTCAAGTTTTTAGCCATCACGGCTTCCAACTTAGACGAGTTCTTCACCATACGCGTCGGAAGCCTTTATAACTACCTGGATTACGACAAAGAGCGCCTGGATTATTCAGGCTTGCGGGAACGCCCCTTCCGTGCCACTTTGCTTAGCAAGGCGCAAGAGTTTGTCAAAGAGCAATACAAGGTATTTACAGACCTCAAGCAACAATTTAAGCGCAATGGTTTTTGTATTGTCAACAACCTTGACAGCCTGAAAGCAGAAGAGCAGGAAGAAATACGCAACTATTTCGAGCGGACGCTCTATCCCATGCTCACCCCCATGGTCTTCGACAGCTTCCACGCCTTCCCTATTCTTCGTCCGCAGTCGCTTATTTTTGGCGTGGTCACCATCAACCCTCAATCGGAAAAGCGCGCCAAAAAAGCTTCTTTCATTCAGGTGCCCCAAAACTTGCCCCGCTTCTATACCATAGAAAGAGGCAACGAGCTTCTTTTTATACCCATAGAGGAAATCATTCGCAAACATATTCATGTACTTTACCGGAATGTAGAGATTCTGTCGGCCAACACTTTTCGCATTACCCGCAATGGTGACTTCACACTCGATGAAAGCGATGACATGGAAGCCGATTTCATCGAGGAGGTAAGGCAAAAGCTCAAAACCCGCCGTACCGGGCGCGTGGTACGCCTGGAAATACAACCCGGATTTTCCGAGTGGTTGTTAAACATACTCACCAACCGTTGGGACATAGACCATTACAATATTTTTGAAATCAGTGAGCTCATCGACCTTACGGCACTTTGGGAAATCATCAAACACCCCGATTTCAAAACCAAATTACCGGCTTTCCCTGCGCCGGTATTGCCGCTGGGCATTCATCAAAACGAACGCGAGGCTGATATTTTTGAACTTATTCGCCAAAAAGACATCTTGCTGCACCACCCCTATAACTCCTTTGAATGGGTGTTGCGCTTGCTTGAAGATGCAGCCGAAGACCCGAACGTGCTCTCCATTAAAATGACCATTTACCGGCTCTCGCGGCACTCGCGGGTCACAGAAGCTTTATTGAAGGCTGCTGAAAATGGAAAACACGTTTCAGCATTGTTCGAGCTGAAGGCGCGCTTTGACGAGGAAAACAACATACGCGAAGCGCAGCGCTTGCAAAAGGCCGGCTGTTATATTGTGTATGGCATCGGGGGGTATAAAACACACACCAAGTTGCTGCAGATTGTACGCAAAGAAGGTAATGAGGTGCGGCGCTATGTACATGTAGCAAGTGGGAATTACAATGAAGACACGGCACGCCTTTATACCGACATAGGCCTGCTGAGTGCCAACGAAACCTATGCACAAGACGTATCGGAGTTTTTCAATGCTATTACGGGGCACTCCATTCCGGATGCCTACCAATATCTGATCACATCGCCGCGCGATATGCGCCAGGCGCTCATTCAGCTCATCAGACAAGAAGCAGACAACGCCAAGCAAGGCAAGCCGAGTGGTATTTGCATTAAAATTAACTCGCTGGAAGACCGAATCGTTATCGATGAATTGTATGCTGCTTCACAGGCAGGCGTACCCATTAAGTTGATTGTGCGGGGCATTTGCTGCTTACGTCCCCAACGCGCCGGTTTGAGCGACAACATAGAGGTACGCTCCATCGTGGGCGATTACCTGGAGCACTCCCGCCTCTACTATTTCCATAATGCAGGCGATCCGCTCATTTACGGCGGCAGTGCCGACGTCATGGTACGCAGCTTTGAACGGCGCATAGAGTCGCTCTTTTTAATTGTGGACCCTCTGGCCAAGCAGCAAGCCATTCATATATTGGCTTCTTGTTGGCGCGACAACGTCAATGCTTACGAAATGCAGGAAGACGGCACCTACACCAAGATAATGCCGAAGCAAGGCGAGCGCCTGTTCAATGTACACAAAGAGTTTTACCGTGTTAGCGAAAAAGCTGTTGCGCAAGCCCGTTTGTTCGACTGATGTTTCACCCTAAATGCCATAAACCATGCGCTATCATCATGCAGTTTTATTTTCCTTGCTTCTCAGCATAGGGCTGGTTGCCTGCGACCAAAAGGAGTCGTCCGAAGAGGCCGGTAACGGCTTAAAGCAAAAAGAAGTAAGCACACAGGGCACCGCCATTCCCAAACAAAGCCCGGTAGAACAAGTGGCGGTTCAAGATGCAGAGGGGAATACGGTCTTTGAAATCAAATTCGACCAAAACGGCGGCTTTACGCTAAAAGTGGACAACAACCGTACGATTGAAGCCCGTGCCAAAAGCCGGGAAAAGCGCATCTACAGCACCGACGGGTATGATTTCATTGAGGTAAAAGCCTATGAAGACGGCAAATTCAAGCTAAAAACCACCAATGGTCAACTCCTATGGAAAGTAAAACTTTATGACGATAAAGTAAAAATAAGTGACAATGAAGAAAACGAAAACCCTTACGAAATCAAACGAAAAGAAAGCGGTAAAATAAAGGTATATCATCAAGGTAAGGAAATTTGCGAAGCGGTTCAAAAAGGCGAGCAGGTGGTTGTCAAAGCCGGTGACAAAGAGGTATTGCGTATTCCTGCCAAACAAAATTCCATGGGCTATGCCATTCTGGGCGTTCAACAAATTCCTTTTGATGAACGCTATGTGCTTATGGCTGAGCTCTTAACAAGGGGTCTATAATAGCCCTGCGATTTTCACATTTAGAAGAGGCATCCGCGCGGATGCCTCTTCTATTTAGCGCAACAGGTGCAACCATCCCCGGCACTCTTTGCCATTGGGTGCTACGGTATAAAAGAAGTACACGCCTGCCGGCAGGTCGCTGCCGCCCCAGTCGTTTTGGTAATTGGCACTTTCATACACCACTTTTCCCCAACGATTCACCACCTGTAGCCTCGCCCCCGCTTCGGGCAATACAAACACATCATTGATACCATCACCATTGGGCGTAATGACATTGGGCGGCACCGGCTTTTCTTCCAACTGAATAGACTGTTTTAGCTTTGCGACACAATCACCGGTATCGACCAGCAGAAGAATGTCATAAGTGCCACCTTGAGTGTAGAAATACACATCAGGGGCAGCCCCTTCGAGTATGCTGCCATCGCCCATTTGCCAGCGGTAAGTATAGGAATCCAAGCCGCCCACCGCTCTCAAGCGAACGCCGTCAGTCATGGCACATGAAGGAACCCTTTCAACTTCTATGCTTACCGGCTCAAAAGGCAATATTTCCACCCGGACGCTGTCGCGGTATTCACAACCTGCTTTGTCACGCATCAGCACGTAATAAGTAGTTGACTGCAAGGGAAAAGCCAAAGGGTTGGCTATCGTAGGGTCTGAAAGTCCCTCGGCGGGTGACCATTCATAGGTGTCGGCACCGGCAGCCAGCAGTTGCACCGTATCGCCATAGCAAATGCTAACATCATCACTGACAGTAAAAGGGGGGAAAACTATTTCGACGGTCTGCGAAGCACGTGCCACCTTGGCACAGGACGAAAAGTTAATCACCGTCAGATTGACGGTGTACACCCCTTCTTCGGTAAATTCATAAAAGAAGTCGGCTTCGCCGCTTTGTGTGTATATTTTGTTTCCAAGTGCGTCGTAAATATCCCAGACAAAGGTTTCTGCCCCTATGGCTTGGTAATCGAAGAACAGGCGGCGCGCGCATACCTTATCGCCACTGTTCACCACGCTAAAACCTAAAGCCGGGTTTTGTATTTCGAAAGTAGCTTCGAGGTCCAATGTGAATTTAAACACGGCATTGTTGCAGTTGTAAGAATTATTGTTGGCAGACCATGCCCCCTCGGTCACCGGGAAGCCATTGGTGCCGCCACAAGAAGCACAAACGGCATGGTAAATGGTACCGCTTTTGCTAAATCGACTGGTGCCGCCATCTACATGATCGCCGCGCTCGTTGGGGCTGTCTTCGCCAAAGAAGGTAGCGTATAACAAGCTTTTGGCATCTTTTTCCAGTACTGCAATATAAAAATCATTGCCATTGACCGTGGTTCGACGGTAGGCATCGAAAGTAGTGGGCAAATTTTCGGTACTGCTCGATGCATTATTGTTGATGCCTCCATTGACAGCCCGGTTGATGGCACCGCCCCAGCCGGCGAAGTAAATATTTCCACAGTCATTTTCCGTTACCACCGAAAAAGCCGTTGGCGAAATATCGGGCGCGCCATCGCCCGAACCCACGGTCGTGCTCCAAACAGAAGAGCGCAGGTCGGTAGCCAGCTTATGCACAAACTGCCCGCTGCCGGGCACCGCATACACCCCTGCCGATACAGGATAGTTACCATAAGTTTGTCCGAAAGCATATACCTGCCCTTGTGCGTCGGTATCTACAAAGAAAACCATGTCGGCGGCAGCGGTGCCCAAATAAGTAGTCTGCAGCCAAGTGCCATCGGGCAAGAAGCGCGCCACAAAACCGTCATCGCTGCCTTGCGCAGCAGAAAGATAGGCATTGGCGGTATTCGGCAGGTCGGCGCTGGTAGTTCCTCCGCCAACATACAAATCGCCGTTGGGGGCTTCCCGCACCGAAAGCGCCATATCTACCCCACTGCCTCCTACGTAATGCCCCCAAATCAACTGAAGGTTACTGTCCAACTTCAAGAACAAACCATCCTGGGCACCGTTCAGGCTGCCGGTGACTCCGGCAATGGTCGCCGAGCGTGTGGTTGAAGCAATATACAAGTTGTTGTTGGCATCTGCGTAAATATCGCCACGGAACTCGTCGCCGTAATTATGAATATAAGTGCCTGCGCTGTAAAGTTTGATGCCATCATTGTTGCTTCCGCCTATCAAAGTAGATGCCTTCAAGTTCCCGTCAAAGCCCAGTTTTATTACAAAAATATCACTGCCGTTGGCGTAACTGTTGCCCAAAACGCTACTGACAGGTACCCCGCCATGAAAAGTAGAACCGTCGGTCGTGGGAAAGTTGGTAGAGCTGGTAGTGCCCAAAATTACCAAATCGCGGTTATGATCGACCACCAAGCTGTGGGGCACCTCCGAGCTGCTGCCACCTATGAGCGCAATGTATTCGAGCTGTGTGCCGGTAGGATTGTACTTGAAAATCACCACGTCGGTCACCAGAGGAAAATTGGCGGAAGTGCCGCCCGGTCCTATGGTAAAGATACCCGGGGGATTGGGAAAGTTGCTGCCGTAGGCAGTGCCGCCCGAGTATAAGACCCCTTCTTCATCGTAGGTAGCCGTGTTCCCCCAGTTGTCAGAAGCAGCCCCCGAATAGGTAGAAAACACCAATTCAGGGTCTATCACTACCGTTGCAGAGGGGTCGTAGTCTTCGAGGATGAACTTAAGCGTATTTTTCTTCAAGGCATAACGCGCCTTTAGAGGCTTCTTTTGCCCGTCTTTGAGTTGATACACCACGGGTGCCAGCTCCAAAGCCTCTCCAAAGATGGTTTTAATAGCCAGATGCCCTTCTTTTGTAATGCGCAAGCCCTGTGTATAAGCATATTCTAAACGAATATCAGCCGGTTTTGCCCCTGGATGAAGCCAAAACTCGTATTTTATATGCCCTTCGGGGGTGGTCAGCAGGCGCAGGTCTATACGGTCATACACATTAGCAAAACGAAGCCCGGAACAAGCGCTGCTTTCTATGCGCCGCACCTGAGACGCCGCCCCTTGCTCTTCGCCCGGCAGAAAGTATTTTACAGGAAGTTGCCGGCTGCTTTCATCACAAGAAGGCAGCACCTTGTTTGCACCTTTAAAACGAATTACATAACTATGCACCTGCAAAGCCTGCTGCGGTGCTGTCCATTGGGCCAGTCGCTCGCCGTGCTTGAGCGATGCCACCCGTTCAGCATCATACCAAGAAAACTGCAGGCTATCGGCATACACGAAGAGGAAGCCGCCGGGCAAGTCTGCTCTATAAAGCACTTCAGCTGCCCATTGTCCGGCATTGCGCACAAAAGCCGGGCGCTGCGACGGCTGCGCCCGGACGCCCGATATGGAAAGAATATACAGCAGCAAAAGGCAGATGCGTAAAATAACATTCATAGGCGTGGGGTTTCCAAAAACAAATGCATTAAAAATTTACTCAAAAAAGTTTGAATATTTTATTTTTTGGGCAAAAGCTTTTTATTTTCTAAAAAAGAAAACAGCAGAATGTCTGAATCGAAACCAAAAAACGGTAGCATACTGATAGCCAAGCCCTTTCTGGGGGACCCTAACTTTGAGCGCACGGTAGTGCTGATTTGTGAATACCAAGAACACGGCACTTTTGGTTTGGTACTCAACCAAACGACCAACCTGCATTTAAGTGATGTGCTGGACGACATCTATGCCGGCGACATTCCACTTTTTATTGGCGGCCCGGTAGAACAAAACACCCTGCATTTTGTGCATCGCGCAGGCGCTATCATCCCCGAATCGGTGCAATTGCAAGAGGATTTGTACTGGGGCGGCGATTTTGAAGTGGTCAAAAGCTTACTAAATACCGGACAACTGCCGGCACAGGACATTCGTTTCTTTTTGGGGTACTCGGGCTGGTCACCGGGTCAACTCGATGCCGAAATAGAGCAAGACACATGGATTGTAACCGAGTGTGCCACCCCATTGCTTTTTGATACGCCCCCGGGCGAACTATGGCGTACCATCCTGCGCAATATGGGGGGCGAATACCGCATTATTGCGAATTATCCGATTGATCCTCGTCTAAACTAAACTCACCGCTGATGACCTTTGCCAAATATTCGCAATGACGAGCAAAGGCATTGTAGCCTTTCTTGGTGAGCCGGTAAGTGGTCAGCGGGCGGCGCCCAACAAAGCGCTTGTCTGTTTCGATATACCCCCGCTCTTCCAACAAAATGGTATTGCTTGACAAGTTGCCATCTGTCAGTCCCAGGGCTTCTTTCATTTCATTGAAAGTGAGCCCCGGTTTTTTCATGAGCGCCGCCATGATGGCCAGACGGTATTTGTTTTCCAGCAGCTTATCAATATAAGGCAGTATTTCCTTCATTTTTCACTTTACCTTTGAGATACAAAGTAAAGTTAATCAAAAAGAACATACAATAGCAAACTTTTTTCAAAAAAAATACAGCTCCCGCCACAGGAGCTGCACAGCAAGATAAAACCGGGTGTTTATCAGTACTTATCACCTCCGAAATACTTTTCTTCAAGCACGTCAGCCATTTCAGCCACTTCCCAAACAATATCAGCCATTTCATCGACCGAAGTCACATGCTCTGCCAGGGGAGCAGCCTGCACAATGAGCGTTTCACAAGGCGAGCCATCCGTTTGTTTGTCGTCTATAATGGTAATGGTGGCACTATTGGCAAAGCCGGCCTCCCTCACTATTTTTTTCAAATTCACCTGCGAATGATAGGTGCCCACCTTGCTGTTGAAATAAAAGCAGTCACGTCCTTTGGAACGCCCCTTCACCATCCATGCATAAACAAACTGATAGCGGTTCACTCCACCTTTGGTAACAAAAGGGATATCGAGCGCATACACACCGGGCGAGATTTCTTTTATTTGGGCATTGAAGCGCTTGGCTACCTCTCTTATGGCATTATTGAAATCCAACATAGTTGAGTGCGTTTAATTGTTTTTGAAATATAAAAATAAAATGCATATAAACGGGCTGAAGCTGCTTTTCCATGCAGTATTTTTAATTTTTCAGCCAGTATTCAGGGTGCACCTCCCCTTCCAACACCCGCTCAAGCGCCGGGTCCTTACTCAATTCAGGGAAGAAATCCAAGCCGGTTTGCGCTTCCACCTCGTCGATGCTTACCACATAGTCCATAAAATCATCCTTCAAGTTTTTGCTGTTGGGCATAATGAAAGCAATGGCTTTTATTTCCGGCTCACGCATATCCAGAATAACCTTATAATAGGCTTTGGGCACCGATACCTTAGTACGTTTTCCTATCTTACGCGGCCGCTTGCTAAGAATAGGTCCTGTGACGATATAGAGCGATTTGTCGCGACGCACCCAACGCCGGCACTGCTCTTCCAATTCCCGCCATATGCCCCGGTTGAGCTCCGGCGTTTGCGGTGCTATGTTACTCATGAGAAAAGTTTCCTCATAGGCTTGTTTGTCAAATTCGAAATCGGCTGCCGCTGCCAAATGCCCCCTGTCATAACCGCTGCGTGTATAATCGGAAGAGTGCGCGGTACCGGTAGATACCGCAGGGTCGGGCGAAAAGTTATTCAAGCGTTCCAGGTTACCCTCCAACTCTTTATAATCCAAGCGGTAAGCCACCCAACGGGGCAACTCATGCGCTTCGTCATAGCAAAGCGTAAAGGCTTTATGGCGCACGACGGTACAGTTAGACACGGGCGCCGGAAATGCGAAGTCTTCATCCAAAACCCATATTTCCGCTTGCTCTTTGCCGGTAGCGGACGGCACCTCGGTTTCTTGTTCAGATGGTACCGGCTCCTGCCCGTCGTCGGAAGACTGCCTCACCGCCTTGGTGTGCTTCAGCAAATCTGCCAAGGGGGGCGTATCCGAATTGGGGAAATATTCGTATTTAGCAGTGTAGAGTGTTTTTGCCCATGAGCTGCCGGCAAAAGGTCGCAAAAATAAACCTACTTTTTCATGCGGCAAAAACACATAAAGAATGACTGCCAGTATAATAACGAACCCCCAAAAACGGGGCGCACGCAACAAACGCCCCAACAGTTGATGAAGCACATTGGTGTTTCTTCTTTTCCTTCTCATAAAGTATTGATTTTAAACTATATTTTTCACTAAAAAAATGCGACAGGCGCAGACATACGTAAAACTACAATTTAGACACAAGAAATGAAAAAATAGCTCGTTTTGTTTATGCATGAAATTTGTGCATAATTTTGCAAAAACATTAAAACCAATTTGTCCTATGAAGAAAAACATCTTAATACTTGTTCTTATGCTGTGGAGTGCAGGTGCTTGGGCACAAGAAATTGCTACCCGCACTTTGACCACCTTTTCACAAGTGGAAGTAGATGGTGATTTCACTGTCATACTGCGCGCCGGTAACAAAGAAGAAGCGCGCATAGAGTCCCGGGGCATTCCTTTGGACGACATCAAAATTTACATTAAAGGCAACCGCCTGTACATCAAAAGAAAAACCAGCCTCAAACGCCTGAGCGACGACTCCAAGACAACCATTACCGTTACCTTTACCAAGCTTACGGACGTAGTCAATAGCGGCAGCTCCGACGTATTGATTGAAAGTAAATTAGAAGGCAAAAGCTATTTTATCGAAAATAAAGGAAGTGGTAAAGTAGAAGCCAGCTTCCTTTGCGAAAAGCTTAGTATCAAGCAAGTAGGAAGCGGTGAAATTGTATTGCACGGCGGCACCGACAAGCTGGAAATAGAATTGCGCGGCTCCGGCAACGTCGAAGCCTACGATTTACAAGCAGCTTCTGCTGACATAAGCATACTGGGCAGCGGCGATGCCAAAGTAACAGTCACCGACAATATAGACGCCAAAATTACCGGCTCAGGCGATATTTATTACAAAGGGCGCCCCGAGCGTGTACAAGTACAAAGCTTGGGTTCAGGTACTGCCAAGGCAGTAAAAGAGTAAAACGCCTTACTTATTAGAAGGCAACAAGCCGCAAGCCCCGCCCCGGCAAAGATGGGCGGGGCTTGTGTTTTGCAGTGAGGCACACGTAACAAAGCCCTCAAGAGTGACCACCCGGCTATTTCTTTTTTCCGTTTCATAAAATATTTAAATTTTGTAAATAGCTTCACAGAGTCATTAAAACCACTTTGCCCTATGAAAAGAAACTTTTGCTTCATGTTCGCCCTCATGCTGTGGAGTGCAGGCGTTTGGGCACAAAAAGTTGCTACCCGCTCCTTACCTGCTTTTTCACAAGTGGAAGTAGATGGTAGCTTTCTCGTAATACTGCGTGCCGGCAGCAAAACAGAAGCACGCATAGAATCCCGGCTTCCTTTGGAAGAAATCAAAACTTACGTCAAAGGGAATCGACTGTACATCAAAAGGGAAAGTAACATCCAACGATGGCGCGACAATGCCAATACAACCATTACCGTCACTTTTACCAATCTTACGGCAGTAATCAATAACGGAAGCGCCGCGGTATTGATGGAAAGCAAATTGGAAGGCAAAAACTGTTTTATTGAAAACCGCGGAAGCGGCGCAATAGAAGCTGACATCCTCTGCGAAAAAATCAGTGTAGAACAAATGGGAAGCGGTAAAATCACGTTGCACGGCCGCACCAACGCACTGAAAATAGACCTGCAAAGCTCCGGCATTGTCGAAGCTTATGATTTACAAGCCCCTACTGCCAGCATAAGCGTCATGGGCAGTGGTAGTGTATTGATTAAAAACAAGTTAAAAGGCAAGAACTATTTTATCGAAAACCAAGGAAGCGGCGAAATAGAAGCTAACCTCCTCTGCGAAAAAATCAGTGTAGAACAAATGGGAAGCGGTAAAATCACGTTGCACGGCCGTGCCGATGTACTGGAAATAGACCTGCAAGGTTCCGGCATTGTCGAAGCCTACGATTTACAAGCAGCTTCTGCCGACATAAACATACTGGGCAGCGGTGATGTCGAAGTGATGGTCACCAACAGCATAGAAGCCCGGATTGCCGGCTCAGGAACTATTCATTATAAAGGGCAGCCCGAACATGTGAACATACAAAGCTTGGGCTCGGGTACTGCCAAGGCAGTAAAAGAGTAAAACGCCTTACTTAGAAGGCAACAAGCTGCAAGCCCCGCCCAGATGGGCGGGGCTTGTGTTTTGCAACGGACCTGTAGCCTCAGCGCTTATCCAATTCGCCAAACACTTTTTGTAAAAGCGGGGTAATACGGGCAGTAGCTTGTTCGCGTATTTTAAGCTCTTCTTCTGCCACTTTCACAAACAAACCATAGAGTGCCCGCTCCGTTACATAACGGGATACGTCCTCGGGGACAGTCTTCGAAGCTCCCACGGTACTACCCAAGGGCGATGCTGCCAATTGATTGTAAGGCTGTGCCAGTGCCTGCCATGCTTGTTGTGCCCCCACTTTTTCCATGGCTTCCCTGATTTGCGGGTAATAAGCTTCGAATAAACGGTCATAGGTTTTTGCCCGCAAATATTGTGTAGCTGCATCTGCTTTGCCAAATAAAATATTGCGTGCATCTACGATGGTCATTTGCTTGATGGCATCTACAAAAATGGGCTTGGCTTGCTTGGCTGCTTCTTCAGCCGCACGGTTCATCTTCAACACCACCTTATCGATAAGTGCCTGCCCTTGTGGTACGTGGCGCACAATCACCGACTCCACCTCTTGGGCTTCGGGGGGCAACAATATCCTGATGGAAGGGTTGCCATAATAACCATTTTCTTTCATCAGCTGCTCCACGCCTTTTGAGATACCCACTTCGAGGGCTTCTTTCAAGCCGGCGGCTATCTCTCGTTCGGTAAGCGGCTGTTGTCCTATTCCCTCCCAGCCGTCTATTTGGGTACTGATACCCTGCAAAGTAGCACAAGCACTCACTCCCAAAAATACAGCGGCTAAGAAAACATGGATTACTGTTCGTTGCATATTGAAGCGTTTTTAGAGTGGACGAATCGTAGCCACATACAAGCGCTCGCGCTCCATATCAATGGCTTGATAGGCCATTTGCACCTCTACTTCAATGCCATCGCGGCGTGTCGCTTTGAATATTTTATACTTAGAAAGCATCAGGCGCTCACCATCGCGCCCGGTGATATACTCCACCTCTTTCAGTTCATCCAAGGGGGCATTGATGAGCGTGCGTATGCTGCTGCTGATAAGGTCGCCCTGCAAATAACCGAAGGTGTCTTCAACTGCCCGGTTGGCCATACGAATACCGCCCCGTTCATCATAGACCACCACCACATCGGTAATGCTGTCTATAATGAGTTGCATCTGACGCAGCTCACGGCGGGTGCGGTTCAAGCGGCTTTCCAGCTCTTCTTGGGCAGCGCGCAACTCTTCGGCATTTTGGCGCAAAAGAGCCTCCTGCTCGAGGATTTCTTCGGTTTTCCGGCGTGACTCTTCAAGCAGCAGGCGGGTGCGTTCGCCGGCACGCACCGAAGAGACGGTAGAAGCCAACACAGTGGCTACCTCCTCTATGAATTTCACTTTATAGCCGGGTATGTGATGCAAAGAGGTCACTTCTATTACGCCAAAGCATTCTTCGTTATAGACCAGAGGCACCAAAAGCAGCTCCCGGGGCGGCGCTGCCCCCATGCCTGTCACCACCTTCAGGTAGTCTTCCGGCAGTTCGGTTACGTGAAGCGGCTTAGCCTCAAGAAACACCTGCCCCACCAAACCTTCACCTATGGCAATTTCTTTTCGCAGTGCTTTGTGCTTGCTGTAAGCAAAAGCCGCTTTTAGCTGCAACACACGTTCTTGGTCTTTTTCTTCAAGCAAGAAAATTCCTACTTGCTCTACCTCGGCATAGCGCGACAAATTGGAAACAAAACGGCGCGAAAGAGTCTCAAGATTATCTTGGTTTTCGCGCAAAATACGCGAGAACTGCGCCAACCCTTCGCTTGCCCATGCACGTCTCTGCTCTTCCTCATATACCTGCTTCAGCTGCTGTTTCATTTCCTCAAGCGAGCGTCCCAAGTCGCCTTCCCGCTCAAATACCGATATGTCTGTATCGAAGCGGCCGCCTCCTACCTCGTGGGCAAAAGTTTGGATTTTAGAAAGACCATCCACCACTTGGTTCAATGCGCGGATAAGGGTATTCAGCTCGTCTTTACTCTCGGGCAAAGGTGGGGGCAAATTGCCTTCTGCCAAAGTCAATATTTGGCTTTTCAAAAGCCTGATTCGTTTCAATATACTGATAATCAAAAGAGAGCCGATGGTAGCGGCAACGGCAACGGCAACGGCAAACTCAAAAACAATAATCCACGGACGCCAGCGGTCAAGTGCACGGTAGGCCGATTCGTATTCAGCCACCAATGCTTGCTTTTCTCGCAACAAACGCTCCACCGACTCTTGAAGGCGAAGGCTTAAAGGCACTACTTTGTTTTGTACTTCCTCTTGCAAATAGCTGCGTATGCTCGTAATTCCCTGTAGGTCCTCCTTACGCTCATAAATCTCACGCACCCGGTCATACTCTTGCTTCATATGCTTAAGCAGCACATCGGCAATGCTATTGGCCACCGTTTTGATTTCACCATCTTGTATGCCTTCCGCAGTGCTTTTCAAGGCTTCGGCATTGGGCAACACCCGCTCTTGCCAGCGCTTTTCAAACTCTTCCAGATAGTCCTTATTATCAAAAAGCAAAGCTTTTTCAAATAAGTTTTCTGCTTCCCGTACTTCATCGAGCAAACGCAAAGCCTGTGTTTCCAAGGGGTAGAGTTTGTACAAGAGTGTATTGCGGTTTTCTATCTGCCGGCGCCATTGGTAGTTGGCTCCCTGAATCAAAATAAAAGAGATGAGCGCCATGGACAGGAAGCCGCCGGTAAGGCGCCCCTGAATGGTCTCAAAATCAACACGAAAGTAATACGAAACCGGCTTTTTTTTGGGCTTTTTCTGTTGAGCATCACTGCCCGCCGTGTGTATGGTATTTTTTTCTTGCATAGACGCAAAACGGTTCATGAATCTAATATAATGAACAAAATTCGAAATAAAAAAGCGAAATTTACACCCTTGCCTGTCAAAATTGTAAAAATGCTATGCCCTACCCTTTGATTCAATCTGCTCAAAACCCGAAAATCAAGCTGCTTTACCAGCTACACAAAAGCCGCGCCCGCAAGCAGCACCATTTGATTTTGATAGAAGGAAAAAAAGAAATCAGCTTGGCACTGCAGGCGGGGATTGAACCGGACAGCTTGTTTTTTTATCCCCGCTATGCTCCCGAAAGTTGGATAGAGTCGCTGCCGCTAAACAAACAGAAGGTGCGTATTTTTGAAGTCAGCGAAGAAGCCCTGCAAAAGATTGCCTATCGCCCGGAATCGGGGGTAGTAGCCACGGCTCCCCCTCCCCAACGCTCTTTGTCCGACCTGCAATTGCCGGAAAATCCTTTGGTGTTGGTGGTTGAAGCAGTAGAAAAGCCGGGCAACTTAGGCGCTATTTTACGCACTGCCGACGCCGCCGCTGTGGATGCGGTGATTGTGTGTGACCCGCAAACAGACCTGTTTAATCCGAATGTGATTCGTTCCAGCTTAGGGTGTATATTCACGGTGCCTACCGTATGCGCTCATAGCGAAGAGGTGATTGCATGGCTCAAAAAGCAAGGTATCCGTATTTATACCGCCGCTTTGAATGCTTCTATTCCCTACCATACTGCCGACTTCACCCAACCTTCGGCACTGGTGTTTGGAACCGAAGCCACCGGACTCAGCGAAACGTGGCTGCAAGCCGCCGACCAAAACATCATTATCCCTATGAGTGGTTACATTGATTCGCTGAATGTGTCCAATGCATGTGCCATCATGACTTTCGAGGCCAAGCGTCAACGGGGATTCAGCCGGTGATTGGTCCAAACACATAAAAGACTTCCGGAAAAGCGGTGTACCCCCAGCTCAAACATGAAGAGGGGGGCACCTTCTTTCAGTACAGAACCAATTAAAAAATTATTTTTTGGCGTAGGCTCAACAAGCAAGTCGGTGCGGTATATCAAGCCGCCGCGGGCATAAGCTTTGAAAAGCGCTTCTTTGGCTGCCCATAAAATACTTAGCTTTTCGAGGTCATTGCCTGCCCACAACAGCTCCTGCTCGGCAAAGATGCGGGGGGCTACGCGCAACAACTGTGGGCGCAGGCGTTCAACATCGATGCCCACCTCCTGAAAATGCGACGATACCACCACCGCCACATAAGGGTAAGCATGGCTGAATGAGAGTCCGATATTGGGATAACCGTTCAAGACGGGCTGGCGCCCTTGGCGCAGAGTGCCCGGATAAGGCATGTGCCAATGCTCCTCGAGCAAGTAGCGCAGCAAGGCGCGCACGCCAATTGCCTCGCTGCGCCGCACGGGGTGCTCTATGCTTTCGATATACTGCAGGTCTGAAGCAGGCAAGCCCGCCGTGCTGAGGTCATCAGTCAGGCGGGCAAGCCCAATTAATGTGCTTTGAATATGTTCGGCGGGCTTATGTACCCAAAGAATTTCCAAAACCTCACGTATTGGTTAAATATGCAGAGGGCGGTTCTCGGTGGCTGCCAAGCAAGCCTCTTTCACTGCTTCCATGTAAGTGGGGTGTGCATGAGAGATGCGGGCAATGTCTTCGGCCGAAGCGCGGAATTCCATAGCCACGACTGCCTCGGCAATCATATCGGCTGCCCGTGCACCGATGATGTGCACGCCCAAGATTTCATCTGTTTCTTTGTGTGCCAATACTTTCACAAGCCCGTCGAGGTCCATGCTTGCGCGCGCGCGCCCCAAAGCACGGAAGGGGAACTGTCCTTTCTTGTACGGTATGTTTTGCTCTTTGAGCTCCTCTTCGGTGTAGCCTACCGAAGCCACTTCGGGCCAGGTGTAAACCACGCCCGGAATGAGGCGATAATTCAAATGAGGCTTTTGTCCGGCTATGACTTCGGCAACAAAAACGCCCTCTTCCGAAGCTTTGTGTGCCAACATAGGACCACGTACCACATCGCCGATGGCATAGATATTCTCGACATTGGTTTGCAGCTTTTCGTTTACCACCACACGCCCGCGCTCATCGGTCTTTACACCTACTTTCTCCAAGCCCAAGCCGTCGGTATAAGGGCGACGCCCAATAGCTACCAAACAATAATCAGCTTTTAGCTCAATGGTATCACCCTTGGGTGTTTCGGCTTTCACGGTCACCTGCTTGGCCGTGGCTTTGGCTTCCAACACCTTATGTTTGAAGTAAAACTGAATACCCAGCTTTTTTAAAACTTTCTCTATCTCTTTCGACATGGTAGAGTCCATCGTGGGAATAGCTCTGTCCATGTACTCTACAATATGCACTTCGGTGCCCAAACGGGCAAACACAGAGCCCAATTCCAAACCAATCACACCGGCACCGATGACTACCATCTTTTTGGGCAGCTCGGTAATATTCAATGCTTCGGTAGAAGTGATGATGCGTTTTTTATCAATAGGAACGCTGGGGATGGAAGCCGGTTTCGAGCCGGTGGCAATAATCACTTTTTGAGTTTTCAACTGCTGCTTGCTGCCATCTTCTTTGGCCACCTCCACGGTGTTTTTATCTACAAAGCTGCCAAAACCGTGATATACATCGATTTTGTTTTTCTTCATCAAATAAACGACCCCGTCGCAAGTCTGCTTCACCACCTCGTTTTTGCGCTCTATCATGCGGGGCAAGTCCAGTTTGATGCCTTCTATTTTGATGCCGTGTGCATCGAAATGATGCGTGGCATTGTAATAGTGCTCGGTAGAGTCTAAAAGGGCTTTTGAGGGTATGCATCCCACATTCAGGCAAGTACCGCCCAAAGTGTTGTATTTTTCAATCAGTGCTACTTTCATGCCCAGCTGAGCACAACGAATGGCAGCCACATAGCCGCCCGGTCCGGAGCCGATAATGGTTACGTCGTATTGCATAATGAACGTTGTTTAATTGGTCAGATGTTTGAATGCAAAGGTAGCAATTCAAAAGTAAAAACAAGACCTTCCGGCATTAAAACAACATATCGATAATAATCATTGCCAGAGGTACCAGCCAGCTAATCATGCCTTTCCGCTGCGATTTTTCGTATTCACTGCGGGCAAAAGCGGTCCATGCGCCCCGTATGTTGGTAAGCCCGAAGGCACCCCACAAGCCTATGCCCAAGACTACGCCCAACCAGCCGGGGGCACCTGCCCCAAACAAACTTTGCACACTGCCCCAAATCAGATCAACCCCCAAAGCAAGAGATGAAACAGCAAACAAAGCGGTATTCATCGAAAGCATGCGACGTGCACGATTGTGTTTTTCTAACATTCCCATAGTTTCCGTATTTTATTGTTTCTTGTTTTTAGTTGCACTTACAGTTATATCGTTTGCAGTTTCTATGAAAAAGATAGCAATTTTATCCGATACACACGGTCATATCGACGCCTCCATTTTGGAATATTGTCGCGGATGCGATGAAATATGGCATGCCGGCGACATCGGCAGCCTGCAGGTGATCGAGGCGCTACAAGAGATAGCCCCTCTCCGGGCAGTTTATGGCAATATTGATGACCAAAGTCTGCGGCGCGTACTACCCGAACACCTGGATTTCGAAACAGAGGGGCTGCGTGTATTCATGACCCACATAGGTGCCCTTCCTCCGCGCTACTCCAAAAAGGTAAAAAACTTATTGGACACACACCGCCCCCATTTGTTTGTCTGCGGGCACAGCCATATTTTGCGCGTCATTCCCGACCCCGCCCGGGGGCTGCTTTACCTGAACCCGGGGGCTGCCGGTCATCATGGATTCCACAGCATGCGCACCATGCTACATCTTTATATTGCAGAAGGAAAAGCCCAAAAAATGGAAGTCATTGAGTTGGGGAAGCGAGGCCGTCCAACGGCAGTTTGAACCATCCGGCTTTTTTTTGGTGTTTTGTCATGGATGGCACCCAAGCCTCCGGGCTTAAAACCTTTTTTTTATTTGTGTGTTATTATTTTTGTTTTTGAAAAACAGACTCACCAAAAAACAATCGTCGTTATTGAATACAAGAGCATGAAGGTAAAAGTATGTAGAAAAGAGCGCTTCAACGCTGCCCACCGCTTGCACAACCCCGCATGGGACGAGGCCACCAACCAAAAGGTTTTTGGCAAATGCAACAACCCCAATTATCATGGGCACAACTACGAGCTTATTGTAGAGGTGACCGGCGAAATAGACCCGGCTACCGGCTACGTGTACGACATGAAGCAGCTAAGCGAACTAATCCAAGAGCATGTTATCAAGAAGTTCGACCACAAAAACCTGAATTTAGATACCGAAGAGTTTAGAAACCTCAATCCTACTGCCGAAAATATAGCGGTAGTCATATGGGAAAAATTGCGCGCCTTGCTGCCGCAAGAGTATGAATTAAAAGTTAAATTGTATGAAACAGAGAGAAACTTCGTTGAATTCCCCGCTTAACGGACACCAGCATATGGAAGATATGGGCGACGAACACATTCCGGGCTCTTTTGAAACGCCACTGCGCGAAGATGCTTTTGAAATGGACGATGAACTCAAGATGGAGCTGATAGAAAAGCATTTTCGCGAGATTATGCACGTTTTAGGGCTTGATTTGAGCGACGATAGCCTTAAAGGCACCCCCCGCCGCGTGGCAAAAATGTTTGTCAAAGAGATATTCAGCGGGCTCAACCCCAAAAACAAGCCGGAAATCACTCTTTTTGAAAACAAGTACCGCTACAATGAGATGCTGGTAGAAAAAGACATTACCTTTTACTCTTTCTGCGAGCATCATTTTGTACCCATATGGGGCAAAGCCCATGTTGCCTACATTTCTTCGGGCAAAGTCATAGGCTTGTCGAAATTGAACCGCATTGTACAATATTATGCCCGCCGCCCACAAGTGCAAGAGCGCATGACCGTGCAAATAGCCAATGAGTTGAAGGCTGTGTTGGATACCGAAGATGTAGCGGTGCTTATCGATGCCAAACATATGTGTGTGGCAGCCCGGGGTGTGCAAGATACAGCCAGCAGCACCGTTACGGCGTATTACGGCGGCCGTTTCAAAAATGAGGCAACCAAACAAGAGTTCTTAAGATACTTAAGCCCTACCGGCGAATAAACCGCAGATAGGGCTCCCCTTGCGAAGCAGCGAAAGGCATCCGGTTCACCCGGCCGATGCCTTTTGTTTTTCTGCTTTGACCACCGGCAGGCCTTTTTGAATCCAGGCAGCCAAACCGCCCGACAAATTGTACACATGTTCGAAACCACGCGACAGCATCATGCCACAAGCTACTTTGCTGCGCCCCCCTACCGCACAATACACATAAGTAGTGCTTGCTGCGGTCGAGTGTCTCGATTTCGCTCAAAAAAACCCCGCTGTTGATGTTCATCAGTAAAGCCCCTTCCAAATGCACTTCCTCGAACTCATGCTCGGTACGTACATCCAGCAGAACAGCCTCGGGGTCTTGCTGCAAGGCTTCGTAAAAAGCCCCGGATCCCAAATCTTTGAAGTAGTTGGCAAACATAGTCTATAGTTTTTCAATTTAGTGGATAAGAAATAATACCTTTTAAATATCGCTCTTTTCAAAAAGAAACTCAACTACTTTTTGGGGCAAAAAGTCACATTTTGCCCGGTTGATAAAAAGTTGCATCCGGTGCATGTGCATTGTCTTGGCAAAGCAAAAAAAGCAGCCCCGCTTCCGCAGAGCTGCTTTCATTCATAAAATGTGTTTCGACTTATTTTTCTACGGGCATACCCTCTGCCATCCAACGGGTGATGCCTCCGGTCATGTTGACCAGATTAGAGAAGCCCTTGCTTGCCATCAGACCGCAGGCAGCGCTGCTGCGTCCGCCGCTACGACAATACACATAATAAGCTTTGTTTTTGTCGAGCTTTTCGATTTCGGCGGCAAAATTACCTCCGTTGATATCGATGAGCTTGGCTCCTTTTAAATGTGCTTCACGGTATTCCATAGGGGTACGCACATCGATTAGCACAGCATTGGGGTCTTGCTCATAGGCTGCCCAGAATTCTTTGGGCGCCATATTTTTAAAAGCTTGTCCTGTCATGACTTTCCAAATAGTTTTTAAAGTGTTTAACATATGATTCAATCTTTTCTGTCTGTTACTTAGGTTGTCCGGTTGTGGGGCAAATTTCCTGAGTCAAAGGCAGCGAAGTGTTCTTGATGGCATTGAAGCCCCCCGCAATGTCGGTAATATGCTCAAAACCCTCACGTTTCAAAATAGAGCAGGCAATCATAGAACGATAGCCACCGGCACAATGCACATAATAGTGCTTGTTTTTATCTAATTCGCGCAAATGTTGATAAATGTAGTCTAAAGGCACATTTTGAGCATCAGGAATATGCTGAGCTGTGTATTCGCCCGGTTTGCGCACATCAAGAATATCAAGCTTACCGGCCTCATAACGGCGGGCGAAATCTTCTGCCGGAATAGACTCGACTTGAGCCAGCTCTTTACCGGCTTCTTTCCAACGCTCTATGCCCCCGCTCAAATAGCCAATCACATTGTCGTAACCTACACGTGCCAAGCGAATGACGGTTTCTTCTTCACGTCCTTCGGGCGTAATGAGAATAATAGGGGTGTTCAGGTCTTCTACGATAGTGCCCACCCAAATGGCAAACATGCCATCCAGCCCTATATTCAAAGAGTTGGGGATGTGTCCTTTGGCAAATTCCTGCGGGCTGCGTACATCGAGTACCAAGGCGCCTTCTTGCAAATGCTTTTCAAAAGCAGCGAGGTCTAAAGCATTTTCTGCCTTCTTTACCACCTCCAGCACGCTGTTGTAGCCTTCTTTATTCAGCATGGCATTCTTGGCAAAATACTGTGGCGGCGGCAGAATGTTGGTAGCTTCTTTAATGAATTGCTCTTTGGTCAATTCAGGCTGCAGTGCCCAGTTGGTTTTTTTCTGATTGCCTAAGGTGTCGTAGGTTTCTTTCGACATACTCTTGCCACAAGCCGAGCCGGCACCATGCGCCGGATACACTATCAGGTGGTCGGGCAAGGGCATGATTTTATTGCGCAGAGAATCATACAGCATGCCTGCCAGGTCTTCTTTGGTCAAACCATTCCGGATGGCCAAGTCGGGGCGGCCCACATCGCCAATGAAGAGGGTATCACCGGTAAAGATAGCATGCGGCTCGCCGTTTTCGTTATAGAGCAGGTAAGTGGTCGATTCAGGGGTGTGTCCGGGCGTATGAATCACCTTGATTTTCAGCTTGCCTACTTGAAACTCTTCGCCGTCTTTGGCCACATACACAGGATAGTTGGTTTCAGCACCCGGTCCATAAACAATAGTGGCACCTGTTAGCTTTGCCAGGTCGAGATGTCCCGAAACGAAATCGGCATGGAAGTGGGTTTCAAAGATGTATTTAATCTTGGCCCCACTCTTTTCTGCCAATTCAATATAGGGCATGGGCTCACGCAGTGGGTCAATCACTGCGGCTTCGCCATCGGATTCAATGAAGTAGGCACCTTGTGCCAAACACTTCGTATAAAGCTGTTCTACTATCATGAGGATACTCGTTTTTAATTTTATAGTTCAACAAATTTACTGAAAATACATAAGGAACAGGGCGGGCAGATTCCCGCCCCCTTGGTGCTTTTATACAGTTGCTACTGCTTCCTCCTTGGGAATGTTGGTTTGCTTAATGGCATTATAGCCGCCCATCACATCTACTACCTGTTCAAAGCCGTGGCGTTTCAGGATAGAGCAGGCAATCATGGAACGATAGCCCCCGGCACAGTGGATGTAGTACTTTTTGGACTTGTCCAGCTCAGCGAGGTGTTGTTGCAGGTAGTCCACGGGGTAGTTCAGGGCGCCTTTTACATGCCCGGCAGCATACTCGCCCGGACGGCGCACATCCAGCACAGCGGTCTTGCCCTCTTCATAAAGGCGGGCAAATTCTTCGGCACTTACCGACTCGACAGTAGCTATTTCTTTGCCGGCCTGTGCCCACTCCTGCATGCCGTCGTTCAGGAAGCCCAGTACATGGTCGTAGCCCACACGCGCCAAGCGGGTGATGGTTTCACGCTCACGGTTTTCGGGTGTAATCAGTACAATGGGCGTGTTGAGGTCTTCTACGATGGTACCTACCCACACGGCAAACATGCCGCCGTCCAAGCCAATGTTCAAAGCACTGGGGATATGCCCTTTGCGGAACTCATCGGGGGTGCGCACATCCAACACCACGGCACCTTGGGCGATGGCTTTTTCCACGTCTTCCACCGTCATGGGGGTGAAGGCTTTTTCTACTACGGCATCGTAGCTTTCGTAGCCCATTTTGTTCAGAACTGCATTTTTGGGGAAGTATTGAGGTGGAGGCAACAGCCCTTCGGTTACCACCTTGATAAACTCTTCCTTAGACATGGGCTGCAGGGCATAGTTGGTTTGCTTCTGATTGCCCAAAGTGTCGTAGGTTTCTTTTGCCAGGTGCTTGCCACAAGCCGAGCCGGCACCATGCCCCGGAAATACAATCATCTCATCAGGCAAAGGCATGATTTTGTTACGCAAAGAGTCATACAGATGTCCGGCAAGGTCTTCTTTTGTCAGGTCTGTTTTTACTGCCAAATCGGGACGGCCCACATCGCCAATAAAGAGGGTGTCGCCGGTGAAGATGGCTACTTCTTTGCCTTCGTCGTCGATGAGCAAATAAGTCGTGGATTCCATGGTATGCCCGGGGGTGTGCAGAGCTTTGATGGTAACCTTTCCTACCTTAAACTCCTCTCCATCTTTGGCAATATATGCCTCAAAGTTGGGTTGAGCGGTAGGTCCGTACACGATGGTAGCGCCGGTTTTTTTGGCAAGGTCAAGATGCCCGGACACAAAGTCGGCATGGAAGTGGGTTTCAAACACATATTTAATTTTAGCCCCGTGTTTCTGTGCCATTTGTATGTAGGGGTCGGGCTCACGCAGTGGATCTATGACCACTGCTTCATCGCCTGATTGAATATAGTAGGCTGCTTCTGCCAAACAGTTGGTGTACATTTGTTCTACAAAATACACCCCTTCTTTTTTGATAGTTGCCATAGCTTTCCTCCGTTTTTAAGGTTTCATTGATACAACACAAATATATGTAGATTCGTTCATATGAAAAATGACTTTCGTCATTTCCGGGCGGCTTTAAGCATTCATCATTTCTTTCAGAAGAATCATTATGCCCATCACTAAGACGAACCAGCCGAAAGCAGGCTTCAATTTGGCACTGCTGATGTACTTGCTGACCCAGGTTCCAAGCAAGATGCCGGCAATAGCCATCAAAGAGAAGAGCCCCAAGAAGGTCCAATCAATGGCATCACCGTAATTTTGTACATCTCCGATAAAACCAATCAGTGATTTTACGGCTATAATAAGAAGCGAGGTACCCACCGCCAATTTCATGGGCAAGCGGGCGAAGACCACCAAAGCGGGGATAATCAAGAAGCCCCCTCCTGCCCCCACAAAGCCGGTCAATACACCTACTACTATGCCTTCTGTCAAAATTAAGGGGTAGTTAAATTTCGGATTGGCTTCTTCATCTGCGATTGCCTCTCCGCCTTTTTTCTTACGAATCATGGAAACGGCAGCCAAAATCATCATGGCGGCAAACACCACCATCACCAAAATGTCTTTGGTCAGAATGAAAGTACCGATTTGTGCGATGGTATCGGGAATGGCAGGCATCAAAAATTTACGAGTGGCATACACCGAAGCAAAGGCCGGTATGGCAAACACAACAGCCGTTTTCAAACTAAGCTGCCCCTTGCGCCAATAACCGTATGCCCCAATGAGGGCGGTCAGCCCTACCACAAACAGAGAATAAGCCGTGGACATGACCGGGTCAATGCCCATTACATATACCAAAATAGGAACCGTCAGGATGGAACCTCCACCTCCTAATAAGCCCAAGGTGAAGCCCATAACTACAGATAACAGATAGCCTAAAATCTCATGCATAGAACTTTTTCGTTTTTAAAAGATGAGGTAAATGATTGTTTACGAACACAAACATATAAACATTTTTTCATATATAAAAATCCTACCGGGCATTTTATTCATTATTTTTGCAGTTGCTCATTGCATATGGCTGTTTCACAAAGAGGTAAGACACTTCAAGCCTTTCGCTTTTTTTGCATCGGGTTTTCATAAAAACAATTTCCAGACAATGCTTATACTTGCATGCAAAGTTTCACTCAACGTTCAAAACCATGACAAAGATACAAGGCAAGTACTTAGGACAGCTGCGCACGGCTTCCGTTCATTTACCTTCGGGCAGTGAACTGCTCACCGACGCCCCCACCGACAATCACGGCAAGGGCGAAACCTTCTCACCTACTGACCTGGTGGCAACGGCTTTGGGCAGCTGTATGGTTACCATTATGGGTATTTATGCCGAAGGGCACGGCATTGATTTGTCGGGCACTTACTGGGAAACCGAAAAAGTGATGGCGAGCAATCCGCGCCGTATAGCGGAAATACGCATACGCCTGCATCTACCCAAAAGTATAGCTGCCGGTGAACGTCCCAAACTGGAACAAGCCGCCCGTAATTGTCCGGTAGCTTTGAGCTTGTCTGCCGAATTGCAGCAAGATATTCAGTTCTTCTACGATGTAGAATAAGCGCATTCAATAAGCCCACAGGGCAGGAATGCCACCTGTATGCCAAAAAAGCACACGGCTGCCTTCCGGCAGCTGTTTCTTTTTCATGTGGTCATACATGGCATAAAAAGCACGGGCTGTATATACCGGGTCAAGCAAAATTCCTTCGGTACGGGCAACCTCCTCCATAAGCCTCTGCTCCTGTGGTGTCAAGACGGCATAACCGGCAGCATCGTAGTCGGTAAGCAAAGGGCACGGGGGGATATTATCTGCCTGTATGCCCCACAAAGGGGCAAGAGCCGCCACCAAATCGTTCACCTTTTTTTGTAAGGCGGCACCTTCTACGGGCTCTTTGTCGATACGAACGGGCATCAAGCGCGCCGGCAAACGGTACAAAGCACTGCCTACCATCATGCCGGCTTGTGTGCCACCGGAACTGCTCGCAAAAAAGATGTAATCGAAGGACAAGGCAAGTTGCGCCGTTTGCTCTTTCAACTCGGCCATGGCTTCCACAAAGCCACAGGCACCGAGGGCATTGGAGCCACCGTAAGGAATGACATAACAACGCTTGCCGGCATCTTGCAACCGGCGGTACAAAGCGGGCAAAGCTTCGCCCTTGCGGTTCTGCCCGGTAAAATGGATGTGAGCCCCCAACAAGCGGGACAGCTTCAAATTGCCTGTTTCTACGGCGGGGGGCACGCCCCCCAGCATCAGATGGCACTCTAATCCTAAGGCAGCACAAGCGGCCGCCGTCTGCCGGCAGTGGTTCGACTGTTGTGCCCCGGCAGTAAGCACGGTGTCTGCCCCTTGGGCTAATGCTTCTGCCAGCAAGTACTCCAGCTTGCGGCATTTGTTGCCGCCTGTAGCCAAACCGGTTTGGTCGTCTCTTTTTATCCAGAGCTCATAAGGCAAATTTTTGACGATTCGCTTCAAAGGATGCAAAGGCGTAGGAAAAAATCCTAAATTGACTTTTTGCAAAGGTGGCATAAGATATGCGTTCAAAAGGTTGATTTGCTGAAGATGCCATGTTTCCGGCAATAAAACAAGCCTCACCGCTATAGTTTCTGCGATGAGGCTTGCCGGCTTGGTTTGCCATTCGATATTATCTCAAAATTTTTACAGCCTTTTGCATATCGGGTGTTTCTATGCGCAGTATATAAATACCCGGCTGCATGCGCTGCATGTCTATTTCAAAGTACATGGCTTGTTCGCCTTCGAAAGCTGCCTGCCACACCAGCCGGCCTACGCTGTTATATATTCGCACCTGTGTATGTTCAGAAAGTGGAAGTTCAGAAGCTTCGTAAAGATTGACTACCCAGCGGTTTCCTTGTCTTTGCAATACATTTTCTTCAAAAGCAGCTGCACTGCGGTAGTAAGTGGGCGGAGGCGGCGGGGGCTCGTCCCCACGCTCAGCTGCACAACGAATACCATCCACGTCAAAGCCGTCGGCGCTACGTGGGAAGCGGCTGATGTTGGGGTCAGTCCTGTCCACTATTTTCACATATTTCACACAGCTGAGTCCGCTTCCTGCCAAATCGAAGCGCGCTCCATTGGCATCCGGGCTTCCGTCGCTGTTTTCAGGTCTTTCTTTACCGGGTTGGGTTTCGCCTAAGCTCACCCAGTAAACACCATCAGCCGATACAAACAACTCTGCTTTTTCGGGATAACGTTCATGTTTCGGATTACCAAAAGACGTTTCAAACAGTTCTAAATCATAACCTTCCTTGTCGCACACACGGCAGCTAAGCTCCAGTGTCAGGCTGCCGCCAAAGCCCAGTGATACGAAGTTGTGCTCATTGGCATTGGTCATGGCATCGGAACGCTCGGGTTCACCCAAGGCGCGTTCCGGGTGGCTTCTGTTTGCCAATACGGCACTACCGTTTTTGCGCTTGCCTTGCTCAAAGGCAACTACACGCATAGCTGTTACACACTCATCTTGGCATAGGTCCGGCGGGGTAGCACAAGGAATGATTTCATGCACCAAAAAGTCACTATCGTCTGCGGGCACCCCTTTCGATGCTGCCACGTAGGGTTCTGCCGAGAACTCCAACACCGAAAAAGGCTCTGTGGTTTGTATGTAGAAGGTGTACAAGCCTGCACAATTATAGCACCAAGGCTCCACGCCACGCACCATGCCCCGCCCCACTTCTATCAAGGCGTTTCCCTCGCGACGGTAAGCCACCCAGGTAGCGCGTTCCGCTTTGTTTTGCGACTCATGGCCATAGAAGCGCGAAAGTGTCACCTGTGCCGAAGGAAAATCCTTCCGGAAATCCACACGCAGGTACTCTGAGCGCCCTTCGGCAGCGATATAGTTGATTTCATGGAAGCGGCTGCGCTCGGCTTGCTGCCCTTGCACGGGGCCGGGCACACCCACGCCTCCACTCAAAGGCACATTTTGCCAGTCCGGGCGGATGGCTTCCGGCGGCATGCTTTGGTAAGTGCTGTCATACAAGCCACGCACCTCTATAGAAGCTGCCCGCCAGTCTTGTGTAGTCCCCCCAAGCGTATCGAGGCACTCCGGCTCCGGTTGACACAAAGGCGTTATTTCCCGCACGTAATAGTCGCTTGCGTCTTCATATTGGCGCATGTTCTCCTCACCGTAAGGACCGGCATGGAAGTCAAGGTAATAGAAAGGCTCGTCAGTATGCACTTCTATCTCTAAAAAGCCGGGATTGCCATTGCCCAGATACTGTTCTGCAGCAAAATATCCACGTCCTACTTCTTGCCCTTGTGCATCACGTGCAATCCAATAACCTTGCTCTACTTTGCCGTACTCCCGGTAAATATGGGAAAGCGTCACCTTCATGTGGCGAAAGCCCTCGTCACGGCAGAAACGGAAGCGCAGTACTTCGGTGCCATAGCCGGGGATGTAATTGATTTGTTGCAGACGTTGAGCGGTGCCCTCCGGCCCGGCTACCCCTACACCCGGTCCACGCACGGAGTTGCCGGTAAAGAAAACAGCGTCTTCCGTGAAGGCACTTGCTTCCAAGGCTTTGGCTGTAATTTCGGCTTTTACCCAGCTTTCAGGAAATCCGTCGCCACCCAGCGTTTCACCACATTCCAGACATTCTTGTGGCGAAGACTCGCACAATTGTGTTGTATTGGCACATTTTCGCCCTTTGTCCTGCTCTTTCCCCTTTACGTACAAAATCAACAAATCACACCCCACCCCCGTTCGAGTAGTATAGAAGAAGTTATCGCCCGGAACCGCCACCCCACTCCCGCTTAAATCGCTGCCTTCGATAACCCAAGTATAAGGCACATCTTGAGTATTTTCGTTGCGCACCCGCCAAAGGAAGCGGTCAGCCCCGGCGTCGTAGCACATGAACGTCAGCTGCAGATCCGTATTCACCTCTCTGTTTTGCGCCCAAACACAGAAGGTTGTTTGTGCAAAAATCAGAATAATCAAAAGATTATTTCTACTAAGATTACACGATAGATATTTTATTAAGGGTCCCATGAGCAAACGAGTTTATACACTCAAAATAAAGCAAATAACATTCCTATTCCAAAAAAAGCGGCAACAAAATACTTTATTATTTTCATTTTTTAAATATTTTTTGTACACCTCCTACTACCATGTAATACTTCGCACAAAATAGGGCTCCATATTTCTACACAGCAGTGCAACCAAGCGCCGGGCAAGTCATGGCACGCGCCGGTTTCTTATTCCAAAAGAAAAAGCCCCCGGCACGTATGTTACCGGAGGCTTTCATATCTGCCAAAAGGAGGGTATCATTTACTGCCTTTTAGAATTTCTTCGGCATGCTCTTGTGTTTTGGGGCGCTTGATGATACGCTCAATGGTACCGTCAGGATTTATCACGAATGTGGTGCGTGCCGTCCCCCAATATTTACGTCCATACATGTTTTTCTCTTTCCACACCCCGTAGGCTTCTACCAGTTGATGGTCGGTATCAGCAATCAAGGGGAAAGGCAGTTGATACTTTTCTATAAACTTTTGATGCGAGGCTTCGTCATCTACACTTACGCCCACCACTAAATAGCCTGCATCAAGCAATTCTTGATAATGATCGCGCAAGTTGCAAGCCTGCTTGGTACAGCCGGGGGTATCGTCTTTGGGATAAAAATACAATACTATTTTTTTGCCTTCCTTCAAAAGGTCTTCCAGGCGTATCGTATTGCCATTTTGGTCTTTAGCTTCGAACAAGGGGGCTTTATCTCCTACTTTCAACATCGCTTTTTGTGGTTTAGATTTTACACTTTAGACGCAAAGATATAAGAGAAAGTTTGTAAGTTTGCCTATACGTAGCAAATTCTATTTAACCTTTCATTAACCCAACGAACAACATGAGTGACATGTTTCGCAACTTCAAAAATGTAGGCAAATGCGCCTATGGACGAGGAAGCTTCGCCCGCTTGGGAGAAATCATAGCTCCCAAACGTAAAGAAAATAACGGTTATTTTGTCTTTATCGTCGATGACTATTTTAAAGATAAGCCACTGGCACAGCAACTGCCCGTAGAGAGTAATGACCGCGTAGAATTCATTTATTGCGGCGGTGATGAGCCTAAAACTTCTCAAATAGATGCTCTGCGTGACAGCATCTTGGCAGAAGGCGGCTTGCCCGCCGGCGTTGTCGGTATCGGCGGCGGCAGTGCCATGGATATCGCCAAAGCGCTTTCGCTGATGCTGACCAACGAAGGCTCTTCGGTGCAATACCAAGGCTTGAATTTGATTAAAAACCCGGGTGTTTACCATGTGGGCGTGCCGACCATTTCCGGCACAGGTGCCGAAGTGTCAATGACCGCCGTCTTGACCGGTCCTACCAAAAAGCTGGGCATCAAATGTGACTACACCGTTTTTGATCAAATCGTGTTGGACCCCGACCTGATTGCCACCGTTCCTAAGAATCAGTGGTTCTACACAGGCATGGATTGCTACATCCACTGTGTGGAAGCCATGACCGGCTATATGAAAAATACCTTCAGCGAAGCGTACGGTTACAAAGCCATGGAACTTTGCGAAGAGGTATATTTGGGCGAAAATGCCGGACAAACCCCGCTCAATGACGAAAAACTGATGGTGGCTTCTTTAATGGGCGGTCTGAGCCTTACTTACTCCGAAGTAGGCATTTGCCATGCGCTGTCTTACGGCTTGTCATTTGTGTTTGGCACCCGTCATGGCATTGCCAACTGCATTTGTTTCAACCAGTTGGAAGAATACTACCCCGAGGGCGTGAAAGCCTTCAAAAAGATGGTAGAGCAACACGGTATTGACATACCGCAGGGGCTTGCCAAAGACTGGACCGAAGCACAAATAGATAAAATGACAGAGATAGCCCTTGGCCTTTCGCATATGTGGAAGCACGCCTTAGGTCCTGATTGGGAAAACAAAGTAGAGCCTGAAAAAATAAAGGACATTTACCGCAGAATGTAAAAAAGCAGCCCCTTGTTCGAGGGGCTGTTTCGTTATAGAGGGATTGTTTCTTCAAGCATTCTGATGCCGGTAATAGCGACGGCGTATCCAATGAGCCAGGCGCACCAAAAGGATAAGCGCAGGCACCTCTACCAGAGGGCCAATCACGCCGGCAAAAGCCTGTTCCGAGTTCAAACCAAACACCGCAATAGCCACAGCTATGGCCAATTCAAAGTTATTACCCGCTGCCGTGAAAGCCACCGATGCGGCTTTGTCGTAAGAAGCCCCCAAACGGTAAGTGATTGCAAAGCCGATAATAAACATCAGAGCAAAATAAATCAACAGCGGAAGTGCGATAAGCAAAACGTCCTTGGGGATTTCTACAATCAACTCCCCTTTCAGTGAAAACATCAATACGATGGTAAACAGCAAGGCAATGAGCGTGAGCGGGGAAATAGCCGGTATAAATCGCTTCATGTACCACTCTTCTCCCTTGCGGCGCACCAATATGAAGCGCGTTGCCCACCCCAAAACGAAAGGGATGCCCAAGTAGATAGCCACACTTTCTGCAATAGTCGCTACGGATATATCGACAATTGCTCCTTCAAAGCCAAAAAAAGGCGGAAGAACCGTAATAAAAATCCAAGCATAAAAACTGTAAGCAAACACCTGAAACAAGCTGTTGAGCGCCACCAAGCCGGCACCGTATTCACGGCTGCCGTCTGCCAGGTCGTTCCAGACCAGCACCATGGCAATGCAGCGCGCCAAACCTATAAGTATCAATCCCACCATGTATCCGGGATATTCCGGAAGAAAAGCTATCGCCAAGAAAAACATCAATAAAGGACCTACCACCCAGTTGAGCAACAGGGATATTGCCAACAAACGTGTGTTTCGAAACACTTGTGGCAACAGAGAATAATCAACCTTTGCCAAAGGGGGATACATCATCAATATCAAACCTATGGCAAGGGGAATATTGGTGGTTCCGCTGCTCATGGATTCGATGTGGCCGGCGACAGCCGGAAAGAAATAACCTATAGCCACACCCACTCCCATTGCCAAGAAAATCCATAAGGTCAAATAGCGATCGAGAAAGCTTAATTTTTTGGCCGGACGGCTCATATCTGTCGTTTTTTTATTATTTACTGATTGCCTGCATAGTTAATAAATTCTCGCAACATAGGCAACCACAGTGGTCATTTGTATATACAGAGCCAGTCTAAGGGATGAGAACGCCATCGGCGGTTGCGCCTCTTTTTAAAACGAAAGGGGCGCAAATCCTCCAGGCAATGGTGGTGATAATAAGTCTGCATATCCTCCATGCCCATCTCCCGGTAGTAACCGGCGGTCCGCAGGCATGCCGATGCACACGCCTGCCTGTCCTTATAGAAACGAGTATCGAGCAAATGCACCTCTCCGCCTTTTCTTAGTAAGGGCAACAGCTCTTCTATCAAAGCCGGAAGGTCGGCAAAATATTGCGCCGAAGCCGCCAACAGTATCAGGTCAAAACTCTCCGGGCGTATGTGTCCGGTGCCTGTTGCAAAATGCCAATACAAGTTGGGCAGTGCAAAAACCCGCGCCGCCTGTGTAAGCTCCCTGCGGTTTACATCTTGCGCATGCACCACCACATTCCCCAAGGAAGCAGTTCTGTAAGATAACCAACCGTTGCCACATCCTATATCCAGTATAAAAAGCTGTTTGTCACGATTTTTTTTCTTCACATAACGATGCCATGCAAGCATGCTCCGGCGGCGCCACCGCCAAAAATCCTTTGTCTGCGGTTGTTCACAGTACGGCAGTTGCCTCACGGCTTCGTCATCCATGAGCCACCCTTCTTGGCGTCGCAGGGCAACATACAGCTGCTCAAAGCGCTCAACCGCCGGTGTAGGTTCGTCCCAGTGATACACGCCTGCATCTTGAAACAAAGGCTTGCGATGAAATACATCAAAATGTTCTTTGTTCATATTTTTCCCATAAGACATAACATTGTGCCAATACTTTATCTACTGTGAAACTTGACATACACAAAGGCGGTGGCTGCCACACACAATGTGTCCACATACAATCGTGGCATGCGAACGCTCCACTGTCGAAACAGAAAGTATGCTGCCCCAAAGGACGCGCCCAATCGCTGCGGGTGCCCCCCAGCAAAGCGACCGTAGGCACCCCACTACTCCAAGCCAGGTGCATCAAGCCAGAATCTTCCGATAACACCAAAGACACATTCAACAAAATACCCCATGCCTGTGCCGCCGTTGTTTTGCCAAGCAAGTCGATGCAGCGACAATCACCCAATCGTTGTTTTAGTTGCCGAAGGCGGGCAACTCCCTGCTTGGTACCCAACAATACGAAGCATACATTACTGCATATTTCATCCACCCAGCGCTTTGCCCAAGCTGCGAAGCGCTCCACAGGCCACTGCCTGGAGGCAAAGCAAGCCGCAGGATTCAATACTATCAAAGGCTCGCCCTGCCAACCATGGTCGCGCAGCAAAGCGGCTCCTTCCTGCCGCCAACATGCCCGGCCGGGGAAATCATAATCAGGCGACACCTGCCAACCGGCAGCTATTAAAGCTGCTTGAGTGCGTACGCCTGCGGGGCGAGGGCTGTATTTGTCAAAAGCCACCTGTACTGCAGGCTTCAATGAGCGGACAATTTGCCTGCTCAAGGCATGGTTTTGCAAATCTATCACCACATCATACTTTGTGCCTTTCAGTCTTTTTTTCAGCCACAAGGCATGCCATCGCTGGCGCTTAGTGCTTCTTCCCCCTTTCAGTATGTATATCTTATCGAAAATACCACTTGCCACAGGCACGGGGGCTGTTTCAGCACGTGTAAGAAAATGCAAGCGGCTACCCTGTGGCAGTTGTTTGCGCAAAGCGTTCAAATACGGCAAGGTAAGCCAAACATCGCCATTGGCTTGCATACGAATCGCCAACACATTTAAAGGGCGATGTCTATTTATGTTTCCCTGCACATGAGTCATTGTTTACTGCGATGTGTTCTTCAATACCTGCTCATATATTTTCAACATACTTTCCATGTGCTTGCCTTGATCAAAGTGCAGTTCTATCTGCCTGCGGGCTTCCTGCTGCATAGCTACGTAAAGTCGCGGTTTATTAAGCATGTGCAAAATAGTTTGAGTAAGCGCTTCATGCGTTACCCACGGAATAAAGGTAGCATGTTCATTCAACAAATCAGCTGCCATTCCTACGACAGAACTTACCACCACCGCGCCCGATGCCATGGCTTCGGCAAGTACCACACCCTGTGCTTCATAAGCAGAGGGGTGAAGAAAGAAATGAGCTTCTTGATAAAAAGCAGGCAACTTCTTATGTGACAGGTGTCCCCAAAAGTGTACTGACCGGGACAGTAGCGGCTCATTTTGTACATATTTCCAAAGTGAGGGTACAGCACTTCCATCGCCTACGATATCCAAACGGGCCGGTATTTGCGTCTGACGGATGAAGTACTCAAAAAACTGTAACGCTTCTATACTTCGCTTCAAAGGTTGAAGGTTGGCTACATGCAGGAATCGCAGCGGATACTCTATGTTTTTTTCTTTGAACGCAAAATGGCGGATATCTACTCCCCAAGGCAAGACCTGCACTTTGTGATGCCATTGCGCGGGCAATTTGTTTTTTTGATAACAGCTTAAACAAATGATGCGCTTGGCTTGCTTGTATGCATACTGCAAACGGGTAGCCACACGCTTTTTACCCAAGGCACCATACCGGTACTCGGGCAAATAAACCACCTCGCCCCCTTGCAAGGTAAGAACGAAAGGCAGTGAAAAAAGGCGTGCTATCCATGCTCCCCAAAATCCGGCAGGATATCCCCACAATACATGCAGTAAATCAAACGGTTGCCGGCGGTGTTCTTGTGCAAAACGGTAAGCCAAGCGCAAGGCACTCCATTTCACCGAACCTCCTACATGCCCTCCGGCATGCAAGAAGCTGTAAGTTGAAGGGGCAAATGCCTGCGCCGGCCGCAACATGGAAAAGACGGTCAAAGCACAGTGCTTACCTAAACGATGGGCATACTGTTGCACCACCGGCACTCCTTCGGCCATGAATCCTCCGCCTATTCCTCCGTAAAGCATGAGCGCTATACGCATGCGTACTGCTTTTTTCTTCGTGCCGTAATGATGTAGTGGTCGCCCCAAGCTGCCCAAGGCATCCGATGACGCAGCTTCGAATCCAAGTAGCTGCACCATCTGGTCAAAAGAGGGTGTTTTTTTGCCCACTCCTCTTCTTCAGGCAGCGGGTAAAGCAGACTCATGGCTTCAAGCGCCACTGTTTCGAAACCATAAGATTGAAACAAACGCTTCACTTTGCCCGGGGCATGGTAGTACACAGGAAAATGCACTCCCTCTAAATGTGCCGTTGTGTGTCCCCGCCAACGCCGGCTCGCATAGCGCCAACGCCCACGCAACAGCTTTAAGGCTTCCCGCAAACAAAAAGGCGGCATCAAAACCCAAGTAATGGTGGCCTCTGCTGCCAAAAAAGGCATAAGCCCATCCATGACGGCCTCCAGGTTTGCGGTGCAGTTCAAACCGCCAAAGTTTGAAAACACATAACTGAATCCCTTGTATTGCAGGTGTTCAATACGGGTAAAGTCAAGATATTCAACCGTCATTCTTCCGGCGGAGCTATACTCTTTTTTTTGATGCAATTGCTTGAGCATACCTTCGGCGGCATCGGTGGCATGCACCCTTACGCCCCGTTTTACCCAATAAAGAGCATCCAACCCGGTGCCGGCATTTAGCTCCAACATAAAATCACCGGGCTCAATAAAACGGCGCACATGCGCACGCACCTGTGCACGCAAATACGTCAGTACCCGGTGCTTTTCTTCCAGTGTATCAAAATATACCGACTGCCGGCTAAATGCCTCAGTAGCACTCATAAGCACATATTTATTTCTTGGAATCTGACTAAAAAGGAAGTGCCTGCGAGGCAAGCTCTTCCATTCGCCTTTTGTAGTAACGCATGCGCCAAGAAAGCAGTGGTTTTTTTACTTTGTACTTCAAAAAATCTTTGCTTTTTAGATACTGATACTTACAATGCACGTAACGGTGCAAGAGCTTATAGAAAGGTCTTGGGAAATGTGCCTGATACATTGTGTCCAAGTCGTCGGAATCCTGCCAATGGTCTTTGTCTTTCAGTAAGCTGCGCACTTTTTCATAAAAGAGGGTGCCGGGCAACGGATAAGCCACCGAAATACCTATATGGTCGGGCATGCAAATTTCAATAAGGTGCAAGGTGGCGGCAATGTCTGCCTCATCTTCTCCCAAATAACCAAACTGCAAAAACCAGCCTACTTTTACTCCCGCTGATTTCAGCTTACGTGTTGCCTGCTGCACCTGCTCCACGGTGATGCCTTTGTCCATGGCATCTAAAATGCGTTGTGAGCCACTTTCTACACCTATCCATGCTTCTTGAAGCCCCACGGCAAGCAGGTCTTCCATCGCTTGTTTTCCACACAGCAAATCTGCCCGGGTTTGTATTTTCAGGGGCAAGCGCGCGTCGAGGCGCTCAATTTCTTTCCGGAAAGCAGCAAGCCAGTCGGAACGCAACCCAAAAATATCATCCATCATCCACAAATGCCCCACCCCCAATTGATGTTTGAGCATAGCTATTTCGGCGGCGACCTGCTCCGGCGGACGCATAAAGTAACGGTTACCATAAATAGGCTTCGCGCACCAATTGCATTTATAGGGACAACCACGCGTGGTGGCAATACCCACAGAAAAATACCCGTGATATTTATGCCAAAGCGCACGGTAATCGTCCAGGGGCAACAGCTGCCAATCGGGTGGCGGCAGTGCTCCCAGATCTCGCATCAGAGGACGTGGGGCGGTCAGTTGTAGCTGTCCATCTTTCAAAAAAGCACAGCCGGGCACCTCATAGCTCCACTGCTTATGGGCAGCATACTCCTTCAACAGTTCTTTTATAGTTTCTTCTGCCTCTCCTTTCAATACGAAGTGTGCGCCCGCCTGCAGGTATTCAAGAGGGAAATCCTGTGCATCAGAGTTATAAACAATTGCAGGTATATTCAAAGAAGCCGCTGTTTGTATAAGCTCCAGGGCAAAAGTCCGTTGGTGCTGCAGGCACATCTTGGTCAAGTAGTTGAATTGATCATCGTAAATAATTACCACATCGGGACGCAAAGCAAAAAGCGCATCGGTATAGTCGCGGGCATCTTTACGCAAGTGGTGGTCCAGAAAGTCCACCTGATAGCCCTCTTGCCGGAGCAAGGCTGCCGCCCAGGCGGTGCCATAGGGTGGATAGCACTGCTTGGCTTTCCATTGTTTTTTGTCTGCCCGGTAACGGTAGCTGTTGGTGAGAAGAATACGCATTGTATCAAGATGTTTTTAAAGCCTTGTATTTACATAAAACGGCCTGTACCCCCTGATGTATATCACGGTAATGAGGCTTCATATGTCCTTTAAAAACCCCCTCCCGGATGTCGATGCCTTCGACAGGATGAAAGCATTGTCCATACTTCTTTTGCCAGCGTTTGTATATCAGACGAAACCAGTAATCATTGAATGTCTGCATGGCTTTTGCCGGCAGAAGCCACTCGAACAGCTGCTGCAAACGGCTTCTGCTCTTAAAAAAGGGCTTGTTAACAGGCGGTGGCAGCAAGTATGCTTTTAAAGCCGGGTTTGCCTCCCACAGCCGCCCATACATACCGAATGGGTCATACATGGGCACGAGCGACCATACTTCCATCGCTATATATTCGTTGCATGCGGGTAGTTGCAGGTGGTCTTCATCAAGCAAATAGTTATAGCAGAAGAAACGCGACCTGCCTCCCCAACAGATGGTCTTCAATACCCGGAACAGAAAGTACACCACCCACAGACGTTTTCGCTTGGTAATCACAAAAAAATCGATGTCGCCGCCGGCTTTCACATGATTTTTCGAAAGCGACCCCGATACAAAAACAGCTTTTACAAAAGGTAATTGCTTAAGCACAAAGCTCCAGCATATAGCAATGCAGCGGTACAGACGGGTTCGACGATAGGTGCGCAGACGTTCTTTTATAATGGCTGTTTCTCCTGTAAGCGCTATATGACCGTGACGCAACTCACAAAGTCCATTTGCCAAAAGGGTTTTATAGCTGTCTGCCGGCAAATTAAGCGAACGGGCAAGCGTTTGTATTTCCCGCAGTGAAAGCGGATGCCTAAAATGATGAAAGTATAAAACCCACTGATATAGCGTAGAAGCAGCCATAAGCAAAAGCTTTTTTATGAATATAGAAATAATTTTACAATTAAAACAGTGTTGAAACATTATTTTTTAGATAAACCTAAAAAAAGATTCATAGCAACAAAAAACCCGCCTCCGAGAAGGCGGGTAGCTTAATGGCAATACAATGTGGACAGTTGCTTTAGTCTTCTTGTTCTGCTTTTTCTATCAAAAACACCAAATAGCTGCGGTGTGCTTTGGTTGCCACATCGGTGCCTGCATTGCGTTTCATCAAGTCTTTGATGCGTTGTAGCTCATAGAAAGCCATTTCGCGCACCACATGCGGGTATTGCTGTCCTTTGTGCAAGCCGGCTACCTGCAGCAAACGGTTCACGTATTCTACCTGAAGGTTGCGGCGGAAGGTGTTTACTTTTCCGTTCAGGTCTGCCATGAAGATGGCATTGGTCAGGTCGGTCATCATTTCGCCCAAAGAATAGTCGTTACCGTAAAGCTCACTGTCCACAATACGGGTCAAGGTATTGCTATGCAGCAAGTGAGCCAATACGGTTTGTTGAATATTCAATACACGGGTGTGGATTTCGGGGTCTTCATTGTTGCCGAAGAAGTTGAAGCCACGGCGCTGCATTTGCAAGTGGGCATACAAGGTAGAAGGGGCATTGAAGGCATCGGGCGCAAACACATAACGCTCCAGATTACGCATAGCCTGCTTTTGCTTTTCCCGCTCTACCGGCTTGAAGGGCTGAGTAGCCCCCTTCTGCCCCACGAAAGCACGTTCTACATACACGCCCCCTACATAGCGCGACAAGTTGTTGGCTGCATGCGCCATTTCAGTGGTGATAATCAAGTATTGATTGCGCAACAGCTGATAAGATTCGTTTTCATGTGCTTGACGATAGCGGTCCAGCAGGTTGTTCAACAAACGGCGGCAAAGCTCCAAGCGCTGCATGGAATAAGTCACCACATCGCCCGATAAGTCATAAATCATCACGCGGGGGTCTATGCCTCTGCCCGGCGCACGCATGTCGTCGGCATCATTGCCAAACATAAGCTCATGCTCGGTAGAGCGGGCCAGCAGCTTCTGACGGCGTTGCGCCTCTGCTTCGGGCTCTTCCAGGTTGCCATAGGCAAACTCAATAGCCCACAAATCATAAGGACCGGGCTTGGTGGTAAAGAACTGCCCCTGTCTTTCTTTGTCCAGTGCCAGGTTGGCAGTGGGGTAATCCATCACCGATGCCGTCAAGCCTATTTGCTCGGTGAGTTGCTTATCATGTATTTTGTCGGGCATATGCAATTGGCTTGCTTTCATGTTGTGGTTCAAGCCCAAGGTGTGCCCCATTTCATGCAATACCAGATAATACAGCGCATTTTCGACGTATTCTTTGATTTCGGTCTCCGAGGCGCCGGTAAGACTTAGCGTGGTTACGCCAAACAGGGCTGCCTGATGCATATAATAAGAAGCTTCGCAGGCGTGCGGGTGTTTCTCCAGCCATGCTTCCTTGCTTTGCAACCACTGGCTAATGCCGGCCACGTCGAAGGCTTCTTGCTGGCGCAAGCGGTTGGTAAAGAATACAAATTCCAGCATGATGTCGGCACCTAATATTTGCCCCGTTCGCGGGTTTACGAAGCTGGGGCCATAGCCGCCGAAAGGCGGGGTGGGCGAAGAGGTCCAGCGCAAGACGTTGTAGCGGATGTCGCCGGCATCCCAATCGGCGGTGTCGGGCTGCACGCGTATTTCAACGGCATTTTTAAAGCCTGCTTTTTCGAAGGCTTCGTTCCAGCGCAAGCCGGCTTGGCGTATGATGTCGCGAAACTCATACGGCGTGGTATTTTCAATCCAAAAGACAATAGGCTCTACCGGCTCGGAGAGTTCGGCATTGGGGTCTTTCTTTTTCAAATGCCATTTGTGCACCAAGTCACGGTAGTTCACTGCCTCAGTGGTGGTCATGTCGTTTACTTGGGTGGTGAAATAGCCCACACGCGGGTCGTCCAATACGGGTACGAAATCGTTTTGTGGCATCTCTATGAGGGTGTGCTGAAAGAAAATGCTCACAAAGCGGCTGTCTGCCAGTTCTTCTGCCCCCCCTTCAGGGTTGGCATTATCGAACACATACTCCACCACCACATCAGTATTGGCAGGATAATTCTTCAGAGCTACGAATTTAGTTTTGTCTTTGCTCAGGTTGCCCAACTTAAAGCCCTTATATCCGGGCGGATAATTGGGTTTGACAGGATTGAAGTGCTCTGCCAAAAACACTTCATCTGCCTTTATCAAATAGCGCCCTTGCTTTTCATCGGCGGCTTCTATCTTTACACTCACCAGCACGGCATCGCTGATGTTGGCATGTGCGGCGCGGCTCAAAGGATTGGCGGGGTCAAAGTAGAAAGAAGTGTTTTTATTGATAAACTCGATGCGGTCGAAGTGGCGACGCACTGAAAAGATAGCATTGCCACGAAAAGCGCCGCGGAAGCTGCCGGCGGGCACGGCACCGTCCACCACATGGCTGAAATAAATATACTCTTTGTCCAGCTGAGGTGCTTCGATGAGCATATACACCGTGCCGTCTTCTTTGTTTTGATAGAGCTTAAACAGGCCGTCGTAGGCTGTACATTTGGCCGTGATGTCTTCAATGCTCTTTTTCTTTTTTTCTTGGGGGGTGCTTTGCTGTTGTGTTTTGGCTTTCTTTTTCTTGCCAAAGAGCTGTGCATGGCTTGTGTGGGGCTGCCCCATCAAAAACAGGCATGCTACCAAGGGTATCCAAATGTGTTTCATAACCTAAATTGATTTTTAAAACAAACTTTTCAAATGTAACGACAAGATAGTGGTAAAATTTTATAAAGATCAGGCCTTGATGCTGTTTATATTGAAAAGATAGTAAAAGCACAAAGGGTAGTGCTTGAGACTTATTGTTGAATAAACGAAGGCGGCCCTTCAAAAAAACATTGGCTTGCTGAGATGTCTCACTACGTTCGACATGACAAAAAGGAATGGTTTCATCCGGCATGGTGAAAAGACTATTTTGATAAGCATAGTGCTTGCACCCCTTATTGTTCCTTATTCTTTCCCCCTCTCCTTTTTGCTACTTCGAGCAAGTGCGGCAGCTTCTTTTCAAAAGCAAAGGAATCCGTCCGGCTGTCACGTCTTGCGTGGTTGGCATAACGAAAAAAGCCAAGCCCCTTTATTCAAGAGCAGCTTGGCTGTTAAGCTTTTTGCTTGCGATTTCAGCAGCTATGTATCCAAAATACGGATGATATTTACCGGGCAATATTCGGCAGCCAAACGGTTGGCTTCCAGTTCTTCTTCATGGATAAGCACCGAAAAAATGCCTTTCTTTTCTTGCGCCCCCAGCAACACCGACTTGCCGTCTTTTTTGGACATACGCCAGCGCTCCGGTGCTACTTCCACACAGGCATTGCAGCCGATGCATTTTTGGCGGTATTGTATGACTCTATATTTCTTCTTCATCAAATCTTAGGCTTCTGCTTGTGCATTTTGCGGCACCTCTACCACCTTATACAGCTTGTCGGAAGGGCGCACTTTTTCGGGCACCTTCACAGAAAAAATATCCCCTTTCTTCACTTCTTCAACGGGGCGGTCATCTACACGAAGCTCCTCCACTTTGGTTTGTATAAAACCGGTAGTAGGTCCCGTAATCATGATTTCATCGCCTACGCGCAGGCTGTGCGTTTCCATTTCAAACTCAGCCACACCGATGCGGTCGAAGTATTTGCGTCCGCGCCCCAAATAGATTTTGCGCTTGGTAGCTGCCGAGCCATATTCTTTACTCCATTCGCCCAGCTTGCGCCCCAAGTAATAGCCGTCCCAGAATCCACGGTTATACACTGTTGCCAAACGCTCTTTCCAAGCCGCAATTTTTTCGGGCGTATAGTTTCCCTCGGCAATGCTGTCGATGGCCTCGCGGTAGCAACGGGTGGTTACATACACATAATCGGCAGAGCGTCCACGTCCTTCTATTTTAAGCACGCTCACCCCCGCTTCAATGATTTTATCCAAGAAATCGATGGTGCACAAGTCCTTGGCAGACATAATATACTCATTGTCTATCTCCAGCTCATGCCCTTCTTCTTTGTCGATAACGATGTAGCTGCGGCGGCAGTTCTGAATGCAAGCCCCGCGGTTGGCCGAAGCATTGTGAGAGTGCAAACTGAGATAACATTTGCCTGAAACGGCCATACACAAAGCACCATGCCCGAAGATTTCCACACGCACCAGCTCACCCGAAGGACCCGTTATCTGACGGCGCTCTATTTCCCGCACGATGTCGGCTACCTGCTTCAAGCTCAACTCACGCGCCATTACCATCACGTCTGCGTAGGCAGAGTAAAACTCTACGGTCTCGATGTTGGTGATGTTGGCTTGTGTAGAGATATGCACGGGCATACCTATGCGGCGGCAGTAGTTCATCACCGCATGGTCGGATGCGATGATGGCACTTACACCTGCGGCTTTCGAGGCATCTACGATTTCGCGCATGAGGCGCAGGTCGTGGTCATAAATAATGGTATTCAGCGTAATATATGATTTCACGCCTTTCGAGGCGGTCATATCTACGATTTTGGGCAAATCTTCCAAAGTGAAATTAATGCTGGAGCGCGCCCGCATGTTGAGCTGCTCAATACCAAAGTAAATAGAGTTTGCTCCTGCCTTCACTGCCGAGGCAATAGCCTCGAAGCTTCCCGCCGGCGCCATCAGTTCCATTTGAGCCATGATTGCTTATCCGTTTTTGTTTTAGCATGCAAATTTACGCATTCATAAAGGAAAGCACAACAAGGGCACTATGGTTTGTAAGCGCGAATCATGCGGTTTTTGCCTTGCATATCGTGGCGCAATACGACCTCCGCAAAGCCATGCAGCTCAAGCATATGTTTGCAGGCTTCGCCGTAGTCTTCGTGTATTTCGAGAAACAAAAGCCCCCCGGGCGCCAGCGTCTGCAGGGCATATTGCGCAATAGCCTCATAAAACAACAAAGGACGGTTATCGTCAACAAAAAGCGCCGTAGCAGGCTCGTAGTCCGTCACATTGCGCTGCATATCTGCTTTTTCTTTTTGAGGGATATACGGTGGGTTGCTCACAATTACCCCCCATTGGTCCTCATGAGCAGAAGCTGCAGCTTCTACAAGAATATCCTTGTGCGAAAACCGGATTTCCACATGGTGAAGGACAGCATTGCGTGCGGCTTGTGCAAGAGCTTCCGGCGACACATCCCAAGCGTGCACCTCGGCAGCGGGCAGGTGCTTTTTCAAAGCAATGGCAATGCACCCGCTGCCGGTGCCGATATCAAGCAGCCGTAAAGACTGCTGTGAAGCGACCGACTGCAGCACCCATTCCACCAACTCTTCGGTTTCGCGGCGGGGAATCAAAACAGCGGGACTTACTTCGAAACGCATGCCGTAAAAGTAAGCTTCGCCCAACACATACTGCACCGGCTCATGTTGCAAAAGGCGCTCCACGTCTTGCCGCAGCTGCCGAAGCACCTCTTCGCTCAGCGCCAAGGGGGCATTCAACAAGCGTTGATGATTAGCGGCACCCGCGCGTTTCTCAAGCAACCAGCGCGCAACCACCTGCGCTTCGGGAAGGGCATATACTGCCCGCAGGCGGTCAAGCAAAAGCGCTTCCCATTCTTTATAAGGTTTAACAGGCATTTTTCCGGCAAAGGTATCAATTTTGTAGCTTTGCAAGTACCCTTTGTATTTTTCAAACATCATTCTTTTCATGAAAGCACTCATACGCTGGAGTTTACGCTTCATTCCTCGCCCATGGCTTCAAAAAGCCGTTCCTCTTGTTTTTCCTTTGGTAAGCCTTTGGTACCGGGGCAAGCGCTATGAATGCCCTATTTGCGAAAGCAGATGGCGCAAGATGCTCCCTTATGGCAGAATACAAATGCGTGAAAATGCCCTCTGTCCAAAGTGTCAATCGCTGGAACGGCACCGCCTCATGTGGCTGTACCTGCAAAGAGAAACGGACTTTTTCACCGCCCCCCACAAAGTATTGCACATAGCCCCCGAAGCTTGCTTTGTAGAGCGTTTCAAGCAGCTGCCACAGCTGGAGTATTACACCGCCGACCTTGAATCGCCATGGGCAGACATCAAGATGGACATCCGGCAGATGCCCCTTGAAGACAACAGCTTCGATATCGTGTTCTGTAATCACGTGCTGGAGCACATCGACGACGAGCAGCAGGCATTGCGCGAGTTGTACCGTATCTTGCGCCCGGGAGGCTGGGCACTGCTTCAGGTGCCTATCAACTACGAACTGGAACACACCTTCGAGGACCCCTCTATACAAAGCCCCGAAGAGCGCGAAAAGTACTACGGGCAAAGCGACCATGTGCGGCAGTATGGGCGCGACTACCCTCAACGTTTGGAAAATGCAGGCTTCCGGGTAAAGGCAGATGAGTTTGTAAAAACACTGCCGCCCGGTGAAGTGCGCCGCTTTGCGCTTCCCGCCAACGAAATTCTGTATATTGCCATAAAACCATAGCTCTTTACACGAAAAAGTCAAAACCAGTGCGATTATGAAGATGCATCCTTTTCGAATGCTTATTGCCATAACTTGTTTTTTTGCGACGCTGCCCGGCTTTGCGCAGAAAGAAAGCTACAGCCGTGCCGACTCCCTTTTGGGCACCCTCACGCCCCTGCGCAATTGCTACGACGTGCACCATTATGACTTGTCTTTGCGTATTATGCCCGAAAGCAAAAGCATCAGCGGCAGCAATACCATTTATTTCACCGCTACCCGCACTTTCAAAGAAATGCAAATAGACCTGGCTGCCAACCTCGCCATCCAGCGCATCGAGTGGCAAGGCAAGGCGCTTTCTTTCGAGAGAGAAGCGCAAGCGGTGTACATCCGCTTTCCCAAGCGTATCAAAGCGGGCACCCAAAGCAGTATTACGGTGTACTACGAAGGCAAACCACAAGAAGCCCGCAATGCCCCTTGGGATGGGGGCTTTGTGTGGAAAAGCCATCAGGGTAAGCCATGGATAGGGGTTGCCTGCGAAGGTGTGGGGGCGCATATATGGTACCCCAACAAAGACCACCTGTCGGACGAGCCGGACAGCGTGCGCCTGCACTACGAAGTGCCTCAAGGTGTATGGGCAGTGGGCAACGGGCAGTTCGCGGGCAGCGACACCCTTCAAGACGGCTTCGTGCGTTTTCATTGGCGCGTGACCTACCCCATCAACAATTACAACGTCACGCTGTATGTGGCGCCTTATGTGCATTGGCAGGACGAATACACCAGCGACGACGGGCAAAGCCTCCGGCTGGATTATTTTGTATTGCCCGGCAATGAAGAGAAAGCTAAAAAACAATTCGCACAAGTAAAGCCCATGCTTCGCTGCTATGAAGAATACTTCGGCAAATACCCCTTCTGGCGCGACGGCTACAAGCTGGTAGAGTCGCCCTATTTGGGCATGGAGCACCAGAGTGCCATTGCCTATGGCAACGGTTACCGGAACGGCTACCGTGGGCACAGCCTCAGCACCGCCACCCATATAGGCGAGCGCTTCGATTTTATCATCATCCACGAATCGGGGCATGAGTACTGGGGCAACCTGTTGAGCTGCGACGACCACGCCGACATGTGGCTGCACGAAAGCTGGTGCACCTACAGCGAAGCCCTGTATGTGGAACGCATGTGGGGCAAAGATGCCGGCGATGCTTATTTGGCAGGTTACCGCCCGCTTATACAAAACCAAGCGCCCATGCTGGCGCCACGGGGCGTGCATGCCGACCCGCCCGGCGACATTTATTTCAAGGGCGCTTTGATGCTGCAAACGCTGCGCCATGTGGTGGCCAACGACAAACTGTGGTTCCGCGCCATACGGGCTGTGCTGCAAGAGTTCGGTTATAAGACCGTTGACACCCCCACCTTTATCCGCTTCTTCTCGCAACAGCTGAACGGGGATTATACGCTCTTTTTTAAACAATACCTTGAATATCCCGATATTCCGGTGTTTGAATACCGCGTACTGCGCGGGCAGCTCCATTACCGCTGGAAAGCCGACGCACCCGGCTTCGAGATGCCCTTTGTGGTATCGTGGCCCGGTGAGACCCGCCGCCTCCGTGTAACCACCCAATGGCAAAGCCTGCCCTTGCCCCACCAAGTCAAGAAAGAAGACTTGATTTTCGACACCCATCATTTCCTGGTGGACGTAAAAGAAACCTACGATAATTGACCTATGTCGTGCCCTTTGTTGTTAAGTTAAAAGAAGCATCTTTCATCTTTAAGCCATGACCTTATGACCATACAGTTCGATTCGTTTCAAGAGTGGGCTCAATTCTGCCAAAAGCAAGCATGCAAATTATACGAGCCTGTGTTGCGCTACGAAATAGAGCTACGCAACCGCACCGAAGAAGAGATATGGGCGCACATGCGCAAAGCCTACCAAGTCATGTGCGAAGCCATAGAAACAGGCTTGACCGAAGACATGCGCTCCCGCTCGGGCATGATTGACAACGGGGGCAAAAAAGTGTACAACAGCCCTATTACGGTACTTTCGCCCGAGTTTCAAAAGCTGGTGGCACGTGCCGTGGCCGCCAAAGAGGTAAACTCTTGTATGGGGCGTATTGTGGCAGCCCCTACGGCCGGTGCTTCGGGCATCATGCCTGCGGTGCTCCATACCCTGCAAGAGATACACCGTCTGCCCGAACAAGTGATTCTCGAAAGCATGCTGGTGGCGGCAGGCATTGCCCTCATCATCGAAAAGAAAGCGGGCATTGCAGGTGCCGTGGGCGGCTGCCAGGCCGAAACAGGCACGGCCGCCGCCATGGGCGCGGGCGCCATCGTGTATGCCCTGGGGGGTAGCACCGAACAGATATTCAATGCCGTGGGCATCACCATACAGTGCATGCTGGGCTTGGTATGCGACCCCATTGCCGGGCTGGTAGAGATGCCCTGCGTAGTACGTAATGCAAGTGCGGCTGCCATTGCGTACTCTTCGGCGCAGCTGTCTATTGCAGGCATGAGTGGTGTGGTGCCCGTGGACGAGTGCGTGATGGCCATGGGCGAAGTAGGGCAAAGCATGGAAAGCCGCTATAAAGAAACTGCCCAAGGGGGCTTGGCAACCACCCCCACCGGGCTTGCCATCGCTCAAAAGGTGCTTGTGCAGGATATAGAAATACTGGATGATGAAGAGCAGCAAGAAAACCAATAGTACATTGCAAAAAGCAGAGGTGTGGTAGCGGCAAAAAACGGCTGCCCCTCCTCTGCTTTTATAACTTAATGGCTTGGCATCATGGCGTGTGTCAAGCTTGCTTATGCGGAAGCACTTATTTCCCGTTCTTTTTTAAGGATTGCTTAACGAGGCTCAAAATATATTCTAAATCCTCGTCGGTGGTTATTTTAATCTCGTAGTCCCCATTGCCCCAATGGCCGGTGGCAGACACATCGCGGCTAATTCCTTTGGGGTCGTCCAACTCTCCTTTCGACAGATTCAACCACATTTTTATGGATTTCTGTTGCACAGCCACATCCACAATATTGCTTGCCCCCACAAAGGCAATGTAATGCTTACGGGGCTTTACTTCAATATCACCAAGATTTAGAATCGCATTCTTCATCTTTTCGTAGAGCTCCCGGATTTCATCACTTGGATTGGCTTTGAGCAAGAGTGCTTCTTCTGTAAACACTTTTACCTGCTTGCTTACCACCTCCATCTCTTTATTCTGCTTACTTATGGTTTGGATACTTTCGTGTGCCCCATAAGCCTGCACCCGGTTATATAGAACCATGTTATTGGTAAACCGCCTGATTTCCCATAGTTCTATGGGCAAGTCTTTAAAGTTAATGGCTTCCTTTTGATAAGCAGTAAATGATGGTGCCACAAAAATCACACGGGACTGAGACCAGTCTACATCCTTGCGTTTCAGTGCATCACTCATCTGTTCATTGTATTCAAGAATAAAGTCGGCTTTGTTGTTTAGCATCAATGCCAAATAAGCATACCCTTGGTCTATGACACTGAAATTTTTGTCGCGTTTGTATTCTATAATCACAAAAGCCCTCGTCTCTCTGTCGAAAGCCAAAGTATCGATACGGAAATTTTGAATACTGAACTCAGACTTAACGAGTTCGAGCTTAAAAACCTGCTTTAGGTTGGCTTCTGTCAGCGTCTGAATTTCCTTTTCCAGCTGAAAGGGCACTTCTTTGATAGCAACCAACTGCCCGCTTTGTTCTTGATAGATGTGCATACTTACTTTTCGTGATTTAATTGCCGGTTAAAAACAGCACTGTTTGCTTTTTAAAAAGCGTGTGGTCTTTTTTACACCTTATTTTGTTATCTTTTCAGCAAAGGTTCTTTTTAAAATTACAACTTTACAAAGATTGCAAAAAACAAACCCTATGAAAACAGACATCCACAACCCTTTACTTGTTGAAAGTGAGCATCCTTTTGCAGCCCCCGATTTTCCTGCCATACAAACAGAACATTACTTGCCTGCCTTGCAAGAGGCAATAGAGCAAGCCAAAGCAGAAATTGACGCCATTGCGCAGAACCCGGCAACGCCCGATTTTGCCAACACCATAGAAGCCCTGGAGCGTGCCGGCAAGCAGGTGAACCGCATTGCCTCCATTTTGTTTAATCTGAACAGTGCGGAAACCAACGATGCTCTGCAGGCCGTAGCCCGTGAAGCAAGCCCTTTGCTGGCCGCTTATTCCAACGACATCATGCTGCACGAGCAACTCTTTGCGCGCATACGCCATGTGTGGGAACACTGCGACAAAAGCCAACTTACTGCCGAGCAGCAAATGTTGCTTACGCAAACCTATCGCCAGTTTGTACGCAACGGGGCGCTGCTCTCCGAAGCGGACAAAGCCACCCTGCGCCAAATAGACGAAGAAAAAGCCCGCCTATCGGTGCAGTTCGGTGAGAACGTGCTGAAAGAAACCAACGATTTTATTTTGGTGCTGGAATCGGAAGAAGAACTGGCAGGCTTGCCCGAATGGGCAGTAGAGGCTGCACGCCAAGAAGCAGAGAAACGCAACATGCCCGGCAAATGGGTCATCACCTTGCAGGCACCCAGCTTTATGCCTTTCATGCAATATGCCGAACGGCGCGACCTGCGTGAAAAGCTATACCGTGCCTATGCGTCGCGTGCCTATCGTAACAACGAACACAACAATGTGGAAATAGCACGCCGCATCGCCGAATTGCGTGCGCAGCGCGCCCAATTGCTGGGCTACCCTACCCATGCCCACTTTGTGCTGGAAGAGCGTATGGCACAAAATCCCGCCCGTGTGCAGGCTTTCCTCGACGAGCTGGCACAAAAAGCCAAGCCCGTAGCCATACGGCAAATGAGCGAGCTGGAAAAATATGCCGAATCGCTGGGCTTTGAAGGGCAGCTGCAACGCTGGGATATTTCATTTTATGCCGAAAAACTGAAAAAATACCGCTTCGAAATAGACGACGACTTACTGAAGCCCTACTTCCCCCTGCCGCAAGTGCTTAGTGGCGCTTTTGAAGTAGCCGGGCGTCTCTATGGTATCCGCTTTCAAAAACGAAACGATATCCCCGTGTATCATGAAGAAGTGGAAGTATATGAAGTAGTGGATGCCGATGGCACCCACCTGGGGCTGCTATATACTGACTTCCATCCGCGCGAAGGCAAGCGCAGCGGTGCCTGGATGACTACTTTCCGTGAACAGTACAAAGAAGACGGCAAGCGTATTTCGCCTTTGGTGTCTATTGTGTGCAATTTTACACGCCCTACTCAATACAAACCCTCGCTGCTTACCTTTAATGAAGTAACTACCTTGTTCCATGAGTTCGGGCACGCCCTGCATGCCCTGCTTTCCGACGTGACCTACGAAAGTTTGTCCGGCACCAATGTGTACTGGGATTTCGTGGAATTGCCTTCGCAAATCATGGAAAACTGGTGTTACGAAGCCGAATGCCTGGCACTTTTCGCCAAACATTATGAAAGCGGCGAACTGCTTCCCATGGAATATGTCGAAAAAATCAAAGCGCTGGGCAAGTTTATGGAAGGTTATCAGACGCTGCGCCAACTGGGCTTCGGCTACCTCGACATGGCATGGCATGCCGTAGAGCAGCCGCCCGTGTTCGATAAGCTGGAAGACTTTGAAAGAGAAGTGCTCACCCCGGTCGATTTGTTGCCACCGGTAGAAGGCACCGCCATCAGCACTGCCTTCTCTCACATATTTTCAGGCGGTTATTCTGCCGGCTATTACAGTTACAAATGGGCAGAGGTGCTCGATGCCGATGCTTTTGCCCTCTTCCAGGAAAAAGGCATCTTCGACAGGCAAACCGGGCTTGCTTTCCGCCGCCTGTTGGCAGCCGGCGGCTCGCGTCATCCCATGGAATTGTACAAAGAGTTCCGGGGGCATGAACCATCGGTAGAGCCGCTGCTGCGCCGCGCCGGCTTACTGGAGTAACCCCCGCAAATGGGGCATCACCCGCAAAGCAGCTTCATAGCCGGCTTCGTAAAAGAAGCCGGCTTTTTGAAAGGCAAAGATATTGTATTCCGACAGCCCCGGCGGCTCTATTACCACATCGCATTTTCTCAGATTCTCCTGTACGTTTTGCCACACAATCAAATCGAAGCAGCGCTCCTCTACCGAAAGCATCGTCCAAGACTCATCGGGCAATACCTGCAAAGGATTCACATTCACCCCTATGACCGGGAAGCAATCGTCGAGCAGGGGCTCCACAGGCAGGTTGTTCAGCATACCGCCATCCACATAGAAGTAATCCCCTATTTTCACAGGCTTAAACAAAATAGGGATAGAAGCAGAAGCCTCTACGGCTTCGTGCAAGCTCCCCTCCGATATGAATTCGGCACGTCCTGTGTTCAAATTCGAGACCGACACGACGAAAGGACGCTCCAGCTCCTCAAAACGCCCGGGCAAAAAGCGCTTCATCAGTTTACGCAGATAGCTCAGCTCTGACAAGCCACTGCCCGGCAACGAAAAAGAAAAAAGATTCAACAGGCTGGTGTCATCTACCAGCCGTTTGATGTCGTCCGGGTCGTAGCCTGCGGCATAGAAAGCGCCCACTATAGCCCCCATACTTGCACCGGACACGCTTTCCGGTGCCATGCCTCGCTCAAACAAAGCCTGCAACACTCCCACATGGGCAATGCCACGTGCTCCGCCACCACTCAAGCAAATGCCTATGCGTGTTTTTTTCTTTTTTGCCATGTTCCTTTTCGGAAATAAGTAGAAAAACAACTAAGAATAATACAAAAAAGGCTGCCTTGCAGGCAGCCCAATGTATGCTTTAACGCGGTACATCGTCGTTGTCGGCAAAAGAGTCCGGCTCCGGCTTCGGCGGGGTGGTCAATACCCGCCAGAAGAGGTATGCCGTCACCAGGGTGACGGTTCCCTGAACGGTAATCATCGTAATCAGTGCACTTGTTGTCATGGCTCGTGTCTTTTAAGAGTTTGTAACATCATAATCATCGCCCGGGTAAGTCTCGTCCACTATCTCATCCCCGGTTTTTCCTTCACGCTCGCGCTTTTTGGTCGCCACATATACCAGCACGCAGATGCCGATAAACAGCCCCATCAGCAGCAGGCGCGCCATATCTATATAAAAGATATCGTTCACAAAGCCGCCTTTGGCTATGGGCGTGCCTACTTCCACCTTGTCACCTACCTTTACAAGCAGCTCTTTATCCGGGGCAATGCGATAAGCCTTTACCACCACCAAAGAATCGAATAGCAAGGATTTATCTACTGCTTCTTCCCCTTCATAAAGACGTACACCGGCAGGTGAGCGATAGAAAGTTTTTTGCTGAGCGATTTCTACCAAATGACGGTTGCGGCGTGCCGTACGTCCAATATTGAAAACTACACCCTCTACTTCCGACTCCAGCACATCAGAAAAATAAGCGCGATTGGCAACAATGCCCTTGTGCTGAATCTTACCGATGATGCTGCTTGCGTCCAACTCCCACTTGCCCGAAAAGGCAGCTTCCCAGTCATTTCCCTTCGGCGTTACCAAAGCACTCAGGAATACCACCAGCAAAAGTGAAGGGGTTACATACTTCAACACCGGCTTGTAGAAAGTAGGCACCTGTATATCGGCACCTAAATTGATTTCACGCCAGCCACGACGTATGCCAAACAACCAAGCAAAAATAAGCGATTCAGCCAAGGCAAATATCACCAAAGACACGGTGCCTGCCCAATAATCATACTCATCGAATACTCCTTGCTGATAGAAGAACACCGTAGGCAAGCCCATGACAAGGGTCACCAGGCCAAAAGACCAAGCTGCTTTTTCGCGGCTCCAATTAAATTCGTCGCGCATGAAGCCCATCCAAGGGGTGCCCATGGCCAAAGAAGAAGTGATGCCCGCAAAGAAAAGCAAGCCAAACCACATGACGCCGGCCATGGTTGCCAGGAACGGCCCCCATTGGGCAAACAAATAGGGCATCGTTTGGAATGCCATTGAAAAGCCGGCATTATCCAACACCCAGTCCAAGCCCAAGTAGCCCACGGCAATGGGGATAACGATAGAAGCCCCCAAGACAATCTCCACGAAGCCGTTCATAAAACCGGCCGACATGGCATTCAAGGCAATGTCATCGCGCGACTTCACATAAGAAGCATAGCACTGAATGGTACCCATTCCTACCGAGAGGGTGAAAAATATTTGCCCGGCGGCTGCCAGCCACACCTTCGGGTCAAGAATCGATTCAAACTTAGGTTCCCATAAGAAATTCAGCCCCAAATAGGCATTGCAGTCTGCACAGCCGGCAGGGGCACCCGAATCACCCAAGGTCAGGCCACGCACTGCCAGAAAAACACCAAACAGAATCAGCAAGGGCATGCCTATCTTGGCCACCTTTTCTACCCCGCCGCTCAAACCACGCGAAAGAATGTAAGTATTCAGCGCCAAACATACGATGTAAAAAATAACCGCTTCAAAAGGAATGCCGGTGGTCGAATAAGCCACATCGACATAACTATTGAAGAAGGCGGCTACTTCGGCTTGTGTTTTGGCCGAAAAAGTCTGCATGATGGAATGGTACACATAAGCCATGGTCCACGACTCAATGTAGCAGTAATAAGCAGCCACCCCTATGTTGGTAAAGATGCCGAACACCCCGAAGTATTTCCAGAAGTTGCTTTTGGTCATTTTGTCCAGGATGAAGGGCGTAGAGTGGTTGCCATAGCGGCCGCCAAAACGGCCGGTTGCCCATTCAATCCACAACATGGGAATGCCCATCAAAAGGAAACAAACGATATAGGGGATAATAAAGGCGCCGCCACCATTTTGCACTGCCTGCACCGGAAAGCGCAGAAAGTTACCCAAACCAACGGCATTGCCGGCCATCGCCAAAATTAAGCCGACACGCGAGCCCCAAGATTCTTGCTTATTCAAAGTAGTTGTATCACTCATATACACTGATGATTTAAACCCATTTTCACTTTTAGCGTCGAAAGATAAGTATGATAGGCAACGAAAACAAGATTTTTATTACTTATTCTTAGTTTGTGAAAAATAAAATGTTTTATTTGTAGTTGTTTTTAATGGTTTATTTTACTGAAAACAAGAGACTTAATTTCTTTCAAATGAAAAAGACGAATGCTTTTCGCCTTTTGGCTCAACTTTATCTCCATCAAGAGCAGTTGGAACGCTGCGATACGCTCATGCTTCGCCAGCTCCTTTTTTCAAGAGAACAGCAAAAAAGCTATGCACAGAAAGCGCAGCGTATGCACAACGAATATTTGCGCAAACAGATGGAAAGCTTGCTGCGTTTGGTAGAAGAAGTAGAATATTGTTGTTTGAAATCAGCCACTTAGCCTGTGTTTATTTTGCCGAGCTTCCTCCACCTCAAAGACTATCAAATGATCGCAGTAGGTGCGCTCACCCAAACGGAAAGGATAACTGCCGGCTATGCGAAAGCCTGCTTTCTCATAAAAACGGATGGCACGCCCATTCTCACGCCATGTAATCAACCACAAGCGCTTGTAGCCCTCCTGCCTTACATAGTCCAGCACCTGCTGCCATAAAGCGGCGGCCACGCCACGCCCCTGGTACGCCACCGACACATAGAATTTATCCAGGCATACCTGCTGCCGGTCGTCTTGCCCGCCGGGCGCTACACCCAAGTGCAGCAACACATAGCCCACCACCTCGCCTTCATGGCAAGCCAGCCAGCCTTTATGCTTGTCTGAACGTGCCCATTGCAAAAGCGCCTCTTCCTGAAAATGGCGGGCAATGTATGCTTCAATATCTGCTTCGGGAAATGCCGGCAGGTAGGTAGCGCGATAGGTGTCTTCACAAAGACGCTGCCAGCTTGTTAGCCGTTGGTGTTCGTGCAAACAAGCCTCTAAAGGAAGGATATCCCATTCATTCATTTTTCCGGGCTTTCTATACTTTATACTTTTCATTGCTTTATTCTGACCATATATGGCAGGCTTCAAGGTAGAAAAATACAAGTTTTTTATCCATTCCAAACGCATATTTTCTAATTTTGTCCGGAATAAAGTGTATCACAAGACTCAAAGCAAATTAAGAGAATGAACGTACAAGCACAATTAGAGAACGCAATCAGCACGGCTATTCGCGAGCTGTTCGACACCGAAACGGCGGCTGTGAGTCTGCAACCTACGCGTAAAGAGTTCAAAGGTACTTATACCTTTGTTACCTTTCCCCTTACCAAAACCCTTCGACGCAAACCCGAAGAAATAGCCCAAGCCATTGGCGAATGGCTGCAAAGCAATAGCCCGCTCGTGCGTGCATTCAATGTAGTCAAGGGCTTTTTGAACATAGAGCTGAGCAACGAGGTGTTTGTCCATGCCTTGGCCGATTACAGCCGCTGGCTGGAAGCCTTCCCCAACAATACCCGCCACAGCAAACAAGAGAAGGTGGTGGTAGAATACTCTTCGCCCAACACCAACAAGCCTTTGCACCTGGGGCACTTGCGCAACAACTTCTTGGGCTACTCCATGGCTACCATACTCGAAGCCAACGGCTACGACGTGCACAAAACACAAATCATCAACGACCGCGGCATTCATATATGCAAGTCCATGCTTGCCTACCAACGCTTTGGCAAGGGCGAAACGCCCGAAAGCAGCGGCATCAAAGGCGACCACCTGGTAGGGCATTATTATGTGGTGTTTGAAAGACACTACCGCGAGCAGGTCAAAGCGCTCATGGAACAAGGCATGAGCAAGGAAGAAGCCGAAAAAGAAGCGCCTTTGATGAAGGAAGCACAAGAGATGCTGCGCCAATGGGAAGCCGGCAACCCCGAAGTGCGCGCCCTCTGGGAAAAGATGAACCGGTGGGTGCTCGATGGCTTCGACGAAACCTACCGCAAAATAGGTGTCAGCTTCGATTCGGTTTATTATGAGTCAGACACCTACCTGCTGGGCAAAGACATTGTAGAAGAAGGGCTGCAAAAAGGTATCTTCTTCAAAAAAGAAGACGGCTCGGTATGGGTTGACCTCTCCGATGAAGGATTGGACCAGAAATTATTGCTTCGTGGCGACGGCACCTCCGTCTATATTACTCAAGACCTGGGCACTGCCGAAAAACGCTACCAAGAGCACCACATGCAACGCATGATTTATGTGGTAGGCAACGAGCAGGATTACCATTTCAAAGTGCTCTTTGCCATTTTGAAGCGCTTGGGGCGGCCCTATGCCGACGGCCTCTTCCATTTGTCTTATGGCATGGTTGATTTGCCCTCCGGCAAGATGAAATCGCGCGAAGGCACGGTTGTAGATGCCGACGACCTGGTGGCAGAAGTGATTGACATTGCCCGCCAAATCACCGAAGAGAAGCTCAAAAACAGCGATATGCTCGACAGCTTCACGCCCGATGAGCTGAACAAACTCTACGAAATCATTGGTCTGGGCGCTTTGAAGTATTTCCTTGTGCGTGTGGACCCCAAAAAACGCATGCTCTTCAACCCGCAAGAATCTATTGACTTTGAAGGCGATGCAGCGCCTTTCATACAGTACACCCACGCCCGCATCTGTTCGGTGCTTCGCAAAGCCGGGGAAAGCCAAATCAAAGCTGCCTTCCCTGAAAATCATGCTTTAAGCGAACAGGAAGAGCAGCTGGTGTTTACCTTGACACAGTTTCCCGAAAAGCTGGATGAAGCGGCACGCACTTATGCGCCTTCGGTATTGGCACAATATATTTACGAGCTCACCCGCCTTTATAATTCTTTCTATGCACACCATTCTATTCTTAAAGCAGAAACAAGCGAGGCGGCAAGCTTCCGTTTGGCAATTTCTCAAGCCACAGCCCAAACCATTCGCAAGGGAATGCAGTTATTAGGTATAGAAGTGCCCGAACGCATGTAAAACAACACAACTATGGGAAAAATACTCAGTCTTTTATTGGTGTTCTTGGCAGCCTGCTGGGGCGCCACCACCATCAAATCCAAACCACAAGAAGCTATGACACAAGCCAAAAGCTCTTTTTATGATTTAGAAGCCACTACCATCGACGGCAAGCCTTTTAAGTTTTCGCAGCTGAAAGGCAAAAAGGTGCTTATCGTAAATACCGCCTCGAAATGTGGCTATACGTCGCAGTATGAAGACCTGCAGGCTTTCCACGAAAAATATGGCGATAAGGTGGTGGTGTTGGGCTTTCCCTGCAACCAATTCGGCGGGCAAGAGCCGGGCAGTGAAGAAGAAATCGCTGCCTTCTGCCAAAAAAACTATGGCGTTACTTTTCAGATGTTTTCGAAAGTAAATGTAAAGAAAGGCGAAGGGCAACACCCCGTCTATTACTGGCTGACGCACAAAGAGGAAAACGGCTGGAATGACCAAGAGCCTACCTGGAACTTCTGCAAATACCTCATCAACGAAAATGGCGAGCTGGTAAAGTTCTTCGGTTCGGCGGTCAATCCTATGGATGAAGAAGTGCTGGCAGCTATAGGTGAATAAAAAAACTCTGTTTTTCCTCACCTTGCATACAACAGAGGCACAGGCTTATCTTTGTGCCTCTGTTGTTTTTTTTATTGTCGTAAACAAAAAACACTTCCCTTCATGAAACAGTGGCGTTCTTGGTTATATGCTGCCCGTCTGCGCACCCTTCCTCTTGCTTCTGCCGGCATTCTTACGGGCAGTGCACTGGCTGCCCGGATGGGCGCTTTTCGCTCCGATATCTTCATTTGGGCATTACTTACCGCCCTGCTCCTGCAGGTGCTTTCCAATTTTGCCAATGACTTGGGCGACAGCCAACACGGTGCCGACTCTTCGCACCGCCGGGGGCCCCAAAGAGCCGTGCAAAGTGGTGCCATCAGCCGGCGGGCCATGTGGCGGGCAGTCATACTTACCGGCTTGGCAGCCTTCGGCAGTGGCATCTATTTGCTCTATCTGGCTTTTTTTAGCGGCACAAATCCCAATTACCGCGCTTTCTTTACCCTTCTGGGCATAGGACTGCTTGCCATAATAGCGGCCATCAACTACACCATGGGCAAACGCCCTTATGGTTACTTAGGGCTGGGCGATTTGAGCGTATGGCTTTTTTTCGGACTCATTGCCGTAGGCGGCACTTATTTTTTGTTTACCGGCCGCCTGCATGGCGTCATATGGGGGGCAGCGGCGGCCATCGGCTTTTGGTCGGTGGGCGTACTGAATCTTAACAACATGCGCGATATGGAAAGCGACCGCCTGGCCGGCAAATATTCGCTGCCCGTGCGCATGGGCTACGCGGCAGCGCGCCGTTACCACGCTTTTCTCATTGTGGGCGGCATGCTGGGTATGTTGCTTTCGGCAGTCATGCTGCCGGAATCTCCACAACAGTTTATATTTTTGCTGACTTATCCTTTATTCATCATTCATTTAAAAAAAGTATGGAACACACCGGAACCTTCCCACTTGGATCCCTTTCTCAAGCAACTCGCCCTCAGCACCTTTCTTTGCGCCTTGTTGTTTACCGTTGGTGCATTCTGGGGCTAATACTTTGGCTTCCCGGCTGTATGCTGCCCATACGACAACAAGCCCCCTATCCTATCCCTGTGCATTACAAGGGCGAAACACTCACCGAACCTTACCGTATTATTGAGCTTGTTGAGCTAAGCGACACCCGCCCCAATACCGGTAACAGGGGGCTAAGGGAAGACCTGCTGGAAAAATACGGGCAAATGCCCAAAGGCTATAATATGACCGAAAAGGAAATACTGATTTATCAGCTGGCAGAAAAAGCCCGCAAACTGGGCGCCGATGCAGTCATAGACGTAGATTATACGCTCTTTGTCAATACGCAGTACTATGGATACAAAGTCAGTGGCTATGCCGTAAAAATGGTAAACTAATTTTTTGTATCCTTTGTTGCATTTTTACGTATTATTGCTTACATTCGTAATTACACTTAACATTAATTTAACACAAAATTAACAGAGGGATAACAAAAAAGAGGAGGTGGCTATGAAGACACTATATGAAAAACGTTACAAATACAGCTTGGATCCGGTTGTTTGGGGCAAAGCCAAGAAAAAAGACCGTCCTTTGCTGATGGCCATCCTGCTGTTGATGCTTTTGCTGGCAGCATGGTTAAGTTAATGGATGTCGTATTACAGCTCTCTGCTTTTGCAAGAGAGCTTTTTTATTAAATAAAGAGTCCCTCTTTCCTTCTCGCTTCCGGCTGTTTCAATAGAAAAACAAGCAAAAACCGCCTTTCAGACAACACTTTTCTCCCGGTTTCAAAGCCACTCCCTTCATTGTTTCGACAAGCAAAAAACCGGCGCAAGCGTCTTTTTATGAAATACCTGCACCGGTCACATTGTATTAATTGATTATTTGATACGATAGGCGAGCACCATGCGTATTGTGTGGTTGCTGGCAGCCGTAAAGTCGTTGCGCCAAGGCATGGATATATACTGATTGAGGTAGCCCGCCTCTACGGTTAAGTGCTCACTCATTTTGCGCCCAATACCTGCCCAAGTCCAGTTTTGGTTGAACAAGTCCCCGCCCTTAAAGGTGTGGATGAAAATTTCATCCATAACGCTGAAAAACCACTTGCTTTTCGGCAAAGGATATTGCAACGTCAAAGCATAGCGAAAGCGGTTGGAAAAAGAAGCGTTTATATCGGATATTCTGTGCGTCCAACGTTGCTCTATACGGTAGCGGTGTATGGCTTTCAGCGCTCCCAGAGGGTGGGCAAAGAAAATGTCTTCAAACATGTTATGCTCGAAGCTCTTTTCCGGCGCTCCCACTTCGTCGTAGGGAAATTCTTCGATATAAGTATATCCCGCGTCTATGGTCAAATTGTCATTCACCTTACGCAACAACTCACCACGAAACAAGTGCTGAAAAGGATAGCCGACTATTTCATAATAGCGCAACTGTGTTTCGGCGTGCAGGTCCCAGTGTTCATTCAGCGCATAGCGCCCGAAAGCCATAAGCCAGCCGTTTTGCCGCTCTTTTACCTGTGCTTGTGTCACAGTCAGACAGGCAAAAAAGAGTAAAAAAGTGTTTTTCAATACATTTTGTTTCATAATTATTGATATTTTTTGATTGGAAGTGAGGTTTGCTTTATCACAAATCACAATTTGCCACCACAGTATTTGCAAAAAACGGCATCGTTGTCGTGCCCTTCGGCGCCGCAGTTATCGCATGCCCGGGTCGAAATGTCTTTTACTTTAACATGCGTCAGTTCCGAAGTAACAATGCCTGTGGGCACCGCCAAAATTCCATAGCCAAGAATCATGACCAAAGAAGAGATGAATTGCCCCAAAGGTGTTGCGGGCGCTATGTCGCCATAACCCACGGTGGTGAGTGTCACTATAGCCCAGTAAATGCTGCGCGGTATGCTGGTAAAGCCATTTTCAGGTCCTTCCACCCAATACATGATGGTACCCAGAATAATAACCAAGCTAAGCACGGCCATCAAGAAAACAATTATTTTTTCACGGCTTGCCTGCAAGGCAGTGCCCAACACCCGCGCTTCGTGCACATAATGAGCCAACTTAAGAATGCGAAAAACACGCAACAGACGCAGTACACGTATCACCATAAAATACTGTGTGCCCGCAAACAACAAACTCATGTAAGTAGGCAGTATAGACAGAAGGTCAATGATGCCCAGGGGACTGACGGCATAGCGCCACGGACTACGCACGGTCAGCAGCCGGGCGATGTATTCAAGCGTAAACAACAAGGTAAAGAACCACTCGCCATAGCGCAGCCACTCGCCGTACTGCTCGTTGATTTCGCGCACGCTCTCCAGCATCACAAGCACAATACTCAACAAGATGGCTACCAGCAACCACACATCAAACAGGCGCCCCTCCGGTGTTTCGGCTTCGAAAATGATTTCATGCCAACGCTTGCGCCAGCCCTGTAAGCCTTCTTTTTGAGAGTAGTACTTTGCAACCATATGAGATGCTCCTTTTCAGTCGAACTTATGGACAACAAAACATGGAAAGGTCACCGCAAGAAGCAAAAAAAATAGGCTCACTACAAAGCGCAAATAATAAAAAAAGCGACGAACGTCATGTCCTCGCCGCCTTTTATCCTTATGTGCTCAAAAACAACGGCTACCCCTAATTGGAATTGGCATATTCTGCCTTTTGTGTATTTTCCTGATCATGGCGCCAGCCCGGGTGCCCAAATACATAACGCCACTTGCTTTTCCAGTCGGGCGCATGAGCCACGTCTTGTGCAATAGCTTGGAATTCATGCAATAAGATGGTAGGCACATTTTGTTTAGTCAGATTTTTGGTCAAGCCGTAGCGCACTTCCTCTTTTTCTTCGGCGAAGGTGCCAAACAGACGGTCCCAGATAATAAGCACTGCGCCATAGTTCTTGTCTATGTACGCCGGGTTGCTGCCATGGTGCACCCGGTGATGCGAAGGCGTGTTGAAAATGAACTCAATCACGGGATGCAGCTTGCCAATGGTTTTGGTATGTATGAACATTTGGTAATAAAAGCCAATTTCATCAATCAGCACAATCATCAGCGGGTCGAAGCCCAGAATAGCCAAAGGCGCCCAGAAGAAAAAGCGGTAGAAGAAATGAATGAAGTTGCCACGGATGGCAGTAGAAAAATTGAACAGCTGTGATGAATGGTGCGCCACATGCGTAGCCCAGAAGAAACGGCTTTCGTGCCCTAAACGGTGGTACCAGTAAAAAGTCAAATCGTTGAGTAAAAATAAAAGTAAAATACTCCACCATGCATTGGCGGGGATATCGAACAGCGCATATTGTTGATGCAAGTAACCAAAGAAAGCGAGCGTAACCCCTTTAATAAAAATTTTTACGACAGAGGTAATAGCCCCCAGCATCAGGTTGTTGAAAGTATCCCGGGTGCTATATAGTTTCAGGTTCTTGCGAACTGCAATAACAATCTCTATGGTTATCAGTACGATGTACGAAATAGCCGCTATGGTCTTTGCCATGCCGCCGTCCAAAATATGCCAAAAAAGACTTTCCATGAGCTCCCCTGTTTTTTGATTCGTAGCAAATCTAAGAGAAAAAAATCATCTGCTATTGATGCAGGTCATTGTTTTTGTCTATAAGTCTTTGCTTTCAAAAATCGTGCAAGCCGTTCCACAACTGACAAGCTGTCAAAAAAGAAAGGATAACACCACACATACGTATGCAGCCACCAGCCAACTCCCAAAAACAAATAATTGGCAAGATGAAATAAAAAACCTGTGATGGCAAAAAAGTAGCGTCCCTTGCGGTGCAATATGCCCACAAACGCCAGCTGCCACAGCAACACAAGCAAGGAAGCAGCCTCGAGAAGCGAATCAGGCGAAGCTGCCAAAGCACGTCCTGCGGCTTGCCCGTGCACCAGCAAAAAAGTACGCAAGTGGCCGGCATTCCACCAGGCACTCCCCCCCAGCAGTAGCTTCTCCATACCCGCCTGCACATAGCAAAGCGCAATGGCCACACGTACCCACTGCAGCACTTCCGCACTGCCAAACGAGCGCCCTTCCTTGCGCCATATACGCCCCTGCCTTTCCCACCAAGGCATCAGCAAACACACATAGGTAAAGGGGGCAAAAGTATGATCCATTTTGCCAAAACTGTACAAATAGGCTTGCAACACCACAAACAGCAACGCAGGCAGCAATGCCCCCCTGCCCAGCCACAAGCAACGCAAGGCAGCCAGCACCATCACTGTCCACAGCGTCCACAGCCAAGGCAAAGAAAAGCCGGGCAGCGGACGAATAAGCCACAAAGGCTCGAAAAAGTCCGTAAAAAATGACAGCTTGTAGAAAGAATAGCACCAATCATAGGTATATATCAGCAAGACCAAAGCGAAATAACGCAAAAAATACTCATGAGTAGCCACAGGAAGGACCGCCACGGCACGCACCCGCCTGCTGCTTTGCCACAGCAACCACGCGCCCAGGCTCAGCAGCATCACAGTTGCACGCAACACCATTTGGTCTGCCAGGAAAAGAAAATACGAGGCATCGAAACGGTGGCGCTCTATGGCAAAGCGAGGATAGAAAACAGCCACCAAGCGGGACACCATGTTTTCTTCGCCTGTCCATAAAAATGCCTTCACCTGCGGGCGCAGCCACCATCCGTACATAGCCCACAAAGCAAGCAAAGCCGCCAAACCCCATAAGGTACTCTTCAGGTATCTGCTTTTCATGGTCTTGTCCATTGAGCCACCACCAGCGAATCGAGATATTGCCCCTGTTTAAAGCGCTTTTCTACCAGCAAGCTTGCTGCCGGCAGCGCTTCTCTCTTTTGACGATACACTTCCATAAGTATTGCCAAGAAGGCACTACCCTGCTTTGTGATGTTGGCCCTCCTTGCACGGTAATAAAAAAGGGCTTCATCCAAGCCGATGACTTCGGGGGCAAGCAGCTGCCACTTTTCCGCCCGGCTTTGCCGAACATACCATTCGTAGCGCTCGGTATAAGCCGCCCGCGACACGGGCGTGGCAAACATCGAAAAACGAAAAAAGGGATATACATCCCGCATCAATACAAAAGGCAGGAAGTAAAGCATCCAGAAAAACCATCGTTTCTTGGGTAGCAAAGCACGCATATCGCAAAAACATTGGGATAAAGGCAAATTAGTGAAAATCGTGTAAAGGGAAAGAAAGGCGTATGAATAGCGGCAAGCGCGTCATAAAAAAAGCCGGAAGAAAGCACGGTGGCTTCTTCCGGCAAATGCTACCCCGCTAAAAGACTTGCTTCTTATTCCATCTTGCAGCTTTTGCAATTGCTCGCGTCACAGTAAACCACTCCAAGCATACTGTTCTTCGGGCATACACTTCCTCCTTTCAAACACGAGCACTTCACCCCTCCTTCTATTTCCACTACTCCCGCGGCCCTCTTCAGTAGTGCCCAGCGGTTAAGGTCATTGCCTTGTGGGGTTACCAAAGCAACCGGTATGCCATAAATGGCAGCTTTTACCAAAACAAATCCTTTGGGCAGCTCTCCTGTAGCGGCAAAGTGTTTTTGCATCTCTTCATTCCATCCGGCAGTTTTCAGATTCTCTGCCCATTCGTTCACAGCAGCCCGCACGCCCGGCAAATCGAGATATTCTTTGTGGAAAGGCGCGGGAATAAGCTTGTCCTGCTCCAAAAGACCGGCAGAAACCAAAGCAAAGCCTTCCATGAACGAAAGCTGCCGGGCAGCTTGCTCATCCGCGCCCACAGAAACAATTCGCAGGACAGGCGGCTCTTTGTCTCCAAATAATGAAAGCGCTTCTTCCGCCTTCCCTTTGTAAACGACTCCCAAGAGTTCAAATTTTTGCTTCCCTTCACCCGAAAGTCTATATGCCTCTTTCCTACAGTTCCCACAAGTAGTCATTAAGCAGTCAAAGTTACTCCCTCTCCTAACGGGGCTACAACCACCTCCACCATCCAAACAGGTGCATATTACACCCACAGGCTCTACTATCAAAAAAGGCTCCCCTCTTTCATCTTTTCCTACAAAAGCGTAGCCTTCCGGCAACTCAAAACGCACGAAGTCTTCGGCAGCGCGTTGCTCCAGGCGGCTTCCCTCCGGCACGAAAAGAACATCGCCACTAAAGGGCACATCTGCGGTCTCATCCAGCTGTTGAAATTGCTCCTCCGGGGCATTCACCTCCGGATTGTGACATGCTACCGGCAACAAGCACAGCAGCAAGCACCACAACTTAATTTGAACATGTAGCTGTTTCATGATTTTATCTTTTTTTGGAGTGAAATGTGGTTTAGACGACGTCAATGGCGCAAGCTTCGAACTCCGGAAAGCATACTTAGCCGACATCGCATGCCCTGCGTTCGCAGCTTGATGGTTTAGTAATAAAATAATAACAATAATAATACTATCACGCAAGTGATTTTTTTTTAAAAAATCACCTATTTCATCTTGCCTTCTTGCTTGTTTCTGCCTCTTGTTCTCTTTAAAACGCCCCCTTGTCTCCTCTGAGCGCAAGCGGGCAACCTCTTCTTTTGCTTTTATTGTGATATGGTTGGATTTGAACTCACTCGCTTCGCTCGTTCGAATGACATGCTTTATTTAATAAATACAGCAAGAAGCAGCGTATATTTTCGGGCGCAATCGCTTCCTTCAATTTCCTATCTTGCATCGTAAATAAATGCCTATGCAGAAGCTATCCATCAAAAGCCTGTACGGCGCGGGACTCCTTTTTATCTTCACTTGGGTGCTGCTTCAAAGCTGTTCTTATGAACAGCTGATAGCATGGCTTTCTGAACATTATGCCCTGTCGCATACACAGAGCCAAAAGCTGCAAGAGCTATTTCCGCCTTGGCGGTGGCATACTGCACGAGTCATCATAGCTGTGGGCACTTCCCTTCTGTTTGGCATACTGCCCTATGTCTGCCGGAAAAGCAAGGAATTGGCACGCAGCTTACACATTGAATCTCAAAGTATATTGGATTTTTACAAGAATTCACTTCAAGCCCGCGCAATAGTACTGCTTTTGCCTCTATTTACGGGCATATGGTATGCTTTCGAAATCGCGCGTTTTCCTCTGCCTCATATAGACGAAGCTTTTGGGTATGTACACCTTATCCGGCGGGGAGTGCTTGTGTGTCTTACCTATTATCCCGGTCCCAACCATCATGTGTTCTATAATTTATGCGCGGCTTTGCTCGACAAATTCCTGCCTGCTTTCTGGGCTGTTAAGCTTCCCTCCCTGCTGGCTGTTGTTGCCCTGGGCATGTTATTGACAGACACGGCGCTGCGCCGGTGGAAACTATCGCCTCCCATTGCTGCTTTGCTGCTGGTAGCTTTTCATGGGATAGAGGGCGTGATGGTATATGCCGGCTTGGGGCGCGCTTATATTTTACATGGTTTTTGGGTGGCGTTTGCCTTGCGCCTGCTGCCTGCACTCGGGCATTCGATACTTGCCCGCCGTTTTTTTGTCTGTGTCAACTGCTTGGCTTTTTATACCTTGCCGACCCACTTGTATGCATGGCTGGCTCTGGCAGCTGCTTGCGCATGGGGCTATGGATTCCGCCGGAGGTGGCTCATTTGGATGCACCTGCAAGTGATTTTCTTCACAACCTTGCTGTATGCCCCCTTCGTGTTGACACAAGGCTGGCTTTTTTGGCAGTCGCCATTTATTGCCTCCATGACAAGGGCGGAATGGTTCCGGTGGTTTCCTGCTTATCTATGGTCTGTGATGCTTTTTCTTTTTGGCAATCCCTTCATGCTGATGCTTTTTGGGGGGGTATTGATTACATACACACTTTCATTGAAATTCAAAGTTATTTCTTTTACAAAAGAAGACAAAGCAATTTTTTGCCTCCTCATCATACCCTGGATAGTGACTGCCGTACAAGGACTACAGCCACCCGCCCGCATATGGCTGTTTCTTGCCTTGCCTTTCTGGTGGATGCTTGGACGGACAGCAAGTGGTACGCACAGACATGGTACCGGTCTCGTGGTTGTCTGCGCGGCAGCAGCCCTGTGGCTTCAATCAGATTATGCGCTTTCATTTAGTGACAGATGGCAGAGCTATTTCGCTTTGAATAAAGCCATTGAAGCAATTCCCCGGCAAGCCGGCTGCGTTGAGACCCACGACGACTGGATATATACCACACTGCTTTACAAGAAATATACAGGGCAAAAGGATTGGCAAGCCGGCTACCCTCCTCAAAAGCCTCCCTGCCCTACTCGCGCTTCTTATCTTATTCTACCCCGGTCAAATGCCCCAATGGCCGCCGCCGGTCGTTTGGTGTATGTCAATGCATTCTTTGCAGTCTATGAGAAAAATTAAGACCTTTGCCTGCAAAAAAGACGCTATGGACAATCCCGTAATTATATTTGGTGCCGGCAACTTGGGCAGCCTGGCACTCGATGTCTTCAACAGCAACGATATTGTGGTGTATTGCTTTTTGGATGAAGACAAAAGCCTGCACAACACCGAAATCAACTATGTAGCCGTAATGGGGCATCCCGATGACCATGGTTTTCTGAAGCTCATCGGACCCAAATGCGAAGCTTTTGTGGCAGAAGACGATTTGGCTAAACGCAAGGTGCGCATCGAGATGCTGCGCGAACGGCGCAAAGTGGTGCCTGTCAACGCCATTCACCGTTTGGCGGTGCTGAGCAGCCCCTTGGAACTGGGCTATGGCAATTTGGTGGCTGCCGGTGCCATACTCAATACCTTTGCCAAAATGGGCAGCTACAACGTCATTCATTCGGGGGCAATTATTGACCATCATGCGCAGCTGCACGACCACGTGGAAGTAGGCGCCGGTGCGGTGATAGGGCATCATGCAGAGGTTGCCTCCGAGGCTTACATAGGAGCGGGGGCCGTCATTGCCCCAAAAGTAAAAATAGGACAAGGCGCACAAATAGCACCGGGCAGTGTGGTGTTGCGCGATGTAAAAGAAGGAAGCATGGTGTTTGGCAACCCGGCACAAGAAGTGAAGTAGAGGCGGCTTGGCAGCAGGTCGCACGCCTGAACGTTTGATTTCCGGTGGTTTCAAATAAAGCGGGGCATTCGTCTCATGCCAAAGTGTGGTATGAAAGGATGCCCCTTAAAAGGATTCTCACTCCGCTTGCGATCCATTCAAAAGGACAGTTGTAAAGTTTTTAGCCCTTTGAAGTTTTATTTACTTTTTGAGCACTCCTTATTCTCCCCCTTCAAGCCTTCCTTGGCTCTTTCGTGCATCCTCCCCTTGTCATTTCGAGCGCAAGCGAGAAATCTCTTCTGTGTCTTGCTGTTTGGCTTGAAGAGATGTCTCGCTGCACTTCGTTTCGCTCGGCATGACAAAAAACGCACTTGATTTGAGAAAAGATTTCTCAAATCAAGTGCGCTCCGTTCGAAAGGACAAGAGAGAAGTTTGACTCGGTGAAGCCTTTCTCTTTGTGAGGCATGGCATGGTCCGCGGGCAGCGGAAGCCCTTCGTTGCAAGCCTTCCCCACCCCTAACCGGCAACGGCACCGGCAATGGTAGCGGTCATAAAACAAGCCAAGCTGGCACCCAAAAGGGCACGCATGCCCAAGCGGGACAGGTCGCTCTGACGCGCAGGGGCCATTCCTCCTATGCCACCAATTTGAATGGCAATAGAACTGAAATTCGAAAAACCGCACAGGGCATAGGTGGCAATAAGCAAGGCGTGCTCGCTCAGTTTGTCTTTTACGGCTGCCAGTTCGGCATAGGCTACAAACTCATTGATAGCCGTTTTCTGACCTATAAGACTGCCCACCAGCAAGGACTCGTTCCAGTCAACCCCCATAATGAAAGCAAGGGGGCGCCCTATTTGTCCCAAAATATACTCTAATGAAAGCCCCTGAAACAACTGCCCGGTAGATTGTGCAATGGCTTCGTTTACGCCCAACCAAACCCCAATTTTACCCAAACCGGCATTGAGCAGGGCAATCACGGCAATGAAGGCAAGGAGCATGCCGCCCACATTCAGCGCCAATTTGAGCCCGTCGGCAGCACCGTTCGACATGGCATCGATAAGGTTCACCCCTATGCTTTCTTTAGATACTTCCAGCTTTTGATTAACTTTTTCAGGCTCCAGCTCCGGGTACAATATCTTTGCCATGACAATGGCAGCCGGCGCACTCATGATGGAAGCACTGAGCAAATGAGCAGCAAAGCGCGCCTGCTCGGCGGGATTTTCGCCCCCCAGAAAAGAGACATAAGCGCCCAGCACGCCCCCGGCGATGGTAGCCATGCCACCGGTCATCAAACACATAAGCTCCGACATGGTCATTTTTTCCACAAAAGGCTTGACCAGCAAAGGCGCTTCGGTTTGTCCTAAAAAAATATTACCGGCAGCGGCCAAGCTTTCAGGACCGGAAAGCCCCATGGTACGCTTCATCACCCAGGCAATGGCATAGACTATTTTTTGCAAGATCCCTAAATAATAAAGTGCTGCCGAAACCGTAGAAAAGAAGATGATGGTAGGCAGCACTTGAAAAGCGAAGATAAAACCTAATGAATGCCGGGTGCCGGGCACGCTGTCGCTATTTTTTGCCAAGTCACCAAAAATAAATTCGGCACCTTTTAAAGAAAAATTCAGGAAGGTAACAAAGGCTTCACTAACGGATTTAAATATCAAAGCCACCCATTCAACCCTCAAAATCATGAAAGCAAAAAATACTTGCAGCAAAACACCTATGATTACCAGGCGCCAATTGATGGCTTTACGGTCTTTAGAAAAAGGAACGGCCAATGCCAAAAGTACGGTAATACCAATAAGTCCTCTAATATATTCCATGAGTTCGTTATTTCGCAGCGCACAAAACTACAATTTGCCTTTGAAAATTGCTAATTATTCAGACAAAGGGGCGTGTATGTCCGGCGGGTGGTATGTACATTCCCTGCGCATCTGCGGCACCCACTCCACACCGTTCCAGAGCAATTCTTCATAACGCAGCGGGCGCCCTTCCGCATCGTAAGTGTAGCGAAACAACTGCTTTCCTGTCAATTTGCGTAGGTTTTTGTATTGATTAATGATTGAGTCGATCTGTATTTTTTCAATCAGCAAACCTTTGGTATCATACCGGAAGCGGCGGCGGCTCAAAGAGTAAGTGGTGGGCAAATAAGGATCTACTTCTATTTCCTCCATCAGGCGGTTTTGTGCATCAAAAACCCAATACACAGACTTTTTTTCTTTCATCATAAGCCATATGTTCTCTGCCTGCTTTTTGGGCAGTTGTGTAAGGGGCTCTGCGGGAGGCAGCAGTTCGTACCAGGCAGCCTGCTCTATCGGAAAGGGCCACACTACGGTATAGCCCACCTTGCTTATTTGCTCATTGACTATTTTGTAAATGCTTGCCTCAATTTGTGTAAAGGGCACAACAGCCGTTGCCGGCAAATAACGAAAGGTTACGCGGCGGCCGATGTAGCCTTCGTCGTCATGGTAGATGTAAAAAGCAGAGAAGCGGTTTAAAGAGTCGTAGTCAAAAAAAATATGACGATTGTGGGCACGCAAACGCCCTTGTGCATCATAGCCCAAGAGATAGTCCTCCTGCAAGGTGTCGTTGCGTTGCTCATACATGGCCACGGTGGTACAACGGCAGCGTATCCATTGTTTTACGAGTGCCAGCTGCTGTGCACGCGGCCTGTCAATCACACGCGGGGGCGGCGAAAAGATATGCTCCCCATAAACCATTGCCATAATAAAGAGCATAAGCCCTACCATGCCGCCGCTAAGCCACAAGATGTGGGACTTATACTCTTTAAGCATCGTAAGCAAATCATGCATCGGCTTGCTCACGTTCTATGTTTGCCAGTAGCGCCTGTAAGATGCGTTGTGCTGCCACGGCAATGATGGTGCCCGGTCCGAAGACGGCAGTAGCACCGGCTTTGTACAAAAAGTCGAAATCTTGGGGTGGTATCACACCGCCCACTACCACCAATATGTCTTCGCGTCCTATTTTCTTGAGTTCTTCAATCAACTGAGGGACGAGGGTTTTGTGTCCACCGGCAAGACTCGACACGCCCACCACATGCACATCGTTTTCGGCGGCTTGCCGTGCCACTTCTTCCGGAGTTTGGAAGAGCGGTCCCACGTCCACGTCGAAGCCTAAGTCGGCAAAGCTCGTAGCGATGACTTTGGCGCCGCGGTCGTGCCCGTCCTGTCCCATTTTGGCAATCATGATGCGGGGGCGTCGCCCTTCCAGCTCGGCAAAACGGTCGGCCATTTCTTGCGCTGCCCGGAAGTGCTCATCGTCAGACACTTCGGCGGCATAGACACCCGAAATAGAGCGTATCATGGCTTTGTAGCGCCCAAATACTTTTTCCAGGGCATAGGATATTTCGCCTAAGGTAGCACGGCGGCGGGCGGCTTCTACTGCCAACTCCAGCAGGTTGCCTTCGCCTGTTTGTGCACAGCGTGTGAGCGCTTCGAGGGCTTGTTGCACGGCTTTTTCGTCACGGCTCGCTTTCACGCGGCGGATGCGCTCGATTTGTTTTTGACGCACGGCAGTATTGTCCACTTCCAGAATATCGATATCGGGCTCGTCTTCTACTCTAAACTTATTGACGCCCAAAATAATGTCTTTGCCTGCGTCGATGCGTGCCTGCTTTTTGGCAGCGGCTTCTTCGATACGCATTTTGGGCAAGCCGGTTTCCATGGCTTTGGTCATACCGCCCAGCTCTTCTATTTCGCGGATATGCTCCCATGCCCGGCGGCATAGTTCCATGGTCAGGGCTTCTATGTAGTAGCTGCCGCCCAAGGGGTCCACGGTGCGGGTGATGTCCGTTTCCAATTGAAGCAACAATTGCGTATTGCGGGCGATGCGTGCCGAAAAGTCGGTAGGCAGGGCAATGGCTTCGTCGAGCGAGTTGGTATGCAACGACTGCGTATGCCCCAAGGCAGCCGCCAATGCTTCGATGCAGGTGCGCGCCACGTTGTTGAAAGGGTCTTGGGCGGTCAGGCTCCACCCCGACGTTTGGCAGTGTGTGCGCAAAGCCATTGATTTGGGATTCTTGGGATTGAACTGCTTGACGATGGTTGCCCACAGCAAACGCGCCGCGCGCATTTTGGCTATCTCCATGAAATGGTTCATGCCAATGGCCCAGAAGAAAGACAGACGCGGCGCGAAGTCGTCGATGTCCAAGCCTGCTTTCAAACCGGTGCGTATATATTCCAAGCCGTCGGCCAGGGTATAAGCCAGCTCGAGGTCGGCAGTGGCACCGGCTTCTTGCATATGATAGCCACTGATACTGATGGAGTTGAATTTGGGCATATACTTTGCCGTATAGGCAAAAATGTCGCCTATGATGCGCATGCTTTCAGCCGGCGGGTAGATGTAGGTATTGCGCACCATGAATTCTTTCAAGATGTCGTTTTGTATGGTGCCCGACAACTTGTCTTGGCTTACGCCCTGTTCCTCAGCCGCCACAATGTAGAATGCCATCACGGGCAACACCGCCCCATTCATGGTCATCGATACCGACATTTGGTCCAGGGGGATGCCGTCGAAAAGTATTTTCATGTCTTCGACGGTATCTATGGCCACGCCGGCTTTGCCCACATCGCCTACCACACGGGGGTGGTCTGAGTCATAGCCCCGGTGGGTGGCCAGGTCAAAAGCCACCGATAATCCTTTTTGCCCGGCAGCCAGGTTGCGCCGGTAAAAAGCATTCGACTCCTCGGCAGTAGAGAAGCCCGCATATTGACGGATGGTCCATGGACGTTGCACATACATGCTTGGATAAGGACCGCGCAAATAGGGCGGCGCCCCTGCAATGAAGTGCCGCGTGGGCAGCCCTTCTATGTCGGCAAGTGCATAAACCGATTTTATATGGATGCCTTCGGCTGTTTTCCATGCTTCGGCTGAAGGTGAAGAAACAGTTTCTTCATTCAAGAAATCCCAGTTCCAGGCTTCATCAGATAAAATACGCTCCATAACGGTCGGCTATTCGTTTTCGGACAAAGATACAATTTATCCTTCTAAGAGTACCAAACACAAATTTGGTCTAAGGATTTGCGCTTGATGTCGGGCACATAGGTTTCATCGGCAGGGTAGCCCACGGGAATCAGCAAGAAAGGGCGCTCATTGTCGGGGCGCTCCAATAGCTTGCTCAGAAAGTTCATGGGGCTTGGTGTGTGGGTCAGTGCCACCAAACCGGCATGATGCAATGCCATGAGCAGCATGCCACAGGCCAATCCTGCCGACTCGGCCACGTAGTAATTTTGGCGCTTTACGCCCTCGTCATCCAGTTCATACACACGTTTAAACACCACTATTAAATAGGGAGCAGTTTCTAAAAAAGGCTTGTGCCAGTCGGTTCCGAGGTGTGCCAAATCCCTAAGCCAGGTTTCACTCATGCGTCCATGGTAGTTTTCATACTCTTCGCGCTCTGCTGCCTCACGGATGGCTTTTTTCAGGGCGGGGTTCTCTACCACGCAGAAGGTCCACGGCTGCTTGTTGGCGCCCGACGGGGCTGTGGATGCCGTGCGTATGGCGTATTCAATTACTTCACGTGGCACCGGTTTATCGGAGAAGTCGCGCACGGTGCGGCGGCGGTTTGCCCACTCGAAAAACTCTTTTGCCCGCCGGAGCATCTCCTCTTGCGGGTAAGTCTCTTTTTCATAGCGAACAAACCAGTGCCCTCCTATTTGCTTTCGTTCGGTCATGATTATATTTGGTTAAGCATGGGTTATATGCGCAGCAGTTGTTCCGGCTCTACCACACGGATTGTGTTGCCGTTCACTTCAATCATTCCTTCTGACTTCAGGTCGGAGAGTGTGCGTATCAGGGTTTCTTTGGCAATGCCTACAATATTGGCAAGCTCTTCGCGGGAAAGATGCACTTCGGCATTGAAGTCGTCTTCTGCCAGCTTCACCAAGGCTTTGGCTACACGCCGGCGCACCGAATCGTATGCCATCTGAAGCAGGTTTTCTTCCTTTTCTTTCACTGCGCCGGCCAACATTTTTACCATGCGCACTGCCACGGCCGGGTTGCCGGATATGAGGTGCACAAAATCTTCTTTGGGGATGAGCAGCAGTTCCGTATCTTGCAGGGCTTCGGCTGTGTCGTTGTGTTTGTCGCCGGCCATCACGTCCAGGTATCCGAAGAAATCGCCGGGCTTGTAAACGGCCGTAATCAATTCTTTGCCTTCCGGATTAACGCGGAAGGTCTTCACCTCCCCTTCTTCTACCAAATACACAAAATGAGCGACTTCACCTTCCCAATAAATGGTCTCCTTTTTCTTATAGGTTTTGGTTTTATATTCTTCGGGACGCAGCAGGTCTATCCATTGTTTGGCATCTTGCGCGAAATTTTTCATGCCTTCGGCCGTATTGGCATAGTGCTTCTGCAGGATTTCTTGCTTGCGGAAGCGGGCTTCCACGGCTTCGAGCAGCTCACTTTCTTCGAAAGGTTTGGTCAAGTAGTCGTCTGCGCCCAGGCTCATGCCCTTGCGTATGTCGCTGCGCTCGGTTTTGGCTGTAAGAAAAATGAAAGGAATGGAAGCGGTCTCCGGTTTTTGTGCCAGTATTTTCAGGACACTGTAACCATCGAGCTCCGGCATCATGATGTCGCAAATAATCAAGTCGGGCAACAGACTTTGGGCTTTTTCCAAGCCTTCTTTTCCGTTGCGTGCGCCTTCGGCTTCATAGCCCGAGAGCGAAAGGATTTCTATGATATTCTCGCGAATATCTTCGTGGTCTTCTATTACGAGTATTTTTTTGCTCATAGACGTGGAATGGTTAAATAAAATACGGTTCCTTCGTTTTCGCGGCTTTGAAAGGCTATATCGCCGCCAATCAAATCTACATATTTTTTTACGATGTGTAAACCTAAACCGGTGCCCGATACGTTGGATGCATTGCCTGCCCGGAAAAAGCGGCTAAACACATATTTCTGCTCTTCCTGTGGAATGCCAATGCCGTAATCCCTTACTTCGATGCGCAGCTTTTCGCCTGCCGCGTCCACTTGCACTTGCAGCTCAACGTCTTTTTCGGAATACTTCAAGGCGTTGCTTAGCAAGTTGGTTAAGATGTTTTTCAATATGCGCTCGTCTTGTGTCCAAGCTAAAGTATCGCCGGGCATTTTGCAGACGATATGCTGGTTTTCTTTACATAAAGGGGTCAGCTCTTCACGCAAGTCAGCAACCAAGGCCACGATGTCTATCGATTTGGGCTGTACGCTCTCTTTGCCTTCTTCTATTTTACTTAAAGAGAGAAACTCATTGAGAATGGCATTGAGACTTTGCACCGACTTTTGGATACGTTGCACATGTTTAAGACGCTGCGGCTGCTGCTCGGTTTTGTCGTAGCGGGCAATCAATGAAGCCGAAGACAAGATGGCACTCAAAGGGGTGCGGAACTCGTGCGAAGCCATGGCTACAAAACGGGATTTCAGCTCGTTCAGTTCTTTTTCTTTTTCCAACGCCTGTTTTACCTGCTGGTAAGCTTCCCGCAGCTGCCGGGTGCGCTCTTCTACCCGCTTTTCGAGGTATTCGTTCAGCAGCTTGATTTCATACAGGTTTTTGGCATGCTGCATTGAATAGCGCACGGCGCGCTCGAGTTGGTCGGCATCGAAGCGCCCTTTCACCAAGTAGTCAGCTGCACCGGCCAACATGGCTTGCTCGTCTATGGACGGGTCATTCTGCCCGGTAAGCAATATCAGGGGCTGAATACAGCCTTCTTCCACGGCTTTGCGAATGAAGGTAAGGCCATCGTGTACGCCCAAAAGGTAATCGACCAAATACACGTCATAGCTGCCACTTTTTACGGCTTCCCATGCCTGCTTGATGTCGGGCGTCCATTCCACGGTGTAGCGCGTGCCGCGAAAAGGGATGTCTTCCACCACATCCCGCAGAATCAAGTAATCTTCTTCGTCATCATCAATCAATAATATGCTTATTTGTTGCTCTATCATATCAAATGTGGTTGTTTTCGACTTATGCAGAAGGTTGTTTCCGTGGCAGGTGTATGACAAAAGTAGCCCCTTCGCCTTCCCGGGCACGTGCTTCGATGCGCCCCCCATGCTGCTCTACAATTTTTTTACAAATAGCCAAACCAATGCCTGTTCCCTCATGGTCATGGTGCAAGCGGCGAAAGATGACAAAGATTTTATCGGCAAACTGTTCATCGAAGCCTATGCCATTGTCGCTTACTTCTATTTTTATCCACTCTTTTCCTTCCTGCTCGCAGTAAGCAGCCCGGACACGTACATGTGGCGGCACGCCTTCTTTTTGAAATTTCAATGCGTTGCTCAATAAGTTCAAAAACAGCTGATGCATCTGGCGCCTGCTTGCCTCAAAAGAAAGCTGCCCACCTTCTATTTCGACTGCCGCCCGGCGCTGTTCTATTTGCCATTCCAGGTCTGTAAGCACTTCTGCCATCACTTCGTCAAGAGAGAGTGTTTCATAAGGCTGGCGGCGTGTGGTAATTCTCGAAAACAGCAGCAGGTCTTCAATTAAACGCTGCATGCGCTCACCGGCATTCAACATGCGTTCCAGGTAATTGCGCCCTTGTTCTGAGAGCCTGTCCGCTTCTTTCTTCAATATGCGTTCACCAAAAGCCTGTATTTTGCGCAGTGGTTCTTGCAAATCATGTGATACGATGTAGGCAAAGCTTTCCAACTCCTGATTGCTTCGCTCCAAAGCTTTGGCATATTCCCGCACCTTTTGCTCGGCTGCCTTCTGTTCGCTCATGTCACGTACAATGCCGGTAAAGATACGGCGCCCATTCACCATGCCTTCTCCCACACTCAGAAAAAAGGGGAAAATGCTGCCATCTTTGCGCTGCCCCAACACTTCGCGCCCAATACCGATGATGCGTTTTTCGCCCGTGCGCAAATAACGCGCAATATACTCGTCATGTGCCGAACGATAAGGTTCCGGCATCAAAATGCTGATGTTCTTGCCTATGACTTCGCCGGGTTCGTAACCAAAGATGCGACTCGCCGAGTGGTTAAACGTTTCGATAATACCATGCTCGTCAATAGTAACAATACCATCTACCGCACTTTCTATAATCATCTGTAAGCGGGTCAATAATTCTTCCTGGCTTTGGTCGTCGTAGTAAGAAGACATGCGCAAAAGTGTTTTTTTATTTTCCGGGTCGCAGTAAAAAATTACATAAAAGTAGCATTCTTTTTACAAGCAGGCAGGGAATATAACGTTTTTCTTTTGGTAAATTAAAGCAGGCATAAGCCGGAGAAGAAAAAGACAGCAAAATAAACACAAAGCCAAACAACAATTCAATGTTGGTACATTGATTTTGTTTTTTCATTTAAGCACTATATATTTGCATTGTAAACCTAAAAATAAAATAAGCGATGAAAAAGTTATTTTATGCACTTAGCATTGTAGCCATAAGCGGCTTATTGTTCAGCTGCGAAAGCACTCCTGAAAGTGACAAAGCCGAAACCGGCGAAGCACAAGCCAAGACCGAAGAACAAGCCCAAGAAGAGGCACAGGCTGTTACCTATGCCGTAGATTTGGAAAACAGCCGGATCGATTGGATTGGCAGCAAAAAAATAGGAAGCCGCCACGAAGGTTTTCTCAAACTCAAAAGTGGTGAGCTGCATGTAAAAGGCAACGAAGTAGTAGGCGGCAAGTTCGTGGTAGACATGAACAGCCTGACAGTAACCGACCTGCCCGAAGGCAGCGAAGAAAACCAAAAGCTGACCGGCCATCTGAAAAGTGCCGATTTTTTTGAGGTAGAGACCTACCCGGAAGCCTCCTTTGAAATCACCGAAATCAAAGCATGGGACAACACCAAAGAGCGTGGCGAGGTAGATCCCAACTTTAGCATTGCCGACCCCACCCACGAAGTAAGCGGCAACTTGACCATCAAAGGAGTAACCAAAGGCGTGAGCTTCCCTGCCAAAATTACCGTTACCGACGATGGCGTGGAAGCCGTAGCTAAATTCAACATCAACCGCTACGATTGGAACATAAACTACGGCAAAGACCAAACCATAGAAGATAAAATCATCAATCCCGAAATCAACTTAAGTATTACACTTAAAGCCAACAAGCAATAAGCGTCAGTTGTTTGGCGTTGGGCATTGCCCTACGCACACAAAGTACCTTCTGCAGAAAGCTAAAAAGTCTCTGCAGAAGGTTTGTTTTTTCGGACGGAAGTTCTCACGGCTATTTCCTACTGCATTTGCTGCTGTTTTGAAAGCGCCCGTGCTGCCTTTACCAAGCCTTCCCGCTCTCTTTTATCTTTCTCCATAAAACTTTCCGGCATGGACAGCGCCCATTCGTACACTTGTTGATAGTACAGACTGCCTTTATAAGTCGAATTTCTCAACAATAAGCCAAAGGCAACTACTGTGGCAGCCCAACAAAAAAGCAGCTGCCACATATGACAACTGCTCCATTACAAAAGAAAAGGTGAGAGGTATTTTTGGACTCACCGCCGGCGCTCGCGCAACTCTTCCAACAACCAGCGGACAAACTCTTGCTCGGTCTTGTGCAGCTCAAACAGCTGCTCGGCTGTCAAATAAGACTTGAAGCGGCGATAATATTGCTCTTCCAGCTCTATTTCCCTTTTCTTGAGTGCCATATGCTGCTCTATGAAGGCATATAACTCGGCATCGGATGCCGTACGGCTCACACTTTCCGGCTTCAGGCGCCGGCGCTCCACGAGCAGCTGTTGGCGTGCCCGCATGTATTCCTCATAGTCTTTCCAAAAGCGCTCTTCTTGTTCGGGGCGCAAGCGTATGCGTGATTTGATAAACTCCTTGCGTGCTTCCACAATTTGCTGCCAACGGCCTCCGCCGGGTCCTTGGGCATGCGCGGGGGTGTTTATGCCTGCCAACAGCCAGCAAAAGACAGATATGATAAGGATACAAGCATTCAAAAGTCGATACATAGCCTACTGATTTTAGTAAGTTTTTTACAACTGCCGGGTCGATGACTCTATGGAATCATAGGTCGTTGGTTTGTGCTCTTCGGCCGGTAGCTGCCCGTCGTATTTCCATGTTTCTTGTTCTATCTCCAGCTCACCCATAATTTCCTCCCATTCATCTTCGGGCACTTCTTCAATCAAGCGCGACGAAGGCACCTCATGAGACAAATATTCTATCAATATTTGGTCATCTATGTTCTGAATCATGCGCTCATGCTTGGTGCTGTTGGGCGAGAACCAAAAGACCAAAGCGGCCAGCACCGCCACCGATACCGACACTGCCCAACGTGGCTGCATCAATACCCCTTGCAGCCTTGCATACCATGGGCGTCCTTTCTTTTTTGCCTCTATCCTGCGTTGTATGCGCTGCGGCAGCTCATCGAAGTAACCTTCCGGCACTTCAAAGAGGTTTTTTTTGCCTTCTTCATACCAACTCATCCTCTTTCTGTTTTTAAAGTACTTCTCTTTTTCAGTTTATTAGACACCTTTTGCACATGTAAGGTTTAATCTTCCTTTAAAGATGCCTCTATTTTCTTGACAGCCCAGTGATAAGCCGCCTTCAAATTGCCCACCGTGGTACCCAGCACTTCGGCTATTTCGTCATATTTCATGTCGTCGAAATACTTCATTTGAAAGACAAGCCGTTGCTTTTCAGGCAGTCGAAGCATAGCTTTCTGGAGTTTACGACTGATTTCATCGCCACTGATGTAAGGGCCGTTGTCCACCAGTTTCTCGAGCTGCTCTTCCACATTGACCAGGGGCAAGCCCCAACGGCGCTTTTTTTTGTCCAGAAAACGCAGCGTTTCATTGGTGGCAATGCGGTAAATCCAGGTGTAAAGTTTGGCGTCTTCCCTGAACTTATCTATGTTTTGCCATACCTTCACGAAGGTTTCTTGCGTCAGGTCGTCGGCATCTTCGTGGCTGATGACCATCCGCCTGATATGATGATATACTTGCTTTTGATATTTGCGCACCAACAGCTGAAACCCATATTGCCGGCTCTCTTCTTTTTTTATCAGTGCTAAAAGCTCCTTATCTTCCATATAAGCACGGTTACTTCAAGGCAAAAAAAGACCTGTGACTACAGGTCTTTTTCATCTTGCTTATTAGACCCTGCCGGGCGGCAAAGGTTTAAGAGGCATGAACAAATTTATTTTTTTCTTTCAAGTACGCGCTTGGCTGCTTCCACCACATGGCGGGTCGAAAGACCATATTTTTCCATGAGCTCTTCGGGCTTGCCGCTTTCACCGAATGAGTCGTTGACAGCTACCATCTCCATAGGTGCCGGCAGCCTGCGTGCCAGCAGCTGCGCAATGCTGTCACCCAATCCGCCATTGCGTTGGTGCTCTTCGGCAGTGACCACCGCCCGTGTCTTGCTGACGGCATCCAGCACCGCCTCTTCATCCAGGGGCTTAATGGTGTGTATATTGATAACTTCTGCGGATATGCCCTCTTTTGCCAGCTGCTCTGCGGCTTCTATTGATTTCCAGACCATGTGGCCAGTAGCAAAAATGGTCAGGTCGGTACCGGGCAGCAAATGCAGCGCTTTTCCTATAACAAAAGGCATGTCTTCGGGGATAAACACCGGCACTTTGGGGCGCCCAAAACGCAAATATACCGGGCCGTAATGCTCGGCGATGGCAATGGTAGCCGCCTTGGTCTGATTGTAATCGCAAGGATTGATAACCACCATGCCGGGCAGCATCTTCATCATACCGATGTCTTCCAAGATTTGGTGGGTGGCTCCGTCTTCGCCCAAGGTGATGCCCGCATGCGAAGCACATATTTTCACATTTTTATGCGAGTAGGCAATAGACTGCCGGATTTGGTCGTAAACACGCCCGGTCGAGAAGTTGGCAAAGGTACCGGTATAAGGGATTTTGCCGGCAATGCTCAAGCCGGCAGCAATGCCCATCATGTTGGCTTCGGCAATGCCCACTTCAAAAAAGCGCCCGGGAAATGCTTTTTGGAAAGCGGTCATCTTAAGCGAGCCGGTGAGGTCTGCACATAAAGCAACTACCTCGGGGTTTTGCTTGCCTACTTCAAGCAAGCCGTCGCCAAAGCCCGAACGGGTGTCTTTGTGCCCAAGTATTTGAAAAGATGTCATAATGAGAGCTTATTTTTTATGGTTGTGTTGGTTTCACCCGGGCAAATATAAAGCTTTTAAAGAGTTCCCTTGGTAGAAGGCAAGCGGTCATCTATGATTTCTACCGCCATACGCATGGCACGTGCCCAAGCCTTGAACAAAGCCTCTATTTGATGATGGTCGTTTTCGCCTTCCACCCTCATATATAAGTTGCACTGCGCCGCATGGCAAAAAGAGGCAAAGAAGTGTTTGACCATTTCGGTAGGCATGCCCCCCACACGCTCCCGGTGCCATTGGGCATGAAAATTCAAATAAGGGCGCCCGGAAAAGTCAACAGCCACCTGCGCTATGGTCTCATCCATAGGCAGCAAAAAATGCCCGTAGCGCCGGATGCCCCACTTCTTTCCGAGTGCCTGCACAAAAGCCTGTCCCAGCGCCAAGGCGGTGTCTTCTATGGTATGGTGCTCGTCTATTTCCAGGTCGCCTTTCACTTCCAGCTGCAAGCCAAAGGCTGCATGGCGCGCCAGCTGGTGCAACATATGGTCAAAAAAAGGAATGCCCGTTTGAATAACAGCTTCCGTGGGGGTATCCAAATCCAGAGCAACCACTATATCCGTTTCATTGGTTTGGCGGTGTATCTGTGCCCGGCGGCTCTTGTGCATCAACACATAGTCCGCCAGCCGGTACCAGTCATTACAAATCAGACGCAAGCAAGGGTATTGCTTTTTCAGCGCCTCCTCTTCGGCTTTCCATTTGCGGTATTTTTCTTCCTCTGCCGTGTATAAAATAGCTTGGCACCCCAAATTGGCCGCCAGCTGCACATCGCTCAGGCGGTCGCCCACCACAAACGATGCGGCGAGGTCATACTCCTCGCTTTCCATGTAATGGGTCAACAGACCTGTGCGGGGCTTGCGTGTGGGTGCATTTTCGTGCTCGAAGGTGCGGTCAATATGCACATCGAAAAAACGAATACCTTCCTGCTCAAAGGTTTGCATCATTTTTTGATGGGCAGGCCAAAAGGTATCTTCCGGAAAGGATTGGGTGCCCAGCCCGTCTTGGTTGGTCACCATGACCAAGAGGTAATCGCTTTGTGTAACCACACGATGCAGGGCAGTGATGACTTTTGGCACAAACTGAAGCTTTTCGAGGCTGTCCACCTGAAAGTCTTCCGGGGGCTCCACAATCAAGGTGCCGTCGCGGTCAAGGAAAAGAATTTTTTTCTTGCTATTCATGCTCATAGCCGGTTTATTGTTTTTTTGCCAAAGCTAAAAAATATTTTTTTAGTCCGGAAAGCTATTTTTATTTGCAAATGCCGTTGCGAATCCCTACCTTTGTGTTTTAAAACATTTTTTATAAATTTTGAATCATTCCAAGCCGTTGCATTCCTTATTTGTCGCTTGCTGTTGTCATAGGGGAAGACACCGGCAAGGAAGATAAGGAAAACACAGTATGCAACAATCTCAAAACTTTCAAGCGCTTGGGCTATCCGAAGCGATATGCTCAGCGGTACGCGACATGGGGTATGAAACCCCTTCTGACATTCAATCGCAAACCATCCCCTTTTTATTATCAGGCAGAGATGTCATTGGACAAGCCCAAACGGGCACCGGTAAAACAGCTGCCTTTGCGATTCCATTACTCGAAAGCATCGACCCCGAATTGGTAGCGCCGCAAGCCGTAGTGCTTTGCCCTACACGCGAATTGGCAGTGCAGGTAGAAAAAGAAATCTACAAGCTCAGCAAATACCAAAAAGGCATTTACAGCCTGGCAATTTACGGCGGCGAGTCTATCGACAAGCAAATAAGAGCCCTCAAAAAAGGGGTGCACGTCATTGTTGGCACGCCCGGCCGTATGATTGACCACTTGCACCGTGGCACCCTCAAACTGGACCACGTGCGCATGATAGTGTTGGACGAAGCCGACGAAATGCTCAATATGGGCTTCCGTGAGGATATAGAACATATCTTGCAGCGCATGCCCGAAGAGAAACAAACGGTCTTTTTCTCGGCAACCATGCCCCGCCCCATTATGGAGCTCACCAAACGCTATCAGCAAAACCCCGAAATCATCAAGATTGCCCGCAAGGAGCTCACCGTAGAGCGTATCGAGCAATATTATTGTGAGGTAAAAGAGCCGCTGAAACCGCAACTGATTGCCCGCTTTATTCAAGCCTATGGTTATGAACTAAGTGTCATCTTTTGCAACATGAAGCGTACCGCCGACGAGGTGGCCGACTCTCTTAACCGCTTGGGCATACGCGCCGAAGTCATCCATGGCGACCTCTCGCAAGCACAGCGCGACAAGGTGATGCGCCAATTCCGCAATAGCAATTGCCAAGTGCTGGTTGCTACCGACGTGGCGGCGCGCGGTATCGATGTAGAGAACGTGGAGGCGGTCTTTAACTATGACCTGCCCTTGGATGAGGAGTACTATGTGCATCGCATCGGGCGAACCGGTAGAGCCGGAAGGCATGGCGTGGCCATCAACCTCGTGTCTTCACGCAAAGACCAATATCGCCTGCGCGACATTGAGCGCTACACCAAAGGCAAAATCAACAAAATAGACCCGCCCACCAAGCAGGATATCCTTGCATTTCACTTAAAGAAATTACAAGCTGAAATAGAAAACCTTCAAGCAGCGCAGCCTCATGATGAAATCAAAACGGCACTGCATGCGCTATACGAAGCAGGCATAAGTGCCGAAGAGGTAGCCATGGTGTTGTTGCAAAAACAATTGGGACACCTGTTAAAAGAAGAACAAGAAGTAAGCTTCCGGCCGGAAAAGACGTCGTTTTCGTCCAATGGCTACAACCAAGACCTCACCCGCAAGAAGCGTAAAAGCCGCAACCGGGACAACGGTCCCATGACGCGCCTCTTTTTAAGTGTAGGTAAAAAAGACAGAGTGCGCCCCAACGACATCGTAGGTGCCATTGCCGGCGAAACAGGTATTCCGGGCAAAAGCATCGGTGAAATTGAACTGCTCGACAACTTCTCGTTTGTAGAAGTGCCACAAGATGTTGCTCAGATGGTTGTGCGGGAGATGCAAAACCGCCAAATCAAAGGCAAACGGGTAAACATTGAAGTGTCAGAAGGCAGCAAGAAAAAACGACGCCCACGCATCAAACAATAGCCCGGCTCTTTTAAAACATAAAAAACAAGACAAAGCCCTCCGGGGCTTTTCTTGCTTTAGAAAGCAAAAAATCACTTCCGGACATCCATAAATTTTGAGAAGGCATATATAAAAACAGCCTGCCGGCTCGTTATTACCATGCAAAGCAAAAAAGTAAGAAAAAACTTTACTTCAGATTTATTGTCAAATACTAAAAAAGAACAAAGTGAAAAAGAGTATGTATGCACGGCTATTACTCATGATGGGCTTGATGCTGAGTGCATCGAGCCTGTGGGCACAAGGCAAGGTAAGCGGCAGAGTGGTAGATAGCGAAGGCAAGCCCCTCCCCTATGCTACCATTGTTGGTACCATTCCACAAGAAGCACAAGCTTTTACAGGCGCAACCAGTGATGAGGAAGGTTACTTCACACTGGCTTTCCCCCGTAATGGGAAATATCAAATCACCATTGAATTCATTGGTTATCAAAGCTACAAGAAAACAATAGAAATTGCAGGCAAAGACATTCAGTTAGGCACCATCACTCTGCGGCAAGATGCGCAAGCACTCGAAGAGGTAGAAGTGGTTGCCGAAAAAGAAATGATGCAAACGGGAATTGGTACCCTTACCTATGAAGTCAGCAAAGATCTGGTCAATGCCGGCGGTTCGGCAACAGACGTGCTGCGCAATATCCCCTCGGTACAAGTCGATGAAAACGGGGCACTCAGTTTGCGCGGCAGCCAAAATGTTACCATTTTAATCAACGGCAAGCAGTCGGCCCTCACAGGCACCAGCCGCCAGGCGGTGCTCGAGCGCATTCCTGCCTCTTCCATCGAGCGCATCGAAGTCATTACCAACCCCTCGGCCCGTTATGATGCCGATGGTGGGGCGGGTATCATCAATATCATTTTGAAAAGACCCAAAGACAGAGGGCTCAATGGAACGGCACAGCTGAGCATTGGCAATTATGACCGCTACAATGCAGGTGTGGACCTAAACTACCAAACCCCCAAGTGGAATATTTACGGCAGCCTCAATGGGCGCCAAGACACCCGCATTGGCAATATCACCGTGCGCCGCGAGAACTTCCTGCCGGGCACCACACCCTTTCTGAATCAGGATTGGGATTTCTACCGCATGCGCCGCTCGGGCACTGCCACCGCCGGTATAGAGCATTTTATCAATGACAAGCACTCTTTGCGCTTGGAAGGAGTATATGGGCTGGATGACTCCTACCAAAACCGCACAGTCTATAATGCAAGCCTGGATGCCAACCGTCAGCTGACAGACTACTTCTACCGTTATTCATGGGAAGATGAAAACGAAAACAACTATGGCGTATCGCTGAATTATGACTGGCGCATCAAGGGTAGCGACCACAGCCTTAGCGCCTATGCCTCGTATAACCAAAACTGGGAAACCCAAGGAAGTGATTTTGAAGAAAACTATTTCCTTGCCGATGGCAGCTCCAACGGCGAAGATTTTTTCCAACGCTCAAGCAATAACAACAACAACGGCATGTGGGTGTTCCAAGTGGACTATAAGCGCCCCATTCAAAAAAATATGAAATTAGAAGCCGGTGCCAAAAGTATTATCCGGGAAATCAACCGTGATTTTCTCTTGCAAGACCGCCTGAGCAATGAGTGGGTCACCAATACCGGCTTTAGCAATGAATTCCGTTATCAAGAGCAGGTGCATGCAGCCTATGGGTTGTGGGCTGCCAGGATGGGCAAATGGGAAATGGAAGCCGGCCTGCGTGTAGAGCAAACCTACACCGAGTCTAAATTATTGAACACAGGCGAAACCTTCCGCTTAGATTATTTCAACCTGTTCCCCAGTGCCGCGGTCGTTTATAACATAGACGACGCCAAGAAGGTAAAAGCTACCTACAGCCGTCGTATCAACCGCCCTTCATTCCGGGACTTGAACCCCTTCCGTAGCTTCAGCAACCCCTTGGTGCAAAGAAGCGGGAACCCCTTCTTACGTCCTGAACTTACCCATTCGGCAGAAATAGGCTACCAACAAGACTGGGATAAATTCAACATTACCGTCAATACGTTCTACAAATACACGCAAGATGTCATCCAAGGCGTGTTGGGACAGCAAAAAGGCGATACGGTCGTTTACTTCCCTCAAAACATTGCTTCTTCGCAAAACTATGGCGGTGAACTCATCTTGAACTTTCAACCCTCGCGCAAGCTGAACTGGAACATCAGCGGTTCGTATTACCGCCTCATCATCGACGGCAGCAACCTCGACGAATCGGTGCTCAATGATGCCTATGCCTGGGATGTGCGCACAATGCTTACCCTTTCGCTGCCCGGCGACTGGCGCCTGCAAGGCAATTTGTTTTACCGTTCCCCCTCGGCTACGGCACAGGGCACCCGCTTTGCTTTCTTTATGAATGGTATAGGCGTGAGCAAAAAAGTACTGCAGCAAAAGGGCACCCTCAGCCTGAATGTGCGCGATATAGCTCAAAGCATGCGCTTCGGCAGCGAGCGCCGCACCGATGCTCTTTATAACTACTTCGAATTTAGAGGGAATACACGTACCATCATGTTCAGCTTCCAATACACCTTCGGCAAACAACTCAAACGCCGGCAGAACCGCAACCGGAATGGCGGCTTCGACGGCGGTGATTTCGATGGCGGCGAGGGCATGTAATCGCATGGTTAAAAAAACAGAAAAGCCACCCCGCGGGGTGGCTTTTTTCATGGTGTCAAGCTTCAAAATGAGCCTTACATAAAGCCAAAGTTACTGCTTGAATACGCCACAGCCGGGGCTATGCCAACACTTCTTCTTCCGAAAGCGTGCATTCATATAGTTTCTGCACGACTGTTTGTATATGCTGCCAGTCTTCCTCATCACACAGCAGCCCCTCAGAAGGCATGAAGAGTTCTTTTAAGCCTAAGGCATATTTTCTCATAAAATGGGGCGCCAGGTGCGTGGCTATGCGTTGCCATGCTACCGGTGACAGCTTTTGTTCACAAACTTCCTTGATTTTCACGATCTGCATCATCTTTCTTTCCCTTAGGTAAATCCTTTATTTTTCTATTTTCTTTTGCTTCAAGCCAAGTCATTGAGCGGTGCATCTGTTTTGTACAACTCCCGGATGGCGTCGCATATGGCAGCCAAGTCTTCTCCTTCCAAGTTCATGTCTGCCGGTGGGTTTTGTAGTTCTTTGATGCTATAGCCTTTGTCTCTAAGACGGGCATAGGCCTGCAGAGCTATCCGCTGCCACGCCATCGGTGAAAGGTCGCGTTCGCACCACTGTTTTAGAAGAAGAAGATTGACTTTCATGAATTTAATTTTGTTTAATTTCTAACATAAAGATACAAACGGCATTTTCTCAAAGAAGCTGCTTTCTACAAAAGCACGCTTTGTAGCGATAAAAGACAACCGGCGCTCGACCAACGCTTTGCCTTTGCTTATTCGCTTTTTTAGGCACAATTCATTAGTTTTGGCACCCAAAGCATCCAAAAAACAAAGCAGCAATGAAAAAATCTTTTATTGAAGAGCTCAAGTGGCGCGGCATGTTGCACGATATGATGCCGGGTACCGAAGAGCAGCTGAATAAAGAAGTAACCACCGCCTACATAGGATTTGACCCCACCGCCCCCTCTTTGCATATAGGCAACCTGGCTACCATTATGCTCCTGAAGCATTTTCAGCTGGCAGGGCATAAGCCCATTGCTTTGGTGGGGGGTGCCACCGCCATGATAGGCGACCCCAGTGGAAAAAACGCCGAGCGTGCTTTCCTTTCCGAAGAAACCATCCGCTACAACGAACAGTGCATACAACAGCAATTGGCTAAGTTTTTGGACTTTGACGCGGGCGAATGCTCGGCAGAGTTGTTGAACAACTACGACTGGTTCAAAGAAATCGGTTTCCTGCAGTTCCTGCGCGACGTGGGCAAGCACATCACCGTAAACTACATGATGGCTAAAGATTCGGTAAAAAACCGTATGGAAACAGGCATTTCTTATACGGAGTTTACCTACCAACTCATGCAGGGCTACGATTTCCTTTACCTGTATCAAAACAAAAACTGCAAATTGCAAATGGGCGGCTCCGACCAATGGGGCAACATCACTACCGGCACCGAGCTGATTCGACGCATTGCCGGCGGCGAGGCATATGCCCTCACCACTCCGCTCATCACCAAAGCCGATGGCACCAAGTTCGGGAAGTCCGAAGGGGGCGAAAACATATGGCTCGACCCCAAGATGACTTCGCCTTACAAGTTCTATCAGTTCTGGATCAACGTAAGCGACGAAGACGCCGAGCGCTTAATCAAAGTATTCAGCTTAAAAGGGCGTGAAGAAATCGAAGCCCTGATAGAGCAGCATAAACAAGCGCCCCACCTGCGTGTGTTGCAAAACACCTTGGCCGAAGAGCTCACCGAGCGTATCCACTCACGCCAAGAGCTGGAAAAGGCACGAGCAGCCACTGAAATATTCTTTAAAAAAGATGCAGTGGAAGCCCTCAAAAAAATAGACGAGCAGACGCTGCTCGAGATATTCGAAGGGGTGCCGCAAGTAAGCATCAGCAGGGGCGAATACCAAGCTTGTGAAAGCATCACTGACCTGCTGTCCACGGTCACGCAGGGCGGCATTTTCAAGTCGAAATCCGAAGCCCGCAAAGCAATTCAAGCCAATAGCGTCAGCATAAACAAAGAAAAGGTAAGCGACCCACAGGCCAAGCCTCAGTTTGAACTGCTTCAAGGGCACTACCTGCTGGTGCAGCATGGTAAAAAGAAATACTACCTCGTTCGTGTCAACGACTAACACTTATGCCCCTGATTAGGGGCATTCACCCTATTTGAAAAGGCTTATGAGCACTACACAGAAGCAAGAAATCGCCGTTTTAGGTAGTGGGAGCTGGGCTACCGCCCTTGTGAAAATACTATCGGAAAACGAGCAGGCAGCCATTCACTGGTGGGTGCGCAACCCGGAAACAGCCGAACACATACGCACTTACCGGCACAACCCCGGCTATTTGAGCGATGTGGAAATCCGGCCGGAGCGAGTCGTACAAGTCAGCAGCTCGATACGGGAGGTGCTGGCACCGGCCCGCTGGGTGGTGGTGGCCATTCCCGCTGCCTTTGTTAAGGAAGCGCTTTCTTCTACCACCGCCGACGATTGGTCCTCAAAAAAAGTAGTGTCGGGGGTTAAGGGGGTCATTCCCGAAGACTACCTGCTGGTGACCCAATGGATAAGCCGGCAGTTTGAGCTTGCCGAAGAGAACATGGCTGTCATTGCCGGTCCCTGCCATGCCGAGGAGATAGCCTTGGAACGGCAGTCCTATCTGACGATTGCTTCGCTTAACTTCGCCATCAGCGAAGCCTTTGCCCGGTTGATGAACTGCCGTTATGTGAAAGCCACCCCCTTCGATGACCTCTACGGTGTGGAATATTGCGCCATCATGAAAAATATCATTGCCATTGGTTGTGGCATTGCCCATGGACTTGGATTTGGCGACAATTTTCAAGCCGTATTGGTAGCCAATGCCCTGCGTGAAATGAAGGCGCTCATCGATGCGGTTTACCCGCTACACCGTGAACTGACTCATACCGCCTATTTGGGCGATTTGCTGGTTACGGCTTATTCTCAATTTAGCCGCAACCGCACCTTTGGCAACATGATAGGCAGGGGGTATAGTGTAAAATCGGCACAGATGGAAATGAAAATGGTAGCCGAAGGTTATTATGCTGCCAAGGGCATTTATCAAATCAGCCGTAAGCACGGCGTGGTTTGCCCTATCATGAACGGGGTGTACAGAATACTGTATGAAGAAGTGCCGGCAAAGAAAGTGTTTGAAAAAATACGTGCAGAGCTGCAATAGGTATGGAGTTCGGTAAAGTAAGCGACATCAGTGGTATCGATTTTTCACTCCCCCCCGACCCTGCCTTTAACCGTTATTACCTGTCGAAGGCAGCCACAACCAAGCAAGCTACTCGTTGGTTTGTCGGCTGCCCCATCTGGGTACAAAAAGAGTGGGCAGGCAAATGGTATCCGCCCCAAACCCCTTCTCAGAAGTACTTATGGCATTATAGCCGCCAATTCAATACCATAGAGCTCAACAGCACCCACTATGCCTTGCCGGGCGGCACCACCGTTCAAAAATGGGTAGAACAAACACCCGGCAGCTTTCGTTTTTGCCCTAAGTTGCCCCAAGGCATCAGTCATCAGCTGGATGGTCCTTTTCTGAAAAAAGAAATAGAAGCCTTTGTTGCCTTTTGCGATGCTTTGGGCGAGCGCTTAGGCACGCCCTTTATGCAGCTTCCCCCTGCTTTCACAACGCGGCAATCTACGTTTTTGCTTCGTTTTTTAGATAGTTACCCCTTCGATAAGCTGCCACTTTCCATAGAGTTCCGGCATGCTTCCTGGTTTAAGTACCTCTCACGAACAGCCGATAAGCTGCACAGTTATGGTGCCGGACTGGTGATTACAGACGTTGCCGGGCGGCGCGATGTGCTGCACATGGGCTTATGCAATGCCACAGCCATGATTCGCTTCGTAGGCAACGGGCTGCACCCCACCGATTACAGCCGCATAGACGAGTGGGTCGAGCGGTTGGCACATTGGCAAGCACAAGGGATAGAGCAAGTGTTTTTCTTCGTTCATGAACCGGACAATGTGCAGGCTCCCGACCTGGCAGCCTACCTCATCTGTCAGTTGAATCAAAAGCTTGGTTTGGATTTAAAAGTACCTCAACGCTTCGACATACAACAATCTCTATTTTAGCGCCCGGTACACATAACTTTCTTTGTCGATGCCTTCGCCTATGTGCAGAATCAGTGTTTTGCGGTTGGGCTTCTCTACTTCAAAACGCTGCTTCACGACTTTGCCCATCGGGTCACGGGCTTCTATGATAAGGGCGGGCTTTTCCGGATGACGGTCCCAATACCAACGGCTGGTCAGTACTTTGGCCTTCGGATTGTCCGGATATACCTGACATATGCCGCCTTCTGCAAATACCATCACATTCCCCAAACGCTTTGCCGCCATTTCTGCCTCGGTAATTACAATTTGGTGCATACGGATTTCTACCAAACGCCACTTGCCTATGACCGAAGGCTGTGAAAATGAAAACGCCGAGACACAAACAGACAACAACAATACATACAATCCACGCATACGCTTTTCAATAATTTTGGTTTTCGGTTTATCCTGACGCAAAGAGTGTGCTAAAATGGTGCAATTTTTGTAAACTTACATAATATATGAAAAAACTTACACAAGAAAGCTTATGAAACGATTGGGGGTTGCCATCTTGTTTATATTGCTTCTCAGCCTGCCTTCCGAGGCGCAGGTATTGAGGCAATACTTAAAGCTAACGCAAAATATTGAAAAAAGCTACCGCATGGGCGACTATAAGCGTGCCCATGCATTGGCAGAAAAGAAACTAAGCCGTGCCAAAAGTGATATTCAAAGAGCTTGGCTCCAAGCCCTTCAAGCCCGCAACCTGGAAGCCTTGGCACGTTTCGAAGACATGCAAAAGGCCGTTGAAGAAAGCGGTAAAATACGGGAAAAAGCAAAAGACCAAGGCGACAGCTTTGCCTTGGGACAACTATTGTTAACCCATACTTATCTTGAATACGGCAATTTCAGGCGTGCGCATCAGCTGTTGACAGCCATCGACAGCAGCCGCATTCAAGACCCTTTGGTGAAGACTTTTTACAAAGAAATGCAAGCATGGCTTCTGCTGGAAAGCCAAGAAGCTGCGCAAGCCTATGCATTGGCACAGGAAGCAGCCAAGGAGCGCCGCCAACAGGCAGAAGGCAGTGCCCGCAAGCTGTCAGGTCCGGAAAAGCGCTTTGTAAAACGGCAACTGGCACGCGACCTCACCCTGCAAGCACGCGCCCAAACCGTGTATGGCGATTACGAAAAAGCTGACTCGCTGCTGAAGACTTACAACCTCACAGTACGCCGCTTGGTGGGTGTTACCGACCCGGATTATGCCGCACACCTGATTGCCTTCGGCGAGAATTATGATGCACAGGAGAATTACGCCAAAGCCACCTCGTATTATAAGATGGCACAGCGTGCCCAGCTCTATTATGCTTTTGCTTTTAAGGAGTCAAGTAAAACCTATTTGCACCTGCTCGAAGGCATTGCACGCAATAGCGTAAAGCGGCGGCAACTGCGGTTCGTGCAAAACGCCAACATACGCGAGATGAAGCGCGTCGCAGAACAATATTACGGCAAGCAGTCCCCCTATTATTTCAGAGCACAAATCATTGAGATGGAGCGCGCCATCCGTGACCGGCGCTTCAAAGAAGCCGAAGCCATCCTGCTTAGCATCACCCAAAACGAAAAGCTTCCCAAAGATCATCCTATCTACGCCGACTTGCTGCGCGTATGGACGGAACTCTACGTGCAAAACGACGTATCCATACAAAAAGCAGAGGAGCTGAACCAACGCTATTTGGAAGCCCAGCAGCAGCGCCTCATCCCCGGAACCTTTGCCTACCGCCTTGCCCAAGTTGATTGGGCCGGCTTCCACGTCAATTATGGCGAAGATTTTCTAAAAGCCAAAAATATATTTGAAAAAGAAGTGCCGGTAGAACTTTTCGAAGAGAAAATGTATTTTGGTCACTACCTCTCGCCTGCCTACCACCGCTTATATGCCGAATTCTTTTTACTCAACGACCGTTACGCACGTGCCAAAGCCCTCATGCAGCAGACCGTAGAGCAACTCAACCGGCGCTATGGCGAACGGCATATCAAAGTGGCACGCGCCAAACTGCTTTTTGCTGAAATACTGCAAGAAAACGGGGAGTTCAAACAAGCCGGTGAAGAAGCACAGGATGCCCTGCAAATCATAGAAAAGAATGGTGACCCGGAAAGTGTTGATTATGCCTTGGCACTGATGCAAGTAGCTAAAATATATGCTGCCATTAGCGACTATAACAAAGCCACCCAATTGCTAAGCCAAGCCAATGCCACCATTACTGCCGTAGAGCGCCAAGCAGCCAAAAAGCAAAAAAAACAAGGCATTCCTACCGACTATACGGCACTCAAAGCCGGTTCTGTAGAAGAGCTTGCCGAGGTGTATGCCCGCACCGGTGAGTTTGAAAGCACCTTGCGGCTGCTTACAGACGTTCTGGACAAAAAAGAAAAAAAATACGGGGCAAACAGCCGCCGTCTCATCCGCCCCCATCAAGCCATGGCAAGCGTGCTCATCCTGCAAGGCAACTATACCGACGCACAAAAACATATTTACACAGCGCTCGATATTGCAGAAAAAAGCTACGGCAAGCAGTCACTCAAGTATGCCGATGTCCTTACACAACAAGCCAAAATACATATAGAATTGGGCGACATTGAAAAAGCCGAAGCCGAAGCCGAGCTGATTCGGCGCATACAAATAGACAAACTGGGCAAGCTGCATATTAAAATGGCCGATATATTGAGCGAAGCAGCCCTCATAGAGTATAGCCTGCACCCTGAACGCTATGCCGAAACCGAAGCCGTTTTAAAGGAAGCCATCGACTTGGCAGCAAGCACTTTCGACAAACAACACCCCACCTATGCCCAACTGATAAGCTCGCTTGCCGTTCTTTATAAAAACGAGCGCCGCTACAGCGATGCTGTCCGGCTCTTAAAGCAAGCCGAAGAAATTTACGGCAATAAGTTTGGTAAAAAACACCACCAAGTGGCTTATGTCAAAAGCCTATTGGGCGAAGTAAGCCTAAGCGAAGGGGCTTATGATGACGCCCGCGCCTATTTTCAAGAAGCAAGAGACATTTATGCCAGTGCCTTTGGCGAGCAACACCCTGCCTATGTCCGTCAAATCAGTTATTTGGCGCGCCTGGCTTATGTCAAAGGGCAAGTGGACTCGGCAGCCGCACTTTACCAACAGAGCCTGGACGGCTACCTTTTATTTATCGAGCGCTATTTCCCCAGCCTGAGCGAGCGCGAAAAAGCCAAATATTGGGCAAGCATACAGCCCCACTTCCAACTGTTCAAATCATTGGCTACAGGACGTCCTGCGGGCAGCCCCCTGCACGAAACCCTGCTCAACTATACTCTGACTACCAAGGCCATTCTGCTCAATGCCGGACAAAAAACCCGGCAACAGCTGACCCAAAGCCAAGACAGCACCTTGACAGCCCTTTACAACCAATGGGTGAGAAGAAAAGAGCAGTTGGCAGCCCTGCTCAACTTGAGCAAAGAAGACCAACTACGCAGTGGAGTGAATGTACTGGCCCTGGAGTCGGAAATCAACCGGCTGGAGAAGCAGTTGTCCGAGCGCGCTGCCCTTTTCAATAAATTGAAAGTAGAAAAAGTCAATTGGCAACAAGTACAAAAGCAACTACAGCCCGACGAGGCAGCCATCGAGCTCATCCGGGTGCAACACTTCGACCCACAGCAAAATGCATTTACCGACTCGGTTTATTATGTAGCCTACATCCTGCTGCCTGCAGGCAAGCGCCCTGTGCCGGTAGTCTTGAAGGAAGGCAAGACACTCGAAAACCGCTACTACAACTATTACCGCAACGCCACCCGCTTCAAGCTGCGCGACCGCTTCTCTTATGAGCAATTCTGGCAGAATATCGAAGAACGCCTGCCCGCCACGGTCAAACGTGTGTTTGTGTCACCCGATGGCGTATATAATCAAATCAACATAGCCGCTTTTTACCGCCCGTTGAAAGACAACTATGTCTTCGATACCTACGACATACGCTACATCAGCAACAGTAAAGAGCTGCTGAAACGCAGTCCGGCGCCCATAGAGCAAAAAACCACTGCCGGACAGGTGCTTATTGTGGGCAATCCGGATTTTGGCGGAGAAGTACCCCCATTGCCCGGCGCCGAGCTGGAAGCCCGCCTCATTGCTCAACTGCTGAAGTCATTCAACTGGCCAATTCTCACGCTCTTGGGCGCCAATGCCACCGAGCAAAGCATTAAACAACTCAAGCAGTCACCACGCATCCTTCACTTTGCAACCCACGGTTTTTTTGCCCCCGGTAGTGACAACTATTCGGAAAATACCTCTTTTGAAAACCTGTTGGCCAATGACCCTATGCTGCGCTCCGGCCTGCTGCTCAAAGACGGAGGGCGCTTGCTTAGCGAAGGCGCGGCCGCCATCAATACAGCCGACGGTGTGCTTACTGCTTATGAAGCACAAAACCTGCCCTTGGACAATACCCGTCTGGTAGTGCTTTCGGCCTGTGAAACGGGACTCGGTGACGTACAAATAGGCGAAGGCGTCTATGGACTGCAGCGCGCTTTCTTGGTGGCCGGCGCACGCAGCGTTGTCATGAGCCTTTTCAAGGTCAACGATGAAGCCACCCAAAAGCTTATGAGCTACTTTTATGAATCATATCTGAAAAATGGCAATACGCATCTTGCCTTCCGTCAGGCACAAGAGCGCTTGCGCAAAGAGTACCCGCACCCTTACTATTGGGGAAGCTTTGTCATTACAGGTATTGAATAATATTCCGGTCTTGTATAAACACTAAAAACCATCTTGAAACATGAACAAGAACATTTATCTTTTTCTACTTTGTCTGCTGTGTCTGCCCACATGGCTGCGGGCGCAAAAGCAACCGCTACCCCCACCCATCAATACAGCAGCCATAGAGTACGCCCCCACCGTAAGCGCCGATGGACGGACCATGATTTTCGAAACCAACCGGAACAACGGCAAGTGGGAGCTGTATGTAAGCTATCTGCGTGATGGGCGCTGGACCAACCCCGAACCCATCGATTCGGTCAATATGTATGGAGGCGATACCGACCTCATCGGCGGACCTTCCATCAGTTACGATGGCAACACGCTCTACTTCTTTGCTTCTTTCAAAGACGGATACGGGCGTGAAGACATTTACTACAGCCGGCGCATTGGCGACCGGTGGAGTAAGCCTAAAAATATTGGTCCGGTCATCAACACGCCTGCTTACGAAGGCTTCCCTTGTATTTCTGCCGATGGCAAAACGCTCTACTTCATCCGGGAAAGCACCGACGAAGATGGCGACATCCTTACCCGTGGCGATGCTATTTGCTACCGTATTTTCGCTGCCGAAAAGGGCAAAGACGGACAATGGCAAAAGCCTTACCCGCTGCCCATGCCTATCAACTTAGGCTGCGAAAAAGCCCCACGTATCATGTCCGACAATGTAACCCTCATATTTTCCTCTATAAGGGAGGGCGGCATCGGTGAGTTTGACCTCTACCTTTCACGACGTAACGAAGAAGGCGACTGGAGCAATCCTGTCTTAATGGACTTTGCCAGCACCCCCGAACGAGACCAGTTTGCCAGCGTATCGGCTTCGGGCGACTTGCTTTACTTCGTAACCAACAACGACATTTACACAGTACCCATTCCGCCAAAGTTCCGGCAGAACCGGAACATCACCATCCAAGGATATATTCGCGATGGTGAAAGCCGCCAAGGCATCGGTGCTTATGTAAATGTATACGATGCCGAAACCACAGAGCAGCTTATGCGCCTGGAAAACAACCCCTCTGACGGGCGTTATACCGTTGTGCTATCGGAAGGGAAACGCTACATCATAGAAGTGGAAAAGCAAGGATATACGGTCTATTTTTTTGAGTTCGATCTGCGAAAGCTGGACAAATACCAAGAGTTTGAACGCGATATAGAGCTGTTCCGCACGGCAGACGTACATGTCAACGCCATTGACCGCCTCATCTACGAACCACTGAACGCCCAAATATTGGTAACCAAACAAGAGGGCGAACAACAAATAGCCCGGCAACAAACCGAAAATGGCAGAACCACCCTCAAGCTACCCATTGGCGCAAGCTACCGGCTCAAAGTGCAAGCCGACAATTATATAGACACAAGCTTTGTCATTGACCTTAGCCGGAAGGTTCGTTACAATGTGGTAGAGAAAGATGCTATTTTGCGTCCGGAAACCAAAGAATATGAGATTGTAGTTAAAGACCTTGAAACAGGAGAAGGTTTGCCCTTTACGGTGGTTTTGGTGAACCGCAGCCGTGATGAGGTCATTACGCTCGACGAAAACAGCAGCAATACACCCGGCTATTACAAAGTGCATATCCGGGAATCGGATGAATATGAGCTGGAGGTGCGCAACCCTGCCGGTTATGCTTTCTATTCGGATAAAAACCCGGTAATCAGTGCCAAAGATGCTACCAGAAAGAAAGTAATAGAATTGGCACCACTAAAAATAGGCACCAAGCTCACACTCAACAACATCTACTTTGAAACAGGCTCTGCCGAGCTTTCCGATGCTTCGGAGCGGGAACTGAAAAAAGTAATAGAACTGATGCGCCGCAATCCTACCCTTAAGATAGAGTTGGCGGCTCATACTGACGACAAAGGCTCGGAAGCTTTCAATCAACGATTATCGCAAGCCCGTGCACAAAGTGTGTTCAATTATCTGAAAAAATTTGGTATTCCCGAAGACCGCATGGTTCCCAAAGGTTATGGCGAGTCTCAGCCCATAGTACCCAATGACTCAGACGAAAACCGCGCAAAGAACCGGCGTTGTGAATTGATTGTAATTGCTATTTAAAGCCCTCTTTAAAAACTGTAAACTATGAAACAAATCATCTATAAATATTGGTTGTTGTTGCTATTGTGTTGCGCAAGCCTGGCGCCGGCTTATGGCCAAAAGATTAAATACAGCCGCGACATTTACCCCTTAATACAGGAAGGAAATTACTTGCAAGCCTACCGCATGCTACACATTTACCTTCAAAAAGAGCCCGATGCCATCAATGCCTACTATCAGTTGGCACGCATCAGCGAACAGCGCGCCAACCGCTTCGACCCGCTGCTTCAAGGGCATATCGTCATGCGCTATGCCGATAGTTGCATTTACTATTTCTCGGAGTTCGATAAGCGCCTTACCGAAAAAGAACTGCGCAAAAATGCAGAGTATTATGAGGATTTTTTCGACGAAGAGGACAAAGCCAGCGGAAAGCCCAAAATAGAAATAAGCGAGGTGAAGCCTGTCATTGAGCAAAAAATAGCTCATTATCGCCGGCTCAAAGAAAACCTAAGCACCATCCTCCGGCATTTTGGAAAAGCCGTAGAACACTACGACGCAAGCCTGCGTCTTTATAACGGCCTCACCGAACAGTATTATACCTACAAAGAGCTGCTTATACTGGCCGATGAAAACGTGATCGAGACACTCAACCGGCTGGCTTTGCACTATGACTCCACTGTTTATTACCTCGATCGCTACCGCCAGGCACTCGACCAATATCCGCTTGAAGGATACAACCAAAGATATACGGTGCGCCCTATTGTGGATTTCCGCATAGATGGCGTGGAGCCTTTCGTAGACTTTCTGCGCCCCGACATTCAACTGTGGAATTATGCACAGTGGGCAAGGCAAACCGTGGAAAATATTCAAAAAGAAATAAAACCACTCAAACAGTCGCTGGCGGCCGCCTTTAAAGAGGCCATACAAGCTGCCGACAACAAGCAAAGTTATGAAATAGATCGCCCACTGTTGCTGAAACTGAACCGCTATGATTACAACTCACTCATATCCAACTTAATAGAATATTATACACACAAATCTGCCTATGCACAAGCAGAGCAAATTGCCAAGCTCGAAACCAATTTAGATGCACGCGAAGAAGCACAGCAATTCAGCGAACTGCTTTTCTATGGGGGAAAAGCCAGAGAAGCGCTATCTGCCTCATTGGCTGCAGCCAATGAAAAAAACTTTAAAAAGTATGAAACCATATTGAATAGCCGCTATACTTCACTCAACACCTTGCGCCAGGCCCTGTCACAAGAAGATGCTTGGATAAATCAAGAGGTACGCCGGCTGGAGACAGAGGTAAAAGACCAAATCAACCGCCTGCTGGAAAGCATGCCGGTCACTTCTTACGAAAATGTACCCTTGCCTACTGCCCCCAATTGGCGCCCACTTGACGAGGTAAAAGAAGGCGAATGGGTCGTGGCTGAAAGTGTAAAAGACGGTGCAGGCAATTATTATCTCTGCGGCTTCCGTCGCGCAGCCAATGACCAACTGACCGGTTTCGTGGCAAAAATATCGGAAGGCAAGGTTGTATGGATGCACCAAGAAAAAGAAAGTGAAGCACAAAACTCCACTGCTTACACCTCACTGACCCTCACCGAAGACGGCTGCCTGGTAACCGCCGTTGCCTGCGCCACGGGTCCTTATAGCATACAAAAAGCTGCCATAGAACGATTTAGCAATGCAGGCAAGCGCATTGAAAAGGTCCCCCTTCCTTTTACTGACTGCCCGCGCTTTATTCGCTACAATGATGTTTTTGGCTATTGGACATTACTTGCCAAAGGGCAAGCCCTCTTCGACCCGGCTACCGCTAATGAAAAAGTTCTGCTCATAGAAGCCAAAGCAAGCAACGGGCAGCTTAACTGGCAACAGGAGTTTCGTCTTTTAGGCAATGTGGTGAACCTCGTACCGGTAGAACGTGGCTATGTGGTCATCGGCAATTTCAGCGAAATCAGCTTCCCCGATGGGGAAAAAGCAGTAAGCCGGGTCAATAATTTGGCACACCACACCAATGTGTTTGCTGTAAAATACAGCTCCAAATTAGGCAATATCACCCGCCGTAACTACTACCCTTCCAAGCAACCATTGGCTGTTTATCAAGTTTATAAAGCCTCCGATAAGGCCATCCACTTATTGGGGAGCATGGGTACATGGAAATTCCAGGCATTCCGCTTCAACCCCTCCGAAAGCCTGCACCTTATCATAGACAGCGAGCTTGATTTTTACTATCCCTTTCAAAAACCATAAAGCATAAAGCTATACACTCCAAAAAAAGACACCTTGCAAGGTGTCTTTTTTTATTTGCCGGACTCTCTCGAAATGGAGAAGAAATAGATAGTTACTTTATTCTGATTTTACGTCTGTTGCTCACCCGAACAGCCGACCCTTCGGCTAAAAACACCGAACAAGGTGCTTGACTGTTTAAAAAAGCAAATTCTTTTCCGTACACCTCTTTAAAATCAACATCTATCCGGTAACGTTGTACCTCATACACAAGCCAAGATGGATGTTTCACCTCATACTCTATGGTTTCTCGCCTATTGACCCGGCTGTAGCCCCAATAATGTTCCAATATAAAAGCCGCTTCACTTTCCGGCAATAAAGGCTGTTTTTGTGTAGAAGCTTCTACTTCCAAACTATGCCATCGCCCGCCTTTTTTCCACTCATAAACTACTTTTTGGCTTACTTCCCCTCTTTCTTGTTGATGACACATGGGCATAGCTTCGTAGTGCTCATGATAAAGTGTGTTGGCTACCCAGGCAATAGCCGGCTTCGGAACGATTTCCTTAATGAAGGATACCCCCCGCTTAGTGCTTCCTCTTTCTTGACGTTGCACGTAAAAGCGCAAATTCACCTCTTCAAAATGTACATGTGCCGGAATCTTCAGCCCCCATACACGGGTATTTAAAAACATGAAACCTACCAGACTCAGCATGCAGCGTCCACGCCATAAATCCGGCACCGTACCGGCCGGCACATAAGATGCAAGCAATGAAGCCGGCACCTCATAGTTTGCCACAATCAACCGGCGCCATTCTGCCTTCAGAAAATCCATTTTTTAAACCCTAATAAAGAGTTTTATCACCTTTCTTCTGCCATAGCTCGAATACCGGCAAACACAAATCCCGCCCTATTTGAAGCGTTTGCATCCGCTTTTCCGTAGCTTTTCCTTCCAATACGTCGTAAATAAAAGCATCATCAAAGCCGGCCTGTGCCGCATCGTGCCGTGTGCAGGCATATATCAACACTTTTATTTTAGCCCAATAAGCCGCCGACAAGCACATGGGACAAGGCTCGCAAGTGGCATATAAAATACAGTCGGACAGGTCAAAGCGTTTTAGTTTGGCAGCTGCCTGTCTTATAGCCACCACTTCGGCATGAGCCGTAGGGTCGTTGGTCTTCAGCACTTCATTATGAGCGAGGGCTATCAGTTCGCCGCCACATACAATGGCGGCGCCAAAAGGTCCTCCCTCATTTTGAAGCACCCCTTTTTGTGCTTCTTCTGCTGCCAATTGTAAGTAGTGCAAGTGTTTATCTTCCATGCTTATTTTTTTAAACCGTAAAAATAAAAAGAGGAAGAGGCAGCCTTAGCGAGCAGGCAGCCTCTTCCCCATGCTTTCATACGTTCGTTAAGCAGAGCTGCCCGCTCTCTGCATTTCTTCCTCCTTGAGCTTGCGGCGCAAGATTTTACCTACGTTCGATTTGGGCAACTCATCGCGGAATTCAATGTATTTGGGCACCTTGTAGCCCGCCAGGTTTTCTTTGCAGTAAGCCATCAACTCTTCTTCGGTAAGCGAAGGGTCTTTTTTCACCACAAATATTTTAACCCGCTCCGTAGATTGTGGGTCAGGCACCCCAATGGCAGCCACTTCCAGCACCTTGGGGTGCCCGGCTACCACCTCCTCCACTTCATTGGGATATACATTAAAGCCCGAAACCAAAATCATGTCTTTCTTGCGGTCCACAATGCGGAAGAAGCCGTCGGCATCCATAGCTCCTATGTCGCCGGTTTTAAACCAGCCGTCTTCGGTCATGACCTTGGCGGTCTCATCGGGGCGGTTCCAATAGCCTTTCATCACCTGCGGACCCTTCGCCCAGATTTCACCGGGCTCATCTATGCCGGCTTCCGTGCCGTCTTCTTTTACTATTTTCAACTCGGTGCTGGGCACGGGCAAGCCTATGGTGCCAATGCGGGCAGTGCCATCCAAGGGGTTACAGGTAAGCACCGGCGACGTTTCGCTCAAACCATACCCTTCGGCTATGATGGTTCCGGTTACTTCTTTCCAGCGTTCGGCTACCGGCCGTTGCATGGCCATGCCACCGGCCACAATATATTTTGCACGGGAAAAGTCAACTTCCTTAAAGTCAGGATGGTTGAGCAGGGCATTGAAAAGCGTATTCAAGCCCGTCATTGTAGTAAACTTATGCTTTTTCAGCTCCTTGATAAAACCGGGGATATCCCGGGGATTGGCAATCAACACATTCTTTGCGCCTACACTGAACATCAGGAAACAGTTGACCGTCAGCGCAAAAACGTGATACAGAGGTAAAGGCGTAATGACTATCTCCTTTCCTTCTTCAAGCCCCAGCATCCAAGCTTTGATCATCAGCAGGTTAGCTACCAGGTTGCGGTGGGTCAGCATGGCGCCTTTCGATACGCCTGTGGTGCCTCCTGTATATTGCAGCAATGCCAGCTCCTCATTGTTGATTTCAGGACGCACATACTGCACCTTTGCTCCCTTCGATAGCGCGTCCGGGAAAGAAACAGCCCCCGGAATGTGGAATTTGGGCACCATCTTCTTGATGTACTTCACCACGAAGTTGACCAAGAAGCGCTTGAAGCCCAGCATATCGCCTATTTCGGTGACTATCACATGCTTGATTTGTGTCTTGGGCAATATGTGCGCCAACTTGTCGGCAAAATTTGCCAAGATAATCACGGCTTTGACTTCGGCGTCATTGTATTGGTGCTCCATTTCCCGCTCGGTATAAAGCGGGTTCACATTGACGACCGTTAAGCCTGCGCGCAAAGCCCCAAACAAAGCCACCGGATATTGCATGACATTAGGCATCTGAATGCCGAACTTATCGCCCTTTTTCAGCCCCAAACTTTGCAAATAAGCTGCAAAGTGCTTCGACTTTTCTTCCAGCTCTTTGTAACTCATCACGCATCCCATGAACTCATAAGCCGGCAAGTCGGCAAACTTGCGGAAGCTTTCTTCAAGCATATCTACCAAAGAGCTGTATTGATCGGGATTGATTTCGTGGGGCACCCCCGCAGGGTAACTTTTAAACCATGGATAGTCGCTTTTCATAACCGTGTGTGTTTGGTTGTCTTATTCTTAAAAATAAGAGAAATTTGTTTTTTCAGCAAAAAAATAAAACTTTTCAGGCAAGATAATGAAAATGCCGTAGATTGTTCTGCATTCAGAGCTTTTTTTTATTATCCCTCTGAAAATCAGAGATAGAAAACGAACACAGCAGCAATATAAAAGTCAATAACTTCTTATGATTGTGCTACTCTTTAGCATGTAATATTCGAAGCACATTCAAACAACGACGCCCCGGGGTTGCCTTCCACTCATATTGTATTTTATATTCAAATCCCTGCCCGTCGCCCCATTTCCCTTTTAGATACAACAGCAAGGAGTTGCCTTCCAACCACCATGCTCCGGAGTCCAACTGTACGGCCGGTGATTCACAAATGGCTACATGTCCGGGCACAGACAGGTGCAAGCGGTGCCCCTCATCAAACACAAGCAAGAGATAGGCGCCTTCTTTTTTCGGCAGGGAATCTAAGCAAAAAGCCTCTTGTGTAAACCACGCCGACTCATGAAGCAGCCACTGCCCTTTCCAAAGAGTGCTCTGCGCCGCCGCTATGTGCCCATAACAACAAAGGCATATAACCCAATACCAACTTGCATTCCTTGTCACAATTGTTGAATTTAAAGGCTAATATAAGGAAAAGAAACACAGCTTATGCAGCGACATCCTGTCTTCATTGCGCCCTTTCAGTTTGACGAAAAGGTAAAGCACTTGATTAGCACACGCACAGGCGGATACAGCCTGCCGCCTTATGCTTCTTTGAACTTGGGCATGCACGTCGGCGACCGGGCGGAGCATGTGCAAAAGAACCGGCAGATAGTAGCACAGCATTTGGATATTCCACCGGCTCACCTTTGTTTCATGCAGCAGGTGCACGGCCATACAGTAGCAGTCATTGACAAGGCAGGCGCGCCCCCACCCATAGCCGATGCCATGATAACCAACCGCCAAGGGATTGCCTTGTGTGTGCTTACGGCTGACTGTGTACCCCTGTTGCTGTATGCGCCCCAAGCAGCTGCCATAGGCGTCGTTCATGCCGGATGGCGTGGCTTGGCAGCGGGCATTATTCCCGAAAGCATCCGTCAGATGAAAAAGTCCTACGGTGTCTTGCCCAAGCAGCTGGTGGTTGGCATTGGTCCACATATTTCAGTACAATATTATGAAGTGGGTGAAGAAGTGGCGACGGCTCTTCAAGATGCCGTACCTGTTGCCTTTCGCTCTCAGGTATGTATACGAAAAAAAGAAAGCGGACGTTATCATGCTGACCTGCTGGCAGTAGCCAAAGCTCAACTCATGGCGGAAGGTATTCCGCCGGAAAACATTCAATCATATGCAGTATGCACCTATGAAGCCAAAGAACAGTTTTACTCTGCCCGTCGCGAAGGCACAAAAAGCGGGCGTTTTGCCTCTGTCATCATGCTTGAACCTCATCGTTAATTAAAAACACAAAGCTTATGCGTACCTTTTTAACTCTTTTCCTGCAACTGTTTATCTTTTCTTTGTGCTATGGTCAATCGCCCATTGCCATCGTAGTGCACGGTGGTGCAGGCACCATTTCGCGTGACCGCATGACACCGGAGCTGGAGAAAGCCTACAGACAAAAGCTGGAAGAAGCCCTCCGCAAAGGATACGGCATCTTGCAAAGTGGTGGCAGCAGCCTGGATGCAGTAGAAGCCACCATTCAAATACTGGAAGAATCGCCGCTGTTCAATGCCGGCCGCGGTGCTGTCTTCACCGATGCGGGCACCAACGAACTGGATGCCTCCATCATGGATGGCAAGACACTCAATGCCGGTGCAGTGGCAGGCGTGCGGCGCATCAAAAGCCCCATTCAAGCGGCCCGTGCCGTCATGGAACGCTCCCCCCATGTGATGCTGACGGGCGAAGGTGCAGAAGCTTTTGCCCGCGCTGTGGGCTTGGAAATGGTGGAACCGGACTATTTCAAAGATGAAAAACGCTACCAGCAGTACCTACGGGCAAAACAAAAAAGCGGCAAACAAAGCCTCGACTATGAAGAAATAGAAAAACATGGCACCGTGGGCTGCGTGGCACTGGACCAAGCCGGTAACTTGGCTGCCGGCACCTCTACCGGCGGCATGATGATGAAACGTTTCGGACGTGTGGGCGACTCGCCCATTATCGGTGCCGGCACTTATGCCGACAATGCAGCTTGTGGCGTTTCGGCTACCGGCTGGGGCGAGTACTTCATCCGTCTTGCCGTGGCCCACGATATTGTAGCCCTCATGAAATACAAAGGCATGAGTGTACAGGAAGCAGCACAAACGGTCATAGACAAGGTAGACAAGCTGGGCGGCGATGGCGGTGTCATTGCACTGGATCGCCAAGGCAACATAGCCATGCCCTTCAACACCAAAGGTATGTACCGGGGCTATGTGGACACCCAAGGTAACATAAAAGTCATGATTTACGACGATGAACAATAAAAAACTTAATTAAGGCTGCCCACGGGCAGTCTTTTTTTGTGTTTTTATGCGTTTTTTTATTCTTTTTCAATTAGCGGAAAAGCAAAAAAACATAACTCCGAACACAAGTCTATTTTGCCGAAACAGACAAAAGTTTCAAAAACCAGGGGAATGTAATTTTTGCAAGACTAAAATGGAGTTTTTAAAAGAAACTATTACACCGGCAACTGGCAGCCACCACCAAGCTTATTTTCTTTTAAATAACTCAAAAGTGTTTTTTTCTTTGAAAGAAAAAGACTTAAATACATTAAAATAAGCACAAACAAACAAACCAAAGCTTACATATTGTCGTAGGTGCTTATTTGACAATACATTTCCTTTTTTTCAAATTGTAGATTGAAACTATTCTTGCTCACGCTTTAATGTCATGGATATGCACTTCTCTTTACGGCAAAGAATATTAAGTCCTAAGATTATGAAATCGCACTTTCTAACTGTTTGCTTGATTGTAGCACTTGGCCTTGTTCAGGCTGTATGGGCACAAAGTGTTCCTCTCCATCACCGGCAGCAGTTCACCATTCGCTCCTTTCAGCTCAACAGCGCAGATGTGCATGAAGGAAAGCGTTTTATTAAAGCAACTTTCAATTGCTATTTCAAGTTTCCGGTAAAAGATTTAAGCAATTCGCGTTATAAATTTTATGCCGTCATCAAAGAGGCTGCTTCCGGCAAGGAGCTGTACAATAACCCCAAAAATTACGTAGCGGCGCTTGCCACCGAGAGCTTTTCGAACCCGGGCAAAGCTTATGCCGAAGGGCTCATCTTGCGTGTCCCGCAGAGTGAGCTGAACCTGCCGGCCGGCAAGCACCATCTCATCTTTGAACTGCACGCCCGCACCGGTGAGTTCGACAACCCCAAAGACTTTGGAAGCATTCACCAAAGTCCGCTAAGCATAGAGATACAAGGCAATCGCTCGCTGGACTACACGGCTCAATCGTTTAGTTTCGATCACCTGCTGCTGCAGGCCGACGCCAAGAGTGGCACCAAAGGCTTCAATGTGCGCTTCAATCTCAAAGCCGCCCACCCACACGATGCCTTTGCGGCCCCCGACCGCCCGGCTGAAGCAGGTACTTTTTTTGTAGGGCTTATCATTAGCGACAGCAGCGGCAACACCGTATTTCAAACAACAGACGGCGAACGCTGGTATGAACGGTGGGCTAAAATACAACCCATAGAAAATCCAAAGTTTGACCGGCAGATTATAGAAGAAGTGGAGCTGTTCGTGCCCTATGAGCACCTCAAGCTTCCGCCCGGCAATCATCAAGTCAATATTCAGGTAGTTGTTTACAATTTCGACAGAAGCCACCGCTATGAAGCAGGCAGCCAATCGTTGATGGTGTTCAAGCCCAAGATGTATTCCTACCGCTCGCAGGAAATCAATTTTTCGCAGTTGTCCGTTACCGAAAGGCAAAAAAAACAAGGTTTGAACGGGCTGCTTGTGTCGGCACAAGGCACCTTTAGCTACGGATATGAGGTCATAGAAGGCGCCGGCAACAAGCCTGCCTTGTCTTACTATTGTCTGTATGCCACCTTGGAAACAGAAGACGGGCAAATTCTTTATGAACCCCGGCAAGCACCGGAATACTATTTCAACCAAGCGGCAAGCTATCATTACCTCATCACCAAGCCAAGAGAAGCCATGCTACACTTCTCCGGCGACTGGCTGATTCCTTACAAAGACATAGACCTGCCAAGCGGCAAGCAGGAAGCATGGCTGGTGTTACACTTTACCGACCTGGAAGGGAAGCTGCATAAGAAAAGTATTCACCGGCAAAAAATATCGTTTGAACAGGCGGCACGCTACCGTGTACACATGCAACAAAGCCGGCTGGCACTGCGCCCCTACTCTGCATGGAGCAGCGAACGCCACAACATACCTGCTTACCCACAGTACATCAGAAAAAAAGCCCCCAATGTATTTGTGCAGGCATTGGTGGGAAAAGAAGTATTCGGACAAAGCGAGGTTTACCCCGAAGCAAGCGAAGTGCCCGCTCAAACCTTCACCACCTATGCAGCCGAGGGCGACTTGCTGCAATGGCAGCTATGGCATGCCGACCCCTCGCGGCAACATATGCTGCTCACTACCCACGAATGGACTGCCCAAAACAACCACAACGAGGTTAGTTTAAGCAAAGGCGTAGTGGAAAGCGGCAGTCTACAAATAAAGAGCAGCCCCGCATTGGCTGTCATGGCGCGCAACATTGCCCTTACGCCAAGCCTTTATCAAGGCGTACAAGGCTATGAAGTAAGCGTAGTATTGCGCACCCGCAACTTCGATGAGTCGCAAACCCTTCTTTTTGTAGAATACTACGACAGCACCTTTGCCGCCAAAAAAGGTATCCCATACATTCACCTCATCAAAGGCAACGCCAACATTCATCCGGAAGGCTATCAATTAGAGGCGGGCACGGGCGAATGGAAGTTTTTCCTGCCGCTTTATGCAGTAGAAGAAGGCAAGCACATCAGAGTAGCCCTAAAAGACAAGGAGGCGGACTTCCTGCACGCCATGCTCAGCGTACCCTTGCCCCAAGAGCTGCCTGCCACCCAGCTGGTGCGTGTTCAGTTGGTTGACAGCCGCAAACAAAAGATAGAAGGCGTAGAGCATACCGTCTTGCGCTTTCACTACGAAATGCCCGACTTGGTGCTGGCAGATTGGGGCACCCGCCTGCGCTTCTATTTCCGCCTGCTCCATGAAGGCAAAGAAATAAACCATCTTATCACCCAAACCCAACCGGTAAGTGAAGCAGGCGAGTTTCGTCCTACCCTTGCCGACGGTTATTTTGAAATTTATATCCCGGCCGCACAGCTGTGCGAACTGAAACCGGCCACTTTGAGCATTGAATGGAAAAGCAACCTTCCCCACGAAAGCACCCAACTGCTGGAGATAGACAACGAAACAGTTTGCATGGAGCGCTTGGCGCAGTATTGAAAACAGCCAAGAAACACAACTAAGAAAAAGACCGGAACAGGTAATCCGGTCTTTTTTTATGAGTAAAGTTCCTTTTACCATCCCGGAAAGCATAAATAGCCTCATCCCCTTTCGAAGCTCATTCAGCATGAGATTTCTCGCTTACGCTCGAAATGACAAAGAAAGAACAAGAAGACCAAAAGGTGCTTCTGAAAAAGCAAAAAAACTCAAAGAGAACCCCATCCCTTCAAGCCAAATTTCCTTCTACTTTTTGTCATGTCGAACGAAGTGAGACATCCCGTCAAGCCAAGCCCGTTTATGCTGCAAGAGACTTCCCGCTTGCGCTCGAAATGACAGAAAGTGGAGGGCCGAAATAAAGAAAAAAGGAAGTGCCCATAGCGACATAAGGGGCACCTCCCAAAACAAAGCCTTAAAACGTCCGTCTTATCCCTATTTTCACATAGCGTGGCAACACACGCCGGTAATTCGTGCTGATAAGCAAAGGACTTATGTCTTGCATGACAAACGCACGGTTGTTTAAAAGGTTGCCTGCCTCCACATAAAAACGCCATGCCTTGTTTATCCAAGTCAGCGTTGCATTCACCTCCCGGAAAGTAGCCGTTTGTGCATCATAAAAATACACGTAACGCCCCTGTGTTGCAAGGATCAAGCGTTCGAGCAGCAATTCATACTCCACATTCAACTGTGAAGAAAACATACGCTGCACCGGCACACCTTCTATCAATTCATTACGAAAAGCATAGTTCGACAGCTTGTTGTACCAAGTGAGCTTCCAGCGGCTGCGCATACCGCCATAGTGGGCATTCAGCTCCGTCATCCAGCGCACGGCATCGGAACGGTAGGTAGTGCTGTCGGCTCCGTTTATGTTTTCCTGCCCATTTTGGAGAAAAGACTGCACGAATTCCAACTTTAATGCCGGATCGAGGAAGTTTTTTGTCAGCTGTATCTCGCCCATCCAGTAGTCGGCAAGTTGTTGGGCATAGAGCTGTTCAATAAAAGGTACATTTTGCACTCTAAACAAAGGTGCGTTGCGTGTTTTGCCTCTTGCTACTGCCAACAAAAAGTCCCAGCTACCTATCCACGACCTCGAGGCAGTGAAAGAAAACACCTGCCCCACCTGTGGCTCAAGTGGCAACTGACGGGTGCGAACGATGCTGCGGAAGTCTTCCAGTTCGTCGCCGGGGGTCAAGGCTACAAGCGGGAAATCAAGCAGGCGGCGCGAAACAGAAGCGTCCAAGCTCCATGAAGCGAGACTTGTCGATAAGTTTACTTCATATTCCAAGCGGCTTTTGCTGCGCATATCATTATTGGGCAATGTTGGATACCACTGCTGCGCCCATGCCCAAGTATGACTCAACAGAAGACCGCCTGCCTGAAAATTATGTGTGAAAAATGGCTTTATCAGATACGATTGCAGACCTTCTATGCTTCCATCAAAAGCAGAAGGCGAGAGAGGACTCCAGTTTTCGCCGGCATAGTAGCTTGCTTTTTTGTCTGCTGCCATATGGTTGAAATCCCAAGCGCCCCCCAGTCTAAAATCCCCCAAGGAAGCAGAAGTGTATTGCAGCAAAGCGGCGCTTTTCAAAGCATGCTGAAGGTAGCGGCGGCTCTGGCGAAAATGATTAATAAAATTGCCGTTGTCATCCTGCCAGTAAGTTGCATACGAAGAATCGTTGTGCAAAAGTCGGTTGTCGAGGTCTTGCAGACGGTACACATACCCTCCTTTAAACTGTATAGCCCAGCGCTCGTTCAGCAAATGCTCATAAAAGACCGTAGGCAACAGCGCCAGACGTTGCTGCCGGCTGCGAAAGTCGTAATACAGACCGGAAGTGCTTTCTTCGTTTAAAGTATTGGGACGCACATCCCTATAGTCCACATTCAGCGCTACCCGGCTTTTGCTTTTTTCAGTATCCCGCTCCCAAAGCAGCTTACTCTTGTTTTGAAAGTCAAGTTGAAAGACTTTATTGCGCCACTCGTTGAAAGAGTTATTCCCTGCAAAATCCCAACGGGTATTGCTCTGTGTGGTCAGCTCATTGTGTTGATTAAAAGAAGCCACCGTCAGCTCTGAATGAGGCGAAAGCTGCCATTTGGTGCTGATGCCGGCAATGGTATTCGGGTTGCGCAGATAATCACGAAAACCATAAAGGACAGCCGCATACCCTTCCCGGCGCTTCAATTCTTCAAAGTCTGCCGGCAAACTAAACAGCTCAGCCAAAGCATCGGTACCGATGCTACGCAAATCATAGATGGAGATTTCTGTGATTCCCACCGGCTCTTGCTCGGCAATCAGTTGGGCTGCAGCCTGCTTGCCTACATGCATCAGGTTGGCATAGCCACCCGCGGCAAGCTCCTCTGCCTGAAAGCTGCCCTCCGCGCCTAACCTGCCGAAAAAAGACTGCTTCACGTCTTCTTTCAGCTTCACATCCAAAACAAGCAACTCATTGCGGTCGAGCAAACTGTTTTTCAGCTTTTGACTTTTTTCATTGGTGCGCACCTCCACGCTTTCCACCTTCGATGGGTCAATGGAGCGCGTAACGGCTGCCGTCCCTACGTTCGATACCTCCTTGCCATCCACCAATACTTTTTGAATCACCTTGCCATTATACTGAATGTCGCCATTGGGCAGCACCACAAAACCGGGCATCTTGCGCAACACATCCTCCAATGTTTGGTCGCCGGCTTGTTGCCAATGCTCTACGTTGTAGATGACGGTGTCTTGCTTGACAATAATGGGCGGCGCTTCCTGCACCACCACCTCGCCCAGCTCGAACTCCTGCGGCTCCAAGGCTGCCCGTATTACTACCGGTGCCGTATTCTCTTCTGCCAGCACCAATAATTGAGCATATTCCCGGTAGCTCAAATGACGTATCACCAAACGCAGCACCCGAACTTCGCCCCCATAAGAAAAAGCAAAGCGCCCCGCTTGGTCCGTGAGCGTGTAAGCAAGGGTTTGCTCGCCCTGCTGAGGCAACAACGACACCATGGCAGCAGGCACAGGCTCGCCCGTTTGGGCATCCGTCACTCGCCCTTCTATGTGGTATTGTGCCCAAAGTGTAACGGGAAAGCCGCAAATACCCGCCAATAAAAACCCCAAAAGCCGGTTGAGTATCTTCAACTCCATCTCTTTCCAAAGCTTTAAGGACCACCATAGAAACAAAGAAGCCCTGATAGCGGGCTTCCCGGCTTCGTTGTTATTTCTTCTTCTTTTTGGACTTTCCAATATACTTTTGGTAGAAGTTCCAGTAGTAAGCCTCTTTAAGTGACGCTACAGGCACCCCTTCTGTCAAAGCTCCGCAGGCAGTTTTCGGGAAACCTACCTTTTCTATTTTATCTGCCACCAACACACGGTGATACTTTCCCGAATCAGGGTTACTATAATCAACCTCTAAAACCACCCCGGGCAAACCGGTAAAAAACAAATAACCGTCTTTGGCGGGAATGGCAGTAGTGTACCAAAAATGATATTCATGAACACTATAATTGAATTTATAAGCCAGCAGCGGATGCTTCTTGGCTTCTTCTATGGTAATCACAGCTTCTTCGCAAGGGTACCCCAAAATCTCTTTTTTTCTACCGGTGAATTTCCATTGCAAATTCATCAAAGGCTCAACAGCATAAATTTTGGAAGAATCGTCGAAAGTACGCTGATAAATAATTTGTTTTTTCAAATAATCAACACACATCTTCCAATATTCCGCCGGTTCACTCACCTGGGTATTTGCCCCAATTACCTCTTCCGGTGTATAGGTCCGTGGCGGTTTGTATTGCTGAAGGAAGTTTACCTCGGCAGAAAAATATGCATGCATCTCCGAAGGCAAATCGAGAGCACTGCGCTTATAAATATACACGATATGCAAGCCTTCGGCGCTTCCCTTGTTGGTTTGCGCAATAGCATGATAAGAAGACAAACCAAAACACCATAAAAGTAGTAAGTTGTAGACCCCTTTTTTCATAATAGTAAACATTTTGGCATTGTGCTTTGCTTTCTTTGCATTCACGGAAGATTCCGGGTATCTGTGCCAGATACCCGGAAAAAATTATTATGCCTACATTAAATTAAGCAGTAGCTTTATTGAGCGTTAGCAACTGCTGCAAGCTCAGCACAGTCGCAAAACCAGCATTTGTAAATGCTACCGTCTTCTGTAATTATTTTGCATCGAAGAGCGGACTCTTGCTCGTTAGTAGCTTTTTCTTCCTGCACCACTGATTGCTCTTTCTTAACTACTTCTTGTTTTTCTTGCTTTTTCTCTTTCTCATCACCTCCACCACCGTTATTGGCAATAATGGGTGAAGTGGCTGTAAGAATCAGTAATGAAACCAATACTTTTTTCATGACTCTCTAAGTTTTTAATGTTCAACATGATTTAGAAATGATTATCGGTACCGGGTCAATATCCAAACACCTCCCAACATACTAAGCCGGCATCGTATGTCGAAAGATGCTCGAACCTTGACAGCACAAGTCTAAAAAAAAAAAAAAAAACCATGCAAGTAATTTTGTTAAAAAAATCACACAAAACCAGACACACACCGGACAAGAACTTCAAACAAACAAAACAGCTTTTTTATCATCTCGAACAGAGCACAAACAACACCTGCCATTTCTCACAGAACGCAAGCGTAGTATGTCATTTCGAACCGAACGCAGTGAGGTGAGAATCTCAATCTCATCGCAAGAAGCCACAAGAAGCAAAAAGAGACTTCCCGCTTGCGCTCGAAAGGACAGAAAATGATGCTCAAAATGACAAAGAGGAACACCTTTTTGCTCCGGTTGGTATATAAACTTTGCTTTTTTGTATCTTCGTTGCCCGACGAAAGCAGTTTATAACCCCATGGCATCCACTCCCACCTTGTCCATCGTAAGCCCGGTATTCGAAGCGGAAGGTGTATTGCCGGCACTGCTGGAGCAGCTCCATGCAGTCATGGCGCGCATAGGCTGCCCGTTTGAAATCATCTTGGTAGATGACGGCAGCAGCGACGGCTCATGGCCATACATGCAGGCACAAGCAAGCAAACACGCACACATCAAAGCCGTGCGCTTGAGTCGCAATTTCGGACAGCACCACGCCATCACAGCAGGCTTGGACATAGCCCGGGGCGAGTGGGTGGTAGTCATGGACTGCGACCTGGAAGACCCACCCGAAGCCATTGCCTCGCTCTGGGAAGCAGCCATTGAAGGCAACTGCGACATGGTACTTGCCCGGCGTGTACAACGGCGGCACGCTTTTTATAAGCAAGCCGGCGGGCGCCTGTTTTACCGCCTGCTCCATTGGCTCAGCGGGCGCCGCTACGACCCAAGCATTGCCAACTTTGGCATTTATCACCGCAAAGTGGTGGATACGCTGCGCCGCATGCGCGAGCCCGTGCGTTTCTTTCCTGCCATGGTACAATGGACCGGCTTCAAAGCCAAAACCATAGACATCAAACACCGGCAACGCCCCGACGGCCGCCACAGCACCTACGACCTGCGTAAGCTGCTGCGCCTGGCTGTGGATGTCATGCTGGCGCAGTCGGCGCGCCCCATGTGGCTGGTCATACAGCTGGGGTTGGGGCTGGCTGCCCTTGCTTTCTTGTTCAGCATCATCACCTTGGTGCGTTATTTTTTAGGATACATCACCGTGTTGGGTTATGCCAGCCTGATTATATCCATATGGTTTTTGGCGGGGGTGCTGCTCATGTGCATGGGCTTGCTGGGGCTTTACATAGGTAAAATATTCGAGGGCATTCAGGGGCGCCCTCTTTACGTCATTTCGGAAACTGTCAATGTACAAACCCACGAGCATAGAAATACTACACTGGGACAGTGATTTCTTCGGTTATCCGGTTGGAAAATATGTTTTTGAGCAAGCGGATGCCCTTGCCTCCCATATTCCTGCGCTGATGGATGAAGCACGACAAAAGCAAATCCGCTTGTTGTATGTATATACCCCCGTGCAAAGCGGTATTATTGAGCCCATGCAGGCGTCCGGTGGCTTGTGGACCGACCACAAAGTGCACCTCGTCTGCCCCTTGCAAGGACAAGCAAGCCCGGCAACTACCGGTGCAGCCTGTAGTATAAGTCAATATACACTGCCCCACGCTACGGCCCGCCTGGAGGCACTCGCTTTGTTAAGCGGTACACACTCCCGCTTTCGCCTGGACCCTCACTTCCGGAATCAGGAATTTGAGCGGCTGTACCGCCACTGGATTGCACGCTGCCTGAAGGCTTCCGACACGAGCGTATGGATAGCCGGCACCCCTCAACACCCCACCGCCCTGTTGGCATTGCGCAGCACCCCCCCAACCGCTTACATAGAACTGATTGCGGTGGATTTGCCGGAGCGGGGCAAGGGCGTAGGGCGCTGCCTCTTGCAACACGCCGCCCACAGAGCACGGGAGGCCGGCTGCCGTTTCCTGCGCCTCAACACCCAATATCACAACCGCCAAGCAATACAATTCTATGAAAAAGCAGGATTTCAAATAGAAAAGCAGAACTATGTATTTCATTTCTGGTTTTAAAACATGACGTCTTCTTTTGTTAAATTGGCTTACTTCGCATATTATTTGTTGTATTCACACACGAAATGAAGCAAAACTAAAAGATGCTAAACAAGTTAAAATACCTTCTGTTGGTGCTGTTTTTAGGGACACAGCACCTTGCCCATGCACAATTTGCTCCCTCTTCTGTACTGGCACAAGGCGAGTGGTGGAAGATAGGCATCATGCAACGGGGGCTTTACAAAATCACTTACAACGAACTGAAAGAAGCCGGCTTGCCGGTAGATGCCCTTGACCCGCGCAGCCTGCGTCTGTATGCACATGGCAGCGGCATGCTTCCGCAAGCCAACAGCGCTCCCCGCCCCGGTGATTTACAAGAAGTAGCCATACGTGTAGCAGGCGAAGAAGACGGTAAATTCGACCCCGGCGACTACATTCTTTTTTATGGCGAAGCCCCCTCCCGCCTCTATTACGACGACCAAGCCGGTGAACTGCGCTACGAGCAGCATCTTTATGACAAGTACAACTATTATTTCCTCACCCACTCGCAAGGCAACGGAAAGCGCATAACCGAAACCGCCGGTTCAAGTAGTAACGCCCAAATCCTGACCACCTATGATTATTTTTTACACTATGAAAAAGACGCTCAAAACATACTGAAAAACGAATTTTCGGCAGGCTCGGGCAGGGAATGGTATGGCGAAATGTTTTTTGTCACCCGTACCTACAGTTGGGACTTCGAACTGCCCGGCCTAAGCAGCGACCTGCAATTGCGCATAGTGGCTGCCGGCACCGCCACCACTGCCTCGGCTCTCGATATTACCGCCAACGGACAAGCCATCGGCAAACTTGCATTGCCTCCTGTCTCAGGCAGCAAATATGACTTCAAAGCCAAACAAGACACGGGCAACTATGTGGTGCCGCGCTCGCTTATCACCAACGACAAACTACAGCTTTCGCTGTCGTACCCCAACAATGCCTTCAAGGCTTATTTAAACTATATTGAACTGCGCGGCAAAAGATTAGCCCGCTTGTATGCTGCCGACGATACCCTTTTCTTTACCAACTTGCAAACCCTAAACGGCGGCAACTACCGCTTTGTGATAGAAGGTGCACAAAGCGATGCCAAAGTGTGGGACATCAGCAACCCCTTTGAAGTAAAGCAAATGGCTGCCGTCCGGCAAAACGCACAGCTGTCTTTTTTCTTTTCCGGTGGCGCCCCCCGTTTCTTCGTAGCATGGCAAGGCAGTCCATTCCTTACGGCGGCAAGCATAGAAGCCATTGAAAAACAAAACCTTCATGCCCTGCCCACCCCTCAACTGTTGATTGTGGCATATCCCGACTTTCTGCCCGCTGCCGAAAAACTGGCCGAGCATCACCGCCAACACGACGGCATGAGCGTAGCTGTGGTAAGTATCCGGCAAGTATATCATGAGTTTTCGGGCGGCAAGCAGGACCCTACCGCGCTGCGCGACTTCGTGCGTATGCTCTATGAGCGAAGCCCCAACACCCTGCGCTACCTGCTGTTGATGGGCGATGCCTCCTATGACTACCGTCACTTATTGGAAAACACACGTTCTCAAAGCCTGGTGCCTACTTACGAGTCGCGCCAATCCCTTCACCCGGTATATAGCTTTTCTTCGGATGACTACTTCGGCTTTTTGGAAAGCAATGAAGGCGAATGGAAAGAGAATTTTCTTTTTACCCCTGCCGATGAACATACGCTTGACATAGGCATAGGGCGCATTCCGTGCAACAGTCTGCAGGAAGCGCAAAACGTGGTAGACAAAATCATTGCCTACACTACCGGAAACCGCTTCCTGGGCGACTGGCGGCAGCAGTTTGTGTTGGTAGGCGACGACGGCGACAACAACCAGCATCAGCGCGATGCCGACCAACTGGCTGCTTATTTGGAAAGCAACCACCCCGCCTATATTGCACACCGCCTGTTGCTCGATGCTTTCGAGCAGCAAAGCACACCCTCAGGCGAAATATCGCCGGCCGCACGGCAAGAGCTGTACAGTCTCCTACAGCGGGGCAGTTTGTTGCTCAATTACAGCGGGCACGGCAGCGAGTTTGGCTGGACGCAAGAAGGCATACTCACCTACAACGACATACGGGACCGGTGGAACTGGCAAAACCACTACCCTTTCATGGTTACTGCCACCTGTGAATTTGGGCGCTACGATGACCCTTCGTTGCAGTCGGCTGCCGAAGAAGCCATCCTGCGTGCCGGGGGCGGTGCCATAGGCTTGCTGACCACCACAAGACCCGTCTATGCCAGTACCAACTTCTTACTGAACCAGAAACTGTATGAAGCCCTCTTTACACCGGTAGATGGAGAGCTGCCCCGTTTGGGCGACCTGATGCGCATCACCAAAAACAACAGTCTGGCCGGCGTGGTGAACCGCAACTTCAGCCTGCTGGGCGACCCTGCCCTGCGACTTGCCTACCCGCGTTATCAAATCACCCTTACACGAATCAACGGCATGGATTATGCCACTGCCACACAAAACGAAGTATTATCGGCATTGGAAGAAGTGCATATGGAAGGCAGCATCACCGACGACAACGGGCAACCCCTCGCATTTGACGGCGAATTGAGCATACGTTTTTTCGATAAAGCCACTTCCCTGCAAACCAAAGGCTCGCAGGGCAACCCGCCCATGACTTATTACAGCTACGACAATCTGCTCTTTCAGGGCAAAGCAAGCGTTGTAAACGGGCAGTTCAGCTTTCGGTTTGTCTTACCCAAAGGCATACAATACTACGAAGGCTATGGCAAGCTGAGTTTGTATGCAGCCGACACGCTCCGCAACATAGATGCCGGTGGTGGCACTGCCGGGCTGCGCGTGGGTGGCACGGCTTCCACTTATCCCGAAGACAACACGCCCCCCCGCATTGACTTATACATGAACGACTCTACCTTCCGCAATGGCGACATGGTGCCCGCTTCTTCCGTGGTGTATGCCCGCTTCTACGACGAACACGGCATCAACCTGACAGGCAGCAGCCGCGGACAAGGTATTGTGCTCATACTCGATGACTCTCTCACCTTCCGGGCGGGCAACTACTATTTTGCCGACCGCGATGACTACACACGCGGCACTTTGCGCTACCCCCTCTCCGACTTGCCGCCGGGCGAACACAGCCTGCGCCTGCTGGCTTGGGATACATACATGAATCCCACCGAAGCCAATATCCGTTTCGTTGTCAGCGACAGCCAAAGTGTGCATATCCACACGGTAGAAACCTATCCTAACCCTTTCGGCAGCTCGCTCAGCTGGATGGTAGCCCACGATGTAGCCGGCGAAGCAGTGAATGCACAAATTGAGCTTATCAACAATATGGGGCAGAAAGCCGCCACCCTCACCGCTTATCATCCTCACGCCCCCCAAAGGTGGCGAATAGAAAGCGGCAATCTGTCGAATTTGCCAAATGGTTTGTATATTTACCGTCTTATATTACGTGCCCCGAAAGGAGAAGTCGTCTATTCAGGAAAAATCATAAAAAATGAATAAAGCAGCCTTTCTTTGCTTATGAAACACCTCTTTACTCAAGTGAAATCAAACAGGAAGAACCCGATGAAAAAATTGTGGATTAGCATTTTACTGACAGGCAGCAGCCTGTATGCCGGCTATGGGCAGGGCAGTCCGGCACCTGTCATTAGCGGACAGGACACCACCAAGCGTCCCATCACTACGGCCGTTCCCTTCGTGAACATAGCCCCCGATGCCCGCTCTGCCGGCATGGGCGATGCCGGCGTGGCGCTCATGGATGCCGATGCCAATGCGGCTTATTGGAACCCTGCCCGCATCGCTTTTGCCGAAAAACAAGCAGAAGTGTCACTCTCGTACTCTCCTTGGCTGCGCAAGCTGGTCAACGACATGTCGCTTACCTTCCTCTCGGGCTATTATAAGTGGGATGAACGCCAAGCCGTTGACCTTTCGTTGACCTATTTTGACCTGGGCGACATACAATTCACCGACCAAAACAACCAATCGCTGGGTGATTACCGCCCGCGTGAATTTGCCGTGCGGGCACACTATTCCGTACTGTTGTCCGAGTATTTCTCCATGGCAGTGGGCGGTTTCTTCATCCACTCGAATATTGCCGGCAACGTGAGCACTTCCCAAACAAGCCAAGCCAAACCGGGCAACAGTGCCGGTGCCGATGTGGCTGCTTTCTACCGCCGCCAAGGGCTGAATGTAGGCAACCGGGAAGTGGACCTGGCCTTTGGTGTGAATATCAGCAACATAGGCGCCAAGATGTCTTATTCAGACGACAATGTGAAAGATTTCATTCCTACCAACTTGCGCATAGGCACGGCCATAGGCTTGCATTTGGACCCTTACAACAAGGTAACCTTCCTTATCGATGCCAACAAACTGCTGGTGCCTACGCCGCCTCAGGTGGACAGCCAAGGCAACATAGTAAAGGGGCAAGACCCGAGGGACTTAACACTCCTGCAAGGCATTTTCCGCTCTTTTGGCGACGCCCCGGGCGGCTTCAAGGAAGAGTTGCAAGAGTTTGTAGGCAATTTTGGCGTGGAATACAGCTATCAAGACCTCTTTTTTGCACGTGCCGGCTATGCTACCGAGCATAAAAACAAAGGCGACCGCAAGTATTTCTCCGTTGGCTTGGGGGCGCGCTATCAAGTATTTGGTATCGATGCAGCCTATTTGATTCCTACCCAGCGCAACCACCCCTTGGCAGAAACCTTGCGTTTTACTTTGCGCGTATCGTTCGATAAACAAGACAATGATTAACCTTTTTTAGCAAGAATGGGTAAGAGAGCTGCTTTAAGGCAGCTCTTTTTTATTTGGCAGGCGGCACTGCTCAATGTAGCTTGTCATCTCGAACAAGCGAAGTGTAACTTGTCATTTCGAACCTCACGTAGTGAGGTGAGAAATCTTAATCTCACCAAGCCAAATCAAAAAAGCAAAGAGATTTCTCGCTTGCGCTCGAAATGACAAAAGAGGAGAGTCGAAATGAAAATGGAGAGTACTTGAAAGAACAAAAAGCGGCTTAAAGAAAGAGGGACAATATGACAAAGAAAGGATGGCCCCCACATAGGCTTAGCTTGTCATCTCGAACGAGCGAAGCGAGTGAGAGCTCCCATCAAGCCAAGCCACAAGAAGCAAAAGAGATTTCTCGCTGCGCTCGAAATGACAAAGGGGATGCCCGAAATGACAAAAGGGATGCCCGAAAGCCCAAAGGGAAGACTCGAAAGCGTGAAGAGGAAGGTTTGAAAACATAAAAGGGAGAGCACCCGGAAGGACGAAGAGAACATAAAATGCCTGTTTCGCTTTAGCCTATCAAAACAGGAAAGCCGGGCACCAACGCACCCGGCTTCCTGCTTTCTTTACCTAAGGTTTATTTACGCTTCTTGTTTTTTCTTTTCTTTTTATTCTTTTTCTTTTTCCCCTTCCCTTGTGTCATCTCTTCTGCCAGCTGCACCGCCTTGTAAGCATTCACGATACCATCTGATATACACAATTCATCAAAAGGTATCATGTCATTACGGCTGCCGGGTTTGTTCACCTCCATGCCTTCGTATTTCACCACTGACTGCATGATGATGTCTTTTACCTGACGGGCTGTCAGCTCCGGATAGTAAGACATAATCAGCGCAGCCACCCCGGCAGTGGCAGGCGATGCCATGCTGGTGCCTTGCAGGTCTTCGTATTGGTTGTTGGGTACAGTAGAGTAAATGGCTACACCCGGCGCAAAAACATCTACAGTTTTGTCTCCGTAATTAGAAAATGACGCCACAAACTCTTTGGGGTCGTTTGCCCAAGAAGAAGCCCCTACTTCCAACCAGGCTTGCGCCTGTTGGTCATCGTTGCGTTCGTTACCAAAAAACTTGGTAGGGAAATTGGGCTCTACATCGGTATTTTTACCATCGTTGCCGGCTGCATGCACCAATAAAACACCTTTCGATTCGGCATAGCGAATGGCTTCATCTACCCACTCTTTGTGCGGCGAGTAAGCTTTGCCGAAGCTCATGTTGATGATATGTGCCCCATTATCTACCGCATAGCGGATGCCCAAAGCCACGTCTTTGTCGCGCTCGTCGCCATCGGGTACCACCCGCACCGGCATAATCAATACATTGTCAGCCACGCCGTCCATACCAATGCCGTTGCCGCGCACGGCAGCAATGATGCCGGCTACATGCGTACCATGAGTGGCGTCCGGTCCTTCCACATCGGCATTGCCATAAAAGCGGTCGTTGATGTCTTCGGGATTATCGCCTACAATGGTGCGCGGGTTGAAGTCGGGGTTATAACCATACTTCATGAGCCCCTCGAAGTAGCTTTTATACTCCTCCATGTCAGCTTCCGACAAACCACGCATTTGTGTGAGATATAAGTAAGTGGCTTTTTCTTCTTGCAGCTCGTCTTCTTCGAGTTCGTTGAGTACTTCGGGGGTCAGCTCATCTACTTTCAGACGCTCTTTCAGCTTTTTACAAGCATCAGCAAAAGGCTCATAGATGCTCATAAATTGCTGATAGCGCTGTTTTGCCTCTGCATAAGCCTGCTCGTATGCTTTTTTTATCTCTAAATAATGGTCATAATCTTCTTTGTCTTTTCCGCTCAAGGTGGCAGGGTCAACCTCCTTAAAACGCTTGTTGTAAGCAGCATACAAGCGGGTAAGCTCATAAGTATCATGATACACGTTCTTTCCATCCTTACCGCCTATGAAATTCCATCCGTGCACATCGTCGATATAGCCGTTTTTGTCATCGTCGATGCCATTGCCGGGGATTTCATCCTCATTGGTCCATATATGTCCCTGCAGGTCTTCATGTTCTATATCCACGCCCGAATCGATGACCGCCACAATGACCGTACGTCCTTTTTTGCCTTTCAGCAGTTCGGCATAGGCACGCTCCACGCTCATCCCCTTCACGCCGTCTTGCTCGTTGTCCAGGTTGAACCAGTTTTTTGGCGGCTCTTCTTGTTTTATTTGTGCTGCCGCCTTCATGGGCGGGTATGCCAACTGTGCTTGGGCAGCTGCTGCCAACAACAGGCTGATGCCCAATGTAGTTATGCCTTTTTTCATTGTTTTAAGTTTTTATTTGATTTTTTCTATCTTCTTGCAAAGATAGCTATTTTCATAACAAAACGACTCCACCGGTTTTTTAGTACACTCCTTTATTGACGTTGACACTTTTATCGTTTCACAATGGTTATTGGTCTTACATAGCATTTCTTTCGTCGAAAGAAACAAACTGTGAGAAGAAATATACATATTTTTAAACCGTAAAATATTTCAAACTATGCGCAACATAGACTTTTTAACAGCCAAAGCCAATCATATCAACTGGCGTATCAGGCTGCTCAACTACCTGGAAGGCAAAGAGAGCCTTAGCCATGAAGAAGTGCTCTCTCACACAGACTGCCGCCTCGGGAAATGGATTTACGCGCAAGGAATGGAAAAATACGGACAGCTGAAGGACATGCAGCAGCTGGAAGAAATACACAAGCAGCTGCACGAAGCCGGGGCAGAGTATGAAAAAATGAAGCAATTATCTGAAAAACTAATCCAAACACTCGAAGCACTTGACAAACAAGTAGAAGCATCGCTGTAAAAATAAACCCAAGACAAACAATATGAACAGATACACCAACCTGAGAAACACCTACAAAACAGCCCTGTATGTTATTGCCGGTCTGGTTCTTTTGGCGGAAGTCATTACCCAAGTCACTGTAAACGACCTGGAGGCCACCCTGCTGGCGCAAGGCATCGAGCCAAGCGATCAGCTTTACACTTTGCGCGTTGCCACCTACGGCGTAGGGCTTATGATACTGGCAGTGCTGCCCTTCTTGGCCTATGGCTTCTTTCGTCCGGTAGTTAACACCATCGAAAGACAAGTGGCGGAGATAGAGTCGCAAAACCGGCGTCTGAAAGAAACCGAAGAACAGATGCGCACTGCCTTGCAAAAACAGCTGGAGACTACCGAAAAACTGTTGCTTGCCCGGCAAGAACTTGAAGAAAAGAACCGCAAACTGCAGGAATCGGAACAGCAGCTGCTGCAACTCATGGATGAGCAATTGGCAGCCGGCGAGGAGTTGTACCGCACACAACGACAATTGAAAGAAGCATTTGCCATTGGCAAGCTGGGGGCTTGGTCCTTCGAAGCAAAAGGCGAAGAAGCCTATCTCACGCTTACCGACGAATATTATCAAATATTGGGCACGAACGCCGAGGCAGAAGGCGGCTACCGTTTCAATTTCATGCAATGGATGCAGCGCTTCGTGCTGCCCGAGGACCATGCCCACGTGCTTGAAAAGCTGTCAGCGGCACTCAACTCCGACGAGTTTGAAGACACCGTTGAATTCCGCGTGCGGCGTGCCGACACAGGCGACATACGCTATACACGCACTACGGCTTATGCCAAGCGGAATCCGCAAACGGGGGTGATTACAGGGGGCGGCGTCATTCAAGATATTACCGAGCAGCACTTGTATAACCAGCGCATCAAAGAAAGCGAGGAACAGATGCGCGAGCTGCTGGAGCAAACGCTTGCCCAAAGTGAAGAGCTGCTCAAAACCCGGGAAGAACTGGAGTCTTTGTTGAAAAAAGAGCAAGAAAGCAAAAAACTACTGGAGGAAAACGAGGAGCAGATGCGCGAGCTACTCATGCAAACACTCGAGCAAAGTGAGCAGCTGCTCAAAACCCGGGAAGAGCTGGAGCGGGCCCTGAAGGAAGAGCAAGAAACCAAGCAAAAGCTGGAAGTGCTGGTCAAACAGCTGCAAGAGGCGCAAACCAAACTTATTCAATCGGAAAAGATGGCATCTTTGGGTGTACTCACGGCCGGCATCGCCCATGAAATCAACAATCCCATCAACTTCGTGTACAATGGTATCGACACACTGCGTATGCTGCTGCAGGATATGTTTGAAGTAGTTGATGCTTACGAAGCCCTGCATCCGCTCAAAGCCGATTATCAACAACTGCTGGCTCAGCTTGAAAAGGTAGAAGCCCTGAAAGAAGAAATAGACTTCGAAGAAGTGAAAGAAGATATTCATGCGCTGGTGGGCGACATAGCCAAAGGCGCCAGCCGTACCATGGAAATAGTGAAAGGGCTGCGCACCTTCTCCCGCCTCGACGAAGAGGAGCGCAAAGTAGCCGACATCCACGAGGGCATCGACTCTACCCTCATTTTGCTGCAAAACAAATACAAAAACCGCATTGAAATCAAAAAGTATTACGACCCTGAGTTAAAACCATTTGCCCACTATCCCGGGCAGCTCAACCAGGTATTCATGAACCTGATAAGCAATGCCATTCAGGCAATTCCCGAAGAGCGCACTGACGGCAAAATAGAAATTTACACCGAAGACAAACAAGAAAACGTCGTCATTCGCATCAAAGACAACGGTGTGGGCATCCCCGAGGACAAGCTGCAGCGCATCTTCGAGCCCTTCTTTACCACCAAGCCCGTAGGTGTGGGCACCGGCTTGGGGCTGGCCATCGTGCATTCCATTATAGACAAACACGGCGGACAAATAGAAGTACACAGCGAAGTAGGCAAAGGAACCGAGTTTATCATTGTTCTGCCCAAGCATGAAGTGTGAAGTACCCCAAAAAACCATAAAATTCTACTACGATGAAAGGAACTATTTTAACCTGCTTAGAAGAAACCATAGCAAAGAAATACGGACAAGCAAACTGGCAAGAGGTGCTTCGCCGCTGCGACCTGCCGGCAACCCACCACTTTGCATTGGAAATCGATAAAGACATAGACGAGCAACTCAGTGTACAGCTCTTTGTCAAAAGCGCTGAGGTATGTGGCGTATCACTCCAGCAAATCTTCGATGACTTTGGCGAATATTGGTGCCTGCATTATGCCCCCAAAGTGTACAAAGCTTTGTTTATAGGTCCTAAAAGTACCAAAGACTTCATCACAAAGCTGGACTTCATTCACGACATCGTAACCAAGCGCATTCCCAATGCGCATCCACCCCGCTTTCAATACCGGTGGGAATCCGATAATGTCCTGCTGCTTCATTATCAATCAAGCCGTGGGCTGATAGACCTGCTTATTTCTTTAATCAAAGGCTTGGATAAGTATTTCAACAACCATACAAGCGTCGAAAAAATCGACAACGAACACCTTCGACTCACTTTTCACGAACAATAAAGAAGTTTTTAAAGAGCTATGCAAGAAGACAGAAACAAGCATAAAGACATCCATATTTTATACGTGGACGACGAAGAGAGCAACCTGCGTATTTTCAAAACTGCTTTCAAGCGTAAGTACACGGTGCATACGGCCACCTCAGCCCAGGAAGCCATCGACATCCTCAAAGAACATCCGATTCATATATTGATTACCGACTACAAGATGCCGCAGATGTCCGGCGTGGAGTTGCTCGAATACACCGTAGAGCGCTATCCCAACCTCATTCGCATGATATTAACCGGCTTTGCCGACATAGAGGCCATCGTGCGGGCAGTCAACAAAAGTGGTATATACCAGTACATTACCAAGCCATGGGACCGCGGCGAGCTGGAGATGATCATCGAAAAAGCCATTGAAACCTTGCGCCTGCGCGACGAACGCGAGCGCCTTATTGAGGAGCTGCGCCAACTGAACACCTCGCTCGAAGAGAAAGTGCGTGAGCGCACCGCCGAAGTAGAGCAGTTGCTTGCAAAGGTGCAAAGCAGCATACGCTATGCCCAGCGCATACAGGAAGCCATGCTTCCTTCCAAGCAGGAATTGCAGGAAACCATTGGCGAGCATGTGCTTTTTTACCGCCCCCGCGACATCGTATCCGGCGACTTCTACTGGGTAGCCCATAAAACCGAAAATGGGGAAGACAAGACCATTGTGGTGGTGGCCGACTGCACGGGACACGGTGTGCCCGGTGCCATGATGAGCATGGTGGGGGTCAACCTAATTGCCCAGGCGGTACACGACCGTGAAATTCATGCGCCCGGTCAAATCCTTTCTTTCATTAACCAAGGTATCATAGAAAGGCTGCGACAAGAAGAAACCGTCTCACGCGACGGTATGGACGCCGTAGTGCTGTGTATTGACCGCAAGGCACAAAAAATAAGCCTGGCAGGCGGCAATCTGGGCGCCCTCATCATTCGCAGAGGCGAGGTGGAAGTGTTGAAAGGCAGCCGGCAAGCCATCGGTGGATATGAGCAGGAAGAAGCCTCTTTCGAAGAAATAAACCTGCCATATGAGCCCATGCATATTTACCTCTACACCGACGGCTTTCAAGACCAGTTTGGCGGTGAGTCGGGCAAGCGTTTCTACAGCAAAAACCTTGTTAACCTCATCGAAGAGATTCACCGGCAACCCTTTGCCATGCAAGCCGAGCGCCTTGCCCACACTTTTGACGAATGGAAAGGTAGTCTTCCGCAGGTGGATGATGTGACGGTGCTCGGCTTCCGCTTTGAGCCATAAAACGGGCGTGTAAACGAAAACAGGCTTTGCCTTTCAGTCTTTACGGCTTTATCATTTTGGGCATCCATTTTGTCATTTCGAGCACAAGCGAGACATCTCTTTTGCTTCTTGTGGCATGGTGCTACGAGATTGAGATTTCTCACTTCGCTACGTGAGGTTCGAAATGACAAGTTACGTGAGACATGAAGCCTGTCTTTAAACAGCCATCCCATAAAAACAAAGTATCCAACAATCCCAAGGCGCCTTATTATGCATAAGGCGCTCTTTTTTCATGCAAAATCCTGTATCTTTGCAGCGAACAAGAGCTACATGCATGGCAGAGATAGGAACAGACATAGAGAAGGCACGTGCTTATTTGGAAGCCGGACAACTGGTAGCCATTCCCACCGAAACCGTCTATGGCTTGGCTGCCAATGCTCTCAATCCCGGAGCAGTGGCGCAAATATTTGCGGTAAAACAACGTCCTCATTTCGATCCGCTGATTGTGCACACCGACCGGCTCGAAAAAGCCATGCAATGGATAGCCGCCATTCCTGCCCCCTTGCAGCAGCTGGCCGAGGCTTTCATGCCCGGACCTCTGACTTTGGTTGTCCCCAAAAAAGACATAATACCCGACATTGTCACGGCCGGCTTGCCCACGGTAGGGCTGCGCATTCCTTCACACCCCCTCACGCGCCGCCTGCTGGCTTCGCTCAACTTTCCGGTAGCAGCGCCCAGTGCTAACCCTTTCGGCTATGTGAGTCCAACCAATGCCCGGCATGTAGAGGCACAATTAGGCGAACACATTCCCTATATTTTAGACGGAGGCAGCAGTCAAATTGGTTTGGAGTCAACCATCGTGGCGTGGAACGAAGAAACGCAAAAACCCATTGTACTTCGTTTGGGCGGCATTCCTTTGGAAGAAATAGAAAAAGTAGCCGGCAAGGTGATGCTGCAAACCCACTCTTCGTCCAACCCCAAAGCCCCGGGCATGCTGTCGGCTCATTATGCTCCAAGAAAAAAGGTATTTCTTTCGCTGGAAGCCGCACTCAGGATATATAGTCCACAGGAGCTGGGCGCCATCGTATTCAAAGAACCGCTTGCCGTGCTGCCTGTAGCAAACCAACTTCTTCTATCGCCACAAGGCAATTACACGGAGGCGGCTCAACGCCTGTTTGCTGCCTTGCGTGAAATAGAAGAGCTGCCTGTCAAGGCAGTGGTGGCACCCCTGCTGCCCGAAGAACACCTGGGGCGCGCCATCAATGACCGCTTACGCCGGGCAGCCGCTTCGGCATGAGTATCGAGTACAGCTTTATTAAATGAAAAGACCAAACAAGCAGTGTAAGAGACTATAATCCTTGCTGACTTCCATTCTATGTATTTTCATTTTTTATGTGGTGACTTTGTGTTCAACACACCGTCTTCACTCAAAAAACTTTTATTTTTTAAGAGTTTATTTCTCTTTTTACCGAAGCCACCTTAACTAAAAGCAACAGCCTATGGATCAAGGCAATAAACATACCTCACAACTCAAACAAGCCGTCTCTGCTGCTCATGAGTATGCCTTCAAGACGTTGCACGGCGAAATCGAAGCTCATGAACAATTTTTGAAACAAGTGCAACACTTGCTCCGGACTCCGGCACCCACCTACAAAGAGCTGCAAACGCAGAAAGAAGCCTTTGCCCGTTTGATACAACAAACAGAACGGCGGCTGAAGCGGCAACAGTTGTTTTTTTCCCGGGATCGGCAAGCTTATGTACAACGCGTGGAAAGTGTTCTTTTGACACTGCCCGAAATGGTAGAGCACACCCAAGCACGGGAGCGCTATTATGTGCAAGCAGGCGACCCCGCAATAGCTTACCTCATAAAACCACTCAAGCGCACCGGATGGCAGCTAAGCCGCTTGCCGCGACGCATTGCCAATTTGTTCCGCAAACAAAAACAAAGCATCGGCTATGGCCGTCAGCGCACTGCCCTTCGTGGCATTGCTGCTCATGTGTGCCTCTACCAACTACCGCAGGCGCTCTTGCCCATTTATGTGGAGTGGTTTCAGCTGATGAATCAACAGTTTGCCGCTGTCAAGCAATTGAGCATAGACAAAAGCAAGGCACTGTTTCCGCTCACCGGCGGCCATTCATCCGAAGACGTAGCGACCCTTTTGGAAGCACTAAATGTCTTTGCCAAACGGCAAAGCGAATATATCACTCAAGAGCTGCTCCGGCAACACAGCACCCTCGCCGAAGATTTGTATGCCAAAGCAGGCACTTGGGAGCTTTCGAACCGGCGCTTCCGGACAGCAGCCCTCCGGCGAAAGCAACGCCGGCTGGATAAGCGTTACCGCAAAACACTCTTGCCCCACAACAGACTTGCCACTGCCCTGCTTTCCGACTGGCGCACACATGAGTCGCTCATTAAAATAAGTTGCGAAATAAAGCTTCAGGAAGCCCATTTGCTTGACCATTGGCAGGCGCTCCGGCAAGCCCTTGCCCAAACAAGCATAGAAGGCAGTTGCACGTTCATGCATGCGCTGGAGCAAGAAATCAGCACGCAGCAAACAACAAGCCCACAAGCTATCAACGAATGGCTTGTGCGCCTGCAAACGGAAAGGCAAAACATGGAATCACGCCTCCGCCAATTGCTCGACACACACAAGCCCGGCGAACAACTCACTGCCTACGAACTGTACCTGGATGATTTCTTTAAAAAACAGACACTCTTTCGCCCCCTCATACCACAAATCAACTTCCGGCGGGGTATTGCCAAGAAAGTTAGTTTTGTGAATCTCAACCAACTGATACAACATGAAAGCCTGCCGGCCTACCGTAAAGCACTCAAAGAAGTCAAAACAGAGCTGGCACGCGCGCTTACCAAAGTAGAAAGCCGCCTGCTTCAAAACTGGGAGGCCGTGCTGTTCAACTTTCATACCGTTACCGAACGGCTACAAAACGAAAAAGAAGAAGTATCGGCAAAGGATGTACTGACGGGCGCTTTGCAGCGTGCCGCCGAGCAAATACGCCAAGCCGGCATGGATTTTCAACAGATAGTAGGGGCGGCACAAAACAAGCTGCAAGAAGCAGACAGGCGCTTCGTGGAACGCCTGCTGGAGATGGAGCAAATAGATCGCCTGCTGGGCTTGCAGTTGCGTATCCGCAAAGCCCAAGCCCGCGAGCGTCTGCGCCACTACCGCCAACAAGCATGGGATTTTCTTGTGCACCTGCCTGCCCATCTGCTGGCCGCTTGGCGAACCGGCAAAACCAAAGTCATCGAGTATTACCACAAAATAGCCATTCGCCTGGGGCTTTTAGACAACCCCCTCTTGCTGGAGATCCCCATTGCCGATTTTTTGGCAACCGCTTCGGCACGTGTGCAGTCGCTTCCTTTTATCTACCGCAAGTTGTTCGAGCCTCAACCACTGGACAACTGGCGCTTTTACATAGCCCGCCCCGAAGCTGAATCGCAAGTAAAAAAAGCATTTGACAACTGGCAGAAAGGCGGCTTTGCCCCCATCGTTGTCACTGCGGAAGCCGGCAATGGCAAAACCACCTTCCTTAATTACGTAAAAGCCAACATTCTGCCTTCAAACCTGCCGGTACACGTACTGGACTTGCAGCAGCGCATAGAACACCCCATTGAGTTGATTCATGCATACAAAACACTGCCGGGGCTATCGATTGAAGAAGACACGCCGGAAGCACTTTGCCGGGCACTCATGCAAGCACCTCGCTGCTGTATTATCGTCGAAAACATGGAATTTTTGTTCACAAGGCAAGTAACCGGTTTCGAAGTCATATTGTTGCAGCTCAAAATCATGTCGCAAACCAACAGCAATGTTTTCTGGATAGGCTCTTGTCATGATTACAGCTGGCAGTACTTGCAAAAAACCAAGCAGGTCAATGACTTTTTGGCTTACCCGCCCATTCATCTTCGTGCTTTCAAGAAAGATGAAATAGAGAAATTGATTCTTCAAAAACACCAAATCAGCGGCTACGAGCTGCGCTACCAAAGTTCAGCAGTAGAAAAACAGAGTCGCAAGTTTCAAAATCTTGACCACGAAGCGCAACAAGCGCTGCTCAAGGATGAATTTTTTAAAGATCTTCAAAACATTATACAAGGGAATCTGCGCATAGCACAGTTGCTGTGGATTAATGCCATCGAGCAGTTCGACGACCAAGCTATTTATATCACCTCGCTCAAAGGCATTCACTTTTCGTTTTTGAAAGAGCAAAGCATGCAAAAGCTTCTGGTCATGCGTGCTTTGTTGTTGCATGGGGCTGCCCATCGCGATACGCTTGCCCGCTGTTTGCGCCTGCCTGCCGGCGAAATCAACACTTTGCTGCTGCTACTGATGGATGACGGCATCGTATTGCAACGCCCCGACGGATATTATCACCTGCATCCCATCCTTTATCAGGCTATTGTTCAAGTTTTGAAAAGCCGCAATATCATTCATTAAAAATGCGAAAGACCATGAAAATACGCGTATATTATCTTCCCTTCTTGTGGCTGCTGTGCATGCTGGTAGCCACTCCGCAAACCCGTGCCCAACAAAGTCCTGCCCAAGACAGCTTGGCAGTGATACGTATCGAAGCGCAGCAAGTGCAGCTCCAGCTGCAAACGCCTGCAGTCACTCAAGAGAAAGAAGAAGCCAAGCAAACTGAAGAGGCATCCAAAGGCATTCAGAACCCGCCGCCGTTGCATAAAGTCTTTGCCTGGCATAAGATATTCTGGGCTATAGTTTTTGCGTTGGGCGGCTATTTCATCATCCGCTTCAGTTCTGCTTTGCTGGAACGCTTTGCCGAGCGGAATGCCCAATACCGCATACAAGTCAAAGGCTTGTTGCCCATCATCAAAATTTTCGGCTGGCTCATCGTGCTTTTCATCATCATAGAAGGTGTCTTTGCCCCTCCCATAGAAACCATTCTGACCATCTCGGCTTCGCTGGGCATTGCCGTTGGCTTCGCCTCACAAGATATTTTGCAAAATGTCTTTGGGGGCATTTTAATCCTTTTAGATGCTCCTTTCAAAGTAGGCGACAAAGTGGAAATAGGCGGGCAATACGGCGAAGTGGTAGAAATCGGCTTGCGCTCTACCCGCATTGTCACGCCCGACGACTCTCTGGTGAGTGTTCCCAATGGCAAGCTTATGAACGAAGCCATCATCAACTCCAATGCAGGTGAACCCAACTGCCAAGTAGTTGCCGAACTCTTCCTGCCGCCCTACATAGACACCCAACTGGCGCGTAAAATAGCCACCGAAGTAGCGCAAACGTCGCAGTATATTTATCTGAACAAGCCCATTACCGTGCTTTTCTTTCATACGCTGAACCAACAGCGCCCTTATTTAAAGATGCGTTTGAAGGCTTATGTAATGGACATACGCTTTGAGTTCAACTTCAAAAGCGAAATGACGGAGCTCTTTTTGCAGGAAGCCCGCCGCCAAGGTCTCTTTTCCGATGCTGACCTGAAAGGGTAAAAAATGGGGGCAGAGACAGTAAGCAAAGCAATACGTCTCCGGCTGCTTCTGTTTTCTTGCCCCTCTTTCTTTTCGTTTTATTTATTTTTCAACCTTCCTCCTTCCCTCCTTTGCCATTTCGAGCGCATGTGGGAAATCTGTTTTGCTTCTTGTAGCTTGTTGGAATTTAGATTTCTCACCTCACTGCGTTCGGTTCGAAATGACAAGCTATGCTTCGCTTGTTCGAGATGGCAGGCTGCGTGAGGTGAGAAATGACAGCTTATACTATGCTTTGTGCTTGCGCCCTGCTCTTTGAGGTCTTCTTTTATCACCCTGTGTCCCTTCTTGTCTTTTCGAGGTAGCGGGATTTAAAAATTCCACTGTGTGCCTATGGTCACGTAAACGGGCATCACCCAATAAAGGGCGGAGCTGCTGCCTGTATCGCTCACACTACGAATTTCTATTCCGGAAAGGTTGGTCAGGTTGCGCCCCTCTATCCATACAGGAAACTTGCGTTTCGGGTGCCAGTAGCAGGTAGCTTCAAAGTCGATATAGTAGCTTCCGGGCGAGTCGTTAAACTGAAGCCAGTGTTGCTGCAATTCTACACGCAACCGCTTGTCGAAAAAGTCGAAGTAAGTATCCAGCTGTAGATGGTGAATGAGGTTTTCGTTCCGGAAAGCACCGGTGCTTGCACTTCTTACCAGCGTGCGCGTTTGCCGGCGGTCGGCAGATAAGCGATAATTGAAAAAGCCAAAGAAGGCAGAACGCAAAGCTGCCGACACACTCCATTGCTCACTCTGCCACCAGCGGTCATCTTCCGCAAGGCGGTTTCTGCCGGTCGTCTGGAAGTAATTCGCCTTAACAGCCAACCCCGCCAGCAAGAAATCCATATACCAAGCCGGTAAGTCTATACTTGTCTTCCATTGATAGCTGTCATCGAGCAACACGTGGTTGTATAGTGAAAGAACCGGTGAAGGCAGGAACTGTTGTGCATAGGTATGGTCTTGGTATTGTCCTCCCAAGGCTATTTTTAAGCGATAATGAGTTTCCAATTGCACATCACCGCCATAGCGGTTTACTATCCGGAAGGGGGCGCCTCCGGTGCGTACCGAACGAAACTCACGCATCCATAAAGGTGATGCCACGGTCGCTAAGTCCGGTGTAAAGCGTTCCCATTTTTGCGTGAGAATCAGGGTGGTTTTGCCCTTATTTTTGTTTTGTTTGCGACTCCGAAGGTCAATGTTCTGGCTCATCGTCAGGCGTCCTGTGATGTTGGTATAGCGGGTACGAAAGGTATCGACCTGTGTTGCCTGCTCAAAGCCTGCCTGCAGTTGCCAAAATGCTTTCAGGCGCTTGCCTCCTGCCATCCATTCGGTCTGTGCCATCCATTGCTGTTTCTGCAAGCTGTACGGGGGGCTATAGCTCAAACTGTCGCCGGTTTGGCGGTCGTCGTTCAAGAAATAGAGCCGGGGCACCAAGCGCTGCGTGTGGCGGTTGTACCATATGCCCAATTGGCGGCGGCTGTCTCTCCGTGCTGCTTTGAAGTGCCATAATATATTGCCTTCCATGCGTTCTTCTTCGATACGCAATTGCTGCCGCGCCCGGGACAAGGCTTCCGCTGTTTCCCGCCAAGCCCCATAGCGGTCGAAGATGCCGTCCACCTGCATTTCATCTACCATTTGCCCGCTTTGGTAGTAGAGGTTCATCTCCAAGCCATGGCGCTTGTGCAGACGCTTTGCCCATTTGAGGCTGTGCTCCTGCCCTTGGTGCTGCAAGAGCGAACGACGCGACAACGAGTCATTGGCTTGCCCGTCTATGAAGTACAGGTTGGAAAAGCGGTTGTCAAACTGGTGGCGGTTGAGCAGCGAGCGCCATTTGATGCTTGTGGTCGGTGAAAGCGTGTTTTCATACAAAAATCGCCCGGCTATGCTTCCCCTGTATTGGCGTATGTCGTCGCGGCTTTCGGTAGAAAAGCGGATGTCATTTGCCCGGAAATCGCTGCTGTAGGTGAACGGATACCCCAAATCGTTGTAATAACCAAAACCGGACAGAATCACCTTCGAGGAATCGTTGAGGTATTTCACCAAGCCTATGTTGTCGGATACCACGCTGCCGCCGGTTGTATTAGGGAAAATATAAGGGATGCTCATGCCGTAGAATTCGGTGGCACTTTGTGTAAAGGGTTGTTGCACATACAAGAAGTTGTCGCGGTAGTCGTAGCCCCCAAATTGGCTGCTTGCCGTCTCGCCCAAGCTATTGTGATGCAAGAGGTTAAAGTATTTGTCGTATTTTTTGCCGGCGCCTTCCTGAACGCCCCCCCGCCGTTGGCGTATATAAAACATTGAAGCGTTGATTTTGCGTCGCCAGTCGTTGCCTGCATGCGCTTGCACACTGCCCGTCCATGTATGAAGAAAGCGCTCGCTTATTTTCAGGTTTAGAATCAGTTTGTTTGAAGTAGTGATGCCCCGCAGTACCTCTTCCTCTTCGAAGCGGTCCACAAAATGAAATTCCTCAACCAAATCTGCCGATATGCTGTTGATAAGCTGTTCGTAATAGCTACCGGTGAGGTTGTCACCTTCCAGATACACGTTCTCCACCAGCTTACCGCGGTAATATATCTTGCCGGCTTCGACCTTCACATCAGGCAATTTGTTCAATACATCGGCAACGGTCAGCTCGGTGCTGTCGCGGTAGTCTTCGCTGCGAAAGATGGCACTGTCGCCCACGATTTTTACAGGATATTTTTCACCTTCCACAACCACTTCCTCCAGTTCATAGTTTTTAGGTTGCAGCCGGAGCTGCACAAAAAACTTGCCGTCCCAGCGAGCACGGTATTCTTCATAGCCGATGCTCATGACCCAAAACCAGTAGCCGCCCTCTGCTTGTTGCTCAGCGGACATCTCAAAGTAGCCGTTTTCGTCCGATACGGTATAGGCATATTGCTTTGCGCCACTGCTGTCGCTCAAAAGCACATAAGCCCCTACTACCGGTTCGCGGGTAAGCGTGTCTATTACTTGCCCCTGTATCCTCACCTGCTGTGCATATGTGGGCATTGCCCCCCAAAAAAAGCATAGCAAGAGTAAAAAGACAGCGATATATTTTTTCATGTTAGTTTACTCTCTTTATATTTTGGCGCTCCTATCTACTAATGAGAGCGCCTTGGCTTCGACTTCTGTCTTACCAGCTTGCCGAATATAGCAAAAGAAAACATCGAAAGAGGTAGAGATGTAGAAATTATTTTCGCCTTACTTTCTTCTAAGCATAAGGAAAAAAGGCTTCCCCCTCTATTCTATATAAATTTATTGATTCTGCGGGTTAAGCTGCGACATACTTGCCGGCAGCCTTCCCAAAATACGTTCTCCACCTTTCAGTTTTTTTATTTGGGTATATAGTCAGCATAATCCTTCTCTCTATACATTTCTTTTACTTCTTCATCCGTTCTTACTGAGACATCTGCGCTCGAAGCCCCTATTGTCGCGATTAGTTTTCGTCGCCATTGCTTGATGCCCTCACCAAAAGCTTTCAAGTACGTTTCACGGTCTATGCAGTCATCTTTTGGTAAGCGGGGTACTTTGCCACTAAGCTGCTCATATTGCTTTTGTACTTCTTTGGTAGAACTGTAGGACTGGAACAGAAAGTTGACTTTTCTTTTGCTGTCATAAGCTTCCAGGATCAAGCCGGGCAAACCATGTAGCTTCCATGGACCGTAAGGATACGGCAAGTCGGGGCAATACCACGCCACATAGTGTCGTCCGCGAAAGTCGCCTTCGGCTTTGTAGCAAGTAAAGCCGGCTATCTTCTTTTTCTGATTGGGGAAGAGTTTCCAAGCTATTTTTAAAGCGCTCTCCGGCTCACAATATGCAGGATAAGAAGCAAACATAGTCCTTTCTTGCGAGACAGTGTCGAAATCAACCACATATTCACCTTCAAAAACCAACCATGTTTCTCTTTTCAGTTTCCCTTCCTCAATGTTGATATTGATATTAACATGCACATTATTATTGCCCGCTTCAATTTCCTTCCCCATTTTTTCTTGTACTTCTTCTAAGCCTTTATCCAACTCCTCTTCAATTAACTCATCGACGGTTTTGCCCTCTTTCACCTCATGATAAACCTGCCCCGAAGAATGTATCCACAAATCTGCATGCAGGGTGTTTAAATCAGTAGGCTCGGGGAAGGTATCGGCATTGTTCCACTTCATGTCTTCTACTACCAGATACTCCACATGTACAGTTTGTTGGGCAAAGAGATCACACGCCGGAATTAACAAAAATAGCATTACTAAACATCTCATCACCAAATTATATTTTTTATTATTACACGAATATTAATATTACTAATTTAGTAAAAAGCCCCCCTCTCAAAAGAGAGGGAGAAGGCAAGATACTTAGAATACATCAGCAAGTGACTTTTTAGCAGCTTTCAACCCGAGTAATGCACCGGCTGATGCACAGTCTCCTGCTTCTTCGCAGGTATCAGCAGTGCAACTAGCTGAAGAGGTAACTGTTACGGACTGTCCCAAAAGGGAAAACGTAGCTGAAAGCGTAACTGTCACTGTACAGCTTTCTTCTTCAGAGTACTTTTCTACAAAGCCGTACTCAACACTTGGAAGTGCTTTTATTTCCTCTTTCTCAGACAATACACTTGATGCCATACTGCCGGCGTTGACTGCCAACATCAAAATCAAAGAAAATAAAATCTTTTTCATGACTCTGCTTTTTTTAAGGTTACACATTTTTCAAACATATTCGTTTATTTGTAGGAGCTCCCGTAAACGAACAATGCAATAATAATAATAGCACACAAGTAATTTTTTATTTTTTTAAAAAAAGCTCACCTTCCCTTCTTGCTTATGTTTATTGCCCTCTTCAAGCTTCTATTTAGCATTCCGGGGCTCCCCCTTGTCATTTAGCCCCCTCCTTTGCCATTTCGAGCGCATGCGGGAAATCTCTTTTGCTTCTTATGGCATCTAAAAGAAGCTGCCCTTGTTATTTCGTATCAAACACAGCTTGTTATCCCGAACGAGCGAAGCGAGCAAGAGACCTCAATTGAGCCATGCTACGGGCTTGTAAGCACGACAGGGCTTCTTTTTTGCTTAAATACTCCTCTCAAGAAGAAGTGCTTCGAAGCCACTATATAGCACAAAAGAGACAACAGCCGTCGTCTCTTTTGTGTACGCCTCTTACTTTGCTTTCAACACCTCCTTTACTATCTCATAGAATTGCTGTTCCCGATAGGGATTGTAATCAAGCTCTACCTCCACCCCTTGAGCTAAGTCTTTCCTCAGCTTTCTCCGAGTGTGTTTCTTAAACCAATTCAAAAGCTCCTCTTGACTTATAATCTCAATAGGAGGCTTTTTCATCCACGCTTTGAAAGAAGCTATTTTTTGCTGTACTTCTTCATCTGCCTTTGCAGAGATATCTATTCTTTTAACTATAAAGTTCACTTGATTCAAATCGTCATGAGCTTCCAGAATCAAGCCGGGTAAGCCATGCAATTTCCATGGTCCGTAGGGATAGGGCAAGTCGGGACAATACCATACGATATAGTGCCGCCCGCGAAAGTCGCCCTCTGCTTTGTAGCACTTAAACCCCAAGATTTCTTTGGTTTCATTGGGATAAGGTTGCCAATTTATTTGAATCACCTCTTCGTATGCATATTGCCCATATTCATCTATACCCCTTCCTCTAGTAGTATCTACATCTATACATCTGCCTCCTTTTTGGAGGAAAATTCCTCTGCTTTCTACAAGTTTGGTTACATCATATGAAACTTCTATTTCTAATTTCCCTTCTTGAAACTGTTTCTGTATTTCTTCTCTTATTCGTTTATTTTCCTCTTGCTTCCAAGTCTCATAATCCAGCCCGGGATGTACTTCCCAATAGAGGCACTCCGAAGGAAGTCCCCATAGCACAGCCTCCAGTGAGTTTTTGTCAGTGGGCTTAGGAAACTTTTCTTGATTTTTCCAAGTAGGCTCTTCTATAACCAGATACTCCACTTTTATAGGTGGCTGCGCCCAGAGCAGCGCCGGTAACGCAGCCAACCACCAAGTAAGAAGCTTTTTCATAGCATTATTATTATTATTTACTTCAAAGTACCATTATAGCTTTTGTGAAGCACAAAGCATCGCTTCGCTACAAGTAGCTGCTCTACATTTTGCCTTTCTTTTCTCTCCATTTTCATTTATAACTACAATTTTCACTTTACAAGTTTTTGCCGCTAACTTATGTTTTTCGCTCGATGAATGCACTGCACTTTTCGAGACAAAAAATAATGCAAAAAAGGCAATGGCAGCAAAAAACAATTTCACCTTCATGACTCTGACTTTTTTAAGGTTACACATTTTTCAAACATGTCCGTTTATTGTAGGAGCTCCCGTAAACGAACAATGCAATAATAATAATAATAGCACACAAGTAATTTTTTATTTTTTTAAAAAAAGCTCACCTTCCCTTCTTGCTTATGTTTATTGCCCTCTTCAAGCTTCTAT
>NZ_AUGC01000004.1 GCF_000426825.1 Thermonema rossianum DSM 10300 | reverse complement strand
GTCCAGCGAGCTGAGCCTCCCGAAGTAGAAGAGGTATATACAAAGGCAATAACTGTGTTGCTGCCGGCGTAGGCGCTTATGTCAATGGGTGTTTGGGTTTTCCAAGTATCAGATTCGTCAGATGTAAGCGTTACCAAGTCTGTCCAGGTCGCCAACGAAGGATCCCCTCCACTATAATTTGTAGATACCTTCACTACTAAATCGGGTCCGGGAAACTTCGTTCTGTAAGCAAATGAAAGTGTAGATGTATTAGCGGTAGTCAAAGCAGGTGAAATCAGCCAGTCTTCATTGTCTTGGGGGCCTCCCGAGAAACCACTCATCTGAGCAGCATCCCCGGTTTGTCCAAAGGGGGTACACTGCCACGTCTGTGCACCCAATACATCATACACCGTGAAGGTGTTCAAGGCAGAGCAGTTATCAAAACTCTCGGTAAAGTTTTGCGCATGGCTTTGCCCTCCCCACAGCAGGGCAAGGAGCAGTAGCCAAAGTGAGTGTAAAAGTTGTCGTTTCATAAGAACATTTTTTTGGTGAATTACTCAACAAAGATTTTTTGTGTATAGAAGCGGCTCTCGTGCATATAGCGTATAAAATACAAGCCTTTGGCACGGTTCAGGGCATGCGGGCGGCTGCCATGATGCTGCCAGCTTTCGACTATCTGCCCGCGGGCATCGATCAGCTGCAGGTCTGCGCCTTCGGGCAGCCCTTCTACATAAAGGTAGCGCCCGGCCGGGTTGGGATAAAAGCGCACCCCGGCAGCCCCGGTAGTGGTTCCTGTAATGTATTCGCTGTTTTCAATAATGGTAAGCGTCGAAGCGGTCTGCGTGCCGGCCTGCAAGGCAGCGGGCAGCTGCGCCAGGCGGAAAGTGACAGTTTCGCCGTCGTCGGGCAGGTTGTCTTTTTTCAGCCGCACGGTAAGGCTATAGGTCTGCACCCCTGCGGGCAGGGTCAGCGTCAAGCTGTTGCCATCGGCAGCGGGCAGCGTTTCGTAGTCTTCGCCATAAACAGCACTGCCCTCAATGCTAAGCGTAACGGAACGGGGCTCGGTAAGGGGCGGCTCAGGCTTAGCAGCAAAGGATAGTCAAAACCTTCCTTAAAGCTGTCGGCGGTTTTGGCAAACTGAAGCGCGGGGCGTGCCGTCACGTCTTTGAGCGTAAGGGTGAAGGTAGCCGGCTGGCTCAGGTTCAGTCCATTGGTAGGGTTGGTCAGGGTCAAGACGATGGTCTCATCGCCTTCGGTAATGGCATCGTCAAGCAGGGTAATGGTCAGCGTTTGGCTTGTTTGGTTGCCCGAGAAAGTGAGTTGTGTGGTGCTGAGGGTATAATCGATGCCAAGGGTGGCGGTGCCTGCGGTCTGAATGTCCACGCTGCAGCTGTTTGCCAGGTCGTTGTTGAGCAAGACATCCACGGTGTAGGTAGCCGGCGTGCCGCTCCCTTCGTAGGCAATGGCTGCCGCTTCTGCCCAATACACACGCGTGGGCTGGGTAAGCCCCCATACGGCTGACACCCATTCGGGGTGGTCTATGTAGGGGTTGCGGTTGCCTTGTATGGCATACACGGCATTGTTGCGGTCTATTTCTTTCTGCGAAACGGGGTCTTGCACATGCCAGCTGTACAGCAGGTTCAATACCCAGTCTTCAAATACTTTGTCGGAAGAACCATCCAAAACGGCATCGCCTTCACTTGAGTAATGCTCCCATGAGGCTATAACATCTTGATAGCGGGTAGCCATATAAAAATAGGTGCGGGCAAAGTCGCCTTTGTATTCATCGATGGGTTCGAACACAGTGCCCGAATAGCCGGGATAGCTGCACGGACCACGTTTAGAGCCATTGGTGGATACTTTTTCCGGATTGGCTACTTCACCAAAGGGGTAATTCCATCGCATACCATTCACATAGCCATCGGTGGGGTACAGATGAAAGAGGTCGGAGTACATGGGTGAGGCTTCGCTGAACCAGCTTTTGGGGAAAGAGTGCTCGCGGTTGTAGCAGTCGCCTTCATTGGAATAATTGCCGCATTGGTTGCTGCCGCCGAAGCTGTATTCATAGGCAGGCGTGCCGCCGGGTACGTCGGAGTACATATCCCACACTTTGCCATTGGGCTTTTTGTCGGTGCTTTGAAAGTGGCCCCACAACGAGCCGTAGCTCTGTACGTTGTGGTTTTTAATGATGTTGTGCAGGGCGGTTTTCAAATCGTAGCCCGTTTTTCCTTCTGCCGTACTATAGTAGTTGGCAGGTTGTGCCACAGAAACGATGCCTGCCCACAAGCAAGCTGCGATGACAAGAAATAAAGAACGATAAAAATGCTTCATAAAGTAATGCGCATGTAATAAAACCATCAGAAAAGGGCTACAAATATAAGGACATTCCCGCAAAAGGGAAACGATTGCCCATATTATCTTTGTGTTAAGCGTTTCTTTAACAGTTTTTTAATACAAAGCAGCTTGGCATTACGGCAAGTATATTGTAGCTTTGCAAGCTATTTGGTAGATTCGTTCAATTGCCATAACTAAAAATCAAATACTTATGAAAGTAACGTTTACTTACTTATGCACGCTGTGCCTCTTGCTTCTGGCAGGCATTGCAGCACAAGCACAGGTAACCACTGCTTCGATGAGCGGGGTGGTGGTCGATGACCAACAACAACCACTTCCGGGCGCCATGGTGTTAGCCGTGCACCTGCCCACCGGCGCCGAATACGGAGCCGTCACCGAAGAAAACGGTGCCTTTCGCTTGGTAAACCTGCCGGCAGGGGGTCCCTACCGCGTGGAGGTAAGTTTTATCGGCTACCGGACACAACGCCTCGAAGATATTTATTTGAAGCTGGGGCAAGACCTGAAGGTGAACATTAAGCTGGTGCCCGAAGACATGCAGCTGGAAGCCGTGGAAATCACTGCCGAACGCGATCTGGTATTCGATGCTTCCCGCACCGGCGCTTCTACCAACATCACCCGCGAGCAGGTGGAGAACATGCCTACGCTTTCGCGTGGTTTGCAGGACTTTGTGCGTCTGACGCCCCAGTTTGCACCCCAAGACAACGGCGGGCTTTCGTTTGCCGGGCAAAACAACCGATACAACAACGTGATGATTGACGGTGCGGTAAACAACGACGTCTTTGGTTTGAACGCCCAAGGCACGCCCGGCGGGCGCACCGGCTCACAACCCATCAGCCTGGATGCCATCCAAGAAATTCAGGTGTTGATTGCACCTTTCGACGTACGCCAAGGCAATTTCGTAGGGGGCGGCGTGAATGCCATCACCCGCAGCGGCAGCAACAAAGTGGAAGGCTCTGCCTATTTCTACGGGCAAAACAGTGACATGGTAGGACGCAAAGTAGGCGACAATGAAGTAGATGTTACCAAGTTTACCTACAACCAAATGGGCTTCCGTGTAGGTGGTCCGGTCATCAAAAACAAACTGTTTTTCTTCGTAAACGGCGAGATAGGACGCCGCACCCAGCCCTACAGCTACGACTTGGGCAGCTACGTAAATAATGACCCCACCCAATTGCAGCAACTCACCGACGAGCTGAACCAGCTGCGCCAGTTGGTAATCAATAAGTTTGGTTATGACCCCGGCGACCCTGCCCAGCCTTACGACAACATTCAAAACAACAACAAAGCGTTTATCCGCTTCGATTATATTCTCAACAAAAAACACCGCCTGACGCTGCGCCATAACTTCATCCATGCCTATTCGCAAGAGATTTTCCGCAGCAGCAGCAACTTCTCTTTCCCCAATTCGGGCTATGACATCACCAACTACACCAACACCACCGTATTGGAATTGCAAAGCCGCTTCAACAACCGCATGAGCAATGAGTTCCGCGTAGGATACAACAACATTTACGACGTACGCGACAACAAAGCACGTCCGTTCCCCCAATTGCGTGTACCCAACAGCAGCATCGGCACGGTCATCATAGGCACCGACCGATTCGCCGGCTTGAACAGCCTCAAGCAAGACCTCATTGAAATCACCGACAATTTCACCTATGTGCGTGGCAAGCACACCTTCCTTGCCGGTACCAAAACAGAGATTTATTTCTTTGATAACAAGTTCATTCCTTCATTTACCGGCGAGTGGAGCTTCAACAGCGTATTTGCCCCCACCGACCCGCAGGCTCCCGACTACAGCCTCGAGTCGGGCATCCCTACCGGCTATGTAAAAGAATACTCGCGTACCGGCGACCCCAAACAAGGCGCCAAGTGGGGGGCTATCAACCCGGCTATTTACATTCAAGACACCTATGAACCCACTGCCAACCTGCGCCTGACGCTGGGCTTGCGTGCCGACATTCCTTTCATGGTCAACGACATAGACTACAACCCCACCTTTGAGGAAGTATTCGGATTCCCCAATAACGAAAAACCCAAAACAAGGGTGTTGTGGTCACCGCGCTTCGGCGTGAACTGGGACGTAGCCGGCAAAGGCAAAACCCAAGTGCGCGGTGGTGTGGGTATATTCACCGGGCGTCCGCCGTTTGTGTGGTTGTCGAACCAATACAGCAACACAGGCGTTACTTTCGGTGCCATACAGCTGGCACAAGCCGACTTGAACGCCATCTTCGAAGGCTTGAGCCCGCAAGAACGCGATGCCATCATTTCCGACCCCAACTATTTGCCACCCAATGCCGGCGGCACCCAAGGCACTTCACTCATCAACATCAGCAACCCCGATTTGCGCCTGCCGCAAGTGGCACGCTTCAATGCCGCCGTTGACCAAGAGCTGCCTTATGGCATTGTGGCTACGGCCGAATTCATCTACTCCAAAACGCTGAACGACCTGTATGTGCGCAATCTGAACTTGGCAGGCAAGCAAGGCGTACTCAACAATGAAGGGCGTCCGGTTTACGGCATCCCCGGACAAGGTCCCGTATTGGTGGCGCCCAATCAATTCACCGGCGTGTATTCGCTCGAAAACACCGATGGCGGCTATCAGTACAGCCTCACCGGTCAGCTGCAGAAAAACGGCAAGAACTACTTCGCCAACGTGGCTTATACCTACTCTATTGCCAAAACCATCGCCAGTGGGGGCGCTTCGCGTGCGCAATCGAACTTCTCCAACACCCCCATTTCGGGCGACCCCAACAACCCCACCTTGGGCTTTAGCGACTACAACCTGAAACACCGCTTGATTGCTGCCGGCGGCTATACCTTCAACTACAGCAAGCATGCCTCTACCCAAATCGCCCTGTTCTATTCGGCACAATCGGGACGCCCCTACTCTTTCACCGTAGGCAACGGCGGCTTGCAAGACATCAACGCCGACGGTGTCATTGGCAACGAGCTGATTTACATACCGCGCAATGCCAACGAAATAGAATTTACCGACTACACCACCACCGTTACCGATGCCAACGGGCAGGAAGTAAGCTATACGGTCACCGCAGCCGAGCAATGGGAAGCATTCAATGCGTTCATAGAAAATGAACCTTCATTGAAGAACCGTCGTGGTCAGTTTGCCGAGCGCAACAGCGCCGATGCCCCGTGGAACCACAGCTTGGATGTGCGCATCACCCAAAACCTGAACACCGAGGCATGGGGCATCAACCACCGCCTGCAGCTGACGCTTGACATCTTCAACGTATTCAATCTGTTGAACCCGGCATGGGGACAAATACGCTTCGGGCGTGGCAATGTGTTGCTTGCCGATTCGTATAACACCACCACCGGCAACGTGCGCTACCGCTTCAACCAAAGCCGCGCCGTACCCGTGGAATACGACGACCAAGGCAATGTAACCAAAGTGCGTTTAGAATTTGACAAATACGGCACTTCGAGCTTCAGCTCGCTGTGGCGTATGCAGGTAGGGGTTCGCTACACCTTCTAACTCCCCTCTCTGCCAAAAATATCAAGCGGCTGTTCCGTAAAGGACAGCCGCTTTTCTTTTTTGAGTTGTCTCGATAAACAGAGTACCGGCAGGCAGGAAATTGCCCTCAACAAAAAGGCTTTCAGCCTTGCCGCTGCCGGGCAAAATTTAGCTCGCCAGCTTGTCGAGCGTATAAACAATCAGCTCCTCCACCACTTCTTTGGGCTTTTCTGCGAATATGCCGTTTGTACGGTCTGCTAAGATGGCATTGAGTGAAATCATGTCGTGCCCCAACAGTTGCGCCATGGCATAATAGCCGGCTGTTTCCATTTCGAGGTTGGTCAGGCGCAAGCCTTCATATTCAAAAGATTGCAGGCGCTGCACCCAGTTTTTCAAGCGCGCCGGCGCACGCAGTTCCCGCCCTTGGGGCGCATAAAAACCGGGACAGGTAAGCGTAACGCCCTGTGTCAAACCGGAAAAAAGTTCAAGTAAAGCGGGCGAAGCAGGAGCGGCATAAGGCTCAAAAGGCAGTGCCAAGTGTTGCTGCAACTGCTGCATGGCTGCTTTTAGCTGTTGTTCTTTTGGGGTGTCGTAGTCGTAAAAACACATGAGCGTATCGATACCCACGCCCACTGCCGATGCCAGCAAACTGCCCACCGGCACCCCGGCTTGTATGCTTCCCGAAGTACCCACACGCACAATGCGCAGGCGCTGCGGGTTTGACTTAGGCAGCCGTTTCTCCAAATCTATATTTGCCAGGGCATCCAGTTCAGTCATCAGAATCTCGACATTGTCGGTGCCCATGCCCGAAGAAATCACGGTCATGCGAACGCCCCGGTAGCTGCCTGTATGTGTCACAAATTCGCGCTTGTGTAAGCGGTACTCTATTTTTTCAAAGTGGCGGGAAATCATGGGCACCCGCTCGGGGTCGCCTACCACAATCACGGTATCGGCCAGTTGCTCAGGGCGCAGCCCCAAGTGATAAATGCTTCCATCGGGATTGACTATCAGCTCTGAAGCCGGATAAGTTGAAATATTCATGTGCTTTTTGCTGCCAAGATACGCAAGAAAAGAAGTTCATTCAATGAGCAAAAGCAGGCAGCAGCTATAAAGCTTGTTGAATCAGCTCTGCTATGCGCGCTTGTTGGGCTTCGGTCAAGGCATGCCCCGAAGGCAGGCACAAGCCATGGGCATAGAGGCGGGTGGCGGTGTCATCTTCTGTAAAAAACAGACATTGACGGGCAAGGGGCTGCCGGTGTAAGGGATTCCAGAGGCGACGGCACTCCACCCCCGCTTCCCGGAGACGACGCATGGCTGCTTCCCGCATGGCGGGCTTGGCAAACAGCAGGCAGTTGAGCCAATAAGTAGGCTGCACTTGGGGCAACACCGGCTGCCAGACAATATGCTCTTTTTGCTCGCTTTCCTTCAACAGACGGCGGTAATGCCCGGCAATTTCGCGCTTGCGTTCAATAAAATGCGGCAAATACTCCATTTGGGCACACCCCACCGCTGCCAACAGGTTGCTCATACGGTAATTGTAGCCCACTTCTTCGTGGCACCAGTCGCCGTTTGTTGCCTGTTTGGCCTGTGTAGCCCAATAAAGCACTTTTTTTGCCACTTCTTCATCTGCCGACAAAAAAGCGCCGCCGCCCGAAGTAGTAATGATTTTATTGCCGTTGAAAGAAAGGGCTGCCGTGACACCGAAAGTGCCCGCCGGCTGTTGTCCCCATCTTACGCCCAAAGCTTCGGCGGCGTCTTCTACCAGCGGCACCCCATAGGCTTGTGCCAGGTTGCACAAAGCATCTACCGGCGCCATGGCGCCATAAAGGTGTACCGGCAACAGTGCCCCTATGCGCCGGCCCTGCTTTTTTAAGCTTACGATAGCCCGCTCGGTAGCCTGCACGCTCATATGCCAATGGGTGGCGTCGCTATCGACCAATACGGGCTCTGCCCCCAAATAGCGAACAGCATTGTAGGTGGCCACGAAAGTGAAAGCAGGCAGAATAACCACATCACCGGCGCGCACCCCTGCCGCCTTCAACGCCAAATGTAAGGCAGCCGTGCCGGTGTTGAGCGCCACTGCTGCCACGCCGTGATAAGCACGCAAGAGTGCCTCAAAGCGGTTAAGAAAAGGACCGGCAGGCGCCATCCATCCGCTGTCTATGGCTTCTTGCACATAGCGCTTGGTATTGGGGGCAGGGAACGGAGGCGACAAATAAATTTCATATGTGCTCATGACGGTTCATCCATTGGCGCAACACAAAGAAGGGCGTCCGCCATAAAATATACAAATCGAAGCAGAAGCTTTGGCGCTGCACATACTCTATGTCGTAGTGCATCTTTTCATTCCAAGCCAGGGCTTTGCCGCCTTGTATTTGCGCCCAGCCCGTAATGCCGGGCTTGACAGCATGGCGCTGCCTTTCGGCGGGGCTGTAACGAGGCAAATACTCGGGCAACAGGGGACGTGGTCCTACAAAAGACATGTCGCCCCGCAAAATATTCCACAGCTGCGGCAGCTCATCCAAGCCGCTGTCACGCAAAAGGCGCCCTACGGCCGTTGCCCTGTTTTCATCGTGGGGGTCTTCACCCGCTCGTGCGGGGCGCATGGTTTTGAATTTGAGAAGATAAAAAGGGCGCTCATTCCTGCCTATCCGCAATTGGCAAAAGAAAGGGTTGCCCCGCCAATAGACGGTCAGGCACAACGTAAGCAAAAAAAATAAGGGCATCAGCAGAATTGCCAATGCCAAAGCTGCGGTGTAGTCAAAGAAAGGTTTGACCCAACGAGCATAAAGCCCCATAGGCGCGTTACTTCAAAAACACACGCTTCGTCGTGCTGTATTTGGTATTGCCCACCTCGACAATATACACATCGGAACGCGCATGCGACATGTCAAACTCTTTGACGTAATTGCCTTTTTTGGTTACGCGCTCTTGATACACCAAGTTGCCAATCACATCATACACGCGCAAAAACACACCGTCCGTGTCGTTATAAAAACGCACGATAAAACGGCGGTTGCCGATGGCCTGTACTTCGAAGTCTATAGGGTTGAATATGTCGATGGCTTCTTCCGGGCTTTCTTCCACCCATATGTTGGTTAAAGTCGGAGGTAAATGCTCGATGTGCTTGCGCACAATGGCTCCCCCCTGTGCTACGCCGGCCAAGCCAATCACCAATAAAAGATATGTAGAAAATTTTCCCATAAGCGACGTTTACCTCCTTTTCTATTTTTATAGTATATCAAATTTCTTGCCACATTTATTTTTTAAACTGCCAAAATTGCAAGTGCGTTCCATTCCATGATAAGAACGCAGGGTAAAGGCACAATATTTTTCCAATCCTGCCTTTTTCATTTTCATGGAAGCGCACGTCGAAGACCGCCTGCCGGTCGGGCAGCCGCCACCCCCGCAAACGACTCCCCTCTTGCAAACAATATCCTTCCTGCCACAAGAGCACGCGGTCTATTGATTCACGAAAATAAATTTTGTCTATATAATTTCCAAGTAAATCAAAGAATAAGACATATGTTTTTTCGTCGGTAAGCAAGAGATAATTTTGCACAAAACGCATGTGTGTCACCGCCGGAAACTCTTCTTGGGCACGATACAGCTCTTGCGGCTCCGGGGCGCTCATATCCCATGCCAAAAGCCGGCGGCTTTGGCTATCCCACAGGCGCACGCTTCCGTCGGGTGCCCAAGCCAAAGCAGTGATGTTGCCAAAGGTAAAAGGAATTTGTAATTGGCGCGTAAGGCGCAAAAAACGGTCGATAAAAAACAACTGTTGGGTATCGAGCGAAAAGAGCAAGGTTTGCACGCCTCCCCTGCTGTGCACCTCATTCAAGGCAAGACGCACCGGCAGGCTCTGTTCATCCAAGCGCTGCCCCTGCAGGTCATACAGGTATAAGTTGGCCCGTTCGTCAACCAGAAGCAACTGCCCCGGGCGTGTTTCCCCCCATGCACTCAAAGAAACAAAAGGCAGTTTGCCGGTGCGCACCAAGGTATCTTGCGCAGCTGCCCGGCAGGCAAGCAGGCAACAAAGCCAAAGCAAGTTATAAAACCGGCGCGGGCTCATAGGTTTGTAAACTTAAAGTATCGCCATCGAAAACCGCAAAGGTGTAATCGCTCAACCATTCGCCTGTGTTTACATAACGCGCTCCTTGGTTGCCTACCGGCAGGTCGAGGGGCAAGTGGCGGTGCCCAAAAAGGTAATAGTCGTGGTGTGTATGCTGCTCTATGGATTGCGCATATTGCCACAACCACTCATCTTCTCCCAGAAAGCGCTTGTCTTCGGCTGCATGCCGTGCCCGGCTACGCGAAGAGAAATAGTAAGCCAGCGCAATGCCCGTGTCCGGGTGTATTTGGCGGAAAAGCCAACGCCCCCAACGGCTTTCGAATATTTTTTTCAGCTTTTTGTAGGTTTTATCGCCGGGTCCCAAGCCGTCGCCATGGGCAATATAGAAACGTTTGCCGGCTATTTGCAACGAAAGGGGGCGGCGGCGGATATGCATTCCCAATTCCAGGCGAAAATAATCATCTACCCACATATCGTGATTGCCGGGAAAAAACCAAAGCTCTACGCCGCTGTCACTCAGCTCGGCCAGTTTGCCCAACAAACGGACAAAGCCTTTGGGCACTGCCCGCCGATACTCGAACCAGAAATCGAAAAGGTCGCCAAGCAAAAAAAGGTAGTGTGCTTCGGGTGCCACTACTTCATCGAGCCATTGCACGATGCACTGCTCCCGTTTCCGGCTTTCGGCGTAGGAAGGGGCTCCCAAATGAAAGTCAGAAACAAAAAAAGCTTTTTTCCCGGGCTCGAGCATCAGTTGCGTATTCATACAGGACTTTCAATCAAGAAGACATACAAAGCCATGGGACCATGCGCCCCCAGCACCAAGGTTTTTTCTATGTCGGCCGTGCGACTGGGGCCGGTAATCAAAGAAAGCATGGAAGGCAGCTGCTGATTGTAACGGTTGCGCATGAGTGCAAAGGCATCTTTCAAATCATACACCAGCTGCGAGGTAAAAGCCACCACTATGTGCACCTCGGGGAACACAGAGAGTGCCCGCCCGCCTGCTTGCCGGGAAGACACCAGCACGCTGCCGGTGCGGGCCACCAAAGCCTCGCAGGTAGTGATACCCACTTTGGCATCCATGAGGGCACGGCGCCCACTACTGAAGGGCAAGTCTGCCACCTTCAATACTTCCTGCAGGTGTATGTCTTCCACACACACTTCCCCCGCAAAGTATTTTTCCAATAAGGGGCTTAACTCCCTGATAAACTCTTTTTCATCGATACAAAAGCTGAACTTAGCCCCTGCTTTTACCAAATTTTGTGCAAACAGCACCGCCAAGTCGTTTTCTTCATTGGGATGATAAACAGACGCAGAGAAGTCTGGTTTGCGTGTGGACTTCTCTGCGGGCTGTTTTAAAGCTTGGCGTATCTTCGCTAAGATTTTGTCTCGCATGCCATGCTTCGCTTATGAAGATGATTCATCTTTTTTGTCTATGGATGAAGAGCTGTGCTCTGTGGTCGCTATATCTTCTTTTTGGTTGCCGTTGAGGGCATCTTGTTGCGCCTCAGGCGTAGCACTCTCTTCTTTTTCCTTGCCTTGTTCCAGATAGCTTTGATAAGTCGTCGGTTTATTGAAAGGACGCTTGCCTATCAGCTCTTCCAGGTCGGTCTGGAACAATATCTCGCGCTTGAGCAACTCCTTGGCTACCGTTTCCAGTTCTTTTCTCCGCTCTTGCAGCAAGTTTTTCACCCGCTCGTAAGCTTCTCTTACTATTTTTTGCACCTCTTGGTCTATGAGTTGTGCCGTGGCCTCCGAATAGGGCTTGGTAGCCATAATTTCGGATGGCTTCGAGTCGTAATAAGAGATGTGTCCCAAGGTGGGGTTCATCCCGTAGATGGTCACCATGCCATAAGCCATCTTGGTCACGCGCTCCAAGTCGCTCAGGGCGCCGGTCGATATCTTACCAAAGACTATTTCTTCGGCGGCACGCCCCCCCAAAGCCATACACATTTCATCCAACAGTTGGTCTGTTTGGTAGAGGTATTGTTCTTTGGGCAGGTACTGCGCATATCCCAAGGCAGCCACTCCACGTGGCACAATGCTCACTTTCACCAAAGGATCGGCATGTTCCAGGAACCAGCCGGCTATGGCGTGCCCTGCTTCGTGATAAGCCACGATTTGTTTTTCTTCGGGCGAAATAATTTTGTTTTTCTTCTCCAAGCCGCCGATCACGCGGTCGATGGCGTCTTGGAAGTCTTGCATGTCGATGCGGTCTTTGTTTTTGCGCGCGGCTATCAAAGCAGCCTCGTTACATACGTTGGCAATTTCAGCACCGGCAAAACCGGGGGTTTGGGCTGCCAACTTTTTGGGGTCCACGTCTTCTGCCAGGCGCAAAGGACGCAAGTGTACTTTAAAAATGGCTTCACGCCCCACGATGTCGGGTTTGTCGATGGCTATTTGACGGTCAAAGCGGCCGGGACGCAGCAAAGCCGGGTCCAAAATATCGGGACGGTTGGTAGCCGCCAAAATAATTACCCCCGAGTTGGTGGTGAAGCCGTCCATTTCTACCAACAAAGAGTTGAGTGTGTTTTCGCGCTCGTCGTTGGCACCGGGCATGGATGTACGGCTGCGCGAGCGTCCGATGGCGTCAATTTCATCTATAAATATGATACAGGGTGCTTTTTCTTTTGCTTGCTTGAACAGGTCGCGCACACGGGCAGCCCCTACCCCTACGAACATCTCTACGAAGTCAGATCCGGACAGCGAGAAGAAAGGTACGCCTGCTTCGCCGGCAACCGCTTTTGCCAAAAGGGTTTTTCCTGTGCCGGGAGGGCCTACCAGCAAGGCGCCTTTGGGTATCTTACCGCCCAAGCGGGTGAATTTGGCAGGGTTTTTCAAAAACTCTACTATTTCTTTTACCTCTTCTTTGGCTTCATCGAGCCCTGCCACGTCGTCGAAAGTAACGTTCACGCGGTTATCGGCATCGAAGAGTGCGGCACGCGAGCGCCCGATGTTGAAGATTTGTCCGCCGCCGCCTACGCCACCCGACATGCGGCGCATCAGGAACCAGAAGCCAAAAATCATCAGGAAGAGGAACAGCCAGTTGAGCAGCGTGCTCACCCAGTCGGAACGCTCTTCCACGCGGTAGTCGATGCGCTTATCCGGGGGGAGCTCATTTTGCAACTGCTCATAGCGCTCAAGGAAGTTGTCGATGGAAGCCACGCGTAAGCGTATGTGCGGGCCACCATAAGACAAAGCCGAGCGTTGCTTAAGCAATTTGGCATACTTGCCGCTTTCAATGGCTTCCTTGCTCAATGTAGCCTCTACTACTTTTTCGTTCGATATCACCACTACTTCCACGAGGTCGCCCTCGCGAAGCATTTGTTCAAATTTGGAATAGGTTACTTCTACGGTAGCCGGTCCTTGCGACAGATAGGTAATGAGTAAAATGCCAAGGATGAAGGACATGACCCACCAGAACTGCATGCCTCCATTCGGACGACCGGGTTTGTTTTTTCTTTGATTGTCTTGCATCGATTTTCAATTGTTTACTTAAAAAACCACTTATAAACGGAAATGGTTGTAAAATCCGTGGTAAAAGCTTAGTCTTCTACAAAAGTAGTGGGTGCATCGGCCCATAGCTCTTCGAGGGCATAATACTCACGGGTCTGACGTTGGAAGAGATGCACAACCACATCTACATAGTCCATCAGTACCCATAATTTACGCTCCCGCCCCTCAATGTGCCAAGGGCTTTGTCCGGCTTCTTGTGCTACTGTTTTTTCTACCGAATCCATCAGCGCCTGCAGGTGCGTGTCGGAAGAGCCTGTGGCAATCACAAAAAAATCGGCTACTGCTTGCGCAATGCCCCGGAGGTCTAAAATCACAATGTCCTCGCCTTTTTTGTCCTGAAGTGCTTTTACTACGAGTTGAGAGAGTGTTTGAGAATTTACATCCACAGGTTTTATGCTCATGCGCCTTTCCTATTTATAATACTTCTTTACTTTTGTAAACACAAAAGTATAAAAAAGCATTTCACAAACCTAATGCCATAAAGCCTGCATACGCCCATATGTCATACATCTACCTGCCAGAATGTCGTTCTACCAACAGCGAAGCCCTGCGACTCATTGAACAGCAGGAAGCTAAAGAAGGGACTTACATTTACACCGATTGTCAGACCGCCGGGCGGGGACAGATGAACACGCATTGGGAGGCTGCCCCCGGCTTAAACATTACGGCCTCTTTGATATTACACCCCTCTTTTTTGCCCCCTGCCCGCCAGTTTATGTTGAGCATAGTGGCTGCCCTGGGAGTATATGACTTTGCAGCCCTTTATCTGCCTGCCGAAACGCTTGCCATCAAATGGGCAAATGACCTGCTGTATCGAGAGCGCAAGCTAAGTGGCATTTTGGTGCAATGCGTGTTGCAACAGGGTATTAAGGCGGCCGTGGTTGGTGTGGGTTTCAATGTAAACCAGGCACACTTTGAAACGCCCCGCGCCGTGTCTTTGCATCAAATCACGGGGCGCTTTTACCGGCTGGAAGACCTGCACTCACAACTACGCCGGTGCTTGCTCAACCGCTACGAGCAATTGCAGAATGGCGAAAGCGAACAGCTCGTGCAGTCTTATCTGCGGCGTTTATGGCGCTTGCACCAACCGGCGCCCTACCGCGACAAACAAGGCATTTTCGAGGGGGTTATCCGGGGCATTGACCCTTACGGCAGACTGATTGTAGAGCACAAAGAAAAGGCTCAATCCCGCTTATATGACATCAAAGAGATAGAGTTTTTATAACAGCGGCATATTTCATTTTTTTATTAGATTTGTTAAAAGCGGTTTTATTTTTATTTAAAAGCACCCATTCTATGAGCCGACTCACCCCTATACTCAGCCTTCTGCTGCTTTGCTTCTTTGGTTTTCAGGCATTGGCACAATACGAAGAAGGCGATCGCTTGCTTTCGCAAGGCCTCACGGATGATGCGCTGAAAAGCTACTTCCGGCAGTACAGAGGCAACAATAAAAATGATGTACAACTCCTGCTGCGTATAGGTAAGGCTTTTTTGATGCAACACGAAGGCGAGAAACAACAAAAAGCCCTTGAATACCTTGAACAAGCCCACCGCCTTGACCCACAAGAAGCCACTGTAGCTTACTACTATGCCGAAGCCCTGATGAAGCACCGGCGCTTCGACGAGGCTGCCGAAGTAGCCCAAAAAGCCATTGCTCATGCCCGGGAAGCACGCCTGCGTGAGCAGCTGGAAAAAAGACGGCAAGGGGCGCTGTTGGCAAAAAAGTATTACGAAACACCCCTGGAGCTCTTCATAGAAAATGCGGGCAAGCCCATCAACTCGAAAGAGAATGACCTGGCACCTGTGGTAGCCACCGATGACAACCGCCTCATTTACAGCCGGCAGGTTTTCAATAACCGCCTGCGTATATGGGAAGAGCAAGTATGGATGGCCGTCAAAGAAGATTACGTCTGGAAGCAGTCCATGCCGCTTGCGTTTCCCGGCATCAGTGGCAGCGCAGGCACGGCAGCCCTCTCCCCCGATGGGCAGTACCTTTATCTTTACATCTATGACCCGGAACGCAAAGGCGAGTTGTATGAATGCCGCTTCGATGGCACTGCCTTCACCGCACCTGTTCCCCTGCCCGAGCCCATCAACTCGCCCTATGAAGAAAGCAGCATGAGCATCACTGCCGACGGCAATTGGCTTTTCTTTTCCAGCGACCGCCCCAATGGCTACGGTGGAAAAGACATTTACGTATGCTACAAAAAGCCGGATGGCAGCTGGAGCGAGCCTGAAAACTTGGGTCCCAACATCAATACCCCTTTCGATGAGGAAGCCCCCTTCATACACCCCGACAAACGCAACTTGTATTTTACCAGCAACGGGCATCCTACCCTGGGCGGAAGAGACATTTTCCGTGCCGAACGTTCGGGCAATGTGTGGGGCAATGTGCAAAACATGGGCTATCCGGTCAACACACCTTTTGATGATGGTTATTTTGTATTGTCTGCCGACGGCAAAAAAGGCTACTTTTCATCTAACCGCCCGGGCGGCATCGGGCAAAGCGACCTGTATGTAGTAGGCATTCCGGATGAAAGCACACAGGTGATTCCCCTGACCATGATACGCGGGCGTATTCTGGCAGGCGACCCGCCCCGTCCGGTGAAGGCACAAATCAAAGTCATAGACAAAGAGAAGAATGAGTATCTGCCTTGGGTTTACAACCCCAACCCCAGCACGGGCTACTATCTGATGGTGTTTCCTCCGGGGAAAGATTATGACATGGTCATTGAAGCAGAGGGTTACTTGCCCTATCTGGTCAATATAAGCGTGCCCAACCAAAAATATTTTTACGAGTTATATCAAGAGATACGCCTCTCGAAGAAAGTAGTAGATGACAAGGAGGTAGCCGAGCAAATCTCTATTACCAACGTATTTGAAGACGTTCCGGAAGAAAAACAAAACCCCGACGAATTTGGCGAACAGAAACTGGACCTCTACGACCTGATGGAAGACGTCATTGCGTCGGAAGACAGCGTAGCCATGAACTATTTGTTGTCCATTATGTACGAAGATGCGCCTTTGATGGAGCCGGTAAGCGATGAAAAGCTTGCCAAACAGCCTGTGGAAGTAGTCTTTTTTTATGAAGACGCCAAAGGGCAAATGCAAGAACTAAAGGTGGGCGATGAGACCATTAAGACGCTGCCGCGCATACGCACCGATGCCGCTTCGCTTGAAGAGGACTATTCCGGCAACCAAGGCAAGGTAGAGTTGAAAAAGAAATATGTGGCTTACTTCCCGGTGGGAGAAGCCCAGCTGGATAACCGGGCTAAAGCCGAGTTGCTCAAATTTATTGATTATGCCAAGAAACACCCTGAAGTAGGCGTATGGATAGAAGGCTATGCCTCGCCGGAAGGCGAAGCCGAAAAGAACCAAGCTTTGTCGGAAGAGCGCGCCAAAGCCGTTTATGACTTCTTTGTAGAGTTTGGAGTGGAGCCTGCACGCATCCGCTACAAGGGCATGGGCAGCCAAAGCAAAGACGATACAGTGGCCCACCGCCTCATGCGCCGTGCCGATGTGATACTGGTGCCTCTGAACGAACTAAAAAGCTATGAGTAAAGAAGCAGCTTGCCACGCTTTGGTATCGCCCCCATTCTCTTAGTTTTTTTATTTTCCGGGCTTGTTATCATTGCAACTAAAAGAGAAAATAACCCACAGATAAACCATCCAATTATGCAAAAAGCTGTAAACCTGCTTATTGAAGACCATATCGGCCATATTATCATCCAACGCGCCGACAAAGCCAATGCTTTTGATTTGGCTACCTGGCACGCCCTGCGCGATGCCTTTCACGAAGCCGACCGGTCGCCGGAAGTGCGTTGCGTGTTGCTACGTGCCGAAGGCAAGCATTTTTCTGCGGGCATAGACTTGAGTCTGCTCATGCAAATCAAACAAGAAATTGATGGCATTGACTGCCCGGGGCGGGCACGAGAGCGCCTGCTGGCTTTCATCAAAGAACTACAGAGCTGTATCCAAGCCATTGAAGACTGCCGCAAGCCGGTCATAGCCCTTGTACAAGGAGGCTGCATCGGTGGCGGCGTCGATATCATCACAGCCTGCGACATACGCCTGTGCAGCGCACAAGCTTACTTTTCGGTCAAAGAGGTGGATTTGGGCATTGTGGCCGACTTGGGTACTCTCCAGCGCCTGCGCCACCTGGTAGGTGAAGGCATTGCCCGCGAATGGGCATTCACTGCACGCAACATCACCGCGCAAGAAGCCTATGAACACAAGCTGGTCAACCGCGTGGAGCCAGATGCCGAACACCTGCTGCAAGCCGGCATGGAGATGGCCCGCACCATTGCCGCCAAGTCGCCCTTGGCTGTGCGTGGCACCAAACAAGTAATGAATTACAGCCGTGACCACAGCGTAGCCGAAGGTTTGGAGTATGTGGCACTGTGGAATGCCGCCCAACTGATTTCCAAAGACATAGAAGCAGCTATGATGGCTGCCTTCCAAAAACAAACGCCCTCTTTCCAAGACTAATTTCAAGTTTCAAGAATTAAAAGAGTCAGTAACCGGAGCCTTACCCTTTTGGGTAGGGCTTCTTGCTTGTATAGAATGCCTGCCGCAATCAAAGCACGCTTATTATCTCTTCTAAGTCTAAGGAGGGCGCACGGCTTTGTCTGCTTCAGTTGTATTCCCCCTATTCGCGTTTTATATTGCCACACTCACCAAAGCGCACAGTGTATGCACGAATGGGCAATTTACTTATTGCTGGCAGCAGCTGCCATGGCAGCTTATATGCTGAAAAAACTAAGCATTGCCGGCAGCATAGCCGGATGGCTTACGGCATCCATGCTGCTTTATAGTAATGGCCGGGTTGCACTTGGTTGTATGGCGCTGTTCTTTGTGGCAGGCACGGCAGCCACCACCCTGCACGACAAGCACAAGAGCGGACGACAGCCACACGCCACCCGTAGCATAGCCAATGTATTGAGCAACACCACCGGTGTATGGGTGGCAAGCCTGCTCAGGCTGCTTCTGCCCGAAAACCATTTTTCGCCGGAAATGGGACTTTTAGCCGTGGCCGTATCGCAAGCAACTGCCTTGAGCGACACACTGTCGTCTGAACTCGGACAGCTCTACGGAAAGCAATGCTATTCTATTCTTGGCTTTCGAAGAGTAATACCGGGCGAAGACGGCGGCATCAGTCGTGCCGGCCTGCTTGCCGGCTTAGGCGGCAGTTTGTTGATGGCTGTTTACATGTCTTTCTTCATTTCACAGTACCGGCTGCTTTTGTTGCTTGTAGCAGTCAGCTGGGCGGGCAACCTGCTGGACTCACTGCTGGGTGCTACCTGGCAAAAACAAGGGCTGCTCAATAACCACGGCGTGAACGCTCTCAGCAATTTATTGACTACTTTGGCTTTCCTCTTCATGCTCCGGCTCATAGGCTACTGACACACACAAACCATCATAAGCCAAGCGCACGTGCCCGGGTAATTCTGCCTCAACCTCGCGATGCAAGCCCAACTGGTGGCTGATGTGGGTCAGATATGCCCGGCGTGGCTGCAGCTCCTCTATCAATGCCAATGCCTCCTCCAGCGTGAAATGCGAAATGTGTTCTTTCCGGCGCAGTGCATTCAGCACCAGCACATCCAAACCGCGCAGTTTTTCTTTTTCTTCCGGTGCTATGTAGTTGGCATCGGTGATATAAGCGAAGTTACCAATGCGGTAGCCCAATACCGGCAGCTTATAATGCATGACTTCAACGGGTATAATCCTTACACCTTCGATGAAGAAAGGGGCGTGGTCAATGGGGTGTACTTTTAGCTGCGGCACCCCCGGGTATTTATGCTCTGCAAAAGCATAGGCAAACTCTCTTTTCAACTGCTCAATCACATGAGGACGCGCATACAGAGGCATATCTTTTCCCTGTTTGAAATTGAAAGGGCGCACGTCGTCTAAGCCGGCCGTATGGTCTTTGTGCTCGTGAGTAAACAAAACGGCATCCAGATGACGCACGTTGGCGCGCAACATCTGTTGTCTGAAATCCGGTCCGGTATCTATGACCAAGCTCAGACCGCCTACTTGCAGGTGCACCGACGAACGTAATCTTTTATCCCGGAAATCCAACGAACGACACACCGCACAATCGCACCCAATGACCGGGACCCCTTGGGAAGTGCCCGTGCCCAGAAATGTTACTTTTATTTCCATAGCTATATATAATCTTACATGTTTTAAGTGAGGTTCATTAAACATGTGGTCGATAATAACGTATTTTTTTAAAAAAACGATTGTTCACTATGCCTTATTTGGACCCTATTACAGGAAATTTAGGCGAACGGCGGGCACGCCATTTGTTACGTCGCCTGACCTATGGCGCCAATCAAGCTCAAATTGATGCTTTTGCCGGCATGACTGCCCCCGCCGCGCTCAATCAGCTGTTTAATTTTGCGGTACCCCCACCCCCGCTTGACGAAAGCGGCACCTCTTGGGTCAATCAGCCCCCACAAAATGACGAAGACGAAGACCGTCAGCGCCATCTGATAAAATTATGGTGGTTGGGGCGCATGTATGAAGAAGACACCGCCTTGGAACGCCTTACTTTTTTCTTACATACGGTACTTACCACCAAAGACGAAACCGTGCGCAGCAGCCGGGCCATTTATTACCAGCTGCAGTTGTTCCGCACTTACCTTTATAATGACTTCAACAACGTCAACCCCAACTTTAACCGCTACACGCAGCTCATCAAAAAAATATGCATAGACAATGCCATGCTCGTGTTTTTGGACGGGCGGCTGAATGAAAAAGGCAATCCGAATGAAAACTTTGCCCGGGAGTTGCTCGAGCTGTTCACCATAGGCAAAGGCGACACCATAGCCCCGGGCAACTATACCAATTACACCGAGGACGACATACGCGCAGCTGCCAAAGCCCTGACCGGATGGACCAATGACGACACTTTTTCCAACATAGACCCCGATACCGGCTTACCCATTGGCATGGTCAAAGAATACAACGGCGTTGCCATACGACACGACAACAACATCAAGACCTTCAGCAGTGCCTTGGCAAGCCCCACTTACCCTGCCCCACAGATAGTGCCCAATCCGGCACTGCTTACTGCCGGCGGTGAGCCTACTGCCGCCAGTGCCTACGACGAAATCAGTCAGCTCATAGATATCATCTACGCCAAGGAAGAAGCCGCCCGCTACCTGTGCCGCAAGATTTACCGCTATTTTGTTTATCATGAAATCACTCCCGACATAGAAAGCAACATCATAGCCCCATTGGCACAAGACCTCATGAGCAACGGCTACCGTCTGCGCCCCGTGCTGGAACGTCTTTTCAGCAGTCAACACTTCTTTGAAGAGATGGCAGGCGTTGAAGACGATAAATTTGGTGCCATTATCAAGTCCCCCTTGGAAATCAGCATAGGTACCTTGCGGGCACTGCGCTATCCGGGCTTTCAACTCACACCGATGAGCGCTGACCCTGCCGCGCATTACATGCAAATGGAAGCCATATGGGCAGCGGTGAAACGCATGGGGCTCGATTTCCTGGAACCCTATGACGTGGCAGGCTATGACCCTTACCATCAGGCACCCGGCTATCACCGCAACTGGATAACAACCAACAACCTGGCACAGCGCTATGCTTTCATTCAAAAACTGCTGGATGAAAACAACGGCTGGGGCTTTTGGTTCGACAGCCTTGCGTGGGCAAATGACCCGGCCGCCGGCATCACCGATGCCATGGCTACCACCCCCACCAATGTGGATGGCATGGACCTTGCCCTCGACTTGGTGCGCCACGTGGTGCATCGTTTTCTGCCTTTAACCGACACCGCCACGGAGTTCACCCCGGAGCGCATTCACTATTTCGGCGTGTTCCACCTGGGCGGGCTCTCTTTTGCCAACTGGGTGTTCAATTGGAACAACCGCAACAGCGGCAATCCCGACATCAGCAGCGATACGCGTGCCCGCTTAAATAACCTGTTGAATGCCGTCTTGCAGTCGCCGGAGTATCAATTACACTAAAACAGCAAAGCCATGAAAATGAAAAGAAGAACATTTTTAAAACAAATGACCCGTGGGGTAGCGCTGCCTATAGTTATCAATGGCATTCCCTTTCGCCAATTGATGGGCTTGCCACGCCTGCAGCGTTGGGCACGCATGAGCACCAACGACAAGGTGCTTGTCATTGTGCAGCTGCATGGTGGAAACGACGGCCTCAATACGGTCATCCCTGTCAATCAATATAGCGACTACTACAACCTGCGCCCCAACCTGGCCATTCCGGATACCGGCTCGCGCCGTTTCATCACCTTGGACCCGCTGCTACCCGATGAGCAACAGGCCGGCCTGCACCCCGATATGGTGGGACTCAAGGCTTTATATGACGAAGGCAAGCTCAGCATCATTCAGAATGTGGGGTACGAGCATATGAACGGCTCGCACTTCAAAGGGCGCGACATATGGTTTGGCGGTGTAGGCTACGACGACCCCATCTCTTCGGGATGGATAGGGCGCTACTTGGAGCTGGAATATGAGCAGGACGGCGCCGCCTATCCGGAAGATTTTCCCAACAGCAGCATGCCTGACCCGCTGGGCTTGGAGTTTGGCAGCGATGTATCTCTGGGCTTTCATACCGAAGACACCATACCCGCCGCCATTGCCATTCCCAATCCTGCCGGCTTTTTCGATTTGGTCAATAACCTGGAAGGTTATTACGAAGAAATCAACGTGGACCCGCGCGGTATCCCGCCCACTACCTTGCAAAACTCGCCTTATGGCAAAGAGCTGGCATGGATTTTAGGTATAGAAGACTCTACCGACGACTATGCCCAACGCCTGCAGGAACTCTATCAAATAGGCAATGCCTTTCAGTCGGGCGTGGTGTACCCTACTACCTACCCTCTGCAAGCACCTGCCGGCAAGCTGCATAACCCACTTTCTTTGCAACTGCAAATCATTGCCAAACTACTGCACGGGGGCTGCAAAACCAAAGTCTTTTTGGTGCGTATCGGGGGGTTCGACACCCACGTGCAGCAGGTAGAGAGCTACAACAATACTTTGGGGGCTCATGCTGCTCTGCTCTATCACGTGGCCTCGGCAATGAAAGCGTTTCAAGACGACCTGCGGGCGCGTGGCTTGGAAGACCGCGTGCTGTCGGTCACCATTTCGGAGTTTGGACGCCGTGCCCGGTCCAACGGCAGCTATGGCAGCGATCACGGCACCGTAGCGCCCATGTTTGTATTTGGCAAGCAGGTAAACCCCGGCATGATAGGCAAGAATCCCGACTTGAGCAAGGTGCCTCAGAAGGGCGGTAACCTTTCCGATGACAAAGAAGACATCGTGGATTACCGTTTGGTCTTTAGCACCATTCTGCAAGACTGGTTCGAAGTAAGCAGCGATAAAATCCCGCTTATCTTCCCTTCGCTGATAGACGACGGTTACCAAGCCACGGACAAGCTGCCGCTCATAGGCAGCCGCGTGACTTCTTTGGACAACTTCCTGAAGGTGCGTTACCGTCTGGAAAGCTGCTACCCCAACCCGGCCACTGACCACACCACCATTTCCTTTTACATCAACTCGCCGCAACATGTAGAGCTCTCTATAGTGAGCCTGCAAGGTGAGCGGCTGCGCACGCTGGTACATCAGCCCATGGCTGCCGGCACCCACCATTACACCGTAGATTTGAGCGGCTGGAGCCCCGGCACTTATCTGTGCCGCCTGCGTACACCTTTCTGGACCGACACCAAAAAAATCATCAAACTGTAAAGCAGATATTCTATGAGATACTTTTTATTGCTATTTATGTCTTGCGTGCCCTTGTATTTACCGGCACAAGGCGACCCGTTTTTTAACTCGCAATGGTGGATGGGCATCAAAGGGGGCGTAAACCTGAGCCGCTTTGAAGTGCTCGAAAGCCACGGCGTATATACTTTACTCACACCCGACTTGCAGGTAAACTATGAAAAGAACTATGAATCATTTGAACGCTATGGCTCTCAAATAGGGCTTCCTGTCATGTTCAATCACAAAAGTGGACTTTCGGTAGCCATAGAGCCCACTCTCATTATCATGAATATGGGATACAAAACGCAATATGCATGGCAGGAAAGCGGGCAGGAGCTTTTGTTGGACTACACCCACCGGGTCAACTTCCGGTATCTGGAAACCTCTTTATTGATTCGCTACATGCCCATCGCCACACGCCTGCGTCCCTATGTGATGGCGGGTGCTTACTATGGCATGCTGTTGCAAGCAGATAAATATGCTGAAGTAAACAGCTACGATGCCGCTTCCGGAGCGGTCAATAGCGTGCAAAACAATGCCCCCGTCATCGGAGCGAAGGATTTGTTTATTCGTTCAAACTGGGGCTTCACCGGGGGGCTGGGAGTCAGTTTCGATGCCGGCAATGTGCGCCTGGCATTACAGGCTTTGTATAAGTACGGCATGAACAACATTACCAACGTGCGTAACCGCTATGCCGACAACCGCCTAATTGGGCAGGGTGAAGCCTTCGATGACCTGCGCACCGAAAATATCGAGATTTCTTTTTCCTGCCTCTTCCCCATGAAGTTTTTAGAAACGGGCAGCTACCGTCGTGTGAAGTATTAAACATTTCAAAAACATTTTTTTCGCTATGATACGAATCAAACTATGGCTTTTGCTGTGCGCCGGCCTGTGTGGGCTCACTGCTTGTGACATTCAAGACAACCGCATAGAACCGGGTGAGCGCTTCAGCCGCATTTATGATACCGGTGAGTATGAACGTGCATACTATGCCGTGGACGTGGCGCCTACTGCCGACAGTGGTTTTATTGTGCTGGGCGCCGCCGAAGTCGATTTTAGTGATTTTTATGGCTTGTATTTGTTAAAGATAGACAAGGAAGGGTTTCCCGAATGGCAATATCTGGCAAGCAGCGATTATGTGCATCCTCTGGGCTTTTTGAGCGACGGTGCCAATAATCTACAGGTAGTTTGTATGGATGCAACGGGGCTTTATCCGCTTGTGCTGACCGTAGCCCCCGAACCTGCACTCGTTGCTGCTTATCCTTCGGTAGAATATCCTTTGGCTTTTAGCCGCCTCAACGATGGGCGTCTGGCATTTCTTGCTTATGACCGTGTAGGGCGAAACAGCGTGGTGGCATTCAGCGACGACACCCGGCAAACCTTCCCTATTTACGAAGATGTGGAAGCCCTCATCTTTCAGCACATCAGCCGGCGCGGTCAGCAATTCCCCTTCTTTATTGGGCAAACACCCACAGGGCAAATCTTCTTCAACGGTTTCAATAACTACACCCTTGCACTCACTTTTTTGGACGCAGGTGGCTCACAAACGGGGGTTGTCAATGGCACACGTTATGAAGCAGGCATGAGCGCCTGTGTCGCACTCCCGCAAAGCAACCGCTTTTCGATAGCCCGCTTCAGCGAAGACGGCCGCACCTACTTTGCTCCCTCGGTCAGCATAGATCCCAATGCCGTGAGCAGCAGCAGTAACCTAAAAGGGTATCTTATCCAGGAATTAAGCCCCAAGGCGGGGGTGCGTTTACTTCATACCGAAGCAGGTGGCTTGCCGGTGGTTTTATATTTAAGCAGCACACAAAACGGACAAATCGCTTTGTATGCATATGACGCGGAGGGAGGGCAGTTGTTGGGCACCCGCTATTTTGGGCACGGCAATCGTTTTGAAGCCGGAGCCATGTGCCGCACCCCGGACGGCGGCTTGCTTATTACGGGGCGTGTATGGATGGCGGGGCGCTTTGCGCGCTTGTGTGTATTCAAATTGAACGAAGAAGACATACGCCAACTGCTTCAACCTTAATCACTTAAAGCGCAACCGGCGCCGCGTGCCGAAGCAAACGAAAAGGGAGCAGCCTGCGCTGCCCCTTTTTTTAATACCGTCCGGATAAGACACACTACTGTGTCAAACGATGAATCAAACCTCGAAAAACAATTTCATGCATGGGCAGCACAGCGTACCAATACAAGCGTCCCCACAACCCCTTGGGACGAAAAGTAGCCACTTGCCACAAATAACCATCTTTTATACGAAACTCCAGCCAAGCTTCACCGGGCAGCTTCATTTCAGCAAAAAGCAACAACCGTCCTTCCTCTTTGTTGGCATAAAGCACACGCCAAAAATCCACACTGTCGCCTGCTTCGATGTGGTCCCGGTGTGTGCGCCCACGGCGTAGCCCCACACCGCCTACGGCTTGGTCGAGCAAACCACGCAGCCGCCACAGCCACTGAGCATAATACCACCCTTTATCCCCTCCTATCTGCCATATACGCTCGATGGTTCGTTGCCGGTCGCGTATCTTTTTCTTTCGAACGTCTTTGAAGCAGCCGTAAGTAGGCACCTCTATAAAGTCCGATATTTTGATAGGGCGCTTGCTACTACTCATGGCATCGTGCCAACTCGATGCCACTTCGTTGTTTTGTATTTTATCCAATGCGCGCCGGATTGCTTCTTCATAAGAAATGGCTCTGAAAGGCACATGCGCCTTGATGCGCTCATCGCGGCAAACCACCTCGACACTCATGCTGTCAACCAGGGCACGTGCCAAACGGTAAGGCACCGAAGTAACAAAGTGCAACCAGTAAGAAGACAAGCGAGGGGTCATCACGGGCACGGTAAAAATCAAACGCTTCAACCCACGCACGCGCGCATAGCCCAAAAGCATCTCCTTGTAAGAAAGCACATCGGGTCCGCCAATATCGAACGATTGCCCGTAACAGGCTTCATTGCCCAGCACCCCCGTCAGTATTTCCAACACATTGGCAATGGCTATGGGTTGGCAGCGTGTCTTCACCCACTTGGGCGCCACCATCAGCGGCAGCTTTTCTACCAGGTCACGAATAATTTCAAAGGAAGCGCTGCCTGAACCGATAATGATGCCTGCCCGCAAGGTAGTAAGGGCAAAAGTCCCTTGCCGCAGCGTTTGTTCTACGCGCAGGCGCGAACTCAAATGCTCCGACAAGTCTTCATCATTGACAATGCCACTGAGATAAATCACCTGCCGGGCTGCCGTGCCACTCAAGGCTTCCACAAAATTCTGTGCCGACTGTTGTTCCACGTCCGCATAATCGTGGTGCGAAGCCATTGAGTGCACCAGATAATAAGCCGCCTCTATGTCTTTTGGAATGGCTTTGAGAGAATCGACATTTAATAAATCGGCCTCTATCACCTCCAAATAAGGGCGCAAAGAGGCAGCCGGGTGAAAGCGGGCCCGGTCACGCACCAGACAAACCACCTGATGCCCCAGCCCCACCAGCAAAGGCAACAGACGCTGTCCTATGTAGCCGGTGGCTCCTGTCAATAAAATTTTCATGTGTTCCCCCTATATCTTTAACGATGACATGCCACCATCGATATGAAACACCTGCCCGGTGATCCAGGAAGCCGCATCGGACAATAAGAAGGCAGCTGCCTGTGCTATTTCTTCAGCATTGCCCAAGCGTTTGAGCGGATGGCGTTGGGCATTGGCTTTCTTCTTTTCTTCGTTGGAAAGCAGCGCAGCCGCCAGGGGCGTATCGGTCAATGAAGGGGCAATGGCATTGACCCGCACCGTAGGTGCCCATTCGGCAGCCAGAGCGCGTGTCAGCCCTTCGATGGCTCCCTTCGAAGCAGCCACTACGGCATGAAAAGGAAAGCCCGTTTGAACGGCCACGGTAGAAAACAGCACCACCGCTGCACTTTCCGCTTTTTTCAAAGCCGCCTGAGCTGCCCGCAGCGCCTTGACAGCACCTACTACTTGCAGCTGATAATCGTTTATAAAATCTTGGGGAGTAAAGCGCTGAAAAGGCTTCAGAGCAATACTGCCCGGACAATAAACTACTGCATGCAGGGTATCGGGCAAAAAACCGTCAGGAAATGCTTCGTTTACGGCATCCCAGCGTACCCATTGCGTGTTTGCTTGGGTGCTTGGTTCGTGGCGGTGGTAAGTAGCCCATAGGGCGTGCCCTTCATCGGTGAGCACAGACGCCAAAGCTTTTCCTATGCCACTTGAAGCACCAATGATTAAAATGTTTTTTCTCATAAAAATGACATTAAGGCTTTTGTTGGTTGAATATACAACTGCCCGGCATCTGCTTTTGTTTGCCCGAATGACGATGATTTTCAGTCAGCAAGCAAATCTTAAAAAAGGACTTGTGCAATGCAAATGTTTAAACAAAGTGCCAAAAATATTGAGCATAAAGCGCCGGTCTTTCAAACAAAAAAAGATTAAAGGAGTTTTGATATTGTAACCAAAAAAAAATGACCATGCTAACACAACTTATCTATGTAAGCAAGCGGAGCCTGAATTGCACCGAGAAAGATATTGAACAGATATTGGTTGCCAGTCAACGCAACAACCACGCATTAGATGTAACCGGCGTGCTGCTGTATTCGAAAGACCGCTTTCTGCAGGTATTGGAAGGTGATTTTTTAACAGTAAAAAAACTGTATGACAAGATAAAAAAGGACCCACGACACTACGAAGCCTTCCTCATAGGCTTGCGTCCCATAGAAAAACGTGAGTTTCCCAACTGGAGCATGGCAGGTAAGACCATGAACCTGCAAGGGGTAGAGTTCAAGAACTACCTGAGTCCCGAAGAAGAAACCCAGTTTCAAAAAGTGCTGAATGCACAAAGCACCGATGCCTCGCAAGCCAGCCGTTTGATTCAGACCTTCTTTATGCAAAGAGAGGCTGTCAGCTAAAAAACCAGGCGAAAACGCAAGCCGTCTTTATCGCAGGGTGGCTCTTGGGTGATGCTGCGTGCGTTGCCCATAGCCGCCCTCAATGCTAAAATGGAAGCATCGGTTAAATCGTCTTTTTTGTAGAGCTTTTTGGGCACCCGCTGCATAAAATCTTCTATTGCAGCTTCTGCTGCCGGACATAGCTGCTGAAGCACTTCCACGCGCTGTACATAGCCCAAATGGCTACTTTTGGGTGCCATGGGCATTTCTTTATGCCAAAAAGACTGAAAGATTAGTTCCGGATGTGATTCTCTGAATCGTGTCTTCAAAGCGGGATAGCTCAGCAACAAATCATGCACTTCTTGAATTTTGTTGCGTAAGTTCCAGGCTTGTTTGCTCAATCCTTTGTCGTACAGCTTCTTCTGTATGCGGTTGGCTTCTTCGTAAGTATCTTTTCTCAGCGCTTCATAAGAAGGCGGCACAAATACGGAAGCCTTACGCCAGCGGAGCTGCTGCCGCATGTGGTGGTCTATATAGCGCTCAATGCCTTCGCCACTCAACCCAATGGGGATATCAATCCATACACTTTGTGCGGCATACCAGCTTTCCAGTGCCTGTTCCAACTGTTTCACGAACGCTAAACTAAGCCTGCCGGTAGCGGGGACATAAAAGGCGGCAATCCATCCTCCGCGACAACCATCTATACCTGCGTAAAGCGTTCTGTCGTCTCGTAACTTATGCATAGAAAAGCCCTCCTTGCAGCCATAGTCTTTGGAAGTCGCCCTGCGGGTCGTAGCGTTGTGCTTGGGTGTCGGGATTAAACAAACGGTCGCGCGGGTCATTGCCTACTCCCGCCACATATTGCCAATTGCCGTAGTTGCTGTGCACGTCGTAGTCGATAAGCTGCGACTCAAACCAGGCGGCACCCATACGCCAATCGATATGCCAGTGCTTGGCAAGAAAAGACGCTACATTTTGACGCCCGCGGTTGCTCATCCAGCCGGTATGCAACAGCTCCCGCATGTTGGCATCGATAAAAGGATGCCCCGTCTTTCCTTGCCGCCAGCGCTCAAAGCGTTCCATATCCTGCGCCCAGGTGTAGTTGCGTTGTTTAAATCCTTTTCTGTGAAAAAGCAAATGACGGTACTTCATTGCCATATATTTGAAGTATTCGCGCCACAAAAGCTCAAAAAATAGCCAGTAGGTGGAATCGTTGGCTTGCACCTCTGCTTCATACCGCTTGATTTCGGCATACAGCAAGCGCACCGACAAAGAACCGTTCGCAAGAAAAGGCGAGAGCTTCGAGCTGTAGTTCAAGCCAATCAGCCCGTTGCGTGTCTGCTTATATCGCGCAATACCATGTTGCTCCCACAAATAATTTTGCATGCGCTTCAAAGCATGGGTTTCACCCCCCGGAAGGGAAAAAGCTGCCTGCGGATGAATCTTCACATGGCAAGCATTCAACCAGTGGGGCAACTCCCTGCTCAGCGATAAAGCCGGCACAGTTGCTTGTGGCCGGGGCAAAGGCAATGGCGGCATCACTTGTGCTTTCTGTTCTACGGTTTTACGAAACCGGGTGAACACATCGGGTATGGCAGAAAACAAAGGATTGATTTGCGCCGGCATATAAAGCAATTGGTCATAAAAGCCCTGCCACCTTGCCTGTGGGCAAGCAGTGCGCGCCGCCTTGACAATATCTTCTTCTTCCTGCGTCCATTCATTTTGAAAAAATACAGCTTCAAAAGGATATTGCGCTTGGATATGCCGGAAAGCTTTATCGGCACTGCCTTCGTAAAAATACAAGGGCACACGCAAGGCTTCCATCAAGCGCTGTTTCAGGTCCATCAGGCTTTCTTTTAAGAAATGCGCACGGAACTGCCCCGTTTTTGGGAAGCCCCAGCGGTCTTCCTGCCAGTCTTTTGGGTGAAAAACATAAAGCCCTATTACCTCTTCACTCTCTTTCAGAGCATGGTAAAGGGCTTGGTTGTCGTGCACTCTCAGGTTGTTCCAGAACCAAACGACGGCTTTTTTGTATTTTTTTGTCTTCTGCATCTTTCACTGCAATATTTTACTTCTGCCCAACAGTTTGCCCACTTTTTACGCCAGCTGAAAGGGCGCCCACAGACTGTGCAGACTTTTTTGGGCAGGTGAGTTTTGCGCATGTGGTCTGTTTTGAAGGAAAAACTACATACTCAACAGCATTGTTTGCTAAAAAAGAAAGAAACCCTATATCCTCTCCATAGTAGTTTGGGGATAGACCAGCGCGCCCACTTCGGGAGCGGCTTCAATAACTACACACTTGCCCTTGCCTTTCTCAATGGCAGCGTGGGCAAATGGGGGTTGTCAACGGCACACGTTATGAAGCAGACATGAGCGCCTGTGTGTATTCAAATTGAACGAAGAAGGCATACGCCAACTGCGTTAACCCTAATTACTTAAAACGCAGCCGAAGCCTCGTGCCGAAACAAACGAAAAGGGAGCAGCCTGCGCTGCCCCCTTTTTTTGATACCGTCCGGATAAGACACCTTATTTCTTCTCTCTTTATCTTTTTCGAGCATAGAAGAACCCCTCGCCATCCTCGCTAATTGCCATCCAGTGGAATTCATTCCATCTTATGGAAAGAAATTCTACCGGCACAATCTCTTCGCCTTGTAGCGAATAAACACCCTTTTTACCATTTATGCTCACGATGACCCCTTCATTTAACACCTCTACCGAATCGAACTTAGCGGGCCAATAGCGCTTTTGGTTAAAAGAATACAATTTTAAGTACCCGTTTTGATTGATACGCAACAAATCCTCTGTCAAGAGCGAAATGTCCCATGACGGTTCCACCGGAAGCGCATCCTGCGGGTGAGTGAAGATGCGCACCCACCGTTGTCCTTGATTCCATGTAAATAGAAACATCTTATCCACCGATACAGAATCGGCGATAATACGCGATACTGCTTCTTCTTTTTTCAGCGAATAGAGTTCGTAAGTTTTTTGCCCGGTTTTCAGCACCAATGTATCGCCTTTTATATCTATACACTCGCCGTGGGGCACACGCAGCAACAACTTGTCAAGCAACACCTCTTTTACAATCAATACACTATCCTGTTGTTCTGTCATATAGACACAATCATCGATAGGCCATAATTTTTTCTGTTCCTCACCGGCTTGTTTCTTCACTACCCACCTTTCTTGCTTTAAATCAAAAATGCCCGCCCCTTCATCCCTCCAACTCACGAGCACATAACGCAACGGCTTCCGGCTTTCTCCCTCACGCCCGGGCTCCCGGAAAAAACGATTGATATATACTGAAGGCAGCGTATCTATTTGAGTAAAAAAACGCTTCTCTTTCACAGAAAACAGACAATGCCCATCTTCCATTTTCACCAATACGATAAAATCACCATTCCAAGAGGGAGGCGGTGATGCCTTCCAGCGTGGCACTTGCCCCATGGTATCAGGAAAGCGAATGTCGGAACACCAAAAAAACAACTCACGGTCCAGCTCTTCTATGCTTAAAGGGGAATAATAGTCCAAAAGCTTATGGTCTTTGCTCTTGATATCTGTATTAAGCAGCACATCCCCTATTATCTTATAGCTGGAGTGCGGTTGCTTCCAGCTGAGATAGCACAATCTCCAAATGGTACTATCAGCTGACAAGGGGTTGGCAATGAGTATTCCACACTTAGAGAGCCGCCATACCTTGGGACCTATTCTGTGCACAATTTCCTTACGATTATTCTCACAATCAACTATCCGTAAATAATGACGTTGCTGCCAAGGCCAGGGAATGCCCGATGACTCGCTTGTAAGATAAGACACCGCCGCCACAAGCCACGCTACCAGCAGCAACCTTTGCATGCCTGCAATAACCAAAGGGCTGACCTTTCTCTTTTTTGGCGACATAATGAGGTTTTTAAATTTCTACCCAAAATAAACTTACATAGAACAACAAGCAAAAGCAAAGCAAAAAGTATGCACAAAGAAAAAATCCGGCCGGCCGCACCTTGTGCGCTGCCGGCCGGTGTATTCAATAAGTGTCCACACTCAAGAACGCCTGCCAAAGTAATCGATATAAGTCGCCAAGTCTTTGTCGCCCCGCCCCGAGAGGCTCACGACCATCACCTCATCGTTTTCGAAGCTCATCTTTTTGAGGGCAGCCAAGGCATGCGCCGACTCTATGGCTGGAATGATACCTTCCGTCTGGCTGAGCTCCAGGGCAGCTTCCATCGCTTCGTCGTCTGTGACAGCAAGGAAACGGGCGCGCCCCGTATCGTGCAGGTGCGCATGCAAAGGACCAATCCCGGGGTAATCCAAGCCCGCCGAGATGGAATAAGGCTCTACCACTTGCCCGTCGGGGGTTTGCATCAGCAGTGTTTTGCAGCCATGTAAGATACCTATGCGCCCGCGGGCGATGGTTGCCGCCGTCTTGCCGGTATCGATGCCCTTGCCTGCCGCCTCCACTGCCACCAGTTGCACTTGCGGCTCGTCGAGGAAGTGAAAGAAAGCACCGGCTGCATTGCTTCCGCCCCCTACGCACGCCACAACGTAATCGGGGCACGCCCGCCCCTCTTTCTCTTTCAGCTGCTTGCGTATTTCCTCACTGATGATGGCTTGCAGGCGCGCCACCATATCGGGATAGGGATGCGGACCTACCACCGAACCAATAATATAATGGGTATCGGCAGGGTTGTTTATCCAATCGCGAATAGCCTCGTTGGTGGCATCCTTCAAGGTGCGGCTGCCACTCAATGCCGGACGCACCTCCGCGCCCAACATGCGCATGCGCTCTACATTGGGCTTTTGGCGTTCCATATCCACCGCGCCCATATATACCACACACTGCATGCCCATCAAAGCACAAACCGTGGCAGTAGCCACTCCGTGCTGCCCGGCACCGGTCTCGGCAATGATGCGCTTTTTGCCCAAACGCTGTGCCAATAAGATTTGCCCCACCGTGTTGTTGATTTTGTGCGCTCCGGTATGGTTCAGGTCCTCACGCTTCAAATAAATCTTGGCACCATAGCGCTCCGACAGGCGACGGGCAAAATACAAAGGTGTGGGGCGTCCCACATAATCGCGCAGCAAAGCCCGCCATTCTTCCTGAAAGTCTGCCTGTTCAATGATTTTTAAATAATTTTTCTGCAACTCCTCTACGTTCGGATACAGCAACTCCGGAATGTAAGCCCCCCCGAAGCGCCCGTAAAAGCCTCGCTCATCAACGGCGTAGGGGCTTTTTGTTTGTGTTGTCATATTTTTTCACTTTTAAACTCAAAGTATTTTAACAATTCTTGTACTTTTTGTAAATCTTTATTGGCCGGTGCTATTTCAAGCCGGCTGTTAAAATCCAAACCTGCCACAGGCAAATAATCATGATTTTCTAAAAAAGACAGCAGAGCGGCTACATTGTGCAATCCTAAGCCACCGCTCAACCAGATAGGGGTACTAAGCTCATAAGAAGCGAGCAGCTGCCAACGAAACGCTTGCCCGTTGCCCCCACGCTTTGCGCCGGCTGTGTCGAAAAGAAAAGCATCTACATGGGGGGCATAGGCTTTCAGCAGCTGCACCGATGGCAGGGCATCGCCCACGGAAAACACTTTCCAAACCTGTACCGGCAAGTGCTCGCGCACAGCCGCACAATCATTGGGGGTTTCGTCGCCATGCAACTGCACAACCGTCAGGGCATCGCGCCGCACATAGTAACTTATCTGTTCAAGCGTGGCATTGACCATCACGCCTACCTTCTTTGCCCTGACAAGGGCAGGCATAACAAAATCTTCGCCCACGAAGCGTGCCGAAGCGGGATAGTAAATAAAGCCCATGTAAGGCACGCCCAAGCGCTCACACTCTAAGATTTGCGCTGTTTGGCGCATGCCGCATATTTTCAAGGCTATATTCATAAAGCATTCACCTCCTTTATCCGGCATCGTGTAGCTTCTATCAAGCGGCGGCAGCTTTCGCCCGGTTCCGGGCTTGTCATAAAGGTTTCGCCTATCAGGAAACCACGATAACCATGCTGCATCAAAGCCACCAGGTCATCGGCTGTGCGCAAGCCACTTTCCGAAATCCGCACGGTGTCTTCGGGAATGTATGCTGCCAGCTGTTTCGAATGTTCAAGGCTCACTTCAAAAGTCTTCAAGTTGCGGTTGTTGACACCTATCATATCTACAGGTGCTTCCATGGCTTTGTCCAGGTCTTCGATACTGTGTATTTCACACAACACCTCCAACCCCAAATCATGTGCCCGTTGGGTTAAAAAGCGGATTTCTTTGGCACTCAGAATGTGCGCAATCAGCAGTACCACATCGGCACCGTAAGCTTTGGCTTCATAGAGCTGATACTCATCTATGACGAAGTCCTTGCGCAAAACAGGCAAAGCAGTAGCACTTCTGCCCACCTGCAAATCGAGCAGGTCGCCATCAAAGAAAGGCTTGTCGGTCAAAATAGAGATGCCGGCAGCTCCCGCACGCTCGTAATCAAAGGCTATTTCTTGCGGCTTGGCATGGGCTCGCAAAGCCCCTTTTGAAGGCGAACTTCTTTTAAACTCGGCAATAATGCCAAAAGGCGCCGACAACAGTTTCTTTTTCAACGAGAGAGTGGCTCTCCCAAAAAGAGGCTTACGGCTAAGCTGCTCTATTGTCTGCGTTTTACGGCGTGCCTGCACTTCGGCACGTTTATTCATTACAATCAAATCCAAGATGGTCGAGGTCATAGCTGAACGGTTTTAGGATTGCTTTTACTTAAAGACTGAATGATTTGAAGGCGGCGCAAAGCTTCTCCGCTTTTGAGGGCTTCGGTGGCTGCTTCGCGGCATGCGTCGAGCGAGGCATACAAACCTGCCACATGAAGCGCTACCGCAGCATTGGCAATGACAGCCGCCTCTTGCGCTTGGCTGCCCTGCCCTTGCAAAACTTTCAAAAACAAAGCGGCGGCTTCATCTATGGTCTGTCCCCCGTGCAGCTCTTCGGCTCGCAAACGTGGCAAGCCCAGCTCTTCGGGTTCCATGATACTTTCAGCCTCGTGGGTCATGATTTTAAAGGCAGAAGTCAAAGACACCTCGTCATAGCCCGCAAGACTGTGCACGATAGCAAATCGCTTGTCGCTACGCTGATACAGGTAGGCATACAGTCGCAGCAGCTCCATGCTGAACACGCCTACCATCTGCTTGGCGGGGAAGGCGGGGTTTACCATCGGTCCCAGCATGTTGAAAAAGGTTTTCACGCCCAGTTCGCGCCTTACGGGCGCCACATTCTTCATAGCCGGGTGAAACAAGGGGGCATGCAAAAAGCAGATGCCGGCTTCTTCTATCTGGCGGCGCAGCTGAGCCTCGTCGTTGGTAAACTGAACGCCCAAAGCCTCCAGCACGTTCGAAGAGCCGCACACCGACGACACGCCATAGTTGCCGTGCTTGGCTACGGGCTGCCCGGCTGCTGCCACCACCAACGATGCCAAGGTGGATATGTTAAAAGTGTTTTTGCCGTCACCACCTGTGCCGCACAGGTCTATGACATCGTATGCCGACAAATCGACCGGCACGCACAGCTCCAACATGGCATCCCGGAAGCCTTCCAGCTCTTCTACCGTAATGCTGCGCATCATGTAAATGGTCATGAAAGCAGCCACCTGTGCCGGTTGGTATTGTCCCCGCGCTATATTTTTCAGTATTTCTTTGGCTTCCGCTTTGGTAAGGGTCTTATAATCGAGCAAATAAGAAATTACTTCTTTCATATTTTTCACAGATTGGTCAAAAGGATATTCAATTCAAGGTCATAGCCGGTTACACAACTGCGGCTTTAAGCCATCAGTTTGCTTGTATTTTCATTCATAGCTTGTGTAGGTGAAGGATTGAGAGACAACCAGTTTTGCAGCATTTGTTTTCCGTATTCCGTAAGCACAGATTCAGGATGGAATTGCACGCCCCGCACATCATAGAAACGGTGTCGCACCGCCATGATGCGCCCTTGCCCGTCTTCGGCAATTACCTCAAGGGTTTCATGGGGAAAGCCCTTGTGGTCAATAATCCAAGAGTGATAGTGGGCTGCTTGAAAAGAAGGAGGCAGGCCTTCAAACAGACGGTCTGCCACCAAAGGGCGCATAGGCGACGCAACGCCATGCAACACTTCGGCCAGGTTCGACAAGCACGCGCCGAAGGCTTCGCCAATGGCTTGATGCCCCAGACAAACGCCCAAAATGGACTTATGCGGGGCATAACGCCGGATGAGTGCCGGCATGATGCCTGCTTCGGAAGGCAAGCCCGGACCCGGCGACAACAATATTTTGTCGTAGGCTTCTACGGCATCCAATGAAATTTCATCATTGCGAAACACCTCCACGGCTTCTTCCAAGCCCAACTCATAGAGCAGATGCACCAGGTTGTAGGTGAAAGAATCATAATTGTCCAATACAAGGATTTTCATAGCTGTTTATTTTTTAAAAATATCTTCTGCATACTGAATGGCCTGTTTCAAGGCAGCCAGCTTGTTATTTACTTCCTGCAATTCATTTTCTACCGATGACTTCGCCACAATGCCTGCTCCCGCTTGTGAATAAAGGCGATAGTTTTTGCTTAGAAATGAGCGAATCATGATGGCTTGATTGAAGTCACCATTGAAGCCCAAATAGCCGATGCAGCCACCGTAATATCCCCGGGCACCTTTTTCATAAGTATCGATCAGCTCCATTGCCCGGTATTTGGGGGCACCACTCAAGGTGCCGGCCGGGAAGGTGTCGGCCACCAGCTGCAAAGAAGGCACGCCGGGTTTCAAACGGGCACTTACCTTCGACACCAGATGAATGACATGTGAATAGTATTGTATTTCCTTGAACACCTCCACTTTCACGCCGGTGCCGTGCCGGCTCAGGTCGTTGCGTGCCAAATCTACCAACATTACATGCTCGGCATTTTCTTTAGGGTCGGCAAACAAGCGCTTGGCCTGCTCATAGTCGGCTTGGTCGTTGCCCGTACGGCGAAAAGTGCCGGCTATCGGGTAAATGGTTGCCTGCCCGTCTTTAATTACTATCTGTGCCTCCGGCGAAGAGCCAAACAGCTTGAAAGAACCGTAATCAAAGAAAAAGAGATAGGGCGAAGGGTTGATGGAACGTAAGGTGCGGTACACATTGAACTCATCGCCCCGGAAAGGCTGCTCGAAACGGCGCGAAAGTACCAGCTGAAACACGTCGCCTTTTTGGCAGTGGTCTTTGGCTGCCTGTATGGCTGCCCGGAATTCGTCATCTGTGAAGTTCGAAGTCTCCTGTCCTACTGTATAAAAAGGATAATGCGGCACGTTACGGTTTTCGATAATATCCAAGAACCGCTCCAGGTCACTTTCTTCGCCCTCCGGGCAGTGCTCAAGCACATACATTTCATCTTTAAAGTGATTGATCACAATCATAAAGCGAAAGCTCTGATACAACATCAAGGGAATACGCCGCTCTTCTTCCAGCACCTGCCCGAAGCGAATGTTTTCAAAAAACTGAACCGCATCGTAAGCCATGTAACCAAACAGCCCGTCGGTCACAAAGGGCAGGTTTTGACTTTCAACTTCAAAGCTATTTAAAAAATCTAACAAAGACTGCAACACTTGCTCACGCTGCTCCACGGGCTGTTGATGGGTGCTGCCATCAGGATAGGTGGTTTGTATTTCGTAATTGTGTACGGCAAAGCGGGCAATAGGTGCCACGCATATGTAGGAATAAGAGTTTTCGCCGCCGTGATAGTCCGAACTTTCCAACAACAGGGTGTTTACAAACTTATCGCGCAACTTCATGTATAAATTCACCGGGGTGTGGGTGTCTGCCAAGCGGCGATGCACGCGTGTGCGCAGGCGATATTTTTTCTTCGTATTGGGGGGTGAAAGATGTATCATGATTTTTGTTTTTTGGTTTCCGGAAGTGAACAAACAAAAACGGCTCGCTGCTGTGAGCAACGAGCCGTTTTTTATACGCTAAACTATTATCATTTATGCGTCAGCTGTTCCATAAACATAGCACGTCGTTGCCCACAGCTTTTTTATTGCTGTGCCACCACCAACGTGCTACGATATGAACCAACTGCTTTTGCATACTAACTTTCAGCGTAAAGGTTTTAATGTAAAAGTGCCGTAGTAGAGTTGTTTAATTGTTACCGAAACAATATTTTTTCTCTTGACTTGATGCAATGCTAAGAAATAAATTTCTTACATGCAAAGAAATGTGCGTATTTTTTTACAAAATTAGCATTTACAAACTGATTATCAAGGTATTTTTGCATCCACGCTTTGCGGACAACCTTTCTTTAAACGCGCTCAACCCCTGATTCACAATACCTTTTACCGAAGAGATGCCCAAATCCAAAAAAGAGATTCCTTCTTGCCGGGCGTATTCATATATGGCATTCAAGAGCGGCACCATAGGGCTAAAAACATAATATTGAGGATGGCAAACGGGCAAAAAGTAATAAATCACTTGCGGATGCACCCGCAAAGCAAGCGTAGCCGCCAGCAGCCGGTCGTCTGTGTCGCGCAACTCAAACAATTGCATTGCTTCTTTTGCTATAGCTGCCGAACGAATCAAACGCTCATAAGTGATACTCAAAGGGATATTACGTGCTTGCCTGTTCAGCTCCAATAAAGAATAGAACTCATTCCACCGGGTAATATCAAGCGCGCTTGCCGGATACCTGCGAAGGTGCCAGTGATAACGCCGGGGCATGTTCAAATAGCGGCGCTGCCCGCGGCTCATCAGTGCCCGTAATGGCCGGTCTTCCACGCGTAAGTAATGGCAAAGGTCTTCTACTATCTGCACGCGCCTGCTTAGCGCCTGCCATGCCCCGGCGGGGGGCGTGTGCAAGGGGTAAAAGTCCGGGGGACAAGCCACCTGCCAAACCGCTGCTCCTTGCCCTTCCAAAAAGGTCAAGGTTCGTTGTAACAGCTGCTGCCAGTCCGCAAGAGAGAGCCGGGCGCTTCCCTCCCATCCGCCAAAGGTCAAAAAGCGGGGACTAAAAAAACATTTCCGGGGACCTTCATATAAATATACGAGGGCATGCAGCCTGTTTCCGTCATGCGCCATGCCTGCAAACACTTCGCCCCCGGTGTAGGCAAGCGGGTATTCTTCTTTGCAAAAAAGTGAGGGCGAAAAAGCGATGGGCATGGCACGCAACAGGTGGCAAGCTTCATTTATCCTCACAAATTCAACTTGCATGGCCCGCATCCTTTTTCTTCAAAAACACGAAAAGAAGATAATACACGACAAAGGCAGCCAGACCTCCGACCAAGCCCCCCACGACCACATCGCTCAAATAATGCTTTCCCAGGTACACGCGGCTAAAAGCAACTACCGATGCCCACAACCACAGGCCATGCACCCATTTGCTTTGTTTTCGCCATAGCAAAACAAAGAAGGCAGCGACTCCGAAGGTATTGGCCGCATGCGAAGAGGCAAAGCCGAAACGCCCGCCACAACCATCGGGAAGCAGCAGATAGGGCTGCAGAAGCGGGTTGTGACAAGGGCGCAAGCGCTCAAAAAACGGCTTCATCACAGCCGAAGTCAGTTGATCGGCCAAGAGCACCACCAAGGCTACTGCCACCAGATGCCAAAGCAATTGTGCCGTGGCACGGTGCTGCTTCCATAGCCCCCAAAGCAACAGAGCATAGAGCGGCAACCATGTCCATGTTTCAGATACGGCGGTCATCACTCCGTCTGCCCAGGGGCGATGGTGCCGGTGCACCCAGAGGATGAAATCATAATCCCACTGTTCTATTGGCTGTAAAAAGGTGTTCATTTACGAAAAAGCGTCTTCAAAGTGTTCAATCAAATGCTGCCCCGAAGATACAAGCTTTATGGCAATAATATCGAAGCGTATGTTTCCATGCCACGCCCGTTCGAAGATATAGGCTTCTGCCGCTTCCATGATGCGCCCTGCCTGTGCTTCACTCACAAACTGCTCAGGGAAGCCAAAAGCCAGATGGCGCCGGCTTTTCACTTCCACAAACACCAGCAATTCGTCTTTTCGCGCAATCAGGTCTATTTCAAAACGCCCGTGGCGCCAGTTGCGTGCTTCTATATGATATCCTTTTTGTTGCAGGAAGTGTACAGCCAACTCTTCGCCTTTGTCCCCCTTCTGACGGCTTGTTTTTTTCATTTTTCCCGTATATTTGGCACAAGTTGAATTTAAAAATTATATAGCAATGGCTACGAACTCTATGAAAGAATTGATTGAAGGCTTTTCCTCCCAGTTGCAGAAAGCTTTGGAGATAGCCCGAACGGCACGCTTTTCATTTAAGGCGGAATCTATCCGGCAAATAGTGGTTACAGGGCTGGGGGGCTCGGGTATCGGCGGTAACTTACTGCAGTTCTTCGCACAGGACATGCTTCCTGTGCCTGTGGTGGTCAATAAAACTTACAGCCTGCCGGCGTTTGTCGGCCCTCATACCTTGGTAATTGCCAGCTCTTTCTCAGGGAATACAGAAGAAACTTTGTATGCTTTGCAAGAGGCTATTGAGCGCAAGGCACAAGTGCTTTGCATCACTTCGGGTGGTCAATTGCTGGAAATAGCCAAAGCCAAGGGCTTTGATTACATACAAATACCACAGGAAGCGCCCTGCCCGCGTGCCTTTTTGGGGTATTCTTTGGTGCAGCTCATGGCAGTGCTTAAACACTTTGTGCCGGCTTTCGACCTCGAGCATGAAGTGCTTCATGTATGCCAGCAGCTGGAAAACTACCGCACGCAAATACAAGCAGAAGCTCACCGGTTGGCTAAGCTCTTTCATAAGCGCTTGCCCGTTGTGTATGCCGACGAACGCTGGTACCCCGCCATCCTGCGACTGCAACAGCAAATCAACGAAAATGCCAAGCAATTATGCCATGTCAACGTATTTCCGGAAATGAACCACAACGAACTGGTGGGCTGGGGACTGGACAAAGCCCACTACCAGAACATAGCCGTGCTCTTGCTGCGCAGCAACCTTGACCATCCGCGTGTCAAGATTCGCATGGATATATGCAAGCCCATTTTTGCAGAGAAAGCAGCACAAGTGTATGAGCTGAGCACACACGGGCAAAGCTACTTCGAACAGATGCTGTATGTTATACACCTCTTCGACTGGGCATCTTTCTATCTGGCCGGTTTGAACGGCGTGGATGCCTTCCCTGTTGATATAATCAATCACTTGAAAAGCAGTTTGGCCAACTATGAAAACCAAGCAAAATAGAGAAGTAGAGTTTCGTCATTTGGGTAATATAGACTATCAGGAAGCCTGGGATTATCAAAGCCGCCTCTTCGACGGCATCGTGGAACAGAAGCGGGCCAACTACGCCTTGCCTGCCGAAGAGCAGCGGCTCTGCCCCAACTATTTGCTTTTTTGCTCACACCCTCATGTCTTTACGCTGGGCAAAACGGGTAGCCTCCAACATTTGCTACTCAACGAGCAGCAAATGCGGGAAAAAGGCATCAGTTTTTATAAAATAAACCGGGGGGGCGATATCACCTACCATGGCCCCGGACAGATTGTAGGCTACCCCATCCTTGACCTTGATAACTTTTTCACGGACATAGGGCGCTATATCCGCAGCATCGAGGAAGTGATCATACGCACCCTTGCCGAATATGGCTTGGACGCCGGGCGTATCGAAGGGCTCACGGGCGTATGGCTGGGCTATAAGCCCGGCGAGGTGCCGCGTAAAATATGTGCCATTGGGGTGCGCACCAGCCGGTGGGTGACCATGCACGGCTTTGCTTTCAACATCAATACCGACCTGCAGTACTTCAACTACATTGTGCCCTGCGGCATCAGCGACAAAGCAGTTACCTCTCTTGCCAAAGAGTTGGGGCATGAGGTAAACATTCAGGAGGTGGAAGAAAAGCTCAAGCGCCATTTCGAAGCAGTCTTCGAATGCCGGCTGTTCGAAAAGCACACTGCCACACGCTAAGCATAGAAAACTTTTGTACCGGTTCAGCCTGTTTTCTATAAAAAAGAAGTATCTATGAAAAAAGACATTGAATTCCCGAATGTTGAAGGAGTAAAGGTTGCCATTGTAAAAAAAGAGAACATTGCCTCACAAGACGAGTGGTATGTGTATATACTGAACACCAACCCCTACCCTATTCACACCATATTGATTACTGCCAAAGGATATGGCGAAATAGACGGAGAAAAAAGAAAAACCTCTACCTTACGCTATCATATAGAAGAGCTGCCGCCTGAAAGTTATGCCATGATAGAGCCCATTCATCCGGATGTTTTCTCTCTTTATAGCGAATACTGGGTAAGCTACTACGTTGACAAGCAAATATTTGACAAGAAGTATATTTTTCCGCCCGACTCCATTCAGGATGCACACCTTACGCTTATCAAACCGCTGAATATGCCGGGCATTTTACACGAATAACCAAAAAAGCACACTACTTATCTTGCCTTCCCGGTATTTTTTTGTATCATTTTTGTTGGCATTACGTATAACCTTTGTGTTTTTGACCTAAGCAACAATTAAACGCTTTCAATTAAAAAAAAAAATCAATTGCCGTACTATGGAACAGAATAACAAATCACAAGAGAAACGCCAAGCGTGGCTCATCGGCATTATAGTTGTGCTTACCCTCACCAACTTAATTTTGCTCTATTTGTTCATTCAGCGCAATCAGGAGGTAAACCAGCAAGCTGTTGCCATCGAAGAATACCAGGAAGAGATAGACCAAACCTCTGCCAAGCTCGATTCCATCTCGCAAGAGCTCGACAAACGCATAGAAGAAGCCCGCGCCCTGAATCAAGATTACGAAGCCCTGCTGAAAGTAAAAGAGCAGCTGGAGCGCGACAAAGAGCAGCTTAAAAATGCCAATGCACGCATGCTGCGCGAATATGAAGAAAAGATAAAAGCCTACGAAGAGCTGCTCATTGCCAAAGACAAAGAGCTGGAAAAATGGCGCGAAATAGCCAATGAACTCAATGAAGAGGTAGTAGAAACGAAAAAAGAAAAAATGAAGCTGGTGGACTCCATCAGCAGTGTGCAAAAAGAAAAGCAGAAACTTGAACAAACCCTTGCACAGGCTGCCATACTGAAAGCTGAAGGCATTCGCATCCTGGCAGTCAACTCACGTGGGCGCGAACGCGAAGACGATGCTTACCGGGCACGCCAAATCGACAAAATAAAGATAGCATTCAACCTGGCAGAAAACAAAGCTGCCAAAGCCGGACCCCGCCAAATCTATTTGCGACTGATAGAGCCTTCCGGGGCGGTGCTGGTAGGACCCGACGGGGGGCGCTTCCAAGATGCGCAAGGCCAAAACTTGAACTACACCACCATGAAGCAGGTGATGTATGACCAAAGCAGTCAAGAAGTAAGCATCATTTACGACAAAGGGGGCGAGTACCGCGAGGGCACCCACGTTATTGAACTCTACTGCGAAGGACATTTGATTGGGCGCGGCTCTTTCGTAGTGAAATAAGTCCGTTGCTTTCTGTAAACTTATAAAGAGGGGCAAAAGCTCCTCTTTTTTATTTGTTTTAATAAAACAGAAAGCTTAAATTTGCACCTTGTTAAAACCAAAAAGGATTTTCAATCTATGGAATTCAAAAATCAGTACGAAACGGTATTCATTTTAACTCCCGTCTTGTCTGAAGATCAGATGAGGGATGCCGTTGACAAGTTCAGAAAAATCCTGACTGAAAACGGTGCGGAGTTAGTGCATGAAGAGAATTGGGGGCTGCGCAAGCTGGCTTATCCCATTCAGAAGAAAAAAACAGGCTTTTATCAGCTGTTCGAGTTCAAAGCAGGTCCTGAAATTGTCAATATTCTGGAAACAGAATATCGCCGCGATGAGCGTGTAATGCGTTATCTGACCGTAAAACTTGACAAATACGGTGTAGAATACAACGAAAAACGCAGAAAAGGCGAACTGAAACGAGTAGAAGAACCCCAAAACGAAGAATAAGCCATGACACTTATAAACGAACCTATTCATCAGGAGAAACGCAAGAAGGTAAAGAAGTACTGCCGTTTCCGCAAGTACGGCATCAAGTATGTAGACTACAAAGACCCTGACTTCTTGCTGAAGTTTGTGAACGAACAAGGTAAAATTTTACCTCGTCGCCTCACCGGCAACAGCCTTAAATATCAGAAGAAAGTGGCACAAGCCATCAAGCGTGCCCGTCACTTGGCTCTGTTGCCGTTTGTAGCAGATAACTTGAAATAAAAAAACCGTAAAGCGTCATGGAAATTATTTTAAAAGAAGATATTGCCGGATTGGGCTATAAAAACGACGTGGTGAAGGTAAAAGATGGTTATGCCCGCAATTACCTTATTCCCAAAGGATATGCTGTCATTGCCAACAAATCGAACCTTCGCCAACTGGAAGAAGAGCTGAAACAAGCTGCTCACAAAGCTGAAAAAATCAAAGCCGATGCCCAAGCTATAGCCGACAAAATCGGCAACTTGGTGCTTGAAATCAAGGCTAAGGCAGGCGAAAATGGTCGTATCTTTGGTTCTGTAACCACCGGCCATATAGCCGAAGCGCTCAAAGAAAAAGGATTTGACATCGACCGCAAGAAAATCTTAATTGTAGGCGAAGCCAAAACTTTGGGCGAATACAAAGCCATCATCGACCTGCACAGAGAAATAAAACACGAAATCACCTTCAAGGTAGTAGCCGAATAAAAAAAGCATAGTGGCTGCTGTTTGAAAAGAGGAGGCTATCTGTTGTCAGATAGCCTCCTTCGTTTTATTGCTTTATATGCCACAATAAAAAGAAAAAACAGCAAAGGTAGTTGCATAGTTTTTGCCCATTCCCTATTTTACTCATATGTCCCACCAACATAAAAACTATGTTAAGCGCATTTCAAAGACAAAAAATAGAGCACCTGTTCCGCTTTTACGACCAAGACAAAAGCGGATTTATTGAAGCAAAAGACATCGACACAATTGCCAACCGCTTTGCCGAAGAGTTCAGGTGGCGTATTGGTGAAGAACAAGACAAAAAGTTTCGCTCGCTGTTTCGTCAAGTATGGCGCAAACTGGTGCTTCGTTTCGACGAAAACGCCGATGAAAAGGTAAGCCCCGAAGAATTTTTGCAAGCCTACACGCAAAACCTGAGCAGCGAAGAAGCGTATCAAAAAAACGTTTTTCCTTTCATAGAAAAGCTTTTCCCTATACTTGACGGTGACAAAGACAACGCATGGACTCAAAAAGAGTTTCGCCGCTTCTACCGCTGCTTCGGGCAAAGCAACGAAGAGGCCGATGCTGCTTTCGAAGCCATGGACTTAAACGGTGACGGTCTCTTGCAGCAAGAGGAGGTATTTACTCACTTCCGTGCGTTTCACCTGAGTGAGTCAGCCGAAGACATAGGTAATCACTTCTTTGGAAAACTAAGCTAAACTGCTTCTGCTTACACACCGTCCAAAGAGATAAACATAGCTTAAGCAGGCATGTTTATCTCTTTTTTCTTATCATTGTATCATAACGGAACGTATTTTTTTATGATTATAGACGCCAATCAGTCTGCCGTAAAACACAGATACGACGAAGTCATCGGTGCCGTTATCATCGAAATCAAGGAACGGGCCAATAGTCCGGAACTCAAAAAAGCCATACGCACCATAGTTACTTTGTATCTGCCCAACGACCCTTTCCGGTGGCTGGTTGATGTGCGTTATGCCCAAAACTTACCCAATGATTTTTTTTACTGGCTGCCCGACTGGTGGCAAGAAGAGCTTCCCGAGATGCTTCCCCACCGGCATTATGTTGCCTATGTGCTTAATCCGAAAGTATTTAGCGACGCCGGTTTGCAAAGAGTCAATGCCAAGCTGGAACAAAGCCAAGGCACCAAGATAGCTAAGGAACGTTACTTTGCTTCTTTATTAAGTGCCCGTGCATGGCTTTTTCAGCAAGAAATCTAAAGTCGTATGTCCGCGCGGGCGTAACCACCAAATGCAAAGGCATATCGTGCTCCTCCAAGTCGGCGATGGCTTTTAGCGGTGGCAGTAAAGAAACACCGACACGCAAAGCATGAGGCAAGTGGCGCAAAAAGGCATCGTAATAGCCTTTGCCATACCCTACCCGCCCCCCACGCAAATCAAAAGCCAAGAGGGGGACAAGTACAACATCTATGTTTTCAAAGTCGGAAGGCGCAAGCGCAGGCGCTGAATCCGGAGGTTCCGGCACCCCCCAACTGCTCAGCTGCAATTGTGCGTGAGGCAACAAGCGGTAATGCTCCAAACGCCCCCCCTTCACTTTAGGCACTGCTATTTGCACATTGGGAAACGTCTGCTCCAAAAAGTGCAAGAGCGGCCGCATGTCGGGCTCACGTTGCCGTTCAATAGGCAGGAAGGTATGCAGATAGCGCACTACCTGCCAATGGATAAGCGCTTGCAAGTGCTCAATCAAGGCTGCATTGAGGCGCCGGTACTCTGCTTCAGGCAATGCTTGCCGCTGCTGTTTTGCCCATGCCCGCGCTTCTTGCTTCGAAAGTACTTCATTCATCCTGTCAACTGTTTTCTTTGAGAAGCAATACATCAGTCCGGAAAGGAATGAGCTTTTGCAATAACTGCTTCCAATACTCATTTTCCTGGTGGTAAATGAAAAAAGTAAACAAGGAATCATGGCGCTCCTGTGGTACACCACCGGGAAACAAACGTTCATGCACCGACTGTATTTGGCGCACGGCCGTTTCTTCACGTTGCTTCACTGCTTTATAAAAGCGTTTCTCCAAGTCGTCTATTTGTTTCAAAGCTTGTACTTCATATGCCTTTACTTTTTTGTGAAGCGAGGCATCAACTGCATCAATTTCCGGCAACAACAAAGCATGCGCTTCCGTTATTTTGGCTCTGGCGCTGTCGAACACATCTGTTTCATGGACATGTGCTGCCAGCCATTCTTTTATCAGGGCATCTACCGTCCGGAAGAAATCCTGCGGCTGCAGAGCATTCTTTTCTATTTTACGCCAATCAGAGGGCGTAAGTACAAACAAAGAGTGCCGCAACCCCACCACAGGCATTTGTATGTGGGCATCCACTTGGCGCCAATAAGAAAACACCTTGCGTAATTGAAGCCAATAGGCAAGCTCGCCGGGACCACCTATATAAACTGCATTCGGTAATATGGCCTGCTGATAAACCGGCCGCAGCATCACATTCGGGCTCCATGCTTCAGGCTCTTGTGTCACGGACTTCCGCAGCGCTTCGAGCGACCAAGCATATTGCCCCCCTACCGTTTGCCAACGTCCATCGCCGGTGCGTTTTACCCGCAAGCGCTCCCGGCCGGTCATATAAAACAAATTGATGTCGCGCACATGGGCTTGTATGGTTCCCCCTAAGCGCTCAATCAGCTCGTTTTGCCGGGCAACAGCCTCCTTGGTAGGCGCCTGCGTGAGCTCCTGCCAGACAATATCTTTCCATAACGACTTCAAGTCCCGATCGTCGCCATCCACAACAACTACGCCCAAATCGCCAAATAAGCGGTGTATGAGGCGGCGCGTAGCCGTTGCCCAACCGTCTCCTGCCCGGTACACCTGCGCCCAGCTTTGCAACTCTTGGGGCAGTTGCTCTATAAAATGTCCCATATCGGGCAGTATATAGCGCCCTACCGCACCGCTGTAGTCAGTTTGCCATTCGTAACGCTTTGCGTGAAAATAAAAATGATTGACTTCATCCCAATCGTGGTCCTCGCTGGCCATCCAAAAAACCGGCACAAACTCATATTGCGGCAAAGTAGCGGTCAAGAATTCAGCCATTCGCACCACTGATAAAATTTTATATGCCACAAACAAAGGACCACCCATCAAGCCCAGTTGGTGCCCGGTAGTGACAGTGAAAGTATTCGCTTGGCTTAATTTTTCTATATTTTGCTTCACCTTAGTGGGCAGCGGCATGGTGCCATACTGCCGCTCTATAGCCTGGCGAAGGATTTGCCGTCGTTGGTCGGAAAAATGACTATTTTCTATAAACGCCTTTACGCCTTCGATGGAATATTCATGCTCATAGAGGGGCCGCAAAGCGGCATCTTTTTCAATATATCGCAACACCCAGTCGCTATATAAAGCAGACTGCCTTGCGGGCAAGTATTGACAATCATAAAGTTGTGTCTCTTCTTGACTAATATCCATAATCTTCGTCATCTTTTTGCGTTCTTTTCTGAAATGAATACATATAGGCTTTTCCTAAATCGAAAAAGCCAAACACATTGCGGTAGGCTTTGAATATATGGGCCGTGTTATCGGCATACATGGAAGCGAGCGCCTCCATCAGCTTGGCTTTGATAGCGGTTTCTTTTTTAAACACATCCATAATATTCACCTGGGGCAGCACCAATATATCAGCCTGTTCCGACGACACAATGGCATTATAAAGGCGGCGCTTTCCCGGTAAGAAAGCCTCACTGCCCAGCGTAACGCCCTCTTCTGCATAAGCCAATACTTCAAAAGTATCCTGTATGTCTATATTTAACTCTACACGCCCTTCTCTGATGAGGTACACGGCTTGTGCGGGGTCTTCCCGGAAAAAAATCACTTCATTTTTTTTAAAACTACGGGGGTAGAAATAAGGATAAAACTCCGCCAACTCGTGCTCATCCAAGCAGGCGAACAACTGCGAGCGGCTTAAAAAACGAAACATGGCACGCTGTGCAGGCGAATAAGTCTTTTTGAAGGGGTTGCGGAGCTTCATAGTATCTTTATGCTTTGGGTGTCCAGCTTAAAAATAATACATTTTGTGTAGATGGCTTCAAGGCAAAACGCTCATCGAGACGCTGCCCTACCAACCAGACGATGCGTCCTTGGGCATCTTCTATCACATACTGACGTTCTTTTTCAAAAAGCGAAAGTTTTTTATTTATCAAAAAGTCGCTTACTTTTTGTTTTTTTCCCTTCATTCCCAAAGGGCAAAAGCGGTCGCCCGGCTGCCATAAACGCAGCTTTAAAGGGAAGGATAAAGCATCCATATCTACATGGGCAGTATGTGGGTCATGAGGAATGGTTGCGGGCAGCGCCGGCAAAGGCTCCCATCTTAGCACCCCAAAGGCAGTCGTGATGCTGCCGCGTAGCGCTTCGATAAGCAAGCCGTCAGCATGCACCTGCGCCTTGCGGGGACGTATGAGCACTTCCTTGCGGTTAAGCAACAGTTCATGCGTGGGCGTGTGAAAGACCGCCCCGCTCTGTCCCTCATTGCAAACGGAAAGCAGTTGCTCCACCAGGTCGAAAGAAACGCCATAAGACGCCAGCAATGCCTGCCACAAAGTCACTTTTCGTGGTACCTCTTCATAGCAGAAGCGAATGGTTCCATCGTCTTTTTCATAAATTGCCTGCCGGCGCCACCGGACTACATAGGCCTCCCACACTTCTTCTATTTCCTGAATGCGGCAGGTAGTTGCCCATACAGCCTCTTCCACTTTGGGATTCAGCTTCCGCAGGTGCGGCACCACATGATGACGTATATAATTACGCCGGTACTTGTCTGTAGCATTGGAGCTGTCTTCCCGCCAAGTGAGTCTCCGGCGTTTGGCATAATCGATGATTTGCGCCCGCCCGGCAAACAGCAGCGGCCGCACCAAAGGTGCTTGCTTGGGCAGAATACCGTGCACGGCTGCAATCCCTCCTCCGCGGCTTAAACGAAACAAAACGGTCTCCAGCACGTCACCGGCATGGTGGGCAGTAGCTATGTAATCATAGCCCTCTTCTTTTAACAGCTTTTCAAACCAGGCATAGCGCAGCTCGCGTGCCCATAGTTGTATGTTTCCCTCCGCCGCCTCGTTTGCTTCATACAAGAAAAAAGGCACTGCCAGCTGCTCTGCCCAGCGGGCTACCCAAGCTGCATCTTGGTCCGATTCTTCGCCACGCAGCCGGTAGTTTACATGCGCGATGGCAAAGGTAAAGCCTGCTTCTGCAAACAGATGACTCATCACAACCGAATCCACGCCCCCGCTCACGGCAAGCAGCATTTTATCCTTTGGTGTGAAGAGTTTATTTTTGTCGATGAAGCGCAAAAAATTGTCAAGCAGCATAGCGCAATAAAAAGGATACGGTTTTTTTAACACCAAAGGTAAAAAATATGTTCACTCACGATACAAAGTTGCGGGTTCGTTATGCTGAAACAGACCGGATGGGCTACGCCTACTATGGCAATTATCTTGAATATTACGAAGTAGCACGTGTGGAAACGCTGCGTGCCTTGGGCTACCGGTATCGCCATTTGGAAGAAGAAGAGGGCATTATGATGCCGGTATTGGAAGCACATGTGCGCTACCGCAAGCCTGCTTTTTACGATGAAATGCTGACCATACGTACACACATCAAAGAAATGCCGGCGAGCCGTTTCCGTTTCGATTACGAGGTATTCAACGAGCAGGGCGAACTGATTAATGAAGGCTATACGGTGTTGGTCTTTGCCAAAAAAGAAAATGGGCGTCCGGTACGTTGCCCCTCTGTACTGCAAGAGTTACTCCTGCCCTATTTTCAAAACCAAGTCGGTATAGAAAATAAAAGATAACGGGCGTATGAACTAAAAACAGAGAAAACTTTATCCTTGCAAGCTTTTCTTCTCTGTCATTAAGCTTTTTTGTCATTTTGAATGTCTCTTTATGTCATTTCGAGCGCAAGCAAGAAATCGCTTTGTTTCTTGCAGCTTGCTTTGATGAAATCTCTCACTCGCTTTACTCGTTCGATATGACAAGCTACGTGAGGTTCGAAAATGACATGCTACCTTCCCCCCTCGACAACTGAAAGAACAGAGAAACAGAATCGATATAATTTGGGAAAGAAAGCTATCTTTGAGTAACAATCCCAAAATAACAGCCGGTATTGATGTTATTTTTACCCGGCATCTATGAGTAGCACTCTCAAGGTAACCACACAAGCAAAAAAGGGGCTTAAGCCCCTTTTTTGCCTTTTTAAATAACCGGGAATTTATTCTATCACTACCCGCTGCGGAATAACACCCTCACTGCTTTCCAGCTGAATCCAATACAAGCCGCTGCCATAGGCAGACAGGTCGATACTCATCTTTTTGGCTTTCACCGGAATGGAAGTAAGCGTTTTGCCACTTACATCCAGCACACGCACGCGGTACACGTCGGCTTTGAGCATGGTCATATCCAGCATAAAAGCTCCTTGCGACGGGTTCGGGTAGAGCTTCACCTCTGCCGAAAGAGGCGACTCCAGAGCGGTTACTTCGGCTATGGTGGTAAAGCTTTTTTTCACCGGAGACGCTTGCAGAACATTGGCATCACTTTCGGCTACAAAATAAACATCGTAGGTAGTGCCGGGGCTCAATCCGCTCACGCTCATCACGGCATCCTGGTTGGCAGTCATGGCTACGGAAGCTGCTTTCAGGGCTGCACTTCCTCCGGCCCCTTGTCCGGCTTTCACTTCTGCCGCCGAAGGTGCAGTTGCTCCCGCTTCCAAAACCACCAAATAAGCAGTACCTGACTTGTCGGCTTTTACCACGCCATCAAATGCTTCATAAGTCACATTGGTAATGACGGGATAGCCATTGGCAAAGGCGGGCGGTTGTGGTGCCAGCGTGGTAAAGTCCACTTTCACCGGAGACGCTTGCAAAGTACCACTGCTGCTCTCTGCCACCACATACACATCATAGGCAGTGCTGTTGCTAAGACCGCTGAAGGCGATGCTCCCTTCTACATTTTGCGTTAAGGAAGTGTTGCTTCCTGCTGCTACAGGCGCAGCTCCCCCGGCTGCTTTTCCGGACTTCACTTCTGCCGCCGTCGGGGCAGTGGCACCATCGGGCACTACCACGGCAAAGGCTTTGCCGTCACGATCTATTTTAACCAACAAAGTAGCTGCTTCATCGCCAATTGTTCCCATTTTGGGATAGCCGGTTGCCCAGTTGGGGGTGTCAGGCGCCTGGGTGGTTACATCCAGCTTGGTAGGAGCACTTTGCAGCCCACCGCCGGTAGCCTGTATGACCACATACACATCATAAGCTGTGGAGTTGCTCAATCCGGTAATGTCTATGAACGCCTCCGTATTGGCAGTAATCGAGACATTTCCTGAAGCTGCGGGTGCTCCGCCCCCGCTTGCTTGTCCATTTATCACTTCTTGTGAAGTAGGCGCTGCTGCTCCGTCAGGCACTACCACGGCATAGGCAGTACCATCGGTATCGGCTTTCACATTGATACGGAAGAAGGTCTTGCTAATATTGGAGATGTTCGGATAGCCGGCTGCAAACTGTGGTTCAGGCAGTGCCCGCACTACGATATCGTCGATGGTAAAGTTAGAACCGGCTCCTACTCCTGTATGCCGGATGGCTATATAAATATTTTGTCCGGCATAAGCTGCCAAGTCAACGGAAAATTTTTGAAACTTGCCGGTACCGGTGATATCTGTCGAATCAAGCAAGGGAGCAGAGCTAAAGTCTGCCACCGTATTGCCCGTAGTGGAAACGTACACTCTAATATCATTATCTGAATTGCCTGTACCTACGGGCATTCCCCAGAACAGCAGCTCAGCACCCGTAGAAGGAATAGTGATTTGAGGTGTAATGAGCCAGTTATCACTTGCTGCCGACCCGCTTTCTGTTACCCCTACAATAGTAATTGTGTCACGCCAGTTGATACTACTACCTTCTATTCCATTAATCTTATAATTGCCACGATAAACTTCCCAGGGGGTATTGTCTGTGTCAGCAGTATCGTTGTCTATATTACCCCAATCTTTAATACTTAATGCCCCGGTTTGGCTGTAATATGCCTCGAAGTTTTCACGCAACACAAAAGCTTGCCCGTTGTTATATACATCGGTCAATACCCGGATAATATCTGTTCTATCTACTTCGGTGCCACTGCCATTATAAGCAATCACGCGATAATAATACTCAGTAGCTTCCTGCAGGTTGTTGTCGGTATAGTTGCCGGCAGCCGTGGCATTGTGCACCTCTGTCGAGTCGCTGCCCAGCAGGTCATCCGAGGGGTCGTCGGGGGTGCCGCCGTCATTTATGGAAGTGGCACGGTACACTTTGTAAGTAGCCGCTCCGGCGGCATCGTTCCATGCGATGTCCACGCTGTTGTGGGTGATGTTGGAGGCAGATATTTTGAAAGGAATGGTTACACGAAAATATACCCCCACATTATGAGAAGTGTTGAATTCATCCAACTCATTGGTCCATACAATGTAATAGGTGTTGCCGGCTTGTGCCGTAAATTTCAAATAAGCACGGTTAGGTGGACCTGACTCATAAGCAGTGTTAGCCTCCCCATTTGGATTTTGTATAAAATTACCGGTCGCCGGTGTGTTTTCGTAAACGTAAAATATATTATACTCCTGATTATCAGTACTCACAGGAGTCGAGCCGTCTTTCTCTTTGTCTGATATTTCTACTTCTACCGTAGATGAAGGAGTAAACTTAAACCAGCGCCCACAGTCAGCTCCTCCGGAGTAAGCATAGCCGGTTGCATTATTATCCGGGGGAGCTTGGCAGCCGGCACCTGAAAAATCTCCGGAGAAATACACGCCGGGTCCTGTAATTTCCACCGCACTACTTTGATCAAACCCTCCTTGTGCCCAGGCACCTGTGGCAGCGGCAAATAACCAGAAGACACTCCACAACAATGGAGGCAAAGTGTGTTTCTTTACATTTAAAGCGGTTGTTCGTTTCATAACTTCACTGTTTTGGTTTAGTTGTCAGTAGATACTTATCTCTTACCAAAAAGTAAGCAAATTTTATGCTGAAATCAAAAGATTCTTTGGCTGGAAAGTGTAATATTTTCCGGGAGAATTTTCCATGATTAAGGTCCTTTGCCAGCTTGCCTGTCTTTTTGTAAATTGCCATGCTATTCATCCATAAACCCAAAACCTATGGCACATAAAGCTGAAATACTTTATGATTCTATTCCTGTGGTGGACTTGGCAGATTTCACCTCAGGTGATGCCGCCCGAAAAGCCAAGTTTGTAGAAGAGCTGGGCAAGGCTTTTCAAAATATCGGATTCGTGGCGGTGAAAAATCATGGCTTTACTGCCGACCGTCGCGAGCGCCTTTACGAAGCCGTAAAACGCTTCTTTGCCCTGCCTGACGAAGTGAAAATGAAGTACCACAAACCGGAATTGGCCGGGCAACGTGGTTACACCCCTCGCAACCAAGAGCACGCCAAAGACCACCCCGTGCCGGACTTAAAAGAGTTTTATCAAATCGGGCAAGAAGACATCCGGCCGGAAGACAACCTCCCGGCCGAGGACTACCCGCCCAACATATGGCCCGAAGAGCTGCCGGAATTCAAAGAAGAGACCTTGCATGCCTTCCGTACGCTCGAGAAAGCCGGGCGCCAACTGCTGCGTGCCATTGCCCTTTACTTGGGCTTGGAAGAAGACTACTTCGAAGACAAAGTGGAAAAGGGCAACAGTATTTTGCGTACCATTCACTACTACCCCATTGAAAACCCGGATGCCCTGCCCCCCGACTCGGTGCGTGCAGCCGCTCATGGCGATATCAACCTGATTACCCTGTTGATGGGCGCCAGTGCCGAAGGCTTGGAGGTGCTCCGCCACGATGGCAAGTGGATTCCTGCCATTCCCAAAGAAGACGAAGTAGTGATAAACGTAGGCGACATGCTTTCGCGCCTGACCAATAACAAATTGAAATCGACCATTCACCGGGTGGTGAACCCGCCGCGTGAAAAGATGCATGAACCCCGCTATTCGATACCTTTCTTCTTGCATCCGCGCTCCGAAATGAGTCTCGCTTGCTTGGAGAGCTGCATTGATGAGCAAAACCCCAAGCAATATCCTGACATCACCGCCGGTGAGTTTTTGCGTCAGCGTCTGATTGAAATCGGCCTGCTGAAGAAATAGTGTTCATCTTGCGCGGGGGCGTTTTCTCGTACAGAAGCGCCTCCCGCTTTTTTTGCTACTTGCTTAGTTTGCCCGTTCAAGAGTCATGCGCCACCTACGCTACTTCATCTTTTTACGCGACACCCTATGGATAGCCCTTACCTCCTTCGGAGGCCCACAAGCGCATATCTCACTTTTTTTCACCCAGTTTGTTGACAAACGCCGCTATATCAGCGAAGAAGAGCTCATAGAGCTGAACGCCTTGTGTCAAATACTGCCCGGCCCTACTTCCACGCAAACCATTACGGCCATTGGCTACCGCATTGGGGGCCTGCCTCTGGCACTGCTTACGCTTTTTGTATGGACAGTGCCCACCGTGTCTATGATGATAGCAGCAGCACTTTTGCTCAATCGTCTGCAAGAACAAAATATTTCCCTGAGTTTTACCCGTTTTATTCAGCCCATGGCTGTGGGCTTCATAGCTCATGCCGCTTTGCGCATCAGCAAGAAAATTATCAAAACCAAAACGGCTCTTTTTTTGATGGTGGCTTCGGCAGCCATCTCTACTTGGGCATACCAGCCGTGGGTCTTTCCGCTCATCATCCTTGCCGGAGGGGTGGTTACGGCTTTCAAATTCGAAAAACAACCCAAAGAAGCGCATCGCCCGCTGCGTATCCGCTGGCGTTACTTTACGCTCTATGCCGGGCTTTTTGCAGGCTTGGCACTGGCTGCCGACATTAGCAACTCTTTCAGCCTGCGCATATTGACCAACTTTTATCGCTTGGGCTCGCTCATTTTTGGTGGTGGGCAGGTGCTGGTGCCTATGATGTACGGTGAGTTTGTAAAATTCAAACATTTGCTTAACGGCAATGAATTTCTTACGGGCTATGCCATTGCCCAAGCCATGCCCGGGCCTACCTTCTCTTTCGCCTCGTATGTGGGGGCGCTGGCTATGCGCAGCTACGGACCTACGGGCAGTATCTGGGGCGGAATCTTGGCGGCAACAGGTGTTTTTCTGCCCGGCACCTTTCTTATCTTTTTTGTCATACAGTTTTGGGATGAATTGAAAAAATACCGTCCCGTGCGGGCTTCGCTCGAGGGCATCAATGCCACCAGTGCCGGATTGGTGATTGCAGCGGCCATTCTGCTCTTCTTCCCCCTTATAGAAAGCCCGAACCTGCGCCTTTTTTGGAATATATTCTTTGTGGCAGGCACTTTTCTGCTCTTGCAATACACTCGCATTCCCGCCCCGCTGATTGTGGTGCTGGGGCTTATTTTGGGCTTCATCATCAAGAGTTCGGGCGTGTAAGATGCCCGCTTTTTTGTACCTTTGCCCAAACATAGCCCTATCCCTTTCAGTTTGAATCATAAACACAAAAATTATGGCACAAGAAACCATGCAATTTCAAAAAAAGGTAAAAGCGGACCTCTTCGAGTCGCCGGACTTTTACAACATAGACGACCTGCTCACCGAAGAGCATAAAATGATACGCCAGGCGGTGCGTGACTTCGTAAAGCGGGAAATCTCGCCTTATATCGAAGATTGGTATGAAAAGGCGCATTTCCCCTATGAAATCGTGCGCAAATTTGGCGAGCTGGGGGTGTTTGGTCCCACCATTCCGCAGGAATACGGCGGCGGCGGGCTTGACTACATCGCCTATGGTTTGATGATGCAGGAAATCGAACGCGGCGACTCAGGTATGCGCTCCACTGCCTCGGTGCAAGGCTCATTGGTAATGTACCCTATTTATAAGTTTGGTTCAGAAGAGCAACGCCGAAAATACTTGCCCAAGCTGGCATCGGGTGAGTGGCTCGGTTGCTTTGGCTTGACAGAACCCGACTTCGGCTCGAACCCCAGTGGCATGAAGTCACACTTCAAAGACATGGGCGATTATTATCTGCTCAATGGTTCAAAGATGTGGATTTCGAATGCCCCCATGGCTGACGTAGCGGTAGTATGGGCTAAGAACGAAGCCGGACGCATCAAAGGTTTGATTGTGGAAAAAGGAATGGAAGGCTTCAGCGCCCCGGAAATCCATGGTAAATGGTCGTTGCGTGCCAGCACCACCGGCGAACTGGTCTTCGACAACGTGAAAGTACCCAAAGAGAACCTGTTGCCCGGTGCCGATGGCTTGTCGGGTCCCTTGCAATGTCTCGATTCAGCCCGTTACGGTATCTCTTGGGGTGCCTTGGGCGCTGCCATGGACTGCTACGACACCGCCCTGCGTTATGCCAAAGAGCGCATTCAATTTGACAAGCCTATTGCCGCCTTCCAGCTTACACAAAAGAAACTGGCCGAGATGCTTACCGAAATTACCAAAGCACAGCTCGTTTGCCTGCGTCTCGGACAGCTGATGAACGAAGGCAAAGCCACTTCGGCGCAAATATCGCTTGCCAAGCGTAACAATGTGGAAATTGCCCTGCGTGTAGCCCGCGAAGCACGTCAGATATTGGGCGGTATGGGCATTACCAACGAATACCCCATCATGCGCCATATGATGAACCTCGAATCGGTAGTAACCTATGAAGGCACCCACGATATCCACCTGTTGATACTGGGCGCCGCCATCACAGGCATTCCGGCTTTCAAATAACAGGCTTTTCCTTTTCTTTATTGTTGTAGGGGCACCTGTCCATACTTTTGGCAGGTGCTTCTTTTTTTCGGACAAAATGCTTTTCTTTAAAAAAGAAAATGCAAACAATTGCTGCCTATGCTTATTGAGAGGTTTACTTTTTGGCTTTTTTTATGGTTTACGGGCGCCTTTTTCAGTGCCGGCAAAGCACAACACTACTTCCCGCAGAAATACGAGTTCCGGGCAGTGTGGGTAGCTACCCTCAACAACATCGACTGGCCCTCGCGGCGGGGGCTTCCGCCCGAAGAGCAGAGAAAAGAATTTATAGCCTTGCTCGATACACTGCAGAAGTATCATTTCAATGCGGTGATAGTGCAAGTACGCCCCACGGCCGATGCTTTTTATCCGAGTCAATACGAACCTTGGTCTGCTTACCTGACAGGCACCCAAGGCGAAGCCCCTTATCCCTACTATGATCCTTTGGCCTTCATGATAGAAGAAGCCCACAAACGCAACATAGAGTTCCACGCCTGGTTCAATCCCTATCGTGCCGTGTCGAACCTGCAAGCCGCCCAAGTCCACGACGAGCACATATCAAACAAGCGTCCCGCCTGGTTTTTCGACTACAACGGAAAGAAATACTTCAACCCGGGCATTCCTGCCGTGCGCGACTACATCGTGCGCCTTATTCAGGAAGTAGTCGAAAACTACGATATCGACGGCGTTCATTTCGATGACTACTTCTATCCCTATCAGGTCCCCAAAGAGAAAATAGATGATTATGCCACTTATCTGCGCTATGGCAAGAAGCAGTTCAACAGCATTCACGACTGGCGCCGCCACAATGTCGATTTGCTGATTCAAGCCATTCACGACAGCCTGCAGCGCAAAAAACCACATGTTAAATTTGGCATCAGTCCTATCGGCGTGTGGCGCAATGCCTCGCAAGACAGCCTCGGCTCTGCTACCAAGATATGGTACGCCTCTTATGATGCTCTCTATGCCGACAGCCGGAAATGGCTTCGCGAAGGCTGGATTGACTACATAGCGCCACAGCTTTACTGGAGCACCCGTTCGCGCTACGGCAATTATAACGTATTGGTGCCTTGGTGGCACAAAAATTCTTTTGGCAGACACGTTTACATAGGGCATGCGCTCTATAAGGTAGATGGCGAAGACGGAGGCGATAGCACCTGGCACGACCCGCAAGAGCTGCCACGCCAATTGCGCAAAAAAATGGCTTACGATGCCATCAAAGGCAGTATTTTCTTTTCTGCCAAACACCTTTACCGCAACCCCTTCCATATTTTGGATTCCCTGGCACAATATTACTACCGTTATCCCGCTCTGCCGCCTCCCATGCCTTGGAAAGACAGCATTCCTGCCCTGCCGCCGCCAAAGCTGAATGTGCACATGACCTCGCAAGGTGTGAAACTGCAGTGGCAAACGCCCCCGCTTGCACCCGACGGCGACCCGGCCGCTTACTATGTTTTGTATCGTTTTCCGCTTACAGAAACCGTTGATCTGAGCCGCCCGGACCGCATCGTATATATAGGGAAAGAAGAACATTTTACCGATACGGACACCCGGCATTTGCCTGCCGTATATGTTGTGACCGCCTGTGACCGCCTGCACAACGAAAGCCGTCGTTATGCTTCGGCAATAGCCGAGCCGCTCACCATCTATGGCAGCCCTCGCCCCGAACAGCTGCCCATTCCTTACCGCAAGTATTAAGCTAAGTGCCCGGCAAGCCATATAAGACACAAAAAGTGGCTTGAAGCAGATGCTATCTTTGGCATCTGCTTTCTTTTTTGTTAACTTTCAATATATCAACAAATCATACATGTGTTATGAAAGCCAAACTAACTGCCTTCTTCCTTGCTTTGTTGCTTCCTTGGTTATCGCCTGCCCAAATAGACTGGCGGAAAGCGAAAGAGAAGGTAAAGAAAGGCGTAGAGCAGGTAACAGACAAGGGCATAGAAGGGGCGCTGGCAGAAGGTTTGTTCGGGAAAAAACGCGCCCAATACGATTCACTCAATTTCAGCTTTGCCATTGCCGTTGCCGACCAAACAGGTTTTTACGAAGAAAAAAATCTGTTTTACGACTTAGGCATAGACAAGCTGGCAGTAAGCACACTCTTGGGCCACGAAATCGATTCCGGCGAATACACCCCCGGAGAAGAGTTTGAAGAAAGCTTAAACTTGGCAGAAATACTTTTCGCATCGAATAAATACAAGTGGGCGGAAGATGAGTTTCTCTATGCAGAGCAAAAGATGCCACTGAATGCCAAGCCTGCAAACAAAGCCCGTCTTTACAATGATCTGGGCTTGCTCTATACCACCCTGGGCAACTATAAGACTGCCGAAAGCTATTTCGACAAAGCCCTCACTGTCATATCACAAGAGCTGGGCGAAGACCATTACCTGTATTATGCCACCCAAAACAACTATGCCATCTTGCGCTTTCATCAAGCCTATTACCCCGAAGCGATACAGCTCATCGAAAACATAGAAAACAAACTATTACAAAGCCAAAAGCAAGGCATGCCGCAAGCCATTGTCCTCAACAATCATGCTTACATGCTTTACACCTTGGGGCTCTATGAAGAAGCCGAATTGCTTTACCAAAAGGCGTTGCGTATAGCCGATGAGAACATACGGGAAAAAAACACCAACTATCAACGAATGCTTATCAATTTGGCAATGCTTTATCAAGAAAACAACCGCTTGGATGAAGCAGCTGCCCTTTACCAAAAGGCTATAGAAATAAAAAAGAAGCAAGGCAAGAAGCGCCATCCCGATTACGCCCACCTGCTCACTTTGTATGCTGCCCTTCAGCTGCAAAGCGGCAAGACCGAAAACGTCGAAGCGTTGCTTCAAGAAGCACTTGAAATCTATGAAAAAAAGTTCGACAAGCAACACCCTGCCTATGCTTCTGCGCTCGAACAACTGGGGCGTTTCCGGCTATTTTACGGCGATAAGCGGCAAGCCATTGCTTCTTTAAAGGAAGTGTTGGACATCAGGGCGCAAACGCAGGGCACCCGCCACCCTGCCTACAACCAAACCAAAGAGTGGCTGGCAATTGCCTATTGGAAGAATGGCATGGTAGAAGATGCCGCCGCCCTCTATGAAGAAGTGATAAAACAAAACGACGAATTCATCCGTTCGTTCTTTGTTTCTATGAGCACCAACGAACGGGAACACTATTGGCAGCAAATGCGCCCGGCTTACTTGCGTTTCTTCAACTTTGCCTTCGAACAGCAAACACCTGTCTTGCTACGCAAAGCCTACGAAGCATGGATCGCCACCAAGGGTATTCTACTACGGACCGATGAAAACATACGCATGCGCATTGCCCAAGCTCAAGACCCGGCACTTTTAAGCCTGTTTGACAAGTGGACACAAAAGAAAGAGCGGCTTGCTTATTACTATACGCTCAGCAAAGCCGAACTGGAAGAGCAGAAAATAGATTTAGACGCACTGGAAAAAGAAGTAAATACCATTGAAAGAGAGTTATCTGCCCGTTCACAAGCCTTTGACGATGTGCAAGAAAAGCAGTATCAATATGAGCAAATAGCAGCTGCCCTGCCCGCAGGCAGTGCTTTGATAGAGTTTGTGCGCTTACCCCGCTTCACCCGGCAACTTACAAACGAAGCGCAATACTACGCTTTTGTGGTTATGCCTTCATCGCAAGCCCCCGTACTCGTTTCCATTGGTGAAAGCAGCTTACTTGAAAGAAGAGGAATCGGCTATTACCGAAGCAACATACGGCTCAAGCGTACGGATGTCCGCTCATACGATACTTTCTTTGCCCCACTGGAAAAGACCTTGCAAAGCCACGGTGTCCGGCAGCTATACATTAGCGCTGACGGCGTATATCATCAACTTAGCTTGGCAAGTCTTTGGGCAGCCGACAAAGAGAAGTACCTCATAGACCTGTACGAGCTCACCTACCTGTCTCATCCCACAGAAATAGTAAAAGAAGCCGGCAATGCGCCCCCATTACGCCAAGCCCTGCTGGTGGGCTACCCTATCTATGGCACCCAAGCCGTAAGCCTGCTGCCCGGCACCCTGCAGGAAGTGCTTTCGCTTAATCAATTGTTAAAGCAAAAGGGAATAAAAACGACCCTGCTTAGCAAAGAAAGCGCCACCGAAGGCAAATTAAAACAGCTGTTAAAAGAACAGCAACCGCAAATCCTTCATATAGCTACCCACGGTTATTTTTTGAAAGATATCGATGAAGCGAGTGGGCAGGTATTGGGCATACAGAGCGAAAAGGCAGGACGCAACCCCTTGCTGCGTGCGGGCCTGCTGCTCAGCAACTGCGCACAAGCTTTTGAACAAGACAGTCTTGCACTCTCGGCACGGGGCGAAGAAAATGGCATCTTGACTGCTTATGAAGTAACCACGCTTCCTTTGCATAATACGCGCCTGGTGGCACTCAGCGCCTGCGAAACAGCGCTGGGCGAAGTGCAAGCCGGCGAAGGTGTATATGGCTTCCAGCGGGCTTTCCGGGAAGCCGGCGCCGAAAGCGTTGCCATGAGCCTGTGGAAAGTGGATGATGAAGCAACCAAAGAGCTGTTTGTTCAATTTTACAACTTCCTGCTGCAAGGGCTAAATCCCCATGTTGCCTTCCGTAAGGCACAAGGTGTCATACGAAAACAGCACCCCCATCCTTATTACTGGGCTGCTTTTGTGCTCATTGGGCACTAATGTCAGAAAGATGACCCGGCAGTTTCAAAACAAATGCAATATTTACACATAATCATAAAAACCGGAAGAAATATGAAACGAGTCTTTGCAGCACTCATACTTGGTCTTGGTCTATGGCTCGGGGCAAATGGCACACAAACAGCCCGGGCGCAGGTATTCAACGATTGCTATATCAACATTGAAGTGGCACCGGACCGCTATATGCGCGGAAAAGCTTATGAAATAGGACAAGCGAGCCGGAAGATAAGAGTAGAGTTTACCAAGAGCTTTGTAAAAGTGGTGTTGCCCAAGGGGGACCGGAGCATCTTTCTGGCAATTGAAAATACCGATTGCAAAGCCTATTGTCCAAAAGCCAAACGGATACGCCAACTCAAGCCGGGCGACGAGCGGCTTTTGATTCATTTATTGCGTGCACAAGAAAAACAGCTCATCGCCCAACTGGAAAATTGCGGTATCAAATAGCAGCAACGGCGTCTTATGCGGCTGCCGGCTGCCCCAGGCAACGCCGGATGTCTTCTTCGCAACGCCGCAGCAAAGCCTGGGGCGATTCAAAATCACCGATTTCGTATTTTCCCAACAAATGCAAACGCACGGTAATGCCTATAGGCATGTAAAGCAGCTTATGATACGTGAGCTTCCAGAAGTTTTCCAAAGCAATAGGCACCACCACGGCTTCGGGCATGCAAGTCACCAACTGCTCAAATCCGGCCGTTTTGAAAGGCTTCAGCTTGCCATCGCGCGCGCGCGTACCTTCTGCAAAAATACAAGCCGCAAGCTTTTCGCGGCGTATGACTTCCGCAAATGCTTTGATGGCTTTTAGTGCGCCCTCTTTGTCTTTTCTGTCGATGCACACATGCTTGCCATGACGCAAATGCCATGATACGCTCGGTATGTTGTACATCAAGCTTTTTTTGGAAATAAACTTTGGATGGTGCTTCTTGCGAAAGACCCACCCGATAGCCGGAATATCGAAAACACTCTGATGGTTGCTCACCAAAATCAGCGGACGGTCATCAGGTAAGCGGTCAAGCAGCTCCTTGCCTTCCACTTTGAAGCGAATGCCCAGTATGAGCAACGAGTTCATCAAACTCCACATCATGGCATGAATGGCACGCATCTGCATGCGGTAGCCCATGTAGGTTGTCAGCATATTGATGGGATGAAAAAGCACCAATATCAAACCCATCAATGGCGCATAAATCAAGCCGGCAATCAAGTTCAAAGGTGTTTTTTTCATAGGTATTTTGAAATGATTGAACCGCAAAAATACACGCTTTTCAACGGTCATCAAACAGCACCTTGTCTCAAGATAGTAATATTTTACCTTAGTAATGCAATATTTTCACCTTTCCTGCCGGACCTTTTTAAAGGTAAGTTCCTGTTACTTAGGCTCCAAATACACAAAAGGCACAATCATTTCCTCCAAGGAAATACCGCCGTGTTGGAAGGTATCTTTAAAGAAATTGACGTAATAGTTGTAGTTGTTAGGATAAACGAAGAAGTAATCTTCTGTAGCAAACACATAACTGGTAGATACGTGCTGCTTGGGCAAGTGGAAACGCTCGGGCTTGCGGGCTTCCAATACCTTTCCTTCATCTTTAAAACTGAGGTTTTTTCCGTGTTTATACCGTAAGTTGGTATTTACTTCCCGGTCGCCTACAATACGGAAAGGGCGCCGCACCCGTATGGTGCCATGATCGGTAGTAATGATGCAAGGCAGCTTATGTTCGGCAATTTTTTTGAGCAAGTCGAAAAGTGGCGAATGGATAAACCAAGTATGTGTGAGCGCACGATAAGCCGCTTCATCAGGGGCCAACTCGCGAATCATCTCCACATCGGTGCGTGCATGCGAAAGCATATCCACGAAATTATACACAATAGCATTCAAATGATTGTTCTTCAATTGAGCAAACTGCTCATTCACCGTGCGCCCCTGCGCATTGGTCAGTATCTTATGGTAAGCCATGCGTATATGACGGAAGCCAAACTTATCCAGCTGGTTGCGTAAAAACTCCTCTTCGTGCAAGTTCTTTCCTTCCTCTTCGGTGTCTTCTACCCACCATTTTGTGTAAAATTTTGCCATGTCATCGGGCAGCATACCCGAAAAAATGGCATTGCGGGCATAAGCCGTAGTAGTTGGCAAAATGGAATAGTAGGTACTTTCCTCCACTATATAAAAATAGCGGCTAATCTCTTGTGCCAACACACGCCATTGGTCATAGCGCAGGTTGTCTATCAATATAAAAAAGAGCGTATCGTTTTCCCCCATCTTTTTTAGCAGGGGAAATACTTTTTTCTGCATGAGCTGATGCGACAGAATGGGGCGGTCAATATTGGGCTCGTTGAGCCAGTCTTCATAATTCTCCTTGATAAACTTCACAAAATTGGTATTGGCTTCTGACTTTTGGCTTTCGAGCACCTCCTCCATGCTTTGCTCCTCGGTATTTTCTATTTCTATCTCCCAGTACACCAGTTTTTTGTAGATTTCTGCCCATTCATCGTGGCTCAAGCGGTCCATATATGCCATGCTGATGTTCCGGAAGTCCTGCTGATATGCCAGGTTGACCTTTTCGCTGACAATGCGGCGGTTTTCGAGTATTTTTTTTACCGACAAAAGGATTTGGCTGGAATTCAAAGGCTTAATCAAGTAATCGGCTATTTTGGCGCCTATGGCTTCTTCCATAATAGACTCTTCTTCGGCTTTGGTAATCATCACCACCGGCAAATCAGGCTTATGTTCTTTTATCTCTACCAAGGTTTCCAAGCCTGTTAAGCCGGGCATGTTTTCATCCAAAAACACAATATCGAAAGGCTCTTCACGAATACGTTCCAGCGCATCCGTGCCACTGTTCACGGCTACTACCTCATAGCCTTTTTGTTTTAAAAACAATATGTGTGGTTTCAGCAAGTCAATTTCATCGTCTGCCCATAGAATTCTGTATTGTTGCATAAGCTTTGCTTGTTTTATTTTCCTTAATTTAACATTCAACTGCGAAAAACGACCGTTTTTATGCCACAAAAGTCATACAAAATTATCAACGACCCGGTACATGGTTTTATACGCATCAGCCACCCCTTGGTCTTCAGCATCATAGAACACCCTTATTTTCAACGGCTCAGGCGCATCAAGCAACTGGGCTTGACCGAATATGTTTATCCGGGTGCACTGCATACCCGCTTTCATCATGCCTTGGGCGCCTATCATTTGATGGGCATCGCTTTGGACACCCTCCGCTCAAAAGGCATTGACATTAGCGACGAAGAAGCACTTGCCTGCCAAATAGCCATACTCCTGCACGACGTAGGACATGGTCCCTTTTCGCATGCCCTTGAATACACCATTCTGGAAGGCGTTCATCACGAGCAACTGTCCTTGCTCATCATGCAAAAACTCAACGAGCAATTTAATAACGCCCTCCACCTGGCTATTCGTATTTTTTGCAACGAATACGAACGCCCCTTCTTTCACCAACTGGTAAGTAGCCAGCTGGATATGGACCGCCTCGATTACCTCCAACGTGACTGTTACTTCACAGGTGTGCAAGAAGGCACCATCGGGGCTGCCCGCCTGCTGAAAATGATTGACGTGGTCAATGATGAATTGGTGATAGAAGAAAAAGGCATTTACAGCATTGAAAACTTCCTGACTGCACGGCGTGTCATGTACTGGCAAGTATATCTTCACAAAACCACCATCGCCACCGAGCAAATGATTGTTCAAATCATGCGGCGCGCCAAAGAATTGGCACAGGCAGGCGTTTCGCTGCCGGCCACCCCGGCCCTCAGCTTTTTCTTGCTTAATCGCATCCGGCAAAACAACTTCCATGAAAGCGAAGAAACCCTCAAAGCATTCACCTCGCTGGACGATTACGACATTTGGGCTGCCATCAAACAATGGACAGACCACCCGGACTACGTGCTGTCGGAACTCAGCCGCCGGCTGCTCGAGCGCCGGCTATTTAAAGTAAGGCTCAGCCCTGCCCCTTTGCCTGCTGCCTGGATAGAAGAAAGGAAGCAAGAAATATTGGCAAAGCTGCCTGCCGCCGGCTACCTGCCTTATTTCCTCATACAAGGGTCCACCGAAAACACTGCCTATCAGACCAAAGGCAGCTCTATACAGGTGCTTCGCAAAGACGGCAAACTTATTGATATAGCCGAAGCCTCGGACCTGCCCAATATAAAAGCACTCAAAAAAATGGTAAAAAAGTATTATGTTTGTTGGGCAAAATACAACTAAGAAATCAGCCGTATCATGCTAAAATTCACCTTGGAACAAGTTGCCCAAATGTTGGGCGGTACTGTAGAAGGCAACCCCCATGCTGAAGTATTTACCATAGCCAAAATACAAGAAGCGCAGGAAGGAAGCATTGCTTTTTTAGCCAACCCCAAGTATGAGCCCTTCATTTATACTACCCAAGCGACGGCCGTCATCGTGAATCAGGACTTCGAGCCCAAGCAGGCGCTTCATACAAATCTCATCCGTGTCAAAGATGCTTATCTGGCATTTACCCGCCTGCTCGAACAATACCAACAGCTGAAACAAGACGCCCAACAGGGCATTGCCGCCAACGCTCACATAGAGGAAGGAAGCCGGTTGGGTGAAGGTGTTTATGTTGCCCCATTCGTGTACATAGGTAAAAATGTGCGCATTGGTAAACACGTAAAGATATACCCCCACACCTTTATTGGCGACAACGTAAGCATCGATGACCATACAGTAATTCATGCCGGTGTAAAGATTTACGAAGGCTGTGTCATAGGCAAGCACTGTGTGATTCATGCCGGGGCTGTCATCGGAAGCGAAGGTTTCGGCTTTGCCCCCCAAGAAGACGGCAGCTACCACCCCATTCCGCAGGTAGGCATCGTGGAACTGGAAGACTACGTGCGTGTAGGTGCCAACACCACCATCGACCGTGCCACCCTCGGCAAAACCCTGGTGAAGCAAGGTGCCAAGCTCGACAACCTCATACAGGTAGCACACAATGTAATCATCGGCAAGCACACCGTCATTGCTGCTCAAACAGGCATTGCCGGCTCTACCGAAATAGGCAATCATTGCATGATTGGCGGCCAGGTAGGATTTGTAGGACACATCAAAGTAGCCGACAAAACCATTATTGGGGCGCAGTCGGGTATTCTGGACACCATCAGCGAAGAGGGCGGCAAGTGGCAAGGCTCACCGGCCATGCCCATGTCGAAATATTACAGAGTGCAAGCCGTCTTGCGAAAACTGCCCGAATTGTGGCGCAAGCTTAACCAATTAAGTTGAAGAAGTAGAAAAAAGTAGTAAATTTGCGGGCAGTGCCATTTTGGTTTCAAGAAGACAACAGCATGAATTTAAAGCAACATACCATAAAACAAAGCATCAGCTTCGAGGGGGTAGGTCTTCACACCGGCAAAACAGCAGTGATGACCTTTCATCCCGCACCTCCTCACTACGGCATCCGCTTCATACGTACCGACCTCGAAGGCAAGCCCGAAGTGCGTGCCCATGTGGACAACGTAGTGGCCACGGAGCGCGGTACTGTCTTAGCAGAAAACGGCGCACAGGTGCACACCGTCGAGCATGTGCTTTCTGCGCTCATGGGTATGCAAATAGACAATGTGCGCATTGAATTGAGCGGACCTGAGCCCCCCATTGCCGACGGCAGCTCGGCGCCTTTTGTAGAGCTCTTGCAGCAAGCAGGCAAAGAAGAGCAAAATGCGCTCCGTCAATATATTTGCATCGATGAGCCCATTTACTACCGCGATGAAGACCGCCAAATAGAAATTGTGGCGCTGCCGGCCGATGAGTACCGCCTCACGGTCATGGTGGATTACAACTCATCGGTCATGGGCAGTCAGCACGCCATGCTCTTCGACTGGAACGACTACCCCAAGCAAATAGCGCCTTGCCGCACCTTTTGCTTTTTACACGAAGTAGAATACCTCTACAGCAAAGGGCTCATACAGGGCGGCAGCTTGCAAAATGCCATTGTCATTGTGGAAAAGCCCGTAGAAGCTGCCCAACTGGAACGCTTGGCAGCCCTCTTTGACAAGGAAGAAGTAGCCGTACAAAGCAACGGCATATTGAACAACCTGGAGCTGCGCTTCCACAACGAGCCGGCACGCCACAAATTGCTCGACCTCATAGGCGATTTGGCTTTGCTTGGGCGCCCACTCAAAGCCCATGTGATAGCAACCCGCCCCGGTCATCATGCCAACGTGCAGTTTGCCAAGAAAATAAAAGCATATATGGAAAAAAATCCATCAAACGACATTAAGCAATTTCATCCGGGGATGCCTGCCGTACTCACTGCCACGCAGATGTACGAGATGCTCCCCCATCGCTATCCCTTCTGCCTCGTCGATAAGATCATTTATTTGGACGACGAGCAGGTAGTAGGTGTAAAAAACGTGAGCATAGGTGAGCCTTACTTTCAAGGACATTTCCCCGGCAACCCTGTCATGCCCGGTGTTTTTCAAATAGAAGGAATGGCGCAAACCGGCGGTATTTTGGTGCTCAATACAGTACCCGACCCTTCGAACTACTGGACTTACCTGCTGCGAGTCGATAACTGCCGTTTCCGGAAAATGGTGCACCCGGGCGATACCATCATTTATCATTGCCGCATCACAGCCCCCATCAAGCGTGGCATCATTAAAATGCACTCAGATGCTTACGTAAACAATGAGCTTGTTTGCGAAGCAGATATGACTGCAAGTATTGTAAGGAAAGACGAAGAAAAAAAATGATGAATAAAGACTTAGTTTGGATACACCCCGACGCCAAAATAGGTGAAAACGTAACCATTGAGCCCTTCACGGTCATTCACGGCGACGTGGAAATTGGCGACAATACCTGGATTGGTCCTCATGTTACTATCTTAGACGGTGCCCGCATTGGTAAAAACTGCCGCATATTCCCCGGTGCTGTTATTTCGGCCATCCCCCAAGACCTGAAATTCGGTGGTGAGATGACCTACGCCATCATTGGCGACAACACCACCATTCGCGAGTGCGTCACGGTGAATCGCGGCACGTCGGCCAGTGGAAAAACCGTAGTAGGCAACAATTGCTTACTGATGGCTTATGCCCATATAGCCCACGATTGCATGGTGGGCAACAACTGCGTGATAGTGAATGCCGTGCAGATGGCCGGGCATGTAGAAGTAGGTGATTACGCTATCATAGGGGGCACTTCTGCCATTCATCAGTTTTCGCGTATTGGCGCCCATGCCATCATTGCCGGTGGGTCACTGGTGCGCAAAGACATACCGCCCTATGTGAAAGCCGGCCGCGAGCCGGTCGTTTACCTGGGCGTGAACCGGGTAGGCCTGCGCCGTCGTGGCTTTACCAACGAACAGATTTACCAAATACATGAAATTTATCGCACCCTTTACCTGAAAGGCTACAACACCACCGAGGCGCTGAATATCATTGAAAGCACCTTTGAGCCTACCCCCGAACGGGACGCCATCCTTGACTTCATCCGCAAATCAGAACGTGGCATCATCCGCACCGGGCATCATACAGCCAATCATGCCACCGAAGAATAGAATAAGGTATGCAATTAAGCAAGGTAGAGCTTGTTGACATAGGAAAAAAATTTGAAAGAGAGTGGCTTTTTCGCCACTTTTCTTTTGTTTTTGAACCGGGGCAACCCACTGCCATCGTAGGCGCCAACGGCAGTGGGAAATCTACCCTTATGAAAATAATAGCTGCTGCGCTGCCCTCGAATGAAGGGAAGGTGATTTATCGTGACCCGCAAGGCAAAGCCATCGACATAGACCAATACCCTCAGTTATTGAGCTGGGCGGCGCCTTATTTGCGCATCCCGCCCGACTTCACCCTCGATGAAGTCTATCATTTTCATCATCAATTCAAGCCCCTGCGCTTTTCCCATGAAGAGTGGCTCGATGTCTTGAATCTGCGCCCCCACCGCCACAAACCCCTGCGCTTTTTTTCTTCGGGCATGCGTCAAAAAGTACAACTCAGCTTAGCGCTGTTTAGCAATACCCCCCTGCTGCTGCTGGACGAACCCACGATGAACTTAGATAAAGAAAATGCCGCTTGGTATAAGCGGCATGTATTGGAGTGCATACAAGAACGCATTGTCATCATCAGCTCAAACGAAGCGGCCGAGTATGACTTCTGCACCCGGCGCATTCGCCTGACCTCCTAACCGGCAACTACTCTTTCCAGCTCATCGGATAATTTTCATCCACATAGGGCAGCGCCTCTTCGGTAATGTACAACGGCCGGAAAGTGTCAATCATCACGGCATACTCGTGGGTTTCTTTCTTGCCTATACTTTTTTCTATCATCCCCGGATGCGGTCCATGTGGCAACCCGCCCGGATGCAAGGTAAAGGAGCCCCGATCAATGCCTTTGCGGCTCATAAACTCACCTTCGGCATAAAACAACACCTCGTCGGAGTCTATGTTGGAGTGGTTGTAAGGTGCCGGAATAGCCAAGGGGTGATAATCAAACAAACGGGGTACAAACGAGCAAACCACCAGGTTATGCGCTTGGAAGGTCTGGTGTACCGGCGGCGGCTGATGGATGCGCCCAGTGATGGGCTCAAAGTCGTAGATAGAGAAGGTGTAGGGATACAGGAAGCCGTCCCACCCTACCAAGTCGAAGGGGCTGTGTTTATACACATAGTGATGCAAAAAGCCATTTTTCTTTATCTTCACTAAATACTCGCCTTGCTCACGCTCGGTAATGAGCTCTGAAGGTGGATGGATGTCACGCTCACAGAAAGGCGAGTGTTCTAACAGCTGCCCCAGCTCGTTGCGATAGCGGCGCGGGGTTTCTATGGGTGAGAATATTTCACATACCAACAGGCGCACCTCGCCCTCATCAAAAGCCATTTTATAAATGGTAGTGCGCGGAATCACAATATAGTCGCCTTTTTGAAAGCGCAGTTTGCCAAACTGGGAATACAGCCACCCGCTGCCATCATGCACATAAATAAGCTCGTCGGCTTCGCCGTTTTTGTAGTAGTAGTCCATTTGCTTGCCGGAAGGATTGCAAATCCCTATGTGCACATCGTTGTTGACCATAAGCATCTTGCGTGCCTCGAGGTAATCTTCGCCTGTGGTGCCAACCTGCGAAGTTTTCAAGTGGGTTTGTAACAGCGGACGATCTTTTAAAGGCTTTACCCCATAAGGTACCGACTCAAGCACCTTTTCTACCCTTGTAGGTGGGTAAATGTGGTAAAGATTGGAATAGATGCCACTAAATCCTTTCGAGCTTACGAGCTCTTCTTGATAAAGGCTGCCATCGGGCTGACGGAATTGTATGTGGCGCTTCGGAGGTATTTCCCCTAACTTATAATAGTAAGTCATAACGCTTTTCTGTTTTTTGTATTTATTTTATAACAAATTTACAAATTAAAAGACTAAAGCAAATGTTGAAGCCCGCTTAAAATAGTCTTTTTGCTTCCTGCCTTCTGCTATTTACTTGTTTCCGTTTAGATTATTTCAGATTTTTGCTTCATCTTTTTCAGTCCTTTTCTCTAATCAAGCCAGTTTTTATGCTATATACCGAACTAAGTGCACTCATTCAACAAAAGAAAAGCATGCTTTGTGTGGGCTTAGATGCTGACATTCGTAAGATACCGGCCCACTTACACAGCAGCCCCGACCCCATTTTCGAATTCAATAAGCAGATTATTGATGCCACCTATCCCTATGCGGTAGCCTACAAGCCCAACTTGGCTTTCTATGAGGCTTTAGGTGCCCGTGGGTGGGACAGCCTGGCCCGCACCATGGAATATATGCCCAAAGATGTTTTTCGCATTGCCGATGCCAAACGTGGCGACATAGGCAATACGGCAGCCCTATATGCACGCACCTTCTTCGAAACACTTCAGTTCGATGCCGTCACCCTCTCGCCTTACATGGGCAAAGACAGCATTACTCCCTTTCTCGACTATCCCGGCAAGTGGGTGATTGTCTTGGCACGCACTTCCAATGCAGGTGGTGCAGATTTCCAAGAGCTTCCACTTGACGATGGGCGTAAGCTCTACGAAGCGGTGATTCAAAAAAGCAGCACCTGGGCATCTCATGAGCGTATGATGTATGTAGTCGGCGCTACTCAACCGGAAGCCATGCGCCATATTCGCCAATTGGCTCCCCGCCATTTCTTCTTGGTACCCGGCATAGGCGCCCAAGGGGGCGACCTGCGCAGTGTGCTTCAATATGGCAGCAATGCGGCCGGCGGACTGCTTATCAATTCATCGCGCGGGATTATTTATGCATCAAACAAGCATGATTTTGCAAGCGCTGCCGGTAAAGCGGCACAAGCTTTGCAGCAGGAAATAGAAAAACTCATGCAATGGTAAAGGTCGTTCACCAGTTTTGCTTTATGAAAACGTTTCTTTTTCGGTTTTGTCTTGTCTTGTTGTTGGCAGGCGCATTTCCCCCTCCCGGCTTTGCTCAAGCAAATGCTAAAAAAATCATCAACTATTTTATAGAAGTAGCCTTAGGCAGCGAATTCAACAACAGCCATCAACGAATCAAGAAATGGCGAAAAGATATCCACTATTATGTCATTGGCAAGCCCCATCCGGAATATGAAGCGGAGCTTAGGCGCGTCATCGATGAGTTACATGTGCTCACCGGGCTCACCTTTACGGAGGCAAAACGAAAACGGGATGCCAACCTGTTGATTGTTTTCGGCTCGGCAGATACCTATGTAAAAATAGAGCCACAGGCAAAAAAATACACCGACAAAAATTGGGGCCTTTTCTTTACGCGATGGAATGGATTGGGCGAAATTTATTATGCTACCATGTATGTAGATGTGTTCAGAGCCAAAGGCAATCAAGTAAAGCATCTGATAAGAGAAGAGCTCACCCAATTATTGGGACTCATGCGCGACAGTTACCGATACAAAAAAAGTATATTTTATCAAGGATGGACTACCTACACCGACTACGCCCCCATCGATAAAATACTCATACGCTTACTTTATCATCCCGATATGCCAATGAATGCCGACGAGGCTACCGCACGCAAGGCAGCCGCACATATTTTGGAAGAAATGGACTTGGAAGAAAACTTATTTGAGTAACACGGGAGCAAAACACCTCCTCCACTCAGTTCAATCTATCATACCAAATTCAGGCTTTCACAGGCTTCTTTGGCAGCATCCTGCTCTGCCTCCTTTTTGGTGAGCCCCTGTCCTTTGCCCAATATCTGCTCGCCATCGAGGGCATGCACCAAAAATTGGCGCCTGCTGCCACTTGTTTTTACGTCGATCACTTCAAAACGTATGTTCTTGCCATTGCGCTGCCCCCATTCTATAAGCATAGATTTGAAGTTGCGCGGCGTCTGCGCCAAGTGCTCTACATCGACATGCGGCTTGATGATTTTATGAATAATAATGTGACGCGTAGCAGAAAAGCCTTTATCCAGATACAAAGCCCCTACAAAAGCCTCAAAAGCATCACCTACCATCGAGCGAAAAGAGCCGGTATGACGGTTGCCTTCGTACTGTATGTAATCCATAAAGCCGAGACGCTCGCCCAGGTCGTTCAGTGTATCGCGGCTCACCATGCGCGAACGCATCTCTGTTAAAAAACCTTCGTTTTTGAAAGGATATTTACGATACAGATAGTCGGCAATGATAGCACCCAGTACGGCATCGCCCAAGTACTCCAAACGCTCATTGGAAAGCACAAACGAACGGTTGGGCAGGCGAACAGCCGCCGAGGTATGCCGGAATGCCAAATCGTAAAACTCAATATGAAAAGGCTTGCGTCCTGTAAGTCTTTTTACGAAGGAAGCAAGCCTTTTTTCCTTTTCATTACGATATATTCCAAAAAAATAGGCTAATAAGTTACGCCACACTTATTCTTCAAATTTTTTGAATATTACAGAGCAGTTGTGTCCTCCAAAACCAAATGTGTTGCTCAATGCGTAATTGATTTCACGCTTTTGAGCTTTGTTAAAGGTGAGGTTCAACTTGGGATCGATCTCCTCGTCATCGGTGAAATGGTTGATGGTGGGCGGCACGGTTTGATGCACAATCGAAAGGATGCAGGCGATGGCTTCTATTGCCCCTGCTGCCCCTAACAAGTGACCGGTCATCGACTTGGTCGAGCTGATATTTATCTTGTAGGCATGCTCACCAAAAACCTTTTGAATGGCTTTGATTTCCGCTATATCGCCCAAGGGCGTAGAAGTACCATGCACATTGATATAATCAATGGCATCGAGCGGTATTTGGGCGTCTTCCAAAGCATTCTTCATCACCGCTGCTGCTCCCAAGCCTTCCGGATGAGGCGCAGTGATATGGTAAGCATCTGCCGATAAACCGCCACCTACCATCTCACAATAGATCTTGGCGCCACGCTTCACAGCGTGCTCATAGTCTTCCAAGATAATGGCACCGGCACCTTCACCCAATACAAAACCGTCGCGGTCCTTGTCAAACGGACGTGAAGCGGTTTCGGGCGAGTCATTACGCTCTGAAAGTGCCTTCAGAGCATTAAAGCCACCCACTCCGGCCTCGGTGATGGCTGCTTCCGAGCCACCCGCCACAATCACATCGGCCTTTCCGTAGCGGATATAATTGAAGGCATCGATGAGGGCGTTCGTGGATGAAGCACAAGCAGACACCGTGCAATAGTTGGGACCGCGGAAGCCATAACGGATAGAAATATGGCCGGCGGCAATGTCGGAGATCATCTTGGGAATAAAGAAGGGGCTGAAACGAGGCTCACAACCACCTTCCACATAATTGCGCACTTCTTCCTGGAAAGAGAGAAGGCCGCCTATGCCGGAGCCCCAAATGACGCCCACACGGTCTACGTCCAGCTTTTCAGGCACGAGCCCGGCGTCTTTGATGGCTTCTTCGGCCGAAGCTATAGCATAATGCGAGAAGGCGTCCATACGGCGCACCTCTCGTTTCTCAATAAAATCCAGCGGGTCAAATCCTTTTACCTCGCAAGCGAAGCGCGTTTTAAATTTCGACGCATCGAAGCGGGTAATAGGAGCGGCGCCGCTCACCCCCTTGACAAGGTTCTCCCAATAAGCGGGAGCGGTGTTGCCGATGGGGGTCAGCGCGCCTATTCCTGTAACTACTACTCTTCTTACCTTCATTGGCAATCGCTTTGCGATGAGATTAGGAAGCCAACTGCTTTTCGATGTAGGCGATTGCTTCACCTACTGTTGAGATTTTTTCTGCATCCTCATCAGGAATAGAAACGTTGAATTCTTTTTCAAATTCCATGATGAGCTCAACAGTGTCCAAGGAGTCAGCTCCTAAGTCGTTGGTAAAGCTTGCTTCGGGAGTTACTTCTGAAGCATCTACTCCCAGCTTTTCAACGATAATGTTCTTTACTTTTTCTGCAATCTCTGACATCGTCGTTTAATTTTTAGTCAAACACGCTGCAAATAAATGTATTTATTCGGACAAAATCAAATCCAAAATACCATGTTTTCTTGTGGGAGTCCTAAACTCCCCGCCAAGAGGCTCATTTGCAAGCGGCAAGGTAAAGATATGAAAATAGTTAGCAAGACAAGCAAAAATCTTTAATTTTGCAGATATATCAACAAACTGCTTTTAGCTTCATGCTCAACATAAACCGATTGGCAAGCTGGTGGTTTCGGCCCGCTATGCGGCGCATTCGCTTCTTTATGGAGAAGCCGGCTCTGGCACAGGATTTTCAACTGCGCCATTTGCTGCATCGTGCGCAAAAAACCGAATGGGGAAAACGCTACGGCTTTAAAGAAATTAAACATTACGACACTTTCCGGGAGCGGATACCCGTTTCCTCCTATGAGCAGCTTTACCCTTTCATAGAACGCATGATGCAAGGTGAGCGGGATGTGCTGTGGCCCGGGCAAGTGCGCTGGTTTGCCAAATCGTCGGGCACTACCAATGACCGGAGCAAATACATACCCGTACCCAAGGAGTCTTTGCACTACTGTCATTTTCAGGGAGGCAAAGACCTGCTCACTCTTTATCTGGAAAACACCCCCGATACCCGTGTATTTAACGGGAAAGCCCTCTCCATTGGCGGAACACACCACCCACACGAGGGCAACTCAAGAGTGCGTGTCGGCGACGTGTCGGCAGTAATCATGCAGAACCTTCCGGCTTGGGCGCAATGGTTCCGCGCGCCTTCCCTTCAGGTGGCTCTGCTTGCCGACTGGGAAGAAAAAATACAGGCCATGATACGCGAGTTGCGCAACAGCAACATTACTGCCATCATGGGGGTGCCCACCTGGACAGTGGTGCTGCTCGAAGAGCTGCTCAAAAGCGAAGGCAAGCAATATGTACAAGAAATATGGCAACAGTTTGAAGTATTCTTTCATGGTGCAGTGGCTTTTGCGCCCTACCGCCCCCTGTTTGAGCGCATAGCGCCCGGTTTGCGTTTCATGGAAGTCTATAATGCTTCGGAAGGCTTTTTTGCCCTGCAAGATGACCTGAGCCGCGACGACATGCTGCTCATGCTCGATTATGGTGTCTTTTATGAATTCATCCCCATGGATGAACTGGGCAAAGAGCACCCTAAAGCTTATTGGATTGATGAAGTAGAAATGGGAAAAAACTATGCCATGGTCATCAGTACCAATGGCGGCTTATGGCGCTACCTCATTGGTGATACTGTGCAGTTTACTTCTTTATATCCTCATAGAATCAAAATTACGGGCCGCACCAAGCAGTTCATCAATGCTTTTGGCGAAGAAGTAATGGTCGAAAACGCAGAGCGCGCCATCGCCTTCGCTTGTGAAAAAACGGGGGCTGCCATTACAGACTACACCGTAGCCCCGGTGTATTTGGGCGACGGCAACAAAGGCGCCCACGAGTGGTTGATTGAGTTTGCCTCCATGCCCCATGACCTCCATGCCTTTGGCGAAGCACTTGACCGGCGTTTGCGGGAAATCAACTCGGATTATGATGCCAAACGGCAGCATGACCTCGCACTAACTGCACCGCTGATACGTGTACTGCCCCAAGGTACCTTTCAAGCATGGATGAAAAAGCGGGGCAAGCTCGGCGGGCAACACAAAGTGCCACGCCTTGCCAACCACCGTCAATATGTCAATGATATTTACCGCCTGTTGGGGTGGGAAATCAAAGAAACACCTTCAGCTTAGGCGCGCGTCGGGGTGACAATAGACCTGCCGCAGCAGTTCTTCATCGGGCAGGGTGAGTGTGTAAAACGTGCCCTCCCACTGCCGGCATATGTGCAGGCAATGCTCGCGTAAACGACGGTCTTTCGTTCGCCGGCGCAGGCGATGCATGTAAATCTGTTGCTGAGTGATAAAGAAATCCAGAGCCCAGGGGTTGGTCCAAGCAGACTGCAAGGCTTCGTCGAGTATTTTCAACGAAGCCTCATCGCCTTGCCGGAATGCCTCTAAGAGGCTTTTCCAGTATTCCACCACTGCAAAGTCATGCTTGGACATGGGGGCATCATTTTCCTTTTTCCACATTGAAGGTCCATACCGGCAGCTTGGCGTGCATAGCCACTTCTTCTGCAATGCTGGGGCGGGGGCTCAACAGACGACGCAGACCACGGCGCCCATGCGTACCAATGGCTATCATGTCCATCCCAAAATCTTCGGCATAGTGCAAACACCCTTCTTCTTCATCTATGTCGGCATATTCGGCAATATTGTAATTTCTGATGCCATGCTTGTCGAGCCATTCCTCGGCGCGCCGCTTGGCTTCACGATAGGGCATCACATCCCCGGGCACATTGACCCGTACCACATGCAAGCGGGCGTTGAGGGCTTCTTGCAAATGGGCTAAATGCTGAATGAGCGCATCACTCATGTCTTCTTCGTAAAGCGAGTTGAAAAGCGCGATATCATTAATATCTTCGGGTGATACTTTGTCTTTAATTACCAATACAGGCACCTTGGCATAACGAATCACCTTTTCTGTATTACTACCTACATATTCATAATCATGGTTGCTGATGCCATGTGACCCCATAATAATGGAATCTACCGGCTTGTCAGTAATTTTTTCAGCGATGCTTTGCATGAAGTTGCCAATTTGCAAGAATACTTCCAATTCCACATCACTGTACTGAGCAGCCAAAGCCTGTAGTTTTTGTTGGGCTATTTTAGTCATAAATAGCTCATAGGCCTTTTCTTCATCGGTTTGCACGATACGCACGCCGTCTATGTCGGCATATACATGCAAATAACTTTCTACTACATGGAAAAGGTCAATAACAGCCCCCTTGGCTTTCGCCAGCTGGTACGCAAAATCAAGTGCATATAAAGATTCTTGTGAAAAATCGACAGGTACGAGGATACGCTTCATAAACAAAACTATTTTGGGTTATACATTACAGAATAAAACACAATTCTATTACAGAGCATATACCGGAATGGGCAAGAACCCTATAAGAGAATCGCTGACCGATTGGGTCAATAGTTTTTGCCAAAAACCGCGCTCATGCTTTCGTGGCTTAATCGCCAGACAGTCGGTAGGCGTTGTTTCCAAATATTGCTTTATGCCGGCTTCCGGGTTGCTGCCCCGGACAAAGTCCAACTCATGTTCTACTTCCTCAAACAGGCTGTCTACCGCCAAGCTCTTCATGGCAGTGCCCAACGGCATATTGGCCGGTTGCGGGTGCACGTGTAAAATACGCACATCTGCCTGCAAAAGTTTGGCAAAAACGGCCAGTGGCTTAATTTCCTCTAAGCTTTGTATTTGCTCATAGTCACAAGCAAAGGTAATATGGCGGATGGGGGCAAAAGTTGTATGTGGCGGAATCAGTAATACAGGCGCAGGTGCGGCATGTAACATAAAAGATGCCGTACTTCCCAATAGACGCATGGTTTTTCCGGCACCACTGGTTCCCATGAGTAGCAAATCTACCGGTGCTTCTTTAAAAATAGAGAGAAGTTCGGCCTCTCTGTCTTTACCTATTTTGATATAGGTGGTTCGATAGCGCACGTCTTTGTTGTAGAGGTAGTTTTTGCGCAGACTCTCCATCTTGGCCTCTATGGCTGCCACAGCCTCCTCGCCTTTGTCCAATTTGTCAAAAGTAAGTACATGGAAAAGCGAAAGGTCGGCGCCCAGTCTGCGGCAAAGCTCAATGGCATAAAGCAAGGCACGGTCGGCATTATCGGAAAAATCGGTAGCTACCACTACATGGTCAATAGTGTTCTTATGCATATTGTTGAGTTTTGTTTGTGTGCATTTTTTAGTAAATGATAGAATCGCTTGTGTATGAATTACCACATGGACAGATACAAAACATGCTCCTGCCATACCACCTCCCGTATGCGCTTTGGCGGATGCTCAAAATCATGTCTAAACGAGCATTGTTCATGTGGCAATAAACCGGACAGTTCCATCAGTAAATGACGTCCTCTAAGGACAACCTTCAAAACAGCCCCTTTGTCTAAATATAAAATCACTTCGTTGGCACTCAATACCTCCCAAGAATCAGGATTTTGCGGCAAATAAAGCATTGCCACCGTTTCTTTGTCAAAAGACAAAAGGCGCAGCGAGGCGGCAGGCTTACCGCCCGGCAACAAGCCAGCTTCTATGCTTGGCTGCCCCGGCTGAAAGAGCTGTGTGGTTCCGGAAAGTTCATGTGTTGCGATCATGGCAAGAGGGGTTTAGTGAAGGGTTAAACATATAGCTTTGACTTATCTTAAAATTACATAGCCCCTCTTGCTTTTCCAATGATTCAACTCATTTTGTTTGCTGATTTTTATCATTTTCAATATACGGCGTCGAAGCGCCCCAGCAGTGTAGCCATCTGTCCGCTAAGCATTGTCCAGTCGTCAACGGGCAGGCTCAAAGCCACTGCCGAAGCAGGCGACAAGCTACCCAGCGGCTCACCCGTTACCCACTCGGCAAAGTAGCTTAAATAAGGATTGTGCCCAACCAAAGCCAGGCTCTCGACCGGCCCGGACATCTGCTCCAGCACTTCCACTATCTGCCGCATGGAAGCATTATAGAGGCGCTCTTCTTCTTGAAGGGCTGCTATATTCAACCGCTCAGCCAACAGCTGCGCGGTTTCGCGGCAGCGCCGGGCACTGCTGTGCACAATAAGTGCCGGTAAAAAATGCTGCTGTTGCATCCATTCACTCAGCAAATAGGCCTGCCGGATACCTCTTTGCGTAAGCGCCCGCTCTTTGTCGGACAGGGCGCCTTCTTCCGCTTCCGCATGACGAATCAAAATCAACTTTTTCTCCATCTTTGTAGTTTTAAATAAAAAATTACCTTCGTAAAGATAAAATAATCAGGTGTTTTTGAAGCCATTGAAAAACAAGCTTTATATATTTGCAATTCTTTTTGTAAAATACCTTACACACAAAAAAGAAAAAAGGCTTTCTACTGAATTGAAAGATTTATTCTTTTTTTGCAGTCTCTAAATACCGGTCTTACCAAAACAAAACCCAAGAGCAATGCCCAAGAATTTAATGATAGTAGAATCACCCGCTAAAGCCAAAACCATTGAAAAATATTTAAAAGACCAAGATTTTGTAGTGCAATCGAGCTATGGTCATATTCGCGACCTGCCCAAAGGCGAGCTGGCCGTAGATATAGAAAATGACTTTCGCCCCACCTACGAAGTAGATAAAGAGAAGAAAGATATTATCAAGAAGCTGGAAACCCTGGCCAAGCAAGCCGAGACCGTGTGGCTGGCCACTGACGACGACCGCGAAGGGGAAGCCATCTCCTGGCACCTGAAAGAAGCCCTTGGCCTGGACGAGCAAAAAGCCAAGCGTATCGTATTCCGGGAAATCACCAAAAATGCCATCTTGAATGCGATAAAAACCCCCCGTCAAATAGACATAGATTTGGTCAATGCCCAACAGGCGCGCCGCATTTTGGACCGTCTGGTGGGCTTCGAGCTGTCGCCTATTTTGTGGAAGAAAATCAAATGGGGCTTATCGGCAGGGCGCGTGCAGTCGGTGGCCCTGCGCCTCATTGTAGAGCGTGAAAGAGAAATCGAGGCTTTCCGGCCCACCGCCTCCTACAAGGTAGTAGCCCTCTTTGACTTGGGCAACGGAAAGCAGCTGCAGGCAGAGCTGAAAAAAAACCTGCCTTCGCTCGAAGAAGCGCGCCGTTTTCTGGAAGACTGCCGGCAGGCGGCTTTCACCATTTCGGCACTGGTAAAAAAACCATCGAAGCGCTCGCCTGCCCCTCCGTTCACCACTTCTACCCTGCAGCAGGAAGCTTCGCGCAAGCTGGGCTTTTCGGTAGCGCAAACCATGACCTTGGCACAACGGCTCTATGAGTCGGGGCATATTACCTACATGCGTACCGACTCCACCAACCTGTCGCAAGAAGCCATCAACATGGCAAAAGAGGTCGTTATTGAACGTTTTGGCAGCCCCTACAGTCAGCCACGCCAATATAAAACCAAAGCGAGCGGTGCCCAAGAAGCACACGAAGCCATTCGCCCTACCGACTTCAGCCGCCTGGAGGTAAGCAGCGACAGCGCCGAACAGCGCCTGTATGAACTCATTTGGCGCCGTGCCATCGCCTCTCAAATGAGCGATGCACAAATAGAGCGCACCATCGCTACCATCGACATATCGACCCGCCCCGAGCAACTCACCGCCGAAGGTGAGGTCATCTTGTTCGACGGCTTCCTTACGGTGTATATGGAATCAAGCGACGAGGAAGACGAAGAAAGCAACAAGGGCGGAAACAAAGCCCTGCCCCCGCTTAAAGAAGGGCAGCGTTTAACGCTGGCAAGCATGAAAGCCACCGAACGGTTCAGCCGCCCGCCGGCACGCTACACCGAAGCCAGCCTGGTACGCAAGCTCGAAGAGTTGGGCATCGGGCGTCCTTCTACTTATGCGCCTACGATTTCTACCATACAAAAGCGTGGTTATGTGGTGAAAGAAAGCCGCCCCGGCAAAGAGCGTACTTATCATGAGTTGGTATTGCAAGGGCAATCCATCAAAGAAGAAGAAAAGACCGAAATCTACGGAGCAGAAAAAAACAAGCTGTTCCCTACCAATACCGGCATGGTGGTTACCGACTTTCTCATGCAGCACTTTGCCGATGTGATGGACTATTCCTTTACTGCCAAAATAGAAGCTGCCTTCGACGAAATAGCACAAGGCAAGCTCAACTGGGTAAAGATGCTGCGCGAGTTTTACGACCACTTCCATCCCAAGGTGGAAGCCACCACCCTCATTGACCGCAAGGATGTGCCCAACCAACGCCTGCTGGGCACCCACCCCGAAACGGGCGAGCCGGTGTATGTGAAGCTCGGGCGCTACGGTGCCTATGTGCAAATAGGGGACGGCAGCGATGACGAAAAACCCAAGTCTGCCAGCCTGCGCAAAGGGCAGCTGATGGAAACCATCACCCTCGAAGAAGCGCTGGAACTGTTTAAGCTTCCGCACGAAGTGGGCAGCTTCGAAGGCAAGCCCATCGTTGCCAACATAGGGCGTTTCGGACCTTATTTGCTGCACGACGGCAAATTTTACAGTCTCGGAAAAGAAGATGACCCGCTCACCATAGACGAAGCCCGCGCCATCGAAATCATAGAGAACAAACGGCAAGCCGACCGCGAGCGTACCATCAAAGTATTTGACGAAGCCGGCATTCAGATACTGAAGGGGCGTTTCGGACCTTATATCAAAAAAGGCAAGCTCAATGTGTCGTTGCCCAAAGGCAAAGACCCCGAAAGTCTGAGTGTGGAAGAGTGCGAACAATTGATTGCCGAATATCAAGAAAAGAAAAAAAGCAAAGGCAAAGGAAAGAAAACAAGCAGTAAATCGAAGAAGAAAGAGTAGTGAAAGCCTATCATGCAGCATATCAAATAGTGGGATTGTTGGCCGCACGGGGCTTACGCCACGTGGTTGTCAGCCCCGGCTCACGTTCGGCACCTCTGACCCTGGCTTTTGCGCGCCACCCCCAAATCAAAACCTATGTGGTGCACGACGAGCGCAGTGCTGCCTACCAAGCCTTGGGCATGGCACAAACCCTCCGTCAGGCAGTGGCTTTGGTTTGTACCTCCGGCACGGCAGCCGTCAATTTTGCCCCGGCAGTGGTAGAAGCTTTTTACTTGGAAGTGCCCCTGCTGGTATTGACTGCCGACCGACCGCCGGAATGGATAGACCAACAAGACGGACAAGCCATCCATCAAGGACAATTGTTTGCTCCGCACGTAAAAGCCGCCTATCAACTGCCCGTCTCTTATGAACACCAAGACGCACGCTGGCATCTGCTGCGCTCAATAAACGAAGCCTACAACGAAGCCATGCGTTTCCCATGCGGGCCGGTGCATGTCAATTGCCCTTTCCGGGAACCTCTTTACCCTGCCCCACACGCCCCTCTCACTTTCGACGACGCCCCCCGCTGCATTGAAGAGCTGCCCGCCGAAACACAAACACTGAGCGAAAGCAATTGGCAACAGTTGGAGAAGCTGTGGGAAGCAGCCCGCCGCCCCCTAATCTTGGCGGGGCAGAGCCACTCCCCTATGCCTTTCTACGAACACATTGAGCAGTTTTGCAACCAACTGCATGTGCCCGTGGTACATGGGCGTCTGGCAAACTACCCCTACCACTCGGGCCTTCCCTATCCCAACATCCTGCCGCAAGACCTTGCCCCCGACTTGCTGGTTAGCGTGGGCGGCAGTGTGCTGTCGAAGCCCCTCAAACTGCTGTTGCGGGCGTGCCCACCCGCGCAGCATTGGCACATACGTCCGGCAGGCAAGGTAGCAGACCCTTTCCGTGCACTTACCCATATTCTGCGCTGCGATGAAGCCGCTTTCTTCCGGGAAGCCGCGCGCCGCTTTTCACCTAAAGCAAAAGACTACCGAAACCGCATAGAAGAGCTGACAACTGCCTACGATGCCTTTCTGCAAGACGCATTCCCTGCAAAAACAAATGAACTGCACGAGTTGTGGCTCACCCAACAACTGTTGCAGCAGCTGCCCGCCCACGCCCTGCTCTACGTAGCCAACAGCAGCCCCGTACGTTATGTAGAGATGTTGCGCAGTCGCCGTGATGTGGTCGTACGCGCCAACCGCGGCACCAGTGGTATCGACGGCTGCACCAGCACCGCCTTGGGCGCCGCACGTGTCGATGACCGCCCGGTGTTCCTGCTCACCGGCGACATTGCCTTCTTCTATGACAGCAATGCTTTTTGGGAAGCGCCACACACATTGAACCTCAAAGTTATTTTAATAAACAACCAAGGCGGCGGTATTTTCCGTTTAATCGATGGACCACGCCGGCAAGACGAAGGACCTGCTTTCTTCGAAACGCCCCATCAGCGCCGGGCCGCCTCTTTGATGGCACACTACGGCATTCCGTGCTTTCAGGTGCACAGCACCGCTGATTTTGAAAGTCAATGGGAAGCTTTCGTTTCCCGGGAGGGCATGGCAGTCATGGAAGTGATGGTTGACAGGCAACTGAATGCCCATATTTTTGAAAAGTTTCAACAATCATGGAAAGAAAAACAGCCTATGGTTTCGCGCTCGCATTGAGTCTGATAGCAGCCGCCTGCATGCCGGTAAACTACCCGGTACAAAAAGACGAAGTGCCGCTCGTATATGACGACCACCGCTACCATGCCGACATATACACTGACTTGTTGTATCCGGTACGCGGCGAACAAGAGCTACTCACCGAACCGCCGGTCATTGCTTTGGGCGGCGATGAGCACCTGCGCCTACGCTTTGATGACCTGGGCGAAGACGTGCGCGATTTCTATGTAAAAATACAGCACTGCCAACATGACTGGACTCCTTCGACACTGCCCGAAAATGAATATCTCGACAGTTACAACGAGTTCAACATTACCGACTACAGCTTTTCATTTCAAACCCGGCAGCCCTATGTGCACTACCGTTTCGATGTGCCGCCGGTAAAACACTCGGGCAATTACCTGCTGACCGTATATAGCCGCCCCGACGGGCGCCCGGTGCTGAGCCGCCGTTTTATGGTGTATGAAACCGGCGCCGCAAGCCTGCGGGGCGAAGTGCAAAGCAGTGCCCTGCCTGCCGAGTTGAGCAGCCATCAGCAAGTAAGCTGGGTGGTAGAATACACCTCCGGACAGCTGAGCATCAGCTATCCGCAAGAGCAGTTGCGCTTGTATGTGCAGCAGAACTATGAAGCAGACAGCCGCCGTTTATATACCCCCTCGCGCTTCGACGAGCTGCAGCAACGCATCGAATACCGCGATTTCACGGGCAAACAATCATGGGAAGGAGGCAATGAGTATCGCCGCTTCGACGCGGGCAGCCTGCGTTTTCTGGGTTTTCATGTGGCAGAAGTGTTCTACCCGGAAAGCGGCGACTCGCTCGTCCGTCTGCATTTGGGAAAAGACAAAAGCCGCCGCCCGGCGCCTTATTTCACACGCAACGACATGAACGGTCTGTTTTTGATAAAAAACTACGACAATGACTATCCCCATACGGGCAGCGACTACGTGAAGGTGCATTTTTATTTGGAGACCGACAGCATACCGCCCCAAGGGGTCTATGTGGTGGGGGCTTTCAACGGGCGCCACTGCCGGGAAGCGAGCCGCATGCATTACGACAGCAGCCGGCAGGCACTCACGGCTACACTCTTGCTCAAACAAGGCATTTATGATTATGCCTATGCCACCCCCGACAGCAGCGGGCAGTGCCATATCACCCCCTGGGAAGGCAACTTTCAGGAAAGCCGCAATGTGTATGAAGGCTTTTTGTATTACCGGGTAGCGCCGGGGCGCCCCGACCGCCTGGTGGCTTACCGCCGCCTCCGGTAAGTCCTGCCGTTTCCGGGGCTTTGTTGTATATTTGTATTTTCAGGCAGCAACCAAACAATTCCATATGATTTTACGTGCAGAGAACTTACTCAAACAATACGGCAAGCGCAAGGTAGTGAACCAGGTATCGGTGGAGGTCGAGCAAGGCAGTATCGTGGGGCTGTTGGGGCCCAACGGTGCGGGCAAAACCACTTCTTTTTACATGATTGTAGGGCTGATTAAGCCCAATGAAGGCAAGATTTACCTGGGTGATGAAGACATCACCCCCCTGCCCATGTACCGCCGTGCCCGGCGCGGCATCGGTTACCTGCCACAGGAGGCTTCGGTGTTTCGCAACCTGAGCGTGGAAGAGAACCTGCTGGCCGTGCTCGAGATGACGGGCATTCCCAAGAAAGAACAGAAAGAGCGTGCCGAGCAGCTGCTCGAAGAGTTCAGCCTTACGCATGTGCGCAAGAGTTTGGGTAAGGTGCTTTCCGGGGGCGAACGCCGCCGCACCGAGATAGCGCGTGCCTTGGCTTCGAACCCCAAGTTTTTGCTGCTGGATGAACCTTTTGCAGGAGTTGACCCCATTGCCGTAGAAGAAATACAAAAGATAGTATATAAGCTGAAAGCCAAAAATTTGGGCATTCTCATCACCGACCATAACGTAGATGAAACGCTTTCTATTACCGACCGGGCGTATGTCATGTCACAAGGGAAGGTATTCCGCTCGGGCGTGCCCGAAGAGCTGGTCAACGACCCGGACGTGCGCAAGTATTATCTGGGCGAGTTGTATGAGTTCAAACGAAAGATTTTTGATACAGCTTCTTAGAAAAATCTATCATTGACTAAAAAAGCAAAGCGGCAAGCACCGGAATGATGCCTGCCGCTTTTTTCTGTTCACCTTGTCTTTATTCTTTCCAATAGCGGGTACCGTTGAGGTGGATATAACCGGCGTGTCTTCTGCCGTCTTTATCCTTGTAGGTAACGCGGTATATCTTTTCGTTGTGTGTAGGGTAAATGGGGTATTCGCTGGAATATACCACCTTGCCCGTGCGGGTGTTGATGAGGTGGTAGGCTCCTTTTGTTTTGATAAAATTTAAATTGATATCAGCATATAAGGGATAATCAAAAACAGTTAAATTTTTGATAGGATCTATGATAATTCCTCTTTCAGAAACACCCCAGTGCACAGTATCTTTTCCAATACTTGCCCATACATCTTCCGGATCCCACCGATAAAGCTCCTTGACGTCATCCTGTAATGACAAAAGCTGCTCACCTTTAGCATTAATGAAAGCTTTTTTTCTTAGATACAACAAAACAGGTATTCCGTCGTGCAGAAGATTTTTTACAGGTTTATAAAATAGTTTAAAATCGTCCCGACTATATATTGAACCGATCAGAGCCGGCTCATCGGCTAAAAGCCCAAACAACTTACCCTCCCCTTTTTCAGGGAATGTAATCAAATAACCATCAGCTATTATTTCGAGCTGTTTGATTTTCGAAGCTTCTTCTTCCTTGAAAACGAGCTTCCGGCGTTTCAGGTCATATACGTTCACTTTAGATGGATAGCTATTGGTATTAGACATCTCTACAAAACGATTCGATAAGATTTTATTGGGCAGGTAAGCCGTGGAGCTATCTACCGAGTAAAGCACCTTTTTGAGACTTAAGTCTACAATATAGCCTACCGTCCATTTCATGGGGGATAGCACATAGTTGGAAGGTTCTGTAATCAAAATATTGTCTTTTACATCCTTTATACCTTTTGCCCCTAAGAGCCAAGGCAGTGCGAATTCCCCATTCCTATTGACAAAATTAATACCGTCAGTTTCATAATCTTTATATTGCTCCTCGCCATATAACCATTTAGAAACAAACAAGCCGTATTGTTTTGAAATTGCATCACAAAAAGGTGTATTGGTGAGGTCGTTTAACGGGAAGTTACTATACACAAAGAAAGAAGGAGAAGGTTTCTTTTCATTTGTGTGCCAATTCATAAAATACCATGAGAGATATTCATCCCTTTTCATCCCCGTTTTAGGCATTTTATAAGTCCATAGAAGCAAGCTATCGGAAAAGGGCATTATCAAAATAGACTCCGGAGCGCGATAAAGCTCCTTTCCAAGGCTATCAAATAGGATATTTCCTCCCCACTTTTTATGCTTCCATATATCGAAACGCTTCCAAGCCTTTGGGTCAACATAAAAATCACGAGCAGTCAAATAACCATTGCAAGGCGGTCCTACCATATCATATTCTGCAGGTAATACTTCTTTTTTTTGCCATGCACTATAAGCCCCCCATTTTTTACCTTTCCTTACCGGAACTAAAAGAGGACCGCGATAATCCCAACGGGCAGTAATCACTTCATCGTAGTTAGGTGGCACTACCCAATCGCCCTTAAGGTTAATACACCCTACCTTATCAGCTACTTTCACAGCCAATAGACCGTTATTAACCGGGCTCTTTAAGTAGGTAAGTGCTTCAAGGTCAAACTTATCTACCAAGTCGTCGAATTCGGCATTTCCTACATGTATTTCATTGGGAGAGCCTATGTCAATGTAGGCGACCCTTATCTTGGTAGCTCCTGAGGGCTCCTTCCTCTGCAAAGCAAATAGCTTATTTGAAAGAGATGAATAAAGAGGCCTTAGAGAAGGGACATATACACAAGGGGTTATTTCTTTTTTCAACGGAATGGACCAAATCCCCATCTTCCCTTGATTATACACCTTTAAAAACTGCGTAGGGAATTTATCGTCTTCAAAGGGGTCAACAGATATTTTTTCGTAATTAAAAGGCACCAATTCACCTTCTTTTATGCTCCAAAGCCCCATCTTGCCATCCTTCTTCAAAAGGACCCATCCTTGTCTTCTCAGATGCGTGACAAACTTTTCTTCTCTCTCGTCAATAATGAAGAATGTATTATAAACTACTTGAGCGTGTCTTATTATCCACTCCCGGCTTATGATATCCCAAACAGAGAGATAAAGAAAACCTGCTTGGCGTTCTAAAAACCACGCCCTGTCATTTTCTACTAAGAATACAAATTCCGTATTTTTTTTGTCTCCAGTAAAGGGATACTCCTTTCCGGTTGTTAAATCAATAAAAGATGCCTCATTGTTCACTGTAACTGTAAGTATATATTTGGGTGAAAAACGTTGCAGGAGCTCCTCTCGTCCCCTCTCTATAATTACTTTGCCTTTTTCATCAATCACCAAATAGCCCTCCGTCGTTTGTACCACTGCCTTTCCGTTTACAAACTCTCCTGCTTCAAGGTAACGGCAGGGCAGCACCAGCTTGCCTGTTTCATCGGCATAGCCCCACTTGTCGCCACAGTTGTAAGGCACAAGGGTTTGGGCATGACTCCAAAAAGTGAGAAAGGTTAAAAGAAGCAGAATTGATAATACTTTTTTCATTTTTACTTTATGTTTTGATGGTTACAACGAAATATCTTTTGTAAAAATCATGTCAAAAAATTACAGCTGCCCTTTAAGGGCAGCTGCCGGTTTTCATACATGGTGAAGGCACCCTTCGCCCCTAAAACAAGCCCTCCAGCAGCTCATCATCCACCAGGTTGGGCATGGTCACCTTCATTTTGGGCTCTTGCTGCATGGCGCGGCGTATGGTGCTCATGGCATGCGGATTGCGCGCCCAGCTGCGGCGGGCAATGCCGTTATTCACATCCCAGAAGAGCATTTGATGCAGGCGACGGTCGGCATCATCCGAGCCATCGATGACCAAACCGAAGCCGCCATTGATAACTTCGCCCCAGCCTACGCCGCCTCCGTTGTGCAGACTTACCCAGGTGGCACCACGAAAAGCATCGCCTACGAAATTGTGCACTGCCATGTCGGCAGTGAACTGCGAACCATCGTAGATATTGGAAGTTTCACGGAAGGGCGAATCTGTGCCCGACACATCGTGGTGGTCACGTCCCAGCACGATGGGGGCTTTGATGCGTCCCTCACGGATGGCACGGTTGAATGCAGCGGCAATACGCATACGCCCTTCGGCATCGGCATACAAAATGCGGGCTTGTGAACCCACTACCAGTTGATTTTCTTGTGCATGCTCTATCCACAAAATATTGTCTTTGAGCTGAGGCTTAATCTCGCCGGGCGCTTGTTCATACATGGCGCGCATCACCTCCAAAGCGATGGCATCGGTAGTGGCAAGGTCTTGCGGGTCGCCGCTGGTGCAGACCCAACGGAAGGGACCAAAGCCATAATCGAAGCAAAGCGGTCCCATGATGTCTTGCACATAAGAAGGATAGCGGAAGGTGCCGTCGGGGTTCAGCACGTCGGCACCGGCGCGCGATGCCTGCAACAAGAAAGCATTGCCATAATCGAAGAAATACATGCCGTTGGCTGCATGACGGTTGACAGCAGCTATATGACGACGCAACGAAGCATGCACCAGCTCTTTGAAACGCTCCGGCTCTTCGGCCATCATGCGGTTGGCTTCTTCATAAGAGATGCCCACGGGGTAATATCCGCCGGCATAGGGGTTGTGTAAAGAAGTTTGGTCGGAGCCTAACTCTATGCGTATGCCTGCTTCGGCAAACTGCTCCCACACATCCACCACATTGCCCAAATAAGCAATGGAAACAGCCTCTTTGTTTGCTTTGGCTTCGCGCACCCGGCGAATGAGCGTCTCCATGTCGTCGATGACTTCATCGACCCAGCCCTGCTTATGGCGCGTATGCAGGGGTTTGGGGTTCACCTCGGCAACTACCGACACAAGACCGGCAATTTTTGCGGCTTTGGGCTGCGCCCCACTCATTCCTCCCAAGCCGGCACTTACGAACAACATACCGCCAAAGTCGCCATCCGGCTTTACCATGCGGGCGGCATTCAATACAGTGATGGTGGTGCCATGCACAATACCTTGCGGGCCAATGTACATATAAGAGCCGGCAGTCATTTGCCCGTATTGAGTCACCCCCAAGGCATTGAATCGCTCCCAATCGTCAGGCTTGGAATAGTTCGGAATCATGAGGCCGTTGGTAACCACCACACGCGGTGCATCGGGGTGCGAAGGGAAAAGTCCCAGCGGATGCCCCGAATACATAACGAGGGTTTGCTCGTCGGTCATGGTGGCTAAATACTGCATGGTGAGCAGGTATTGCGCCCAGTTTTGGAATACAGCACCATTACCGCCATAGGTAATGAGCTCGTGCGGATGCTGCGCCACTTCGGGGTCCAAGTTGTTTTGAATCATGAGCATAATGGCTGCCGCCTGCTTGGAGCGGTGCGGATACTCATGAATCGGGCGCGCATACATAGGATAATCCGGGCGGAAACGGTACATATAAATACGTCCGTAGCGTTCCAGCTCTTCGGCAAACTCTTTTGCCAGCACTTCGTGCCACTTTTTGGGGAAGTAACGCAAGGCATTGCGCACTGCCAGTTTCTTTTCTTCTTTGGTGAGTATATCCTTACGTTTGGGCGCATGGTTTACATTGGGGTCATAAGGCTTAGGCGGCGGCAACTCTTCGGGAATGCCTTGCAAAATAGCTTTTTGGAAATCAGTCAATGCGGAGGTGGATGTCGTCATAATTTTGTCCTATTTTTTATACAAAATTAACTAAAAATTCAGCTTTGGAGCTTGTATTGCCATAAAAAAAAGCCGCCATAAAGGCGACTTTTTCAATAAAACAGTGTTTTTGGCAACTTAACGGTTGCGCCCGTATTCCTCGTGACTCGAGATCCAGTCGAAAGTGGAGATGGCAGAAGCCAGCGATATTTCGCCGGCAAGCACCACTCCGGCTACAATTTCGGCAAATTTATTCACTTTGCCTTTGCCATAGCAGCCCAAGAGCTCAAGGCATTCACGTTGGGTAGCCAGGCCGGTGCCCCCGCCATAAGTAGCCACTATCAAAGAAGGGATGGTAATGCTCATATACAAATCTTTTTCCGGCGTAAGCTCGCAGTAAAGCACCCCCGCCGAGGACTCCGACACATTGGCGACATCTTGACCGGTGGCAATAAACATGGCCGTGATGGCATTGGCAGAGTGCAAGCCGTTGTTGTTGGCGCCCGAGAGGATAGACCCCACATTGGCCACGTTGTAATGATAGAAGAGTTTTTCGGTATCAACACGCATGATTTGCTGTAAAACCTCCCGCTTTACGGTACACTCGGCAACCACACGTTTCCCTCTTGTTCTCATCACGTTCACCTGTGATGCTTTTTTGTCGGTGGCAAAGTTCGATTCAAGATAGAACTGCTTGATTTTGCCGGGTGTATAGTTGTCCAGTATCCAACCACAGGCAGCAAAAGTAGCGCGCCCCACCATGTTTTGCCCTGCGGCATCGCCGGTATAGTAGTTAAAACGCATGAAAGCAAACTTATTTGAAAGGTAGGTGTCTATTTCCTTCAACTTGGCAACGCTGGAGGTTGCTTCTGCTTCACGGGCTATGTTGTCGAAGTTGTCTTGTACCCATTTGGCGAAGTCGCGGGCTTCGCGGGCATTCTCGAAAATAAATACCGGTGCACGCTGCATGGCATCGCCAATAACGGTGCAGGTAACCCCTCCACTCAGGTTCAGCACCTTCATGCCGCGGTTGTAAGAAGCCACGAGGGTGCCTTCGGCAGTAGCCAGCGGAATGAGGAACTCGCCTTGTGCGTGCTCGCCGTTTACTTTCAGCGGACCGGCAATGCCCATGGGTACCTGTGCCACACCTATAAAATGCTCGCAGTTGCCTTGTGTAATATGTGGATCGAAAGAGTAGTGAGGAATGTGCTCCAGCTTTTTGCCGGTAAACTCCTCCACAAATTTCTGCCGGGCTTTGATGGCGCTTTCGCTGTAATCATCGTTGGGGTCGCGGGGTATCTTTTTCAGGTCTTGAGGTTCCTTTTTAATGGCATCGTCGGTCTTGATGGTCAAGTTACCGAAGGGCGAAGCCTTGAATTCCACTACAATGTGGTGCATGCCTTCGGGCAGCGGCTCACAAGGCACTGTAAGTTCTATTTGTTTGCGCAAAGGAAAATGAATTTTGTCTTTCATCTGCGATGCCTTAAATAGCGGACTGCCATCCAGCAGGTCCACTGTGATTTGGTCGGCATCGAAAACTTTGTCATCGATTTTCACCCGCTTGATAGCCACCAAATCGGCATCTTTCAAGCGGTTCTTGATGCGCAAAGACACGCCTCCGGCTACATTTTTGAGGCTTCCGTGGGTGTAAAGCTGCTTCAGCAGAATGCTTGGTATAAGGTTCATAATTTTCTGTTGTTTTTATGTTTGCAGGAATTAGGTAAAAGTATGCATGTAGTAATATAATTATTTTTTTAAAAAAACAAAAGGCGAGCATCAAGTTATTGGATTGGTGAAATATTTCACTCAAAAAATCATATTCCATCAAACAGGCGGAACGATTCCATAAAATTCGGAACAAACACATGCCGCCATTCAAAGCGGTTTTCTATTTGCTCTTTCATGGCTGTGGCAGCCGGTGTCTCTCCATGTATGATAAAAGTATATTTGGGTACAGCTTTAAAACCACTCAACCACTGCAGCAGCTCCTCACGGTCGGCATGTGCCGACAAGCCGGCCAACATAGCCACTTCGGCATGCACCGGCACATGCTCGCCAAATATTTTTATCATTTCTTTCCCCTCCAATAAATCGCGCCCGCGTGTACCTTCTGCCTGATAGCCCACCAACAAAACCATGTCTTCATAGCGGGGCAAGCGATGATAAAGATGGTGCAGGATACGCCCCCCGGTACACATGCCACTTGCCGAAATAATAATGGCCGGGTGGCGCAATTCATTCAGGCTCATGGAAGCCTGCTGTGTACGATAGTAGCGAATTTGCGGATGATTGAAGACGTCATGCCCGTCGTTCAGGTCCTCATCTTTCAGCTTGTGGTAGTCTTGATATTTCTTGTAAAGGTAAGTGGCACTGATGGCCATGGGGCTGTCCACATAAATAAACAAGCGAGGGATTTTTCCTTCATCCATCAAGCGGGTGAGTAAAAAAAGCAGTGTTTGGGTGCGTCCTACGCTAAAAGCCGGAATAAGTACCACGCCTTCACGACGCACCACTCTGTTTACCAAAGCAGCCAGCCGCTCCGTTACCTCTTCTTTTTCCACCTGGCGGTTGCCATAAGTAGATTCCACCAACAAAACGTCGGCGTGTTCGATATGCACGGGCGGATACATCACGGGGTCATGATAACGCCCCAAGTCGCCTGAAAAAACCAATTTCTTTTGCTGGTGGTCGCCTTGTATGAGCATTTCCACTATAGCAGCGCCCAATATGTGGCCGGCATAACGATAGCGTATTTTTACGCGCTCATGGATGCTTATCCATTCATCGAAAGGCTGTGACTGAATCAAAGGGAAAACAGCCTGTGCATCTTCTGTGGTATAGAGGGGCAAGGGCGGATTGTGCTTGGAATAGCCTTTTTTGGCGGCATAGCGTGCTTCTTCTTCTTGCAGCTGGGCGGCATCGGGCAGCAGCAACTCCAACAGGGCGGCTGTGGGTTCGGTACAATAAACCGGGTTTTGATAGCCCTGCTTGCAGAGCCGGGGCAAGTAGCCCGAGTGGTCTATGTGCGCATGTGTCAGTATTACGGCATCGATGGTATTGACCTCTACCCCTATGTCTTGCCAGTTGCGCCGGCGCAGCTCCTTTAAGCCCTGAAAGAGCCCGCAGTCCACCAATAAACGGAAGTCGCCAATATCCAAAAGGTATTTGGAACCTGTTACGCTGCGTGCCCCACCCAAAAATTTAATGTTTACATCCATAAAAACCGATTTAAAAGTCTTTTTTCTTAAATTTAAAATATTCAATCAAAGGCACGCCGTTTTTATGAATACTTTTTTCGATGTCATCATTGTGGGGGGTGGCTTGGGGGGCTTGGCCACAGGCATACAGCTGGCCATGAACGGCTTACAGGTGGCTGTTTTTGAAAAGAAAAAATATCCTTTTCACAAGGTATGCGGCGAATATCTCTCGCTGGAAGCCTACGATTTTTTATGCTCTTTAGGCGTTACCCTTTCCGCCGGGCGGTTTCCACGCATTCACCGGCTTCGCCTGACGGCGCCTTCCGGCTTTGCCATAGAAAGCCCCCTTCCTTTGGGTGCCATAGGTGTCAGCCGTTACTACCTGGATGCAGAGCTGGCACAAATTGCCCGGCGTGCAGGTGTGCACCTCATGGAAGGCAAACGGGTGTTGCAAATAGAGCAGCAAGCGCAAAAGGTGGTTGTACATACGGCTTGCGGGCACTGGCAGTCAACAGTAGCCGTTTTGGCACATGGCAAATACCCACCGGCCGGTGCAGAGCGCAAGCGGTCTGAAGGAAAAGCGCAGTATGTGGGCATAAAGTATCATGTTCCGGCCGGGGCGGTCCTGCCTCATACTATTGAATTGCACACTTTCAAGGGCGGTTACCTGGGCAGTTCACACGTCGAAGACGGCAAAGCATGTCTTTGCTATCTTGTAACACAACGACGATTGAAAAGCAACTCTTTGGCGGCTTTGGAAAGTGCTATCATGAAAGAAAATCCCCAAATTGAAAAACTGTTGAGTGCCAAAGGACCGGGAAAAGCCACCACTATTTCGCAAATAACCTTGGGGCGTAGAACACTATGGCAAAACAGACTTTTTGCTGTTGGCGACAGTGCCGGCGTTATTGCCCCGCTTTGTGGAAACGGCATGAGCATGGCATTGCATGCCTCCCTGCTGCTGGCACAAGCCCTCAACAGCTTTTTCCGTGGCGAGTACTCGTTGGCAGAAGCAGGGCTATATTATGAAAAGGAGTGGCAAAAGCTATTTGCTTTGCGCATGCGGGCAGGCAGTCTGCTTCAACCTTTGCTAAGCTTACCTGCATTGACGGAAATAGCGATACGCAGCATCGGAAAAAGCCGCCTATTGCCTGCTCTTATCCGTAAGACACACGGCCGGGCTATCCCCGCATTTGTGCCATCAACGCAAACACCATGAGTCAACAATATTTCTTTACAGACTATGTTTCAGACGATATGCTCGACCGGCTGCTGGCAGACGGCTGGCGCCACTTCGGTTGCTATTTTTTCCGTCATACTACGGAGGCCTACCGGGGCATGCACGTGCCGGTCATGCCATTGCGCATCCGGCTCAAGGATTTTGTCATGAAAAAACGACAACGAAAAATATGGCGCCGGAATCAACGCTTTGTGAGCGTTATGCGTCCGTTCCGTTTCAGCATACAGAAGCAGTTGCTCTTTGAAAAGCACAAGCAGCGGTTCCATGAACACGTACCCTCACATCTGTTCGATTTTCTTTCGGAACACCCCGAACGTCCTACCCGTGTCTTTGAGTTCTGTGTGTATGACCGGGAACACCTTATCGCTGCCAGCTTTATTGATGTAGGCCGGACGGCGACTTCCGCCATTTATGCCATGTTTGACCCGGATTATGCCACCTACAGTCCGGGCATTTACACGCTGCTGGCCGAAGCTCACTATGCCCGCCAACAAGGAAAGGCGTATCATTATCTGGGATATACCTATCCGGTGCCCTCACACTACGACTACAAAAAGCAGTTTACGGCTTTGGAATATTATGACTGGAAAAAATGGCGCTGCTTTCCCAATGCCAACCCGCATTTGAAAAGCAGCGCTCCATAAACGGTGTGTCCGGGGCATGATTTACGAACTACGAGTAGTGCGTTTGCCCATGGCATCTTCAAACTCTTTCAGCAGCATCTCTTTTACCTGATCGGCGGTGGCGCTCATATCATCCATAATGGAAGCCACTTCTACGGGGTCCAGCCCTTTCAAAAAGCGGCAAGCTGCCAAATAGACCTCCCCGGCAAATAATTCAAAGCGCTCATTGACAAAAGAATGATTGAGCTCCAAAAGACGCTGAAAGAATTGACGCTTGCGGCGACGCGGAATATCCATGATTTTACAAGTGAAAGAAATGGTGTCGCCGTTTTCATTATCTTCATCGGCAGTAGGTGTTGTGTTGAGCATAATCACCATCTTGATGCTGCCCCGCTCAAAGCTCCAGCAACCGGGATAAGCGGCACGAGCATCCTCGGGGTCTATACCCAAAATACGAAAAGCTTCATCTACATATACGGCATAATCTAAATATCCCATTGCATTTGGTTTTAAGGAAAGCAAAATGTTTTACAAAATTGCAAAATTCAGCGTAAAACGCTTACTCAAACAAGGAAGAAAACCGCTTTTTTTGGAAAATATTTTTACAACTTGCTTTTCAACAAAGCAAAAATAAAAAAATAAGGGGCAAACCCAAAGGGAATGCCTCTTATCGATTTTGCTCATTTTTAGGCTTAACACATCAGCAAAACGCTCTTACACCATATCTTCTATGACTAAATAAACAAAGGTCACATTCAACAGATGATACCCTATTTCGCCATAGGTAAACACACCGGTGAAGCCGGGCAGTGCTTTGCCTTCCAGCTGAAAGTTGAAGTAATTGTAAAGACAGCTGTAAGAATATTCTATCGGCTTGCCGTTTTCTTTACGCAGTTCTTCAAAAAAACGACTCGCATAGTCGCCCTCTACGGGCTTTGCCAAGCGATATTCCACCCCGCGAAACGTAGGCGCCGCAAAAATCATCCGGCGATTGAGATCGTCTTTTATCATACCTACATTGATTTTGGCGCCTGTATAATCGGCTACCAAGGGTAAAAAACTGTTTTGAGTAAGCATATATTCGTATAAATCGCGGCGCTCGCCATTGACCAGGCAGTGCGTATGAAAAAAGCCATCCTCCTCAAAGGTGATGATATCGCCCTCGCCCTGCTCATACACATTGATGATTTCCACCCGCCCCACTTTATGAGCCGGCAACTGTATGTGTAAAGCCACGCCTTTGTCTTCATAACGCTGCCCTTGCACATAGACTGCCGGCGCCTGCTGTCCTACCTTGTCGAAATCAACACCTGCCACCCACCCCATCAGTGGGTTGATGTATTGGTTGGGCAAAGACGGTGCCTTGAGGGCAAACTGAAAGTGCACGTCGGTGAAGAAAGGCAGGACCAACAGTATAAGTCCGTTATCATAGGCATCGGTGGCCACTTGTTCTATGGTTTGTGCATCGTAGGTTTCAAAACGGTAGGCTTCGGCCAAGCCGGTAAAGTCCTTCACATACAACAAATCCCGGCTGTGTTTGCCACCGTCAACATCCAAAAGATAGGGGTTGCTGCCACCAATCCAGTTTCCTTTGGGAAGACGCTGCAACAGGCTGTCGTCCCCGGCAATGACCAGCAAGCGCCCCTGTTCAATCAAATCAATCGTATCTGTAATATCGTATAATTTTCCTTCCATTCAACTACCAGGATTTGAATATTTCTTTACAATCTGCTTGCACTGCCAATGAATATTTTTCACATAACTGATAAAGCCTGTCTATGGCTTCCGGCATGGTAACCGTACCGAACGCCAGTTCGCGGCGCAACTGCGTCAGCACCAATTTCAATACGAAGTTCCTGTAGTGGTGCTCTATTTCACCGGTTATCATTTTTTTCCACTCTTCCCTTTCCTTGGGTGGTATACTTCTTTTTGAATAGGACTTCGACTCCATGCCGTGATGTTATCATTCAACCAACAGTGCAATATTAATAATTAACAAAAAAGTACGCAAGTGATTTTTGATAAAATTTATAATTTTTTTGAAAATTCATACTCATTGCCTGCGATTGCCTATATTTGCCTTGCCGCAGAATAAAAAAACGTACTCATTTTTTACCCAATGAAAAAGCTATTTCAAGGCAAACAAACAAGACACATACGCCGCTGGCATCGCTATTTAGGCTTGGCTACCGGCATTCAGTTCTTACTTTGGACTGTCAGCGGCCTGTACTTCAGCTGGTCAGACATAGACCATATTCATGGCGAGCACCTTAAAACAAGCTACGAGCCTCCTGCTTTTGATTCTCTTTTGTCGCCCACTCAAATCGTAATGCCGGTACGTGAGGTAAGTTTCAGAGTCATCAATGGGCAACCTTATTATTTTATTAACAATCAGCGGCTTTATCATGCCAAAAACGGCACTCCCAAAGACACACTCACCCCACAAGAAGCCATTCAGCTTGCCGGCGAACATGTAAGTTCAGATTTAAAAGTAAAGCAAGTAGAGTACCTTACCCAAGCAGGCAGCCATCATGAGTACCGCGAACGCCCTTTGCCTGCTTATGCCATTCACTATGGGGGCGCCGGCGCCCCCATAGCCTATGTTTCTGCCAAAGACGGGAAATTCCAAACCATACGGCACCGCGCATGGCGTTGGTTCGATTTTCTATGGATGACCCATACCATGGACTACCGCAGCCGCGACGATATCAATAACTGGCTGCTGCGTATTTTTTCTGTCGCCGGCTTAATAACCGTGTGTAGCGGTTTATTGCTGTGGATGGTTTCTTCGAAGCGCGTACGTAAAATGGTAAGCTAAAAGACGGGAGCGTTACCGGGGATAGGTTTCTTGTCCAAATTATATCAATTACCTTGGTTCATTTCTCGCGCAGCAAAGCGTAGCATGTCATTTCGAACGGAGCGAAGCGTAGTGAGAATTCTCAATCTCACCACACGGCAAGAAGTGAAAGAGATTTCTCGCTTACGCTCGAAATGACAAAGAAAAAAAACTAAAAAAGATGAATACATTTATTTTTAAGTTACACTCTTAAAAAACAAGGCATAGCCTCAAAAACAACGCTGGTACTCCACTTTGCATATCCGCAGGCAATAGTGCCGGTACCACTCTTTCTGTCCACGTTCTATGGCTATTTGGTGTAACGCATGCTCACGCCACCGCCGAATACTCTCTTTGTCTTGCCAGTAAGAAACGGTAATGCCCAAACCGGCAGAAGTGCGTGCACTTTCTACTCCTAAAAACCCTTCCTGCAAGGCAGCCAGCTCCACCATGCGTTGCGCCACCGCTTCATATTCGGCATGCCCCCCGTCTTTTAACAGGGAAGTAAAAATAACGGCATAGTAAGGTGTTGCAAGCATAGGCGTGGCAATGAAGTTACTTTTTAAAGATAAAATAAACTGCCAATATCAGGCAGACAAAACCGGCAATATGGTTCCATCGCAAGGGCTCTTGTTTGAAAAAGACAAGCATAAAAACGGTGAAGACAGAGAGCGTAATCACTTCCTGAAGGACCTTCAATTGCCATAGATTGAAAGGACCGCCGTGTTCGATATGCCCCAAACGGTTGGCAGGCACCTGAAGCATGTATTCAAACAAAGCTATACCCCAGCTGAGAAGAATCACGCCCCACAAAGGCAAGTTTTTCAACCAGGCCACATCTTTAAACTTCAAATGCCCATACCAAGCCAAGGTCATAAATACGTTGGAAAGCACCAACAGGCATATAGTGTAAAATCCTCTCATACAAAACTTTGTTTCCGGTTTTACCCAAGCGCGCAAAAATAAAAAACCTGCCACAATATGCAGCAGGTTTTTTGGCAAAAGTAGTTTTGATTTATTCTATGGTGTAGCTTACACCCAAAGTGAAGGTCTGCCCTACACGATATGACTGGTAGGGGTATTCTCTGCCATTATAGGTATTGACCATGCGGTATTCGGGATTCAGCAGGTTGCTGCCGCGGGCAGTAACAGCCCACTGCTTGTTGGCACCCAAACGCTGGCGCAAGGTAATGTTCAATACCGGACGAGGCTGCTCGTAAACATTGGGGGTAGCCCCTGCACTTACCACCATCAAACGGGGTCCGAACACATTTAGGCTGGCACTGGCATCGAAGCCTTTGTCTTCATTGTTGTAGTTCAATATAGCATTGACCAAATAAGGCGACTGCGCAAAGAACGGGCGCGTAGAAGGCTGCGAAGGGTCCACTGCTTTAATCAAAGCATATTCTTGTTCGGGGATATCCACCTGCGAGTAAATATAGCTGGCATTGACCGCCGCTTGGAAGTGGCGCAAAGCGGGTGAAATAAAGTCAAGGGCTTTGCGTATTTCAAGCTCTGTGCCAACAAGGAAGGCATTGTCCACATTGCGGAAGGTGAACTCGGTGTTTTGAGCCTGCGGCACCAAAGCGCGCTCAATGGCTCCGTCGAATTGCTTATAGAAAGCACTTACCGAAATCAGCTCGCCGGCACGCGGGAACATCTCCCAACGCAAGTCGAAGTTATCAATCAAGGTGCGGCGCAAATTGGGGTTACCGGTCAAGACAAAGTCCCCGATGAAGTCGAAAGAAGCAAAGGGAGCCAACTCACGGAAAGTGGGGCGTGCCAAGGTACGGCTATAGCTTGCACGCAAATTCATGTTGTCGCGTAAGCTGTAAATCACATTGACTGCCGGCAAGGGGTCCAGGTTGTCCAGCTCGGCTTTGCCCTTTGAGGGGTCCAAGCTCTCCAAAGTCATATAGGTTTTTTCGATACGCAAACCGGCATTGATTTTCCATTTGGGGCTCAGCTGAAGGTCTGTCATCACATAGGCAGCCCATACTTGTTGTTGGGCATCGTACTGGTTGCGTTTCTCGCTGTCGTCTTGAATGACCGTCTTGATGGTATAGCCGTTGCCTTCTTCAATGATGCCCAAGTTTTCATCGGCAAGGAAAATGTCTATGTCGCCCTTGAAGTCTGATATATTCTGAATGCGATAAGTCAGGCGGCGTTCGCGGAAAGAGCGGTCTTTCATCAAAGCCGAAACCCCTACCTTTAATTTGGATTCGTTGCCCCAAGCCTTATAAGGAATGCTCACATTCAGTTTATTATCGATGTTTGTCTCGTTCAAATCACGATAAAAGCGGGTGGGCTGGGCATAAACAGAGGGCGAAATAGAGTATTCGCGCACACCATTATTTTCGGTATAGTCATTGGCAAACATGCGCAAATCGGGTTGCTCCTGGTTGCTCAAGGTGTAGGCAGTGTGCCATTCGATGCGGGCTTTTGCCAAAGCGGGCAGGTAGTGTTCGCCTTTCAATTGTGCGTTGGTAAGCGAGCGTTGCATGTAGTTCAACACACGGGACTCAAATACCACCGACTCATCGAAGTTTTGCGGGTTACGGCCGGCAAAGTAAGTAGCCGACTTGGTACCGCTTTGATTACGCATCAGGTTCAGGCTCAACTTATGGTTGTCGCTCATTTTGTATGACAAGTTGGCCAAAGCGCCCCAGAGCACATTTTGCTCACCATAACGCAGGTTGTCGGCATAAAGCAACTCACGCAGTGCGCCACCGGAAAAAGAGTAGCGCCCCATTTGTGCATTTTCATAGTAGGTATTGTCTGTTTGATAGCTCAAGCCGATGATGTATCCCAAAGGACGCCCTTTCAGGTCGGTTTGGTTGCCCAAAGAGAAGCTGTGGCGCTGGTTCAAGAAGGGGGCTTGTGTAATGGGCGCCATGTTTTTATTGAAGCTGCGTGAGATGGTAGTCAGCTGCTCACGCACTTGGGCATTGTTGGCAAAAGCAACGCTGGGAATATCGCCGGCAGCCGGCGCGGGTATGGCACGGGTGCCGTCATCAAAAGCCAGCCAGTCGGTTTTTCCACCTTGGTAGGTTAAAAAGTTTTGATTAAAAGTAGCCTGCGTATTGTATCCGTAGGAAGAGCTCACACGCAGTGTGAAGTATTCGGGGAATTCTTTGGTTTTCACATTCACCAAACCACCGGAAAAATCACCGGGCAGGTCGGCAGAAAAGGTTTTGTAAACCACAAGGTTATCCAACAAGTTACTGGGGAACATATCGAACTGCACGGCATTGCGGCTGGGGTCCAAGCTGGGAATTTCTGCACTGTTCAAAGTGGCTTTAGAGTAGCGGTCGCCCAATCCACGCACATACACATAGCGTCCCCCCTCTACCGATACACCTGTAATACGGCGCAAGGCAGCCCCGGCATCACGGTCGCCGGTTTTGGCAAAAGTTTCGGCAGAAACACCATCCAATACAATCGATGCGTTTTTCTGCTGAAGCAAAATAGCCGATTCGTTGTTTTGTTCCATTTTGGCAGTGACAACAACCTCCTGCAAAGAGGTTACCTCAGCCGCCATGGGCACATTGAGTGTAACCACTCCGCCGGCTTTGATTTCTACTCCTTCAATTTTTTTGGTTTGATAAGACACATAAGAGATTTCAATGGTATAGACGCCGGCAGGTAAGGTAAGTTCAAAGTTACCGTCCAGGTCGGTGGCCGTGCCTATGGAAGTGGTAGGTTCAAATACGGTTGCCCCAATGAGTGTTTCACCTGACTCGGCATCATACACTTTACCACGCAAGGTGCCGGTCTGCTGCGCCCACACCATCAGGGTGGACAAACAGAAGGTCAGAGTCAAAAGAAATAATCGTTTCATTTTTTTAGTTGTTAGTTTTTAAAAACTACTTCTTGTTACTTTTGCTTTGTATGAAAGCGGGGGCTTGCCCCCGCTTGTGTTATTAATTTGATAGTGTATTTTATTTCAAGAATCCGTATTCATCGAGCGCTGTCCAGCCTTTCATCCAGTTGGTGCCACTCACAAAAGCACCTATCTTGTTCACGGCATCGAAGAAGCTATCCACGGTGCTCACGTCGAAAGCAGACACATTGTCAGCAGCGCCGCCCGAAGTCAAGCTTAAATCCAAGCCTTGGCTACCGGCTGCAACGTTCAGGCCATTCAAGCCGGGCGTATTGTTGTAAGCATTGTTGTTGTTTTGCAAGTGGGTGGTGATTTTGGCAGCCGTGTTGCCGGGGCTGTCGGCACCTACGCCGCTCAGGTCCGTAGCGCTGCCAATTTTTGAGAACAAGTTGTTGGCAAACACAATATCACCGGCATCCAGGCGTGCTTCGCTCTCGATGGGCTCGTCAGCCGACACGTCGTCGATGCGGATACCCGAAGCGAAGTTGTAGAAGATAGAGTTATAGAACTTGCCTCCCGAGTTCTGACGCAGCTCAACCCCCTGCTTGTCACCACTATTACGACCATGTCCAATGAAAGTACCGTTGGAAATGACAGGAATGGAAAGCGGCTCTTGGTTGTAGCTATAAGAAGCGTCGTTGACTACACCGTTTGACTCAAAACCACGCCCACCTTCTTCGGGCTTCTGAATGGTTACGATATATTGCAACTTACCACGGAAACCTTGGTCCCAGTCATAGGCATCATCGTTGCAATAAGCCGAAATCAGATACTTGGCACTTACCGTTCCGCCAAAGAACTCATAACCATCATCAAAGTTGGCAAATACTTCCAGGTGGTCCACTTTAGTGCCCGAGCCTACTGCCCCGAAGGTGATACCGTTAATTTCGTTACCGGCACCAATCTCTGCTCCACCATGGCGCACAGATATGTAGCTTAATTCTCCCGAGTCGTCGTTATCATCGTTGCCACCGTAAAGACCGCGAACCTCACTGGTAGGAATCCCTTCAATGGCACTTTCACCGGTGGGGTCATTGATGCGGGCTTTGCCCAAAATAATCAAGCCCCCCCACAATCCACGAACGTCTGTCTGCAAATCATCGGGATCATTTACATCATCCGAAAGGGTTGTGAAGATAATGGGCTCGTTGGCAGTGCCTTTGGCTATAATTTTCCCTCCACGGGCTACAATCAAAGCCGAAGCTGCTTCTCCGGTGCCCGGCTCTCCTTTAATCACCGTGCCCGGCTGGATAGTCAAGGTTTGCCCTTCGTTTACAAACACTTTGTTGTCCAAAATGTACACAGTGTCTTTGTACAGAGTGCGGGTACCGATGCCTTTCCCGTTGTCAGTAATTTTCACAGCTACATTACCTACGGGGTCAGTCGTTACTTCAAAGGTAGTAGCTGTGGGATCAACCGGTACCGGTTCGTTTTTGTCGTCTTTCTTGCAAGCCGAAAGTGCGAATGCCAATACGGCCGAAAGCATTAAAAATTTCTTCATGGCTAATGTTTGTTTTTTTGACTGATGCAAAGGTAGCAGCAAGCCGGGCTTTATCGGGCAAGGCATTATTAAAAGTGTATTAAAAAAAGGTTACGCACCGGCCGGAAATACACGAAATCATCAAAAGATTTCAACAATTCCTTAACACTTACTTAACCCGGCAAAACAAGTGTCTATGTACCTTCGCAGCACATCCAAAAAAGAATGGAAAACATGAATAAAAGAAGCGTACAATGTTTTTTTCTACTCTTGAGCATGTGCTTGTTTGCCTGCCACTCAACCACGCAAGAGCATAGCAGCAGCACTCATGCCCAACGCGCCGGCGTTGGTGTACTTGCTTTACGACATGAAGCATTTTCCGACTCCGCCACTTTTGTTTTTTTCAAAGACAAAAACCTGCAAGACACACTGCTTGTGTGTGACCTCAACTCTTTGTCACAGGCTTCACCCTATATCAACCGGCCGCAGGAAAAAACGGTATATTGGAAATGTCTGGGCTGGAACCGCCATCATTATGTGGTAGCCCTGAATGACGACGAATGGCAGAAAAAAGCTTATATCGCTTTAGACACTGCCCGCTTTCGCTTCGTTCCATGGAAAGACTTGCTGAACGTTGCCGGTGAAGTAGAGCGGCTTTCTTTCGAAAAAAATCCGGTGCGTGTATCTCCTAAAAACAGCGCGCTGCCGGTAGCGTGGGACACCCCCCGCCAAAGCACCTTTGGTGTGAAGGAAGTATATAAGCAATGGTTACGCGTAGGCGATGCTCCGAAGGAAGGATGGATTCGCTGGGTGCATCACGATACGCTTTACATACAACTTGCCGACAGCCTATGGCGTGCCCCCGAACTGCTGACACTCCCGCCCGACCCCACCACCGATCCACTCATTCACCGCCTGAATGCTGCTGAAAAGAAAATCCAAAAGCAATAAAAACACATCTTCACTTTTTGCCCTTTCTGAAACTCCAAATAAAAACAGGCTGAAGCATCAAAAAAAGAAGGAACGGTCATTCCAAAAACAAGAAGCCCGGACAGTCCGGGCTTCTTGTTTTTACCTAATTGAGTATGCTGCGCTTCATCATGCCTCCGGCATCAGCTTGATTTTCAAGATACGGAAGCGGCTCTTCTCCTTGTCGTAATAGAATTTGTTGAGCACGTCGAAAATATCGCTGCCACGAAACCAAGACACCTGCACTTTTTCGGGCAGCCGGGCATCCATCCACTCTATTTCGTAGCTCTCAAGGTTTTTCTTGTAGTTCTGAATATAATCCATCATCTGCTCGAGCAGCTCTGTTTTGCTACGTCCGCGCACCGAGTGAAACAAAAACTTCTGGTTATGCTGCGGGTTGATGGTAATCAGGTCGAGCTTTATTAAAGGATTTTTGGCATCCTCCGGATTTTGCACCAGGCTATAATCAAAATAAATGCGGGCATCTTCCAGCTGGCGCCGGATGGCTTCTTCCAGTTCTAACTCTCTGATGAGCACCTCAGTAGGTTGCTGAATGGCATTATGACGATTTTCCATATTTTTTTCTTTACCTTTAATTTAAAAAAATGTAGGTATTATTGCTACATGCACGCAAAATTAGCGGATTCAATAAATCCGGACTATTGTTCGTTGTTTATCAAAAAACAAAAATCTATGAAAAAGTATTTCTTTTTACTTCTAATCAGTAGCGTTTTACACCTGCCGGTAAGCTTTGCGCAGCGCAGCGGCTATTGGCAACAGCGCGCCGAATACGTAATGGACATTGATTTTGATGTAAACAAACACCAATTCAAAGGCAAACAAAAGCTCACTTATTACAACAACTCGCCGGATGTGCTCGACCGTGTGTTTTATCACCTTTATTTCAATGCCTTTCAGCCGGGCAGCATGATGGACGTACGCTCACGCACCATCATGGACCCCGACCCGCGGGTGCGTGACCGCATTGCCCAACTCAAAGAGGACGAAATAGGTTATCATAAGATATTGAGCCTAAAACAAAACGGCAAGCCTGTCAAATACGAAGTAGTGGGCACCGTGCTGGAAGTAGAACTTGCCGAGCCCATTGCCCCCGGCAAAAAGGCTGTTTTTGAAATGGAATTTGAAAGCCAGGTGCCGGTGCAAATCCGCCGCAGCGGACGCAACAACCGCGAAGGCATCGACTACTCCATGACACAATGGTACCCCAAAATGGCTGAATACGATGAACAGGGATGGCACGCGCACCCCTACATAGGACGTGAGTTCTATGGCGTGTGGGGCAGCTTCGACGTAACCATTCATATCGATAAGAACTACGTTGTAGCGGCTACCGGCGTATTGCAAAACCCGCAGGAAGTGGGGCACGGCTACGAAAACAAAAACAAGCCTTTAAAGCGTCCCCAAGGCGACAAGTTACACTGGCATTTCAAAGCTGAAAATGTACACGATTTTGCTTGGGCAGCCGACCCCGACTACCAACACACCACGGCACAAGTGCCGGGGGGCCCGCTCTTGCGCTTCTTCTACCAAGCCGAGGCCAACCAAAGCGGCAACTGGGACAAGCTTCCGCAATACATGGTAGAAGCATTCCAAATCATGAACCGCGAATTCGGGCAATACCCCTACCCCGAGTTCTCTTTTGTGCAAGGTGGCGACGGCGGCATGGAATACCCCATGCTTACGCTCATCGTAGGCAACGGCTCACTGGACCGCTTGGTAGGTGTTGCCACACATGAGTTCATTCACAATTGGTACTACGGCATTTTGGGCACCAACGAAGCGCTTTACCCTTGGATGGACGAAGGCTTCACTTCCTTTGCCGAAGACTATGTGTTCAATAAAATCATGGGCATCAATTCGCCCAACCCATTCAAAAGCAGCTATAACGGCTATTTCCGCTTGGTGCAGTTTGGCTTGCAAGAACCGCTAAGCACCCACGCCGATCATTACAACACCAACATGGCTTACTCCATAGCCAGCTATTCGATGGGCTCTATCTTTTTGCGTCAGCTGTCCTACATCATTGGCGAAGAAGCTTTCCGTAAGGGCATGCTTGACTACTTCAACACGTGGAAATTTAAACACCCCACGCCCACCGACTTCATTCGCATCATGGAAAAAGCCTCGGGCTTAGAGTTGGACTGGTACAAAGAGTACTGGATTTACACCACCAAACACATAGATTACGCCATAGATAAGGTCGTAAGCAAAGGCAACAAAACAGAAGTCACCCTGCGCAGAGTAAAAGAAATGCCCATGCCCATCGACTTGCATGTAACGCTCAACTCCGGCGAAGAGCATATTTTCCATATTCCTCTGCAAATCATGCGCGGGGCCAAAAAAGGTACCGGCAAAAACTATCACGTAGAAGCCGACTGGGGGTGGGTTTACCCAACCTATACTTTTGAGCTCCCCTTCTCTACCGGCGACATCCGTCAAATCGTCATTGACCCGGAAGAGTATATGGCCGATATAGACCGCAGCAACAACACATATCCGGCAGATAGCAGCCTGGACGCACGCGGCAAGTAAGCTTCCCATATTAAAACGGAAAAAGCCTTTCAATACGAAGGGCTTTTTCTATTTTTGTGACAATAAAAATCAAAACCCTCTTCTTAAACGCACCCTTTGATTATGAAAAACGATATAAAAACGCTCGAGCGCATCGCCACACAAGTACGGCGCGACATCATCCGCATGGTTCATGGCGCACAGTCGGGGCATCCGGGCGGCTCTTTGGGCTGCGCCGACCTGCTGGTTGCCCTTTATTTCGAGGTGATGGAGCACAATCCGGATTTCAATATGGAAGGAAAAAATGAAGACCTCTTTTTTCTTTCCAACGGACACATCTCGCCGGTGTGGTACAGCGTATTGGCGCGTAGCGGCTATTTCGACCTCAAAGAGCTGGCTACCTTCCGCAAGATAAACTCACGCCTGCAAGGACACCCCGCCACACACGAAGGCCTGCCGGGCATACGGGTGGCTTCCGGTTCGCTGGGGCAAGGGCTGTCGGTGGCTATTGGTGCTGCGCAAGGCAAAAAACTAAACAATGACCCGCATACAGTCTTTGTACTGATGGGCGATGGCGAACAGCAAGAAGGGCAAATATGGGAAGCTGCCATGTATGCTGCCCACCACAAAGTAGATAACCTCATTGGCATCATAGATTATAACGACAAGCAAATCGACGGTCCTGTTCACGAGGTGATGAACGTAGGCAGCCTGCGTGACAAATACGAAGCCTTCGGCTGGCAGGTGCTTGAAATGAACGGCAATGACATGCAAGAGGTAGTGGAAACGCTTTATCATGCCAAGACACTTACCGGCAAGGGGAAACCCATCTTGATTGTCATGAGCACCATCATGGGCTACGGCGTCGATTTCATGATGAACGACCACCATTGGCATGGCGTGGCACCCAACGACGAGGAAGCAGCGCGCGCCTTGGCTCAACTCGAAGAAACACTGGGCGATTATTAATTCTCCGGTAAAAAAAAAAGAACCAAACGGGCGGGATACTTTATTAGAAGTACCTCGTCCGTTTCGTGTTTTTTAGTCATTGTTGTAATAAAGACACTTTTACTTCTTTTTTCGCAACTCAAAACAAGGGCGGCATCAAGTTGCCGGCAATTTTATTTAAATTGCAGTGAAAAGACCTTCATTCCAAAATGCTTCGCTTCGCCTTCTCTACCCTGTCGCTTACTTTTTTGGCAGCTCTATTCGTGGGGCTGTATATGCATTACCGTCTGCAGGACCTGCTGTTTGCCGGGAAAGACGTTGCCCCGGTGGCACCTCCCGCCAGAATAGAGTATCAGGAAATACAATTTCTCAACCCAAAAGAAAAGCTGTACGGCTGGATAGTACCCGCACCTGTCCCCAGCCGCCGCTGGCTTCTTTACTTTGCAGATGGCAGGCATTCGTTCATGCATCCCGAGACCTACCGGCGCCTTTCGATATGGCGCAAACTGTCGTTTAATGTGCTGGTTTTTGATTATAACGGTTACGGATTAAGCGAAGGCGAGCCAAGCGAAGCTGCTTTTTATGAAGCGGCAAGGCAAGCCTATTATTTTCTGCTGAACAACACCGACGCCCAAGCACCTCAAATCGTGCTTTATGGCGAAGGAATTGGTGCAAGCGTAGCTTTGCAGTTAAGCGCTCAGGGCATGGCAGCAGGTGCCCTTATTTTAGACAACCCCATTTATTCGATCAAGCAGCTTATAGACGACCTGCACCCTTTCATGCCCACAGGGCTGTACGGAAAATTCCGGAAAGGAAGCGTGCCGTTCAATAGCGCTCATTACCTCAACCGAAGCTCTACGCCTAAACTCTTTCTGGTTTGTGAAGGACATTTGCATGTTCCGGCATGGCACGGCCTGCAACTTTATGAAGAAAACATGGGACCCGGTCACAAACTGCACCGTTTCCCGGGCGACGAAGCAAGCATGCTTGAACAACACGCTGCCACTTATCAAAGAGTTATCAGCCGTTTTTTGGACAACCTGCAACTTTAAGCAATGATGGAAGGAGTTCTTTGGGGAATTTTGATTCCCTACTGTGCGCTGTTGCTATGGATAATACAAGCATACCGCCACAACAGACGCCTTTCAAACGACCTTGCCATGGAAGCGCTTCCGCTCGATGAAACAGACAGTGTGTCGGTGGTGGTAGCCATGCGTAATGAATCAAGCAACATAGAAACACTTTTGGACTGTCTGGCACGGCAGACCCTCTCCCCACGTTATTGGGAGCTATGCCTGGTCGATGATCATTCAACCGACGGCAGCAAGGCAATAGCCGAGAACTGGGCAAGGCGACACCCCGGGCTGTCTGTGAAGGTGCTGACATTGCCCGCCTCCATGCACGGAAAAAAAGCCGCCATCACCTACGGCATTCAACACAGCCGGCACCCTTTTATTTGCTGCACCGATGCCGACTGCCGCCCTTCAGCACGCTGGTTGGAGCTAATGACAAAGCATCGAAAAAAAAACAAACTTGCTTTTATAGGCGGGCTTGTGCGGCTTCACCCTGCCAACCGGCTTGTAGAACGCTTGCAAAGCCTTGAAATGATAGCGCTGACAGGCACCGGTGCCACCCTCCTGCAACGCCGCATTCCGGGCATGTGCAACGGTGCCAATCTGGCTTTCGAGCAAGCAGCCTTTTGGCAAGTGGGCGGTTACGAAGGCAATGAACATATACCCACCGGCGACGATGAGTTTTTGTTGCAAAAGATAGCCCGCCTGCCGGGCAAGCCCGTTGGTTTTCTGAGCCACCCGGAAGCGGTGGTATATACCCATCCCTGCCATGACTGGCACAGCTGGATAGAGCAGCGCAAACGGTGGATTAGCAAATGGAAGTATCATCAAAGCGGCATGCATAAGCTGCTGGGGGCATACATAGGCTTGCTTTACCTTTCTTGGCTTGCAGCTACTGCTGCTTTGATTTTAAATGGCTATGGTATTGTTCATTTCGCGGCGCAGTGCGCTGTTAAGTTTTCTTTTGAATTTGTATTTTTGTATGCATTATCAAAACCACACCGCCAAGCGGTGCGCTTGTTAGACGTACTGCTCTTATTTTTGGTGTACCCTTTCTATGCGGCTTATTTCGTGTGGGTGGGCAGTCGCACAAGCAGTTATACATGGAAAGACAGAAGAGTGAAAGTATGACAACCATAGAATTTGACCTGCTCGACGAGCTTTATTTTCTTGTAGATTTCGAGCACTTGTTGCGCGAAACGCCTTATCAAGAGCATGAGATACGCGATGCCCTCGAGCAAATGATAATAAAAGGATGGGTACGTTGCTACCATCCTTCGCAAGAGGAAATCATCACCGAGCTAAGCCGGTTCAGGCAAGAATACCGGAAGTATCGTTATCTTGCCAGTAAAGAAGGGCTGTTGGCTCATAACCTATAATGGCTTCTATGACAACGCAAACACAGAACAATACATATCCAACGACCACGCCGCCCCAAGGTCCTTTTTCTCAGTTTTTTTCACGCCTGAAAAAAGACTTCAAGGCTGTCAGCAGCCTTGTGGTCATCGGGCTGTCGGTACTGATTGCCCTGTTGGGCTACCTTATTGCACCGGATTCCACGCCCAATGCCAATGATGGCAGCGTACAAATCAAGCTTTTACCGCCGGGGAGCAGTGTGCGCCTTATTAAGCGGCACCGGCACGTGGAAGTAGAGCAGCAGAACTGGTTCAAACGCATGCTCTTTGGGCAAGAATCGCCGTACGCCATCATCCCCGTAGATTCCTTTTACATAGAAGGCTGGTATGTGCATTACATCCCCTACCATGCGAGTAACGGGCGCAGGCACTCCATTGAAAAAATGCATCTTTTAAACGCTACTCAAGCCCTTTTTATCGGGGATAGTCCCAAATTGGATGCGTTTCTCAAATCTGACGAAGGAAAGAACTGCCAAAAGAGCGATGAAGGCAATTTTGTTATATGTGGCAACCAAGCCTATTACCTCGATAGCCACGAGCAGCTACAAACAATTACGCTGCAAGAGGTACAGCAGCTATTTGAAGCGAAGCAAGTAGAAGAGCGCTTCTTTTTATTGGGAACCGATCGCCAAGGGCGCGACGTATTGAGCCGGCTCATTATTGGATTCCGCATCTCGCTTTTCGTAGGTGCCTTCGCCGTGCTCATTGCGCTGTTGGTAGGCGTAAGCTTGGGTTCAATTGCCGGCTTCTTTGGTGGTTGGACCGACCGCGTCATCGTATGGTTTATGACCGTTGTTTGGTCTATTCCCAGCATCATGCTGGTTATTGCCATCAGTTTGGCGTTGCAGTCAAAGAGCCTGTGGGTTACCTTTTTGGCAGTGGGTCTTACCAACTGGGTAGAAGTGGCAAGGGTCGTGCGCGGGCAAATCATGGCGCTCAAAAAAGCACCATACATAGAAGCCGCGCGCGCTATAGGCGCCCCCCGCCGTCATATATTACTGCGCCACATGCTGCCCAACGTGCTGGGCGCCATCGTGGTGCAAGCCAGTGCCAACTTCGCCTATGCCATCTTGATAGAGGCGGGGCTTAGTTTCCTTGGCTTGGGCGTGCAGCCCCCTACGCCTTCTTGGGGGATGATGGTCAATGAAGGATATGAGGTCATCGGGCTTTCAGCCAGCTCCACGGGCTCGCACCTGTTATGGGCGCCCAGCTTCTGTATTTTCATTACTGTGCTGGCTTTTAACCTATTGGGCAACGCCATGCGCGATGCCATCGACCCCAAATCCAACACTCAATATCAGTGGTAAAAACGAAGGTGAAAGACAAACAAGATATTGCACTGAAAGCACTCTTGGAGGTAACACAGGCAATCAATGCCAACCTCAACGAGGAGCAATTATACCGCATTTATCAATTCACCTTACAGGGCTATCTGCACTTTTCAAAAGCAGCCCTTTATGCATGGGAAACACCAGACCAGTGCCTGCGCAAAATACCACAAAGCCAACGCAGCCAACTGCCCATGAGCATGGACGAAACATGCCGGCAGCTGTTGGCCGACATACACACTCCGGTGCGGGTAGCACAAACCCAACTGCCTTCTATCTTTAAAGTCTATGATTGGGTAGTGCCGGTCATACATCAGAACAAGGCGCTTGCACATGTATTTCTGGGTACGTACGGCGAAGAAGAAATAGATTTGGAATTCGTGCAAACGCTAAGCAACATTGTGCTGGTGGCCATTGAAAACAAGCGCTTGGTTCGCAAACAAATAGAGCAAGAAGCCCTTCAAAGGGAGCTGGCACTGGCGCAAAAGGTGCAACGCATGCTTTTACCTTCAAAAATTGCCCACCAAGACAAGTTCGACTTGGCCGTTTTTTACCAGCCACACCGCAACGTAGGAGGCGATTTTTACGATATCATAGGCATCAACGAAGAGGAGATGCTACTATGCATTGCCGATGTATCGGGCAAGGGGCTGGGTGCCGCCTTGATGATGGCCAACTTTCAAGCGTCGCTACGCGCCATTGTAAAAAACACCTACCACCTGCCCGACATCATTCATCAGCTCAATGAGTTGGTTTACGAGAACATACAAGGCGAAAACTTTATTACCGTTTTTCTGGCACACTACCACTTTGGAAAAAAGCAAATGTCCTACATCAATGCCGGCCATCATCCGCCTTTTTTGTATAGTGCCGGGCGACCGGTGCAGCGTCTGTCGCGTGGCAGTACCGTATTGGGCTGCTTTTGTCCTCTGCCTTTTTTGGAAGTATCCACCATAGAAAAAGTAGAGAAAGCGCTCTTGCTTGCCTACACCGACGGGCTGGTAGAGTTGCACAATGCGCAATCGGAGCAGTATGGCATAGAAAAGCTGGAGCAATTTATTCAGCGCCACCACCATTTGCCGGTAGATGACTTTGTCAATGCGCTCTTGGACGATGTACATAGATTCTGCAGCAACCCGCTTCCGCACGACGACTGCACCATTTTATGCTGCCGTTTTTTCTAAATAAAATTGCTTTTTATGCGCTTTTTTTCCTATCTTGACCCAAAAGAAGAAATAAACTAAGAAATCCAAAAGCTTACTCTTATGGAAAAGAAGGAAATATTGAAAACCATCAATTTGCTTACCGAAACCACCTTAGATATTTCTGAAATTACCGCATTGGTAAAAGAAGGTTGGCATTTAAAAGACATCAGTGTTAACGTGGAAGAAACCAACGGTAAAAAATTGTTATACATGACCTATATTTTGGTAAAGAAATAATCAAGTCCCCGGGCTGTATGGGGATGCCATATCAGGCAAAAAATAAAGAAAGGGGAGCACCAAAGCTCCCCTTTTTTGCTTCCTGTGGGTCATAAAAGCTTTTTAAGCATTCATATCTGCGGTTTCTTCATAGGCACTCACAGGCAGGCAGCTGCACACCAGGTTGCGGTCGCCATATGCATTATCGACACGGCGCACCGGCACCCAGAATTTGCGTTGGCGCAAATACGGCAAAGGATAGGCCGCTTTTTCACGGCTATAAGGATAGTTCCATTCCGAAGCAGTGAGCATGGCAGCAGTATGGGGTGCGTTTTTGAGCACGTTGTTGTCTTTGGGGTACTCGCCACGCTCTATTTCGGCAATCTCTTCGCGTATAGCCAAGAGAGCATCGCAGAAACGATCCAGCTCGGCTTTGCTCTCACTTTCGGTAGGTTCAATCATAAGCGTGCCGGGTACGGGGAAAGATACCGTGGGCGCATGAAAACCATAATCCATCAAACGCTTGGCAATATCTTCCACCTCGATGCCCACCTTTTTAAACGCCCGGCAGTCTATAATCATCTCGTGCGCCACTCTTCCCTTTTCGTTCGTATAGAGCACGGGATAGGCTTTTTCCAGCCGTGCCTTGATGTAGTTGGCATGCAAGATGGCGGCCTTCGTGGCTTCGGTAAGCCCTTCGGCGCCCATCATGGCAATATAAGCGTAAGAGATGGGCAAGATGCTGGCACTGCCAAAAGGCGCTGCGGCTACGGCATGGATCCCTTCGGCATGCTTTTCGCCGCCCATCACATGGTTGGGCAAGAAGGGCGCCAAGTGTTTTTTCACGGCAATGGGTCCCATACCGGGTCCACCGCCACCATGAGGAATACAGAAGGTTTTATGCAAATTCAGGTGGCATACGTCAGCCCCAATAATGGCCGGATTGGTCAGCCCTACTTGGGCATTCATGTTGGCACCGTCCATATATACCTGCCCTCCGTATTGGTGGATAATATCGCATATTTCCTGCACCGACTCTTCGAATACGCCGTGTGTGGAAGGATAAGTAATCATCAGGCAAGCCAAATCGTTGGCATATTGCCGGGCTTTGGCTTTCAGGTCTTCCACATCTATGTTGCCACGTGCATCGGTTTTGACCACCACCACTTTCATGCCTGCCAACACGGCACTGGCCGGGTTGGTACCATGCGCAGAAGCAGGAATGAGTGCTACATGACGGTGTCCTTCGCCTTTCGACTTCAAATAAGCCCGGATGACCATCAAACCGGTATATTCGCCTTGTGCACCGGAGTTGGGCTGCATGGAAATAGCATCAAAGCCGGTAATGGTGCACAACCACTGCGACAAGCGCTCTATCATCAGACGATAGCCTTCGGTTTGCGAAGCAGGCGCAAAAGGATGAATATTTGCCCATTCTGTCCAGGTAACAGGCAACATCTCGGTGGTGGCATTCAGCTTCATGGTGCAGCTGCCCAGCGAAATCATGGAATGCACCAGTGAAAGGTCTTTTTCTTCCAGAGAGCGGATATAACGCAGCATTTCATGCTCGGTGTGGTGGGTATTGAACACCGGGTGCTGCAAGTAATCTACCGGGCGCACCAGAGCAGCGGGTAAAGCGCAGGGGGCTGCTTCGGGCAAGCTTAACGCTACCGCTCCGCCATTTGCTTCATTGAAAACAGCCACCAGGTCTTCAAGGTCTTGCGGGGTGACCGTCTCATCTATCGACAAGCGCACGAAGTCCGCTCCGTAATGCAAGTTGATTTCGCGCTTCTCGGCCGCCGCACGCACGGCTTCGGGCTTGTCGCAAAGGATGGTCAAGGTATCGAAGTAGGTATTGTTGCGCAAACGGAAGCCGGCTTTTTGCAAAGCTTCTGCAAGGAGTGCGGTCATACCGTGTACGCGCTCGGCAATGCGGCGTAAGCCTTGGGGCCCATGATACACGGCATACATGCTTGCCATGACTGCCAGCAACACCTGCGACGTACAGATATTCGAAGTAGCCCGTTCACGGCGAATATGCTGCTCCCGGGTTTGAAGCGCCATACGCAAAGCAGGCTTGCCGTCGGCATCTTTCGAGACACCGATGATGCGCCCCGGTATGTTGCGCTTATATATTTCTTTAGTTGCAAAATAAGCGGCATGCGGTCCACCAAAGCCCATGGGCACACCAAAACGCTGAGTAGAGCCTACGGCCACTTCCGCCCCCATGGCAGCCGGTGATTTCAACAAACACAGACTCAAAATATCGGCAGCTACCACACAACGCGTACCATGGGCGTGCGCTTTCTCAAAAAGAGAGGTATAGTCTATCACTTCGCCTTCGGCATTGGGGTATTGCACCAGCATACCGAAATAGTCGGCGTTTTCCCAGTCAATGCCCGCTTCATCGTCGATGACCAGCTCAATGCCCAGAGGCTCGGCCCGTGTCAGCAACACATCGATGGTGTGCGGAAAACAATGCTTCGACACAAAGAAACGGTTGCGGTGCTCTTGCTCTTTGGGGCGTGTCTGATAAAGCATGTTCATGGCTTCGGCAGCGGCAGTAGCCTCGTCCAGCAAAGAAGCGTTGGCCAGCTCCATGCCGGTCAGGTCGGCTACCATGGTTTGAAAATTGAGCAGCGCTTCCAAACGCCCTTGAGCAATTTCCGCCTGATAGGGCGTGTAAGCCGTGTACCAGGCGGGATTTTCAAGTATATTTCGTAAGATAACCGAAGGAGTCACCGTGCCGTAATATCCCATGCCTATATAGGAACGATGCACTTTGTTTTTTTGCGCCAGTGCCTTGAATTCTTCCAAGAATCGGCGTTCATCTACTGCACCGGGCAACGGCATGGGCTGCTGCAAGCGTATAGACTGCGGAATGGTTTGAGCAATCAGTTCATCGACGGACGCCACACCAATGGTATGAAGCATTTCCTTTTGTTCTGTCGCGTCGGAACCTATGTGACGCTCAACAAAAGGCGTGGGACGGAACCAGGTTTGTTTCATGTTCTTTGGGATTAAAGAGACCTTTTTTGCAAAGATGACCCAAAGTTAAAGACTTTTGTTTAAAAAAATAGTATGCAATACGAAGGGCTGCCCTTTGGCAAAAAGGCAGCCACCTCGAAGAGCATCAAAGAACAAGGCGGGGCGTTAGTTAAATTGCAGTTCCTTTTGGGGCAAGTCGGCCGGAATACGGAACAAATCGGCAGGCAAGGCGCGCGGTTCTACATCTTCGGCTTCTATGATGACTCTATAATGGCGCTGCAGTACCACTATACGTAAAGGGATAGACTGTGTAATAGCAAACACACGGTCTTGTGAATTGGTATGGTGACGGGCAAAAGCAGCGGCATTGACTTTCAGCTCCGGTGCAAAAAAATACATCTTGCCCAAAACCTCGGGACTGCTTCCCACTGTTTTCACCTTCATCATCAACAGATGGCAGGTGTAGCCCAACAAATAATCTTTTTCTTCCTTGACAGGATAAACCTCCACCACTTCTTCTGTGGGCATGGTGGCGGCATGCCAATACACCGTGTCGCGCTTGATGAATTTAAAATACAAACGCGCTTGTTGCGGATCATATATTTGCCATTCGATGGAAGTACCGCGGGGCTCAATGCGATACCTGCCTTCTTTGTTTATGTAAAAATTGCCCCCTTCACCATACAAGGCGGTGACTTCCCACTCGTTGGCCAAAGTGTCTTTGATTTCTATAAAATGACGGTAACGCACCACGCCTTCAAAAAAATCGTCTTGTGCAAAAGCAGTTGAGCAGCACACGCATACCAAAAGCAAAGAAAAGAAAAGCAGCGTTCGTTTCATGATGGCTGTTATTTTTATGCATTATGTACGCAAGATACGCATTCAGGTTTACATAAGGACACACGTCCGTCGTCTGCCGCGGGCTTTGTGTTCGCTCAACATTCAATATCTTTGTTTAGTTAAACGAAAGATACCTGCCGCTTAGAAAAGAGACTATGGACGTTTTAGAAAAACACTTGCAACAAGACATTATCGTAAAAGGTGCAGCAGAGCATAATTTAAAGAAAGTAGATGTGCGCATCCCGCGCAATAGCTTCACGGTCATCAGCGGTTTGTCGGGCTCGGGAAAGTCCTCCCTTGCTTTTGACACCCTCTTTGCCGAAGGGCAGCGCATGTACGTGGAAAGCCTCAGCGCCTATGTGCGTCAGTTTTTGGGGCGCATGGAAAAACCACAAGTAGAGGCCATTCACGGGCTGTCGCCTGCCATTGCCATCGAACAGAAAACAGGCAGCCGTAACAGCCGCTCCACCGTGGGCACCGTCACCGAAATTTACGACTATTTAAAGTTGCTTTTTGCCCGTATCGGACGCACTTTTTCGCCTGTCTCGGGGCGCGAAGTGAAGCGCGATACCGTGCAAGATGTGGTGGATTTCATTTTACGCCAAGCCGAAGGCACCAAGCTATACATACTGGCGCCCATCCGCAAGCCCGAAGACAGAAGCTGGGAAGAAGAGCTGCGTATCATATTGCAAAAAGGATTTTCCCGCATTTTCTACGAAAACGAAATACAAGACATCAGCGAGCTGCTGCAAAAGCCTAAAGAAATCAAATTCAAGAAACGCAGCCCGGTATATCTGCTCATCGACCGAATAGCCTTGCGCCATCGTGAAGACGAAACCCTCTATTACCGCTTGAGCGACTCGGTGCAGACCGCCTTCTTTGAAGGGCACGACGAATGCTATGTGTTGCTGCTGCCCAACGATATGCACCACTTCTCCGATAAATTCGAGCTGGACGGCATGACTTTCGAAGAGCCGAGTGTGGCTTTGTTTAGCTTCAACAACCCCTATGGCGCATGCCCTACCTGTGAAGGCTTTGGCACCACCTTGGGCATCTCCGAAGAGCTGGTTATCCCCGACCCCGCGCTTTCTGTTTACAGCGATGCGGTAGCCCCTTGGCGCACCCCACGCATGAGCGAATGGAAACAGGCGTTTATCAAGCAGGCGCACCGCTACGGCTTCCCCATACACAAACCGTATGAAGAGCTCACCCCCCAAGAAAAAGACTTGCTGTGGTACGGCAAAGGGGAATTGCAAGGCATTTATGCTTTCTTTGATTACATAGCTTCCCAAGCACACAAGATACAGTACCGCGTATTTTTGTCGCGCTATCGTGGACGCACCATTTGCCCGGACTGCCGCGGCACCCGCATTCGCAAGGAAGCCGGCTATGTAAAAATACAAGGCACTTCTATTCAAGAGCTGGTATTGATGCCTATAGACAAGGTGGCGGACTTTTTCCGCAGCCTGCAGCTCAACACACACGAGCAGCAAATTGCCCGTCGCCTGCTGATTGAAATACAGAACCGCTTGCATTACATGCAAGCGGTAGGCTTGGGCTATTTGACCCTCAACCGGGCAGCCAACACCCTCTCGGGGGGCGAATACCAGCGCATGCGCTTGGCTACTTCGTTGGGCAGTGCGCTCGTGGGCTCTTTGTATATCCTTGACGAGCCAAGCATAGGGCTTCACCCGCGCGACACCCACCGCCTGGTAGGCGTACTAAAAAAGCTGCGCGACACAGGCAACACAGTCATTGTGGTGGAACACGAAGAAGAGGTGATTCGCGCTGCCGACTACCTCATTGACATGGGACCCGAAGCCGGCAGCGGTGGTGGCGAAGTGGTCTTTCAAGGAAAAATAGACGAAGCAGACGCCCAAGCCATACAACGCTCTTATACCCTGCGTTACTTGAACGGGCACATGCAAATCCCCACTCCTGCCCTGCGGCGCCCCTGGACCCAAAGCCTGCGCATCGTAGGGGCTGCCCAACACAATCTCAAAAAAATAGACGTAACCATTCCCCTGGGCGTGCTTACTGTCATTGCCGGCGTTTCGGGCTCGGGCAAATCCACCCTGGTGAAGCGTATTCTTTACCCTGCCTTGGCGCGTCGCCTCGATTTAAAGGTGGAAGAAGAAAGTGGCAAGTTCAAAGCCCTCGAAGGGGACCTGTCTGTAATCAAAGACGTGCAGTTTATCGATCAACGCCCCATGGGGCGCTCTTCCCGCTCCAACCCGGTTACCTACATCAAAGCCTATGATGCCATTCGTGAGCTGTATGCATCACAAGCACTTGCCAAGGCACGGGGCTACAAAGCCGGCACCTTTTCCTTCAACATAGAGGGGGGGCGCTGCGAAAACTGTCAGGGCGAAGGCGAAATATGCATTGAAATGCAGTTTATGGCTGACATACACATTACCTGCGAAGTATGTGGTGGCAAGCGTTTCAAGCAGGAAGTGCTCGAGGTAGAATACCAAGGGAAAAATATTGCCGAGGTGCTCGACATGACCGTGGAAGAAGCCCTGCACTTTTTCGCCAAAGAGAAAAAGATAGCACAAAAGCTGGAGTTGCTTCACGAGGTAGGCTTAGGCTACGTGCGCTTGGGACAGCCGGCCTCTACCCTTTCCGGCGGTGAAGCCCAGCGCCTCAAACTGGCTACCTTCCTGGACGGGGGCGGCAGCCACAAAGGGCATACGCTCTTCATCTTCGATGAGCCCACCACCGGCTTGCATATCCACGACATACAAAAACTGTTGAAAGCACTGCAGGCACTCATCGAGCAGGGCAACAGCGTGCTGATTATCGAACACAACATGGAAATCATCAAATCGGCCGACTGGCTCATAGAATTAGGTCCTGAGGGGGGCGAACAAGGCGGTTATCTTTTATACGAAGGCAAGCCCGAAGGCTTGTTGGAAATAAGCAACAGCCCTACCGCCCCATTTTTGAAAAACCATTTACAAGTATGAAAACAAGCGGCGTTTATCTTTCGGGGCTCTGCTGCGAAGAAGCCCCCTATCTTTTTGACCAAACAGACATTTTGACGTTTATGCTGCGCGAAACGCAGGCCGGCGAAGTGCTGCAACGTCATCTGAAAATACTTTACCGTGCTTCGGGCATCCGCCGGCGTGGCTCTTTCCTGCCCGACTTCGGCATGCTGCAGCCTGCTTTCTTCTCTACCCGCCCGCCCATCGACGCCCGCATGCAGCGCTATTTCGAAGCGGTCTTGCCTGTTGCCAAGCAAGCCGCCATCCGCAGCCTTGCACAAAGCGGGCTTGAACCCCAAGACATCACCCACCTCATCACCGTAAGCTGCACGGGCATGGCGGCACCGGGCTTGGATTTGCAACTGATGAAAGCCCTTGCCCTACCGGCACATACACAACGCACGGCTGTGCACTTTATGGGCTGCTATGCTGCTTTTCACGCCTGGCGCCTGGCAAAAGCCATTGCACAGCAATCGCCACGGCATCGCGTGCTCATTGTCGATGCCGAGTTTTGTACTTTGCATTTCACTCCTCCTACTGAACCGGACCACTTGCTTGCCAATGCCCTTTTTGCCGATGGTGTAGCTGCCTGTGTCGTATCGGCTTGTGCCGAGCATGCGCAAGCCGAGCTGCTCGATTTTCAAAGCTTGTATCTGCCACAGGGCGAAGACGACATGGCCTGGCACATCGGGCAAGACAGCTTTTTGATGCGCCTGAGTACTTATGTGCCCGAACTGGTTGAGTCAGGTATCCCTGCCCTGCTGCAGCTGTACGACAAGCGCTCACAAGAAAACATTGAGCATTGGGCTATCCACCCCGGCGGGAAGCGTATTCTGCAGGCAGTTGAAAAAGCGCTCGGTTTACCGCCTGCTGCCCTGGCCGTCAGCTACGAAGTGTTACGTAATTACGGGAACATGTCTTCGGTTACCATCTTCTTTGTGCTGCAACAGCTGTTGCAAAAACAAGCCCGTGGATATTGCTGGGCTGCCGGTTTTGGTCCGGGACTGACGCTCGAAAGTGCCCTTTTGCGCTTGCTTTAACGTCTGCTTTTTTATGGCAAGCAGATTGCTTTTTGTCATCTCGAATAAAGCGAAGTAAAGCCTGCCATTTCGAACAAAGTGTAAGCATGGTGAGAAATCTCATCAAAGTAGCGCCCCTTGTCATGTCGAACGAAGCGAGACATCTCGTCAAGCCAATCCTCTTTTTTGTACAATAGATTTCCCGCTTGCGCCCGAAACGGCAAACATCTATCAGTACAGTTCATCCAGTGAGCTATACAAATACTTGTTCACTGCATGATAACAGCTCATGCCGCACAAAAGCATACCAAAGAGCACCAAGCCGCCCCCCAGAAAAGCCAACAGGCGCTCATCCATGAGCATTTGCATTTCCGGTACCTGGCTTATGAAATATTGCAAAAGCCCATATACCAAAGCAGCGGCCAACACCCCACCAGTAGCCCCTATCAACATGGCATTGCGCACAAAAGGACGGCGCACAAAAGCGTCGGTTGCCCCTACCAGCTGCATGCTTCGAATCAGCAGGCGCTGGGAAAAGAGAGCCAGACGGATGGTGCTGTGTATCAATATTACCACCGTGATGGTCAAAAACAAGGCCAACGAAGACAATACAAAACTGATGGTCGCTATATTGCGATTGATGGTGCCGGTGATGGTTTGCGGATAAGACACTTCAAACACACCGCTTATCTTTTCCAAGTCGCCGGCTATTTTTTTGAGCTTTTGCTCATCATAAAACCCCGGTTTGATGCGTAACACATAAGAGTCTTTCAAGGGATTTTCGCCCAATATCTCCGTGAAGTCTTCGCCCAGCTCGCTGATAAGCTCTTTTGCCGCTTCTTGCTTGGAAATGAAGCGGATACTATTGGCATCCACATAATTTTTTGCCGCAATGATTTTTTCTATTTTTTGCCTTTCTGCCTCATCCACACTGCTGTTCAAAAAGACCTGCACTTCTATGTTTTGTGCCACCAGTTCGGCCAAACGTTTAGCTTGCAAGATGATGGCGCCCAGCAGGCCCAATACGAACAAGGCAACGGTGACGCTCAGCAGCACGTTCAAAAAAGGAAAGCTGCCCAATCGCTTCTTTTTGTATTTAATTTCTTTTACAGCCATAGGAAAACACTATCTATCCCCAAAGATAAAAATATATTGTTTTTTTACATCCATTGACAACTGCTTGCAAAAGGTGATTATCCGTCGCGTTCTTTTTTCACTAAAAATCAAGCGTTTAAACAGTTGTTTTATTTTTTTTCTCAAAAAAACATTGTGCAGTTTCAGGAAAGCTGCTATATTTGCATCACCAAAAACGGAGGAGCGGTAGTTCAGTTGGTTAGAACGCCGGCCTGTCACGCCGGAGGCCGCGGGTTCGAGTCCCGTCCGTTCCGCAAAGCATCCTAAGCAAAGCCGGGCAAAAATGCCCGGCTTTTGTTTTTAACTGCCCTCATATGCACAATATTTGATGGTCTCAAAACATATCATCACTTTTAACTTAACCCCCAATACCATGAAAAGACTTGCTTACATGCTTGGTTTCAGCCTGTGTCTTTTGGCAACTGCCTGCCAACAACAAAAGCAAGACAACTCAGAGAACAACACGCAGAAGACGGACACTACCGGCGTATTGTCGGCTTCGGAAACGGCCCCTTCCCCTTCCGTTCCTGCCCAAGAGGAAGACACCGAAGCTATCATTGCCCAAATACGCGAGCAGTTCCGTGCAGTAGAAACTGCCGGAGACAAGCTATCAAGTCTCAGCTTTGTGCTTGCCGATGCCGCCCCTGAGGAGCAGCTCATCACGGCTTACTTCAACAATGGGCAGTTAGTAAAAATTAGCGTGGAAACAGCCGCCGGACACATATGGAACGGTACACACTACTACTTAAAAGACGGCATTCCTTACTTTGTGTTTGAACAAAAAACAGAAGAAAGTGCTGTAAGGGGCCCCTTCACCGTCACTGAAAACAGATTTTATCTTCACAACCATAAAGTCATAAAGGCTTTACTCAAACAGAAAGAGTTTAAAGGCGACGGGCAGCAGGTCAATATGGACGACGCTCCGGTAAAAGACATCACGGCACGGGACGAGTCGCCGGAAGGCACTGCCGAAGCTTTTGAAAGCCGTTGCCGCCTTCTTTGCAAATACATTGAATCTATCCGTAAGCTCAAAGGCACATGGCAAAGCACCGACGATGACAAAAGTATTCTAAGAATAGACGACCAAGGATGGGTGTTCGAATACAGAGGGCAAGCCAAAGCCTCTTCAGACCGCTTTTACGCAAACTACTTCGCATATGCGGACCACACCTACCCAATAAAAATTCAGCTAAACGGCAAAGACAGCGGCGAGCTAATGGAGTATAGTATCTTGAAGCAAACCGAAGACAGCTTGTCACTCACCTATCTTGCGAGAGGTAACACCCTGACCTTTATAAGGAAGAAGTAGTAAAGCGCCCAAAATACTACCGCAGAGCAGCAGGCAAGACCACCTGCTGCTTTTTTATTTATGCTTTATTTGTTTTTCAAAAACACTTTGTCAGCTGTTTGACGTTTAAAAAGCGGGAAAAAAGCTACCTTTTACTCACGCTTAATTTTTGGTTCAACAAAAAAATTTGATGCTTATGAGTACGGAAATCAGCAAAAAACGAAAAACCATCGGCATGGTAATGGCCGGATTACTTACCGCTTTCCTCTTATTCACTGCCTTGGGCAAGCTGACCATGCCCGCCATGGCTGAAAATTTTCAAAAATGGGGACTGGGCGACTGGCGTATCATCATTGCTGCCGGTGAGATAGTGTCTGTACTGCTCTTTCTGATTCCACGCACGGGCATTGTGGGCACTTTGTTGTTAAGCTCTTATTTCGGCGGCGCCATCATGGTGCATATGATTCACGGTGAGTCCTTTTTGGTACCGGCTGCGGTATTGGTATATGTCTGGATAACGGCTTTCATCCGCTATCCGGAACTTAGCGAGCGCCTGCGCGGATAGGCTTTTGATACTGAATGGGGCGGGCTGTTCGAGGAACAAGCCCGCTCATAATCAATATTTTAAAAAAACAAAAACAAAAAAACATCATCAAACATTTGGCGGTTTTATTCAAAAGCCATTATATTTGCATCACCAAAAACAGAGGAGCGGTAGTTCAGTTGGTTAGAACGCCGGCCTGTCACGCCGGAGGCCGCGGGTTCGAGTCCCGTCCGTTCCGCCAAGCATCCTAAGCAAAGCCGGGCAAAAATGTCCGGCTTTTTCGTTTTTTTACGGGCTAACGTAGCCAATCCCCTGTGCCATCAATACGGCAAGCAGCGGGATGGCAAGCAGCAAGAGCAGCTCCAGATAAATACAGCGGCGCACTGCCACCGGCACCTGTACTACCTCCTCTTGCTTCCCCTTGCTCTGTTTCAGAAAAAAGACCGTCGGATAAATAGAAAGCACGCCCATCAAGGCAAACAGGGCTATCTTGGCAAGAAAGAGATGGTTGTTGCTGTAGTAGGCTGCCGGCTTGCCTACCTTCCACCAAAGCATCATGCCGGCAAAAAGCAACAAAACGGCGCCGGCTCCATACAGAGCATCGATGCGTGCCAAACGGCGCAGGCGGGCACGTGTCATGGATGACGATATGGCAAAGGCTTCGATGCTCAAAGCAGCCACTATGGCAAAAACCGCTATAAAATGCAGGTATTTGTAAATCAGGAAAGCATGCATAGGCTGTATAGTTTAAAATTCATGAGCAGCAATAACAATGTACGCTCATTTATGCTAAAAACACAACCCGACTTCTGTCTTTTTTATGCACCTTCCCTTTCATGCTTTTCGCCTTCTTTTTATGGCTGATGCTCTTTTTTGTTGAAAGCTCTTGCTTATGCGCCCCCGTTTGTTTCGTCTCCTTCCTTGTCATTTCGAGCGCAAGCGAGAAATCTATTTTTTGCAAAAGAGAAGCTTGGCTTGACGATATGCCTCGTTTCACCTAGCATGATAAAGGAGCTGCTTTTCTTCCCTTTCTCACGAAGCCGAGCTTCGTGAGAAAGGGAAGGCTTTAGTTTATTCTCAAGGCCTTAGAAACCCATATAAATACACCTTAGGCTGTATTTTCTCAGCCAATTTTTCAAGCTTTTCACGCAATTGCGTAATGAGCTTCATATAAGTTTTATCATTGCTTTTTTTGTTTAACTTGCCTTTTTCGTTGCGTCCTTGAAAATACTCTTTAATATCGTAAAAAGAAGCATTGATATTATTGTGTGGTTGTTGATGATAGTATTTCCAAAGGGCTTTGCCTGCTTCAAAAACTTCCTTTGCCTGAGCAGAAAACTGCAGTTTTATAGGTACATTGCCTTCTTGTTGGAACAGATCAGTAGCTTGTTCTATTTTTATTTTCCCATTTATATAATCGTTCATAAAATGACTATCAAATCTATCACGGGCTCCTACTTCTTGCTCGGTGAATGGTATCCAGTGATTAGTACCATACTTGCTTGAAATACGGTTCTGGTCATGAAAAAGCGTAAATATCAAACAATCGGTCTGAAATTCTTTGTCGTGCTTCCAGCCATCGTTCGGATATAAAAATTGATCTCGATCGTTCAGCCAAGTGGCTTTCAAACAATGGCGAACGGCAAAGTAAATAGCCACCTGAATAATATTTCCTGGTGTAACTTTCTTGCAATAGCGTGCCTGTGGTTTCGACAAAATGGAGAACTTGTTATTATTTTGGAAATCAGGCGGATAAAACGACAACAACCCTATTTCTTCTCCGTTTTTATCTTCGAACTGCACAAACCAATCGTTCAATCTTTTAGGCAAATCTCCATAGAAAGTTTTCACACCTACTTTCTCTTCATTCTCATTATATACTTGGCAAATGATATTTTTTATTTCTTCTTTGGTGCCCAAATCCCAAATAGTAAACCCAATAGGAAACTGGCCTCTGACGTTGTCAAATGTATTTGAAGGCACTACAAAGCCCCCCAAATATTTTGCTCTAAAATACTGCTTAAACTTATCAAAGTTGCTGCCTTGTACAAACTTAAGCGTTGAGAACTGTGCCAAGATACAGCCCGGCATTTTTTCATAAACCTGTGCCATAAAAAGTGCAAAAAGCTCGTTGGCTGCACTGCCAATTTTAGATTTAAAATAGTGGTTCGCCTTTTGTTCTGTGGATACACCTGCCTTGTTTTTACCTGTTCGTGTTACGGTTCTGGCTGTGGTAGCTTCGGCATAAGGCGGATTAATGTAAACAATCAACTTTTTACGTTTTTCGGCATCCGAAATTATTTTAAATAAGCTGTCGGGGATTTTGCCACCTGAAGAAACGGGCTTCCACTCGTCATTCAGAAAGTCAAACTGAAAGACGTGATCGGGCAGCAAGTTCGCACCATTGCTAATGCGGTCGTGCATGACCTCCACATCTTGACGATCCAGTGTAGAGGCATAGATATTGTATTTGTTGGTCAGTCCCGTGAGCAAGTTACCGGTACCTGCCGCACAATCCCATACAAAGTATTCGTCTTGCCAGTCTTCACCCAGCACATTGGTAAGATATTGCTGCGAGAGTGCCACCCAGTTGCGTGGTGTGAAAAAACTACCCTTTCGTTCACGGATATCTTGTGGCACGAGCAAGTCTCTGCGCTCTACAATATAGTCCCAATACTCTTCTTTTGGAGGGCGCTCATATCTGTTCCAAAATTGAGTATGAGCCTGCTGCTTGTCTTGAAAATCAGCCTCTTTCTTTTTAAAGAATCCACTTTCGTCAATTTCTCTATCGAGCTCGTAATGGTCGCTTTTTAGCAAAACAAACAGCTTATCTTTGAGTGTAACGTTATTTGCAGAAAGCAAGTCTGCAAGATAAAAATCACCATCAATGATGCCACGTGCTTTTGCTTTTTCCCAATCAACGGCAATGGTTGGTTTTACTACTTCCAACCATTTGTTGTATACAGAAATGAAGTTGTTTTTGTCTATTCTAATTTTAGTTAGCCCGCGTTTGCTTTCTTGAAAGTTGAGCCTAATAAAGCGTTGAAGGTCTCTATCGTCTCTGTCAAAATAAAACAGAAGCGTCTTGCTGTCAAGAATGTTTTTTACTGTGTCATAAATAAGTTGAAACTCCTTAGTAGTGTGATCAGACGGGGCAACATTCCAATTGAAGTCATTTAAGTAAAAAAATTCTTGAATGTCGCTATAGGGAAGAAAGGCTATTTTCTCGGCATCAAAAGCCCCCAGGAAAGCTGGCGGAAGATACTTGTCAAAAGTTCTTTCTTTACCAATAGTAAGAATCAACTGAACAAAAGATTTATGGACCTCCGAACTCCCCCTTTTGGCTTCTGCCCATAACAGAGACTCCACCTCGTCTGTTGTTTGGCTTTGGTGCATACACACACAAAAGTCTATTTTACCAATAATTTTGGTGCAGTCATACAACCAGAAATAGTCCTGTGCTACCTTATTTTTTAACTCTTCTTCCAGTATGTTCGGATATTTCATTTTCTCATGTTTTTTGTGGTACAATAAAATTACTGTCCCCTCTCTCTCAACGCACATAGCTGCCTGCATTTACATCGAAGGTGGCTCCGGTGGCGTGGTCAGCATAGCCGCTGAGCAGCCACGGCACCCATAGCGCCACGTCGCGTGGTTGCGTGATGCGTTCCAGAGCTATGTCGTTTTTCACATACTCTTCGCCATAGGCATCGATGAAGTCCTTTGCCATGTCGGTCATGGTAAAGCCGGGCGCCAACGCAAACGAACGGATGCCCTCTTTTCCGTGAAAGCGGGCAATAGAACGGCTCACGCCCAACATGGCACTCTTCGATGCCGCATAGACCCAATATTCGGGCGTGTCGCCCCGGAAGGCGGCGCGCGAGGCTATCCACACGAAACGCCCTTCTTGCTGCGCGCGGAAGTAAGGCAGCACTTCTTTTGCCAACGCCGCTGCCGCCCCCACATTCACCCGCATGCTTTGCTCCCATGCATTGAACCAGTCTTCAAAGGGCATATCGAGTGGTGCACGCAATGCAACGGCAGCGTTCAGCACCACGCCTTTGAGCGGGGGCATTGTCTGCTGCCGAAGCAGGTGCAGGCAGTCCTGCCAGAAAGAAGGGATGGCTTCCGGGCGGTTCAGGTCGAAAGCTATGCTTTGCAGGCGCGGATGTTCTATTGTCAAGGGCGTGCGGTTTCTGTGGGCAATAACCCAAGCACCGGCTTCAAGCAAAGCTTCGACAATTGCCTTGCCAATACCGCGGCTGCTTCCCGTAACCAAGACAGTTTGTCCCGAGAGATCAATATTGAGCATGCTTTTAAAAGTTTTTTAAATACTCTTTTCAACACATTTAAACCAGCTTTTTAGCGCTGTGCCTGCAGACGCAAACCAAGCACCAGCGTTTGCACTTCGGGCGCGCCGTGGTTTGCCTCAAACACAGGCTGCAAATGATAGCGTGCAAACAGCAGCCAATCGCCTTTGCCCAAGGCAGCGGTTACACCATAGCGGAAAGGCTCGGTGAAATACTCGCCCGTGCGCTTTTCTTTGCGCTTATAGCCATTGGCATCTTCATATACCACCTTGGTATAATCGGCCAAGCCATAGCCCACGAAGCCCCCCAGCACCACGGTCCAACCACGGCGGTTGTTGTCGCTGTCTATACCGTGCCATTGGTAGCTAAAAGGCAGGCTTCCCTGAAACATAGTAAATTTGCTTCGCTTGAGCGGCAGCCCCAGCGGTTGCATCGTTAAGGTTTCGTTTTGCACTTCCAAACGCGAGTCTTTTTCAAACACATGGTTGTACCAGGCGGCTTCGACGCCCAGCGAAAACATATGGTGCGAGTCTTCGCCGCCAAGACGCCAGCGGCTGTGCCATGCCAAAGCATAGAAGCCCGAATTGAAAGGTTTGATGGCAAAGTCGGCGGGCAGAGCGCCCGTCCAGCTTGTTGCGCCCACTTCAAAAGTCATATAGAACTCTTGTGCCGGAATACGAAAAGCCTCGCCGGCATACAGCTCATAACTTAGGCTGTCTTTGCTGTGTTTTTTCCATACGGTATCGGCGGGCACTTTTTGGGCAGCCACTTGCCCGGCACATACCCCCACTGTCAATAGTAAAAAACAAACTGCTGTTCTCATCATATTTTTGTTAGTTTGCGCATGGTTTTCCATAAAGGTAAGCATTAGTTATATGCAAACAAACACACCTATCGGCATTTTTGACAGCGGCATCGGCGGCCTGACGGTAACGCGTGCCATCCGCCGGCTGCTGCCCCAAGAAGACATCATTTACTTTGGCGACACCGCCCATATGCCCTATGGCGACAAATCGACAGAGGCAATACAGGCTTACTCCATCAAAATTGTGAATTTTCTGCTGAGCCAGCAGTGCAAGGCCATTGTTATTGCATGCAATTCGGCTTCGTCGGCGGCCTATAAGCTCATTCGCGAGTATGTAGGCAACCGTGCGTTGGTGGTCAACGTGATTGACCCCATGGTAGAGCATGTGGCTGAGCATTATGCAGGAAAAAAAATAGGACTGATAGGCACCAAGCAGACGGTGCGCTCAAATGTGTATAAGAAAAAAATAGACGACATGCGCCAGGGCATTCAGTTACAAGCGATGGCCACGCCCCTGTTGGCGCCCATGATTGAAGAAGGCTATGCCGGGCATCCCATCATGGCGCAGGTGATTCGCGATTATCTGAACAAAGCCGCCTTCGATGACATACAGGCGCTGATATTGGGCTGCACGCATTATCCGCTTATCAAAGACATGGTGGATGATTATTTTGGGGGTAAGGTGGATATCCTCGATTCGTCTGAGATAGTGGCCCAAGCGGTAGAAAGCAAACTATGCCGGTTCGAGCTTAAGCGGGAAGACAACAGGCAGGGCAATGCGCAGTTTTTTGTATCGGACTATACGCCCGCTTTTGAAGAGATGACCGGGCTCTTCTTTGGCGAACATGCCAAGCTGACGCTTTATCCGTTGTGGGAATAGGCATTTTATTCGTGCCGCTCCGCTTCGTCTCATTCCGGGCGCAAGTTTTTTCAGGAAAAGGCGGCTTGGTTCTATTGAAGCAGACTTTCTTCTTCAAGTTCGGCAAAGTCGGCCACATCCAAGTTCTGAAAGATGGTTTCCCAGTAGGTGATGATCCATGGGTTGTTTTGCGAAGCGGGGGTAGTAGGCGAAAAAGGCAGCACATAGAACACTTCTACACCGGCAAGTTCCAGGTCGGCAAACTGCTGCAAGTCTTCTTCGGCATATTGCACCGCTTGTTTTTGCGAATAAGGCGGTTTCTTGAAGAAGTCGCGGCGCCCGCTGCCCGGCATGCTTTCCACCATGTCGCTCAGATAACACACACGCACGTGTGCATCGAACGGCAGACGTGCACGCCGCTTGTCTATGATGTGCAAGCTTGCCCACAGGTCGGTGTACAGCTTGCTGTAGTTTTCATTGGGCATATCAAGCGCTTTCAGGCAGCGCTCCAATACTTTACGCTGCTCTTTTCGCAGCATCAAACCGTAATTGCTTTTTGCCATGGCTACATCGGTAGGATTCATGGCGGTAGTGTCGGGCATGGCAGCACGGCAGGTGTAAGAAAATACTTTTCCCCGGGCGGTATTTTCGTGCAGGAAGTAAACTTCTACTTTGTCTCCTTTTTTTTGAATACCATGCTGCACAAGCATTTCCAGTGCCTTCTCATACTTGTTTCGCACGAAGTCATCGTCTGTATTTACCGACACGGTTTTATCTATAAATATCAAGGTGTAGTTCACGGGCGGTGGCGCCGGTGGCATCTGCGGGGGCTGTTCGCTGCCGCATGACGCAATCAGCCACGGCACCAAGATAAACAAGCAATAAGCATAAAACTGTCGTTTCATAAATGAAGGTTCTTTTTTTAAAGCACTGTCGCTCAACTATTCTTCCTTTTTTGTATCACTGTCTTGCTCCGGCGCACTGTTTGTTTCAGTCTTTTTGGTTGTCCGGCGCTTGCGGGTCGTTTTCTTTTGTGCTGTTTCTTTTTCTTTCGATTCCTCTTGCGGGGCGGCGGTCTCTTCGGTGCCTGCTTGCTTTTGCACTTTGGGTTTGCGCCCACGCTTGGTTGTTTTCACGGGTGTTTCTGCTTCCTCACCGGCACGCAATTTTTCGGCATCTTCTCTTGCCTGCTCGGCAGCAGCATGGGCATAGCGTAGCTCTCTTTCCTTGTTTTCCAGCTGCTTCTTCAGGTCGGCAAGTGTTTGCTCGCGCACCTTCAAAGAGGCTTCCAGTACATGTTTTTCTTCTTCCATTTTATTTATCGCCGCTTCCAAATGCTCAATGCGTTCTTTGAGCGCCTGGGTTGCTTCTTCATGTTGCCGGGCTGTTTCTTGCCACACTTTCTCTTTTTGTTCCCATTGGCGCAGCAGCTCTTTGCTTTGCTGCAGGTGTTCCTCACGTTGATTTAGTTTTTCTTCCAGTTCGGCTATGCGGTGGTGCAGGTGCTCGACCTGCTGCCGTACACGTGCCTGTTCATGCTGCAACGATACCTGCCCTTGCTCATAGCCATGGTTCAGACGGTAGATGCGTTCTTCGAGGCGGTGACGATGCAGCTCTTCTTCTATGAGTGCCAAGCGCCCTTCTATGTCTTTTATTTCCCGTATCAACTGTTCGGGGCGCTCGGTCATTTGTAATTGCTGCTGCAGGGCATCCAGCTGCGAGCGGGTTTGGCTGACAGTCTGCTCCAGCTGCTCCACTACTGCCTGCTTTTCTTGTTTTATCTTTTGCAGTTTTTTCAGGCGCCAAGGTATTTGAAACCACAGGCGTGTGTAGGCTACCAGCACGGGAAAGCTAATGCCCAAACACACCGCGCCGGCTACGGCAAAAAGCACACCGGACAGCACAAAAGACAACAAGCCCATCCGGCTGCCTACCAGTTGGTTGTCGAGTGCGCCGGCCTGTGCCGAAAGGCTTTCAAGCTCCTGTAGTTGTTGCCCTGAGAGCTCATCGGATGCCTGCAGTTGCAAGATACGCTGAGCCAGACTCTGTTTAAGGCGGTCGGTTTTATACGCTTCATAACGGAAAAAGCCCAACACCAGCAGGGTGGCTATGGTAAAACCAACCATAAGCATCTTAAACACCACATAAATGGCTTTGGCACGCCGGCTCTTGCTTTGGTTGTAGGGGATTTCAATCAGGCGGTCATAAGCCGGTTTGAGCAAAACCGACACCATGGCCAGCCCCACGGCAAAGCTCCATGCTTCTATGTTGTTCTTGATATTGAGCGCATAGGCTACAATTTCGTGCGAAATGATAAGGTCACCGGCAATAAATACAAAGCCCGCCACAAAGAAAAGTATGCCGGCAAGCAAAGAGTATTTATGACGCAAGCCGGCGCGTTCTTCCAAATAGCTGTTTTCTTCTTCACACACACGGTCATATTCTTGCTTGCGTCGCTCGAACTGCTTTTGTTCATAGTCAAGGCGGTGCTTGATGGCATTGATTTCATTTTGCAATTGCAAGCAGGCCGCTTTGGTTTCGGGTAAAAGCTGCTGCAGGCTTTGCAAACGCTGCTCGAGCGCCTGTTGTTCTTTTTCCAATGCCGCGATGTGTGTTTGCTCGGCAAACCAGCCTTCATAGTTGCGGCGGTCGAGCCGCAGATAACCTATCCAGAAGCCTTGTTTGTATTCTTCCGTATCGGGCAAGGGCGACTGCGCCACCACATCCATGGGGGGCAGCCCCGTTGCGGGTAGTTCGTCTGCGGGCTGCTCTTCGCCGTCCGGTCCATTGGCACTTAGATCTTCTTTTTCCAGCCAAGGGTCATCATCTGCCGGGCTCGCCTCTTCGCCGGGCAAATCTATGGGCTCGTTGCTTCCCTCCACGAAAGCCTCACTTGCGGGGGCGTCTTCAAAAGGCAACTTTTCTTCTTCTTCTTTCATATCCGTCCACTCTATGGGCAAGGTAATTTATACAAAAATATAAGCATTGCGCAAAACCGTAAGTTTTATGAAGCGTGCTTCCGTTGGCATATCACTTTGTAGTCGCAATATGTACAGCGTTGCACATCTTCTACCTTCCTGATTTCCTTTTCTTTATCCAACATTTCGGCAATTACCTTTCGAATGGCTTCTTTCAGTTCTTCTTCTTTTTGGCGAATATCCCACGCTTCCCCTTTTTCTTCCTCTAACAACATCAGTTCATCTGCCAAGTTGCGGAATGAGTAAATGCCTGCATACAACCGGGGTGGTTTTTGTTGCTGCCGGCTACGCAGGTATTCCAGATAAAGGAAGGTGTAAATCAACAACTGACGCACCTTGGAATAGTCTGCATGCCTGCTTTTCAAACCGTTGCTTTTTGGATCATGGGAAAAGAGGGCATCCAAATCATCCAAACTCAATTGCAGGTCTTTAGGTCTTACTCTCCCCGACTTATAGTCAATCACATAATAGACTTCTTGCCCTGTTTGGGGGTCCATGCGTTTGTCGGCGCGGTCAATAATTCCCTTCAGGCGCGCTTCCACGCGTCCTAAGCCCTCTACCTCTACGGGCAGCACAATCCTTTTTTCTTCTTCCATGCGCAACTCAAGCCCTTCGATGCTCCACTTTTGGTTGCCCATTTCTTTTTTTTGCAGGTGCAAGAAGCGTTCTATTATGGTCTCGAGTGCCACCTTTGCCAACAAACCGCTACCTTCGTTGGTTTGCCCTCTTTTGGTGAGCTCCTGCTCTATCATTTGTTTTATCACGGGCTTTCCTTTGGGCACACCGCTTGCTTGGTCGCAGACCGCATCGCTCAACCATTTGTCCAGTTCTTCTTGTGTAATTTCTTTGCCTTCATAGTTTTTGAACAGTTTTTCAAGTACGGCATGCAACACTGTTCCGAATTCGTTGTTTTCCAACTCTTCGCTTATCTCATCTTCTTTTTTAAATTTCAACACATACGAAAAATAAAAGCGCAAGGGACAAGAAAGATAGCTATCGAGTGCCGAAGGCGAAAGCCCATTTTTTTCAAGGTATTCTCGTATTTTACCGATAACTTCCCCGTCTTTTTTAATTGCAAACGTCTCTTCGGCTTTGGATTTAGCCTGTGGCAAACGCAGCTGTATTTTTTGAAGGCTTATGTTCCGGTTATAGACACATAGCTCATCTTCTATTTGATAAAGATAGCGGCTGGGTTCGTAGTCGTCGTTTTCTACCTGCATCATCACTATTTTGCGTGCATGATGCAGCAAACGATACACATCTTGCGTGGTTTTCATCATTTGCTCTTCGGGCAAAGGCAAGCCCAGCTCTTTATGGAAGGCATAGGGCAAAAGCGAGCGGAACTCCACCTCGGCAGGCAGGTATCCTTCGTTGGCGGTTACAAATATCAGATTGTCAAAGTCAAGCAGGCGCGATTCCGACAAGCCCAACAGATGGATGCGGCTGTTTCCGGAAGAAGTGTCGGGATAAACGAAACGGTCGTGGGTCATCTGCTGAAACAAACCGCGCAAAAACCCCAAAGTGGTAGCGACTGAATTGCGCTGTGCGTCGGCAAGCAGCTGTTCTATTTCAGCAAACAGGTTCTGCATTTCTTCCAGGTAGGTCACGTCCAGCCGGGCAATGGCTTTTTTGGCTTCGCTCTCTCTTTGGGCTGCTTCGTTTTGTCCGTCTGCGTCCTCTTTTTCGGCGGCTTTCTCTTCCATGGCCTCCTTTAGTTCCTGCGTGAGGCCTTTCAATGCTCTGACTGCCGAAGTCGATACGTCTTTTCCCTGCTTCCAATAAGTGAACAGCTCTTGAATAAAAGACTGAAACAGCTGCATCAAGGCTTCGCGCGCTGCCTCCGCAACAGATGCACCTGCTTTTTCCACCGCTGCCTTTGCTATGTAGTCCACCAGTTCTTTTTTGCTGACATAAGCATGGCGGCGGGCAGTCATCTCCTTCAAAAAAGATTGAATAAGCGCCTGCGCCAATGCGTACTCGCCCAAGCCTTGCGATCTGAGTCTTCTACCCAGCAAAACGTATATGTAAGGGTGTGTCAGCACCGCATTGATATGGGCATGATAGTAGCACAGCACGCGGCTTTCTTTGGTCTCTTTTTTCGCAGCAGACGCATCCACTCTTTCTTCCGGCTCTTCTGCCACCTGCTCCGCGTCTGTGTCGCTTTCTTCTTCCTGTAAGCTGCTTTCGCGCACGCGCCATTGCTCGTCGAAGTGCAACTGAAAAATAGACTGCATGAGCTGATAAGCAGGGGTAGCGGTGAGCGCCACGCCCATGGAAACAGCCAACTCATCTTCTTTGCTTTCTTTCAAGGCGCGTATGAAGGCAGGCAGTAAAAAAGTATCGACCAAAACAATGCCTATCGAACTGCCGGGCTCAAAGTTCAGCTTGCCAGCCAATGCGCCCTTGCCCTTCACGATGTCGCGCACCACGTGGGTTTGCATGGAAGCCATGGGCACAGATACAAAATAGCATTCCTTGCTTCCCTGCGCCAAATGGTTGCTTTTTATCAAAGCGGCAGGTCCGGCGCCCGTCTTTTCACAAAATTGCTTAAGGCGCCTGCCTACGGGGTGCCAATCTTTACCGCCCGGCAGCTTCTGTTCTTCTGTGCCGTTTTTTTGATAACCTTCATGATAATAGTCGTCTGACTCCCAATAGAGCTGCACTTTTTGCGCTTTTTGCAGCTTCTTGAGCACCTCTATTTCTGCTTGGCTCAGCTGATTCAAGCCGGCTACAACCCACAAGTCGCCGGGTGCTTTTTCGAACCACTCCGGCGCATGCTTTGCCCATGCGCGCCACAGCTGCCCTTTGTGCGCCATGCGTTTCTTTTGACACATCTCTTGAAAGCGCTCGTACACTTCCGGCAAGCTGCGATAAAGCAACACCTGCCGCCGCACCGAAGGGGGCGCCTTTCTCAATTGCTCGTCGTCTTGCCAGGCGACAGATAAATATTCAAGGTCTTTAAGCTCTTTCAAATTACGCAGTATGTCTCTAACATCGACCAGGGCTTCGTCAAGAGCAATAAAGTCTTGCAACAGGCGAGCAAGAAAAGAGGCAATGCGCTCATTCAAAATGCGCTGCACCTCGCCTTCCATTGCCTCTTCGTCCACCTCTTGGGCATCATCTTCATGCCAAAGCTCGGTGACCTTTTCTTTCAGCTCTTTATGCAAGCATTCATACAGGCAAATGAGCAATTGGGGCTCCGGCGTGCTGAATTGATGCCCTGTCTGAATGCCCAACTGCCGGGCGGCTATTTTCAGCATGAAGTCTTCCCATGCGTGGGCTTGTATGGCTTCGCCTCCCAGGCGTTTGATTTCTTTTGCGGCACGTTTGGTAGGTAAAAGAAAAACCACTTCACGCCCGGCATGGGCTCCCCCTGCCTCCAAAAGCTTGTGAATAAACGTTTCTTTTAGAACAGATGAAGTAGTAGTCATGGCAAATGCACTTTGTTTTGTTTTTGAATATAGCAATAAGTGACTAAAAGACGAACAATAAATTTGTAATTTCACCAATCAAAACGGAAGCCATGAAGGATACATATGATTTTTTGATTGTAGGTCAGGGCATTGCCGGCACGGTGCTTTCTTACACGCTGCTCCGGAAAGGCAAAAGTGTGTTGGTCATCAGCAGTCCACACCACAGCGCTGCCACGCGCGTGGCAGCGGGGCTGTTCAATCCGGTCACCGGCAAACAGCTCAAAAAAACATGGTTGGCACAAGAGCTGTTTCCTTTTTTGCACCGCTTTTATCCGGAAATGGAAAAAACCTTGGGCATACGCTTCTTCTATCCTACGGTCATTTACCGCCCTTATCGCAGTGTGCAGGAACAAAACGATTGGATGGCGCGCAGCAGTGAGTTGAAAGAGTGGCTTCGTACCGACACCGACGATGCCCACTACCGGCGTTTTACACCCGCCCCCTATGGTGGGTTGGAAACGCTGCATGCCGGCTATATAGACACCAACCTGCTGCTCGACCGCTATGCCGCCTATCTCCACCAAAGGAAAGCCCTGCGCGAAGAGGTGTTTGATTATGACCGCGTGGAAATACTACCCGATAAAAAGGGGGTGCGCTACGGAGCATACCGGGCACGCTATCTTATCTTTTGCGAAGGGGCACACGGGCGCTTCAATCCTTTTTTCAAAGACCTGCCGTTCAACTGCGTAAAGGGTGAAATATTGGATATAGAATTGCCCGAAGCCCTGCCGTTCATTGTCAATCAAGGGGTGTCGGTCATTCCTTTCCGCGGGGAAGCACGTGCCAAAGTGGCTGCTACTTATCAGTGGAAGCCCCTCGATGAAGTGCCCACCCAACAAGCACGCCAAGAGCTGATTGAAAAAACACGAGATTTATTGAGTATTCCGTTTCAAGTAAAAGGGCAAAAAGCAGGCATACGCCCGGCCACACGCCCCCGCCGCCCTTTTGTAGGCTTGCATCCGCAGTATCCGGCTTTGGGCATCTTCAATGGCATGGGCAGCAAAGGAATTTCGCTTACGCCCTTTTTTGCTCAACAATTTTATGAGTATATTGAAAATCGAAAACCTTTGCACGAAGAAGTAGATATAGCTAAATATTTCAAAAAACAATGAAGCGCACAAACCTCCTGTATTTACTATTGACTTTATTTACTTTTTTCTTGCTGTGCCAACCACGGCTTGGCCGGGCACAGTTCATTGAGGGCATGACACAGCGCCCTTTTGGCAAAAACCGTGTGCAGTTCAAAGACTACGAATGGCGCTTCAAAACCTCGCCCAATCTCGAGTTTTATTACTATGAATACGGTAGCCGTCTTTCGGACTTCGCCATCCTCTATGCGGAAGAAGAATTCAACCGCATTGCCGACCTCATTGGCTACAGCCCCTCGCAAAAGATACGCCTCTTCATCTACAACTCGGTAACCGACCTCATGCAGAGCAACGTAGGGCTCAACACCGAACTGCTGGCAGTAGGCGGCCAAACCAACTTCATTCGCCCCATAGTGGAAGTGCCTTTTACCGGCAGCCTCTACGACTTCAAACTGGAAATATCGAAAGGCATTGCTCACGTGCTGCTCAACGAGATGATGTACGGCACCGGCTTCCGCGAAATGCTGCAGGCAGCTCAAATATTCAACCTGCCCGAATGGTATCTGAGTGGCATGAGCGCTTACGCAGCCTACGGCTGGAGCCAAGAGATGGACGATTACATGCGCACGGCCATCCGAAGTAACAAAATACGGCATCCCAATCGTACCATCGGTGAAGATGCTACTTTGGTGGGGCAGTCGTTTTGGAATTTTGTGGCACAGAAATATGGTACCCACCATATAGCCAGCATCCTGAACCTGACACGCATCACCCGCGACGAAGAGCTGGCATTTCAAAATACGCTGGGTAAACCTTTCCGCCAACTGGTGAAAGAGTGGCGTGATTTTTACACCGAAATCAGCCGGGAAGCGCAACAGAACTACGAAGCCGTGAAGTACGACAAAGTGCTTCATGGCAACCGTAATAACCAATTCACCTTCCACCAAGTGAAAATCAGCCCCGACGGGCGCTACATAGCCTATACACTCAACAAACGGGGGTGCTACAAGGTAGTAGTACGCGACCTGCGCCGCAAACGAAAAAAAGTCATCATGCGGGGGGGCTTTCAAGTCTATACCCAACGATTCAACAAGCAAATACCGCTCATTGCCTGGTCCGACAACCACAAGCTGGGCGTTGCCTTCATGAAAAAAGGCAAATCGCGCGTGGAAGTGTTTCATCTGGACAAGCGCCGAAAAAAGAAGCCGGTATATGCACAAACGTTCGAGTTTTTCAATCAAATTGTGGGTTTCGATATTTCTGCCGATGCCACCCACTTTGCCATCAGTGCAGACCGGCGCGGGGTGGCCAACATCGAGTCGGGGGTCAATGACGTTTATATTTATGACACCCAAGAGCAATTTTTGAAAAAAGTAACGCCCAGTGACCTCTACGACGACAAGGACCCGGTATTTGTGGGCAATTCCAACGACATCATTATTTTTTCATCGAACCGCCCCAACGACACACTGAATCTGCCCCCCGCCACCTACAAAGACCTTCACGACGACTACAACCTGTATCTCTACAACCCCAAAATATCGGAAGAACTGCTCACCCAACTCACCTTTTCCAATGCACAGGAAACGCAGCCCGAATGCCACGACTTGCAGTGGGTCTATTATCTGAGCAACGAAAACGGCATCAACAACCTGTATCGCCTCAATCTGCAGAACGGCAAGCAGGAAGTATTGACCAACAGCCTGCACGACCTGCGGGCTTTCAGCGTAGCTCAAGGCGACCTTGCCATCCGCTATTTCGGCAGCCGCAAGCTTAAAGAACGCCTGGTATTGGACCGCAATGCGGAACTCACCCCCAAACAAGTTGGTCCCGACACTTATCGTCTGCAATTGTTGCGCAGCAAGGGGTACCGTGCCGAAGAGCGTCCTTTGCCGCCGGCAGAACCGGAAGCAGCCGACAGCAGCCGGCAGGCAGAAGAAGTGCTCCCGCCCTACGATCCTGAAAACTGGTCATTCGACAACTATGTGTTCGATCCTGACATTGTCAAAGAGTTCAAGCAGAATAACCGGCAAAACAATCAAAACCAAATCAGCCGCCTGATAAAAAAGGCGCAAACTTCCAAAAAAGACATTAGCATCAAAGGGGTGTTTCCTTATGAACCACGCTTCACGGCAGAGCAAACCGTAACGGCCCCCCTCATAGACCCCTTGCGTGGATTTGGATTGTTGTTTGAAGTGCGCCTCGCCGACATGCTCGAAAACCACAACTTTCACGCAGGTATATTGGGCATCACCGACCTGAAAAGCAGCAACTACTTTGCCGAATATAACTACTTAGCCAAGCGCATCGATGTAGGCGCCCGCTACGACCGCAAAAGCATTTTTATATCGAACAGTGATTTAATTCACCGTTATTCTTCCAACAGAATTGTAGGGCGTATAGCGCTGCCTTTCACCAATGCCCTGCGCATTGAAGGATTTGCCGGCTACATGGATACCCGCTTCACCGACATAGGTGTGTTGTCTAATCCGGATATACGCGATGAGTATGTGCACTGGAAGGGGCAGCTCGTGCTGGACAACACCGTTTCCTCCGGCATGAACATGCTGCAAGGCAGCCGGGCCATTGTTAGCTATGAGCAAAACCTGGGCATGGGGGGCAACATAGACAAGAGCTTCGACAAGCTGTTTGTTGACCTGCGGCATTATCAGTCGCTTGACCGTGAGATTGTGCTGGCTACCCGCTTTGCCTACGGGCGTTTTGGTGGGAAGTCGCCCAAGCGTTTCATGCTGGGCGGCATGGATAACTGGATGGGCGCACAAACCGGCGGGGGCAGCTTGGGCGATAACCCGCTGAGTGTGGAGCCTGGCATAGGCAATTCCGATTTGCTGTTTCATGAGTTTGCCACCAACCTGCGCGGCTTCGATTATAATGCCGCTTCCGGCAGGCAGTTCTTCGTATTCAATGCCGAGCTGCGCTTGCCGCTGGTAAAATACATATTCCGCGAAACGGTCAAGTCCAAGTTCTTCCGTAACCTGCAGTTTGTAGGCTTCTACGACGCCGGCGCCACATGGAACGACAAGGGACCATGGGAACGCAACAACGACATCAACACCTATGTTGTCCGCGACGGGCAGACATTTGAAGTCATTGTACGCAATTACAAAAACCCCTACCTCATGGGCTTTGGATGGGGTGTGCGTACCTATCTGTTGGGCTATTATCTGAAGGTAGATGCTGCCTGGAGCGTAGAAGACTTCATTGTATCGGAAAAGCCACGCTACTACTTCACACTTGGCTATGATTTCTAAGCCATGCTCAATAATAAGTTCATTCATATGCGTCGGAACAACAGCAGCCGGCGCATTTTGCTTATGTACCTCATAGCGCAAAGCCGCCGGGCAGTGTGCTGTCTCGCCTCTCATTTTTTATTTTTGTAGCCGCATCGTCCTACTGTTAAAAAAAAATTGTTTATGGGCTCTTCCGTACGGTACTACCTGCTGAACCTTGCCATCTTTGTTTCAGGATATTTGTTTCTGCGCTATGGTTATGAACAGCTGCAGAGTGATTTTTTAAAAGAATTTATACTCATCGTATTAGGCACCTTGGCGACGGTTGCCATCACCGCCTTGCTTCTCAACAAGCAAACCGAACTGGAGTTGTCCAAAGAGCAGCAGGCAAAATATCTCGACTTGAAGTCGGAAGTCTATAAAGACATTATCCATACACTGGAAAGCTATTCCACCAAAGCCGAGCTTTCCACGCAGGACCTCAAGCACCTGGAGTTTATCACGCACAAGCTGGCCATTGTGGCTTCGCTGCCGGTGCTTAAAGCCTACAATGACTTTTTGCGCAATGTAGCCTCTGTTTTCGCAGACCGGAATATTGATGCGCCGGAAGCAGACAAGCTATCCAGCGAATTGGCAAAACTCACCGTAGCCATGCGCCGGGATTTGCTGGGCAATGGTCAGCACGACAGCACTACCGCCGATATCCTCTTTTATATCGATGACAACAGCCGGCGCTCTATTCAAAATTTTTAAGGCTTTGGCTTTTCAAGCTCTTCTTTTTCGGGCACAGGGTCGTAGCCGTGTCCGCCCCAAGGATGGCAGCGCCCGATGCGCTTCAAACCAAGCCACATGCCACGCCATGCGCCGTGCTTTTGAATTGCCTCTATCATATACTGTGAGCAGGTGGGGGTGTAGCGGCATGCCGCCGGGAACCAAGGCGAAATAGCCACTTGATAGAAACGGACTACTCCTATTAACAGTGTGCGCATAATTATTAAGTTGCTTGTTTGAAGGGAAACATCAAACGTTGAATATACATTGCATATTCTTTCCAAAAAAATGGCAAACAAGACGCATATTTCAGAATTCGTGTGGTATAAACGACATAAGCGGGGAAGCGAAACCAACAACACCCGGCAGAAAGTATAAGCAACAACAAAACAAAAAAGAGCAGCCCAAAGAGCTGCCCCTTTTGTATTTACTTCTTCATCATTAAGCCTTATTCAAACTGTAACCCTTCAGGCTGATACACATATCTGAACGTGTAGTAAGCCGATTCGTTTTGATAAGGGTCCGGGCTGGCAGGTGCGTCTTTGTAGTAGCTCAAAATCTCTACTTTGGCATATCCTTTACCTGCGGCATCCCGGAACAACAACACACGCCCGGGAATGGGACTAATCACATGGGTTTGGGGGTTGTAGTTGTACCAGCCATTGCCGCTTCCTTTAGGGATGGCATAGCCTTCGTCGCTGTCCTGCTTCCATTCTGTGGAAGCGGGCACTGTGCCCACCTCATCAAAGACGGCGGTCAATACAGCGGCAGCCGCTTGACCGTCTCTTGCCACTTCGTCCAAGGTGGTGCTGCCACCATTCACGATAATGGTAGTTCCCTTGAAAGCGATGTCCCATGCTTCACCGTCGGCAACGGCTTGCCCTTTGGCAAAAGAGAACTTCACAAAGGGCTTCTCCTCTACCACCTGCCCTGTTTGATAATCTATCACGTCGTTGGGGGCATGCAAATTGGTGATGGTTTTCGCCTCCGGCTTGCTCACGGGTGCCGGGTCATCGTCTTTTTTACACGCAGTTAGTACTGCGACAACTGCCACAATCCATACAATTTTGGTGATGTTTTTAATCATAGTGCTTACGTTTTTTTTTACGTTTATTTTTTTGTTGAAATTGAAAACCTTAAAGCTGCACCTCCTGCTTTTCATCTATTGATTTCCAAGGCTTTATCCAGAGCAAGTGTTTCCACTGCTTGTAATGCACCCCTATGAGCAGCAAGTTTGCCAAGAAATAAAGCCCGGACATCACCACTTCGCCCGGCTCGTCTGCCTCCAGGAACAGGTGAAACAAAAAGATGTGCAAGGTAACGGGTAAGAGCACGGCAGCCCCCAGCAAAGCGGTACCTTGCAAACAAAGCAGGATACCTCCTATTAGTTCAGCCAGCCCCAAGAGCTGCCAGGCAAAGCCGCTTGACTTCATGCCGTAGATATACAACATCAAAGAAGTTTTCTCCGGATGCTTTTGGCTTACTTCTATGATGCGTTGCAAAGCCTCGTGCGCAGCGGGTTGAGCTTCAAACTTATGTAGCCCGCCCCAAATCATCAGGGCACCGAGGGCAAACCGCACGCCCCACAGTAAGAGTGTGGGCAAATCGAAACGTTGTTTCAACATAGTGAACTACTTTTTATTGGTGGAAAAATTGAATTGAAAGCTAAGCCACAAGGTACGCGGGGGGAGAGCCGGAATAAAAGTTTCGTTGCGAAAATCTGTAAGATTGTCCACGCCGGCTTGCAGGGTGTAGTGTCGCAGGTGGCAGGCGGCGCTTACATTGCACAATAAGTAGCCATCTACATACTCCGATGCGTCATCTAAAATCAAATTTCCGTTGGCATCGCCCCATCCGTAGCGCCCGCGGTAAATCAAACGCATGGTAGCCTCCCACTTGGAATGGGTGTAGAACGCTTTGAAGTTGGCACTATGTCGCGAACGATTGAATAAACCACCATACTCTTCAAGTTTTACCCGCCGTGAAGCCAGCGTTTGGGCATCACGCTTATATATCTCGCCGGCACGAATACGCTCCTTTACCGAAGGCTCAAAGGCATCGAGATATTGATAACCCGCACTCAGGCGCCAATAAGGGCTTGGTTTATACTCAACATTGAGTTCCACGCCTTGTGTAATTACCTCGTGCAAATTGCGGTAGCTGTACACAAACTGCCCATTGTTTTTTCTTGCCACAGGCTGCGTGTCTATCATGTCTTGCAGGATGTTCCGGAAGAGGTTCACATCCACTTTCATATTTTGCAGGGGTCTCCATTCGCCTCCTATATTCAATGCCCAAGAGCGCTCGGGCTTCAGGCTTGCGACCTCTGCGGGTGGTATCAGTATTTCAGCAATCAGACCTTGTGTCAATAGTTGCTCCATTCCTTGGCGCACCTCTTCGGTGCCCAGCACCGTATAGCCCGCGGCATTATTCGTAAAGTTCAAATACAATTGCCGGAAGTCCGGTGCCTTGTAGCCCCGCCCTACAGACATGCGCAGGCTCCAGCGGTCTTGGTTGTAGCGAATCCCCCACTTGGGCGACAGCTGCGCACCGTAAATGCTGTGTTGGTCAAAGCGGGCGCCGGTATGCATATGCCAACGCTCTGCCCGGCTCCACTCGTGTTGTACATAGGCGTAGAGGTTATGCATGCGGCGGGTTCCCTCATAACGCGTGGCACTTACCAGCTCACGGTTGGTGCCCACACCACCCGAAAGAGTGTGCCCTTGCCCTAAGTCGTGTTCGGTAAACAATTCGGGACGCCAGTACAACTGCCGGAAGAAGGAATGGTCTATCTCCTCCCCGCTGTCTTTCTGCCAGTAAGAGGCGGCTGTGTGGTAAGTAGTAAAATAATTTCTTAATTGCCAGAAGGCACGCCCGGTAGGCATCCACTCTATGGCTGCATATACATTTTTATCTGCCACATATCCTTTGCCATCGAACCGCTCTCCGGCGGACTCGTAAGCGTCTTTTACAAAATCTTCGTAAAGACGTGCCCGCGCGTGCACACGCCATGCCGGCGAAGGGTCATAAGCCACTCCCCCCCTGAGGGTGTAGTTCACAAAAGGCGAAGCAGTTTGCCCATAAGTATCCGGCGTGTAGTCGTAACCTTGGCTTCCATAGTAGTTGGCAGACCATGAAGTGTGCAGCTTGCCGGATGTAGTGGTAGCTTTCAGCTGAAAATTGCTTGTATTTCGACTGCCGTAACGAGCCATGCCCGATAGTCGCCAAGGCTGCTCTTCATCTTCTTCCGTGATAATGTTAATGACACCCGCCAGTGCCTCAGAACCATAAATCGCCGATGAAGGTCCACGCATGATTTCTATGCGTTTGATATCCGTGATATTCAAGCGCGAGAGGTCAAAGGTGCCGGCAGTACGCCCAATCAAAGGCTCGCCGTCTATCATAATCAGCGTATAGTCGGCATCCAAGCCTTGCATTTGCAGCCCCGTGCCGTGGTCATAAACAAGCTGCAAGCCGGTTTGCTCTTGCAGGGCATCTTGCAAGCGCAAATAGCCCGCACGGCGGATGTCTTCTGCATCTATAGTATGTATGGGTACCGATACGGTGTGCAGTTCCCGCTGCAAGCGACTGGCAGAAACCACCACTTCTTGCAGCTCATATTCTTGCATGAGGGAATCGAGCTGCTGCGCTTGCGTAACATGCGCGACTACTGCCACGCCCGATATCCATAGTAACAATCTTTCTTTCATCTTGCAATACAGTCAATTGAGTGATGTTTGTGTCGTGATTGATGTTGCAAACATAAATCTTATTTTTATTCAGTCCAAATAAAATTTAAAAATTATTTGTATTAAGTCTAAATAAATATAAATTTGCCGATGTAAACCAACCAAAAAACGGAAAGCGTATGTTAAAATCATGGCTACAAACATCCTTGATAGCTGCCGGCATACTGTATGGCAGCCACGTGCACGCACAAGCAAAGAAAGACATCGAAGCCATCAAAAGCATGTGTGGTTGTTATGAAGTAAGTTTCAACTTTGCCGAGACCTTCTCGCCCGACAAAGACTACCGCTTCCACGACAACTATCAGAGTGGCGGGTTGGAATGGGTGCAGGTCATAGAAGAGAGCAAAGGCAAGGTAGTACTTCAGCATCTACTTATTGTCAACGACAGCATCATTGTCAAGCATTGGCGGCAAGACTGGCTCTACGAGCCTTCCTCACTCATCGCCTATGAGGGGGCACGGCGATTCCGCAAGCAAAACATAAAACCACTCAAAGGACAATGGGTGCAGCTGGTGGCACAAGTAGATGACAGCCCCCGCTACGCAGGCATTGCCAGCTGGGTGCACGCCGACGGGCGCCACTATTGGGAAAGCAGCGCTTACTCACCCCTTCCACGCCGCGAGTTCACCAAACGCAAGGATTACAACATCATGTTGCGGCGCAACCGCCACGAAATCACCCCCTACGGCTGGGTGCACGAACAAGACAATGACAAAATTTTGCGCACCGAAGCCGGTGACCGCCTCATTGCCCAAGAAAAAGGGTGGAACGAATACAAAAAAGTAGCAGATGAGCGCTGCCGCCTTGCGCAAGAGTGGTGGCAAAAGCACGAAGACTACTGGAAGATGGTGCGTCAGAGCTGGCATAAATACCTGGCTGGACAAACGGCTTTCGAAATCGCGACCACCTATCAAGAAGAGCCCTTATATAAACACTTTTTCGAGATAGAGAAAGCATACACTGTCGGTGAAATAGACTTTGACACTGCCCGTCAGCGTGTGAACAACCTCATTCTTGCAGTTGTAAAACCGCTCTAAACACTTGATGAACTCTGCCAACGTTCATTCTTAAATAGCAAAGACGGACAGGGGTTTCCTTTGTCCGTCTTTTTGTTTTATTTGAGGAACACAACTTGCCAAGGACAGTGCTCACCCAAAGACCCGTTTGATTGCCGCTTCGAGGGCATCCAGTGCTTCTGATGGTTTCCAATTTTGCTCCCTACAATAGCGTTGAAAGACCTGCATGGCCTGCTCCAAACCGTGTACTTTTTCCATCTCTTGAATAAACTGATGATAAGCATGATGACTGCCGGCAAACAGCTGCTCAACAAACATAAAACGCTCGTGCAAGCTGATGGCATCGCGCAGGCTGCGGCTTTCTGTTTGGGGCAACTTCAGACTGATATTACGCGGTACTGCCTGTTTGAAACGCTCGTTCAAGCCCCCATAATATTCCTCCTCATCATCATCCGCTATGTCTTCTGCCTGTTCCACAGGCCGGTTTGTCTCCGGAAGTAATACTTCCTCTTTGGTGCCATTCTTTTCTTCTTCCGGCTGTACCTTCGTGGCAGCTTCAAGCGGGCGCCCATTGGTTTCTGTGGAAACGGGGGGCGCCTGCATCTCCTCCGCCGGCAAATCCATTGCTTTTTCTTTCCCTTCCCGGCTATGCTGCTCAGCCGCATAGCCAATCAGAGCCAAGAAAGCTTCTATGGCTTCATTGTCCAAACTCAACTGGCTGCCCAGCTGCTCGTAAACGACTTTAAACAAACCTAAAAGCGCAATAGGCGGCAGTGCCTGCATGCGTTGTTGCTCCATGCGTTCAATGAGTGTGCGCAGCAAAAAATCATAATGTTTAATATACTTCAGCTGCTTTTTCAGCTCTTCTATGCCCAATATGGGCATGGGGTTGTGCTCAAAGAAATGTACAAAAAAATGATAGGGCGAAAACAGAAGCATGGCATACAGTTTCAAGGTGCGCCCCAGCAACTGCCGCATGGCTTCGGCGTCTATCTTTATGTGGTAAGACAAAACGTTGGCATATTCTTGCAACGCAGCTTTTACTTTCGGATGCTCGTAATCAAAATAGGGACTCTTGCTCTGCTCTATGGCTTGGCGCCATTCGTCGAACAACTGCTTAATGAGCAGCTTGTTGAGCCCTTCTATGGGCGTAAGATGCAGCAGGTCCTCACCCCGCACATACTCTTTTTGACTATAAACGTTTTGTATGAAAGACGTTGCCCATGCTTCCCAATAGGGCTGTAGTTGTTTTACACGCTCCTCACTCATAACTTTGTTCAGGTTCTAAAATAAAGTTCTTTTTAAAGATAGCAATTTCATGCCAAAGTTGGTGATTGAAAACTTACATGATTTAAGCATAGAAACGCAAAAAGAGCGCACGCTGTTGCAAAACATACAAGCAGCCTTCATCGACTGGATGCACCCTTGCGGCGGCAAAGGACGCTGTACGGGCTGCAAGATGCAGGTAGTGGAAGGTGGCGAACACCTCACCCCCCCGAGCCCACAAGAGCTGCGTTTTATGGAACAGGGGCGCCTGCGTCCACAAGAAAGGCTTGCCTGCCAAAGCAGGCTACTTGACGGCTGCTTGAAGGTGCGCGTTCCTAAAGAGTGCCGGCTTCCTCATGTACACTACTCCCTACCGAAATAGCAGTTTTATTTGGAATTTTAGATTTTTTTTTAAATTGCTTACAAACAATCAACCACCAAACAAGCTGTTACGTAAAAAAAACAGCATAAATATTTTGAATCAGGAATTATGAAGGGCGCATCCATGACAGCTACGAACCATCAGTCTCTACTTTATTTTGAGGGACAAATCAATGAAGAAACCATCGATCAAATACTGGAAGCGGTTGAAAACAAGCTTTTAGAAATTGAACCCAATAAGAAAATACGGAAACGCACCTTTTCTATTTTTGTCGAGTGTTTGCAAAATGTTTATTTGCATGCCTACCGCAACAGTCTGCATCATCTTGAGGGGGGCAAAGTAGTCCATCATAAAATCAGCCTGTCACGCACCGATGACGGTTATTTGATTGAGACGGCCAACCCCGTCAGCCGTATGAAAATAGCGCGCATCAAAGATCAGATAGAAAGAATCAACAGCTTGTCGAAAAATGACCTGGATGCACTATATTTGCAGGCGTGGCAGCGTGCCCGCTTCATGCCCGACAAAGGGGCAGGCTTAGGCTTTATAGACATTGTGCGTCGTTCGGGCTCTAAGCTGGAATGCAACTTTGAACCTTTAAACGGGAAAAGTGTTTTTTTTACATTAAAAGTGAAAGTTTTGGAGCAAGTTGCCTAATTTTGCTGTTCTTGTTTCAAAACCCTATTTATGGAAACAACCTATGGAAAACCTGAATATTGAACCTACCAACCGCACTCCTAAAGTTTATTTCGATGCGCGCACCGGCGTTTTGGAAATAGCCGGACGTTCCATCCCTGAAAACTCTGCCGACTTTTACCAGCCTATTTTGGATTGGCTGGATGAAGCTGCCCAATCTGAAATACTGACATTCAACATGGTACTCAAGCTTGAGTACTTCAACACCAGTTCTTCCAAGTTCATCCTCGATATTTTAAAGAAACTGGAAAAAATCCACAAAGATACCGGCAAAGCAGTTTTCGTAAAATGGTATTACGATGAAAAAGATGAAGACATGGAAGAGGCAGGGCACGACTTTCGCGACATTATCAACCTTGACTTTGAACTAATACCTACACAGCTCTCTACACGCTAATTCTGTTCTTTTTTTGTCGTTCGTTCCGGATCACCGAACGAATCATATAAACCAGCCCTACATCACCAAAAGTCATGAGGCGGATAAAAGTGCTTTCTTCGAGCGGCAACCGTCTCATGATTTCTTTTTCGTCCAACCCCTGATGATACCAAGCGGCCACTTTTCCGTAAAAATCTTCCAGGTATTGCAGCTTGTGCAAAACAGCTTCTTTTCCGTCTGTGAGGCGGGGGTTGTGCGCACAGAACAAAGTATCGAAGTCCAGGCGGGCGACTTTCCGTAAAGATTCTATCTGCAGGGCAATGTCTTCGCTATGTCTAAAAAATTTAATTTGTTCCGCCACAAACAGGTCACCTGAGAACAGCCATCCCCGCTCCGGCACATAGTAAGCCGTATGGTCCTCGCTGTGGCCGGGCGTATAAACCGGCACAAAAGTCAGGCGGCGCGATTGTATCTTATCAGGCAAGGGCAATATTTCTTTTTTAAAGGGCGTGGTATTGCCCAGCATCAAATATTCGTAAGGCAAAATGGAAAAGCCTTTGCGCACGATACGGGCAGTGAGCGGATGGGCATATATCGCCTGCGGACGATGCTGCTTATAAATGGCTACCAAATTGCCCGTGTGGTCTTCGTGCCAATGGGTCAGCAATACTTGTTCTATATGGTAAGGGCGCAAAGTGCGCAATACCAGACGCTCTGCGTTGCTTTGCGCTGTGTCTATGAGCACGCCATCGACATAAAACAGATGGACCGTCAGAAAAGGCGGTCCAATGAGGCTGAATCCGAACTCATAGATAGCTACTTCTTCGTGTGCTTTCTTCTTTACAAACTGCTTCCCAACCAACGATAGAACACTCATATTTTCCCTCTTTACTCTTTATGTTATGAAATAGGCACATGGCTTAAGATAGCCCGGATGACATCATAAGCGGACACACGGTCGGCCTCCGCTTCATAGTTCAAAATCAAACGGTGATTCAGCACGTCGGGTGCCACCGCCTTAATGTCATCGGGCAGCACAAAATTACGCTTTTGCAAAAAAGCATAGGCACGTGCCGCCATATTGAGTGCAATGGTAGCGCGTGGCGATGCGCCGTATTCTATATAGCGCCCCTCTTCTATCTTGTAATCTTTGGGATAGCGCGTGGCAAAAACGAGCTCAACAATATAACGCTCCAGGCTTTCGGAGAGTGTCACTTCATTCAATAACTCGCGGATGGTAAAAATATCGCCGGGAGTTAAAATACTTTGCGGCTCAGGCAAGCGGCGGAAAGAGGCCATGCGGCGCATCACTTCCAACTCTTCTTCCTTCGACAAATAGCCTACCTGCACACGCATCATGAAGCGGTCAAGCTGCGCTTCGGGCAAGGGATAAGTTCCTTCGTGCTCTATGGGGTTTTGTGTAGCCAACACAAAGAAAGGGCGCTCCAAAGGGAAAGACTCTTCGCCAATGGTCACTTGCTTCTCTTGCATGGCTTCGAGCAGAGCCGACTGCACCTTTGCCGGTGCACGGTTGATTTCATCAGCCAGAATCACATTGGCAAAAATGGGACCTTTGCGCACAAAAAATTGTGCTTCTTTTTGGTTGTACACCATCGTGCCGATGATATCAGCCGGCAGCAGGTCGGGCGTAAACTGAATACGCTGAAAACGTAAGCGCAAAGTGGCTGCCAGCACACTGACCGTTTTGGTTTTGGCAAGCCCGGGACTTCCCTCCAGCAAAATGTGCCCACCGGTAAAAATACCAATCAACAAACGGTTAATCAGCAAACGCTGCCCTACGATTACCTTTCCCACTTCTTCGTACAGCTGATCTATCTTTTCGTAATACTCCTCCGGGTTCATATGGATGTTTCTTAGGCGTTCGTACTGTCTTTAAGAAATGCTCCAGCGCGCCGTGGCATGCATTTGCAAAGAAGCAAAGTCACCTTCCAAATATTGGAAATGAGCAGCCATGGCAATCATGGCGGCGTTGTCGGTACAATACTGCATGGCCGGAATAAACACGCGCCATCCTGCCTGCTCTGCTTTTTGTTGCAAAGCAGCCCGCAAAGCGCTGTTGGCAGACACACCGCCGGCAATAGCCACCTCCGTAATACCGGTTTGCACGACTGCCTGCTCCAACTTCTGAAGCAACACTTGCACGAAAGTATGCTGCACACTGGCGCAGATGTCAGGCAGGTGCTTTTCTACAAAATGCTTGTCTGCACGCGTGTGCTTTTGAAGAAAGTTGAGAATAGAAGTCTTCAATCCGCTAAAAGAGAAATGCAGCCCTTCCACCTGTGGCATTGGAAAGGTGAAAGCATGCGGATTGCCTTCTTTGGCATAACGGTCAATCAAAGGACCACCCGGATAGGGCAAGCCCAGCAGCTTGGCTGTTTTGTCGAAGGCCTCACCCACCGCATCATCGAGCGTTTCGCCCAAAACGGTCATCTGCAAGGGGGCATCTACACGCACCAGCTGTGTGTGCCCACCGCTTACCGTCAAACACAAAAAAGGGAAAGAAGGGACCGGTGGTTCAATAAAATGTGCCAAAATATGGGCTTTCATGTGGTGCACGTCTATCAGCGGTATGTTCAGCGCCAAAGCCATGGCTTTGGCAAAAGAAACGCCCACCAACAAAGAGCCCAGCAAGCCCGGTCCACGCGTACAGGCAATGGCTGTCAGCTCTTCGGGACGCACGCCGGCTACTTTCAGCGCCTTGTCCACCACCGGTATAATATGCTGCTGATGGGCACGCGAAGCCAGCTCGGGCACCACGCCCCCATATTCTTTATGAACCTCTTGATTGGCAACTATATTTGAACGAATTTTGCTATCTTGAATCACGGCTGCCGATGTATCGTCGCAAGAAGACTCAATGGCTAAAATCGTAACCTGCATACGCCTTGGCATTAGAAAGGAAAGAAGAGGATAAAAAAGAAGATATTTTAGGCAACGAAAGTACGCCTTTTTTGAAGATTTTCAAAAGGCTGCTGCACAGGTGGGTAACCCGCCCTGTTTTTTTCGTTTTGCTTTTGTTTTTGACTCTTGCCGCCTTGTTGGCGCTGCCTGCGGTGCAAAGCTTCCTGGCCCGGCAGGCTGTGGACTATGTTTTCAAAAACAGCCATTACAATGCCGACATCGAACGCTTGCTCGTCAACCTGCCCAACCGGAGCATACACTTACGCAATGTTCACATATACGATGAGCATTTTGTGGATTTGGTGGATATAGAGGAAATACGCGTCACCTTTAGCTTGACTCAACTGCTCATAGGCAGAGTACGCATCAAAGAAGCCCGTTTGGAAAACGGACTCTTCAACATGCACTATGATATACAGCATCAAGGCTTCAATATCAATTTGTTTATCGAAGAACTGAATGAACGTTTCGGAAGCCAAAGCAGCAGCAGTCAACCGGCGCCTTTTATCATCGAAAAAGCCTATCTGAACAACATGCAGTTTCGTTATCATGACGGAAGGCAAGACAGCCTGCCCGGGGGCTTCTTCGACTACGCACACTTCAGCCTGAATAATATTTATGGTACGGTATTGGACTTCAAGGCCTTTGGCGACACCATAGCGCTCAGCACGCGGCAGCTTCAACTCCATGAGCCCCAAAGTTCTCTCTACGTCAAAAGTCTTGACACAGACTTTCATATGGATGCACAACACATGTATTTCGACAGGCTGCATCTTTATTTAAACAACTCCTACCTGGGCGACAAGGTGCGCTTCTCTTATGAAAGCATGTCTGCCATGGGGGCTTTTGTGGACTCGGTTCTGCTTGACATCCATTTCGAAGGAAGCCGCATTCACCCCGCAGATCTGGCGCCGTTTCATGAGGTGTTTGCCCAATGGCAAGATGAATGGCAAATCAATGGGCAGGTCAATGGTACCATACGGGAGTTTGTGTGGGAAGATGCCTACCTGCGTTTTGGTAACGACAGTTACCTGCAGGGCATCATCAGCACGCAGGGGCTTCCTGATATTGAAGCCGCGGTCATAGAAGCCGATATTCCCTCTCTGTCTCTTAAAATGGAAGACCTCAAACAATACCTGCCTGCTTCTCTGCATCCTTGGCTGCAAAAGATAGATTTCATAGACGGTGAGCTGCGCCTTGACGGCTATGCCAAAGATTTCAACTACACCACACAACTTTATACCGCCTTGGGTGAAATAAGCAGTGAAGGCGAAGTCTTTTACAAAGAAGAGGCGCCCGCCCTGCCCCATTACAATATAAGGCTTGACTTAACGGACTTTCGTTTAGGCTACCTCATAGACCAAAGCATGCTGGGCACACTCACGGCACACATGGAACTGGCCGGTTACGGGACCGACCTGCACCGGCATGATTTTAATCTGTCTGCCACCATAGATGAATTTGTTGTAAACGGCTATGCCTACCGGCAATTACAGTTATCGGGCAATTCAAGCAATGCACTTTTAAATGGAACACTTCATTCGGAAGACCCCAACGCCCGCCTGCATCTATTGTTGAAAGGGGCTTTTCTGAAAGATAGTTTACGCTTTGCCAAATTGCAAGGTGGCATAGACTATCTCGACCTGCAAGCAACCCATTGGTTAGACACAACGGCGCGGATTTCAACTCAAATACAAGGCGAGTACAGTGAGTTTAAAAGTGTAGATGCCCGCCTGCATTTTCAAAATGTGCAGTTTCTTTATGGCAACCATACACTTACCCCCCACCAACTCACGCTCACTTATTACCGGCGTGCATCGCAAGCAGAAGAAAAACTACAGCTTTTATCTGATTATGTAACTGTAAGTCTTGAAGGGCACTACGACAACGGGCAGCTCATTCGTTATTTGCAAGAAGTTCCCTATGAGCTATGGCTCGCCGTAAGCAAGCAGCAGCAAGTGCAAAAAGACTACTATGCCCAAAAAGCATCTGCAAGTGGTGCGCATGACGACAGCCTTCACATTCAAATGGAAGTGATATGCACCAATCTGAACCCTGTCTTGCAGCTCTTTGCCCCCAATGCCTACCTTAGCCACAACAGCCGTTTGAGTGGCGAGTTTATCCAATCGGCCGACTCTTCTATATTGAGAATAGCAACTCAAACCCCCATAGACACCCTGCAATGGGGCGCCGAACGTTTTTACGAATCTGCCTTAGATGTAGAAATGTATAAGCCCCGTTATGGCGCCGATGTGTTGGCACAGCTCGACCTGCTCTCGGCCCGGCAGGAAATAGGCGGCATCCGCACGCGCCAATTGCTATTGAATGCTTCCTGGTACAACGACGCCATTGAATTCCGGCAATATATACGAGTGGACAACGATACACTTCTGTCAGAGCTAAAACTCCAAGGCGCCTTGGAGTTGGGCGAAAGCCAACAAACGCTCTACTTCTATGACTCCCATCTTACGCTGGGAGGCGCACAGTGGGATATTGAGTCCTTCCGGAATATTCAATTCAGCACAGACAGCAGCCGCCAAGTAACTTTTGACCGCTTTACGCTTTCGCACCAAGGGCAATCCATCGTGCTCCACGGTAACATTGCCGAAGCCTCTTTCCCGCATCAGTTGCAGGTAGATTTCAACATGGTGAACCTGCGTCCTTTCAGTGCTTTGGCGAGCATTCCCGTGGATGGCACGCTCTTGGGTTCTTTCACGCTGCGCAACTTATACACCTCCACGCCCATTATTGAAGGCGAAGCCGAAGTGGAAGACCTCACTTTTCAAAATATTTATGTGGGCTACCTCAGCAGTGTTGTGGGATGGGATGCCCAAACCGGCAGTATTATTTTCAATGCCGACCTCTATAATCGTGTAGATTATGTTTTCTTTATGAGCGGTCACTACCGGCACAGTTCCGGGCAAATGCAGGTGATAGCGGAGATGAAGGAAACAGAGCTAAAAGTGCTCAATCCTTTTTTGAAGGACTATCTGTCGGAAATTGGCGGTACGGTTTCGGGCAAATTGGCGCTGCGCGGCAGCCTCGACAAGCCCTTACTTGCGGGCATCCTTGATTTCAAACAAGCAACATTCAAAGTCAACTACTTGGGCACTACTTACAGCTTCAGCGACAAGTTGTATATTACCCCGGATGCCATCCGCATGCGACGCTTGCGCATCATGGACAACCGCCAAGGCAATGCCGTCTTCACCGGTGATATTTACCACCACTACTTTCAAGACTTCTATTTGGATATACGGGGAGAATTTAAAAAGTTCTTGGTGCTGAACACCCCACCCCGCGAAGGCGAGCTCTACTATGGCGATGCCCTTGTCAGTGGCGATGCACAAATTAGCGGCACGCCTGACAACCTGTATTTGCAAGCCAACGCCCGTACCGAATACGGCACCAAGCTATATATCCCGCTTTACGGCAGCGAAAAAGTCTCTCAAAAAGACTACATTGTTTTCAAAGACTTTGAGAAAGACAAAAACAACCAAAGCGAGACCAAAGAAGTAAAGCTGCAAAACCTGCGCATGGACTTTAATCTGGATGTAACACCCGATGCTTACTTCGAAATCATCTTTGACCCGCGGGCGGGCGACATCATGCGCGGCAACGGGCAGGGCAGAATACAAATGAGTATTGACTCCCGCGGTGAGTTCACCATGTGGGGCGACTTCTACATCAAAGAAGGCAGCTATAACTTCACCATGCTTAATCTGGTAAACAAACAGTTTAAAGTGCGGGAAGGCAGTGCCATCTACTTCATTGGCGATGTGTACAGTGCCGAGCTGGATATTAAAGCCTATTACGAAACCATCACTTCCCTGCTTCCGCTGGTCAACAGCAGCAATACAGAGCTGAACTCGCCGGAATACACAAGACGTTATCCCGTGCAGGTGCTGTTGCACCTTACCGGTCCGATGCTTGCCCCCGATATACGCTTCGACATCGATTTTAGCGAAGTAGAGCGCAGCATCACCAATCCCGCCCTTCGCTCGGCGCTTTACAGTTTCAAAGGGCGCATAGAAGGCGACGAGCAAGAGCGTAACCGCCAAGTGTTCAGTTTGATTTTGTTTAAAAAGTTTTCCGGAGAGAACTCCTTTAGTGGCATCAGTGGAGCCGGGGGCAATACCGTGAGTGAGCTGCTTTCCAACCAACTGAGCCATTGGATGTCGCAAGTGGACGAAAACCTGCAAATAGATGTGGACCTGTCAGGCTGGGACAAGCAAAGCAATAATGTCTTTCATGTGCGCTTGAGTTATACCTTCATGGACGGGCGCTTGCGTATCACCCGCGATGGCTTGATAGACACCCAAAATCAAAGTGCTACTGCCAACATTGTAGGCGAATGGACGGTGGAATACATGCTCACCCCCGACGGACGCTATCGTTTGAAAATGTACAACAAGAACTTGAGCAACGGCGTGGTTACTTCCATCAGCAACAGTACCAACACAGCTGCCGGTTTCAGTATTCTTTACACACGCGACTTCAACTCTATATGGGAGTTGTTCTCACGCAAGAAAAAAGACAAATCAAATCAAAAAATATTGCCCCGCCCCGATGGATTGCTGAAAGAAGAAGAACCTTCTGAAAAGCAAGAAACCACCGGTGAAGAGGTGCAGTAGAGGTTGCCGTGCCCCGGTGTGTCCCCTTCACTTCAAATCCACTTAAAAAATATCAAGCAACCAATTCCTAAAGCAAACAGGCGGCGAAGCACACAACTGCCTCGCCGCCTGTGGCATGCTTCCTTCTGCTCCCCCTTATTTCTTTGCCGGCAACACTTGTCCGGCACACTCACCAAAGCCCACGCGGTAACCATCGCCTTGCGCATACCCGCGCATAATGACGGTGTCGTAGTCTTCGATGAACTTGCGCTCAATGCCATCCCGGAGCTTTACTACATTTTTTCCGCCCCAGCTAAGTTCCAGCATAGAACCAAAGCTATCGGGAGTAGGCCCGCTGATGGTTCCCGACGCACACATATCACCCACCCGCATGGGACACCCATTCACCGTGTGGTGTGCCAGCTGCTGGCTCATGTTCCAGTACATATACTTAAAGTTGCTGCGGCATACCAACGAAGGCGCACTGTCTTTGGGCTGAATGTATACTTCCAGGTGGATATCGAAGCTCTTCTTGCCTTCGAACTTAAGATAATCCAGCACTTCGGGGTCTTGCTTGGGCGACTCCACGCGGAAGGGCTCCAAGGCATCCAAGGTAACTATCCATGGTGAAATGGTAGAAGCAAAGTTTTTCCCTAAGAAAGGCCCCAAGGGCACATATTCCCATTTTTGAATGTCACGGGCTGACCAGTCGTTGAAAAGCACCAAACCAAAAATATAGTCTTCGGCTTCGGCAGTGGTGATGCTGTCGCCCATTTGCGTGTCTTTGCCCACAACAAAAGCCACTTCCAGCTCGAAGTCAAGGCGCTGAGTGGCAGAAAACACCGGCTTATCGGCGCCCGCAGGCAAAACTTGCCCTTTGGGACGAATGACCGGGTGCCCCGAAACCACGATGGAAGACGAGCGTCCATGATAGCCTACGGGCAGGTGTTTCCAGTTGGGCAACAGGGGGTTGTCGGGGCGAAACATCTTGCCTACATTGGTGGCATGTTCCAAGCTGGAATAAAAGTCAGTGTAGTCCCCCACCTCTACCGGCATGTGCATGTGCACTTGGCGGGCATCGAAAAGCACCTGTTCCTTATGCTCTGCCTGCTCCCGCAAGGCAGGATTATCGGCGGCGAAAAGCTCGGCAATCCGGTTACGCACCCGGCGGGTGGTTTCCTTGCCCAGACGAATGAAGTCATTCAAGGTGTCATTATAAAAAACAGACAAGTCAGGAATTTGCAAATCATCGAAGTAGCCCAATTCTGCCAAAGCGCTCAAGTCTATGACAACATCACCTATACGGCTGGCTGCGCGCTTGGTGCGCCCATCATGAGAAAAGATGCCAAAAGGTATATTTTGAATGGGGAAATCACTATCGGGTGCTACTTCTATCCACGAACGGAGCTTAGGGTCATTGGCTTGTATCATTGTTGTCAATTTTTTTTGGTTCCTGCCACGAAATTATAGGATATTTCCAAAAACACAAGCATTCAACAAAGCAAAAGGGTGCCATATTCACTTTCTTGCTTCTATGCCCAAAGGTTTTTTTATCTTTGATACAAAGAATGAGCATTATGAGTTTTTTGGATTACCAAGCGGATATAACAAAAAAGAAAGAGCATCCCATCTTCAAAGGGGACCCGGTGATTTGGTACATTGTTGCGGCACTCTCTCTCATGAGTATTTTGGTGGTATATAGCGCCACACAGTCATTGGCTTTCAAGTACTTGGAAGGAAACACCGAATATTACTTGTTTAAGCATGTTCGCCTGGTGCTGCTGGCGTTAATCGTCATGTGGATAGCCCACCGTATCGATTACCGCTATTATGCCCGCCTGTCGTTGTTTGCCTTGTGGGTCTCGGTTCCTCTGCTCATCGTAGCGCAGTTATACGGCACGACCATCAACGAAGCCAGCCGCTGGATTACCATTCCTTTCATCAATCAATCGTTTCAACCTTCTGACTTGGCAAAACTCGCCCTTATTTCACACCTGGCAGCCATGCTCTCCAAGCGTCAACACCGCATCGAGGACGTCAAAGAAGGCCTGTTGCCCATGCTTTTTTGGATTGGTCTGGTATGCGGCTTAATTGGGCTGAGTAACTTCTCCAATGCCCTGATTTTGTTCATGACCAGCCTCTTGATTATGTTTATTGGCCGGGTGCCACTTCGCTATTTCTTTGTCATACTGCTGATGGGGGCAGTGGCTCTCTTTGTGGCTTTATCGTTTGGTGAACGGGCGGCTACAGTAAAAAGCCGGATAGAAAGCTACTTGGATAAAGAAAATATACCCTTTCAAGCTGAGCAGTCTTATATAGCCATTGCCACCGGGGGACTGACCGGCAAAGGACCGGGCAACAGCACACAACGCAATATTTTACCCAACCCCTTCTCTGACTTCATCTTTGCCATCATTGTGGAAGAATATGGCCTGATAGGCGGCGCTTTTGTGGTCTTTTTATACTTGGGGCTTTTGTACCGCGGCATGATGATTCTTTCGCGCAGCCACCGGGCTTTCGGGGGACTACTGGCAGCAGGGCTTTCATTCAGCCTGGTTGTGCAAGCCATGGCAAACATGGCCGTTGCCGTAGGCTTGGTGCCTATCACAGGTTTGCCGCTGCCACTGGTCAGTATGGGAGGCACCTCCCTGCTCTTTACCGGCTTGGCAATAGGTATTATACTGAGCGTCAGCCGGGGCGATATTGTAGAACAAAGCAATTAGATAACCGTTTCAATAATAAAAAATCAAAGCAAGCCATGAAAAAAATCATCTTATCTTTCGGATTAGCCGCTCTATTATGGAGCTGTGGTTCACAAGAAACCAAACAAGAAAAAACAAATACCGACAGCACCCAAACCACACAAGCAAGCACAGAGTGCCGCTACCGCTTGGGGGAAACCACCCTTACCTGGACTGCCTACAAGTTCACCGAAAAGGCAGGCGTAAGCGGCAGCTTTAAAGAATACCAAGTGGAAAGCCCCCTGCAAGAAGCCACTTCTTTGCAAGAGCTCATCAAAGGTGCGAGCATCACCATCAAAACAGGCAGTGTGGATACCCAAAACCCCGACCGGGACGCTAAAATAGCCAAATACTTTTTTGGTTCTTTTGCCCAAAAAGAAGGCGAAGAAGTGCTTTTAAAAGCCCGCTTGGATTCTGTCATTAGCGATACGCAAGCACTTTTAAGCATAGAAATGAACGGCATCAACAAGCAAGTGCCGGTAGAACTCACCCTAAGCGAAGAAAAAGTAAGCATCAGCACCACCATCAACGTAGAAGAATGGAATGCCGGCAGTGGTATCAAAGCCCTGAATGAAGTATGTAAAGACCTGCACACCGGTCCTGATGGCAAGTCGGTATTGTGGCCCGAAGTAAAGCTGTATGCCGAAGCGGCAGTAAACAAAGATTGCCAATAAGCACCTTTTCAAGGCCTATCAAATACAAGACAAAAGGCTATCCGTCTTGGATAGCCTTTTTTGAGTTTATGCACAATGCAACCGGCTGCATGATTTATTCTACCACCTTTACCCTGCCATCCAGTTGCAGATGGATGGTCCCTTTCTTACCGGCTGCTTCTACCCCTTCTATGAATATGTCTCTAATCTTCACCCCGGTTTCTTCCCGTTGTTTGGCTTCTTTCCAAAAACTCATATCATCACCACCATTGGCCAGATAGTCGGAAATGGCTACCCGGTATGTTTGATTCGGATCCCACGGTTTGCCTCCAATCCATGCGTTGCGTACTTTACCGGCGGCCACTTCCAAACGTACCCCGCCCAAGGCAGTATTTTTTTTGCGAAGCATGTATTCAAACAGCTCTTCCAAGGTTTTACCTTCCACGGTCAAGATTACCAATTCGTTCTCGAAGGGCATCAATTCAAACATATGCCCCACGGTAACGGCGCCGGCCGGGAAACCGGTACGCAATCCCCCAAAGGTAATCACACTCAACGACGTTTGCGGCTGCAGGGCTTGCGCTTTTTGCAGCATCAAATCGGCAGTAAAATTGCCCAACGGATGTTCATACACATTCTTGGGACGCTCTACGGCCGTGTCAGAATAAGCCAGCACCCGGCTGATTTCTGCCGTTAGGCGCTGCTTATATGGGGCAATCATGCTATCTATCCGTGCATCGGCCGATATTTCGCTGTTGATGGGCAGTGACTCGACCGTGCTTTGGTATTGCAAGCGCTTTTGACAAGCCCCCAGCAAAAGAGACAGTGCCACAGCGTAAAACATGTGGCGACGTATGGATTGAAACTTTGTGAACATTGAGTAAAGCTTGTTTTGTAGGGGGCAAAAATACGAACTTTTCTACAATTGCGGACGCTCTGCCGTCATGTGCTTGCTTAGCGGGTATTTACCTTTGAGGAAGCCAACCAGGCCTTGGCCTGCTCTATGTTGTCAAACAGGCGCATTTCCAAACCGGTCAAGGCACCGCCACTTTGCTCGATGTAATCTATCAACGAACGGTTGCAAGCTATTTCAGAAGAAGCCACGAATGCCTTTTTGCGGATATTATTGGCTACATACATTTTATGAATCTTCTCATTCAACCAATCAATCACCTGCTCTGAAAACAGTTCGCCTGTCAGTTTCCGGCAATCGGCCAGCAGGTTAATGTCTATTTCGTATTTTCTGCGTGTCAGGATGATTTTATGTACAAGATTCAATATCAACAACTTAAATTTATCCTCGGAAGGATTTTGCTTCCACTCCTTCACTATACATTGAATGGAAGGGTCAAAATACATTTTCATGAAGTCATCTTCATGCAGTACTTCTACAGTGCTATTCATATCAAATTTTATTTTTGTTGAAACCTAAACGGGGACTTGTATTCTTATTGTATGTCACAAGTATGCTATTTTTTCGAAGGATAAAGCGCATATCTATGGCCACTTTCAAAAGATAAGATTTATTGTATTTTTGGGCATCAGGCTACTGCGATCATGGGATGGATTTGCATTCATTGCGAAACACATAATTTTGACAATGACCACCGTTGTATTGTATGCAACGAAGAGCGCTACTATCCACACAGTGCGTTTGTGGCAGCCGTCAAAGAAGCCACCGGGGCGCACGAGTGGGAAGCTTTGTACCGCCGAAGCGAAGCCAAGTATAAGCGCCTCAAAACCCGGCACCAAAAGCTCAAAGAACAGCATCAGTTATTGCTGCAAGAAGTAGAGCATCTACGGCAGCTTGCATCTCAAAAGACGGCAGAGAACCCATCCGCCCCCACTTCCCCCATTAAAAAGTGGTGGGCGCGCCTCCTCCATTGGCTTTCTTAGAAGCGCCTCTTACTTTTCATTTTCGGCGCTATATACCTGCTCGCCCCCTATGAAAGTTGCCAGTACCTTGGCCTCCGGAATATCGGCCGCTTCTACTTTCATCAAATCGCGGTCAATCACAATAAAATCTGCTTGCTTTCCGGCTTCAAGGCTCCCTCTTTCATTTTCCTCAAAATTGGCATAGGCCGCCCAAATGGTCATGCCTTTCAGGATATCGCGGCGGCTCAGTGCCTGTTCCGGCAAAAAGCCTTCGGGCGGGAAACCGTTCAGGTCTTTCCGGCTCAATGCCGCATAAAAGGTAAGAAAAGGACTGATGCGCTCTACGGGGAAGTCGGTACCCAGCGCCAACAAGCCGGCTGCATCAAGCAGGCTTTTATAGGCATAAGCAAAAGCCAAGCGCTCTTTTCCCAAACGACTCTCTGCCCAATACATATCGGAAGTAGCGTGGGTAGGCTGTACAGACGGAATGATGCCATATTTGCGGAAATAAGTCAGGTCTTCGGGCTGCACCACTTGCGCGTGCTCTATGCGCCAGCGTTCATTTCCTTTCAAATATTTAGCATATAAGCGCAATACCGTACGATTGGCGGCATCGCCAATGCAGTGTGTATTGGCTTGAAAGCCCATACCGGCTATTTGACTGTACAGCTTGTCGAGTGCTGCCTCGCTTTGCAGTAAAAAGCCCCGTTCGCCGGGTGCATCGTGGTAAGGCGCCAGCAAGAAAGCCCCCCGCGAGCCCAAAGCGCCATCTGCATATATTTTGAAGCTGCGGACATTGAGACGATCGGTTTTAATGCGTCCATTCTTCCGGAAGAATGCTATATTTTCGGGGGTTGCACTTGCCATCACATAAAGACGCATGCGCAAGCTTCCGCTTTGTTGCAGGCTATCGAGCAAGCGAATATGCTCTAAGGGCAAGCCTGCATCGCTCAAGGTGGTAAGCCCTACGGCAAAACAATTTTGCTGGGCTTTTAAAAGCAGTTTACTTAGCATTTCCCGGCTCATAGGTGGAATGTGGCGTTCCACCAAGTCCACGGCATTGTCTATCAAGATGCCGGAGGGGCTGCCATCGGGGCGCAACCGTATGCTTCCGCCTTCTACTTTTCTTGCCTGCAGCAAAGCCGCTTCTTGCAGCGCTTTGGTATTTACCCAAGCGGCATGTCCATCGATACGGGTCAGAAATACTGGTATGTCGGGAAAGGCTTCATCCAGCAAGCGGCGGTCGGGGAAAGACTTGTCGCTCCAGTCGTTTTGGTCCCAGCCTCTTCCCAACAACCAAGGCAGGTCGGGATTTTGCTTTCGAAAGGCTTTCAAGCGCTCTATGACTTCTTGCGGCGAAGCAGCCCCCACCAAGTCGGCCTGGGCAAGAGTTTGGGCATAACCTATGAAGTGGCAGTGGGCATCATAGAAACCCGGAAAGACAAAATGCCCCCCCGCATCGTAGATATTTTGGGCATCATAGCGTTGCTCCAGCTCTTTTCGCTCACCCGTGGCTACTATCAGGCCATTTTTAATGGCCATGGCTTCGGCTACGGTGAACGAAGAGTCCACAGTGTAAATAGAGGCATTTACTACAAGCAAGTCTATCTTTTCGCGGCGTGTATCTTGATGCTTTTTTTCACAAGACCACATAAGCGGGGAAAGTAGAAGCAGTGATACGGCAAGTAAAAGTTGTCTCATAAGCCTGTTGCTTGGTTGTTTGTTTAAGCATTAATTTTATAAAAAATTCGATAGCCGTCAACCGGAACTATCGAAGGACTATGTAAGTTTTCACACAATAGGAAAGTGTATGGTATTTGCATTGCTTACCATCCGGGCACTCAGGCTGCTTTTTTTTCTATCACCGGCAGGTGTCCCTCACGCGTAAGTAGATAAAAACGCGCCGTCAACAAGGTGGCAGAGACCCCCAAACCGGCAGTAAGACCAATCCATAGGCCCATCAAACGGTATTTGTTCACTTCGGCCGGTGGCACACTTTCGCCCCACCACGAAGCTACCGTCATCCAATCTACTTTATTGGCCAGCAAGTAGGCAATCGGCAAACAAACCACCCAATAAGCAAAGATGGTAATCAACGTAGGCACATTTACGTCAAAAACCCCCCGCAAAATACCTACCCCTACCGCCTGTATGCCGTCAAACAGCTGATAAAACATGAAAACAAAAATTACGGAAGAAGCAAACAGCACCACTTCATAGTCATGCGTGTAGAGGCGAATGACCGGCTCGGCAAATACTACCAGCAAAGTAGCACTGAACAACATCAGCACGCTTACCAGCAATATGCTGGCAAAGCCGGCAATACGCACCTTGTGGTAAGACTGTTTGCCTGCTTGAATACCCACGCGTATGGCACCGGCAAAAGAAACCCCTGCCGCCACCATGTAAGTGAAGGTAGCGATACTAAAAATCACATTATGAGCTGCCAGTGCCGTCACACCAATCCAACCTGCAAGGATGGCAGCCCCGGTGAAAGCCCCCAGTTCAAAGAAATACTGCATGCCACTGGGCAGTCCCAAGCGCAAGATGCGCCGGCTCCACACGCGTGTAGGAATCGGTTTTAATATGTTGGGGATATAGTCCCGGAAATACTTCGACTCAAGAACATACACAATCATCAAGCAAGCCATCAGCACCCGCGCAATAAGCGTGGATAAGCCTGAGCCATACAAGCCCATAGGCGAAAAGCCCAGATGTCCATAAATCAACACCCAGTTGCCGAAAACATTCACCACCAAGCCCACAATAGTAATAATCATAGCAGGCCATACAATAGAGAGCCCATCGCTAAAATGCTTGACTGCCAGAAAAAACATCATAGGCACTGCCGAGGTGGCAATTACCTGCAGATAAGGGCGCGCCTCTATTTCTACTTCCTTGCTTTGGCGGAAAATATCGAAGTTGGCAGCTATCAGCAACAAAGCGGCCGTAATGAGCAAGCCCACACCAATGGACAACTTCATGCCGGCAAATAGAATGTAACCGCATTCTTTTTTGCCGGCTGTTTCACTGTATTGCTTGGCTACCAAGGGCGAGATAGCGGAAAAAATACCGATGCCAATACTGGCAAGCAAAAAGAAAATAGGGTTGGCGACACCGGCAGCTGCCAAAGGCACCTCACCCAAGTCACCAACCATCATATTATCAATGATGCCCATAAACACACTGCCTATTTGGGCAATGATAATGGGCATGCTTAAAGAAATCATTTTTCGAAGCTCAGCAAACAGCTCCTGCCACATGGTACGGTTCAAAATGAATCCAGTTTTTTTGCATTGATTTTGTCATCTAAGGAAGGTAAAACGCAGTGGAAATCATATACAACAAAGCCTTTGTCACTCACTTTTATTTCATTGAACCCTTTACTATGCAGCTTTATCAGCCGCTCTTCGGCTTCCTCCACACTCAACGAAGTCTCCAAAGCCAACTCTGCCGGGGTAATCACGCCGCCTTTTATACGAGCAAAACGCACAATTTGTTCATCGGTGAGGGGACCTTTTTTTACGGTTTGCCCTCTTCTTTTATCCTTCCGGTGCCCAAAGCGGTAGCCTTTCTTCTTAACCCAACGGAAGCGCTTCTTAATGATACTTCCCACAATCAGCATCGACATCCACAGTCCCGGGTAGCCGGGGAACAAAAAAATGCTGCAGACCCCGGCAACCACAACGGCATTGCCTATTTCGTACTTGGTTTCGGGTGAAAGCGCCCTTACCTTTTGAAAGAAATGCTCCGTTTTTTCTATCCAACTTGCCATGGCTTTACTTTTATTTTACCGTTCTTTAATCAAGCGTTTTTGTATTTGTGCACGCTCTGTGCGAATAGTTAGCACATACACCCCTGCCGGCAGCGACTGCAGGTCGAGCTCCAAGCGCTCTTGTCCTATGATTTGGGCTGCTACTTGCTCGCCTAAGGTATTGAACACCAAGGCCCGTGCCCCCTTCAATTCAGCCGGTACTTTAATAACATAAACCCCATGACTTGGATTCGGATAAACGGCTACTTTTTCCGATAATTCCTCGTCCGGTGCTGTTACCACATTTGAAAAGATGGTAAAGTTGTTATCACTGACGTCGAAAAACACATTGTCGGCAGCCACTATCATGATGCGGGCTTGCGTGGTGGTGACAGCCGGGCAGGTGAGTGTATAGCTACCGGTGTTGGGCACGCCCGATGCCAGCTTTAAACCGGCGGGAAAGGTAGCACCTCCATCCTTCGACAAATAGATATCGACGCTTTGGCAGTTTACAGGGAAAAGGTCGGTATTGGCCACATCCCAATTGATGGTAACTTCATCGCCTTCATACCACGTTACAAAAGAAGAGTTGGGATAAGTCACACGAAATGGACCGGCCGCCGTGGTTACATTCAAACTCGCTGACTCGTAGCTCACCCCACCCCCACCGGCATGGTTGTCGCGTACGGTCAGGCGGAAGTTCATGCTGCGGTTGGTTGAAGGCAGCAGTTCCGGTTCTTCATTGGTGTTGCTTAAAATGCGGTCCCAAGAGGGAAACACACGTATGCCACTCGTTGTGGGCAGGTAGCTTCGAAACAAAGGCGGCAGCCCATCCTGCTCGAGGTCGTATTCTTCCCAGCAGTAAGTAAGCCCTTCGTCTTCGCTGTCGGTAGCAGTGCCTGCCAAAAAGAAAGGCGTGGAATGCGGGATGGTATAAGAAACAGTGCTTACACTCACAGCAGGCGCTGTATTGTTGACGGCTTCAACAGAGGCACAAGAAGAGCTTGCAATGGTTGTCTGAATCTCCTGTATGCTATGTATATGGAAGTACGGGTCGGAATGGTTTTGCAGGTTGAAGGGGGCGCAAATTCCGGCATAAGCCATAATAGTAGAACCACTCCAAGGCTCAAAGGCAGCCGAAGGCGCTTTATTTCCCGCACAAGCCCCTACTTCTGCATTGAATGTATGATTTGCCCCGAACTGATGCCCTATTTCGTGGCACACATAGTCCACATCAAAGGCGTCGCCTTCGGGGGCAGTGCTACCGGTTACGCCGCGTGCCTTCTGCCCCGATGAACAAATAACGCCCAAGCCTGCAATGCCGCCTCCCCCCGTGCTAAAGACATGCCCGATGTCGTAATTGGCACTACCGATGACAGCGTCCACATTACTTTGGTTTTCGCTCAACATGGCATAGCCATCGTTGTTGGAGTAAGGGTCTGTGGTGGGGTCGGTGTAAATAAGCAAATCAGTATTGTCTATCAAGACCAATCGCACGGCCAAATCTTGTTCGTAAATTTCGTTGACGCGGTTGATGGTCGTCACCATGGCATCCAGTGCTGCCGCCACGGTACCTCCATGGTATTGAGTGTATTCGCCTGTGGCTGCCAGTGCCAGCCGGTACACGCGCAACTCATTGCCTTCGACCAGCTGAGCGGCACGCGCCAAGACAGACTCTTGCGTAGCTTTCACGGCACCATCTACTTCACAAAAGAAGTTTTTGGTAATCAAGAGCTTGCTTCGAAAGTAGCTCATGTAATACTCCTTCTGCCCTTTGGCATAAGGGTCAATGTAAACGGTTCCTTCTTTTGAACGAATGATGGCATGGAAGCCTTTGGTGGGTGTCCAACCTAAACGGGCAGTGGCGGTGGGGTCGTCTATACCTTGTGCCACATAGGTTTTAATAGCCGGATACTTGGCAGCTAAAGCGGGCGCCATTACCGGCGACTCATACACCCGGAAGCGCTGCACACTGCCATCCGGCAAGGGCAGCTCCATCACAACCCCTTTGGATGCAGCGCGTGCTGCTTCTTGGGGTGCTTTTTGCATCTCGTTCATGAACAAAGAGGCATTTAGCCTGAAAAGGGCATACTCTTCGGGGAACAACACGCGTTGCGCAGAAGAAGGCAGCTGCACGTCTCTGGCCTGCACCGCTTGCCAATAGGCGCTTTGCTGTGCATACACGGCGCTGCTCATGAGCCCCATTGCCCAAAAAAGAATTTTTACGATTGCTTTCATAAGTTTATTTGCTTCTTTTCAATTACCATATTTTAATCCCTCAAAAATAATACCGCCTACCGGCCGGTATTGATAACGCCGGTGATAATAATTTCGGTGCGGCGATTCAACTGGTGCAGTAGTTCCCGTGTGGCTTCATCGGGAAAGCTGTAAATAAACTCATCATTCAACACATCGCCTTCTTTCAGGAAGGGATAGCGTGCCGCCAAGTCGGCATCTACCACACGCGGCTCCCGCTCGCCGTAGCCACTGGGCTTGAGGCGCTCACGGTCTATGCCTTTCGATACGATGTAATCGACGGCCGCCTGTGCACGGTTTTGCGCCAGTATTTCATTATCGGCATAAGTGCCGCGTGAGTCGGTATGTGAGCGCAACTCTACGGTTACGTTGGGGTTGTCGCGCAAGAAAGTAACGATACGGTCGAGCACAGCCGCTGCATCGGGGCGTATATTCCATTTGTTGTAGTCGTAAAGGATGTTGTACACAAAACGGGTTTTATTTACCTCAAAGGCTTTCAGCTTCACTTCAAACACCAGAACGGTATCAGTCTCCGGCTTTTCGAGCAGCTCTTGTGGTATTTTTCGCCCCGCCATGGTGAAGAACTCGCGTGCGGCCAGGTATTGCTTTTTGCCTTCGGGCAAGTCTGCCAGCACTATAAACTCGGCATTTTCGGGAACAGGAAGGGTGTCGGTCCATCCGCGGTTGTTGCTATACAGTTCTTGAATGAGTTGTTCGTTTTTGTCGAGCAGGCGTACGCGCGTGTTGGGCAACGGTTGTTCGGTGCCATTCAGTTCTATGCCCAAGGTGCGGATGGCTAAATAATAACGCACGATTTTGGTTTTGGGCGTGCGGTCAATAAAGCGGTAGATGTCGTCGCTGCCTTTGCCCTGCGGGCGGTTGGAACTGAAGTAGCCTGTGGTATCGGAATCGAAGGTCATGGCAAAGTCGTCATAAGGCGAGTTGACAGGCGCGCCCAAATTGCGGATGGTAATTTTTCCTTTTGAACGCGTGGCAACAAATATATCCAGTTGCCCGAAGCCGGGCTGCCCGTCTGAGGCAAAATAAAGTTTACCGTCGGAAGAAACCACGGGAAACATTTCATTGCCCGGCGTATTGATTTCGTCGCCTAAGTGGCGCACTTTGCCCCAGCTGCCATCGGGCAAGCGTATGGCATAAAACAGGTCGCTTCCGCCCAAGTTGCGGTTACCAAAGTCGTCGTATTCACGTGTAGATGCAAAATAAAGGCGCTCGCCATCGGGCGAAAAGGCGGGCGATGAATCCCATGCATAAGCTTTGGGCTTGGAGCCGGGCAGTTGTTTTCCGTAATACCGCTCTTCATCGTTGCTACTGACCCCTTCCAGCAGGCGCGGCGGCGTCCATTCTCCGTTCACTTTTTCCGAAATGAAAAGCTTTACATTTTTTTGCCCCTTGGCATTTTTCTTTTGCTGCGGATTGCCCCGGGCAAAAATAAGTGTTTTGCCATCAGGCGAAAGAGTAGCCGTAGCTTCATTGATGCCGTCGGTAAACAGATTGGGGCTAAACACCTGATAAGTGCCTTCGCAGGTGTCGGTAAGCACCACTTTATACAGGCCGGTGAAGGGCTGCCCATTGGCAGCGTAAATATTTTCCTTGCGTGCCGCACTTACCAACAATTCGCGCGCGGAGAGCGGCAAAACAGAAAACTCGGCGGCTGGCGAATTCAGTCCGCTACAGTTTTCCACTTCATAATAAGACTTTTCTTTTATGAGCCGCTGCAGGCGCTCTATGTTTTCAATTTCTGTTTGTGCCCGCTTCACATACTCCACCTTTTTGCCTTGGCGCACATAGCTTTCGAACTGCCGTTTTGCCTGGTCGTACTTACCGGCGTTTTTCAGAGCCAGGGCATAATAAAAAATAGCGTCGTCGGGGTGGTCGTCCGGGTCAATAAGCTTCGGTATAGGCTTGTTATATATTTTTTCATAGTAAGGCAAAGCTTCGTGCAGGCGGTTGGACTTACGGTAGGATTGCGCCATATAAAAGTTGCGCAAAACGGCTTTTTTACCGGCTGCTGCTTTGGTTTTTTGCAACTGCTCTATTGCCAGCTGATATTGCCCCTTCAAATAAAGGTTTTCGGCTTTTTTTAATGAGTTGCAGGCTGTCATCAAAAACGAAGCCAGCAGACACAGGGCTATGAAGTGTTTCATCATATGTTTTCCTTTGTATAGCGAATTTAGTATTTTCAAGGAAAAAAACCACTTATTGTAAAAGAAGGTAACAATAAAGCAGGACAAAGAAGATGGCAGGCATTCATTTTTTGGGCAAAGCCCTTTATTTCCCCCCCGTAGAAGAAGCAAGCGAGGAAGGCATTGTGGCAATAGGCGGTGATTTATCGCACGAGCGACTGCTTTTAGCCTATCGTAGCGGCATTTTTCCTTGGTATAACCCGGGCGAGCCTATTATTTGGTGGTCACCGGACCCGCGCTTTGTATTGTATCCTGCCAAGCTGAAGGTATCGAAAAGCAGCCGCCAAATACTGAAAAAAAGAATCTTTGAAGTTACTTACGATAAAGATTTCGTTTCGGTCATCACCCACTGCCAGCAAGTACCGCGCAAGGGACAGCACGGCACCTGGATTACCGAAGAAATGAAGCAGGCGTATATCCATATGCATCGGCTGGGGTATGCCCATTCGGTGGAAGTATGGCAGGCAGGGCAGCTGGTAGGCGGTTTATATGGTTTGTCGATGGGGCGTGTGTTCTTTGGTGAGTCGATGTTTTCCCTTGTGAGCAATGCTTCTAAAGTAGGGTTCATCACATTGTGCCGGACATTGGAAGCCGAAGGCTTTCACCTTATCGATTGTCAAGTATATACGCAGTATTTAGAAAGCTTGGGGGCAGAGCTTATTCCACGCCGGCAGTTCATAGAAGAGTTGCAGACAGCCCTGGCGATGCCTTCCATCACGGGCAACTGGGGGGAACTATTCCAAAAAATCAGTTAAGCGGCGATATTACAGCTCCTTTGATTGTTGAAACCATCTTTTTTTCTTAGCTTTTATCAATAATAGATTTTATACCAATTTTGCTGTTGCGATGAGACGTCTGTCATACCTATTTCAACTTTTACTGTTCTGCTTGATTTCTACCGGCATACAAGCCCAAAAGCCCGTGCGCATACTCAAACACCCGTACCAAGTGCGCATAGAGCGGCTCTACCGCCTGAACTCACCTTTTAGAGAAACCAATCCAAGCATTACCCCGGATGGGCGCTACTTGTTTTTTATGTCCACCCGCGGGGGCAAAGAGTGGTCGGAACGTCGTTACCGCCCGGATGGAACCCATGAGTACGATGGCGATATTTATTATGCCTACAAAGAAAACGGCCGGTGGAGCGAGCCTGTCTGTCTACCCCCCCCTATCAACACATGGAATGGCGAGGACGAGCCGGTAGTAACTCCGGACGGCAACAGTGTTTATTTTCAAAGCTGGGAGCGATGGAACTTCCGGCGGGGACCCTACTACAAAGCCCAAATTATAGGCGGCAAGTGGGTCAGTCCGCGCGGGCTTAATGGCGGCATCACTCAGTACTTTTTAGACCAGGAAGCCATGGGCAAAGAGTTAGCCACCGACGGCATGACCATATCGCCCGACGGTAATTTGTTCATTGTAGCTACGGGTCCTTATTACGGCAACATGGACCTGTATTATAGCCGCCGGGGGGCTGATGGCAAGTGGTCTTATCTGCGCAAATTGCCCATCAGCACGCCGGGCAATGACCGCCACCCTTTTCTGGCCGGTGACGGAAAAACCCTATTTTTTGCTTCGGATGGTTACAACGGCTTTGGCGGACTTGATATTTTCAAGGTGGTACTTCATGAAGATGGCAGTTTTGGGGAAGTGATCAACATAGGCAGTCCCTTTAATACAGCAACCGATGATGAGTGTTTTATCATCACGGCCGACGGCTCGGAAGCTTACTTTACACGTGACGGCGATTTGTATTACGCCAAAGTAGAAAATGCCAATCCGGCCTTGAAGCCTCAAGTAACCGTGCTGCTTGCCGGAAAAATCATAGATGCCAAGACACAAGCCCCGCTCGAGGGCAGTGTGGTTGTGGTCAATGCCGAGGGGAAGGTGGTTGCCCGGGGGCGCTCCTCTGCCAAAGGGGAATTCAGCTTAGCGCTGAACGACCTGTCCGGCCGGTATTTTGTATCCGGTGCAGCAACGAATTACCAGCCCAACACGGTACGCCTGCAGGTAGGCGCAATCACCGAAACCGTTCGCTTGAACGTAGTGGTTCCTCTGACTTCGAAAGCAGAGCTTGCTCGCATAGAAGAAGAGAAGCGCCGTGCCGAAGAGGAACGCCGCCGTGCCGAAGAAGAACAAGAGCGCCTGCGTCTTTGGAATATGTACCGGGAAGCCCAGGCAGCGGCTACCACCGGTATCATGGCACTTGAACGCATCAATTAAGCAACATCATAATATCTTCGGAAGAGAGCGACTTCATAAAACCTTCTTCCACGGTAATCAATTCTTCGGCAAGCTGCCGTTTCGAGCGTTGAAGCGCCAGTATCTTTTCTTCTACGGTATTTTTAGAGATAAAGCGGTAAGTAATAACGGTGTTTTTCTGACCGATACGATGGGCTCTGTCTATGGCCTGTGCCTCTACTGCGGGATTCCACCAGGGGTCCAACAGCAGGACGTATTCGGCTGCTGTCAAGTTCAGTCCCAAGCCGCCGGCTTTCAAAGAGATAAGAAACACCTTTACGTTTTCATCATTTTGAAAACGCTCTACTTCTGCTTGACGGTCTTTGGTAGCGCCATCCAAATAAGCGTAGTTCCATTCTACCAAGTCGAGGTAGTCTTTTACTATCTTCAAATGGCTAACGAACTGGCTGAACACCAACACCTTGGCACCTTCTTGCACAATCATGGCCAGCTTATCGAGCACTTCTTCCAGTTTGCCGGAATTGCCCTCATAATCGGGGAAAGCCAAACGCGGATGGTTGGCTATTTGGCGTAGCCGGGTCAGCCCTTGCAAAAGCAGAAACTGTGTTTTTCCTAAGCCGTCTTTTTCAAGACGCTGCAGTATTTCGTTTCTGTATTTCGATTTTTCTTCTTCATATACCTTTGCCTGCAGCTCGCTCATATCGCAGTAAATGGTCTGCTCTATTTTCTCGGGCAGGTCTTTGGCTACCTGTGCTTTGTTTCGCCGCAATACAAACGGCTTAATCAAATAATAGAGCTTTTCTTTTTTGGCTTCGTCGCCATCTCTTTCAATGGGGTAAAGGAAATGCCGCTTGAAATAAGCCTGGCTGCCCAGCAGACCGGGATTCACAAAATTCATTTGGGACCAGAGGTCGAGCGTGGAGTTTTCTATGGGCGTGCCGGTTAAGATAAGCCTGTGCTTGGATTTTAGCCTGTTGACTGCTTTTGATATGTTGGATGAAGGGTTTTTAATAGCCTGTGCTTCATCCAAGATGACATAATGAAAAGGAAAGTCTTTCAAAAGGTCGATATCCAAACGCACAATTCCATAAGAGGTAAGCACTATGTCGTAACCTTGGAATTGGCTGATGTCTTTGTTTCTGTAAGTACCTGTGTAAACAAAAATCTTCAAACCGGGAGTAAATTTCTCGGCTTCCAGCTGCCAGTTGTAAACCAATGAAGTGGGCACCACGACTAACGAAGGTGTGGATGCGCCCTTTTCTTTCTCGGCTTGCAACAGAGCCAACGTCTGTATGGTCTTGCCCAAGCCCATATGGTCTGCCAAACAGCCGCCCAACTGATATTCGTTCAAGAAACGCAACCAATTATAACCGGCCTTCTGATAAGGGCGCAGCTCGCCGCGGAAGCCCTCGGGCAAGGGGTAGTCCTCTATTTTTTCAAAAGAACGAAGCCGCTGCAAACGCTCCGACAGCCGCACTTCTGTCAAGCGGTGCTTATGCAGATGCTCTACCAGTTGCACATGATGAGGGCGTAAAGTAGCTGTTTGCCCGTTGGGTTGTGCATAATGGAAGAGGTCATAATAGCGCTCAAACCACTCTTCGGGGATGACGGCTATTTGCCCATTGGGTAACAGAAACTCGCGCTTGCCACTGAGGATGTATTCCCGTAGTTTGAGAAATGGGATTTCGTATTCACCAAAGAACACCTTCGCCTTGATATCGAACCAATCGTGCACTTCCTCTATAGCAATGGAAATAGAGGGCTTTCCAACGAAATAGGCCTTTCCCTCACCCACTTTCTGCTCCAATACAAAGCCTTCTGCCGTCAAGGCTTCCCGGTGGGTATCTATCCAGGTGAGGGCAGCGCCCGCATCCCAAACAGCCCTTCCTTTTTTAAGGATTAAGCCTTTCTCTTGCAGGCTTTGAATGATGGCTTGTTCTTTGGACAAAGAGCGAATGGTTTTGTAGAAAGTATAGTGGTCGTTGTCGTGCTCCACGGAAACAAGCGCCGTGCCTTCGTCGTGGGGCGCACAACGATGCCTGCCGTAGTCGAATTGCAGTTGAAAAAGTATCTGTCCGCCTTGCTCCACGGCGGCGTCTTCACCTGCCGGCACCAGCTTTTGCTGCGCTGCCACGCTGCTAAACCATAAAAGGGGGCGCGGCGCGGGTTTTTCTTTGATAATATCGAAGCCCTTGGCAAAGACTTGATAACGTGCAATAAGGGGGGCAACAAACTTTCGATAATAGGTCTCTTCCAGCTCTCTTTTAATGGCAATAAATGGGCGTTTTAAAAACGGGCTTAGCTTCTGCCCTTCCACCTCATCGGCGAAATGGTATAGTTTATTTTCTATTAAAAGCCATGCCGGCTGATGGCATATGAGAATACTTTCTTTTTTATGAAAATGCACTTTTTGCCCGGCATGCTTGATGGTCGGGAAGTAATGGGTTTCGTGTTCGTGCCTGCGGAAATGAAAAAGCACGGTGGCAGCCTCTTTCATTATTTCGACCTGTTGCCATGCCGGATTGCCGTCGTTGCCCATGATATAGAGCGGGCGGTCATGATCACGCAGCAGGGCAAGGATTTTAGCCCGGCGTTCTTCTATGTAGCGTGCAATGCTTTCTTGTAATATTTTATCGCCTTTTTCAGGATGGTATATCTTCAAAAAGAAGTCAGCCTGCGAAATTTTTTTATTGTAAAACTTACGCACAATCTGCTCCGGCTGTATGCTATCCATGAGGCGGGTCAGCTCGTAATCTACTTCTGAGGCTTCTTTGGCAAATTCATGGATATTTTTGGCAGATATGTTTTGGTACCGAAGCGTGAGCTCGCCTTTGGAGTTGAGTTGTATAGCAAAGGATTCCAGGAGGTATCCCAAGTACTCATGAGCAAAAAGAGAGTACACTATGCGGAAAGGTTGTGTAGTAGCTACCTTCATAGAGCGTGAAGCTTAAAGCAAATTGAGTAAAATAGAGCAATAATATACAGAAAACAATTTGTTTAAGGTAGCATAACAGCACGCCTATATGGCTTTATTTATGTAAGATTTCAAAAAAACGGTGCTCATTCGTCGTGGGGCAAGCCCTGCCAAAAGACGCGCCCGTACACGCGGGCTAACGCCAAGAAATGAGGCTGCCGGAGGCTAAGGTATTTCAATGCACGCACTCCCATCAAAAGACGGGCATACCACTCTCCCCGCTCTTTTTTCCAAAAAATGTATTCGTTGTTTAAACTTAACTGCAATTTGTGCATGGATACTCCGTGCTCTTTGCTGCTTGCCGACACATGGTGCACAGCCTTCACTATAGGGTTGTAAACTACCTTGTAGCCTGCTTTTTTAATATGATAACACCACTGTACATCTTCGAAGTACATAAAAAAATCATCGGGGAGGCGGCGCCGGGGAAAAGACTCGAGTACTTGCCGGCGCATCAAGAAGAAAGCACCCCATACCCAGTCGGCTTCCACAAGGCGCCGGTGGTCGAAATACCAGCCCAGCAGGGCACCGCCACCCAAAAGCTTGTGCAGGCGGAACAGCTCTATGAGTTCGTAGCGCAAACCGGGGAAGCGCCCGGCTACATGTTGCAGCTGCCCATCGGGGTAAATAAGCATGGGCGACACCACCCCCACCGACGGATTGTGCTGCATATAGTCGAGCAAAGGCACAATGGCGTCTTCAACAAGTTCTATATCGCTATTTAACAACAGTATGTATTCTCCACGGGCTTTGGCTATGCCTAAGTTGTTGCCCTTGGCAAATCCCACATTCTCCGGGCTGACAATCAATTCTATTTCAGGAAAACGCTCTTGAAACAATTGAGGTGGGCACTCAGAAGAGTCATTGTCTACCAATATGATTTCATAGTCGGACAAAGAGGTGTGTTTCAATACACTCTCTATGCACTTACACGTAAGCTCAAAGGTATTGTAATTGACTATAATAACCGACAGGCGCATATGTTTTCTACTTCTGATACAGTATGCCGATTCCTCCCCAACTCACCGACGAATCAATGATTTCTTCATGCTTATATCCGGCTTTTATTTCCTCCCAGAACCGCCCTACCTGTATCCAATTATCCGGTAAAGATGGTTTTATGTCGTGAAAGGCGATGATACCTCCGCTACGCACAAGAGGAGCATACATTTCAAAGTCCTGTTTGATGCCTTCGTAGGAATGGTCACCATCCAAAAACAAAAAGTCTATGGGTTGCTGCCGGAGGGTCTCCTCGAGTCTTTTTTTCACCAGGGGATTATGAGAGTCATCGCGCCAAAGGAGCATGTGTTGTTTTGCAGAAGCAAACGACAAATAAAACTCTTCTCTGTACCATGGGTAGCCGCCACCTCCCATGCCGCCGGGTAAGTCAATAGAGATAATCAGGGCTTCGGGGGCTGCCACTTTGGTAAAGCAAAACAAGGAACCTCCCATATTGGTGCCTATCTCCACAACGACCCGGGGTTTGAGTGCCTCTACTCTTTCTACCAAAGCCGCAAGTTCTGCTTTCACTTGCTTGGTCCAAAAAAAGCGCTCCCACTTAGGGCTGTAAATAAGTTCTACAAGTTGTGTTGCATTTAAGCCCCCGGCATCTTTGGCAAGCAAAGGGGCATATTTACGCAACTCCCGTGCCGCATTCCAATCATGGATTTTCTGTTTGATATTCTGTATGAGCTTCATAAGTTTCGCAGTTTGTGCCAAAGGTGTTTTATGCGGGCTATGTTTCTGTTGTTTTTTAGCATCAGCTGCCACGAATCCAAGGGAAAAGGCAGCGCAGCAAAGCGTGCGGCAAGCTCCTCAATACCGGACGCTTCGATGAATTCCAAGCGATGCCAAAGTGAAGGTTCTATCGGATGGAAGTCTTTTGCTGTATGGTAGTTGCTGCTGTTCAGTTCTTTCCAAAAGTTAAAATAATCCGCAGTATCAAAATCATCTTTATGCCCCCAGTTGGTGATTTTTTGCCACACCTCTTCCTCCGGTCTTGCCCACGTGTCGTGCAATATAAAGAAGGGGGCTACCTTATTAAAATAATCATTTTTTCGACCGTACTGATAACAAGGCTTGTTGGTGGCTACTTGTATGAGGTCGAGCCGCCTGGTAACGATATACAAATACCCCCCCGGAAGTTTTTTAAACAAGTTCACCAGTGAAACGCAGTAATTTACCTCTTTTTGGTTAAGGTCCTGCCTTCTCAGAAAATTGCAAAAGCCGTCAAAGTTCAAAAAATATTCATCTGCATCAAGCTGAACATGCCACCCCCCTTCTCCCATTGCTTTTGCAAGTAAGTTGCGCTCCCGCACCTCGCACTCCATGGGTGTTAAGTCCGGCACAAAAAAATCATCTTCATAAAGATGCACCTTGCCATTAACATCTATTGCTTTAAGCATGTCGTTAAAAGCCTCTTCGTCAAAAGCGAAAGGTGCCCCTGCCCAAGTAAGCCGCTTTCTGTCCAGTGCCAGGTAGATTTCGTCTGCGCCATTATAAACCAAAGGAAGTGCATGACGCAGCAGCTGCCAGTCATACGAGACCAAAAAACCGACTTTTATCTTTGGAGTGTCTTTCATTTGCCTAACAACATCCTTTTAGTATGGTAGGCTATATCTTTAAAAAAGGCAACATCTTGACGAGGCGCTGCCGCCAGGGTTTTCATTGCCAACCAATAACCTTTGACAAACTGCCTTTCTTGAAAAGCAATCATAGCACTATATCGCAACCAATAAGGGTGCTTGGGTATTTTTTTCAACAGAAAGCGGCACCACTTGCCGGCATGTTCTATTTTAAGCGGTAGTGGAAGGCGTTCAAACTCTTTAGTGAGTTTTCTTTGTAAAAACTCATCTACAATCTGCTTTTCAATGCGGTGCCAATAGTGCCGGTTGCAATGCTCGCAGGAAAGCAGCTCTGTGCGTTTCTGTAAAACATAAGAAAAAGCATACTGCTCGCAGGCGTGATTACGGGCAGATTCATACAATTGGTCTGTTAGCTCGTACACTTCCCGGAGCCAAGCGGCATTGCTATGATGCAAACCTATGATACCGGCATTCCACGAAGCGAAGTCTTCGGGGCGGATGCGCACTGCCTTGCCGGCTATGTGGAAGGTCTTGTGCCGCAGGGTTTCATATACTGCCCGGAAGTGGTCTTTGTCGTGAAGGGGATAGGTCCCCAAAAAAGTCATCTCATACTCAAACTTATGCATCACCGAGCGGTGAGGCGCTATTTTTTGTAACAAGTCGCCGATGGGTGCAAAGAAAAAGGTATCAGAGTCAATATAAAAGATGTTATTTTGAGGGTAGGTGCAGGCTGCGTCTTCAATTACCCCTATCTTCACCCGGTGAATCAGGTCATCGGGTCCCATCATCTCTTTTATCTTGGCTTCGGGCAGCAACTTATATTCAACAGGCACCCCGGACAAGAATGGTTCGTAATATGCCGGCTCATCTGTGTATATGAGCAAGCGGTCGCCGGGTGTCAAGGCGTAGTTGCCCAGCAAGCTAAGAACCGACAATATGGTTCTGTTGTGTAGTTTTGCATGTCCCGAAGAGAAGTATATAAAAGAGGTTTGCATTATCTTTTATGTTTTTCAGTTGGAGGGCTCCAATTCCGGTTTATATGCAAATACCAGCGAAGGTTGCCCATAAACAGAAGTAATAGAAGTGCAAAAACCAGCCTTTTGTAAACAGGCAGCAGCTGTGTCTTCTGCTATATGCTCTTGATGCACCTCTAAAAGAATAAAATTGGTCTTTTCTGCAAGCTTCAAAAAATGCGTCTCATCAGTTAATAAGACCTTCTCAGCCCCTTCTATATCAATTTTAAGCAGCCCAATAACATCTACTTGATAAGTATCCATCAGCTCAAGTACGGTACAGGTTTTCACTTGGTCAATGACTTCATGAGTTACCCCTTCTTCCATCACATGAAATCCATCATGTGAGTAATCTATACGGCGCAGAGGCAAATCAGTTATTTTATTCCACAAAGCCTTACGCTCACATTTTATGTAGTCCTCCAAGTGATTGATAGCTATATTTTGCTTCAGAAGGCTAAAATTGGAAATTTCCGGCTCTATACAGATAATCCGGGCGTCCGGAAAATAACTGTGCAGATAAAGTGCCGCACAGCCAATGTTGGCACCTGCATCTATAATGTACTTAACCCCTTCTTTTCCTTTTTGTATTTTTTCTATGTATGCTTGGTAATCATCTGATACAAAAAAGCCTTCAAATACCAACAGGTCGCGTGTATATTTCCGGACAAGTATATTTAAGTTGCGCTTCTTTCCTATACCCGATACATGTATAAACTCTTTTCCTTGCAACTTTAAACGATAACCTTTATCTGCACAAGCAACGACAAATATCAGCAAACGCTGCAGCTGTATATCTTTTTTATACAAAGACGCCGTGATGAAATGATGAAAAAGAATAAAATAAAACTCGTGCAAGGTAGTAACTCGCCAAAGTGTATAGATACGTTTCAGGTGTTTCATGGTTGTTTAATTGCTTTCCAAAACTTAATTAACAAAGGAGTGTTTAAATACCATTCTATAAGCCTTATACGAAGATATGCAGGAAGTTTAGATATTGAAAAGTCTGTAATTACGGGCGCTGCCTTCTTAGGGGACATTTTAAGATAGTGGCGGTATAAATGCCGGTAAGGGTGTTTACATAGATATTGCCACGGTTTTTGCAAAGTAAAGTGCAAAACAACTTGCTCTTTCAAAAACTCATTATAGAATTGCCTTGATGCATCTTGAGGAATATAACTTTGAAGCAAGTTGTATTTCTCCGGCAGGAGCAGATGCCGCCCGGCTACTGCTACATTCAAAGCATCTTGGTCTACATAGTAAATTTTACCGGGGTTTTCTCGTGCAAATGCAATTGCTTGCTCCGATATTTTAAGCTTATTCCACAATTCTACATTTATCAACATCATGCCGGAGTTAAAGTAATCCTCTCTAAGGTGTAGACTCCAAAAGGCATTCTGCGAGACGTAGTTGTCTTTCACTACGCCAACCGGGTATTCTCCCAAGTCCTGGTTGTACAAACAGCTAAGGCTGTTAACTACGAGCATGTCAACATCCAAGAAAAGTAACTTATCTACTTTTCCCTTGAGCAGCAAAGGGAAAAAAATTTTCAAATAAGGCGCTACATTCCAGTGATTCATCGTGGGGAAAGCGCTTAAAAGGCTTTTATCCAACGAATAACAATGCAATATACTTTCATTATGTGTGTGAATGTAGCTGCGTAGTTGCTCCTGTTCTTGCTCATCAATCCCTTGCAAAATGGCATGAAAAGCAAAAGAGGTTTCAGGATTGTGTTTAAAAATAGAGGCAAGCAACGCATAAGCAGGTATAAGATAATTACTATCAAAAGCGAATGCTATATGCATTTTATGTCTTGTACACATTTTTCTTTTTGAGTCTTTCACGAAGCCAATACAACGAATTCTTTATATAGAAAGTCCAATCTTTGGTTCTTGTAGCTGCACGTAGTATCCATTTTAGCCCTTCTGCCCAGTTGCCTCGATACAAAGCGTCAAAAGGATACTTGGCAAAATGCCGGTAATATGCCTTTTCATCGATAGATATCCCTAAATACTTTCTTGCCAATATAGGGAAGTCAAATCGCAGATTCATTTCTTCTTTTTGACAGCTCATCCCTTGATCACCTAAAAATGCAATTTCTTCATCTACAAAAGTAGAGCGCACATCTGTATGGTTGATAATCTTCATAAAAAAATGAACATCAGCACCAATGGGATAGCGAGGTTCATACTTCCCAAATCGTCCAAACAAGTTTTTTCTTATAAAACTGCCTTGATGATGCACAAAAAGATGGATAAAGGGGCTTATACACAAATCAGGGGTCAAGGCTTCTTTGGTAAAAGCTCTTCCGCATATAGCAGAAGGGTAGCGAACCTTACCATATATCAAATCATACTGTTGCCAATCAAGCTCATGTGTCAATTGATTGATGATACCGGGTAACAACACATCATCCGCTCCCAAAAAGTAAAGAAAATCTCCCTTAGCCAAATCGATGCCTTTATTCATGGCATCGTAAATGCCCTTGTCTTTTTCAGACACATAGCGGATATGCGGATATTGACGGGCATACTCCTCTACGATGCTCATGGTATCGTCGGTAGAAAGCCCGTCGATTATCCAGTGTTCCAGATGAGGATAATTTTGCTGTGCTACGCTTTCCAAGCATGCCCGTATGGTCTTCGATGCATTGAAGGTTGGCGTAATGACCGATATGAATGGAAGTCTGCTCATGTGGTTTTGTTTAAAAGCTCTTCATAGACCTTTATATACGCCCGGGCTTGCTTTTCCATATTGTATTTTTCGGCTGCTTCTGCAGCGATTTGCGCCCTATCCATGTTGTCTGCCTCCCTCATGGCTCGTTCTATAGTAGCAGACAAAGCCTCCACACTTATTTCGGGACAAAGCCAGCCATTGTGTCCGTCTTGTATAACCTCCGCAATTCCTCCCACAGGGAAGCCTACCACAGGGGTTCCGCAGAGCAAGGCTTCAATCATAGTATTGGGCAGATTATCTTCAAGTGAAGGAATCACGAACAAATCAGCAGCCGCATAAGCCATAGCCATGAGACGCTCGTCATAAATCGCACCCAACTCAATAATTTCTGACGAGGAAGCGCCGGCGGTCTTCTTGCCTACGGCACAAAGAATCCAGCCGTTGTAGCGCCCATTGTTCAAAGCAGCTTTCAAGAAAGCAAACCCTTTTCTCTTGTTTTCCAAGACATCAGAAACGAAAAGCAATACCTTGCCGCTCTTTGGCAGACCCAATACCTCTCTGCAAAAGCCCTTGTCAAGAGGTTTGAATATATGCGTAGGGAAGCCATAAGGAATATGCCTGTGCTCATATGCTCCCAATAGTTCGCTTTTTTGTGACTCTTTCATCAGCCATAAAGATGGACATGCTACAAGCAGCTCGCCTTTTAGCCGGGCAAGCATCTGCTGCTTGTATTTCCGCATTTTCTGCTCTTCTGCTTGTTCTTGGGGGGCATACACCCGCGGGATGGGCTTACCGTTGCTGTCCATACCCCGGAAACGCTCCGCATAATGCTCTATTCCCAAGAAAGGATTTTGATCGTGAAGCGTCCACACAACCGGCTTAGTGTTCTTTTGAAAGAAAGACTTCCAATCCAAAAAGCCGGCAACCCAATGCAGATGGACGATATCCGCTTCTTGATAGAGCTCACTTGCGGTAATATCTACATCTGAAAAAGGGTAGCTAATCATTTCCAGGCCTTCTCTGTATTGCTGCAAGGCAAGGGCACGTCGTTCATAATACGGAATCCATGGCAGCAGTTTCAACTCCCGCCCTATTCTTACCAGCTTATTTTTGACTTTATCACTCCACGAAGCTTCATCCGGATTATAGACGTAAGTATCTTCTATGTGTCTTGTCTTGTACTTTAAAAGCGCTTTTGACTCTACATCCAAGTTGCGCAAGCCCATGTGTAAGCGCAGACAGGCATTGGCTGCGCCACCCCGGTCATAGGTATTGATATGAACAATTTTCATTGTTATCTTGGCTTATATGCTTCCATAAATAAGGAGTCGGGCTTAAAAACTATTCCATCTCTTACCTCCAGTTCAAAGGTACTCCACCCCGGTATGTCGCTATCAAAGGGGCTTTTGAGTTGCACCTTACGAAAGCCACTCTGCTCCAATAGCTTTTTTAAAGAATAACGGTCATACATCCAATAATGCACTTCACCGCTCAAACGGAACTTCCCGATACGATAAGCATCATGGTTTTCGGGACTATAGATACTTTCCGTTTTAAAGAACGCATTCCTTATCAGTCGCTTCACTCCGCTCAAGAAACGCCTCCACAGGGGGGGATGCTCTTGCTCAGCTTGCTTGCTGCCCGCCCTTTCCTTTGTTTTATGGTGTGTCAAGAATGCCCGCCTGATGGCACGCCCTTCTTCACCTATGCGCTTATATACATACTCTTCATTAGGCAAGTGTTCCTGACAAAGGTACTTTGCCATTTCTCCTCCCGGTTCATTGCGCACTGTTTGATCGTACATTTCCAGCATAATCCACTCATAGTTATGCATTGCCCCTCTATCTCCCTGCCATGCAGCTTCTAAATGACGCAAATACTCACGCACTATTTGCTCCAAGTCGGGAACTGCCACACGCAAAATACCCCCGGGCTTCAACACGCGATAGCACTCCCGCAAAAAACCGGCAGCTTCTTCCTTAGGAAAATGCTCCAATACATGGGAGTGATACACTACATCAAAATGATTATCGGGAAAGGGGATGCCTTTCCGTAAATCATGTGCCAGCACACCCGGTCCCGTTGAAACGAAATCTATATTCACCCAATCAGGATGATAACGATATCCGCAGCCAAGGTTTAGATACTTCATGAGATGAGATTACATTAGCATATGCCGTAAAAAATTCCACTGAGCGCTTGTTATAGTTTCACCGCTATCCTACCTGTATAATCAATCCTGCTAAGAAAGATTTTAATGCCATTTTCTTGCAAATATTGCTCAACTGCACGCCTTGCCCCTTTCCAATGCCCATAGTCGTCAATTATAAGAATACCACCGCGCACAAGCTTAGGGTACAAATGTACAAGCTCATGATAAGTGGACTCGTACCAGTCTGTATCTAACCTAAGTAATGCTATTTTATCGGGCAAAACTGCGGGGAGTGTTTCTTCTACTTTGCCCTGAACAAAACAAAGCTGCTCCGTAGGAATTCCTGTCCTTTGCAAATTAAGCTTAACATCATCAAGAGTTGCATACGCCCAATAAGGGTCGGCCTTTGTTTTTACTCTTTGTTTAAGAATCTCTATAGCCTTTTCGCCCTGAAAACTCTCATCTACATCAGAAGGCGGTGTCATTCCTTCAAAGGTGTCATACAAATAAATTTTTCTGTCCCGGATACCGTATTCGAGCAGCTTCATGGCCATAATCATAGAGCTACCTCCACGCCACACGCCACATTCCACCAAATCCCCTTCTATATTGTTTTTAATCACATAGTCCATTGCACGGCAAAGCGAGACCATTCTTTCTTCACTCGTCATGGTATATGGCGCTGCTTTCTTGATTATTTCCTTCTCTCTATCTGTAAAATCAGGAAGATAACGAATCTCTTGCCCTTGGCTTTTTTCGTTACTACTTCTTCTTCCTAAAAAAGACTTTATTTTTTGGATATAATCATGCCACATACTCATCATTTATTCATTTATACCAAATAATTAAAAATCACCCACATTCCAAACGGCGATGCAGCCAATAGTGCTCCAATGCCAGCAAGTACTTACCCAAAAACCAGGCGCCTACTGCCGACATCAAATGCCACAAGAAGTGGGTGCCCATAGGCAGCCATTCGACGGTTATTTTATCCAGCAAACGGAAGCCTAAACTCAAAGATAGAAAGAAGCCGGCAATAGCCAAAGCACGCCATGCCATAAAACGGGTTTTTTGAAGTATGCCCCAAGCGGGCAACAACAGGAAAAGCCCCCGTATCAAATATTGCATATTCACATACCAGCTGCCATGCAGTACCCGCCCGCTTGCCAGCATAAGCAGCAAAAAGCCCCCCATGGCAAGCCACCATCTTTTTGTGTCTTGCAGATACACACGCCAAAAATAGCCCGCCAACACAAGGGTAAGCAAGAGGGCGGGCAACACATCCATCCACAGCAGCCACTCCGACACACGAAAAGCATGAAAGAGGGTGCTGCCTATGCCATTGAGCAACAACAAGACACAACAACTAAACAAAACAGGGGTTCTTCTCAGGCTTTCTTTAATACGCAGGAACCAATAAACGGCGGGTACACACAAAGCCAGTGAAGACAGGGCATTCCAAGGCTCTACCGGCAACTGACCGGCAGTAGCCATGAGGGTCTCCCGGTATACCGGTCCGCCGTCTGCCATTATCTGAAGCAACATAGGCTTTTTCTCGCTTTTAATGAAAATGTATTAATATTGCAGCATCAATTTAGTACTTGTTAAATGAATCACAAACTATGATACAACGCATTCAATCCGTATTTTTAGCATTGGCAGGCATCAGCGTCTTATTGCTTTTTTACATTCCCCTTTGGACCAAATCCAGCCCGCAAGGTGACCAAGAAGCAACGCTTTATTTATGGAAGTTTGTGCATATAAAAGGTGGGGAAGAACTAAGCCGCGAAATCATTTATTATTTTGTACCCTTGGCGCTGGCATCAGCAGCACTTTCCTTCGGCTCGCTGTTCAGCTATACCAACCGCCTCAAGCAAATCAAACTCAATGCTATCAATTCGTTGGTACTGATGGTGCTTACTCTGTGGTCTGTGTATCATGTCATCACCAACTATGAGAAGCTGTTTCTGCCCCAACAACGTGGTCATTATTACGGCTTCTTTGTAATCATTGCCGCCATGCTGTTTATCACCCTTGCCAACCGTTTCATCCGGCGCGACGAGAAGCTGGTGCGCTCCGCTGACCGGCTTCGATAAAACCACAGCAAATGCACTTGTTTTTTTATTTAACAATCCGTACCTTTGCAGCCGCATCATTCACCATGATGTAAAACCAAAAAGAAAGGGGGTGTTTAAGCAAATATGATCAGCGTAACCGTAAAAGAAAACGAATCTATCGACAAGGCGCTCAAGCGCTTCAAGAAGAAGCTTGACAAAGCAGGCGTATTGCGCGAGTTCCGTGCCCGCACTTTTTATGAAAAGCCTTCTGTAAAGAGAAAACGCGAGCTGGCACGCGCCATCTACCGTCAGAAAAAAGCACAAAGCGAAATGCAAGGCTAATGCCGGCAATCTATTGCTTTTCGCTTTAATTTTCTATATTGGGGTTATAAGCCAATCAAAGCTTGTAACCCCTTTTTTTATGCACTTGATTGATAAGTTTTTACAATATCTGGAATACGAAAAGCGCCGAAGCCCCCACACCATCGCTTCTTATGCGCACGATTTGGCGCAGTTTCAAAGCTACGTAGAAGAGATATACGAAACCGGCGACCTCAGCCAAGTGGACCATAATGCACTGCGCTCTTGGGTAGTGCACCTATCTGAACAAGGACTGAAGGCAAGTTCCATCAACAGGAAGATAGCCACGCTGAAGTCTTTTTATAAATTCCTGTTAAAACAGGGCATTATCAAGGTGAATCCGGCGCTGCGCATCAAACCCATGAAAACGCCCAAACGCACGCCCACTTTTGTGGAAGAAGGAGCTATGCAGCAACTGCTCGACGAAATAGAGTTCCCCAACACTTTTGCCGGCATGCGCGATCGCCTGGTGTTGGAGCTTCTTTACCAAACCGGCATGCGCGAATCGGAACTCATTCAACTCAAAGAACAGGACATAGACTTTCTGCAAAGTACTATAAAGGTAAAAGGTAAAGGCAACAAAGAACGCATCATACCCATAAGTACCCACTTGGTGCACCTGCTCAAACAATACTTTGTTTTTAAAAAGAAAAAGTTTGAAAATTCATCCCCATATGTTATCTTAAGCAATAAAGGCGAGCAAGCCTATCCACTGCTTTTATACAGAATCGTGCAAAGGTATTTGACTATGGTCAATCATAAAGAGAAAAAAAGCCCCCATGTTTTACGACATACTTTTGCGACCCATCTATTGAACCGGGGCGCCGAACTCAATGCCATTAAAGATATTCTGGGACATAGCAGCCTAAGTGCTACCCAGATTTACACACACAATTCTTTGGAGCGCCTCAAAGATATCTTTGAGCAGGCGCATCCCAAAGCCTAACTTTCTTTCAGTTCCATGTTTCACTCTTAAACAGTAAGACCTATGAGAGTCAACTTTCAATCCGTTCACTTCAAAGCCGACCAGAAGTTGTTGGACTTTGTGCAAGAGAAGCTCAATAAGCTGGACCGTTTTTACGACCGCATTGTGGATGGCGAAGTGATCTTTCGCTTAGACAAAGGCGAGCACGGCCGGGAAAATAAAGTAGTAGAAATAAAACTCAATGCTCCGGGGCATTCGCTCTTTTCTAAAAGCATCAATACCAGCTTTGAGGCAGCTGCCGTGGAAGTGGTAGAAAACCTGCGGCGTCAAATTCTTAAGCTAAAAGAAAAAGAGACTACTCATTAAGGAAGCAAAAAGTAAATAAAAACAGCAAAGGCGGGTTCATAAGCCCGCCTTTTTGCGTATCTGCTACTGTTGAAGCATTGCAAAAGCCGCCTGCACCTCTTGCCTGTCATCGAAAGGATGCTTTACCCCCTCTATTTCTTGATAGGGTTCGTGCCCTTTGCCCGCCACCAAAACAATATCTCCTCTTTGAGCCATTTGTATAGCCTCACGAATGGCTGCCCTGCGCTCCTCTATAACGATTACTTTCTTTCTGTCGGCCACGCCCACTCCTTCGAGCATATCCCGGATGATGTCCATAGGTTGTTCGTAGCGGGGGTTGTCGGAAGTAAAGATGGCGTAATCGCTCATTTGCGCTGCCATTGCCCCCATGAGCGGGCGCTTGCCTTTGTCTCTATTTCCGCCACACCCCACTACGGTAATAATACGCTGTCCGGGAACGCGCAACTCCCGGATGGTTTGCAACACATTGGCAAGAGCATCCGGGGTGTGGGCATAATCTACAATGGCTGTTATTCCATTGCTTTCAAACGTCTCGAAACGCCCCGGTGCACCTTTCAATCCGGAAAGTGTTTCAATAACAACATCAATGGGCTCGCCCAAAGCAACCGCCGTTCCTGCTACTGCTGTCAGGTTATAAGCATTGAAAGCGCCTGTTAAGCGAAACCAAGCCTCTATGCCGTTGATTTCCATATGAAGCCCTTCGATGGTATTTTCCAATATACGCCCTTTGAAGTCGGCCGGGCGCTTTAAGGCAAAGAACAGGCGCTGCGCACGTGTGTTTTGAAGCATATACTCGCCCCGTTTGTCATCCCGGTTGCTCAGGGCAAAAGCCCCGGCAGGCAAGTCGTTGAAAAGACGCTGCTTTGCCCGGATATAAGCTTCAAAGGTTTTGTGGTAGTCCAGATGGTCACGGCTGATGTTGGTAAAAACTCCACCGGTAAAACGTAAGCCGGCCACCCGCCTTTGGTCCAAGGCATGCGAGCTCACCTCCATGAATACGTGCGTACAGCCGGCCTGCTGCATCTTTGCCAACAAAGCCTGCACCGAAAGCGCATCGGGGGTGGTATGAGTAGCCGGCAACTCTTCTTCTCCAATACGGTTGACTACTGTTGAAATGAGCCCCACCCGGTAACCCATAGCCATAAACAAGCGGTAAAGCAGCGTAGCCGTCGTTGTTTTGCCATTGGTGCCGGTTATTCCTACCACTTTCAGCTTTTCGGAAGGGCGCCCATAAAAATTGGCAGCCAGTAGTCCCAGGGCTTCTGCCGAATCTTCCACCTGAACATAAGTTACCGACGGATGCAGCTCTGCCGGCAGTGCCTCGCACACCACCGCACGCGCACCGGCCGCCAACGCTTGCCCTATGTATTGATGCCCATCGGTTTGGGTACCGCGCACCGCCACAAAGAGGGTACCGGGCAACACCTTCCTCGAGTCAAAGGCAAGGTCAGCCACCGGCACATGCATGTCGCCCGTGGCTGATATTATCTTTATGCCAGAAAGAAGCTCACTAAGTATGTGTGTCATAATCTCTGTTCGTTCAATAACCAAACAAGGAAGGTAAAATTATAGAAAAAAAATGAGGGCAGACAGGCTGCCCTCTTCTTTTATTGTTCAAAACCAAGGCGGCATACACTTATTGCACAAGCAACTTGAGCACACTCTGCTCGCCTTTTTCATTTTCTACCTTCAACACATAAGTGCCTTGGCGGATAGATTCCGGCAATTGGATCCATTCCACTTGAGCGGCACGGCGTGTATCTTTCCACAACAACTTGCCGTCCAGGCTCCATAGTTGTAGCCGGAGCATTTGCCCTGTCGCTTGGCCCGCATTCATGCGGAGCATGTAGTCTTTCACCGGGTTGGGATAAATGGCTATTCCTAATTGATTTACTTTTTCTACTTCCAAGGGATCTTTGAGTTCCACCATTACTTCTTGTCCATTCTTATCCTTATTAGACAAGTGTGCACATATTACCGAGTTGTCAATGTCTGCTTGGATATCGCTCACATTACTCTTGCCCGACAAATACGTTTCGATGGTCTGCGTATTGCCCTTGTCGTAAGACACTCCCCAAACTGTATAACTGCCTTGGGGCAAACCTGTCCAGTTGAAGTTACCGGTAGGTTCTACTGCCAGTATTTCATAAGGTGCCTCTACTGTGGTCAGCAGGTAAGTGTAGTTGTAAGCGGTGCCGGGGTTGCTGTTGGCAGCAGTCGTACCCAAGTAGTTGTGTTGAAAAGCGGGCAAGTCGCCACCCACATATGCATTGTTGGCTCCGGCAGGCGGAATGATATAACCTGCATTGGCACGGCAAGCCGGCGGCACATCAAAAGCAGCGGTGCCATCACTACGGCTATTGCTACTGCCTTGTGAAGCGCTCCAACCCAAGCCTCTGCGGGCAAATACGTCCCATATTATTTGCTCGTGCGCTCCATTATAGAGCACTTTGTCTGCGGCTAAGATGGCATCACGCCCATCTACAAAACCGGGATTGCAAGGCTGCATTTTAAGCGCTTCCACCACCAGCTTCAATACTTTGTTGTTTCCACCATTGCCGTTTATCAAGTCCGAATCAAAACCATATAAATCGATAAACTTCCAGGTTAAATCCCAAAGCATGGTTGCCCATACAAAACCAACGCCATGCGGCACCGAAAGCCCCTGATTCGGCAAGTCGGCATAAGTGAATCCGTTCACGCTCATGTCGGTGGTATAAGGCGCCGGGCGAATGCCTACGCCTGTTGTAGGCTGCCCCGCAGCAAAGGTACCGATACCGCGCGGGTCAGTGGCTGTATCGCCGGCTTTCATGGTCAGCATCAAGGCAAACCAATCACTCCAGCCTTCTCCCATTTGCTCTTCGTTGTTGAGACAAGAAGAAACAGCAGCGCCACCGGTCAAACGTGTGGAAATACCATGCCCATACTCATGCACGATAATGCCATTGTCGAGGTCGCTATCTAAGGCACGCGCATCATACCGTATGGTGGCCGTAACCGTTTGGTTATTGCTTAGAGCTGTTTTGATGGCATCTCCATCTGATTTCTTTATCATCACAACCGGTATGTTGATAGTAGCATCTTCGCCACCCATGCTAAGCAAAGCATCTTCATAGTTGGCAACAATGACTGCCACTGCGCCCGCATTTTGCGCGTTTTTTACTTTGGTTACAAAAGTACATGCCCCACGGTCAATCAACACAATCTTACCGCTTACATTATTTACCAAAGGACTGCAGGCGTTCGTGGTGGTATCCACACCATCATCAGCCAATACGACCTCGGCTGTAATAGGTGCGGACAGCTCACTTAGCTGCTTACCAAACTGGGCGCGCGAAGTTTGTTTTTCGCCGGCAATAGAAGCCGGTGCCGTAATTTCTACATCATAAACATTACCTACCCACAAGTACATTTGCATGCGAGGTGAAGTGCCATCCGGGGGGGTGGCAAAATTGGCATTGTTGGTGCCGGAGCCGTCCTGTGCTTCTGCATTCACAGCATCGCCGGCTTGCCCGCCACGCCCGTAGTTATTTTGCTGAAAGTTACCACTCACTTCATCGAAGCCGTAGTGGTAAAAGACGTCGTGAATAATATTATTCCAATAAAACAAATTGGTAATAATGGCATCTTGAAACAAGTCGGGACGTTGCTGTCCCATATCCAGCGGAAAGTCGAAATTCAGGGAAGCACCACCATCCGGGCTGTATCCCGGAGCGTTATCTGCATTGCTATCTTCATAAGCGTACACATTGTTGCCGCGGGTGATGGTATATTCTGCCCCCGCAGCACCATCTACGTCGTGCCATCCATAAGGCGAGGCAGTGGGGTCTGCCGGGTCGGTCACCAAGGAACGGGAACCATGGTTGGGGCTTTCCAAAGGCAAAGCAAACACATTGTATTTGGCTCCATCACCTTTCTTCTTGACTGTAGCAGCCTGTTCTTGACGAACCGGTGCAGCAGAGCGCCGGTTGCTGTGTTCCAAACAGAGTTCCCAATGGTCGTGCGCCGCCCAGTCGAAACGCTGCACCATGTCGCCATTCGAAGCATCTACCAACACTTCCCACCAATGAGCATGATTTGCCGAAGGCGCCGCTCCGGCCCATACCAAGCGCAAACTGCCGTCTTCTTCTTGCCACCAGAAACGCCGCAAAACTGACCGGACGCCGGTTTTCTCTTGGCGATACACCACAAATTCGCCATTGCCACGGTGCTCTCCGGCAGTCTCCCAACCACCTGTATCAGCCTCGGCATATTGCAGTATTTTAGCAAAAGCAGCAGCGGCATCGAGGGCAGCTGCTTTGGTAGCCTGTACATTCTTCAGGTCAGTAGGAGCACCGGCAGCATGCAATAATTCCCCCTTGCGGAAAACAGCCGTTACATGCTGATTAAAAACGGGAATTCCCTGATACATACGACGAAGGTACCAATACTCCACGCCGTTCTTTTCGAAATGATGCGTCACCTCCCAGTCTTGGGCAGATGTAGAAAGCCGGAAATGCCCATTCAATTGCTCCACCCGTGTGGAAGGCAGCTGCTGTGCACTCAACGAAGCAAGCAAAGTGAGCAGCAAACCGAGTGATAGTAGTACAATTTTTCTCATGTGTCTAAATTTTTGAAAGAATATTTTGTCAGTGCAAAGGTAACCCTTCGATTCAAAAAATTAAAAACCAACTATACACGAAATTGTTCAGGTAAGTATATACGCTTCCAAAAGAAGAGAGCAAACACATAAAGCATTGCAATAGAGCATACAAACAAGCCGGCAGGAACCCACATGCTATAGTACCAAACAGGCGAAAAGTAGGCAAAATACTCTTGAATCCACCGCGTTTCCACTTCATATTGCACCCAAATCACCAACAGCAAAGCCAGGCAAGCAAGCACAAAAGGTATTTTCAGCTCCTGCCGGAGGAAATCATATACCGAAGCCCCCAATAAGCGGTAAAGCGCTGCGCTGCGCTGCCGTAATCCTATCCACTGACGGATACCAATCCATGCCGTAAGCAAGAAGCCGGGAATCATGGCTGCCCAAGCCAAAGCCAGAAGGCGCACCAGTACCCGCTCATAGTTGTACTGTTGCCGCACTAAATCATATTGTTTTTCTTCGATAAACGGCACGGCGGGAAGTGTTTGACCAAGCAGCCGGTGAATGGCTTGCAAATGTTTTTCGCTCACTTCTTCCTTCAAGCGTATCAATATGCTGCCTATGCGTCCATCGCCTTTGAGCCACACCATCGGCACAACGGGACGGTGCAGGCTCTCGAAGTGAAAGTTGCGCACTACACCTATGATTCTTGCAGGCAGTGGCTTGCCCGTGCTGTCGGTTACAAAGGCGAGGGCTGCCCCATTGAGCTGTTTGTAGCCCTCTTCATTTACCATTAAGGTGGTCCGCACATCGTCCTCCGGCTTGAAGTAGCGCCCCCGCAACAAAGTCACGCCCAAGGCGTCGGGCGCATTCTCCATGACCATCATGCGTCCCCATAATAACGATTGCCACACCCCGGGCTTTTGTCCCTGTTTATACACTATCAACTGCGGCAGCAGCAGGTCCGAAGGCACCTCCAGCACACGCCCTACCGAGCGCACGAAGGGCAATTCCAACAGTGCCTTTTGTGCCTCTTGCAATTGCCCGGCTTGCACGCCGTATTGTGGCAGGCGCACCAGCACCAAAGCACGTGTATCGTATCCCAAAGGATGCCGTTCCACATAAGCAAGCTGCTGCAGCATTAACCCCAGAATGCCCCCCGCAGAAAGAAAGAGCAGTAACTGCCCCCAAAGAGGCAGCCATAATATTCTTGCCGGCCGTAAAGAAAAAGCCGGGCGTTGCGGTTGGCGGTAAACAGATAAAAAGCGTACACGCTGCCTTGCCCCTATCCAAAAACTAAACATGCAAGCGCCGGCGCAAGCCATCCAAAGTTCAAACGGACTTTCTTTCATGAAAGAAGCCATGCGCGGCAACATAAACCAGCGCTCATAGGGTAACCACTCGTGCAATACACCGGCAAGCAGCACCACGCCCCCCCAAGCAGTAAATACATACAAGAGATAACGCCCGTACAGTAGCACCGGCATTTCGCCGGATACCCAACGCACAAACCACTCTTTCCGGTGCATCATCCAGCGCATCCTGAGCCAGAGGGCATAATAAAAAGCCGTTACTACGAAAAGAAACGAAGCCACTGCCAATACGGCTTGAGGCAATACGCGAGGCAAGCTATCGCCCATTGCCAGCTCTTCTTCGGGCATGTCCCAGGTCTTCAGATGCAAACGGTCAATAGCTGTCAATTCAAAATGCAGGGCTTTGTACTCGTTATAATGCACGCTCAGAGAATCGGTAATGCGCTTCTCCCAATATTGCTCTGCTTCGGAAGTCAAAGACGCCGGCATTTTCACATACACGTAGCGCCAAGAGAGTTGCTGACGGCGTGTCAATGGTGCCCCTAACAAAAGGGCATCTATTTGTAAATGAGTTTGAGAAGATAAAGGCAGGCGCCCTTCATATTGATACACACCGTCAAAAAAAAGCGCCGATGCAGAGCGCACCTCGAGGCTGTCTGCCGGCTTTTCTGTTTCAAGTGCCCGGGCTACGGAATCGCTTAACCAAGCCACCGCTTGATTGGCTTCAAAATGCTTATCAACGGGCAGTTGAAACACACGAAAAAAAGAAGAGTCTGATAAGAAAACATATTTAGAGAAACGGTACTTCCCTTTATGACTCAAAATTGCCCCTTCGGTAGGCAGCAGATAGGTGCACCCCTCCAGAGCATCTTCAAAGAAAAACGACAGCCATTCGTTGGTGCCGGGCGGTGCTGCTGCCAAATAGCGGCGCCCTTGTTCCGTATCGAAAGAAGCACTCAAACGGTAGATACGCTCGTATCCGGGCAACTCCCGCTCGTACTCGTGATGATATTGCCAAAACTGAATGGCTACCGTCAGCAACAAAAGATGAAAAGCAAGCAAGGTGGAAGGCAACCACCATGAGCCGGAAAACGGAAATATGAATGCAGCTATACGCATCATGTGAAAGACGGGTGTTTATAAAAATGCAGAAAATAGCATCCTGCAAATTAGTAACATCCTTGTATCTTTGCTTATTGTAAGCGAAACGGACGCAAAAGAAAAATACCATGACCACTCTTGACAGAACACAAGCACCGCCCATCTTTCAAATAGACAGCATAAACATTCTTCTTCCCGAAAAGAAGTTACTTTCCAATGGCATTCCCGTTTATTTGGTTATAGATGAAAGCAGCGAGCTTGTTTATTTCCAACTCATTGTACAAGGCGGAAACTGTGCCGGCACACACGTGGCACAAGCACAGCTGCACAGCCGTATGCTGTTGGAAGGAAGCAAGCAGTACACCGCAGAGCAAATCAACGAACTCATCGACTACCATGGTGCCAACATAGGATATAGCAGCTACACTACCTACAGCCAACTGTCGGTGAGTGCCCTTGCCGGACACCTGCCTGCTCTTATCCCCATGTTGCACGACAGCCTTGCCCATGCCACCTTTCCTTCCGACCGCTTCGAGCTTCAGAAAAAACGCTTTCAACAAAGCTTCATTACCGCTCTGGAGAAAAACAGCTACGTAGCTGCCCGTGCTTTCAAAAAAGCGGTCTTTGGTGACAACCACCCCTATGGGCGATTGACAGAATTACAAGATATCGAGCAAACCACTGAAAATGATCTGCACGACTATCACCAACGTCAGATACATGCCGGCAATATGATGGTGGTAGCAGCAGGCGCACAAGAAGCCTTCATCATGGAACAACTCGAGCGCCTTTTGGGCAGCCTGCCTGTCAAGTCGCCTTTTTCTCATCATCCAACAAGCGACACGCCGGCACCTAAAGCATGCCACCTGGAAGGTCCTCAACACTTGCAATCGAGCATTTATGCCGGCCGTGTGTTGCCTTCCCCGCAACACCCCGACTATCACAAGCTGGTAGTTACCGACACCCTTCTGGGCGGTTATTTCGGCTCACGTCTTATGCAAAACTTGCGCGAAGATAAGGGCTACACCTATGGTGTGCATAGCTATATTCAAGAGTTTCCGGATTTGTCTTTGCATACCATTGCTACCGAAGTGGGCGCCCAACACACCCGGGACGCTTTGCGTGAGATACGCCATGAACTCCTGCGTTTGAGTGAAGCGCCTCCGGCCATTGAAGAAGTGCATACTGTGCAACTGCACCTCATCAGTCAATTCATCAACAGCTTTTCCAACATGTTCCGGCGTGTCGATACATTTGCCCGCCTGCTAAAGCAAGGCAGCCCCTTCGATTCGCTCACTCAATACTTGCAGCGCATCCGGGCGGTACTGCCCGGAGAAGTGCAGCAAACTGCTGCTTCCTACTTTTTGCCGGATATGCTTCACTGGATAAGTGTAGGACCGGATGAGCAAGCATAGCCGTAGTTTTCACCGTTTGGCACCCCTCTACGACGGACTCATGCGGGTTGCTTTCCTGGGGAATATCGAACGCGCCCAACGGGCGCTCATCCCTCACCTGCCGCCTCACAGCCGCCTGGCACTGGTTGGGGGCGGTACGGGGCAAATACTGCCGGCGCTGCTGTCGCATCTACAGCACGGACACGTACACTACATAGAGTGTGCACCGGGCATGATGCAACGTGCCCGGCAACATGCCGAAGGACACTCCAATATCTCTTTTTATTTACAAGAAGCAGAAAATGTATTGCCTGCTCTTTCGGTAGATGCCGTATGGCTTCCTTTTGTTATTGACCTCTATTCCCCCGAAGAAGCCCGGCAATTCATGCAACTCATACGCCGGTGCCTTCCTGCCGGGGGGCTGCTGCTTCTCACAGACTACTGTTGTCTCAATAGCCTGCACCAAACTATGTTGCGGTGCATGTACTTTGTTTGCCGCCTGCTTTTACCTTTGCCCGGCAGTTATGTTTGGCATTATTTTGAATGCTTGGAATGGCAACCGGTTCAAATTCTTCAACAATATGATTTCTTTGGCTCCTTTATTCGTTCAGTGGTGGCGCGCCTGCCTTAGTGTGTGCACCTTGTGGATAGCATTCGCGAACACGGCAGTTGCGCAACAAAGTGTAGCCCCCGCCGTGCCTGCCCAAATACATTTGATGGATTTGGACATTGAATTTGACCAAGATGCCCGGCAGCAAATACAAAAAGAAGTAAACAAGCTGTGGGCAAACCGGTACTATCTCGAGCGTCTTGCCGAAAAAGCCCGCATGCATTTTCCTCTCATTGAAGATATATTGAAAGAAGAGCAAGTGCCTTTAGATTTGAAGTACCTGGCGGTGCAAGAAAGTAGCCTGCGCGGCAATGCCGTTTCATCTGCCCAAGCGGTAGGCTACTGGCAAATGAAAGAAGCAGCAGCACGCGAAGTAGGACTACGCATAGACGACTCAATAGATGAACGCATGCACCTGGTGCATGCTACCCGGGGGGCTGCACGCTATTTGAAAAAGCACTATGCGCTTTATCGAAACTGGGCATATGCCGTCATTGCCTATTATACCGGGGCATTTGGCGCCAAACCCTATACCGATGCCCGTTATTATGGTGCAAATGCAATGAAAATACGGGGCGATACACACTGGTATCTGCTTCGCTTTATTGCACACAAAATTGCTTTGGAAGAGCTCGTCGGGGCACAAGCAGCCGAGCCCGTTTTAACGGCCGTAGCGTGGGCACCGGACCAAGTCCCCCGCCGGTGGGAAGCGCTCGCCCCCTACTTTCAAACCGACGCCGCGACCCTTGCACACCATAATCCATGGTTGAAACAAAGCACACTTCCCGGCGATGACACCTATTTATTGATTGTACCTTTGCGCAACGAGCAAATAGCACAACTGGAGGTGGTTTATCCCCGCACTTCGTCTTCCACTCCTGCGGCCGTACCCGCTACCGGCGGCTTTGCACAACGAAAAATCGTTACCATCAACGGCATGACCGCCGTCATCGCTCAAGAAAACGATACAGCCGAATCATTGGCACGCTTGGGCGGCATTTCCGTGGATGATTTTTATGCATACAACGACCTGCCGGAAGGCGCAGCCATCCAAGCTAATATTCCTTACTTTTTCACTAAAAAACGAAAAAAAACAGAGCAACTGTACCATATTGTTCAAGGAAATGAAAGCCTATGGAAAATATCGCAGCAGTATGGCGTGCGTTACAAGAAGCTGCTGAAACGCAACCGGATGAAAAAAGATGAGCCGCTACAAAAAGGACGAGTCATCTGGTTGCGCTACAAGCGTCCCCGCCATGTACCAATAGAGGTGCGAGAGTAAAAAAAGCCCAAAGGTAAAAGCAGTAAAATAAACATCTATAATCTCATTGCCACACAAAAGAGTTCTTGGGCCTCTTTTGCTATTTCTTATTTTTTGTATTTTTGAAGCAATTAAACCTGTTAAACAATAAAAGCAATGAGCAAAACAACTATCTGGATACTCACAAGTGTTTTATTTGTAGCTGCCTTCTTTATTGCTTTTCAGATTTACGACACCGTGCGTAAACCAATTGAGAAGAAGCGTAACATCGAGCTCACCGAACAAGCCATCATCCAACGTTTGGAAATCATTCGCAAACTGGAGCAAGCATATTATGCCAAGTATGGATGCTATGCCGATTCCTGGGAAAAATTGCTCAAATTTGCACTTGAAGACTCCCTTTATAACATATCGAAGCACGAGGAAGACTTGGGCAACGACTCCGTCATTGTTACTTACGACACTTTGTCTGTGGTTGCCGTGCACGACTCACTGCTGAAAGGAATGAGCACGGAAGAAATAGCACAACTACCCTTGCGCCCCTCCATTAAGGATGTAACAGGCTATACCCTTGAAGAAGAAACAGAGACAGAGCAAGCGGCCAAGCCCGACACCTTCTTCCTCTACGTAGGACAAACCGAGAACTTCGGCAATACCATCTGCTTGATTTATGTGGCAGACCCCAACCCCGAAAACCCCGACCGCAAAGCAGGCAAGAAGCCAGTATTGGCATTTGGTTCGCAAACCGAACTCACTACCAAAGGTACCTGGGAATTCTAAGCTTTTCACCTTATCATCTTTGCCCCTTCTCTTGAAGGGGCTTTCTTGCTTGTTATTTGTTTTTTGCTTATTATTTTTCAATAAAAAAGGCATCTATGATTTTCGACAAACCGGCCCACAAAATACAAGATGCAGCCTTAGATACCGACCGGCTGTCGCAATACACTCTGTCTATCATGGTGAGCAGACGGACCATCCGCCTTTGTGCCGTCGATGCGCATGAATCAAGATGCCTGTTGCTTGAAGATTATCGCGGCTCCCGCATCCAAACAGAAGATGAGCTTTTGCAAGCCATCGATGAGCTGTATGAAAAACACAGCCTGTTAAAGGCCGGCTACTGGGCAAAGGTACAGCTGGCTTTCCGGGCTACTCCTTTCAGTTGGGTGCCCACAGAGTTGTTTGACATGTACCGCTGCGACGAGTACCTGCAATACGCCGTAGATGCCGCCGCCCTGTTGGATAATGACGCTACTCGCTTCTCCGAATCGAATGCGCTGCAAGCCCATTGCGTCTTTAAAGCTTCCGGCAGCGTGGCCAACCGTCTGCAAAACATATACCTGAACCAAAGTGTCAATATTTATCATCAGGCACAGGTATTTGCAGAAGCCATTTACAGAAACACTGCGCTGGGCAACCTTCCTGAAAATGCCCTGCATGTATATGGCGAAGCCAAGTATATACTCATCATGGCTGTTAAGGGCGGTCAAGTCAAACTCATCAATCAATTTCCCGTACTGTCGCCCGAAGACTTCGTGTATTTCACCCTTTTTGCACTGGATGAGCTACAAATGCCAGCCCATGAAACCCCCGTGCTTCTTTATGGCGAAATCAGCCCCGGTGCCAAGTCGGTAGAGTTGTTGCGCAAGTATATAAAAGACCTGCGCTTCAGCGGTCGTCCGCCGCACCTGCTCTTTAGCTACCAATTCGATGAGGTACTTGACCACCGCTATTATGACCTGCTTAACATGCATCTTTTAGACTAAACCCGGCAAAGCCCCATTGCTTTTTACACCGTAGAAGAAAAAATGGGCTCTTTGCGTTGCTTGCGGTGCAAACGCAGATCAAAAGCCATACATATATTTCGAATAAAGGGCTTGCCGGCTGCTTGCACTTCTATACTTGTCAGCTGTCCGCTCAATGGCTTTACTTCCACCAAACCATCTTCACAAAGCGGCTGCAAGGCATTAAAGATAAGCCGGCTATTCTCTTCCCCAAGCGCTTGTGTGTCTGCTACCGTGTGGTAACGGCACATCAAATCCAAGATATGGCGCCTGATAAGCAAGTCTTCCTCATGCAAACGGTGCCCACGGATAATAGGCAAGCGCCCGGCTTCTACTGCCTTTTTATAGTCTTCTATTTTCTTTTCATTTTGAGTAAAAGCATTCCATGCATCGCCAATTGAAGAAGCACCCAAGCCTACCAGCAGGCGCGTATCTACTGCCGTATAGCCCATAAAATTACGATGCAAGTTTCCGCTTTCGTATGCCTTGTAAAGTGCATCATGCGGCAATGCAAAGTGGTCCATTCCTATGTCGCGGTAACCTGCTTCGGTCAACCGCTGTTTTCCAAACTCATAAAAAGACAACTTTTCTTCGGGCGAAGGCAGCCAGCGCTCGAAGCTCTTCTGTGCCGGCATCATCCAAGGTACATGGGCATAAGCATACCAGGCAATGCGGTCCGGCTTCAGGCGCTCTACATGCTCAATAGTACGCGCAATGGACTCCCTCGACTGCTTGGGCAAACCATAAATCAAATCGAAATTGATGGACTCATAACCCACTGCACGGGCTTGCCGCACCACCCTCTCCACCTGCTCATAGGTTTGTATGCGATGAATTGCCTTTTGCACTTCCGGCTCAAAGTCTTGAATACCCAAGCTCAATCGGCGAAATCCCAAAGCATACAACTCCATCAGATGCTCAAGCGTGGTGCTGGCAGGATGTGCCTCAAAGCTCAATACGGCGTCGGGCAACAAATGAGCATGGGCAGTGATACCTTCTATCAGCATGCGCAAATGTGCCGGACTGAAGAAAGTGGGCGTTCCGCCCCCCAAATGAATTTCACGTATGCGGGGCGTTTCGCCAAACAACTCCATATACAACGCCCACTCTTTCAACAGTGCTTCTATATAAGGGCGCTCTACTTGATGATTCTTTGTGATGCGCTTGTTGCAACCACAGTAAGTGCATAAACTCTCGCAATAGGGCAGATGAATGTAGATGCTCATGCCCCGCTGCCGGTTTTCTTCCCGGAAACGAAAGCGCACCGCTTCCTTCCATCCCTCCTCTTCTACATTGTTTTCCCAAAAAGGAACGGTCGGATAGCTGGTATAGCGAGGTCCGGGAACAGCATATTTACGAATCAGTGAGGAAGTGGATTGTATCATAGTCAGCCACACGTTTCTATTACCAATAAGCAAAAGAAGCAATTACAGGCTGTGCATACAATGATATTGCTCATCATTCATTAGTTTTGCCTTAAAACAAAACATCTATGACAGACATACGAATAGGTCAAGGATATGACGTTCATCGCCTTAGCGAAGGCTACCCCCTGATGATTGGTGGCATTGAAGTGCCTCATCATGTAGGCTCGGAAGGGCATTCCGACGCCGACGTGCTGATTCATGCCATCTGCGATGCGCTTTTGGGCGCGGCTGCTTTGGGCGACATTGGTACCCACTTCCCCGATACCGACCCTGCTTATAAGGGCATAGACAGCAAAAAGCTGCTTAAACAGGTGGTAGAGTTATTGCAAGAAGCAGGATATGCAATTGGCAATATAGATGCTACCGTATGCCTGCAGCGACCTAAAATAAAACCTTATATCCCTACCATGCGTGAGTGCCTTGCACAAGTGATGGGCGTCCACGTGTCGCAGGTATCTATCAAAGCCACCACTACCGAAAAACTGGGCTTCGTAGGAAGAGAAGAAGGCATTAGCGCGCTGGCTATAGCTCTCATCTATAAAAATCAGGCATGATAGAAGCGCACAACTTAAGTATCGGTTACAGGAAAAAGTATGCCCTTTTCAGGGGGCTGAATTTTAAACTCCCCAAAGGACGCCTGATAGGACTCATATCGCCCAACGGGGGCGGCAAGTCAACGCTCATCAAAACGCTGGGCGGTTTGTTGCCTCCGCTTGCCGGTGATATCACCCTGCAAGGGAAAGCGCTCAAGCGCATGAGCGCCCGCGAGCGCGCCCGCTATATCAGCATTATTTTAACCCACCACCCACCCATGCCCTATCTGCGTGTTTGGGAATTGGTGAGCTTCGGACTATACCCCCATTCTTCTTTTAGCGACATGTGGCAGCTATCGCCCCCACAGCGCCTTCTTATAGAGCAAGCCTTGGCGCAATGTGGTGTGTTGCCACTCAAAGAGCACTATTTTGAACAGTTGAGCGACGGGCAACAACAAAAAGTAATGATTGCCCGCGCCCTGGTGCAAGGCACGCCCTTTATTCTTTTAGACGAGCCTACTACTTATTTGGACTTGCCGGCTCGCCATGCCCTGCTAAGTCAGCTGAAGCACTTGTGTCAACAACAGCAAAAAGGCATTTTGTTTTCTACTCATGAACTATCCATGGCTATGCAGTTCTGCGATGAGCTGTGGTTGCTACTGCCCGACGGACGCTTGGTGAGCGGACTGGCAGAAGCGTTGGGGGCTGCCGGTTATTTTGACCTCCTGTTTGCGCAAACAGGGCACCAACTCGACCCCATGAGCATGCGTTATGTGCCACAGCAAACTCATAGCAGTTATTTCCTGTACGGCTATGATACCCCCCACGCCCCATGGACCCGCCATTTGCTTGAGCGTCTGGGCTGGCGCCTTGCCCCCTCGCCTGAATCAGCTACTCTGAAAGTGAGCTGCCAGGCCGACGGAAGCTGGCATATTGAATTACAAGAGGTGCACATGGAAGCCCACGACTGGCAACGCCTGTATGAAATTCTTACTCAAAAAAGCAGCATAGCAGCCGGCTCCGGAACTTAAAAAGCTGCTAAAAGTAAAGCCAATGAAAACGCCACCCTTGGCGCTCGTCCCAAGAGAGTGCAGGTGCTGGTATTTTTATCATATTCAAGAAGCGGAACACCGAACGCAACCAAGGCTTTGAAGCAGGCACCTGACGCCACTCGATGTCCACGCTAAAATACAGCTGGCGGTAGGGACGAAAGCCCGCCTGCAAGTTCTCGTCTCTGCGGGCATATACCATTTCTTCTGCACCATAACCTATTGCCCATGTAAGCGGCACGGACAACGGACGGCGCTTAAACAAAGCTTGCCAGTCGAAAGAGAGCCAATAGGTTTGTCCGTTATAGTCCTTTAGCCACTGCTCGGCGAGCCCGTCTCCAAGCACTCCGGGGCGCAAGGCAGCGTAAGGCGACGGTTGAAATGAATATTTAGGACGCACAAGCAATGGTCCCCTGCCGTTTTGTACCCAAAACAACATGGCACCGGCCAGATTTGCCCCGGCATCTGCCCATGAAAAGCCATAAGCCGGCGAAAAGCCGTCCAATATCTCTATGGGAAGCATTGCGGTCCATGCCAGCACGGCAGCCATATTGCGCGCCTTACGAGGCGAATAACACAAAGTGCGCAAAGCCTCGTGTGTGTGCTCTGCCAAATAGAAAGCAGTCATGGCATGCCCGGCTTTATCCATCCCCATCCATTGGGGCGCGTCGTTGAAAAAAGTAAAGCGGTCGAAGCCTTGCTGCCCATACCATATGCACCCCAGTGCCCCCATGCCTGCCGTATAGCTTGCCCCTGTAAACGCAAAAAAAGTTTTTCGCTTTTTTATGCAGCTATCAGGCAATGCAGGATTTTTTTGTGCAAAAACAAGATGAGATATAATAAAAAGAAGAAAGAGTCGATAGAACATAGACCGCATGATTAATAAAGTATCAAAAGAGTGTTAACTTGCCTGCAAGTAAACGATAGCAGTTTGAATAGTCCGCGAAAACTAAGTAATATTGCAGAAATTTTGCTCCTATGCAAGTGCACAACATAGAATCTTCCTCGCCAACTTCCAAGCCCCTGTCGGACATGACGCGTGCACGCCGCGCGGTCAAGCTGCGCAAAGCATGGCGCCGCGAACGCATCTTCATCTTGGCATGCCTTCTATTGTTTGCATTGGCTTATGTGTTTCACCCACACCCTGTAGCCGCCGCATGGTTCGGCTTTTTTATTGCCGCTTACTCTGCTGTTGCCAACGATAGCATACAAACCATCGGTACCTTCATAGCATCCAACAAAGAGCGCCCTTGGTGGATGCTCTGGCTTTATATAGGGGGCATTTTCCTGGTTACCATGACCGTGGGCTGGCTCCTCTACGACGGCGATGTTTCTTACCAACGCCTGATGTCCGTGGACAAAAAAACCGGCGAGCTGCTGTTCCCGCAACCTACTTCTTTCTCTTTCGTGCAGCTGGCTGCCCCCATTTTCTTGCTCATACTCACCCGCATGAAGATGCCCGTATCCACCACCTTCCTGCTGTTGAGTGCTTTTACGGCCAGCAGCTCGGGCATCAGCAAGGTGTTCATTAAAAGCATAGGCGGTTATTTGCTGGCTTTTGGCATAGCCATCGTTGTTTGGCTGCTGATTCACCGCCAAACCAAAAAGTGGTTTACCGGACGCCCTCACCCGGGCTGGGTAGTGGCTCAGTGGCTCACCAGTGGGGCGCTTTGGGCTGTATGGCTCATGCAGGACGCTGCCAATATAGCCGTGTATTTGCCCCGGCAGCTCGATGTTGTGGAGTTCCTCATCTTTGCCGGTACTATCTTTGCCGGCTTGGGCTTGCTCTTCTACTTGCGCGGCGACCGCATTCAAGAGATTGTAGATGAAAAAACCGAAATAGCTGATACCCGTGCAGCCACTTTGGTGGATTTGGTTTATGCAGGCATCTTGTTATATAAGCTCACCGTCAGCACCATCCCGATGAGTACCACTTGGGTGTTTTTGGGACTGCTGGCAGGGCGTGAGCTGGCAATCAAGATATCAGACAAAAAGCCCCTCGTCAAAACATGGAAGCTCATAGGCAAAGACTTGCTGTTTGCCTTCATCGGCTTGTTGGTTTCTTTAATCATTGCCATGATAGTAAACCCCGGCTTGTGGGCAGAAGTAAAAGCATTACTTAACCAATAGAAACAAACACTTCCGGTTACATAATAAAAGCGTAGATGTTCTGCCGGAGCATCTACGCTTTTTATCGATAAAGCGAACAGATATGATTGATTTTTTACTAAGTGTAAGCCTCACCGCCTGTCTCTTTCTTATTTTCAAGGTGTTTGAAAGAAAAAAGGTACGCCTTCTGGGCGGCATTGTAGTCAACTATTGGGTATGCGTGCTTAGTGGCGTGGTCTTGCTACCGGGCATTTCACTGCCCGCTTCGGCCGACAGCTTACAATCATGGCTCCCCTTTGCTTTCTTTTTGGGCTTTTGCTTTATCACCACTTTCTATATGATGGCATACACAACCCAAAAAGTGGGGGTAAGTGCCGCTTCGGTGGCTTCCAAGCTCTCATTGGTTATTCCGGTAGCTTTCAGCTTGCTGTTCCTTTCACTCGAACAGCGCAAACAATGGGACAGCTGGAATATTATGGGCATGCTGCTGGTGTTCGTAGCCATTGTGCTTACCTCTTTGCGCCCACGCTATACGCCCCAAACCTTCGACCTACGAGGGCTTGGGCTATTGCTGGCCGTATTCTTTATGAGTGGTACCATCGACACCACCCTCAATTATGTAAATGCCTACCGGCTGAATGAACAAACCCAACCTCTCTTTACCGTGGGTGTGTTTGCCACTGCCGGTTTCTTGGGCTTACTGGTAGTACTCTATAAACAATTGATACAAAAAGAGCATATCATAGGCGTAAGGGAAATCATAGGGGGCATTGTACTGGGTATTCCCAATATTTTTTCTCTTTACTTTATGCTTTGTGCTTTGGCTTTCTTCAAACATGATGGGGCTTTTATGTTCCCTGTTTTTAATATATTGGTTATCTTGCTATCCACCATGGGCAGCATCTTCTTTTTTGGAGAAAAGCTGTCAGCCGCCAATCGATGGGGCATTTTTGTTTCTTTGCTTGCTTTAACGTTATTGGCTCATCAAGAATTATTAAGTGTTTTTGCATGAAAATTACAAGGAGAATACACATATGGCTTACACTATTATGGCTGCCTTTTAGTGGACAAGCCCAGTCATTTTCTCCTTCCATGCCTTTAGAATACTTGTTGCTGGAGCATTGGGGCACCGATAAGGGGCTTCCTTCTTCACACGCCTCCCGTGTGGCTCAAACAGAAGACGGCTTCTTGTGGATAAGCAGCTACGACGGTCTCTCACGCTTCGACGGCGAGCAATTTGTTGTTTTTGGCAGAAAGAATATCCCTGCTTTACGTTCCAATATAGTCAATGTGCTGACAACGGGCATGGGCTACTTATGGGTGGGCACCAATGAAGACGGGCTTTACTCCTACCACCGCGGTCAGTTTGTTTATCACGGGCTAAAGAACAGGCGCATTACGGCACTGCATTATCATAAGCAAAAGGTATATGTAGGAACACAAAATGGGCACTTGCTCGTCTTCGATATAGAGCAAGAGAGCTTTACACTGGACACTACCTTTGCGCAGGGCAATGGTGCCATTTACGGCATACTGGTCGATAGTAAGCAAAACTTATGGGTAAGCCAAAGCGGCGAAGGCGTTTGGCACCAAACACGTGACGGCAGCTGGCAACACTATACTACCACACAAGGGCTGCCTACTAACTTCACCCTGCGGTTATTCGAAACCGGCGATGGCCGCATTTGGTGTGGCAGTACCCAAGGCATTGCCTATTGGGATGGACAAAAGTTTCACAATCTTTTTTTGGAAGGCAGTTGCATTGTACACTCGGTCGTTGAAGATGACGCCGGCAACCTCTGGTTTGGTACTTCGGTGGGGCTTTTCCGCCAACATGCCCGGAATGGCACCATAGAACGCTTTACATTTAGGGGGCAAAACCCACTGCTGAACATCACAGACCTTTGCTATGACAGAGAAGGGAGCTTGTGGATAAGCACCTACCGCGATGGGCTCTTTCGTTTGCGGGAGCCCAAATTCCTCACCTACACCCAAGAAAACGGCTTCAGTAAAGAAGGTGCCGGTGCCGTGTGCCGCCTTGACGATGGCAGCATATTGGCAGGCAGCAATGACGGGCAGCTGTTCCGTATCAGAGATTTAAAAGTGAGCCCGTTCGTTACACAAACACCTCTGCCCGCCTTGCGCATCTTTCATTTACTGCAGGACCGTCAAAAAAGAATATTTGTAGCTACCTTCTATGGTTTATTGGTCATTCACCCCGATGGGCGCGAACAGTTCCTTGATAAGAAGCAAGGACTTTCCGATAATGCCGTGCGGGTACTTATGGAAGACCGGCAAGGCAATATTTGGGTGGGTACACGCTGGGGCGGCATCACCATTCTCGACTCCAACCTAAGAGTCATCCAATACCTCAACAAGCAGCAAGGAAAGCTGCCTTCGAATTTCATTATGAGCCTTGAACAAGCCCCCAACGGCGACGTGTTTATAGGAACCAATGAATCAGGTTTGCTCGTGCTTCGTGCAGACAGCAGCCTCCGGCAATACACAACCCGGCACGGCTTGGGAAGCAATACGGTATTCAGTACTTTGAGAGAAGGCGATCAAAACCTATGGGTATGCACAACCGGTGGATTGAGTTATATTGACCTGCCAAATGGCACAGTCAAAAACTACTCCTCACGGGAAGGGTTGCCCCACGACAGCCCTTTCGATATGTCCATCGATGAAAACGGAAATATATGGTTGTTCACAGCCAAAGGCATTGTGCGTGGCGACTATAGCAGCCTGCTTGAGCACATGCGGTCGTCGCGCCCGGCAGCACTCAGCTGGCAAATATTTTATAAAGACGACGGCATTAAAACAGATGAGTGCACGGGGGCTGCCCATAGCCTTCGCGCTCCGGATGGTAGCTTGTGGGTACCCGCCAATGGTGGTTTAATACACATACAACCCAATGATATACCGCAGTTGAAGGTCCCCCCATTGGTACACATTACCGACCTCGAAGTAGATGACAAGCACTACCTTCCAAACCAACGACAAGTACTTGAGCTGGCTCCCAACCCACAGCGAATCACGTTGAGGTTTACAGCCTGCTCTTTTGTGGCTCCTCAAAAAATCACGTTTAAATACCGCTTACAAGGTTTTGACGAAGAATGGCATATACAAAACACACCACGCATGGTGAGTTATACCAACCTGCCGCCAGGCAATTACCGCCTGGAAGTATATGCCGCCAATGCCGACGGGCAATGGAGCCATGAGGCCGCCACTATTGATTTTCGTATTCAAGCTGCTTTTTATGAAACCATTTGGTTTTATATTGCCATTCCCATTGCTTTTATTTTCCTGGTCGGCGGCTTTTATGCCTGGCGCATTCAAAATATCGAACAGCAAAAGGAGGAGCTGGAAGAAATAGTAAAACAGCGCACAGCCGCCCTTGAAGAAGAGTTGAGCATTACCCTGTCCAGCATTCAATATGCTAAGTTGCTACAAGAATCATCGCTTCCGGACATAGAAGTTATTCGCCGGCATTATGCTCATTTCTGGCGCTTCTACCATCCCAAAGACATCATATCCGGTGACTTTTACTGGTTTTCAGAGGCTGCGTTGCTCCCTACATTGGCAGTAGCCGACTGCACCGGGCATGGTGTTCCCGGAGCATTCATGAGCATCATCGGGCAGTTTTTGCTGAATGAAGTGTTCAACTTAAAAAAAACACATCCACTCCCCCAAGCCATGAGGAGCCTGCATGACGGCTTGTTGTCTATAATAGAAAAAAATGGCTTGCAAGATGGTATGGAAATAGGCATTTGCCAGTGGGATGCCTCTCAAAAAGCACTTTACTTCTCCGGCGCACGCCATCATTTGATAGCGGTGAACAGCCGGGGATTGCAAGTCTATAAAGGTGCCGTGGTAGCAATCAGTGCGCTTTGGAGCAAAGAAGTGGAACAAGAAGACTTCCCGCTCTATACCATTCCCATAGAAGAACCCACCTGGTTTTATCTGTTTTCTGATGGGTATAAAGATCAGTTTGGCGGTCCTTCGGGACGCAAGCTCGGTGTCAATGCCTTTTATCGCTTGCTGCAGCGAATTGCTTCGCTGAGCCCTGAAGCACAACAAAAGCAAATAGAGGATTTCTTTTTCAGTTGGAAAGGCGGACGCCCACAAGTAGATGATGTACTGGTTGTGGGCTTTCGGTTAGCGCCTTAAAAGAGCTTTTTGCAAGAACTATGGAAAATACGGATACCTATCGTACATTAGCCCACCCGGGCACGGGCATATATAGAGAAAAAGGCAGCAAGTTCTTGGGCTTTGCCTATCCGGTAGAATCCGAAGAGGAAATCAAAGCGCATATAGAAGCGCTTAAAAAAGAGTATTACGACGCCCGGCACCATTGCTATGCCTACGTGCTGGATACGCCCCCGGAGCCGCTTATGCGCGCCCATGACGATGGCGAACCGGCGCACTCTGCCGGCACTCCCATCCTGAATCAAATACGATCACTGGAATTGCTCAATGTGTTGGTGGTCGTAGTACGCTATTTTGGCGGCACCAAATTGGGTGTGCCCGGTCTCATTCGTGCCTACAAAACAGCCGCCGAAGCAGCCTTGCTCGATGGTGGCATAACAGAGCGCACACGCGAAGCGTTTTTTCACATAACATATGGTTACGAAGAAACGTCACAGGTGATGCGGCTTATTCATGAATTGGGGGCACGTCTCGTAGAGCAAGACTTCCAAAGCCGCTGCAATGCCCGCATAGCCGTTCCGCTTTCACGCCGGGCAGAAGCAAGGGCTCAACTGCAAAACTGGCTTGTCAGTTAGAAAGCAAAAAGCGGTCGGTTAATATCATCAGCTGTGCCAAAGGCAAGTATCCGAAAGAAGCGAACATCAGCTGCAAAGCGCTCTTGCGGTCTGTATGGCGCCACAGCTTGACCGCTTTCATCCAAAACCAAACGCCCAACAGAGAAAGCACTATGGTGGTGGGCAATTGCAACAAGGCGTAATACCACAATAGCCACGGAACCAATATAATCAAAGCGGTCACCCACATGATATAATGTGCCGTCTCACGCGTGCACTGCCCGCCGCGTGGCAGCAACCGGTAACCTACGTTTTTGTAGTCTTCATCTGCCAGCCACGCAATAGCCCAGAAATGGGGCATCTGCCAAACAAACTGCAGCACAAACAACAAGATAGCCGACATGGTCAAAGCGCCTTCATAAGCAATCACCCCCAACAAAGGGGGCAAAGCACCGGGAATGGCCCCCACCCATACAGCCACCTCGCCTGCCCGCTTCAAAGGGGTGTAAAGAATGGCATATGCCAACAAAGACAGCAAAGCTACGTAGGCAGTCAACGGATTGGTAAAAGACAATAGAAGCAAATAACCCAATGCCCCCACTATCACGGCAAAAGTAAGTGCTGCATCCATGGACACCTTGCCCGCCGCCAAAGGGCGATGGCGCGTGCGCTTCATGCGCGCATCAATATCCTTCTCTATCACCTGATTAATAATCACCGAAGCACCGGTAATCAAGAACCCACCCATACACAAAGCCAGAAGTGTGCTCCACGCCCATGCTTCTCTTGCGGCAAAGAAGTAGCCAAAAGCAGAGGAAAATATCACCAAAAATGAAAGGCGTGGTTTGAGCAGCTTCCAATAAGGCAATATATGCTCTTTCCAGTTGCTTGTTTTTCCGGTCACTGCATTCATAATTGCAAATTTATGAAAATAAAGCTTTCCCACCGGGGTTTTTCAGCAGCCAAGCCCATGCCGCAAAACACCAAGCCCATGCCACCAATGCAACAAGCAGATGCAAAGGCTGAAGATAGAAAGGCATGGCATTCCATGCCAAGGTCATACCCACGGCAGCCTCCCAGCTAAGCAGGGCACCTATCCCCATGGCTGCTTTTTTCAAAAAGGCAGACGAAGAAAGAGCAAAGGTCAAAGCCGCCGCCACACAAGCCACCAGTATAACCCCTACCGAGAGCCAACGATGTAGGGGCAACACGGCATCCAAGCCGTCCACCCAGTAGGCACGTGCCGCCTCTCCCATCTGCTGCGCTACGCCATCCACCGTTTCACGCACCCCCGTGCCTTCAATAATTTGCCAGGTAAGAAGCAACCCCAACAAAGCATAGCTCCCCCTCAAAAGCCACAAGGAAGCAGCAGGCACAACAACCCTTTCCGCCGGCTTTTGCATGAAGGCCCGCACATCTGTCCATACCCAAAGCATCCATGCAATTAAAGCCATGGCAAGTAGCATATGCAGCGTAATCATGCCCGGTAGCAAATTGGTGGACACCACAATAGAGCCTATCCACGCCTGAAAAACCAAGAGCACCAAAGCCCCCAGGCAGTGCCAAAACCACACTTTGCGCAGCTTGCGCAGGCGAAATGCGGCAATGGTGGTCAGCAACATAACCAAACCGGACAAGGCCCCCACCAGGCGATTCACGTATTCGGTCCAGGTCTTGGCTGCATTGAAAGGTTGCTCTATATAAACGGCAGGGTCATTCAAAATGCGTTCTGCCACTTCTTCTTTTCCTAAAAGCCTTAAATAACGTGCAAAACGCTCGTTTTTCTTCTTACGCTTAGCTGCATATATTTCCCTGTAATCGGGTGGAAGCTCTTTTACGGAAGTAGGCGGCACATATTGCCCAAAACATTTGGGCCAATCGGGGCAGCCCATGCCGGCACCGGTGCTGCGCACTACCCCACCGGCCAGCACTACCAAGAAAAAAGCCACTACACAAGCCATGCAAGCGATGGCAAAGCGGCGAAGCTGTAATCGTGTCATGTCGTTCATGAGCAAAAATAGCTAATTAGTGCTGCAATAATGCTGAAATTTACTTAACAGTACAAGCAAAAAGGGCTACCCTTCCATGCAGGCAGCCCTTTTTTTTTTTTATGCACACATGGCCATGAATTAAGCCTGTGCTTTCTCTAAGGTAGTATCTTCCGGAATCATAAATTCTTTTTCGAAAGCTACCTTCTCGTTTTCATGAGGCAAGTTAGAGTTGGGCGTAAAGGCATAGGGCACGGTCTGAGGAATGAAGTCGCCGAAGCCGTCTTTGTCAGCATTGGGTTTGCTGTAGTCATAGGGCCAGCGATACACATAAGGAATTTGACCGGGCCAGTTGCCGTGTCCGGGTTCCACCGGCGTGGTCCACTCCAGGGTAGTAGAACCCCAAGGGTTGGCCGGTGCTCTTCTGCCTCTAAACATAGAGTAGAAGAAGTTAAAGCCGAATATCAGCTGAGCAGAGAAGGTAATGATGGCAGCCACACTGATGAAGCTGTTCAAGTCGGCAAAGATATTAAACGCATCGAAAGAGGTGAAGGTGTAATAACGGCGCGGGAAACCGGCAATACCCAAATAATGCATGGGGAAGAATACCAGGTACACCCCAATGAAAGTAAGCCAGAAGTGAACATACCCCAAGCGCTCGTCCATCATGCGCCCAAACATTTTGGGGAACCAATGGTAAACCCCCGCCATCATGCCAAAGAAAGAAGCACTACCCATTACCAGGTGGAAGTGTGCCACCACAAAGTAGGTGTCGTGCAACTGAATATCCAAGGCGTTATTGCCGAGCACAATACCTGTTACCCCCCCTGAAATAAACAACGATACCAAACCGATAGAGAAAAGCATCGCCGGCGTGAAGCGGATGCTGCCTCGCCACAAGGTGGTGATATAGTTGAACGACTTCACAGCCGAAGGAATGGCAATAATCAAAGTAAGGAACATGAAGATAGTGCCCAAGAAGGGATTCATGCCCGACACGAACATGTGGTGCGCCCACACGATGAAAGAGAGCACCGCAATAGCCAGCATAGAACCAATCATGGCACGATAGCCGAAGATGGGCTTGCGTGAATTGGTGGCTACAATTTCAGAGGTAATCCCCAGGGCAGGCAACAACACGATATACACCTCGGGGTGTCCCAAGAACCAGAACAAGTGTTGGAAAAGGATGGCACTGCCACCTGTGTGATGCAAGGCTTCACCGTTGATAAAGATGTCGGACAAATAGAAGCTGGTGCCAAAGCTGCGGTCGAAAATCAGCAGCAAAGCAGCAGAAAGCAACACAGGGAAAGAAAGCAAGCCAATAATGGCTGTAATAAAGAATGCCCAAATCGTCAGAGGCAAACGAGAGAAGGACATCCCCTTGGTACGCATGTTGATAACGGTGGCAATGTAGTTAATCCCGCCCAAAAGAGAAGATACAATAAACAGCGCCATCGCTATCAACCAGTAGGTCATACCATCACCGGAACCGGGTGCTGCTTGTTTCAAAGCACTCAGTGGCGGGTAAATGGTCCATCCCCCTTCGGCCGGTCCTGTTTCCAAGAACAGCGAACGGAACATAATAACGCTGGCAAGGAAAAAGAACCAGTAAGAAAGCATGTTCATAAAGCCCGAAGCCATATCGCGGGCACCAATTTGCAGGGGAATCAAGAAGTTGCTGAAAGTACCACTCAATCCGGCCGTAAGCACGAAAAATACCATGATGGTACCGTGCATGGTCACCAACTGAAGGTAAAAGTCAGGGTCCAGCTGACCGGTTCCATCCTTCTGTATCACGATCCACTTGCCAAGCAGGGGCTGAAGGAACGAAAGGTCCATACCGGGAAAGCCCAGCTGAAGACGGAACAGAATAGACAAGAAACCGCCAATCAGCGCCCAAATCAAACCGGTTACCAAGAACTGCTTGGCAATCATCTTGTGGTCCTGCGAAAAAATGTATTTCGTCAGGAACGTTTCTTTGTGATGCTCATGCTCATGGGCATGCACATCGTGTGCGTGTGCCATAGCCATATCTCTACTTTTTATTGGTTTTCAACGTAACATTTATTTTAAAGAAGCAGTTTGCTTTTGCGCATTTTCCATCTCTTGCATTACCACTGCATCCTCCACATCGTTCACTGAATGGTATTTGCCTTCCTTCACCAAGGCTTGGCGAACACGTGCTTTCTGCACATAGTCCTCGCCTACCAACTGGGTCCAAGGCTGTTGTTTTGCCAACCACGCCTTAAACTCCTCCTCGGTCTCTACAACCACCACCAGGCGCATACCGAAGTGACCACGGCCACACACCTCCGTACAAGCAATCTCGTAATTGAAGCTCTCATAACGAGGCTTGCCGGTTTTGGGATCAATACGCTGCCAGTTGGGCAGTTGGCTCAACTCTTGGCGCATCTCGGCAGTAGTCTTGGTAGGTGTAAACCAAAACTGGGTAGGCATGCCGGGCACAGCGTCCATTTTCAAACGGAAATGGGGCGCAAACACGCTATGAATCACGTCACGGGAACGTATTTTGAATAAAACGGGCTTGCCTTTCACCAAGTGAATCTCCGGCGGAAGAATATCATCCTCGGTTCTTTTATCGGTCAGGTCAACCCCCATTTCATTGGTAGCATCCATGAAGCGGAAGCTGTAGTTCCCCAACTCGCCATCCTTACCCGGATAGCGTACCTTCCAGGCAAATTGGTGCCCCATGATTTCCACCACCTGTGCCTCTTTCGGCGGCTCACTCATCACCTTGCGCCACACCAGCCAGCCATTCAATACCAGCACCAACAAGATGATAGCCGGCACGGCTGTCCAAATAGCCTCCAAGGTGTTGTTATGCGGGTAAAAGTGTGCTTTTTGTCCGCGCTTGTAACGGTACATGTAGGAAAAAGCGAACAGCCCTACGTTGGTTACTACAAACATGGCAATGATAATCGCCATGGTAGTCCAGAACAAACCATCAGTAGCTTCTCCATGCTCAGAAGCTAAAGGAAGGTACATGTCATCAGCCGAGTTGGTGTACCATACCACTGCGGCGGCGCCAATCAAAGGAAGCAGCACAAAGAGCGTAGCATGCAGGTTGTTGGTCGATACATCTACGGGGTCTTTGCGGTCCTTATTTTTGGCGATAGCGACCAGTCGTGCCACGCGAAAGATGGTAAACGCGATGGCTACAACCAGTACCGCTGCTAATATCAGGATAAGCTTCAACATAATTTTGCCTTTTTGTTAGCTCAACAGTGTGTTTTCTAAAATTGTTTGCAACTCTAACAAGGTAAACATAAAAGAACGTTTATTTGTTCAATCATGCTTACCTTGTTGCTTTTTTATATAGAGTGATGCAATGACTCCTCCAGCATCGGGTGGTTCTTGGCTATCAGGGGTGCCTTAGACAGGGTGCGGTAGAACAACCACACAAACAGGCTGGCAAACACAATGATAGCCCCTATTTCCATCAAGCCAAAGCCACCATACTGCTTGGCAGTGCCGGGCATCACCATCAGATAGAAATCCAGATAGTGCCCAACCAAAATAGCAAAAGCAGTAATTTTCAAGAATATAGGATGACGTTTTGAATCACGCGGCATCAAGAACAGGAAGGGGAAGGCAAAGTTGATAATTGCCAGGATAATCATCACCGGCGAATAAACACCTCCCAAACCATGCAGACGCTCTTTGAAATAGAAGATTTCCTCGGGTATGTTGGCGTAGTAAATCAGCAAGAACTGGCAGAACCAAACGTAGGTCCAGAAGATACTGAAAGCAAACATGAATTTACCCAAGTCATGCAGGTGGTTTTCATTTACTGCCTTCAGGTAACCTTGTTCTTTCAGATAAACCACTGCCAAAGTGATGACAGCCAATGCAGATACAAACCAGCTGGCAAACACATACCATCCAAACATGGTGCTAAACCAGTGGGTATCGATGCTCAGCAGCCAGTCCCATGCAGAAGTAGAAGAAGTAACGGCAAAGATGACAATGAAAACGATAGACCATACCACCTGCTTATCGTAATAACGGAAGTCGAGGCGGTTCTGCAGTTGGTCTTCTGCCAACGAAGCCTTGCGAATCATGGTGTAGCCCCAATACCAGAGGGCAAAGTAAAGCACCAAGCGCAACAACCAGAAGAAGGGGAAACCACCTTCGGGCGACAGAGGCCAATAGAAGAAGGGTGCTTTGCCGTTGATGATGGCATCGAACTCAGGACCTCCTTTTTCATACAGCCCGGTGTGGGTCCAGTGGAACAAGTCGTGGTGTCCCAAGAAATAGACCACCAGCATAATCACACCCCCTACCGGCAAGAAGCCACCAAAGGCTTCGGGCACTCGCTTGATGATGGCAGACCAGCCGGCTTTTGCCGCATACTGGGTAGCCAAAAAGAAGACACCTGCCACAGCAATACCTACAAAGAAGACGCTGTTCAGCCACAGGTTTGCCCACACGCGTGCCATGGGGTTGAAGTGTTCACCCCCACCACCGCCATGCTCTGCGGCATGCCCGGCACCGTGTGCAGCTTCACTGCCAAAGCCGGTCACAAACCAGAAGGCTCCGGCGATGAAGAGAATCAGCCCTACTGCCAGCCACAGCCATATTTTTTTCTGCGTAGCGGCAGTAAGCGTATATTTTTCGTTTACGTCAACGGTTACAGTGTGTTCTGCTGCCATAATTTCTTTTTGTTTAAAATTAGTTAGCCATTGCTACATCCGAAGACTGCTCTGCGGCAGTTCCTTCTTGTGTTTCGCTTGCTTTTTCTTCTTGCCCGGGCACTATGCCACTTTCGGGCAGGTCACCGGAAAGCACATGCACGTAGTGCACGATTTTCCAGCGCTCCAGTGGGTTGAGCTGTGAGGCATGCGGCCACATGCGCCCTTTTCCATGGGTGATGACATGGAAAATATGCCCGTCGTTGAACTTCATGGCTGCAATGTTGGCAACCCCTTTGTATTTCTGCCCTACCGGGCCGTCGCCTTGCCCCTTGGCACCATGACAAGGCTGGCAGAAACGCTCATACAACACCTTGCCTTCGGCAATCACCTGCTTGGTAGCAGGCAGTGGGTTTTTCAGTGTTTTCTCTGCCACCTCTATGCTGTCGGGGTGGGTGCGATACACCATCAAACCCAGGTCATATTCGTTGCCGTATTCGTCCACATATTTGGTCGGGTAATTACGGCGCGAGATGGTACCGGGCACCGGCGGCAGCACATTGGCGCCGGTAGGTGTCAGCTTGTTTTCTTCTACTTGTGTCAAAGGTTCATAAGGAATCGACACATACATGTTGGGGGCATACTCGGTGCCGGGGTCGTTGTAATCGCGCTGGCAAGCTGTCAAAACGCACAGCCCGGCTACCGCAGCCATAGTATATTGTTTGAAGCGCATCATGGTTTTCATTTTCGGTTTTAACGTTCTACAATACGAGGAAGCGGGTCGGTCTCCGCGCCATACTTAACCATCAAATCGCGAATTTGCTCTTCGCTCAAAGTGTTGGCATCCAGGTCCACTACCAAGGCATATTTGTCGTCGGTAGTGCGGCGGTCAAACATAAACTCCTTCTTGCCGGGTCCCATATTGTTCGACACCAAGAAGGTAGCCACCATACCCAAAGCCGAAATAAGCACGGTCAACTCGAAAGTAACCGGTACCATGGTGGGGATGGCTACAAAGTTTTTACCGCCGATAATCATGGGCCAATCGATACCCATGGTATAGGTAATAAGGGTGATTGCAGAGAGCGTACCCAAAGCGCCAAACAAGAAAGCGGCGATAGGAATGCGTGTACGCGGGTGCCCTATGTAGGTGTCGATGTGGTGAATGGGATGGGGCGAGTACACCTCATATACTTTCACCCCATCGTTTTTGAGTTTCTTCACAGCATCCACCACTTTGTCTTCATGGTCGTAAATGCCCACCATGAAGCGCTCTTTGGTATGTCCTAAACGTGTATCTGCCATAATTCTTTTCGTTATAAGTCTTTCCCTTTATCGTACATAGGTGAAGCAGCTTTCACAGCACCACCTTCTTTGAGATATTCGGTAGCCTTCTCTTTGGCTTTGATATCCGAAGAGTTCAAGATGGTCTTCACTTCTGCCATGTTGATAACCGGCAAATATTTGGCAAACAAGAAGAAGCAAGTAAAGAAGATGCCAAAAGTGAAGAGGTAGTCACCTATGTCGTAAAGTGTGGGATAGAACATCGCCCAGCTCGAGGGGATGAAGTCGCGGTGCAGCGAAGTAACGATAATCACGAAACGCTCGAACCACATACCGATGTTCACCACGATAGACAGGAAGAAAGACCAAGCGATGCTTTGACGTATTTTCTTGAACCAGAACAGCTGCGGTGAAATCACGTTGCAGGTCATCATAGACCAGTAAGCCCACCAGTAAGGACCAAAAGCACGGTTCAAGAAAGCATAGCGCTCATATTCCACACCCGAATACCAAGCCATGAAGAACTCGGTAATATAAGCAATACCCACAATAGAACCAGTCAAGATGATAATCTTGTTCATGTAATCGATGTGGGTGATGGTAATATAATCTTCGAGCTTATACACTTTGCGGGTAATGAGCATGAGGGTTTGCACCATGGCAAAGCCCGAGAAGATAGCCCCCGCAACGAAGTAAGGCGGGAAGATGGTCGTATGCCATCCGGGGATGAGCGAAGTGGCAAAGTCGAAACTCACGATGGTGTGTACAGAAAGTACCAGCGGTGTAGAAAGTCCAGCCAGAATCAAAGCTACATATTCGTAGCGCGCCCACACCTTGGCACCGCCTTCCCAGCCGAAAGCCAACAAACCATAGATGAAGGCAGCGATGGGGCGGCGTTTTTTGCGTTTTTCACGACGCTCTTCGGGTGTGTCGGTATCCAGAAGAGGATATTTCTCCAGGGTCAGCTTGGCACGGTCGCGGATGGTAGCCAAGTCAGGAATCAAGCCCACATACCAGAACACCAGCGACACGGTCAAGTAAGTAGAGATGGCGAACACGTCCCACACCAGTGGTGAGTGGAAGTTCACCCACAACGAACCATAGGTGTTGGGCAAGGGAAGCGCCCAGTGTGCCAGCCATGTACGCCCCATGTGCATCAAGATGAAAGTACCGGCACAAATAACGGCGAAGATAGTCATGGCTTCGGCAGCACGGTTAATTGATGTTCTCCATTTCTGACGGAACAGAAGCAAAATGGCGGAAATCAACGTACCGGCGTGACCAATACCTACCCACCAGACGAAGTTGGTGATGTCCCAAGCCCATCCGACGGTTTTGTTCAAGCCCCACATACCGATACCATACCACCAAGTGGCGGCAGCAGCATAGCCGCCTACTATAAGCATAATCAGCGACACACCGAAGGCAGCCAACCATGCTTTAGAAGGTTTCTCTTCTACCCGACGACAAATGTCCTCGGTGATATCGTGCATGGTTTTGTGACCGGTTACCAACGGTTCACGAATTGGCGAAGTTACCTGCATGGTTATTCTAAGTTTAGGTTAGTCTTTGTTACGAATCTTGGTTAAGTAAGTCACATTCGGACGCACATTGTACTCTTCCAGTACTTGGAAAGCACGCGGCTCGGTGATTTTGATGTCGCCGTTGTCAAACTCTTTCAAGTTCAAGAGTTTGTGGATACGGCTTTCGGGGTCGTTCATGTCACCGAAGACGATGGCGTCGGTAGGACAAGCCTGCTGACAAGCGGTTTTGGCTTCGCCGTCACGCAGCTTGCGTCCTGCGCGCTTGGCTTCCAGCTTAGCCAACTGGATACGCTGCACACAAAGCGAGCACTTCTCCATCACACCACGAGAGCGCACGGTCACATCGGGGTTCAACACCATGCGACCCAAGTCGGTTTGCGACATATAGTTCACATCTTGGAAACGCTCGTCGTTGGTGTAGTTGAACCAGTTGAAGCGGCGCACCTTGAACGGACAGTTGTTAGCGCAATAGCGTGTACCGATACAACGGTTGTAGGTCATTTGGTTGAGACCTTCCGAGCTGTGGGTGGTAGCCACTACCGGACACACCGTTTCACAAGGTGCATTGTTACAATGCTGACACATCATAGGCTGGAAGACTACCTCCGGATTGTCTGCCGGGTCTTCCATCTTTTGATAATTGGCATAGCTCTTATCTTCGGTATCGATGCTTTCGTCAAAGCTGTAGTAGCGATCGATACGAATCCAGTGCATCTCGCGGCGGTTGATCACCTCCTGCTTGCCTACTACCGGCACGTTGTTTTCGGTCTGACAACCAATCAAGCAGGCACTACAACCAATACAAGAGTTCAGGTCGATGACCATGCCCCACCAGTGGTTCTTGCGGTAGGCTGTTTTTTCATGCCCTTTCCACAAGGTGATGAGGCGGGGGTTCAGTTCTTCTGCTTTGTTTTCGGGGATGGTGCGGTTCACGTTCACCTTCTCCCCTTCTATAGTGATAGCAGGGAAGAAACGTCCTGCCGCAGGGTCCTTTTGATATTCTTTGAGGGTAGCCTCTTGCACAATAGGACGCGCCATGATGGTATGGTGCGTTTGCGTTTGTGCTATTTCGTAGGTGGCTCCCGTTTTTTCAATGCTTACTTGACGCTGTGCGTACACCAAAGCACCGTCGGCGATGCTTACGAAAGGATAAGCATTCTTACCGATGTTGTTGGCACACTTACCGGCTTTGGTGCGCCCATAGCCCAGTGCAATGGCGATGGTGCCGGGAGCTTGACCGGGCTGAATCAGCACAGGCAACTCCACGCTATAGCCGTTGGCAGTTACCTTCACCACATCGCCTTGTTTCAAGCCTTCTTGTTCGGCGTAGCTCTTCGATACACACACGTAGTTATCCCAAGTGGCTTTGGTGATGGGGTCGGGCAATTCTTGTAGCCAAGGGTTGTTTGCCATGGCGCCACTGCCAATACCTACTTTTTGATAGAGTACCAACTCTATGTTTTTGTTGTCGGCAGTATAACGACGCGCTACACGGCTGCCGGCTTCTTGTACGTCGGCAGTAAAGGCAGGTTTTTCGGCAGCGGCTTCGGCAACAGGCTCATATACGCCATCATGCACTACTTTGGTCCAGAAGTCTTCAAACGAGCCCTCGCCTTTGTATATGTTTTTGCGCCAGTAGCTGCGCAGGAATTCATAGAATGAGATGCCTTCTTCTGCCCAAGTCAGGAAGCTGTCTTGTGCCTGACGGGTTTTGAAGAGCGGCATGATGGTAGGTTGAGCCAAGCTGTAGAAGCCGGCACGCGGCTCTGCGTCGTTCCATGCTTCCAGATAGTGATGGTCGGGCGTGATGAAACGGCACAAGGAAGCAGTTTCATCGGCACGGTCGGCAGTAGAGACGGTCAGCGCAATCTTGGGCAGTGCTTTTGCCAACTCAGCCCCTTTCACATGGTCATAAACGGGGTTGGTATTATAGAAAATCACAGCCGACACATTGCCTTTCTTGGCATCTTCTACAAAACGCAAGAATTCTTCATCGTTGCCTTGCTTCACAAAAGAAGGACGGCTCAGATCGATGGTGCTGCCGTAGTTTTCGAGCAGATAGTTGATGGCATTCACCAATACTTGCACATCCGGGTCGTTCGAGCCGGACACAACCAGCGACTTGCCTTTGGCAGCCAACAAATCTTTTACAGCCTTGTCGATATGAGGCACTTTCACGGCAGGCGCCGACACTGTGGGGGCGCCCACTGCTTGCGCTACGCCGTTATAAAGAGCAGCCACCACCAAACCTTCTTGCGAAGGACGAATACGGCTGCGGTAGTCGGCATTGGCGCCGGTCAGCGACAAGGTGGTTTCAAACTGATAGTGGCGCGACATGGTTTTCTTGTCGCCGCCCAGTTTGCGGGTTTGCGCATACTGGCGAGCATGCTCAATGGGCGACAACCAGGTGCCCAAGAAGTCTGCCCCTACGCTTACTATCACTTCGGCTTTGCTGAAGTCATAAGCAGGCAGTGCATATTTGCCAAATGAGCGCTCGTTGGCTTTCAAGATGCCATAAGCAGATACTGCATCGTAGCTCACATGGCGGAAGAAAGGATATTTTTCAATAAACTTGGCAATCACCGCCTTGGTTGAAGGGCTCATGATGGTGCTGCTTACGATGTAAGCAGGCTTTCCGCTTTGGGCTGCTTTTTTCAGCCCGTCTATGACTTTTTGGTCCACGGCAGCCATGTCGGCGGCTTTGCCGTTTTCCATGAAGCCCTGCAAGCGGGACAGGTCATACAAGCCCAATACCGACGCTTGTACGCGGGCACTGGTTCCCCCTTTGGTGATAGAAGACAACTCATTGCCTTCTATTTTAATGGGGCGCCCCTCGCGGGTTTTTACCAGAATGCTGCAGTATTCCCCGTCTTGTGCATAGGTAGAAGCATAGTAGTTGGGAACACTGGGGTCAATTTCTTCGGGTTTATTCAGGTAAGGGATTGCCTTTTTTACGGGCGCTTCGCAAGCAGCCAAAGAGGCAGCTGCCAGGCTGAATCCCATGAATTTCAAAAAGTCACGACGGCTGGTGGTCAGTTCCTCGGCAGTAGGAAATTCGGGGAACTCGTCCTGCGACTTCTTTACGAAGTCGGTGTCGTTGGTCAACTCTTCCAGCCCTTTCCAATATATCTTTTGTTTTTCTTTCATATTTCTGTTGAGTTATGAAGACTTGATTTGAAGAAAGAAGATTAATAGTGACACTTAGAGCACTCAAGACCGCCAATGTCTTCTACGGTCATGGGCTTTTTGCCTGCATTGGCTTTGTGGAATTGCAGCAGGCGGTCATAGTAATCGTTGCCCTCTGCCTTCACCACGGTTTTGCGGTGGCAGTCGATACACCAGCCCATGGTCAAGGGCGAGCGCTGCTGCACCACTTCCATCTTCTCGATTTCGCCGTGGCAGTGCTGACATTCGATTTGTCCTACCTGCACGTGTTGTGCGTGGTTGAAATACACGAAGTCTTGCAGGTTGTGTACACGCACCCACTTGATAGGCTCGTTCTTTTCTATGGCAGCATAGATTTTTTGTATTTCAGGCGAGCCGCGTTTGATTTCGCCGTGGCAGTTCATACATATATTGGCAGAAGGAATATTGGCAGATTTGCCTTTGCGCACGCCTGTATGGCAGTACTGGCAATCGATTTGATACTTGCCGGCATGCAGTTTATGTGAGAAGGCAATGGGCTGAGTAGGTGCATAGCCTGTTTGCACACCTACATCCATCAGGCTGTCGATGCCTGCCTTGGCCACCACCAACAAGAAAAACACGCCCACTACAGTAAGGAATGCTTTGCTGCGGAAGGGGGCGGTCAAGTCTATTTTTTCATTGACTACCTCCAAGTCTTCTTCGGGCAGGTCCTGGTTTTTCAAGAAGCGGGTCAACAGCGATACTATCAGCAACAATACAGCCAACACCAACACCAGCACAATCACCAAGCCTACCAAAATGGCAGTCAGGTAAGAAGAGTTGAGACCGCTTGCCTGGGCAGCTTCTCCCCCTTCGGCTTGGGCAGCACCATCGGCAGCTGCTTCCTGTTGTTGGTTTTCAGCCGACTTCACATAAGCCAAAATAGCCTTGATGTCGTCGTCGCTGAGGTCCAGGAAGGAGGTCATCTGGGTTTGGTTGTACTCGTTGTAGAGCTGTACGGCCGTGGGGTCGCCACTCTGGATCAAAGCCTGCGAGTTGCGAATCCACTTAAGCAACCAGGGCAGTTCGCGACGTTCCAAAACGCCCTTTAAGCCGGGACCAATCACCACTTCATCGGTGACGGCGTGGCACGATTGACAACGACCAACAAAGAGTTCTTTCCCTTTGGCAATCGTTGCCTCGCTCATATCCAAGCCGGGCACTTCTTGCGTGGCGTTGTCCTGCGGGGCAACCTCTTGCGCCCAAGCGGGACTTGAAAAAAGCATCACTATCAAAAAGATGCTTGCGTAACAGATGCGTGTGAGCATCAGCCTGTTGGGTTTGTTCAGTAAGCGCATAGCCTTTTGCTTATGAGTTAACGTTGGTTTCACCTGATTTTTCATCTTCGCAAAGTTAATATGGCTTTTCTTATTCACAAATGCCCTTTGCGAGGCAAATCGAGCTCTAAGCTCGTTTTTTTTTAAGTAATTTTCAATAAATCAAAAGCTTATATATGAAACTTTTCCAATATTTAGATTCTTTCTAAATAACAAGCCCTTCTTTGCCCCTTTCAGCGCTTGCCCAAAGGCTTGCGGCACGGTAATAACACGGTAATAACATAAAATAAAATTGTGCGTAAGCAGGCTTTTTTTGATTTTTGCATATCGCCCAACTGAAACCATCGATTCCTTATGCTCACGGTACTTCTACTCATTCCCTTGTGTTTGCTTGTTTTACTGGGAACCACCGGCCGCCGGCATTACCACACGCAGCGCTTGCTGGTGCTGGCAGGTGTCATAGCCCAATTGGCCATTACGCTCTTTTTGTATGCCCGCTTTCCCCAAGCCGGTGCTGCCGGCAGCTTATCCTTCGAAGAGCAGTACGAATGGTTTCGTATTCCGGCCGGTGACTGGGGCACCATCCGGGCAGACTACCATGTGGGGCTCGACGGGCTTGGCTTAAGCATGCTGCTGCTTACAAGCGTTGTTTTTTTGTTGGCAGCCATTGCCTCATGGAATATCAAAGAAAAGAGCAAGGGATATTATGCGCTCTTTGCTTTGCTGATGCTGAGTGTGCCGGCGTGTTTTGTTGTGCGCGACTACCTGGTGTTTTATGTCTTTTTTGAATTCATGTTGTTGCCCATGTATTTTCTGATAGGGCTTTGGGGGGGCGAAAGGCGCGAGTACGCAGCGCTCAAGTTTTTTATTTACACGCTGGTAGGTTCTTTGTTTATTCTCATTGTATTTATTGCCGGCCTGGTTTCTACCTTCGACCCGGCAGCTACTGCCCTGGAAGCAGGTATTATTGCTTCGATAGAGGACTACACCCCTGCCCTGCTGCCCGAAGTGCAAAAGCTCATTCAAACACAGCCCGAATGGGTGGTGCACCGTTTTGATATGGATTTGCTGGCCATGCAAGAAAGCTACATACCCGGCAGTGTGTTGTTTGCCGGTCATGATTTCCGCTGGTGGGCTTTCTGGTTGTTGGTAACAGGCTTTTTGATTAAGCTGCCCGCCGTGCCTTTCCACACATGGCTGCCCGATGCCCACGTAGAAGCGCCCACGCCCATTTCGGTGATACTGGCGGGCATATTGCTTAAAGTGGGGGGCTATGGTCTGTTTCGTTTTGTTATTCCCATGTTTGCTGACTTGTGGCAGGCACATAGCGAGGTGTTGGCGTTCATGGCTGTGTTGTCCATCTTATATGGCGCCATGAATGCCCTGGCGATGGATGATCTGAAGAAAATGATAGCCTATGCTTCGGTTTCGCATATGGGCTATGTGCTGCTGGGCGCCGTGTCGATGACCGAAGAAGGCTTGCAAGGGGCAATTTTTCAAATGATGAGCCACGGGGTGCTGTCGGCAGGCTTGTTTTTATTGGTGGGGGTGCTGTATGACCGTACGCACGACCGCCACATCAGTCATTACAGCGGCTTATGGCACCGCATGCCGCGTTTTAGTGTGTTTGCGTTCCTGCTTATGTTTGCTTCTTTGGGCTTGCCTTTGTTTTCAGCGTTTGTGGGGGAAGTGTTTACCTTGTTGGGCAGCTTCCGCTCGGAGTGGGTACACAATGGCTGGGTAGCCGGGGCAGCCCTGGGTATTGTGCTTAGCGCTGCTTATTTCCTGTGGTGCTTGCGTCGCATGTTTATGGGTGAATACTGGCTTTCAGAGCCGGCGTATCATGAGCGCTTGACTGACCTTCGGGGGCGGGAAACGGTGCTGCTTGGTATTTGTGTGGTTTTAAGCATACTTTGGGGTGTTTATCCTGCATTTCTGTTTGACATAGCCCAAGACAGTGTAAACACGCTGCTGCGTTTGATACCGTAAACAAGAAAACAACATTGTTTCCGGCACCGGAAAAGAAAAGGGGCTTTCGCGAAAGCCCCTTTTTGCTTGGAAGTGTTATTTGTTGCCATGGTGAAACTGCTGCAAAAGATGCATGAGCTCTTCACGCACAAACTCGTGCGCTTCTTTGTCGATGAGTGCTACACGCAACTGCAGGCGACCGTTTTGCCACTCCATAGTATGGTGCCGGTGCGTCTTTACCCAAGGCGATTGCATCAGATAGTCCCCCACAAGCCGGGACAGGCGCTCTTTTTCTTGGGGCGTTTGTGGCGTAAGCAGTGGAAGGGTCAGTGTTACGTAGCTTCCATGTATGGTGTTCTCTTCTTTCCAGCCAAGCCCGCCCAATAACAATTTAGAGCAGGGGATTTTATGTATCCACCCCTGCGCGTCGCGCACATAAATAGCTCCTGTCTGCTGCTTGACAAGCTCACCTTCTATGTTGCCCACACGGATATAACCTCCCTGCTTTAGCTTTCCCTCCAAACGCAGAATAAAGCCTGCCAACAGGTCTTTTCCGTATAACCAGGCAAACAGCACGAGCAACAAAAGTACATAGGCCGAGCGCAGTATGCCTGCATAGTAGTTGTCTTTGAAAAGCAACCCAATGAGCAACCAACCGCTTATTGTGCCCAGCAAGCCTTCGGTTATCAGCAAGAAGGGATTCAGGTAGTATTTCCATCCTCTTGTAAAAGCAGACACATAGCGCAACCGTAAAAAACGAAGCGACAACCAAACAAACAAAAGAGCAATGACCGACAAGAGTAGTTTCATAGTTCTTCTTTTTCAAATATTTGAATTACAAAACGCACAACGTAAATGCTTATAGCGTAGGTATCCAAACCACGCGACACCAACACGCCCGTTCTGAGCAAAGCTTCCAACGCCTGCAGGCACTCTTCCCGGCGCTCTTGCGGGAAGTATGTCAACAGGGCATTTTTGCTAAGCTGCTTGTGCTGAAGCACTTTCCATAGAATGGCTTTCCATAAGGGCGGCATTTTATCGAGCACGGTGATGGAAGGCACCTGCGGGGCTCTTATGTGCAGCTCTTTCTCCTGCACCTTATCTATATGCGCAATCCATGCGTTGAGCGTGATGCCGGGGTTGCCTGCCGAATACAGGAAATACTTATTGAAAAGCTGCGCCAAACGCCAACCGCTCAAACGCCGCTCTTCTCTTCCGCTCCATACAATGCGGTAACCGGTGGTGCGATGACGCCGCATGACCAGCTCCTGCAGCTCTTGGGCGGTATAGGGCTGCATTTGAAGCACAGCCAAGGCACAACGGCTCATGCTTTCGGCGTGGTTCATCAAACGGAAAGCGTAGGGGTTGGTATTCAGCACAAACAGGCAACGGTGGCTATATGCATAAAGCGTATGAATCAGTTGTTCCCATTCGGCGGCTGCTTCGGGGGCTTCTTGCCACCATTGCTCTATGTCGTTGATGATACAGGCACTCCCCCACGGCAGGGCTTCGAGCATCGACACCAGGTCGCCGCCCAAGCCCGTAGCACGGGCCAGCGCCTTGGTAAATCCTTCTATACAGCCGCATTCTTCGTTGGAAGCAAAAACATGAAATACCGTTTCTTGTGAAAAGTAATTTTGCACGATGCGCCGGCAGATGGCTGTTTTCCCGCTGTCGCGATGCCCTACCACAAACACCAGTCCTTTATTGCCGGCTTTGAAGCGAAGCACGGCTTTTTGCAAGGCCGCTTCTTCATGAGGACGCGGAATCCAGAAATCATCGCCTATGTTCGATTGCCCGGAAAATAAATTGTGGTAATAAGCCGAAAGTTGCTTGCCTACTTGCGGGCGCGGCGTCAACTGCTCGACCCAGTCAGCCAGTTGGTTGGTGGTGGTGTGGGCTGTTATCTGTTCTTGTTTTTGGGTGGCCAGCAGCACACGACTCTGCGAATAGACCACTTTTTCGAGCAACTTGCGCAGGGTATCTTTGACCTGCTCCAGCCAGCGCCCGGTCTTGCTGAGCATTTTTTTACCTTGATACAAGCGGTAGAGCTGTGCGAACTCTTGGTGGGTGCGCACGATGCGGTGGGCACTCAAAGGCTCGAAGTGCTCATGCAAAATATGATTGAGCTTTTCATAGGCAGATTGCAAATAGGTGCTTAAGTCGGTTTGAATTTTTTCTACCTGTAGTGCCGCTTCATGCAGCAGGGCTTTGTATTGTGCCTGCGCCTCCTCTTCACCGGCTGCATCTATATTCTCCACATTGAAGCGCAAAAGGCTCAGCGTACTGCGTAAGGCATAGGTAGCGTTCATTACTTCGGCGCTCACTTCTTTAAGGAACTCTTCTACTACCGAAGACAGCTTGGATGCCAGGAAGTGGGTAGCCAGGCGCCGCAAGGGCAGCTCCAAAGATTCGACTTCCACAATCATGTCTTGGGGACGTATGTGGAACTCACCGGCCATTTCCACCTCTTCGGGCAAGTCCGCACAAAGCTCGTAGAACGATTGTCCTACAATTTCAAAGGCTTGCGTCCATTCTTCTACCTGCAGCTGTGCGGCTTCTTTTTGCAAAGCAGGCAATAACTCTTCCTTGCTCTTCTCTTGGCGCATCCATTGCAATATTCGCTCTATGGTTTTTTGGGTGTGGTTCTCTATATGCTGCCGCTCTTTTTTGTAAAAGTTAAGCGTCTTTTCCTGCACGCGCACCTTGACCAATTGCAAGTGTAAATCCACCAGGTTGGCACTCAGGGTAAGCTTGGCGCTTTCGGTGTATTCCTTGGGGTATTGTGCAATGTTTTCGATGTATTCTTCGAGTCGTTTTTCGAAACGGCGGGCCGTTCTGATTACTTTTTTATCTCCCCCTATTTCCTCTATATGGCGTCCCATGTTTTTCAAAGCCTTGCGCAACTCCCACGCTGCGCGGCGGTAATACAAAGGACGCAGTTGCAACAAGCGCTTCTTCAGTTTTTCGGTTTCGGCACTTACGGCTTCCAAGTCCCCTTTCCAGTCATTGTTGCCGGCCTCTATGTCCAGCAGAGTTTCATTGAGCATGGCGTTCATGTTGCGATACTGCTTAAGCCAGCTGAGCAGGTCATACTGAAGGCTTTCGAGCAGGACATTAAAGAAGGCAATGCGTTGTTGATAAAGAAAATGGCGCGCCACTTCACGGAAATCTACTGTGTAGGTTACTGCTTTTTTGCCAGTAATGGCTGCCCACCAACGCAAACGGCGCTTCAGACGCCGCACCGGCGCCGTGTCTGACTCGGCAACAAGCAACTTTTCTTTGGGGTATGTCAGTTTCCACTCTTTGGGGACACCCAGAATCAGGTCTTGCAACTCTTTCATGTACCACTCGGTAGCTGCTTCGAGCCGCTGCTGCTGCAAGTCGAGATGCTGCTCCACAAACTGTTCCACAAACTGTTCCTGACGGAACAAATACTGATTGCGCAGCTTCCAGCAGAAGCGCTGCCGCTTGGCTTCCGGCAAAGCATGGGCTTTTTCACTTTCTTTGCTAATCCAATCGATATGACGGGCTATCTCTTCCAAACCGTTTTGGTAGTCGAGCAGTATCGGTTCAATGATGCGCTCAAAAAGCAGGCGGTTCATTGAGCCATAGACCTGCTCCATGCTGCGCAATCGTTGCTGTACCTCCGGCATGGCAGAGAGCGGTTCTTCGGGCAGCACCCAATCATATATCTGACCGGCCTCTTCACCAAGGTCTGTTTGAACAGGCACGGGCAGCAGTTGCGCTTCTTCGAACTGCGAAGAAGCAGTTCCTAACAACACAGGTGCTTTGAGCAAGTCAGCCAAACGGCTATAGCGCGCGTATTCTTCATCGCTTTGTAGTTGATTCAAGGGTGGCAAAGGCATCAGCACCAAGTCTTTGGCAGTGGACTCTTGCACCCACAGTTCTTCGTCTGATTTGCCACGATTACCTCTGTAAATCACTTTTATTTCAAAATCCAGACGGTACTCTTCCGAGAGCAGTGCCAGCTGACGGTAAGCCACCTCCACGTCGGTAGGCTCATCGACCAAAGTCAAAAAGCGCAAATGGGCATCTTTCCAACGCCAGTTGGCGGTTAAATGGCGCATCAGCAAGATGAAATAAAGAATTTCGCGCCCGCGCACCGGCACCCAAACATCTACTTGTGGGCGCTCATCGCTCTGCTTTTCGTCTGTGCCCTTGCCGGAATAGGCATTCAGCAGCAACAAGTTATAATCATAACGAAGCAGATGACGCAGCAGGTCCAAATAGGCAGCCCGATGCGATGGTTGTTTCGACCACCCCAGCATGACCGTATTGGGCTCGATACCCGGTGCGCCATATACCCGCGCTACTTCCTCAATACCTTTAAATATGTTGGGGGTGTCGTATTTATAAAGGAAAAGCTTGCGGTCATCTCTTTCTATGAGCTCCCGTGTTTTGCGCGTAGCCAGTTCTTCTTTGCTGCCGGGCATCATCTCAAAGGCAAAGAGTGTTCCCATCTCGGTGAGCTCCAGGCCCAATGAAAAAAGCAAGGGGCGTTCGGCTTGTTTTCCTGCAAACAACAACACATTGGGGCGCCAGTTGCGCACTATGTTTTTTTCTTTCGACAAAGCCGCCATTCCCCGCTTTACCAACGAAGCCCACACACTCCCCCAGGTATCGCCTGTTTTAAGCTCTAACTGACGGCGCTTCAGGAACAAATACACAGCGCCCAAAATAAGGATGCCGCCTACCGTCGCCATGATGTCGAGCTGAATCATCACTACCAAGCAAGCCACCACCCCTATCCAGCTCACCCATGCCGGCACTTTAAAAGAAGGGCGGAAGTCGGTACTTGTCATGCGCTCGAAGGCAGCGCTCAGGTTCAAAAAGCCATAGGTCGTAATGAAGAAAGTAGATACGATACGGGCAATAACGTCAAGCTCACCAATCAAAATACCGGCTTCGGCAATAACAAATGCCAACAAAAGAGCATTGCGCGGTTCGTTGCCTTTGCCATGCCCCTTGGCAAAAAACTTGGGCGTGATGCCATCCATAGCCGTAGATTGTAATATGCGGGGTGCCCCCAAAATGCTTCCCAAAGCCGAGGAAAGCGTGGCTCCCCAAATGCCGGCTACTACCAACTCAGGCACACGTGCTATTTTGAGCAGTGCTTGCGGGTCTTCTGCCAACAAACGGGCATCTACGGTATAAGCAAAGAAGAAGACCAAAGCAATATAAACCAAAAGTCCTACGGCTATAGCCATGATGGTCCCCACGGGAATAGAGCGCTTGGGGTCGCGCAGGTCACCCGACATGGACACGCCCGCCTCAAAGCCCGTAACGGCGGGGAAAAAGATACCAAAGAGCACTATCCAGCTGTAGTCTTTAAAGCCCTCTAAATTGGGCGCTTCCGGCTTGTAGGGGTGCCCATCCATGAAAATGGAAATCAAGGACAGGAAAATAGCCGCCATGATAAAATACTGCGTCTTGATAGCCAAAGACGAACTGATAAAAGTCACCACCGTAACGGCTATCAACATGATGGTACCGGTGATGCGTATGGTATTGATATCGGTGGGCCATCCCCAGTAACTCAAAAAACTTTCGGCAAAACCAATCAAATACAAGCTGACACTGAACGAAAGTCCAACAAACAAAGCCAAGCCCAAGGTGCCCCCAATGGGCAAGCCCAAGCTACGCGAAATGATGTAGTAGGTGCCCCCTGTAGCCACTTTTTTATCGGTGGCAATGGATGCCACGCTCAAACCGGTAGTAAGCGAAATAAGGTGTGCTACCAGTACGATGCCCAGGGCACTCCACAAACCGGCAGTACCTACTATCATGGGCAGGCGTAAATACATGATTACGCCTAAAATAGTGAGAATGGAAGGGGTAAAAACGCCCCCAAAGGTTCCAAACTTATGTTTGTCTTTCATGTTTTTGAATATTGTTTAATATCCGGTTAAAGTCTCTTTAAAGAAGCATAAATCTTTTTTTGGTCACACCACCTTCGAAAAAAATATTCAAGGCTGTGACATTTTTTCTAAATTTAGTCTTTGGGATGGTTTATCCCAAAAGCAAACACAGAAATAGCTAAATCTATGGAAGGAATCAATGTTTATCTGCTGGTTATTTATGCCTCGCTGGTCATTGTCATCTCTTACTTCTTCAATATCATCTCAAAAAAAACGGGGGTCCCGAGTGTCTTGATGCTCATTCTGTTGGGCATTGGCATTCATGAAATATTGATATGGAAAGGGATGCCGATAGACAAAAGTTGGTTTTCTATGCTGGAGCTTCTCGGCATTGTAGGTTTGATATTGATAGTACTGGAAGCTGCTCTTGAGTTGAAGTTAAGCCGGGAAAAGAAAGGGGTCATTCTGCAGTCCATCAGTTCGGCATTGTTGGGCTTGCTGCTCACTACCGCCGCCATTGCTGCCCTGCTCCATTACACACTCATTCCCGACTGGTTTCAAGCCGTTCTTTATGCCACGCCGCTGGGGGTGATGAGTAGTGCCATCGTTATTCCAAGTGTCGGGGGGCTTTCGAAATCCAACCAAGAATTCATGATTTATGAAAGTACTTTTTCTGATATTTTCGGCATCGTGCTGTTCTTCTCCATTACAGGCAATGCGGAAGTATCTTCCGCTTGGTCTATTGTTAAAAATGTGGCTGCCAATATCGGATTGACGGTTGTGTTGGCGGTTGTGTTGGCGGTTGTGCTGGTATGGCTGCTTCAAAAAATCACAACCAAAGTGAAGCTGTTTTTGCTGATTGCCATTCTGCTCATCCTCTACTCGGCAGGCAAGCTCATGCACCTTTCCCCTCTGTTCATCATCTTGTTCTTTGGTTTGGCATTGAGCAATTACAAATTGCTGGCAGTAGGCAAAGCCAGAAAGCTATTCAATGAACAGGCACTGCACCGCGTATTGGAAGAGATGCACACCATCACACTCGAAACAGCCTTTGTGGTTCGTACTTTCTTCTTTGTTGTTCTGGGCATCACTTTCGATATCCGTGAGCTGCTCGACATGCAAGCTCTTTACATCAGCTTGGGTGTGCTGGCATTGATTTATTTGACACGGCTCGTTACTTTAAAAGTAAGCATGGTGAAAAGTCTGTTTCCCTTGGTATGGCTTGCCCCGCGTGGGCTCATTACCATCATGCTGGTGATTTCGGTGCCTGCTCAATACCGGACCGAGTTTCCCGATAGCATTTTGTTGTATGTGATTCTTATTAGTTGCTTGATCATGATGGGTGGTCTGATGAGCAGCAAGCGCGATGAAGAAGACGTGCCTACGCTCACGCTCAAAGACATAGAGACCTTGGACAAAGAACTGGAGAGTTTTCTTGCGCAACACAATTGCCAAGAGAAGCCGGGCAATAAAGCGTAGCTCCGCAGGCTCCCGCTCGTTTCGAGCGCATGCCCTTTTGCCATTTCACGCTTTCCCCTGTTGCTTCGGGTGCCCCTTTGTCATTTCGAGCGCAAGCGAGAAATCTCTTTCACCTCTTGCTACTTGGCTTGAAGAGATGTCTCGCTCCGCTTCGTTCCGCTCGACATGACAAAAGGTAAATTTGGTTCGATGCAATTGCTCATGGTCTTCTTCCGGGCTCTCTAACTGCTTTCCCTTGCCTATTACCGTCTCATCTCCCGAAAAAAAAGCCTCCGCTACTCTGCGAAGGCTTCCGGTGTGGCTATATCCTGTTGCCTCAAAAGACGCACTTGCGAAGGAAAATCACCATCAGGCAGACCAAAAACATGACGATAGAGATGCGGTTGATACCGTGCATCATGCGCAAGTTGAAGCTGGTAGGATATTTAGGGTCATGTGGGCGAAATACACGTATGAAATAAGCGCCTACTTCGCCCAGTCGAAAGAAATATTTTACTTTACTCCACATAATCGTTGCTTTTAAAATTGTTGTTTTACCAAAAACAGCCTGCCCATAGATTTTGTTTCCCTATTCTACGGGTGCGGGGGGCTCTATCCAGCGTCCGTCTTCGCGTATCAACTCAATCAAAGCCTGCACCGCCTCTTCGGAAGGCACGTTGCGACGCACCACCTCTTTGCCCCGGTACAGGGTAATTTTCCCTTTGCCTGAGCCCACATAGCCATAGTCGGCGTCTGCCATTTCGCCCGGTCCGTTCACGATGCAGCCCATAATGCCAATCTTTACTCCTTTCAGGTGTTCGGTATGGCGGCGTATCATGGCTGTGGTTTCTTGCAGGTCGAAGAGTGTACGCCCACACGAAGGGCAAGCTATGTATTCGGTTTTGGTGGTACGTGTGCGGCTGGCTTGCAAAATGCCGAATGCCAGCTGATTGAGTTGCTTTAATTCAAGTAACTTTGCCGCCTTGTCTTTGTCTTCTACCGCAGGGCGCAAAAACACACCATCGCCCATGCCATCGAGCAACAAGCCACCAATGTCGGTAGAAGCATACAAAATGCTTTGCTCCCATGCTTCATTGTAGCGGCGCTCTATGACCACCGGCACCCGGATGTCTTGCTCCATTAAGAAAAGGAAAGCACGCCGCAGGGCAGGCATGGCATGCGCGCGCCCGGTGTGCAGCACCAACACAATATTGCCGTCATGGAAACGTGCCGTATTGTCTGCTTGCAGCAGCTCATCTACTGAAAGGCGCACGAAATTGCAGCGCGTGTGCAAACGGCAGTCTTCTTGCTGCCACCGGCTGAAAGTTATCAAAGGAAAGACATGAGGGCTTTCCGGTTCGTCTTTCCACACTTCGTAGTCCTGAATTGCCTTCAGTCCGTTGGGCAGCATGAAAGGCACCGCCTGCTTGCCCAAATATACAAAGTCGGCACCGTCGTCTGTCATATGCCATTTGTCCGTCGCGGGCAAGTAGTAATGCCCGATGGGCTTCAGGTCGGCAGGTTCTATGTTGGTGAAATGGCTGTAATCGGCAATCACGCGCGGCACCTGCTCGCCCCCTACCGACAACACAGGGCGGCTGTGGCGCCGCTGATAAGCAAAGGGGTTATAAGTCAGACGTATGACCTCGGGCAAAGGGGCTTCCTGTGTACGGGCACGTTGATGATAGCGTTCCGCCAGCGCCTTGGCTACGGGTATTTCTTCCACGGGGTCTTCGGTGAGCGAAACACGTATGGTATCGCCCAAACCATCTTCGAGCAAAGCCCCTATGCCCATGGCCGACTTGATGCGTCCATCTTCGCCATCGCCGGCTTCGGTTACGCCCAAGTGCAAGGGATAAGGCTGCATCCCCTCTTCTTCCATCTTCTGCACCAACAAACGGTAAGCCTGCACCATCACCTGTGGGTTGCTTGCCTTCATCGACAACACAATGTTGTGATAGTCGAACTCCTCGCAAATACGCAAGAACTCCAAGGCGGACTCCACCATGCCCAAGGGGGTGTCGCCGTAGCGGCTCATGATGCGGTCCGAAAGCGAACCATGGTTGGTCCCTATGCGCATGGCGGTGCCGTATTCTTTACATATCTTCACCAAAGGGATGAACTTTTTGCGAATACGCTCCAGCTCTGCCTCATAGGCTGCATCGGTGTATTCTATGATTTCAAAGCGCTTTTTGTCTGCATAATTTCCCGGATTGATGCGCACCTTCTCTACGATGCGGGCAGCCAGCTCAGCGGCATTGGGGGTGAAGTGAATGTCGGCAATCAAAGGGGTGGTGTAACCACGCCGGCGCAGTTCTTTTTTTATGTTGGCTAAGTTCTCTGCCTCCTTGATGCTGGGCGCCGTAATACGCACATATTCGCAGCCTGCTTCTATGAGCCGGATACATTCCTGCACCACCGCTTGGGTATCCATGGTGTCGGCCGTCGTCATTGATTGCACACGTATGGGATGCATGCTTCCCAAAGGCAGGTCTCCGATATGCACTTCTACTGTGGGGCGGCGGCGATAAGTCGTCAACGAAGGGCAATAAGGCTTGGCAGTGCTTAATTCCATAAGAAGCAGGGTTTGTTGTTTTTTCTCTAACTACAAATTTAAGCAAAAGTTTTAGAGACAGCCGGCAGGCCATGTCAGCCAAAATGCTCTATTTGCCAGCGCAGCCTTTTTCTGTACACGGAAAGAATATTGGACTTAGACAAGAAACCACGGTAGCGCCCTTCGTCCACTACGGGCAGGTTCCAGGCACCGGTAGCGTCGAATTTCTCCATCACCTCTTCCATGCTCTCGTGTATATCTACCACTGCCGGCGGGGCATGCACCAGCTCGGCAATGGCTACCTTATCATAAAGTGCCGGCTTAAAGATGATACTGCGCACGTCATCCAGTAAAATGATGCCTTTCAGATAGCCATCTTTATCTACTACGGGGAATATATTGCGCCGGCTTCGTGCAATGGCATCGACCAGGTCGCGCAGGCTGCCTTCATAAGGCACCGGCACACAGTCGCGCTCCAGCACATGCTTGATGGATATGTTGTTTAAAATGGCTTTGTCTTTGTCGGCAGGCAAGTAAGCGCCTATTTTTTGCGCTGCTGCCTGAATAGCCGATACCGGTTGAATAATCACCTTGGTAGCATAAGCAATGGCCGTGATGAGCATCAAAGGCACAAAATAATGATAGCCCCCACTCAGCTCGGCTATCATGAAGATGGCTGTCAAAGGGGCGTGGAAATACGCCGCCATGGTGGCCGCCATGCCAATAAGTGTAAACATGGTGGCGGGCAGCTCCACAGGAAAATGCAATACATGGTTGGCCACATAAGCCATCAAATAGCCGGTTGTTCCTCCCAGAAACAGCGTAGGTGCGAAAGCGCCCCCGTTCCCTCCCGAAGAGATGGTCAACCAGGTAGCCAAAGGTTTCAACATTAACACCAAGAACATGAGCAGGGCAATGCCCCACTCGGCCGGCAACCAGTGCCCCCACCAACTGCGCTGCAAATATGCCATTTCATGATGGTTAATCATGGCATCGAGCCACTCGAAGCCCTCACCATACAGGGGCGGCAAAAACAGAATTAAAGCGCCCAACAAAAACAATTCTTCCCAAAACAGGCGGTTCCCGTTTTTCTTTTCGCGCAGCTCCCATTGCGTCATTTGCTTCGACATCCACATGAAATAGGCGGCAATCAGGCCACACAGAATCCCCAAGAGCACCAAGAAGGGCAAATGCACATAATCGAAAGCGGGCAAGCCCTCGCGCGGCGTAAGCAGTTCGTGCTCTACCAGCATGCGTGAAATGAGCGTACTGGCGGTAGCAGAGATAAGCAAAGGAACTATAAAATTGGCGTGCACATTGGCCATGAGCACTTCCAGTGCAAACACCACACCGCCTATGGGCGTTCCGAAAACAGCTGCAATACCGGCAGCTGCCCCACAAGCCGCCAATATGACACGATAGGCGCTGTCTAAACGAAACAGGCGAGCAAAGAAGCCTCCCCAGCTTGCTCCCGTCAATACGGTGGGGGCTTCCAATCCTGCCGAGCCCCCCAAGCCTACGGTAACAGCACTGGTCAACACATGGGCATAACGGTGATAGCCTTCAAAATTGCCTTGCCGCTTGCTGATGCCATAGAGCACATAGGCCATCCCCTTCTGAAACTTGCCTTGAAACCAAAAACGCACATAAGTGCGCACCAATAGGATGCCAATAATGGGGAAAATAAAATACAACGAACTGAGCCAGCCGAAAGGTGTTTCCGCCAACAGGCTGCTTATCCAACGTGTGGTAAACAACAGAAAGGAAGCAACCAAGCCCACACCTAAGCCCAAAAGCACGCTCACACCAATAACCAGCTGCCTGTCGCTGATATGCCGCAAACGCCACTGCAAAAAATAGCGAAACATCCATCGAAGTTGTAAGCTCCATCTCCTCAACCACTTGGAAACTTTCGGCATGGTTTTCAGCTTTTATTTTGTAGATTTGCGCAACAAACAGAAAGCGGCTTGTTCTTGTAGGCTCAAATGTAAGGATAAAAAGATGATTCTAACAAAAGACAACAAGCTAAAAAACATTATCATGGTGGGCGACCGGGTGCTTATCAAGCCCAAGACCACCCAAGAACGTACCGAGAGTGGTTTGTACCTGCCCCCGGGCGTGCAAGAGAAGGAAAAGGTGCAAGGGGGCTATGTCATCAAGGCCGGTCCGGGCTATCCTGTACCCCTGCCGCCTGACATCGAAGACGAACCATGGAAGGAAGTGGATGAGCGTGTGCGCTACATACCGCTGCAGGTAAAAGAAGGCGACTTTGTGCTCTTCCTTCAAAAAGGGGCCGTGGAAATACAATACGAAGGCGAACGCTATTATATTGTGCCCCAGCATTCTATTCTCATGATTGAGCGTGATGAAGATTTATTTGATTAACCCATGAGCTGCCCTTTCCGGGGCGGCTTTTTTTTATAAAGACTTAGCCATCAAGGCACTATTTTTGATAAAAGATAACAGCAAGAACCAAAAGGCAGACCTATGACCAACGCAGACAAACTGACCCCTTCTATCGGCATTACCCTTGACCGCTTCATCAAACGCAAGCAAGATGAGTTCCCCTTCGCCACCGGTGAATTGTCGCAGTTGTTGCGCGATATCGCCCTGGCTGCCAAAATCATTCACCGTGAAGTGAACCGCGCCGGCTTGGCAGACATCACGGGTAGTTATGGCAACCAAAACGTACAGGGCGAAGAGCAACAGAAGTTGGATGTAGCCGCCAACGTGCGCTTCATTCGTGCCCTGCGCAATGGCGGTGAAGTGTGTGGTATCGTGTCGGAAGAAGAAGCGTCATTCATAGATACCGGCAACCATCAAGCCAAGTATGTGGTAGCCATAGACCCCCTGGACGGCTCTTCCAACATCGATGTCAATGTATCGATTGGCACCATTTTTTCCATCTATCGTCGTGTGAGCCCCGTAGGCACTCCACCCACCATGGAGGACTTTCTGCAGCCCGGCAACCGTCAAGTAGCTGCCGGATACGTGGTTTACGGCTCTTCTACCATGCTTGTTTACACCACGGGCAAAGGTGTCAATGGCTTTACTTACGAGCAGTCTATAGGCGAGTTCATACTGTCCCATCCTGAGATTCGTATTCCTGAAAAAGGTAAAATTTATTCTTGCAACGAAGGCAATCTGTTGGACTTTCCCGAAGGTGTGCAACGCTTTGTGGCGCAATGCCGCGAACAGCGTCTTTCTGCCCGTTATATAGGTTCTTTGGTAGCCGACTTTCATCGCAACTTGTTGAAGGGCGGCATTTTCTTGTATCCTTCCACACAAAAAGCCCCCAATGGCAAGCTGCGTTTGTTGTTTGAGTGCAACCCCATGGCTTTCCTTATGGAACAGGCCGGCGGCATGGCTACCAACGGCAAACAGCGCATCTTGGATATCGAACCTAAGGAACTGCACCAGCGTGCCCCGCTCTTCATCGGCTCCAAAGACCTGATGGAGCGCTTAAACCAATGCCTTCAACAAACCGAAGTAACGGCATAAGCATCGTAAAGCATAAAAAAAGCTGCCCTTCGCAACAGGGCAGCTTTTTTTGTATAGGCCACAACCCCCGTCTGTTATTTTGTGGAAAAACAGCGGCGGTTTTGCCATTTTAAAAGCATGTTTAGCAGCAAAATAACTACTGCGGGCAGCACACACACCCCCCAAGCAAGTGGGGGCAAAGGTTGTGTTTTCAAGTAAACACCCAATGCAGGCAACTGCGTAACAGCCCACTGTAAAACCACCGAAAGCAATAAGGTAAGCAGCAAAACGGGGTTGTCATGCAGGCGCCAACCGGTCAGTGAATATTCTTTGCGTATGCCTATAGCATTGGCAAGCTGCAGAAAAACCAAAGCATTAAATGCGAGTGTAGATTCATCGATCCGGGGCATATGTTGTCTTGCCCATGAAACAAGCGCATAAACCAACACAAACATTACTGTCCCTATCACCAGGATATCTTTTCCATTTCCCCGTGCAAACAGGCTTTCATCCGGTTTGCGAGGTGGCAACTTCATTAAATCTTTCTTTTCTTGCTCATATCCTAAAGCTATGCCGGGTAAGCCATCGGTTATGAGGTTTATCCAAAGAACGTGAATAGGATATAGCAGATTACCCAACCCTAAAAGGGGCGAGAGCACCACCACCAGTATCTCTGCCAAATTGCTACTGAAGGTATACTTCACAAACTTCCGAATATTGGCATAAATATTACGCCCTTCTTTTATGGCCGTCAGTATAGTTTCGTAGCGGTCATCCATCAATACCATGTCTGCTGTGCTCTTCGTTACTTCGGTGCCATTGATACCCATGGCTACCCCCACATCAGCCACTTTTAAAGAAGGGGCATCGTTCACACCGTCACCGGTCATGGCTACCACATATCCCTGTTGCTGAAAAGCCTTTACTATCAACAATTTTTGCTCGGGAGTCACGCGGGCAAAGACACGGCAACGGGCAATTTCTTTCTGCCAACCGGTATGTTGCTCTTTCAAGTCTTGCCCGGATAACACCCTTTGAGTTTGCTCATCATCAATGATGCCTATTTGTTTTGCAATAAAACGAGCGGTATTGGGATGGTCGCCGGTAATCATCACAGGAATGATGCCGGCTTGTTTACAGGTGGCAATCACTTGCTCTATACCTTGACGCGGCGGATCATAAATAGCTACAACCCCTGCAAGCGTAAGCCCTCGTTCATAACCTTGTTTTTGCCCTAATTCATTTTCTGCAAGAGGCCGGTAAGCCAATGCCAAAACACGCATGCCCTGTGCAGCCCACTCAGCTGCTATTTGCTTTACATCTGCTGTTTGCTGCTCACATACGCTTACTATAGACTCTACTGCCCCTTTGCTTAACACCACCTTTTTATCCCCTATTTCCACTACCACACTCATACGCTTTCTTCCGGAGTCGAAGGGGACCTCATCTATCACCGGGTATGAGCTTTTAAGCGCTTTCAGTGTCTCTATGCCTTCGTTGTCCATCATATATTGCACCAGGGCCGTCTCGGTAGGGTCACCTTGCAGGCTCCCTTCTTTTAACTGAACATCATTGCAAAGAGCCAAAATATAATCAACCACCGGGCGTCCTTGTAACTGTATATTACCATATTGCTCATTTACATACAGGTGTTTAACCGTCATTTTATTTTCTGTCAAAGTACCGGTTTTGTCTGTACATATCACACTGATACTCCCCAATGACTCTACTGCATGCAAGCGTCGCACCAGTGCATTTTTTTTCGACAAACGGTAAGCTCCCTTGGACAAAGCCAAGGTAATGAGTGCGGGCAATGCTTCGGGCACTGCTGCCACTGCCAGGCTAATTGCCAGCATAAAGGAAGCGAACCATGGCTGCCCCTGCCAATAGCCATAAACAAAAAAGGAAAGGCACAAAAGCAGAATCCAATAAGTAAGTTTATGTCCAAACTGTCGTAAGTTTTGTTTAAGGGGCGTTTCGGTATCTTCTTCACTCGCCAAGTGAGCAGCTATTTTTCCAAATTCAGTATGTAAGCCCGTGGCAACCACTACCCCTGTCCCTTTCCCTTTCACCACGAGTGTCCCCTTGAGGGCCATATTGTACCGGTCAGCCGGTGCAGTATCCGGCGGCAGAGGCTCCGTGCTTTTTGCTACCGGCAATGATTCGCCGGTAAGCACTGCTTCATCTATTTCGAGGTTATTGACTTCAATTAAACGCAAATCGGCCGGCACAATATCCCCGCTTTCTATTGCCACTATATCGCCGGGCACAAGTTCTTTTACATCTACCGCTTGCCAACGTCCTCCCCTTCTTACTTTTGCCTGCGGGCGAATCATTTTCTTTAGGGCAAAGAGAGCATTCTCTGCATTGTATTCCTGATAAAAGCCAATAAGAGCATTGAGCAGAACAATTACTAAAATAATACCGGCATCAATAGTTTCACCTGTTGCAAAAGACAGTCCGGCCGCCGCCAAAAGTATCCAAATTAAAAAATCATTGAATTGGCGGATGAAAAGTGTCCATGGCGAAGTAGCCTTTAAGTCTTCAATAGAATTGACGCCATATTTACTTAACCGTTTTTTCGCTTCTGCCTCTGTAATCCCCTGATTACTTGAGGCAAGAAAATGCAAAGCCTGCTCAACGTCATAGCTATACCACAAGTGGTCTTTGTCTGAAAAGTTACTGTACAACATGTAGTGCGTATTTTTAAGTCGTATTTAATATTTAATGAGAGCACCAAACACACAGCCTGCCAGCGAACCCTTCCTTACTCCAACAAGCGCATTTGCAATTCAAAGCGCTGAATCTTTTCTTCCTGAAAAGGCGTTGCATGCCACTTCTCTATGAAAGCCACCCGGTCGTGCTTATCCCAAAGGATGATGGTCGTAAGACGGGTACCATAGCGGGGGGTGCGAATAAAAGGCGAAGCCAAAGCGCGCTCCCATTCCAAGGGCACACCGGTATGAGGTAGCTCATCGTCAGGCGGATGCCAAGTGTCTTGCATGATACCAAACAAGTCATCAGCTGCCGGTGGCTGTGCTTCGAGCTGCTCTATGTATTGTTTCAATGCCTGCCTACAGCGCCGTACTTTAGGCCAAGGGGTATCGAGCAAGGCATTGCTTAAACCATGAATGCCTTCATCCGCCTTTTTTATGATGCGCTCTATGTTGGAATAATACATGACATCGCGCCCGTCAAATAGCAAAAGATTAAAGCCATTGTAAGCAGCAGCCCGCGGGTGAAGCCGCACCAGGTAGTTCAGACTGCTTTGAGGAGAAGTCAAGTATTGCAGCGGCAACTCGCCACGTGAGGGGGCTTTGTCTTTGATGAGTTTGGGGTCGCGGTAGTTGGTTACGGCAGCCACCCCCTTCTTGGGGTGCAGCCCCAGCCAAGTGCCTCCTGCCTGCAAGTCTTTACCTGCCAAAAGCCCATTCTCCCAAAAATGAGCGGGCAAAGCCGGCCGTTCATAAAACTCATCCCGGTTGGCTAAAAGAATCAGCTTATAATCGGGATGCATATTTTGTGCCCATATTATCAAACACATGTATGTTTCATTATGTGATTCACCAAGCGGCTTGTAAGATACAATTTTTTAAAGCTTGTTCACATCATTCACATGCAATGCACCGCATTTGCCCGCCTTGATTTTTTGTAATATTTTCATACATTGAAAAAAGTAAGAACTTGCTTCGTAAAAAAATTGTATAATTAAATGCGCAAAAGCATTTAAATTCCAATTATCGACTCTATGACACAACTCTTACGCCGTTTTCCTCTCACTTTTCTGCTCATCATACTGCATATCACGGGCATTGCCTTGTACTTTGCGGGCTACGTGGTTGCCGGCCTGTACTTATTGGGGCTCAACTGTCTGTTTGTATTTGGAGTGGCACTGTCGGAAACCAAATACAACCCGCCGCTCATGTATGCCATCACCTATGGCAGCAGTTTTTTGAGTGGTCTCATAGCGGATTTGCACTTTGGGCACACCCTGCCCTATTTTACTTTTGCCATGCTGCTTTGGTTCAACTCTGCCATGTTTCGCCATGTGTATTTGGTGCGCTTGGGGTTGCTCACGCACCGTTGGATAGAGTTCGTCAGCTGGTTTTTGGGAACCCTTTCTTTTGTGCTTGCGCCTGCTGTGATGCAAACTTCATGGCCCGCTTTGTTGAGCAACCGGAGCGCTTATTTAAAAACACCCGCAGCCGCTTTGCTAAGCTTTGCTCTTTTTGGCCTTGTGATGCTGCTTTACGCCTTCTTCAAGCATTACTATGACTATGTGCAGTCCAAGCCTTACTATGGACGCCATCCGGTCATGGAAGGCAAAGAAGCACCCAACTTTCAACTACCCGACGAAGAAGGGCGGCTTGTTGACCTATACCGTGACTACAAAGGCAAAAAACCGGTTTTGCTGTTCTTTACCCGTGGTGACTGGTGCCCTTACTGCCACATCATGCTGCGTGCCTATGAGCGTGCCTACCAACTTTTCAATGAGCGCGGCATAGAGGTTCTTTCCATCAATCCCGACCCGGAAGCCAACAACCGTTATAAAAAGGAGGCCCTGCGCCTGCATTACCGCCTGCTATATGATCCCGACCTTTCTACTGCCGAGCTTTATGGTTTCTTTCTTCCCAAGCCCAATCCGGCCGCAAAGGCGGTAAGCGACCTGGACAAAGGCGTTCCGTTGCCGGCAGCCATTCTCATAGATAAAGAAGGGGTTATCCGCTACATCTCCCGCTCCGACAAAGTAGATAGCCTGAACCCGGAATCCATCTTAAAAATCGTAGAAACTTTATGAGTATTTCATTTTTTTGGTTCGTGGTAACCATCATGGTTGCCGTTCTGAGCCTCTTATGGCTCCGTGTTCAATATCGTGCACGCCTGCGCGAAAAAGAAACAGCCATAGAGCGCTATCAACACCTGGTCGATGAAGCCAACGACGCCATTGTGGTGGTGGACATGCTGGACGGCAGCCTGCTATGGAGCAACCAAGCCTTTCATCGCTTGGTTAAAAGCGAGCAAGGTAAGTATTTGCATGAGTTTGTGCCTCCGGAAGAAGTGGACAAACTCAGCCGGCGTATTGCCAAGACCTACGAAGAGGGCGGGCTTGTGTTTCAAGATATTCCTTTATTGGTTGAAGGCGATCGCTACGATGTAGAGTTTAGCGGCAAAGTGGTCCCGTTTGAAGCCAATCGCCCTGCCGTTACTTTTTATATACGGGACATACGCGAACGCATACGCCTCAGCAGGCAAATAGAGAAGCAGAATAAAAAGCTATTGGAAAGCATCCGTTATGCCCAACGCATACAAACGGCCACGCTTCCATCCGAAGCCCTCTTCAAGGAAATGTTTCCCAATTCTTTTATTCTCTACAAGCCTAAAGACATTGTGTGTGGCGACTTTTACTACTATCAGCAAACCCGGCAATACCGCTATATCATTGCTGCCGATGCCACAGGGCATGGGGTTCCGGGTGCTTTGCTTTCCATGCTCGGCATTACATTCTTGGTACAGCTTTTGCGCGAAGATGCCGACTACACCCCGGGCGAACTGCTCCACCTGCTCCGGGACAACATAGTGCAAGCCCTTAGCCGCTCCGAAGGACAAAAGAAGCAAATGCGCGACGGAATGGATATGGCTGTTGTAAGAGTTGGAAATGGCAGCATTGTTTTTGCCGGTGCACACAACGGGGCACTCATCCTGCAAGGTGCCGAAGTGCATGAATTCAAAGGCGACCGCATGCCCATCGGTTACGTAGAACAAAAGATGAGCAAGTCATTCACCAATCATACGATTCCTCTTCTGGGGGGTGAGAAAGTGTATCTCTTCTCCGACGGCTTTCCTGATCAGTTCGGGGGACCTAAAAAAAGAAAATTACGAAGTGGCCGGTTCAAGGAACTATTGCTCGAGAAAGCTACCCTACCTTTCGATGAGCAAAAACAGGCCCTTGAGTTGTTCTTTGAACAGTGGCGCGGCAACGAGCCCCAAATCGATGATGTATTGGTAATGGGGTTTGAAGTGTAAGGCAAAACAGAGCATGCAAACTGATGACAGTCCCCTTGCCGGCTGCTCAATTCAAGGTGTGGAGGGCGCAAAACGTCCGCCGGGGCGGTTCACCTCTCTTTTGCCGGTACCTAAACAACGCTTACACACCAAGCGGCCGGCACCACGGCAGGTGGCGCACAAAGCATCGCCTTCACAACGCCGGCATTTGCCTGCCTCGCAGCGGGGACAGTCCACCTCCTCGCCGCCTTTTTTTATGAAGCCCTTGCCGTAGCAATAAGCACAACGCCCGGTGCCTTTGCAAGACAAGCACTTGCCTTGATAACAATTCACATCGGGGCAAACCTCATAGTAGCCTGCTCCTTTGCACAATTCACACAACAAAGAGTCGGGTAACTCCTGTGACAAATAAAACTTTTTATCGTTCCAGTTTTTTTGCACCTGCGCACGGCTTTCGCCGCCCCAACAGGCAACAAGTAATCCCCAAAAAGCAAGCAGGGTTATTTTATGCATCTGTCTCATAGGCAGCCTCCATTGATTCAAGATGACGTGCCACGCGCTGCATCAGCCACATGGGCGTGGAAGTAGCCCCACAAATTCCCACCTTCTGCGCGCCTTCCAACCACCCGGCTTGTATTTCCGACTCATCTTCAATGAAATGGCTTCTTGGGTTTTCGCTGCGGCACACCTCAAATAAAGAGCGCCCATTGGAGCTCTTTTTACCGGCAACGAAAAGAATCACATCATGCCGGCGGGCAAATTCGCGCAATTGAGGCTCACGATTCGACACTTGCCGGCAAATGCTGTCATTGGCGCGGAAGTATTCGTCCGGCGATAATCCGTTTTTTTGCAAGCGCTCTTCAATGGCAGCCTTCAAGGCATAAAAGCCGGAGGTAGGTTTTGTGGTTTGGCTGAATAAAGTAATGGGCTTTGTAAAATCTACTTTTTCATCGAGGTCTTCAATACCGGACACTACAATGGCATTTTGCCGGGTTTGCCCTATGAGTCCAATGACTTCGGCGTGCCCCGGTTTGCCGTAAATCACCACCTGTCCGTTTTCTTGCATGCTTTTATCGTAGGCGTTTTTCACTCTATGCTGCAACTTCAAAACCACAGGGCAAGAGGCATCTATTAGTTCTATATTGTTGCGCAGTGCGATTTCGTAAGTTTCCGGTGGCTCACCATGAGCACGAATCAGCACTTTACAGTCTCGCAGATTTTTGAGATCCTCCCGGTTGATGATGCGCAACCCTTTGGCATGCAGCCGCTCCACTTCACGGTCATTGTGCACAATATCGCCCAAGCAGTAAACTACTTCAGCTTCTTGCAAGGCGTCTTCTGCCATTTGAATGGCATATTCTACGCCAAAACAATAGCCTGAATTTTTATCGATATGGATTTCCATAATTTAGAACGGGTCAAAGTACAATGAGAAAACCCCTTGTTCTCTCTGCTAATGGTTTAACAAGTTGTGATAGTGGTTTTGTTCTTTTCAATGATTTTGGAAGTGGCCAATTGAAGCACATATTCCACTTGTTCGTCTATGGTCAAGAAAGAGGTATCAAGGTAGTGCGCATCGGGCGCTTGCACCAAGGGGCTTTCTGCCCGGTGCGTATCTATGTAGTCGCGCGATTTGAGGTTCTCTATAATTTTATCCAACTCGAGCATCTCGCCTTTTTCGAGCAATTCTTGCTGCCGGCGATAGGCCCGTATGGCTATGTCGGCGGTCATGAATACCTTCACCTCGGCATCGGGAAAAACGGTGGTGCCAATGTCTCTGCCATCCATGACAATGCCCCGTTGTTTTCCCATGCGCTGCTGCTGGGCTACCATTGCACGACGCACCGCAGGCAATGCACTTACCTGGCTCACCATTTGCGACACACGCATGCTGCGGATTTCGTCCTCCACATTCAAGCCGTTCAGATAGGTGTCGCTTTTGCCTTTCTTTTCGTTGTAACGAAAGTCTATTTCTATGTTTTTGAGGGCATCCTCTACGGCTTTGGGGTTGGTTAGTTCCACAAAGTGGTCAAGGAAATAGAGGGTTACCGCTCGATACATGGCGCCGGAATCGATATATCGATAATTGAGCGCTGCCGCTACTTTCTTGGCTGTGGTGCTCTTGCCACAGGCAGAGTATCCGTCGATAGCAATAATTATCTTTTTCATAACGTTGTTTCGGTCGGCGCAAAGATACGAGCTTTCCCAAAGAATGGAAACCCTCTTTTCTTAACAGTCTTTAATCGGACAAGGAATCTTTCCGTTTTTGGGGATTTTTCCATGACGCTTATACTTGGTGCGTCGTTGAGATTGGCAACTACTCACGCTCACTGTCCCCATGCTCAACAGTAGCAACAGCGCAAGCCATCGGCTCCATCGTTTCATAGGCTTATTTTCTTTTTCCTCTATCCCGTGGATATCCCGTAAAAGTGCGGAAGTTCATTTGTTTGTGCTTACGTGGCACCCAACGTTGGCTATCGTAGCCATAAGGTGGCCGCTTCGGTGCACAAGACGAAAGCGCCGTTGTCAATAAAAGGCTCATGCCACCTAACAACAAGCATATGAAGAGAAAGCGTTTCATGGGCTGACAGTTTTAACTAAACCAATATTTTTTCACTAACCAAAGTAATATACGAATTTGAGATGCACCGGTTAAGATACATTTTTTTGAAAGGAGTAGCAAATATCGTACTTATTCTCTATTGGCATGTATTTTTGTAATAAAAGAATGGTCATGCAAGACATATTTCGAGGCTTAAAGGTCATAGAGCTTGCCAATGTGCTGGCGGGCCCTTCGGTAGGTCAGTTTTTTGCGGAACTGGGCGCGCAGGTCATCAAGGTGGAAAATGCCCGCACCGGTGGCGATGTTACCCGCAGTTGGCTTAGCCGCAGCGAGACGCCCAACCCGGCGCGTATTTCCGCCTATTTTTGTTGTGCCAATTTCGGCAAGCAATCCATCGTGCTCGACTTACAGAAGGAAGAAGACAAGCAGCTGCTTTACAGCTACATTCAAGATGCCGACATTGTACTGGCAAGCTATAAAGCCGGCGACGCTCAAAAACTGGGCGTGGACTACGAAACACTCCGTACACTCAATCCACTGCTCATATATGGGCACATTACAGGTTATGGCAAGGAGGATGAGCGCGTAGGATACGATGCCATCATACAAGCCGAAGCAGGCTTTACCTATCTGAATGGCGAAAGTAGCGGCGGGCCCGTCAAAATGCCTGTTGCCCTAATAGATGTGCTGGCTGCCCACCAACTGAAAGAGGGGCTGCTGATTGCCTTATGGCAGCGCGAGCGCTTGCGAAAGGGCGCTTATGTGCATGTGTCCTTGTTTGAAGCGGCCGTTGCCTCACTGGCCAACCAAGCTACCAACTATCTCAATACAGGTACCGTTCCCCGTCGCTTAGGCTCCGAGCACCCGAACATTGTTCCCTATGGCACGGTATTCCCCACTGCCGACAACAAAGAAATTGTGTTGGCTGTAGGTACAGACAAACAGTTCCGGGCGCTTTGTCAGGTATTGGGCATGAGCACCGTGGCAGAGGACAGGCGCTTTCGCGACAATGCGGCGCGCGTACACCACCGCAACGAGCTGCTGCCGCTCCTGCGCCAAGCTATCTTGCAATGGAACAAAGACGAGCTGTTGCAGGCACTCCGGGCGCACAAAATACCCGCCGGAGCAGTCAACCGTATGGATGAGGTCTTTCAAACGCCACAAGCGCAAAAACTCATTTTACAACACCCCCACACCCCCTTCAAGGGATTGCGGCAATTGGTGGCTCAAATAGAGGGCTATGCCTGGCACCACCCTTCACCACCGCCGCCTTATCAAGAGCCGCCCCGCACCGGCACCAAGCCGGATGCGCAGTAATTTTGCTATATTTCTTTGCCAAATACCGGCCAACTTCCCAATAAGTTTTGTATTTTCTGCTTATAATAGACTTGTTCCATGGCTCCGAAAAAGCATTTACTTCTCTTTTTTTGCTTCATTCATCTGTTAGCGGGCATCCAATCCGGACTCTTTGCACAGGTTTCTGCCGAGCAAGGCATAGCCTTTTACCAACGGGGGCAGTATCCGCAGGCGCTTCACTGCTGGAATCAGCTGCTTAAGCAAGCACCTCACGACTCGCTTTATGCCTGGCGCGCGCGCACATACTTGGACATGCACCTGTTGCAAGCCGCCCAACAAGACATCACCGAAGCCCTGCGTTTAGCGCCACAAGAAGCCTGCTACCATGCACTTCTGGGCGACATACAACTGGCTGCCGGGCAATGGCAACAGGCAGCACGCAGCTATGAGCAGGCCCTTATTCTTTCGCCCCGCCGTACTGACCGGATAGCCTGCCGGGCTTATGCGCTTTATATGAGCGGCGAACGGGAAAGGGCTTATCAACAACTACGCGAAGCTGCCGCCATCGATAGCCTTTCATTGTGGGTCCGGCGCATCCATGCCCGCATTGCCTTGCAAGAAGGCAGCTATGAGCGTGCCATAGCGCTCTATAATCATTGTATCGAGCAAAGCGAAACGCTTTTCTTCCATGACTTGATAGAAAGGGGCATTGCTTACCGCTCTTTGGGGCGGTACTACCAGGCACTGGAAGACTTCCGCTTGGCAGCAGCCTTACGCCCTTCTTCGCCCCTGCCCTTTTACCAACAAGCGCTTTGTTACTATCAAAGCGGCAAATATGGGGCAGCCCTTCAGCAGGTCGAATACTGCCTACAACACACCCCCTCTTTCACGGAAGGGCTTCTGCTGCGTGCCGCCATTGCCCGCAAGATGCAACAAAACCGGTCTGTGGAAAACGCTTACCGGCAACTGCTCGCCGAGTCGCCCCATCAGCTGAGTGCCTATGCCGGACTGGCAGAGTATTATCTTTCTACTCATGAGGTGGAACGTGCCGACAGTCTGCTGCAGGCGGCTCTTGCATTATCACGCGACCATTTGCCGGTTTTGGCTTTGCAATACGTAGTGCAGCGGAAAAAGCAAGCTACTGCCCAAGCACAGATGTTGCAGGCCTACTACCTACAGCTATGCCGTACAGGCAGCGACTACTATTATCTTGCCAAAGCTTGTTTTGACTTTCTGCCCACAGAAGCTTGGAGTCCGCAAGGCCTGCAATGGGCACAAATGGCAGCCGAACAGCAAGACACCTATGCCCATAACCTGCTGTGGGCACAAATGCTTTACAAGGCGGGGCATCCGCTGCGTGCCTATCCCATTTGCATGAAAGCCATTGATTTGGCCCGGAAAGAACATCACCCCGGCGAGGAAGCACGCCAATTGAAGCAAACCCTCGACGCACTGGGCTTGGACGACAGCCCGCCGGTCGTGGAGCTGGTATCACCGCAAGCCGGCTCCCAAGGGCGCCTTCCTGTGAGTGCTTCCACTTTCACCATCATAGGGCGTATTGCGGATGAAAGCGGCGTCAAGAAACTCCATATCAATGGCATTCCTTTGGTGCTGAACGAAAGAGATGAGTTTCGTTATACGCATAGCATGCGCGCAGCGCATGACACCCTGCATATCGAAGTGTGTGATATTCATGACAACTGCCAAACCCAAACTTTTATTCTGGATGCTGCCCCCTTGCTAAGCCAAGCAGCGCCGGCCGTTCCCAAGCGACGTCAATATGCACTTATCTTTGCCACCAACCAATATGAGCATTGGAGCGACTTGGTCAACCCTGTTGCCGATGCCCAAACCATCGCCCGCACTCTGCATACCCTTTATGGCTTCGAAACCGATTTGGTGATTAACCCAAGTAAAGAGCAGATATTACTCAAAATCAAAGAGTATCTGTTGAAAAAATATCAGGCAGAAGATGAGCTGTTCATCTTTTTTGCAGGACACGGGCAATACGATGAGCTTTTTGGAGAAGGTTATTTGGTTACTGCCGACTCACGCGCCGACGACGAAACCAAGTCCAGTTATTTGTCTTATTCAAGCCTGCGCACCTATATCAATAACATTCCTTGCCGGCATATACTCTTGATGATGGATGTTTGCTTTGGTGGCACCTTTGACCCGGCCATTGCCAAAACTACCCAAAAAAGAGGCACGCATGAGCCCGGTGTGGAAGAAAGAGAAAACTTTATCAGTCAAAAACTATCGGTCGTAACACGCAAATACATCACCTCCGGCGGCAAGGAGTATGTCTCTGACGGAATGCCCGGCAAGCACTCTCCTTTTGTACGGCGCTTTTTGGAAGCACTACGCAGCATGGGCGGCGAGGACCGCATATTGACCATAGCCGAATTGATGACCTATCTGGAGGTCATCAGTCCGCAGCCTCGCTTAGGTGAGTTTGGTGACAATGAACCGGGTAGCGACTTTTTATTTATCATTCCCCTACAAAGCAATAAATGATGTGGAAAGCATGGTTTAGTAAATATCGAAAATTAGGCATTACCACACAGCTCAACTTTGACCTGGCACAGTGTGTGGAGCTCCTCAACTTGGGCGCGCTGTTTCTTATGGCAGTGAACTTGATGAATGCCATTTTCTTTACCACATTGCTCGAAACGCCGGAAATATACAACTACTTTTTTGCCACTTTCATCATGTATTGGGCTTTCCCACTGCTCAACTACTGGCAGATGCATCGTCTTGCCCGTTTTGTATTCGTTGTGTTCATCAATTTGAATATATTGCTTTTCGTTTACCTGTTTGGTACTGATACACTTTTCCAATACTATTACACCACCTCCATTGTTGTAGCTGTCCTCCTCTTTACCAAAGAAGAGTTGGGGCTACGCCTCCTTGCTTTATCCATGCCTTTTGCATGTATTGCCTACCTGTACAGCGTTCCCTTTACGGTGCAATTTCCCCTGCCGGAAAATGCTATTGATACCGTGCGCCTCAACACTCTTGTAAGTCTTGCACTTATCAATTTGTTTGTCGTATGGGTATCGGACTGGCAGCTGCGCCGCAACAGCCATATACTTGACAAGCTCACCAAGCAAAGTGAAGCACAAAAAGAGCTGCTGCGCAAGAGGGAAGAAATACTGCGGAAAGAGAGAGAGAAAATCACCTTGCACCAGCAAAACCTTGAAAACATCATTCACCAACGCACCAAAGCCCTTATTGAAAAACAAGAAGAATTACAAAGCTTGCTGAAAGACTATCAGCGAAAAATCATTGAGCTGGAGGAAATAAAAGAAAAGCTCAGCAAAGCACAACAGGAGGAGCTAAAGTTTGTTCAAACCGTTACCTACAGCGCCGACTGCATCATTCTATCTGATATAGAAGGTGAAGTGATTTATACCAACCCTGCCGGACAAGAGCTACTACAGCTAAAAGCCGGCGAAGCAATCAACATACGGCAGCTGCTGGAAGCCAATAGCCGGGAAATATTTGAGGAGGTATTTCCGGTGCTATACAAACAAAAATACTGGCGCGGTGAGCTTACCCTCATGGAATACAGCACCGGGGTGCCGGTTATCTGCGATGCCCTGCTTTTTCTGGTTCAAGACAAAAGCAAGGAGCATACCATCTGCTTGGCCGGTATCTTTCGGGACATCAGGGAGCAAAAAGCAGCCCAGCAACAAATGCAGCGTATGCAGTTACAACTGGCCGAAAAAGAAAAAATGGCTTCGCTTGGCTTACTCACTGCAGGCATTGCCCATGAGCTTAAGAACCCGATTAACTTTATTTTAGGAAGCGCAGCCCCTTTCCGGCGTTATGTAAGTTATTTACAAAACATTATGCAGAGTGTCATACAGGTAGTAGAAAAACCCAACGACAAAAACATAGAAGAGTTGCGCACCTTGGTGAAAAAAGCAGAAGGGGATGCAATCCTGCACGACATCAAGGACTTAGCCGAAGCCATAGAGGAAGGGGCACGCCGGGTTAACAGCATTATTTCAGATTTACTGAGTTTTGCCCGTACGGAAGACAGCATGCAAAACTGCGACCTCAATGAATTGATAGAACAAAGTTTACGCTTCCTGCGGTCAGAGATGAGCACCCGCAATATTCAACTGGATTGGAAAAGGAATGAACAGCTGCCTGCTATCGAAGCATTTCCTGCCCGCCTGCAGCAAGTCATCATTAACTTATGTACCAACGCCATTCATGCCATGCCGCACGGAGGTAAGTTGCGTATTCGCACTTGGCATATGAAAGAAAATGAAGTTATGATTACGGTGGAAGACACCGGAACCGGCATCCCCGAGCATGTACGCCGTCATATTTTTGAGCCTTTTTATACCACTAAAAAAACTGGCGAAGGAACCGGCTTGGGGCTGTTTATCGTGTATGGTATCATTCAACAGCATCAAGGCAATATCACGGTGGAGAGTGCAGAAGGAAAGGGCACTGTTTTCACGATTCAGCTTCCGGTCCGGCATACAAAGGAAGACGGATAGAAACACGGGTCCCCTCGCCTTCTTCGCTTTCTATGTCCATTTTTCCGTTCATTCGCTTTACAAACTCATGGCACAAGGCCAAGCCCAAGCCTGTACCGCGTTCGCCCTTCGTACCGGGGCGGCTTATGCTTTTACCCTCCATGATTTGTGTAATCATCCAGGAAGGCATGCCCACGCCCGAATCTTCCACCAATATATGGCAGTGGCCGTTCCCTTGATAAAGAGCAGTCAGAGCCACCTTGCCTCCTTCCGGCGTAAATTTCAGGGCATTGTACAACAGGTTGCGCAATACAAAGTTGAGCATCTCCCGGTTGGCTATTACCTTGATTCCCCCTGCCGGTTGTACTTGCAAATCTATCTGTTTCTCTATGGCCGTTTGACGCACCAAAGCGCCATTTTCATCAAACAAATCTTGCAAGTCCACGGGGTTCAAAGAGTAGTCGACTTCTTGTAGTTGCAACTTGGCCCATTGAATTAAGTTATTGAGCAGTTGCTGTATGTTTTGCAGATGGGTGTGGATATCCTGCGCCGTATGCACCAACTCTTCTACGGTAAACCCTTTTTCACCGTAATTGATAAATATTTGCAAGAAGTTGGAAAGCGTATGCAAAGGCGCACGCAAATCATGCGAAATAATGGAAAACAAGCGGTTTTGCAAGGCAGTCAGGCGCTCCAATTCGCGGTTGCGCTGCGACAGCTCCCGCGTGCGTGCCTCTATCCGTTCTTCCAGTTGGGCATTGGCCTCTTGCAACTCACGAACCAGCTGTTCGTTTTTGCGCAACAGACGAAAATGTTCAAGGGCTTTATCTATTTTAAGGCGCAGATCGACCTCATTCCATGGTTTGGTAACGAAGGCATACACATGCCCTTCATTGATAGCCTGCATCAAGGCTTCTTTGTCCCCGTAAGCTGTCAGCATCATGGTAACGACCTGCGGGTAGTTCTCTGCCACCCGTTTGAGCAGCTCGATGCCATCCATATCCGGCATGCGGCGGTCGGTAATAAGCACCGCTACCGGCTGAGTGGCAAGCACCTTCAATGCTTCTTCTCCGCTTTGAGCCGTTACGATATGGTAAGATGGCTTGAAAGCATGATAAAATGCTTTTAAATTATAGCGTTCGTCATCTACATATAATATGGTGTGGTGGTCATGCATTGCAACAAGAGCTTACGGTGCTGTAATATACGAAGTTATAAGTATAAAAGTCAATATTCTTGGTCAGTAGCGTATAGCCTGCCCGTTTTGCTTACGCAACAGGCCTCCTTCGTAGGCTACTTCCCCATTGACTACCACCAGTTCAATCCCCTTAGAAAAGCGGTTGGGGTTCGACACGGTGGCCATTCCTTCTATGGTTTCAGGGTCAAAAACGGTAATATCAGCTATTCGTCCATTTTCTATGGCGGCACGCGGCTGCAAAAGCGAAGGCGCCAACGAAGCCGGCAAAGTGGTCATTTTCGTTAGTATTTTTTCCAAAGGCATACCTATGCTCAAAGCATGGCGTATGGCGGTAGCAAAACAGCCGGCACCTCTTGGGTGCGAGTTGGCCCGTGGTTCCCTTTCTATTCCCCCATCAGAACCTATCATACAAAAATCGGTTTGCAGGGCCAAGTCCACCGTTTTATGCAGCGGCATGGTTCCTTCGGGCACAGCCACCAATACGCCAGGGGTCCGCCGCAGCTGTTCAAAGCGGGCAGGCGTCAGCCGCTCACCTGTTCCTACCACCACCAGGTCGCTGTAGTCCAGACCATAATAAGAGCGCCAACCGGGGTCAAAACGCTTAGAGTGCAAATAAGTAGCCCAATAACTATAAGGATACACACAGGTAGTAATACGCAGCCCCCGGGCGCGCGCTTGCGCAATCAGCTCCAAAGCCTCTGCCATATGGTAAGTGCCCCCTGTTGAGTGCAGGTGGGCAATATGCAGGTGCACGCCGGCATCGGCAGCCAATCGAATGGCTTCCCTTACGCCCTCCAGCTCTTTTTCAGGCGAAGAGTAACGCAAATGCAATACAAAAGGGCGCTCATAACGATGTGCCAAACGGGCATACGCCAGCACTTCATCGTAAGGGGTGGGCTGATACTCCAAGCTGTGCGATACCCCCAAAGCCCCGGCCTCCAAAGCCCGTTCTACTGCTTTTAAACGCGCCGCCACCGTAGAATATTTGTAGCGTATGCTCATGACTTTGGTCGATACGCCATAATTCACATAGTGGGGCTTCCGGCCAAAATAATCATAAAAAGCAGCGGGGTCACCACTCCCCCCATGCATTTGCAAGACGGTGGTTAAACCGTCGGTTACTTTGTATTTCTCAAAAATATGATACGTACGCTCCGGATTGGAAGAGTTGTCGCCCAGTATGTCAATAAAACCGGCACTTACCACCTTACCATGCACTTCGTAGAGTGCTTCGGAAGGCAGGACTACGTCCGATACGACCAAGCGGTTGTTTTGGTCTATCCCTACAAAAAGATTTTTAAAGCTCCCGTTATAAAATACCTTGCCCCCCACGATGCCTATTTTCAAAGCGCGGGAGCGCACCCTCACAAAAGAAGGTAAGAGCATAGAAGCCGTGCCGGCTGTAATCAATCGAAGCGCCTCTCGTCGATTCATGGAAACAGTGTTTTCAAAAAATCAGGTATATCGATAATAAAAATATACTTTTTTGCTGAATCCACAAGAAGAGCAGGCAGGCAAAACGGCATAGTGGAAGCAAAGACACAGCTTTTCAGGGAGTTAAAAACGTAAAATATTTTGTATTTTTGTTCTGATGAAAACAGTACGGCAAATATTGGCATCGCGACGATTACGGCGCACGGCAGCGCGCGAGCAGGTGCTCTTGTGTTTTTTGTCCAGTGACTTTGCCCTGTCGCAGCACGACTTGGAAGAAGCTTTGCCTTCTTTCGACCGGGTTACCCTTTACCGTACGCTCAAAACCTTTACCGAGGAGGGTATTGTGCATAAGATACCGGACGACAGCGGCATTCCACGCTATGCATTGTGCAGCAGCTGCGAACCCCACGAACATCATCACCACCATGTGCATTTCAAATGCACGCGCTGCGAGCATACCGAGTGCTTCGACCGGCTGTATGTGCCCAATATTTCGCTGCCCGAGGGCTACCGGGCAGAAGAAGTCAGTTTATTGGTGCAGGGTGTGTGCCCCCGGTGCAGCGATCATTCAAACAGCAAGTAATGCAATATTTCTTCTAACTTGTTCTCCCAAAGAAAGCACTGCCGCACCCGTTCTATGGCAGCTATCCCCATCATATGACGGCGGGCCGGGCTCCGGAGCATACGCACAGCCTCTGCAAGCTGTTCCACCTCGCCCATAGGTACTATGAAGCCGGTTTTTCCGTGCTCCACTATCTCGCCGGTACTGCCCGCATCATAAGCAATTACCGGACGCCCCTGCGCCATGGCTTCCACCAATACAAAACCAAACCCTTCCCAACGCGCCGTATGCACAAGCACATCTATTTCTTGCATAAAGAGCGCCGGTTGGGTCACAAAGCCATGCAAAAAAACCTTTTGCTGAAGGTGTTTCTGCCGGATGAGACGCTCAAGCTCAGGACGTTCCGCCCCATCGCCTGCAATATGCACTTCAACCTCCATACCGTCCTGTATCAAATACTCTGCAAGCTCCAAGAGGTCTTTGTGCCCTTTCTCCGGTGACAAGCGGCCTACACTTCCTATTTTTAAAGGTGGTTGTTCACGGTAGGTGGGGCTCTGCCACAGCCGGGCTTTGGGCACTCCGTTATGAATCACCTTTACGGGCAAGCCGGCCACACAGCTACTTTCCTCTTGAAGCAAACGGGCCGTCCAATAAGAGTTGGTGAGCAAGTGCGTGATATATTTCTTCAACAACCATTTGTTGGGCAAAGAGTCCCGCACAGGCAGGGCACTTCCACGCCGTAAGATACGCCGCCTCACCCCCGCTTTATATGCCGCTGCCCCCAGCACTTTAGCTTCGGTTGGTGTGTTGAACAGTATGCACTCTATATGGTGCGACTCAAAAAAAGTGCGCCACTTTTTCTGCTTGGAAGGGTTCAGCAAATCAGCCAAGGATACACTGCATGGCACCGTTCCCACATTGGCCTCTCTTAGCCGGGCGCTTAAGCGGCCTTCCGGATGCGTCATTACCCAAACAGCTATACGCGGGTCTTTTTGCAAAGCTACTGCCACTTCATAAAACCAATGCTCACCACCGCCCCAATTTTCTTCGGTATTGACCAGTACAATATTTTTCATGAGCATGCAGTTTCTACCCGCCCGCGGGCGGGCTCACCCAATGATCGTTTCACCGGCAAATTAGCAATTATCTGCCAAGACTTATGTATTTTTGAGCCAAAAAGATGAAGCAGGCCGTCAGCGCAGTAGTGATTACCTACAACGAAGCCGATGTAATTGAGCGCTGTTTGCAGAGCATTCAATGGTGCGACGAAATAGTAGTGGTTGATTCAGGCAGCACCGACGGAACGGTGGATATTTGCCGGAAAATGGGCGCCAAGGTAATACATCGTCCGTTCACCAATTTCGGCGAACAAAAGCGCTTCGCTGTTACTCAAGCTACGCACTCATGGATACTTTCGCTCGATGCCGATGAGTATCTGTCTGCTACTTTGCAGGCAGAGATACAAAAAGAGTTGGTTACACCACGTCACCATGGCTACTACCTGCCACGCAGCCTGGTGTTTATGGGCAAAGAGATACGCTCAGAAAGACGCAAGCCTATCTTGCGCTTGTTTGACAAACGGCACGGTAATTTTGTAAACAAAGCCGTTCACGAATATGTGGAAGTAAGCGGAAGTACAGGTTATTTGCGGGGAATACTATGGCATGAAAGTTACCGCAACCTGGAAGACTACTTTACCAAGTTCAACCGCTATACGACCCTGATGGCACAGGGGATTGTAGAGAAAGGGAAAGTAAAACCACCTGCCTATGCCCTCCTCCGCTTTGGTGTTGCTTTCATACAACAGTTTTTATTGAAAGGATGCTGGCTGAATGGCTCAGTAGGTGTCGTTTGGTCTCTCATGGCAGCCTACTACAATGCAGTAAAGTATTTAAAAGCTTATGAAATAAGCACTAAAAAGCAGTGAGCATTGTTTTTGTTCAAAACCGAGAAAAGCATGAAAGACAAAGCACATACCTATAAGCCCATAGCCTGTCATCTGCACGACCACATAGAGAGTAGCATTGTCAAAAAGCAGAGAGTGCACTTGACTTATGACGATCCTGATACAGGTAAAACAATTAGTTGCAATACTTTGCTCACCGACTGGTATGTAAAAGAGGGGGCAGAATATGTAGTCCTTGATAATCATAAGCATCTGCGGCTGGATTACCTGCGGGCATTTCATGTGATAGAGGATTGAAGCTTTTTCGCTATTTTAGCAGCCAAAAATGCCTTCTTCATCGTCTATCCTGTTTATTGAGTTCACGCCTTCGCACACTGAATGCCTGCATGCCGCCGTCGCTTATTTGAAACATCAATATCCCCCTGGCAATACACCACGAAAGGTGTGCTGTTTTTGAGCAAATGCCTGAAGTCAGCGACGTGTTCCCCTGCCACACACAGGGCGAAAAGCTGCTGCCTAACCTACACATGTTTCATGCATTGAAGCAATATATTAAAAACCAAGGCATTCAATACGTGTACTTCAACACGGCGCACGGGTCGCTGTGTCGTAACTTTAGCTATTTTTTATCAAGCACCGGTGTCCGGCAATATGGACTGTTGCATAATGGGGATAAGTTCTTGCGAAAAAGTGGCACCCAACGCATGATTAGCCGCAATATAAAGCGCTACTTTGCGCTGACAGATTACATTGCAGACACCGTGCGCCCGCACTGCCCGGTACCGGTAAGTAGTTACTATGCCACCTGCCTGCCTGCCTCCCTGCAACAACAGTTGCCTCATGTACAAAAACCTGCTCATGAACTATGGATTGCCATTCCGGGTAGCATAGAACTCAAACGCCGCTCCTATGATTCATTGATTCATTTACTCAACCGCCATGCGCTCCCTTCCCATATACGATTTTTGCTTTTGGGCAATGCTACCCACCCCAACAGCAACCTTTCACAACTGAAAGAAATGGCCAATTTTGCATTGGAGGACCACTTTCAGGTGTTTTACCACTATTTACCTTCCGATGAATACTATGCCTACTTGCAAGCTTCCGATGTTATTCTGCCTTTAATACACCCCCACACCCTTTCTGCCCGCCAATATGCAAGCACCCAAATCAGCGGTTCATTCAATATGGCATGGACTTTCCGCAAGCCACTGCTCATGCACAACATGTTTAAGCATATTGAAGACTTTCGGGATACCGCCTTTTTCTACGATGAACACAATTTAGTGGAAACACTTCGGCAACTCCCTGAGCTGCTGACTCACAAAGAAAAGCTTTACACGCTCCCTAAATGGGCATTTGACTACCAAGCGCAACACTTTTGTAAAGCTCTTTTCCACGGCAGCTTTTAGTCTGACAACCAAGAACGCCATGCCCCCAAACGCAAGGCATACCACAACAGCCAACACAGCAACGCCCATCGCAAATAAATAGCATAGTATTCTACCACTATTTTTTTTCGCTTTACTTTGATAGGCGCTTTTTCTTGCTTGTCAATTTCCCGGAATATTTGGCGGAGGGCCTGTTGGTCTTCGGCACGATAATACCGCCCCCCGGTTATACGTGCTATGGACTGCATCACAGCCGGCTCTACCGTATTGTTTACATACACTGCCTGTCCAAAGGCATCTTTACCCTTGAGTATCTGTCCTTCTTTGCCTATCAAGATGCTATAAATCTTTATCCCAAATTCTTTGGCAATCAGGGCAGCCGCTTCCGGTTCCAATGTCCCCGCCGTATTGTCGCCATCGCTCAGCACAAGCAGCACCCTGCTTTTGGTTTTTGACTCTTTAAGCCGGTTCACCCCTACTGCAATGGCAGTGCCCAAAGCGGTCCCGCGCTTTCGAATGGTAGCAAAGCTTATTTCATCGATACGCTGCACCAGCTGTTCATAGTCGGTAGTCAGAGGCGATAAGGTAAAAGCGTCGCCGGCAAACACCACCAAACCTATGGCATCGGTGTGGCGCCCACGGACAAAATCTTTGGCAAGCGCTTTCATAACGGCCAGGCGGTTGGGCGTAAAGTCTTTCAACTGCATGGAAGCCGATACATCCAAAGCCAGCACAATGCTGATGCCTTCTGTTTCCTGCTCTGTGAGCACTTGCTGCTTCTGCGGGCGTGCCAATGCCAGCAAAAAGAAAAAAGCAGCCGGCAAGATGCAAAAAGCACTCAATTTATGCATTAACCATAAAGCAGCAGCGGGCTTGTGCTCTTCCTTCCAATAGCTGTAGCCGGGCAACGAATAAACATACTTTTCTTTTCGCACGATGGCAACCACCACCGCCAACACCAATGCCACTGCTGCAAGCCACCACCACCATGCATACAGGTGCTTCCATTCTACCTGCTGCATAAACTGCGGTGTCAACCAACGCCAGAGCTTCCACCAATCATCGGAATAAAGTAAATCGGACTGCCTTAACAGCATCTTTATCTTTTTTCAGTTTATCGATCATCAACTCATATTCTTGTGCTGCCAAGCGGTGTAAAGTCATCCATGCTTGCGGCAGTTCCGGCTCGAAGTGTCCGCCGTAAATAGCCTTATCCAGGCAGTTGAGCGCCTCCTTCAGGGCTTCGTTTTGCCAGAGAGCGGCCAGTTCTGCCGATGTCAGACTTTTAAGCGCCTGCCCGCGCAGCAGCTCCATGAACTCCATCCACTGACGGCGCGCCTCTTCCATGGCGGTTAAATCAAGCGCGCGAATGGCGGCTTGCCCTTGCCCGAAAACACGTACTTCATAGTCATGCCAGCGCCTGTCCCATTGGTAAAGTAACCATAATTTAATAGCATAGCGCCGCAAAGGCACCAATAAGCGCCACAACAGCCACAAAGAAAGCAGCCCTCCCACAGCCCACCATAAGTACAATGGGCGGGCAGACAAAGCCGGCACAGGCACTTCCATTTTTAGCTCCAAAGTATCGGCTTGTGCATTGGATGGAAGCAGACTTTTGAAGTACAATATTTTAGCAGGGGGCAGAAATTGCAAAGTGTCGGGTAGTGCCAGCCCATAAACCGGAAATTGCAATTTCACTGAATCAAGACGTTCAAGCAAAGTCAGCTCATAGGTCACACTGTCTTTGACAAGCTCCCCCGCTGCCATCGAAGGCGCATAGTGTATGTTTAAAAGTGTCAAGGGGACAGCAAGGCGCCCCACACGCTGCGGAAAAAACAGCTGCATGGTGTCCGGATGGTGCACAACCAGCGAATAAAACAGTCGCTCGCCAATGCTTAATGAGTCGCTGCTTACGTAAGTGCTGAGCAGTACCTTGTTGTTTTGTGCCTGCACCACGCACAAAGACAAGCTCAAAGCGGTCAATATATGAGCTATTCGCCACATTATATCTTTGTTTCACAGAAGCAAGGTAATGAAGCCCGTGCATCATTACAAGCACCCTCGAAAGTAAACAAGCGCCCCGTTTCTTTTATAGACAGGAAAAGACCTTTTTCTGGTTTTCACCTTCAATTTTTTTTTCTACCTTTACACGCAAAAACGAAAACGTAAACAGTTATGCAAAATCTACGCTGGTTGTTTGTACTGATACTTGCACTTGGTTTACAAGCTTGCAACTTGGACCAATATAACAACTCCGATCCGGAAACCTTGACCGACCGCCGTGCCGGTGACCCTTATGTTTATGGTGACCCCGACGGTGAACCGCGTCAAGCATTGCTCGACTACCCCGACCCGGCCGATGGCGCTGCACGTGCCAAGAAAATCCGTGAGAAGCTTTATGCGCCTATGAACCCGGCAGACTTCTACCGTCAATACATTACCATTCAAAAAAATCAGAGCAGCAATCAAGCAGAAGAAAACCAAAACAAAGAAGACAAGCAATCATAAAGCTGCGCATATTCATAAAAGCAAAGGCGGGCTTTTCCAACCCGCCTTTTTTTTTGTTCTTTCCTGTGCTTTGCTTGAGCTGACAAGGAGGTAAATACCCTCGTCCTTTGTCTTGTCGGTTCTCTCTGTTCGAGCGCAGGCGAGGAACCTCTTTTCGCTTCTTGTTGCTTGTCTTGAAGAGATGGCTCACTCCACTCCGTTCCGCTCGACATGGCAAAAAAGAAGCTGGGTTTGGTGGGATTTCGCACTTCGCTTTGCGCTTCGTTCGGCACGCCTCTTACATCCCTAAAAAAGCGCTTCTGCCACTTTGCGCACCGAGTCTGCTTTACTCATGGAATAGTAATGCAGACAAGGCACTTTGTGTTGCATCAGCTCTTTGGATTGTGCAATGCACCACTCCACCCCCACTTCTTTTACTTGCGCATCGGTTTCGCACTTCTCTACTTCTTTCACCAAGTCTTCGGGCAGTTCCACATGAAATACCCGCGGTATCATGGTCAACTGCCTTTTGGAAGTCAAAGGCTTCAAACCGGGCACGATAGGCACATGAATGCCCATGGCACGGCACTTCTCCACAAACTCGAAATACTTGCGATTGTCAAAAAACATCTGTGTAACGATATAGTCAGCCCCTTTATCGACCTTCATTTTCAAATAGCGCAAGTCGCACTGCAGGTTCGGGGCTTCGTAGTGTTTTTCGGGATAGCCTGCCACACCAATGCAAAAGTCAGTAGGCACGGCGTTTTCTATTTCCTCCTCCAAATAAATACCGTGATTCATATTGACCACCTGCTCGATCAGCTCCACGGCATAGCGGTGCCCGCCCGGCTCGGGCGTAAATACTTTTTCTGTGGGAATGGGATCGCCACGCAACACCAAAATATTGTGTATGCCCAGATAGTGCAAATCAATCAATGCATTTTCGGTTTCTTCTTTGGTGAAACCGCCGCAAATCAGATGGGGCACCGGCTCTACCCCATAGCGATGCAAAATGGCCGCACAAATACCTACCGTACCGGGGCGCTTACGAATGGTCTTGCGCTCCAACAGACCATCGGGGCGCTTTTTATATACAAACTCCTCCCGGTGATAAGTCACATTGACAAACTTGGGCCGGAACTCCATCAGCTGGTCCAAAGTATTGAACAGACCTTGAATGCTTTGCCCTTTCATGGGCGGCAGCACCTCAAATGAAAACAATGTTTTGTCAGTATTGCGCAAGTACTCTACAATTTTCATAGCTGTGTCGATTATTTAAAGATGAAAAACAAAAATACAAGGCTGTGTCGAATTCACTATATTTGTGCTCCTTTTCAAAGAAAATCAAAATTTTTAAAAGCCAAGACTCATGGGATTACAATGTGGAATCGTAGGCTTACCTAATGTAGGGAAATCCACCTTATTCAATGCCTTAGCCAACAACAAAGCAGAAGCAGCCAACTACCCCTTCTGCACCATAGAGCCCAATGTGGGCATCATTACAGTACCGGACCCCCGGCTCGACACCCTCGCCGAATTGGTGAAGCCGCAGCGCGTGGTGCCTACCATCATCGAATTTGTGGACATTGCCGGCTTGGTAAAAGGTGCCAGCAAGGGCGAAGGCTTGGGCAACCAGTTTTTAGCCAACATTCGCGAAGTGGATGCCATTGCCCACGTGGTGCGTTGTTTCGACGACCCCAACATTGTGCATGTGCATGGCAAAGTGGACCCCGTAGGCGACAAAGAAGTCATAGACACCGAGCTGCAGCTCAAAGACCTTGAAACCGTAGAGAAACGCATAGCCAAGACCGAGCGTGTGGCCAAGTCGGGCGACAAAAAAGCCAAAGAAGAAATGGAAGTGCTTGCCCTGCTCAAAAGCACGCTCGAAAGCGGCAAAAATATCCGCTCTCTTAGCATTGACGACAACTTTCAGTATTTAATGAAAGAACTGCAGCTGCTCACTGCCAAGCCGGTGATGTATGTTGCCAATGTAGATGAAGACAGCCTTGCAGCAGGCACGAATGAATTTGTGGAAGCCCTCAAAGAGTCTGTAGCTCATGAAAATGCCGAAGTAGTAGTGATTTGCGCTGCTCTTGAAGCCCAGATTGCCGAATTGCAAGACCCCGAAGAACGCAAAATGTTTTTGGAAGAGTACGGACTGAAAGAGCCGGGCTTGCACCGTGTCATACGCACCGCCTATCGCCTGCTTGACCTGATTACCTACTTCACCGCCGGCGAGAAAGAAGTGCGCGCATGGACCATACGCCGGGGATGGAAAGCCCCCCAGGCAGCCGGTGTCATTCACTCCGACTTTGAGCGTGGTTTCATTCGTGCCGAAGTCATCAAGTTCGACGACTTTGTGAAATACAAAAGTGAAGCAGCCTGCAAAGAAGCCGGCAAATTGTCAATAGAAGGCAAAGACTATGTGGTAGAAGACGGCGACATCATGCACTTCCGCTTCAATGTGTAAGGCATTTTTGCTTATTTATCATGGTAAAGAAGGCATATTTTTTTGCAGCTATGCCTTCTTTTTTTATTTTTTATGAATATTCAAACGAAAGAGAAAACATTGCCGGCTTTTAGGCCGTTTTAAACAACAGTCGTTTTTACTGATATTTTTTTACATATGCGTGTAAGAATCATTTTTTCAATGCTCGGGAAAGCCATCGTGCCTTTTCACCATCAGCCGCTGATAGCGCAGATGATTGAGTTCTTGCGACAGCAGCTTCCTCCCGAAGACGCACATTATTTGCATTACCACTTTTCGAGCCTGAAAGGGCAAATCAAAATACAGAAAAATGGGCTGTTGTACCAATCCAAGCATGTCACCTTGGTATTTGCGGCGCTTTCGCCTGCATTTGTGCAAAAACTGCTGAAAGTGTTATTTGCCCAACCTAAGGTGCGTATCGGCAGTCTGTGGCTCAAACCGGAATATGTAGAAGAAGAAGTGGTACCGGAACTGCCCTTCGAATCAAAGATGCTTTGCCTATCGCCCTTGGTGCTTATTGACCCGCGGGCAGATGCTTACAATGCCAAACGCTTGATATCACCTGCCGACAACCTGTTTTCCGATTTGGTATATGAATCCACCATCCTGCGAGCCGAGGCATCGGGGCTTTACGACGAAGCCACACTCAATGAGTTTTACCGTTTTCAGGTAGTGCCTGATGAAGGATATTTGCAACGCTTGGCTGCGCAAGACAAAAAGTATGCACGCCTCTACGAGGTAACTCAAGGTAAAAGCCACTCAGACGTGCGCGGTTACAGCTTTCCTTTTACCTTATATGCCCACCCCCTGCTCAAGCGCTTTATCATGCTGACCGGCTTGGGCGCACTGCCTCACCTCGGATACGGCATGCTTGATTTGGCTTCCGGTCCCATGCCCAAACACCGCATCGATATTCATTAGAGCAAGGGGGGCAAGCCAAAGCTGCCATTTTGAACGAAGCGTAGGCATAGCCCGTCATTTCGCGCCTTACGCAGCTTGTCATTTCGAACGGAGCGTAAGCGTAGTGAGAAATCTCAATCTCATTGCACCAAGCCACAAGAAACAACATAGATTTCTCGCTTGCGCTCGAAATGACAAAAGGAAGGCAGTCGAAAGGACACGGGGCGGTCAAGCTGCCAAAAGAGAGAAGCCGTGCTGCAATAAGGAAACGCAAAGCGATGTTGTGAGTTTTCTTACTCTTCCCCAAAGGGGATAGCAGCAGCATGGTTTGTCATTTCAGACGAAGCGTAGTAAGGAATCCTCCTCCCCCCTCTCTCAAAGCCAACATAGACTTCTCGTTGACGCTCGAAATAACAATATGAGCCTATGAGCTAAAAAAACAAAAAGCCACCCGAAACAGGTGGTTTTTGCCGACTTAACTTAAAACTCATCAGATTTAGTTAAGGGGTTAAATATTTTTTGAGCATTTGAACCTTCGTAGAGTCAGTAACACGGCAATTTTCAAAGTTTTCAATGGAGTCGCCGGTTTCTTTTATCTCATAAAAATGATTGTTCACAAAGATATAGTCTTTTGCTCCATTTCCCAAGTCTATGCCTTGCAATAATTGATAGTCCACTTCTTTAAAAAGCACCAGTACTTTATTGTTGTATTGGTAGAACAGGCTTTGTTCAAAATCACGCAAAGCTTCTTCCTCCTCAGATACCTCTCTTGGTAGAGGCTGCTCAACAGGTTCCGTAATTATCTGCGTCTCTTCTTTTTGGGGAGTAAGCCGGCTTTCCATGCTTTTCTCCTCTTTTTGTTGATGCTGAACGCTTGGCTGCACTTTCTCTATTGGAGGCTCTTGTGTTGCCTGCAGCGGTACATCTGTTTTTTCACGCTCTTCTTCCGGTTTCAGCCCTTCTGTCACCGGTGCTTCATTGCTTTCTATTGAAGGCGCCGTTTGTTCCGTAACGGAAGTAGTGGGCGCAGGTGACTGCACCGGCCATTCTTCTTTTTTATGATTGCTCCATATAGCCAACCAGATGACACTTCCCAGAGCCACCACGCCAACTCCCCAACGCCACCATTGCCCGGCTGACCAGCTGAAAGTAGGCCCGTGAGGCACCGGCGTATTGTCGAGTAACCGTTTAAGTGATGCCTTGCGCTCTGCGCAGATGGCTTCTACCATCAAACGGTGCATTTCAACTTCATCACGCAGTACATGATCTCTTTGTAGTAGTTTTTCGAAGTGAGCCTTCTCCTCTGCGGGCAGGGTTCCCTGCAAATAGGCTTCGATTTGTTCTTGCCGCTGAATGTTCATAACGGAGCATTGATTTAGATTAAGTCACTTTTCTTAAAGTTGGCACGCACGATACGTTCCAGCTCTTGCATACATTTATATTTCTTGGACTTTGCCACATCAGCCGAGGCAAACCCCAGTTGTTCGGCTATTTCCTTCATATTCATCCGGTCGAAGTAGTAAAAGGTAAGCACCTTTTGGCAAGTTTCGCCTAATTGGGCAAGGCACTGACGCACCAACTCTACACGCTCTTTTTCTTCCCAATTTTGCTCTACTATGTCGTCTTTCTCTTCACTGCTCAGACGCCGCTTGCGCTCCAGCTCTTTGCGCCACAGGTTCTGGCAAACGCTATACAGAAAAGTGCTCAGCTTAGACGTGAGCACAAAATCTCCGCCCCGCACTTTCTGCCACAACACAATGAGTGCCTCCTGAAAGATATCGCGCGCTTCCTCTTCGGTACCACTGTTCTTGGTTACCATGCGCAACATCATACGGTAATGTTTTTTGTACAAATATTGAAGCGCAGATTCATCGCCATTTTTTAAACGTCTGAGAATCTCTTCATCTTTCATTTAAAAGCGTGCATTTGGTTGTACATACTCCTTCCTTTAAGAAAGGTAAACATTCATGTATGCTTTAGCAAAAAGTATTCTTAAAATAGAAGAGGCAGGCGATGAGCGTGCACGGTAAAGAGGGGCCTTGTTCATATCCGGATGCTTCTTTGGTGTGGGCATAATTAAGTAATTTAGCGCTCCGTTCAATAAAATCAAAACTTCTATGTGGTTTTTCAAGCTGCTTTCTTTACTTCCTTGGCGTGTTCTGTATGGCCTGTCCGACCTGCTGAGCTTCGTTGCATTCCGGGTGTTGCGCTACCGGGTAGAGGTTGTAAAAAATAACCTGCGCCGGGCATTTCCCGAATTGAGCGAGGCAGATATTCACCGCTTAAGCAAGCGTTTTTACCGCAACCTAAGCGATATATTGGTGGAAACACTGAAGTTGCTGCAGATGAAGGAAACGGATATTCTCAACCGGGTGCATATTCAAAACATGGAAGCCCTGCGGGAAGGCTTACGTATGCAGCGCCCGGTGGTTATTCTCACCACTCATCAAGGCAATTGGGAGTGGCTGCAACATGCCGTTCAGCTGCACTTGCCCGGCACGGCTGTCTATTTTGTATATCAACAGCTGAGCAACCCTTTTTTCGACCGTTTGATGCTGCATTTGCGCAGCCGTTTCGGGGCACAAGGCATTGAAATGAAGCAGGTTTTTCGTAAAGCCTTGATGCTGCGTCGCGAGCCTGTCATCTTGGCATTATTGGCTGACCAAAGCCCACGCCGCGACTCTTCTTTTGAATGGGTGTCGTTTTTTAATGAACCGGTGGCTTTCTTCAACGGGGGTGCCAAGTTGGCTACCAAGCTGCAAAGCCCGGTAGTGCTGGGCATCAGCTATCGCGAGAAACGGGGACATTACCGCTTGGAATTCAGCACATTGAGCCAGCCGCCCTATGATGCAGAAGCTGCATCAAGCATCACACAAGCCTATGCCAAGGCGTTGGAAGATAGCCTGCAACGGCAAGCAGACAACTGGCTGTGGTCTCACAAACGTTGGAAGCTGTCGCCACCGGCAGAGATGACACGCACAAGTTCTATGGAATAGTTTTTGTAAGTTCTTTGTTGTAAGTTTGTAAAGCATGTTTCACCATAAACAACAAGAGGCCATGTATAAGAAGGCATTTTTACTCTTTTTCGCTTTGTTTGCAGGCGTTTTATTTGCGCAAGCACAAAGCCAGGCGTCAAATACCAATCAAGAGAGCGCCTTGAAATTTGAAAAGACAGAACACAACTTCGGTGAGATTCCGCAGAATGTGCCGGCGGTATATGAATTCAAATTCAAAAACACCTCGAACCAGCCGGTGCAAATTGTAAGCGTAAAGACCAGTTGTGGATGTACCACTCCTTTCTACACCAAAGATCCGGTAGCACCCAAGAAAAGCGGCGTGGTAAAGGTAAGCTATAACGCTGCCCGCATGGGTGCATTCACCAAGACCATCACAGTAACCACCAGCGAAGGGGCTACCATTTATCTGACCATTCGCGGCACAGTGGTTGCCAACGAGCAGTAACACAAAGAACGAAGCACTTACATAAGTTTCAAAATTCCTTTCAGCTTGCTGAAGGGGATTTTTATTTCAGGCGTACCGGTTTGCTCCGTAGCCCCGTCATTATAGGAATAGAAAGCAACCAAGTACTCTTCCTGTCCACTACCGCCGGAGAGCGAAGCGTATCCCATTTGAGCCGGCAAAGGCGGCAACTGTCCTTCAAAGCGAAAACCTGCCTTTGAAAGCGGCTCTGCCGGTTTAAGATTGTACATTTTGCGCAGCTCTTCTGCCAGCAGCTGCCGCAAGGCATTTTCTTGGTTTTTTACCAGCCATTCGCTGCGTTCCATGCGGTGCCCGTCTTGCATGTTCAGCATCAAATAATGCACGCCGTCTAACAAAGAGTAACCCACACACAACACCTGGCGGCTGGTGTAGGTAATTTCTGCACCAATGTACACTTCAACAGGCGGAGTGTTTCCCTTAGCCAACAAAGTATCGTAAAGCGAAGGCAATAGCCGGGTAATGTCTGTGCCGGATGCATGCAGCCAGCGGCTTAAGTGCTCTGCCGGATACTGCCGGATATGGTGGTTGAGCAGCTCGCCCACGGCACGTTGTGAGCAGATGAGCGAAGGCAGCGACAACTCAAGCACCAGACAGGGTGCACCACCCTCGCACCGCCCGTGTTCATAGCGTTGGCTGTAGGCTTCTACTTTCAATATTTCATTGGGGGGCGCCTCTGCGGGAAGTTCTACTCTTTCAGGCATGTTCACTTCTTGCGAAGTGGTCGCCCGGGAATTGCTGCCTGATTCCTTCCGGTTCCCGGTCTCTTGTTTGCTTTCACAGGCAGCCAACAACAGCCAGATAAAAAATATCGTGCTCAGATGCTTCATCATGCATTTGTTTTAATCTTCTTCTATCTTACGCAGTTTTCTGCCTTTTTTGCGCGCCTCGCGCCGCTTTTTCCGTTCATTGCCATATTTGGCAAGCTTGGCATAACAAGCCTTTGCCAATTTATAGTTTTTTTGGCTTTCAGCCCATTGGGCTACTTCTTGCAATGCCGCCTGATAATAGCCTGAATCATAGGCTTCTATGGCTTCGGCATAAGCGATGGTTTTTTGGTAAAACTCAACGGCCCGCCGCATATTGTGTTCATAATGCTGCGCTTTGTAGCCTAAAAAATAGGTTGCATAGCGTCCGCTGATTTCTTCATAGCCGGGCCAGCCGTCTTCCACGCGTCGCAGCAGTTCTTGTGCGGGCTGTTCCATTTCCTGCAGGCGCCCTTGCAAAAACAAAAGCATGGTATAAAAACGGTGAAAGTAAGGATTGTTAGGATAGTGCTCATACAGATAGCGGGCATAACGGGTAGCTTTGTGGGGCTGGTTTTCTTCAAGGGCATAGATGCGTATTAAGAAATAATAGGCTTCTATGCGGGTATAAAAAGCATTGCGTGCGACTTCTTCGAGCTGCTCAATGCCTTTTTGTTTATCGCCCTTTTCAAAAAAAACGAGCAACGGACGCAAAGAAGGATAATTTTCAGGTATCCATACCGAGTAATAGTTGTACAGGCCGTCCCCAAAAAGAAACTCCACACTCAAAGAAGTCACCTCCTTCTCGCGCCGCAAGTATTTGATAGCCTGTTTGCCATTCCATGCTGCCTTTACCCAAGACTCACGCTCGGCATACAGCCGCCCTTTGTAGCCATAAGCAGCCGCCAAATAGAACTGATATTCCGGGTTGCCGGGCTCCTGCTTGAGCCGTTCTTCTGCCAGCTCGATGGCTTTATCCAAGGCGTCGAGCAGTTCGTCATCGTAGCGGTACTTGTCAATGTTGGGCATCATCTTCCACCAAACCATCAAGCCCTTGACCAGATAGGGCAACGGATGGTTACGATAACGGTAGTGCAACCACTTCCACTCTTTTTCTGCCTTGGCAAAGTCGTAATTGTAGGTGTAATCGATAAGATCGGAAAGTTCGGTCTGTAGCAAAGGGTCATAAATCAAGCCGGTGTCGAGGCGGGCGGCTTCTGCCGGAGGCAGCTCCTGTGCATATAGTTTGCCGGCAACACAAGCAGTCAGCAACCACAAACAACTCCCAAGAATCAGCGTTCTCATATATTTTTCAAACTTAGGTAAAAGAGGCGCACAACAGTCATATATTTTCATGGTGCAGTGGTTTGTTTTTACTTCATCAAAATTCGTACATTTATTTTATTGTAAAAAAACACCGGCAATTAAACTTTATTTTTTATGAAACTGATAAAAGTAGGTGCGGGCGTCGTAAATCAAACGCCACTGGACTGGGAAGGTAATTTTCAACGTATTGTGGGTGCCATAGAGCAGGCACGCGCACAGGGCGTCAGTTTGCTTTGCCTGCCTGAACTGTGCATTTCGGGCTATGGTTGCGAGGATGCTTTCTTTGCGCCCAATACCTTCCGGCAATCGCTTAAATACCTGCTGGCTTTGCGCCCCCATACGCGCGGCATGGTGGTATCGGTAGGTTTGCCCCTGCTGGTGCAAAACAAAGCTTTCAACTGTGCTTGTTTGCTGGTAGATGGCAACATTGCCGGCTTCGTCGCAAAAAAATTCCTGGCAGGCAATGGCATTCATTACGAGCCCCGTTGGTTTACCCCCTGGACACAAGAGGGCTACACCACCGTACGCATCGAAGGCAAAGACTACAAAGTAGGCGATATTTACTTCCGGGTAGGCGATATCAAAATAGGTTTTGAAATATGCGAAGATGCTTGGGTTGCCAACCGCCCGGGGCGCCAATTGTATTTGCACGGCATCGACGTGATTCTGAATCCCAGTGCCAGCCATTTTGCTTTTGGCAAGCTGGAAGTGCGCAAGCGTTTTATCTTAGACGGCTCTCGGGCATTTGGAGTAACCTATGTATATAGCAACCTGCTGGGCAATGAAGCAGGGCGCGCCATCTATGACGGGGGCGGCATCATCGCCTGCAACGGACAACTCATTGCCGTGGGTGAACGCCTCACTTTCGACGACTACAACGTAACTCCGGCAGTCATTGACGTAGAGCTTTCGCGCCTGGCACAAGTGCAAATGCAAACACAGTTTGCCGTTGATAAAGACTTCGGACACGTAGTGGAAGTGGACTTCAACTTCCCGGACATCCGCCCCGAGGCATGGCATCCCCAAGAAGCCGGCTGGGAACACAGCCCCTTCCTCAAAGAAGAGGAGTTTGCCCGGGCTATGATGCTGGGCTTGTTCGATTATATGCGCAAGAGCCGCTCCCGTGGCTTTGTCATCTCTTTGAGCGGAGGTGCCGACTCTTCTGCCATCAGCGTGCTTTGCCGCATGCTCATCGATGAAGGCATTCGCCAATTGGGCTTGGACGGCTTCAAGCAAAAATTATCATATTTTCAGGCAATACAAGACTGCCAAACGGCCGACGAGATTGCACAAAAGATGATTACGGTGGCTTACCAAGCCACACGCAACAGCTCCGAAACCACACGCCGCGCTGCCGAAGAGCTGGCAAAAGCCATCCACGCCAAATATCATTACTTGGATGTAGATGCCATCATTCAGCAATATATAGACCTCATCAGCCGCAGCATTGGGCGCCCCCTCAACTGGGAGCAAGACGACCTCACCCTGCAAAACATACAGGCACGCGGGCGCGCACCAAGTATCTGGATGCTTGCCAACCTGAAAAATGCGCTGCTGTTGGCAACCAGCAACCGCTCCGAGGCAGCTGTAGGCTATGCCACCATGGACGGCGACACCGCCGGCGGGCTCAGCCCCATCGCAGGCATAGACAAAGCCTATTTGCGGCGCTGGCTGCGTTGGATGGAAACCGAAGGTTTGGGCGGGCGTTACCGCCTCCCTGCCCTGCGCTATGTGAACGAACAACAGCCTACTGCCGAGCTGCGTCCACCCGATAGCAAGCAAACCGACGAAGCCGACCTCATGCCTTATGAGGTGCTGGATGACATCGAAGAGGCAGCCATCCGCGACAAACGCGCCCCGGTAGATTGCTACCGTCTGCTCAAAGAGAAGTACCCGCAATATGATGCCGCCACCATCAAAGAATGGGTGAAGAAATTTTTCCGCTTGTGGTGCCGCAACCAATGGAAGCGCGAGCGCTATGCGCCCTCCTTCCACTTGGACGACGCCAATCTTGACCCCAAGACATGGTGCCGCTTCCCTATCCTTTCGGGCGGCTTTGAAGTGGAACTGCGCGCCCTCGACGAGATGGAATAATTTTTGATGCGCCCTCTGACCAAAGCGGCAGGGGGCGCCCCCCCGCACATGCACTCCGCTTTGGCAATTAGGCAACTTTTAGAAACATAACCACAAACTGCTATGAAAACCGTTAACCTCCGCGCCTTTCGCACTTATTACCGGGAAAAAATAAAAGAGCAACCTCTCGAACGCAACGACGAACATTTTGTAGGCACCTCCATCAGGCTGCCCGGAAGCAACAGAACGACTTTCGGATTTTTTGAGCTGTATCATGGCGACAAAGAAGACATACGCACCTACCTGCCTTCTTTATTGAAGATAGCCGAAGACGAACAGGCCTTTTATGAATTCGCTCAAAATGCGGTAGATGCCCAGTCCACCCATTTCTGGGCATTTTACAACGAGCGCTATTTCATTGTGCTGAACAACGGCGAGCCTTTCAACTTCGAAGGGCTTCGCTCTATCTTAAACATAGCCCAAAGCACCAAAAAAGAGCGGTGCGATAAGATTGGACGCTTCGGCATCGGCTTCAAGCTGGTGCACCGCCTGGTGGGCAAAGGCGACGGCAACCACGAGCTGCTGGAGAAATACAAAGGACCTGTTTTGTTCAGCTGGCACCGCCCGGAGCAACTGCAAAGCCTCATAAACGGAGAGGAAGTCCAATTTGCCGAAGAGCAGACGGCAGATAACTTAGCCGGTACTTTTGCGGATTATCCTCTGCTGACAAAAATTCTTTTGACCAACTTCCCCGCAGGCGTTGGCGAAAGCGTCAAAAACCTCGACCACGAAGACTTTACGCCTTTTAGCCATGAAGAGTATGCACAGATGTGCGCTGCCTTGCAGGAGGTCACCCGGCAATACAGGCTTGACTTCAGCCCCTTCAGCCAAGGCAGTCTGTTCTTTATCGATTTGGGCGAAAACAAGCACGAATTGCTGAAAAGAAACGAAGAAGACCTGCGCATAGGCATGGAATACTCCATGAACTTCTTGAAGAAACTGGAAAATATACGCATCAACGAGTGTTACCTGCACAGGAAAGAGATTCTCACCGAGCATTTTACCATTAAAACAGACGAGGCGCTTTTCCGGGAAATTGAACCCGAATCGAAAGAGTGTGACATACACATTGCTTTCGGCTATCATAAGCAAGAGGAATATGAAGACAAAAGCAAGGTAGATTACATTAAACAAAGCCCCAACTTCTACAAGTTTTTCCCCATGGGGGACGAAACCAACAAATTTGCTTTCATTTTGCACTCCGACGCCTTTGGCATGGAAGCCAACCGGCGCAAGATGCAAAACGACCACGTGAACCGGCATCTTTTGCCTGCATTCGCCGATATGCTGGAGAAACGCATGGACCAACTCACCCAAACGGAGGAAGGTTACGAGCGCTACCGTGCCATCTTTTTGTCCATCTTGCTCTCCGAATCCCCCGAAGAGCAGCGCAACGAGTGGTACAAAAACATACTTTATATTCCCCTGCTCGACGCCATCAAGCAACGGGTGCCTACCACTGAGCGGCAAACACTCAAGAACAGCGAACTGGTCAAAATCAAAGATACACAACTGCAGATACAGCCTGCGGAGTGGGGCGCTGCCGACGCCAACGGAAGACCTTACTTCTGGTTTGCTTGGGAATACCACCGGGGCAGCCATATTATCAAGTATGCCAGAGAGAGGTTAGACTTGGAGCGATGGGATGCACTCGACCTTATCCGGCACGGCGAGGTAAGACAAATCAATATACAACTCAATGTTAAGCCGGAAAACCGGGAGATACTATGGCAGGAGTTGCTTGAAAAAAGTGAAAGCGACTTTTCTGATGAATCCTTAAAAGCAAAGCTGTACGAAATCCACTTGTTCTACGAGGCAGAAGATGATGTATTCTACTCAATCAAACGGCTGTCGGGAAGCACGGATATTTTGCTACTGCCCCACCAATATGCCGGTTTGGAAGCGTTCAAGAAAGACCTCAACTTGAAATGCATACTTTTAAGTGAACAAGAAAGCGAATCAGAATTCTTCAAGGCTGTTATTGCGCCGGCACTTCCCTATTTAAATAACCCGAAGGAACTCAAAGAGCTGCTGTTTGATGGCGAACACATCCTCAAAAAAATTTGTGACCTCTCCTTACCCCTGCGGAGAGACTATGTTTTATGGCTTAAAAGAGTAAATTTATGCAAAATTGATGACCTCAGAGAAAAGGCCATCTTTGAAAACCGGCGGGGCGAGCGCCTGCCTCTTTCGAAAATGTTGCTGCCCTCAGAAGAGACCCCTGATTTTTTGAAGCCTTTTGAAATACATCCCGATGCTTTCAGCGCTGATTTCAAAAGGGAGTTGATTCACAAAGCAGAAGACATTTATACCCACCTCCTTTTTGAACGCTGGGAGGACATCACCCAAGGCATCATAGATTCTGCCGGCAACGACACAGAAGCTACCATCAGCAAGCTCATAGCGCTTTATGAGTACACCCAAAAAACCCATAAGCAGGCAAAAGAAGAAGCAGCGCAAGCAAACAGAATCCCCAACCTTCCGGACTTTAAAAACACAGCCAAAGCATACATTTTGGATTACGACGGCACTCTGAGAGGTGAAAACGAAATTTACTACAACGCACAACTAAGCCGTTTCCACAAAGAGAAAGGCAAAGAAGCTTATGAGCAGTTGCATGTCTTTGTTTTGCAGCATATGAATGTGACCCTGCCGCATCCGCAGATGCTGCGCTTTCTCAGAGAACTATTTGGCACCACACCTTTGGCATTTGAGGAATGGGGCTGGGAAAAGCTTCGTCAATGCCCTACGGAAATCATCGATACCCTCTTTACCCTCCTCGAGTATCAGGGAAAAGACTTGTTCCAATATTTTGTTTTGGCAGAGGTCTCCGGTAGCTATCAGCTACACCAAAGACACGATAACAGCTGCCTAAACTATATCAGCGGATATGACGCTGGGAAACAATACATCCGGGATTATCATGACGACATACTTTATGCTGTACCCCAAGCCTATGAAAGCAAGGCAAAGGCATCGCTGCATGTTCTTCAAGGAGACAAGTTAGGTGAAAAACTTGTGGACTTGCTCCCTCAAAACGAAATAAAGCAGGCTGCCCGGCTTCTACGCAGCTGTAAACTCTCTACGGAGAACACCAAACGGCTATTATGCGAAAAAATCACCCATTTGGAAATTGACTATACAAATCTAACGACACTCACACAGACGTCTCCTGAGCTTATATTAATAAAAGAATATGCCGGATATACCCACGACCCATCAACAACAGAAGCCCTCAGGGAGGCATTTATACTTGCGGCAGAGAATACCGAATACACCATTGATGCCGTGCCCATACAAAACACCGTAAGAGTGGAGTATAAAAAAGACAACAGCTATGAATTTGCTATTTCGGAGCTGCTGCCTGAGCGCAACCAAGAAATCATTCTTTTTCAAGAGGTGGTGCAACACATTGCCCACGTTTTCAAGCCATCCGGGCAACCCTCAGAAGAGCAGTTAAAAAAACTTTTCAATTTCAAAACAGGCGAGGACATAGACCATGAGCTCATCGGTTCGGTAATTTATGACCTGAAACACCACCACGACGGCGTAGTGCAAAACGCTACCCAACTGGCATTCCTGCTGCTGGTGCAAAGTTTGTTCCCGGAGAAAGGTTATTTAGAGGGCATTAAAATAGAAGCTGCCGATGGAGAAAATTATGACATATTACCCTACCACACTTATACCTGTCGCTTTTCGTTCCTTGAATCCGCATATATCCTGGCTGACCACTATCGCGATATCAACAATATCATAAAAGCGGAGGACTTCCCCTTAAAACTGTGGTATTTCAAAAAAGATGAGGGCGGCTCACATCAAAAAAGTTACGTTTACTGGATGCAAGCGCCTTTTTTACGTACTTACACAGAAAACGACGAGGAACTCACAGAGTTGTTCATGCCTAATGTAAAAGAACAGCTTGACGAGGAAGAGCGTATCGATTTGCTGAAATTCCTCTTTTCCCTATGGCACCAAGACAAGGCACGATTTAAAAACGTGGATTGGGATGCTTACTCGCAGCATTTAGGTTTTACCCCCTCAAGTCTGTTTTTGATTGAACAAGAACAACAAGCCTCCCTGATTTGCGAAGAAGAAATGCTTCCTGATTTTGTCAAGCAACATTTTCTTTCCGGCGCCTCCGGTAGCGAACTTGCTCAATGCAAACAGTTCCTATATGCCTTGGGCATTAAAAAAACGAATAGCCAAGAATTTAAGCTAAGAGAGGCATTGAAAGACAAGGAAGCGGACATCCAAAAATTCAAGTCTGTTGTAACGAAGCTGCCTGTCTCTGCCCTAAGTGCCGTCCTATGGTGGATTATTGAGAAGGAAGTAATTGTTAAAGACGAGGAAAAAGCTGATTTAATTCAAACGATATGTGATGTTTACATGCAGCAGATTGACGATGCATCCCATGGGTTTGAAATAAAAGAGCACAGGAACAATGAAAAGATACAGAAAAACAGCCAAGAGTGGGACGCACCTTGGTACAAGGAAGACTTCAAGCCTAAAAAACCCACTTGGTCCATCTACACCTATCGTAACCGATCCTTTCCCATTGTACGTTACCTTCGCTCCTCCGAAGGCGGAAAGTCAGCTTTCTTCTATGGCAGGGAAAAAGAAGCCACAGATGACCTCTTGCTGACTCGGGAGGGCAATGAACTTTTTGTTTACGTCCCGAAAGGCAAAGAGAGTGATATCTATTGGCTTCAAAGAAAACTAAGAGAAGAGGGTTATGCTGAGGTCGCCGATGAGCTCGTAAGTAGTTTTGATAAGTACCGGGGCTATACACCAAGTAGCACACCTCCCTTCTCACCGGCATCTGTTTCTGTCGAAGATAAGCAAAAAGCAGGCAAGGCTATCGAAGCAAAAGTGAAAGAAAAGTTGTACGACCTCTACCCCAGCGACCGCTATGAAATAAAATGGAACAATCAGCATTGGGAAAGCAGCATGTCGTACGACATAGAAGTAATAGACCGATCAAGCGGAGAGCGTGTCAAAAAAATTGAATGCAAAGCTCAAAGTATAGAAAATGCTCTTAGCCTCCTGCTCAGCCGCCGGCAATGGGAAATGTTTCTTACCGACCTTAGAAAAGACGCCCCCCAAGTGGAGCTATGGGTAGGTTATTACATCAAATACGAAAGTGGCAAGATAGACGTTCGCCGTTTACTACGCCTACCTTCCCATACCCTCTTCCATCCGGGAGTGCTGTTTCATGGACTCGAATCATTGCGCAAAACCAGCATGATGGATGAACACGGCTTTGGTGATGACACAAAAAAAATCAAAGTTGAATTGAGCTTGACAGGCTTGAAAAACCTATACGAGAGCACGTCAAAGCCCGATTTCGACCTTTTCGAGTTCGAATAAAGAAAAAACTTGAGAAAGATGAAACCCACCTGTGTTTAAGCTACACGCTCAAAAAACAAAAGAAGGTTGCCCTGCGGGGCAGCCTCTTTGTGTTTCTATGCAAGTCTGTTGTGTATTGCCCGGTTTTGGCTACTCAAAAAACATCCAGCTGAGCACCAGCGATAGCGTACGCCGCATGCCGGCATAGTAGGGCGTCACTTGGTAGCCATTGAAAGGCGGCGGTGCCATATTTTGGTTTACATGCGTAAACTGTATGGCCGCCCGCAGTTGCTTCACTTTGATGTTGGCATACAAGTCGGCCACAAAATAAGAGCGCAGCGCATACTCATCGGCCAGATAAAACACCTTGTGCAGCGGCGAGTAAGCATAAGCTTCATAGGCACTCTGATAGCGCCCGTCCACGCCAACACACAACTGCATGTTGCCCTTAAACAAGTCGCGCTCATAAAACAGCGAAGTAAACCAAAAGACCTCCGGGAAACGCCACACGCTCTGCTCGCCCAAGTCCCTTGACAGATACAATTCGTTTTGCCAATGGAGGTACTTCCATTGCCAGTGGGTTTTCACACCCAGCTGCCCCATAGCCTGCAACGCTTCGGTTTGGCGGGGCTGCACCCTGCCTTCACTGTCTTTTTGGAAATACACCCACGAAGAAGCCTGCACCAGGCGTACGAACGGATGCAAGCGCTGCCGTTTCAGTCGTACCGGTATCCCTGCTTCCAGCCGGTTGCCAAACACAGGCGAAAAGTCATTGTGCCAATAGCCGGTGCTTCCCCAATAGTACTGCTGTTGCCAGGTGGGCGACACATAACTGCTCTGTGCCGAAGCTTCGAACCAAGGCAGGCGCAACGACGCCCGCAGGAGGTAATCGCTTCCCAGGCGGTAAGTCCCTTCGGCATACACATCCATGCGCTCTTTGCGCAGGCGCAGCGCCCCCCCTATGTGGTGTTCCATGCGGGGCTTCAATACCAGGTTCCCCTGCGTGGAGTCGTTGTCCCAACCAAAACGCAAGTCATAAAGCCGGTTGCGGTAGAACAAACGGTACCGGAATGCCTTCGCAGCCCCTTTGATGCCCGCTTCATTGTAGAGCTCCCGGTATATGACATCATCCGAGATTTTATCCGAAGGCAAAGTGCCATAAAAACCGGTCTGAGGGTTGTCCGGTACCTTGTCATCGTGGTAGCGGTCGCGGCGGCGCAAATAAAACCCGCGATGATAGAGTTGAAACAAAGAATCGAGACGGTAGTCATGGTAAAGGTAATAGCGGTTTTGAGTCTGCCAGCTGCTTGCCCCCAACAGCTGTGCCCCCTCTTCGGCATACTGATAAAGGCTGTCGGGGGTGTCGTCTTCGTCCATCAGAATGCCGCCGTACTCCTGCATCGGCGCATTGAAGTGTGCGTAATGCGCCAAAAAGCGATAGCGCCCGTTCTTTGAACGGCGGCTCATGTGAAGCACAAAATTGTACTGTTCAAGAATGGCATCTTCGTTGCGGTTGCCGGTAGCCGCAAACTGGCGGAAAGTGTTTGTACGTCTGTAAAGAAATCCAAAATTCCACAAAGGCGTAATATTACGGCTAAATTCCAGTTCGGCTATTTGCTGCCCTCTTCCCCCCAAAGCATAATAGAAGTGCGTAAAAGGCGATTTGGTGTCGAAATACTTCACCTCTTCGGCTTGCACCACATAAGGCGCATACACATCCCACCCGTAGTGGCGCCCGATGGCACCCGGCAGTTGCGGAAACAGAGGCTGCGTGGCAGTACCTAAGTTATGCCCCAAGTCTTGCAGTAAATAATGACTACGACGCACCGGGTGGTAACGATGAAAGCCACGCACCGTCGTATCGAGCGAGCGCCAAGCGGTAGAGTCCCCCAACCAATCTTTTTCGGTAATAAAACGGGTGGTGGAGGTGCCATACACCTGCTTGGTGCTGTCGTCCAATATCTGCGCCTGCACAAAGCCCGGGGGAGCTATAAATAAAAAGGAGAAAACGAAAAATAAAATACTTTTCTGCATGAGTTTGGCTACTTCTCGCACACAAAGATAGCAAGCTTCATGGAACGAATCATGAAAAAGTGTATCTTTTAGGTATCAAGCGACATACCTAACGCCCGTTCACTTATGGCACATGACAAATATGCCTTATCTCTACAAATAAAAGAGCAAAAAGAGCGTGTCCGAAAAGCTATAGAAGAGCGCAGACAAGCACTTTTAAAACGATTTGCACAAATAACATTTGCCTGTTATATCGGCTTGATTTTAGGATTTTCTCTTATAGAGCAAGGCTTCACTGCCATTGCAGTTTATGGGAGTGGTGGTGCAGCCCTGTTTGGCAGTTTACTTTTTGGGCTTGCTTACAGGCGCTCTTTTCCATGGCGGTTATATGCAGGTTATGCATGCGCACACCTCGGTTTTATTCTGCTCGCCGGCTGGTTTGCCTTCCATATTGACGGTACGCTTCATTTGGCTGCCTTCATGATTTTGAGTGTTGCACTTTACGCCCCCGTGCTTATCAACACATTGTGGCATCCCGGTGTGCTTATTGTTTCCGGTGCTATTTTGCTGCTTACATTGCTGCTACCCGTTTTTCCGCCTCATACCGAGCTGTCTTTGATGGCGTTGGTGTGTAGTCTTCTTTTATGGCTGATTGCCCTGCTGCTGCAAAGGCAAAAACAAAAGGCAATGGAAGAAATGGTCAAAGCACATCTTATCTTTCAAAGTGTGCAACAACGCCTTTTCGAAAAAGAGCAGGCATTAGAAAAGCAGAGCAGCCGTTTGCGTGCTATCTTGGACACCCCCCAAGACATATCGGTATGGGTAGTTGACCGGCACTACCGCCTGATAGAATGCAACGAAGCTTTTCGCTTGGCGCTATCTGCTTACTACGGCGTGGAAGTAGTGCCGGGCATCGAGCTGCTTTCTCTTCCTCGCGACAAGCAGGAAAGCGAAAAATGGAAAGCTTATTATGATCGTGCCCTGCAAGGCCAAACACATACGGTATATGAGTCTTACAACCGGCAATATACCGAAATCACCTTCCGTCCGGTATATGAAGGGAAGGAAGTTACCGGCGTGGTAGTCTTTTCAAAAGACATCACCACAATAAAAGAGTCGGAGCGGCTCTTACAAACCATCATTGAGAGCACCCAAGACGGTCTCATGGTTCTGGACACCCAAGGCAGGTATTTACTCTTTAACCAACGCCATAAAGAGCGTATGCAGGCATTACTGGGCGTAACCCCTGCCGTGGGGCATTCTTTCTTTGCATTACTTCCTGCCCAAAGTCAAGAGCGTGAGCGTTTCAAACAACTTATGGAAACAGTGCTGCAAGGGCACCACTTGCGTGTAGAGATGCGTCTCAGCTGGAACCAAAAAGTATCGGTAGAAGTATCTGCCAACCCACTATTGAACGAAGCAGGCAAAGTCATGGGGGTGGCCGTATTCATCCGGGACATTACCGAAGACAAAAACCGCCAAGAGCTACTGCAAAGCATCAACGAACACCTGCAAGAAGGCATTTACCGTACCACCCTCGAAGGCGATATTTTGTATGCCAACCAAGCCCTGGCTCAACTGCTGGGCTTTGATTCAGTAGAAGCGCTCCGGGAAAGAAAAGTACAAGAGTTTTTTGCCAACCCCGGCGCTGCCCGGCAGGTCATCAAGGAAATACTCAATACGGGGCGGGTATCCAATGCCGAACTGCTTTTCAAACGCAAAGACGGCTCCACTTTCTGGGCACTGCTCAATGCCTCTTTTCATCGCGATACCGACGGGCAGGTTATCTTCGACGGTTCCATGCATGACATCAGCCTGCTCAAGGAAATACAGGAAAAGCTCATCGTTCAGAACGAAGAACTCAAGAAAATCAATGCCGAGCTGGACCGTTTCGTATATAGCGCTTCCCATGACCTGAAAGCCCCACTGGCGTCCATTCAGGGCATCGTGCAGGTGGCACGTCTGGAGAAAGACAAAAACGAGGTGTATCAATACTTGGACATGATAGAACGCAGTACCATACGCCTCGAACGCTTTGTCAAAGAAATCATACAGTACTCACGGAATACACGCACCCGGGTAGAGCCCGCACCTGTGGACTTCCGGCAGCTCATCGAAGAGGTCTTTGAAGACATGAGGTATCTGCCGCAGAGTCAACACATAGAAAAAATCATAGAGGTAGAAGAAAAAGCCCCTTTCTATAGCGACGTCCGCCGTTTAAACATCATTTTAAACAACCTCATATCCAATGCCCTCAGCTATTACAACCCCTACGAGCCGCACCCCTATGTGCGCCTGCTGGTAAGAGCAGATGCGCAAGAAGCGGTCATCCGGTGCGAAGACAACGGCTTGGGCATAGCCCCCGAACATCAAGACAAGATATTCCGCATGTTTTACCGCGCCTCCACCGACAGCAAAGGCTCCGGCTTAGGCTTATACATCGTGAAAGAAGCCGTCGATAAGCTGCAAGGAAGCATAGAATTGCAATCCACCTTGGGCAAAGGCACTACTTTTATCGTAAAAATCCCTAATTTGGCAAACCAAACCGGCAAAGTAAAGCCCCATGAAGATAGAAGAGTTTCGTAAACACGCCCACCGGCTGGTTGACTGGATGGCAGACTACCTCGAACAGGTAGAGCAATACCCGGTGAAGTCTCAAAGCAAGCCCGGCGACCTGCTTGCACAACTGCCTGCACAAGCCCCACAAAAGGGCGAAGCTTTTGAAGATATATTTCGTGACTTTGAGAATAAGATATTACCCGGCATCACCCACTGGCAACACCCTTCCTTTTTTGCCTACTTCCCTGCCAACTCAAGCCCCCCTTCGGTGCTTGCCGAAATGTTGATGGCTACTTTGGGTGTGCAAGGCATGGTATGGGAAACCTCACCGGCTGCCACCGAACTCGAAGAGCGGATGATGCAATGGCTGCGCGATGCCTGCGGGCTTCCCTCCCACTGGCATGGGGTCATTCAAGATACGGCATCTACCGCCTCGCTTTGCGCCATCTTGAGCGCACGCGAACGGGCAACCGGCTTTCAATGCAACGAATCGGGTTTATATGAACAAGCCCGCCTGCGCATATACGCCTCCGGACAAACCCACTCTTCCATAGAAAAAGACGTAAAGATTGCGGGGCTGGGCAAAGAGAATTTGGTGTACATAGATACCGATGAGCGCTATGCTTTGCGCCCCGAAGCGCTGCGCCAAGCCATAGAGGAAGACCTGCGCCGGGGGTATCGCCCCATGATGGTGGTTGCCAACATAGGCACTACCGGCTCTACCGCCATAGACCCGCTGCCTGCCATCGCTGCCATTGCCAAAGAATACGGCTTATGGCTGCATGTGGATGCCGCTTATGCGGGTACCGCCTGCCTCTTGCCCGAGTGCCGTCATATAATAGAGGGTATCGAACATGCCGACAGCTACGTATTCAACCCCCACAAGTGGATGCTTACCAATTTCGACTGCTCGGCATATTACGTAAGCGACAAAGAGACCCTTTTGCGCACCTTTTCCATTCTGCCCGAGTATTTAAAAACGGGACTGGAGGGACAAGTAAACAACTACCGCGACTGGGGCATTGCCTTGGGGCGTCGCTTCCGTGCCTTGAAGCTGTGGTTTGTGCTGCGCAGTTATGGCATCGAGGGGCTGCAGCAGATTCTACGCCGGCATATTATGTTTGCCCAGTGGGTCAAAACATGTATTGAAGGGCACCCTGAATTTGAATTGATGGCACCTGTGCCTTTGAATCTCGTTTGCTTCCGCTACCACCCGCAGGGCGTAGATGACCCGGAAATGCTCAATAAGTTGAATGCGACCCTCCTGCAACGCCTGAATGCCGGTGGCAAGCTGTACCTGTCGCACACCAAGCTGCGCGGGCAATATGTGCTTCGATTGGTGTGTGGGCAAACCTATGTGCAAGAGCAGCACGTACAGCAGGCTTGGCAACTGATTGAAGCAGAAAGCCGGCGAATTATTCGCCAAGCAAGTTTCCGGCAATAGAAACAAGTGTTTGCGTATGCACGGGCTTTCCGAAGGTAATTTTCTCAAATGCTACCACTTTTCCATTCTTGTCTATCAATAGCAACATGGGAGTACTTAGTGTACCTAATTTTTCTTTGTCTTGCGGATTTATATCATTAGTGAGTGATAATCCATGGACCTCTGCATAATGCTTATAGTCTGATTCTTCAAGTGAAAGCCCTATGGCTACCGGCACTATTCCATTTGGCATTTGCTTTTGGAGAAGAAGGAAAGCATCAATGCCTTTATTAATGCAATCGTCGCAATCGTTTTTTTCAAATACGAACCACAAAGAAGGTGCATCTACCTGGAAAGTGTAGCTTTCCAAGGCAACCTTTAACAATTTACTTTTTGCTTCTTCCGCAGAGCTGCGAAGTATTTGATAACTCTCCTCTTCTGTTTTCTTCGCAATTTTGCCTTCCTCTTGTTTTAGTGTACAACTAAAAAGGCCAATCAACAGTGTAAATAAAATGAGAGATATTCCCCTGTACATACGCTTTTTTCTTTTTGTGTTCTACCATTAAGATGTGTGCTCCGGCTTTTTGGTCCTCTTCTATGGGAAGTTCCCACTGAATGTAACCCTCTAATCGTGGTTGACTTATATCACTCATGTCTATCACAAGATAATAAGCGTCTTTAATTTCTTTTTCTGCTTCTTTTGTTTGCTTATTAGGTATCTGCACAAATAGCCGCTGTCCGTCGAAATAAGTGTACTTTACGTATGAAGCTCCAATAAAAGGATTTTGTTCCATTTCCTTTATCATGGGAGCAAAGTCTTTCCACACTTCTTTGAAAAAAGGCCAGTTGCTTATATCGTGTCTGTAAAGTAACCGAGCGCTTTTGGCATCAAACACTTCAATAAAAGGCTGCGCTTTGCCGATAGCTATCACCTTGCCATCTTCAGTGCAATGCAACATCCTTGCTTGGGCAACACTGCTCTCAGGGAGATGAGGTAAAAGCGTGTCAATTTGAGCCACTACCTTACCCGAACATAAGTCCATTCTATTGATCTGTCCCGGCACGTCAAAAGCCGACGTAAGCCACGCAAAAGAAGTACCCGGTTCTTTTGTGATGCTGCCTCCAAAAGAATTTGCTTCTGCTTTTATGCTGATACCCTTTCGGAAGTCAGGTAGTTGGTAGTAATTAATAGTACTATTTGAAAGGCTATAAACCCCAATGGAATCACCCAACTGCCAGGCCAAAACGGGATTTGACACTTCACCCGGCCCTTTCCCTTCTTCTGCTATTTTTTGAATGATACGAAACTGCCTATCGGTAAGGTAAGCCAAATGGTTCGATGCATTCAAGAAAACAAAACCTTCCACATTGGAAACCCTGACGGGAAACAAAAAAACCGGACCTTCAAAAAAGATAGTATCACTTAGCGCCGCAATGTAATCACGATTAACTGCAAGTTTCATCACCTGCAGCTCTTTTGCGCTGTTTTTACCATTGTCCTCATTACTTTGGCAAGCAACAAGTGAAAACAGCAAAATACATAACCAAAAAAAGCATTGTCTTTTATCCATAACTGTTTCATTATGTTTTTGAATTCCCCCTCGGTAAATAAAGCTTGCCAAGGGGGAATCAAGTCCTACATAGCTACTTCAATTTCAGGTTTTGCTTTGCGCTTGATGACGGTTCCGCCACTACACAATTTATAAGTCTCATACTCACCATCATCACAAACAACCCCTCTACCATCCACACCGGTACAACCACCTCCGTTAGCACTGCAAGAAACGGTAGCCCCATTCTCGCATGAAGCAGTTGCAGAACATGCATCTGCATAACTGTAGCCAATAAGGCACAACAATATGCCTAACAAAATTCTGGATTCTTTTCGAAGCAACATGATTCTCAACATTTTTAGGTTACACATAATCAACAAATACGTAGCGCTACCGAAAATCTTCGACTCCCGGGTGCATCGAAAATTTTCGAAGTCAAGAAATAAAAAAAAAAAAAACGCAAGCTTTTCTATGTTTTTTTTAAAAAAACAGAAATAACTTTCACCCTCCCCCCAACACATTCACTTCGGGCTGCAAGCAGATGCCAAAGCGGGCAGCCACATCTTTTTGTATATCTTTTGCCAGCTGCCATAGTTCGGCACCCGTGCCCCCACCGTAGTGTACCAACACCAGTGCCTGGCGCTCGTGTACGCCCACGGCGCCCCGCCGCTTGCCCTTCCACCCACACTGTTCAATCAACCAAGCGGCCGGTATTTTCACCTGCCGTTCATTCACCTCGAAAAAAGGCATGGAAGGATACTGCGCACGCAGACGCTCAAAAAGCGCCCTTTCTACTACCGGGTTTTTGAAAAAACTACCGGCATTACCAATCTGTGCGGGATCGGGCAGTTTGGAACGGCGTATGTCTATGACTGCCTGCGCTACTTCGGCAACAGAAGGCGAAGCGATGCCTTTCTCCTCGAAATATTGCTTTAGCGCATAATAAGAAAGATTAGGCACAGCTTGCTTTTTTAAACGCAAGCGAATAGCCAACACCAAGAAGTCGCCACGGGGCATCTGTTTGAAGATACTATCACGATAATCAAAAGCACAATCTTCGTTTTTGAGCGGCACCACCCCCTTTCCGGCAATCCAAACACGCACTTCGTCCAAGACATCTTTGAGCTCTACCCCATAAGCACCAATGTTTTGAATAGGTGCGGCACCTGCCGTGCCGGGAATCAGCGCCAAGTTCTCTATGCCGCCCCACCCTTGCGCTACGGTCCACATCACCAAGGCATGCCAATTTTCACCGGCAGCCGCCTCTATCAACACCTCGTCTTCCGTTTCTGCCACCACCCATCTGCCTCCGGTGCGCATATGCAGCACGAGCCCTTCCCAATCAGCTGCAAAGAGAAGGTTGCTTCCACCTCCCAGCACCAACACAGGCAAGCCGGCGGCGCGTGCTTCTTTCATGACAGCCATGGCAGCCGCTTCGGTAGTTGCCGCATAATAATAGCGAGCCACGGCCTCTAAGCCCAAGGTATTCCATGCCTTGAGCGATACGTTTTGGGCTACTTGCCAATGTGAAGAAAAAGGTTTCATAAGAAGAATGATTACTGGTTGTCGTACCATGTGCGCTTGCGCTCGAGGCGCAGGTCACGCAAAGTGGAAGCTTTCACCCGGATGGTAAAAGAATAGGACTGAAACTGCCCAAAGGGGCGCCAGTTAAAGAGCATCTCCCAGCAATGCAGGTCACGGTAAAAGTCGAGGCTGGTGGTGCTCAATCTTCCTTGTGTGAAGTCAAAACCCGAGCTAAAGCCAATGCGCCATTTGGGCGTCAGGCTCATGTCGCCCGAAAAAGAAAGGCTTTGGGTGACCGGGCGCTGCGTGCTTAAAAAGTTGTAGGTAAACTTATAATTGAAACGCAGATTCCAAGGAATGTCGAAGTCCACGTATTGGTCGGGGCTGGCTTGATAATAGGCTTCATAAGAAGTTTCGGGCGCCTGCAGGGGGTCCGTGATGGCCGTGGTGGGGTTACGCAGGCTACCCGGCACGGGTTCCGGGGTCGCGGTAGTGGTGCCACGCTTGCCGCGCAACACATCGGGATTGAGCGAAGCACTCACCGACATATCGAAGTTGGTAAACCGCCCGATGCCTTGCCCGGCATCCCATGCATAAGTATAAGACTTGATGCGTGACACCTGTTCACCAATCAAAGTATCGCGGAAGGCATAGGGCGCCAAGGTGGCACTCAAGTTCAGGTCAAACAAACCACCCACACGCGTACGTGCCCGGAACAACAGGTCAGAAAGCGGATACTGCCCTTTGGTTGTGTCTGCCAGCAAATTATAACTGCCAGTTACCGAAAGCTCATCCAACAACTTCACCTTCTCTGCTTTTTTTGCTGCGGCAGTGTCGGACTTAGGACGTAATTTAGCTTCCAAGGTATTGCGCACTCCAAACGAGATGCTGGCCGAGGCGCCCGGGGCACTCACGCCTGAAAAAGTGGGCAAATCTTGGTACACAGGATTGCCGTTGCCATCAATACCCGTTTGGGTACGCTGATAAAAGCCATAATTTTCGCCCGAAAAATCGGGGGCATACCCAAAGCCAATGGTAGGCTGTACGAGGTGCCGGATAGCCGAAAAGCGTCCACGCTTTGGATAAAAGGTACCGTAAATATTGGTGGAAAGCCCCGAAGAAAGGGAATACTGATAACTGCTGCCCCACTCTTTGAGCGTATCGATTTGCACGGCTTGTTCACTGTCGAGCCAAGTGTAGCGGTACTTTTCCCTGTAGAAGCGCTGCGAAAAATTGAACCCTACGCTCGCGTTCAGATATTTCAATACTTTGAACGGCAAGCTGACAGGAATACTATGTTGCAGGTTCATTTTGCCCCGTTCTACAAAAAGGTCGAAGTTTTCGGGGCGGAAAGCATACACAGAGTCAATGCTTTCACCGATGTTGGCTACTTTAAAATTGTAAGAAGGGGAAGTAACACGGTTGGTAATATCAAACGAGCCATTCAAAGTATAAGCCACATTCAATTGAGAGAAGAAGCCCCGGTTGTTGCCTGTCTTGCTTTTAAAAGGATACAGCGGGGTCATGCCTAAGGTAAAGGTGGGCAAGTTGAGATTGACAACCCCTGTATTGTTTTCCTGGTTGTGCCGTGCGCTGAGTGTCAGGGTAAAAGGCGTTCCCCGGAAACGGCGCGAATACGATACATTCGACTGAAAGGTATTGGTCAGCTGATTGGCCAGGTCGAACGATACCCGCCGGTTGAATTGCGAGCTACCAAAATTCAAGGAAGCTGCAAAGCGCCCGTCGCCACGGCTTTCAGGTGTAAAAGAGCCATTGACCCAAAACAGCTTGGTTTCGCTGCGCAAAATACTTTCGGTATTTTCATCGTAGCGCACATTGTAAGACACCGACAGGTTGCCCGAGTATTGATAGCGCCTTTTAAAGTTGCTTACCGCCTGTATGCCCCAGTTGCCGTAGGTATATACTTCTCCCAGAAGCTTCAAATCCATGTAGTCACTAATGGCCCAATAGTAGCCACCATTACGCAAGAAGAAGCCGTTCTGCTGCGATTCGCCATATACCGGCACAATGATGCCCGATTTTTTTTGTCGTGGCTTGGGAAAAATGCCAAATGCAAAGCCCAAAGGTGTGGGAATATCGGCAAGCTCCATATGAAAAGGACCACAAATGACGTTTTGGTTTTTCGTCAGCTTGATTTTGCTTGCCTTGATACGGTAGTGAGGATGCGCCAAGTTGCAAGTGGTGTAGTAGCCCCCGGCAATATAAAATTCATTTTCGGGGCTTCGCTTTACCTTAGCACCGCCCACAAAGCCCTCCGACTGCTCCGAAACAATATTAAAGATGATGCCCCGCTTGCTTTTCAAATTGTAATCCATAGAGTCGGCCACGAACTGTTCGCTACCTTCGGTAAAGACGGGGCGCCCTTCCGGTCTGCCGGTGCTGTCGGGCAGCGGGCGTGCCTGTACGATATTACGCTCCAGGTCAATGCGTATGACGGCCGCCTGCAAGCGGCTGTTGCCATAGTCTATCTGTGCTTCGCGGTAGAGCCACCCGCGGCGGGCATCCATTTCAAATATGGCCGAATCTTTGGCACTAAATGTGATGATATCTTGAATATCGCTCTTTGCTTTGGGCGTATGCTGCAAAGTATCGGGCGGCGTGGTGCGCAGGCTGTCGGTTTGTTGTGCCTGAACGGTCAAGCTCACACACAGCAGCAAAAGACTGTATTGAGCTTTTAGCAAAAAATGCGCAAATTTGTAAAAGTGAACTTTAACCGAATCTTTAAACATATGTGGAAGCGCGTCGTTTCTTTTATGGCAATAGTCTCTTTGTTCCTGGTTTGTGCGCCAATCAGTGCACTCAATACCCATAAATTCGTTCAATATAAGCTCAAAACCGTTGTGATTGATGCCGGCCACGGCGGGCATGACCCGGGCACCTCGGGCAAATTTACAAAAGAAAAGGACATCACCTTAGCTGTAGCTTTAAAACTGGGCGAAACCATCCGGGAACATTTGCCCGACGTGAAAGTCATCTATACACGCACGAAAGATGAGTTCGTGGAGTTGCATAAACGCGCCTCGATAGCCAATGAAAACAAAGCCGACCTGTTCATTTCCATCCACTGCAATGCCATTGACGCCTCGCCTGCCAAGCGTGCCGAAGTAAGTGGCACCGAGGTGTATGTGATGGGGGTGCACAAAACCGAAGAAAACCTGGCGGTAGCCAAGCGCGAAAACGCCGTAATCTATTTGGAAGAAGGCTATGAAGAAGTGTATGAAGGCTTTGACCCCAACTCGCCCCAATCCCACATTATGATGTCTATTTACTCGACCGCCTACCTCGAAAACAGCTTGCGTTTTGCCCAGCTGCTCGACTACCAATTCCGTGAGCGGGCCAAACGCCCCAGCCGGGGCATCAAACAGGCGGGCTTTGTGGTGCTGCATCGCAGTGCCATGCCCAGTGTACTTATAGAAATCGGCTATTTGTCGAACCCCGAAGAAGAGAAGTTTTTGAATGACTCATGGGGGCAAACCCTGATTGCTTCGGCTATTTTCCGGGCTTTCCGGGACTACAAAAAAGAACTTGAATCACTATAAATTCTTAGCTTGCACCTTTAAACAACATCAAAAACTATGAAGCTGAAACTATCGAAAGAAGCCAAAGTAGGACTGCTGGCCATCATTTCTTTGAGCATGCTCTACTTTGGATTTAACTTTTTAAAAGGACGCGGTTTTTTTAGCAGCAACAATACCTACTACATTCCCTACGACAACACCAACGGTTTGATGGTATCTAACCCCGTCACCATTCACGGTGTCACCATAGGCATGGTAACCAAAATGCGGCTCAACCAAGACAAATCGCAGGTGCTCGTGGAAGTGGAAGTAGATGGCGACATAGAAATACCCAAGGGCAGTGTGGCACTGCTGCGCGAAAACGGACTGCTGGGTGGTATGCAGATAGAGCTGCTCCTGAGCCGGTCGCAGGAAATACACCAAGACGGCGACACCCTGCGCAGCAGCAGAGAAGATGGTATGTTCACTGCCATTGAGAAGCAAACCAAGCCCATCATTGAAAAGCTGGACAGCACGCTTACGCTTATCAATAGTCTGCTGATAGATTTTGAAGGCGTCGGTGACATTTCGAAACGAACCCTGCAGCACCTGTCGGCAAGTGCCGCAGAATTGCAGGCCATGTTGCATGAAAACCGCCCTGTGTTGCACAGCACTTTGCAGCAAGTGGAGCAAATGAGTGGCAACCTGAACCAAGCTACTGCCCAGTTGCCGCAGACCATGCAAAAGCTGGATGCCGTAGCCGACAGCCTGCAGCATTTGCCTCTGCAACAAACCATCGAACAAACCCGCCAAAGCTTGGCCGCCCTGCAGCAGGTGCTCGAGCAAGCCAATGACCCTTCGGGAAGCATGGGGGCTTTGCTGCATGACAAGGCGCTTTATCAAAATCTGGTGGAACTGTCTGCCGACCTGGACAAGCTGCTTATCGATTTGCGTAACAACCCCCGCCGTTATATCAAAGTATCTGTTTTTTAAGCTTTTATTTCAGTTCAACCGGATGCCCGGGCGCTCGTTTCAAACAGCATGCCCGGGCATTTTTTTTATAACAACACTGCCCCATTTGCCACACTTTTATTTTTAATTTTTTAAATCCTTTTCATTATCATTGTGCAGATTATAGTAAAAACAAAAATATATTGCATATGAACAATTCTACTTCTGCCAAGCACCCGAAGGGGCTCTATGTGCTCTTTTTCACCGAAATGTGGGAGCGCTTCGGTTACTATCTCATGCTGGGCATTCTTTACTTGTATATGACCGATAAAGAATCGGGGCTGGCTTTCAATGAAGCTTTTGCCAATGATATTTATGGCACCTACATCGCCTTGGTTTACCTGACGCCCTTCTTGGGAGGCTTGCTTGCCGACCGTATCTTCGGCTACCGCTCCACCATCATTGCAGGCGGCTTGCTCATGGCCGGTGGCTATCTGACCTTGTCGCTTCCCGGCGTCATACCTTTTTACACCGCCCTGCTGCTGGTTATTTTGGGCAACGGTTTCTTCAAACCCAATATTTCCACCTTGCTGGGAAACCTGTACAACACCCCTCAAAATGCCTCTTTGAAAGATAAAGGCTACAATATCTTTTACATGGGTATCAATATCGGGGCGTTTGTCTGCAACTTTGTGGCTGCCTATATGCGCAACAACTACGGCTGGGGGTATGCCTTTGCTGCCGCCGGCGCAGGCATGTTGCTTGGTTTGATTATATTCATTGCAGGTCAAAAACATATAAAAGAAGCAGACGTAATACAACCCACACAAGCCGAAGACATGCCTTTGGAGCAGATTTTCGGTTATATTTTTGTGCCTGCCCTGCTTGCCGGTGCTTTGGGTTATTTTCTGCCGCGCCTCGTGGGGGTAGACAACTTCCTGGGTTCTACCACCAACGACATCTTTCTTTTTGCCTGCCTGCCCATTGTTATCTTTTATGTGTCGCTGTATGTCAAAGCCTCTGCTTCTGACAAAGGGGCAATAGGTGCGCTACTCTATATTTTCTTTGTGGTCATTATTTTCTGGATGATTTTCCACCAAAACGGGAATGTATTGACCGAGTGGGCCAAAAGCTATACCGACCGCAGCGTGAGCAGTGAGATGCAGGCAACGCTAAAACCCTTCGGTTTCTTGGAAGAAATAAAGATGCCCGAAAACATAAAAATACCGGAAGCGCCGGATGCCGCGGCCATTGCCCAAAGCATGCAGGAGGACTTGCCTTATTATTTCAAAAACATGCCGCCGCAAGAATGGCCCGCCCCCGGCAGCTCTATTTATGTAATCTCTACGGAGCTGTTTCAGTCGCTCAACCCATTCTTTATCATCATATTCACACCTTTGGTCATTGCCTTCTTCAACTTCCTTCAGGCACGGGGTGTCATCCTTTCAACGCCTGCCAAGATAGCTTGGGGCTTGTTTATCACCGGGCTTTCTACTTTGGTGATGGTAGCAGCCGTATTTGCAAGCCAAAACGGCGCCGTAAAAGTGAGTGCTTGGTGGCTGGTGGGCACCTATGCCGTCATTACGGTGGGTGAACTGTTCCTGAGCCCCATGGGGCTGTCGCTGGTGTCTAAGCTAAGCCCGCAGCGCCTGACCGCCGTCATGATGGGCGGATGGTTTTTGGCTACTGCCATAGGCAACAAGCTGAGTGGCGTGGTGGGTCATGTAGGGGCAGAAAGCAGCAACCTCGCCCTTCCGTTCTATATCAACTTTGCGGGGGCTATGCTGGCGGCAATCCTGCTGTTTGTAAAAGTGCGCTCCATAGCCAAGGTAGTGAAAGACAAAACGGGGCACTATTAATAATTAAAACCTTCTTTCTACTTTCCCGGGGCGGCTCTCTTTTGAGAGAGCCGCTTTTTTATTTGTGTTTGCGGTAAAGACGGGAAAATGCACCGGCTTAGAGGGTGTTTTTTTATATTTATTTTTTTCAAACAGAAGTGGAACTTGCATTATTCCGTCATTTCTTTGAAAGCTTTTTATTATTATTGCGCAGTTTAGTGTAAACCAAAAAATATTGCAGATGGGTATTTCTACGAAAAAAACAACACACCCTTCGGGATTATATGTGCTCTTCACCACTGAAATGTGGGAGCGCTTTTCTTATTACGGCATGCGTGCCCTACTGGTACTCTACTTGGTAGCCAATCTCGATAACTTCGGCTTTGGCATGGGTCGCAAGGAAGCCTTGGCTATCTATGCCATCTTCACAGGCTTGGTATATTTGACCCCCATCATTGGCGGATGGGCTGCCGACCGTTTTTTGGGCAAGAGAAAAGCTGTATATACGGGGGCTGTGATGATGGCTGCCGGTCAGTTTTTGCTGGCTGCCTCTGCTTTCATGGCACACAGCTTGGACCCCGATTTGCGCTTCTTTATTTTTTCTTATGGCTTGGGCTGTTTAATCTTCGGCAACGGCTTCTTTAAGCCCAATATCTCCACTATTGTGGGCGACCTGTATGACGACAACGACCCGCGCAAAGATTCAGCTTTCAATATTTTTTACATGGGCATCAACTTGGGGGCTATTTTAGGTCCCTTCTTGGCAGGTGCCTTGGGCGAACAAGTGCATTGGGGCTGGGGTTTCTTCTCTGCCGGCGTGGGCATGCTCATCAGCATGTTGATTCTCTTTGCCAAAGAAACATCGCTGAATGGGTATGGTTTGCCGCCGCATGCCAAGTTAGGGCAAACCCGTCTGACCAACAAAGACTGGGCAGAGCTGGTTGTTTTGGCGGTCGTGCTTATTTTACTCACCGGCGGCATCATCTGGGGGTGGCGGCAACTGCCCGATACCACCACCGATGTGATTGTAAAAGCAGGCTTTGCCGTCCTCATCTTGGGACTTCTTTGGGTCATTGTGAGCAATACCAAAGGGGCAACCGAGTGGAGCCGCATGGGCGTTATATTGGTGCTGGCATTCTTCAATGTAGCCTTCTGGGCAGGCTTTGAGCAGGCAGGTGGCACTTTCAACCTTTTTGCTGAGGAAAAAACCAACCGTTTCATAGAAGCATTGAACTGGGAAGTGCCCACTACGTGGTTCCAAAACATCAACCCGCTGGCCATTTTGATATTCGCTCCGCTCTTTTCGGTCATGTGGTTGAAGCTGGACCAACGCAAACTCAACCCCCGCACCCCTATTAAATTTGCCTTAGGGCTGCTGCTGGGAGGACTTGCCTTTGCCATCATGACCCAAGCCGATGCCTTGGCAGAACACGGCAAAGTGTCGCCGCTGTGGCTGGTAGCCGTGTATGTCATTCTTACGCTGGGTGAGCTGATGCTTTCGCCCATTGGGCTTTCGATGATTACCAAGCTGGCCCCCCGCAAGCTGGTGAGCGTGGTCATGGGCTTGTGGATGGCGAGCTTCGCTGCCGGCAACTACCTGGCAGGCATGCTGGAGACTTTCTTGGAAGAATTCAATGCCCACCAAGCCGAAACCCAAGGCTTCATGCTTGAGCTATACCCCTTCATTACTTACTGGATGCTGGGCAGTGGCATTGTGCTGATTCTGCTTTCTCCGTTGCTCAACAAAGCCATGAAAGGGATTCACTAAGAAAAAAAGAACCTTTATTACCTGTAATGCCAGACAGCCTTCTTGGAAGGTTGTCTTTTTTTTGACCGCAGTTGCAAGCTTGTAAAAATGTTATCTGCTATCTTTTTGCTTTTATCTTGCTTTGCTTAATAAAATTCCAATATATTTATACAAATGACTTGCCTAAAATAATAACACCCATGACAAAACGCATTGAAGACCCCGAAAAACTTGTGCCTAAGATTGCCGAGGCTCTCCGGCGCGCAGGCATATCCGCAAAGGTATATGCCGAAGGAAAAGTCATACACCTGGAGAAAATTTACTATCCGGAAACACCCGAAACGGATAATTTCATCCGGCAGGCACTCCAGATACCTGCCAATGTAGGGTTTAACGGAGCTATAAAAACTGCTTTCTTGCTGCGGGTGGTACTTGAAAAAGCAGGCATCGGCGGTAAGCTTGGCAGAGGCACCAAACGCAAAACCACCATCCGCTCGTGCTATTACATAGAGCCGGATACCCCACAAGCCAAACAATAGACAAACAGACAGACAGTGATGAGCGCTTTCTTAAGAGTAGTTTAAAATGATTACAAAACTACCCCATCTCAAAACTTTATTTGCTATATTCATAGCCGTGATTTAAAAAATAAAGAATATGATATACCATAAGAAAGGCTTACCCATACTTTTATGCGTGCTGCTATTACAAATCGTCGCTTGTGGAAGCAATCCCATCGAGCACCTGAATGCAAGAATTGAGCGGCTTGTCAGGGATAAAGAATTTTCGGAAGACGACTTCAAAAAGATTCTAAAAGAAGCTGAAAAACTCGATATTCCTGCTTTCAAAAATGCAGAAGGTAACATTGACCCGGACAAGCTGTACCAATACGTAAAAAAATACCTTGAAAGCCGCAGCAACGACCTCACGGTAAATAACCTGTGGACTCCAAGTACTCCCCAAAAAGCCGGCAAGTTCAATGTACATGCCTTTATAGAAAACTCAGCCAGCATGGACGGCTACGTAAACGGCGTTACGCAATTCGAATCGGCCGTCTATAACCTGTTGGCAGACTTCAAGATTGCCGATTTTTGTGACAGCCTTAATCTCTATTACATCAACCAAACCGTACCCTACAAGAAACTCAATGCCCTTCCCGAAGATATTGAGGATTTTATTCAAAAACTGGAGCCGGATGTGTTTCGCTTACGGGGCGGCAACCGCAGTGTATCCGACTTAAAAGAAGTAGTAGAGTATCTGCTCAAGCAGGTGAATGAAAGAAATGCCACCGTGTTGGTTTCGGATTTTGTGTTTTCGCCGGGCCCAAAGTCTAATTCATCACCCCAAGATTATTTGACCAACCAAAGCATCGGCATGCGCATCTTGTTCAGCGAGCAACTCAAAAAGCAGGATTTGGGCGTCATTGTTCTTCACATGGAATCCAACTTCAAGGGCTATTACTACCGGGTAGTCCCTCCGCCAGTCTTGTTTGAAGGCACCCGCCCCTACTACATCTGGATTATAGGCACCGACGAGCAAATACAGCGCATTCTTCAGGAAAAAATAGTGGAAAATATCAAAGGAGGCTATCTGCATAAATATGTGTTGCTGCCCGCCGGCAAAAAAGACCTCCCTTTTAAGCTGCTGACCAACCCTCGTGAAGGAAGCTTTGACCTGGCAGGCTTAAGCACGGGGCAACTGCTGAATGCAAAAGAAGACCCCGAAAAAAAACGTTTTACATTCCATATGAACGTCGATTTGTCGGGCTTGCCCTTTGACGAGGCGAGCCTTACCAACCCATCTGCTTGGCGCATCAGCAACCCCAACTATAAACTGAGCATACGCCCGCTCACCCCACAAGAAAAGAACGCGCAGCAGGCATTTACTCATCGATTCACGCTAACGACCGGCACCCTCGCCGAAGAGCAGCTGCACATAGCTTTTGTTCCTCAATTTCCGGAATGGGTCAAGGAAGCCGGCAGCACCGACGACCGGGACATAGCCAATGACCCCGAAGAGCAAAAAAAGACTTTTGGGTTTTACCATCTGTTCAGTGGCGTGTATGAAGCTTTCTATCCACCGCAAAAAGAGAATGAAGCTGCTTTTATAAATATCAACATTAAACTACAAAAATAGCATAAACTATGGACTGGATAGCTTGGATTTACGAGACCTTTTCCACCTACTCCCGCGATATGGGCGAGCACCTGCGTGGCTGGGATATCACTTGCACCGATTACATGGGCACCTTCTACTACGGCTGGCTTTTCTGGGCATTAGCAGGCATTGTCATTTTCACCTTGCTGCTATACTACAAACTTATTGATTCGCCCCGCTTGGTGCGGGCTTGGCACCTGTGGATGTTTATCGGCGGCGCTACCCTTCTTAACTTCATCGTAGGCTACGGGATTGCCACCTCTGCTACACAAGAAGGCAACTATTGCCCCGAGCTGGTCATTACCAATGGCGATGTCATCAGTGTGGGGCTCACACAAGCCCTGTTGACTTTGATACTGACAATAGCCCTCAGCTTCCTTTTCCGCTATTTCAGCACCAACTGCCGCAACACAACTCCATTACGTCCTTGGTAAACAAAAACACACTTCAGCTAAACCCATAATCCGTCATGCAAAAGAAACTGTATTTATTCGGTATCGGAGGCACAGGCGCACGAGTAATCAAAGCCTTGACCATGCTCATGGCTGCCGGTGTGAAGCCTCAAACAGAAGACGAATACACCATTATTCCTGTGCTTTTGGATCCTCACAAGCATAATAAAGACCTGCAGCGCACCCTGCAATATTTGAAACTATACAGGCAAATCACTCAAGAAACAGGCAATGACAACGGTTTTTTTGGCATACCCGTCAAAGCATTGGACGGCACCAAAGATTTTGCAAGCAGCCTGCAGGAAGTCAGTGCCAAGAAATTCCGCGATTTCATAGAACTGTCTTTAATGGATGAAGATAGCCGTGCCCTGGCAGAATTCCTGTTCTCAGGTTCTTCTGTCGACAAATACGGCAACGAAATACCCATGCTCGACATCGACATGGAAATTGGCTTCGTGGGCAATCCCAACATAGGCAGTGTGGTGATGATGAGTCTGCTCGAAGAGCTCGAAGAAATTCAAGCCTTTGCCAACCAGTTCAACGAACAAGACCGCATCTTTATCATCGGTTCTATTTTTGGCGGCACCGGAGCTGCCGGGCTGCCCAGCTTGGTACGTCTGATCCGGGGCGCCAAAGACACCAACCTGTCCAATAAGGGGCACCTGAGCAATGCCAAAATAGGCACCTTGGTGGTGATGCCCTACTTCAACTTGGAAAACAGCAGCAACAGCCCCATTCAAACCTCTGAGTTCTATATCAAAACCCGCGCGGCACTGAGCTACTACCAAAAACACCTGCGTGAGGAAATTAACGCCTTCTACTATCTTGCCGAAAATAACTACAAAGGCAAAGCCTACAAAAACGACCCCGGCGAAGGCGGACAAAAAAACGATGCCCACTTTGCAGAACTCATCGGGGCGCTGGCAGTGCTCGATTTCATGGAAGCCGGGAATTTATCCTTGGAAGACCGCTATCACCGCGAATTCGGCATCATGGAAGACAGCCGCACGATAGATTTCACCAAATTGGGAAAAATAACCCAAGATAAAATCAAGCTACCCCTGAGCAGTTTCTATCTCATGCACCGCTACTGGAAGGAACGTGCCCCCGAAACACTGGAAGTACAGGCATGGAGCACTACCGACCCCAAGGTAGAGAAGTCATGGCTCAATACGGAATTTTACCGCAATTACCTGGCGCGCTTCTTGGGCGGCTTCGAAGAGTGGCTCGAAGAGATGGCACGTAACGACCGTGCCTTTGCGCCTTTCAACCTCTCGAAAGACGCCTCGTTGGCAAGCTTCATCAGCGGTTTTCATGGCAGCAAAAAGAAAATGCTGGGGCTGGCCAAAGGAGACGTCACTTACACCGACTTGGACGACAAGCTCAACAAAATATCCAAAGGAGCCACCTACAAAAATGTGAATCAGAAGGTGCTGCGTCTGTTCCACGACGCCACCCGCGCTTTTATTGAAGAATACTATAAGTAGTCTATTTCTTAATTACAAACTACTCAAAACATTAAAACTATGGCAGTATTTGGTTATTCAGGCAAGAAAGACGAGCATTGGTTCGATATTGACCCATACAGCGACAAAGACATACTCAACATCAAGGACCCTGAGGGCGGTGCCGTTCAAGTGAAATCCACCGCCATCCCTTCGCCTCTGGCACGCTTTGATTTAGTATATCAAGCTTTCGAAAATATAAACACAGGACAGGGCGGACTGGAAGACGCCCGCTTGGTATCCTATACCTTGGACATCGCGGAAATCTTTTTCAAATACAAGCGTCTGCACCAAACACAAAGCGACCTGCGCATTGTCAGCTGGAAGAAAACCGAATCGCTCGAAACACTCGTATCTTCCGCTCATGAAGGGCATCGCGCTTTGGGCAAGGTATTGAACATATTTTTAAAGCAAGACCAAGAAGATTACCACACCGGACTGTGGAATGCCATTCACCTTATCAAATACAGCGGCAAAATTATAGGTGCCACCTCCCCCCTCACGCTCTTTGCCGTAGCCGGCGATGTGGACGACCTGCCCCCGCTTGCGCTCGACCAGCATACTGCCTTTCAAAAGATTGTACCGCTTCGGAATCGACAAGACGATTTCATCACCTACATGTATTTGCTCAGTACAGACAAATATTTCCGCACCTACTTCCCGGCACTTCACAGGTATATTGAGCGTGAGATAGAACAACTGCGTAAGGAAAGGCGCGACTTTGTGCAAGGGCTGGAAAGCCTGTCCGAAAAAGACATAGAGAAATATCCTGCCTTGGACTTGGGCAACGGTGTGCTGGAAATGTGCAAGGTGGCACTGCGTACGGAAGACCCGCACCGAGGTAACGAAAAAGTGCAAAAAAGTGGGTTCCTGCTCAGCGGTATAAGGAAACGCGTATCCAAAAAACCACTGGTTTTGAAAGAAGGCTATGAGGGGGATGTTATTTACATTGAGGGCAAAATGTGGGACAAACGCATCATAGTGCGCCAATACATATCCGAAGAGATAGACAAGCGCACGCTGCCCGAGCTCAACATCCAATACCCCTTCGTCACAGACGATGATTTCCTGGCTCCTTCTCTCATAGAGCTGCCCGCAGCCCTCAACAAGGAGGCATTCCACGCTTTCAGCTTAAAGCAAGAAGAGGAGGAAAAAACCTATCTGTATCCTTTGAAGAAGGAATTCTTCCGCTTCTTTACCGTAGAAGATTTATTGAGCCCTGACCCCGGCACGCCTTCCATAAAAGCCGAATACGTAGGCTTAGCCGTAAAAGTAACTTTGAGCATACCCATTGCGCAAGGCTTTATTCAATTCGAACGACGCTATAATCCGCCCATAAGTGCTGACTTAAGCGATGATTTTTACATACGGACATTCGAAGCGAACATTGCCATGCTGCCCCCCATACGCTTCGAAGAGGCAGGCATCCGGCCTTTCTATGCTTTGCAGATGGTCAATATGAAAAAAGAAAACGAAGTGAAGCTTCACTTCTACAAAGTAGCACCGGATGCGGACTCGCTGCCCCAAAAAGGCGATGCCATCGAAGTGCAGCGTGCTGATAAACTTTATGATATCAAGCACTATTGGTTAAGTGAGAGCTTCGACTATCTGGAAATAGAAGACCGGCAAGGCAACCGGGGCGTGGCAATTCCCAAATGGAAAGATATAAGCAAACACCGCAGCCGCGAATTTCACTTCTGTATTGACTTCGGCACCAACAATACCCACATAGAATACACCATAGATAATTCCGGTGATCCGAAGCCTTTCGACATCCTCGAGGAACACGACCGCCAGACGGTTTCGCTACTGCGCTTCGACCAAACGCAAGGAAGCATTGAGAGCTTGGTGCTGCCCGGGCGCATAGAGCAGTTGTTTGTACCGCAGGAAATTGCTCCCGGCACGCTGTATCATTTCCCGCAACCCACCATCCTGCTGAAAGACATCCAAAGTACTTACCAAGACACCAAGCCGCTTGTCAATAGCGCCATCGGCTTTGCTTTTGGCAGAAAATCGCTCGAGGGGCTGGGCGTTACGGCGGTAAAAAACTTGAAATGGACCGGCGGCAAAGACACCTCGGATATCAAGCGATTCTTGTCGGAAGTGATGCTGCTCATACGCAACAAAGTGCTTCTGAATGACGGCAATCTGAAGATGACGCGCATCACCTGGTTGTTCCCCAGCAGTATGTCGCAGGGGCGCCGTGAAAGCTTCGAAAATATATGGAAGGAACTCTGTCAAGAATATATCAGCAAAGACTGCGAGCCCAAGCCGGTGCTTGAGTCCGTAGCACCTTTCTATTACTACCGTCAAAAATATCCTGACGTAGGCGGCAGAAGCAACCTCGCCGTATCGATTGACATAGGGGGCGGCACCTCCGACTTGATATTCTATCAAGGCGACAGCACCGCCCAACTCATCAGCTCGGTGCGCTACGCCGGCAACGTGCTCTTTGGCAACGAATACAAGCCACGTGCCACGCCTCAATGGTTTAGCGAGGTGTATGACGAAATCATCAATAAACTGAGAGACGTGCTGCGGGAAAGCAACTCCGATATTAGCGATATCATGAAGCTGGGCAGCGAGGACTTCTGGCTTAAAAACATGATTCTTTTCAGTTTGGAGGACCACCCCGGCCTTCAACAAGTTGATCGCTCCGTTTACTCTTACACCTGGCGCCTGCAAAACCATAAGCGCATGAAGATTGTATTCCTCTACTTCTATGCCGCTTTGGTTTACTATGCTACCAAGCTGGCAAAGCAAAAAGGACTGGGTGTGCCATATACCTTCACCTTCAGTGGCAATGGTGCACGGGTTATCTCCATGATTTCGAGCAAGTGGAGCGAAGGCTCTGCCATCCACAAATTCACCTTGGACTTGGTGCGCCGTGCCTATGGAGAGGAAGTGAATGCACTCAACCTGAAGTTTGAAGAAAGTGTAGCCAAAGAGCTTTCTGCCAAAGGGGTGCTTATGACAAAAAACATTGCCTTTGACCCACAACAAGATGAAGAGCTTATGGTGAGCTACACGCAGCTGCTGCTGAACAAAGTCAAACAAGAGTTCACCTATGAAGAAGTCAAATCGCCCGAAGTAGCCGGAAGGGTTCTACAGGAATTTCAGGATTTCAATGAGTGCTTCATGGCTATCAACCAAACGCTCAATCTCACCAAACAATTCGATGTGCATGCAGAAGCGCTGAAAGGCTTCTTTGAGCTGCTGGAAAAGCCCCTTACCACCGATGCCATCAGCAACGCCATCGAAGACCACGACCAAAGCAGCGAGTATATCTCCAATGACAGCCACTTTGAAAACGACCCCTTCTTTGTGCCGGTAATTCTTAAGCTGCGCGAAGCTTTGTATGCAGACTGGACAAGAGATGTAGCACAATCTAATCAAAAGTAAAACGACGAAAGACTATGCGTATCTTCTTGTATATATGTTTCTTGACCCTGCCGGCATTCTTTGCCGGCGCTCAATCCGACGACAGAGAGGCGCTGGTTTTCAATCAGTTTAAGCGCTATGCTGCCTGCAAGCTCACGCAACTTTCTGTTCAACACGGCTCTGCCTCCTACGTAACCAAAGCAAGCGTGAACAAGGTTTGTGGCGACTGTAACAAACCGCCAACCTTTGAGAGACTAATTGCCACGCTGGAATCCAAAAGAGCTATAGACAACGCCCGGCTGGTGCAGCAGATTCGCGACTTGGAGCTCCCGCCTCAATACCGCCCGCTCAATGAGGCGAGCCTGCTCCGCTTCTTCCGGGAAGGCTTTTTCCGCTCGGGGCAGCTCAAAGAGTTTGCCGGGGACCGGCTGAGTCCCGATGGCAAGTACTCGTCCCAAAAGGAACTGTTCAAACAAACCCAAGCCGACATAGAAGCCTACATCTCGCGGCTTTTTCAAGAGGCAGCCTTGTCGCAAGCGCCCGAAGAGGAGGCAAATGCAGACGAGCCACCACAAGAAGCCCAATACCGGGAGCCGACCGCCGCTGAGGAAGAGGCGCCTGTGAAAGTGCAGTCTCCTGTCATCAGCCAAGCGGGGGACGACCGCCCACACTATTTGCTCTGGGCACTGACCTTGCTCAATACACTGCTGCTGGGATGGCTGCTTCTGCAAAGGAACAAGAAAAGAAAGCAGCGCCATGTTGCCTCCGGCTCATCTTCCACCACTTCAAAAATGTCCATGGCAACAAGTGAGTTGAAACACCTGAAGGAGGAAGTGGAAAAACTGCGCAATGAGCTCATAGAACTGCGCAATGCCAACAACAAAAGCAAAACGGCGGCCCCCGAGGAAAAAGCCCCGAAAGCAACAACTCCTCCCCCTTCCTTCGAACCCCAAACCTATTACTTCGAAGTGCCCAATCCGCAAGGCTACTTTTTGGCAGAGAAAGCCTCTTCACAATACAAAGAAGGGCGCAGCATCTTCGTATTGAACCGCTACAATGAGCAGGAGGCCGATTTCCGGCTGGTAGAAAGCCCCGCTGCCTATGAGCTGGCCATGCAATTCCGCAAAGAAGTATTGCATCCGGTTTCTGTCATAGCCGAAGGCAACGACTGGCTCCACGGCAAGCGGCTGGAGGTGATTCGCCCCGGGCGTGCCCGCCTTGAACAAGGCAAATGGGTAGTCACCGAAAAGATGGTCATTCAATATGTGTAACTCACAACAAACAACATAACTTTATAGCCAATGATACCTTGGATTATCATTTCAATCATATGTATACTACAATTATACTGTGCTTTCATTTTATACCGGCAGATAAGCACCCTTCGCAGCAGCCTGCCGGAAGAAACCGAATTAAGCTTTTTGATGCTTTATGTGTCTCTGGCAGACCTGAATGACGACGGCGCCCTCCATAATATTCTGAAAAAGCCGGAGGTATATACCACGCCGGACGAGGATGCCATCACCATAAGGGTACTGAGTGTGCAAAAGCCCACTGTTCCCTTTCAAGTTATTTTGCAAAACTTGAACGCCTACCTGGCAAGAAACTATCATGTAGCCATCGATTTCGGCATCATGAAAGACATCATCGAGCGCCCCATAGAAACGTGGCAGAAAGGCATCCGGCAACTTATTCCGGTGCCCATCCTGCTCGGTCTGTTGGGCACCATCATCAGCATCATTGTGGGGGTCATTGAATTGAGTGGTAGTCAATCAGCAGCCGACTGGGACATCAACTCCTTCTTAGGCAGCATTGCTTCTGCCATGATAGCAAGCGCCGCGGGGGTGTTGCTGACCGTAGCCGCCAACGTGTATTACCGGGTGGCTGCCCAACAAGCCGAAAAACGCAAAAACGCGCTCTTTGCCTTCATTCAGGTGCAAGTGTTGCCCAAGGTAGATAGCGGCTTGAGCCGTCTCATAGAGCAGATGCATCACCATCTGATGCAATTCAACGAGCGGTTTACGGAAAACACCCGCCGGCTGGATTACATCTTCGACAGAAACGAAAAGCTGCTCAAGGCAGTAAGCCAAATCCTCAACAAAGACAACCTGCAGCAAATGAGCTACTTGGCTGCCGAAACGAAAGAAATCCTTGCCCGAAGCAGGCTACTGGCAGAAAACTTCGAGTCGCTCGGTCATTTCATCAAGTCTCTTGACAAAATGACTCAAAGCAACGAAAAAACAACCGTCGCGCTGCATGCTGCCCTGCAACGCATCGACAACATCGACAAGATAGCCCGTAACCTCGAGCTGCGCCTCAATGAGAGCCAAGCCTTGCTTGAGTTCCTGAGCAAGCACTTCAAGCAGATGGAGCAATACGCCCAAGCCGTGGAGCAAGCCAACCGGCAATACGTGAGCGATATAAAAAGAGTGCTGCAAGAAAATCAAGCAACACAAGAAACCTTTGTCAACAACCTCAATGCTTCCCATAAGAACCATCTGGAAACAATCTCTAAGAACTACGAACAATCCATGAATGCCCTCAGCCAAAGCTATGAAAACCTGCAAGAGCATATATCCAAGCTAATTACCTCACTTGTAGAGCATCTGCACGGACAAATACCGCCTGTACAGGATGCAGTTGAGCAAAACCGCAAAAACCAAGAGGCGCTCAAAGAGAGCATACAGCAGCAGCATCAAGCCATGCTGAAAGACTTACAAGAGGCATTCGAATATTTCAAAAGAGAGAAAAACCTCCTCGAAGAAGAAATCGAAAAACTCAATCGCCTGAAAGAGGGGGTGCCACAGCGCATAGAACAGATAGAAGAACAAACCGGACGCATCAGCCGGCAACAAGAGCAATTCAACGAAGCCATCAAACAAATAACAGACAAGCTGGCGCAGATGAAAACCCTCATTGAAGAGGGCAAACTGGTAGTAAACAATCAGGCAAAAACACGCGAAAATAAGCAAGCACAGCCAAGCAACACCTCCCAAGTCAACAACGGACAGACGGGGCAAGAGTATCTACCCCCCTCTTCGCAAGGGGAAGAGGAAATGGCAGGAGCAGAAGAAAAGGGCATGTCCCCTGCTGCCTCGTGGCTACAAAAAGTGCGCAACTACTTCAAAGGATGGTTTAAATAAAAGAAGCCGCAGTCATGAGCCTATTCGACAACGAAGAAGGGATGTATTGGCCCAGCTTTACCGACTTGATGATTACACTTTTTTTCATCATGCTGGTGCTGTTCGTATGGGCGTATTCTACCTACAACCCCGAGGCAATCAACCGGCTCAAAGAGCAGCTGGAGGTCACGCAACGGCAAGTAGAAAGCATCAAAAAAATAGAACAGGCACTCAAAGAGCTGCCCGACAAGTATTTTGAATATGACCCACGCTACAAACGCTTTTCTTTGAAAAAAAACATAGAGTTTGAAACCAAAAAATACGATATACGCCCCCAGTACTACGGTTATTTGCTTCAGGTGGGGCGCGAAATAGAAAAGCTGATTTCACGACTTCAGGACTTATACCGCGACAAAGACATACGCTATGTCGTCATCATTGAAGGGATGGCATCAAAAGACGGCTATGAATACAACTATGAACTCAGCTACCAGCGCGCCCTTGCCATCTACCGCTTCTGGAAACGCCACGGCATCAAATTCGATGAAAAGATATGTGAGGTGCAAATTGCAGGTTCCGGCACCGGTGGCATCGGGCGTTTTCCGCCTGCCCAAGAAAAACGCAATCAACGTATATTGATTCACATACTGCCAAAAGTTGAATACTTTGCCGATGAAAACTAAGCTGCTTGTCATCACCAGCTTTTGCCTGATGCTGCTTTGCCTAACGGGCTGCAACGATGCCCGGCGCTCGGGCAAGCGCAAACCCAGAACCGCCCAAGAACAGCCGCAGACAACATACAAGCCGGAACGTAAGGCATCTCCCACAAGCCCAATACAAGAAAACAAGGACTATAGCGAAGAGGTAAGCGTAAGCCCCGACACCACCGCCCCGGTAATACTGCCCATTGAAGAAGAGCACGGGGTGCAATACATATGGGTGACGGTCAATGGATTGAAGCTACGCTTTGTGTTCGACACCGGCGCCAGCAACCTGTGTATCTCTGCTGCCGAGGCACTGGTTTTGCAACGCCAAGGCACCCTGCGCAAGGAAGATTTTTTGGAAAAAAGGCAGTTCCAAGATGCCACCGGGCGCATCTCCGAAGCTCATGTGGTGCGTCTGCGGCAGGTAAGCATCGGCAACCGCACCCTCCACGACGTGGAAGCCCTGGTCATCGAAAACCTTGACGCTCCTTTGCTGCTGGGGCAGTCTGCCTTGCAACGCTTCGGCAAAATAGAAATAGACAACCGCCGGAAAGTTATCCTCTTGGAATAAGCAGCCTTTTTTCTGTATTTTAGAAGCAGGTATAACCAAACTATTGTTTCCTTATGGACGAAAAACAAAACACAAGCAGCGTCTCACCGGCTATTGTAGGTGCCCAATATGGTGCCTACGCAGGGCTGGCTTCCGTCATTTACAGCCTGGCAGCCATGACCCTGGGCGTACACGAAAACACTTTGGTGGGCATTCTGGGCGTAGCCGTCCCCGTCATCTTCATGGCGTTGGGTATATTTGCTTACCGGCGGGCAAATGAAGGCTCTGCCTCTTTCGGGCAAGCCTACCTCGTTTGTATCATGGTAGCCTTGCTTACGGCAGTCATCGCTTCTATTTTCACTTATGTGTATTTCTCTTTCCTCAACCCTGAGTTTTACGAAGCAACGATAGAGCAAGCTGTCTTGCGAATGGAAGAGAAAGGAACCCCGGATGAAGCCATAGAGACTGCCAAGCGGTTCATGACGCCCGGTTATTCGGCTGTCTTCGGTTTCTTAGGTAACATTTTCATTTTGGGAATCATTGGCTTGCTCGTAGCCGCTATTTTGAAAAGGTCGGAATAAATGCTACCGGGGGCATAGTCGAACAGTTTCCGCATACAAGGGGGCATCTGCTTTGCCCTCTTGTTTTTTTATCTTGTCTTCCCGGGCATGTCTCCACTATGTTTTTTTGCCATCTTGTGCCTCCCCTTTTTCTTACATTCAAATACCCTCTCTTGGTTATTTCGAGTCCCTTTTTACACTCCCGGCATCCCTCTTTTCGTTCTTTCGGGTCTCTCTTTTTGTTCTTTCGAGTCCCCTTTTGTCATTTCGAGCGCAAGCGAGAAATCTCTTGCCTCAAAGGAGAAGTTTGGTTTGAAGAAAGGTCTCACTGCCTTCGACATGACAAAAGATAAACTTGGTTTGATGAGATTGAGATTTCTCACCTCACTGCGCTCGTTCGAGATGAGAGGCTGTGCTTCTTTCCGGCATTTTTTAAGCTTGCTGCAAGCTGTACTCCAGCGATACCGTGGCGTTCAACAAACGGGAAATAGGGCAGTTCTCTTTTGCGTCGTTTGCCAGTGCTTCAAAGCGACCGGCATCGATGCCCGGCACCTTGGCTTGCATCTTCAGGTGCGAGGCTTCTATGGTGCCATCTTTCATTTCTATGGTGCAGGATACCTCCAATTGTTCGGCTTCAAAACCGGCTTCCTGTAAGTTAAATGCCAGCTTCATGGCAAAACAACCGGCGTGTGCTGCGGCAATCAGCTCTTCGGGATTGGTGCCTTCGCCTTCCTCGAAGCGGGAATGAAACGAATAAGGCGTTTCTTGCAACACGTGGCTTTGGGTGGTTAAGGTCCCCTTACCCGCTTTTCCGCTGCCTTGCCATTGTGCAGTTGCTTTTCTACGTATCATACGAATGTTGTTTTTGATAAACTAAACAAAAGTTAGCTTATTTCGCTAAATTTCACAAAGCCACCCCAAAGAGATGCCTGCTTTTTTTGACTTGCCTTCTTGCCCCTCTCTATGGCATGCTTCTTGTCTGTCATGCGTAAACAGCAGTTTTTTTCAGAAGTTTTTATTTTAGCCTTAAGCAGTCGAAACACATAAAAGAAAGCTGTGATGGAAGAAAATTTATTCAAGAAGACGATCGTAGAAACACCCCGGAATTCGGAGCAAAGATGTCTTTGTGTGCTTTGTTTGGACGTATCGGGATCAATGAAAGGCAAGCGCATTGAAGCCCTCAATGAGGGGCTGCAGGAGTTCAGCAGGGCTGTCAAAAAAGACCCGGTGGCACGCAAGCGCCTCGAAATAGCCATCGTTACTTTTGACAACATCATTGAAATAAGGCAATACCCCGAACTTATCGATTTCTTTGATATGCCAACGCTCCAGGCAGCCGGCACTACCCGGCTGGTCGATGGCGTACGCACCGCCTTGCGCATCATAGAAGAGCGTAAACAATACTACAAAAAGCATGGCTTGAACTACTATCGCCCCTTCGTGATTCTGATGACCGACGGCGAACCCGACATAGGGCAAGACATTCATGGTTTGGCACAAGAAATCAAGGAAGGTGTAGATCAAAAAAAATTCACCTTCTGGGCAGTGGGTGCACAAGGCTGTAACTACAAGGTGCTTAATTACATATGCCACCCGCACATGCCGCCCAAAGCACTGGACGGGCTCAAGTACAAAGAGTTTTTCCAATGGCTGAGTGCTACCATGACCATCGTGAGCAAGTCGTCACCGGAGAAACGCTTTTTGCCCCCACCCATTACTTCATGGGAGTTAAGCGACCTGAGCGCAGAGCCCACTCAAAAGCCCTTCGATGAAACCAATGAATAGAATATAGCTCAAGCAAGCGGCAGCGGCCGAAAGCAAAGCCGTTAAGAACTGATGCTTTTGCCACATACATTTCACAGTGAATATATTCAAGCTGTATTTCCTTCAATATCGAAAAAGAGAATGGAAGACAATCTATTCCAAAAAACCACTGTAGAGGTTCCCCGCAACAACGAACAAAAATGCCTGTGTGTGCTTTGTCTGGACGTATCGGGCTCAATGAAAGGTGCCCCAGGCACTCAACGAAGGGATAAACGTCTTTATCGAAGCAGTAAAAAAAGACAAAAATTCACCTTTTGGGCAGTGGGCTCGGAAAATTACAATCATAGGGTACTTAGCACATTATGTCACCCGTCAATGCCACCCAAAACGCTGGACGGGCTCAAATACAATGAGTTTTTTCAATGGCTGAGTGCTACCATGACCATCGTGAGCAAGTCGTCAAAAGTGGAAGATTTTCAGCCGCCCCCTACCGTTTCTTGGGAAGTAGCTCCCAGTCTGCCATCTCTCACCCAAAGACTCATCGATGGATAAAGGTGTGGAATGGCACATAGGACAACGCACAAAACGGAAAAAGGAATCAACAAAAAAATTACGCACTTATGTGGCTCACTGCGCACGCTTCTGTTGAGGGCAGCTCACATGCAGCTCATAACCTGCCTTGTCAAGATGCTCACTTATGCAAACTCATAAAAGACACAGACGCTCTGCTGTGTGTGGTATCTGATGGAGCCGGCTCATCGCCCTTGTCCCACCTCGGTGCCGGCATCGTGGTAGAAGCTGCCTATAAGCATTTTTCCCGTTTATTGAAGGAAAAAGGATGGCACAACAGCCATACGCCCCCTGCGTCTGCGGCCTGGCATGAAGTAGCCAAACAGGCCTTTCGTGGAGTACGACAGACAATAGAAGCGGCTGCCAAAGAAGCGCGTGTGGCACCACAAGCCATGGCAGCCACTGCCATTGTGGCCATTGCAACCCCCCATTATTTATTGTGTTCTCATATTGGCGACGGCCGGGCCGGCTACAGAACCACCGGGGGCGTGTGGAAAAGTATGATACAACCCTACAAAGGCGAATATGCCAATGAAACCATCTTCATTACTTCGCCTATTTGGGAAGGCAACGCCCCTGACCAATACATAGAAAGCCGGGTAATAGACGAACCCGTAGATGCCGTGGTATTGATGTCAGACGGATGCGAAAACGTATGTTATGAAACGACCATATTCAACCCGGAAAAAGGCGCCTACCAAAACAAGAACACCCCCTTTGCCGGCTTTCTCGACCCAATGATCGATGCCCTGCACCGTATGTATGCCCAAGGCATGGATACGTCTTCCATTAACCGGTTTTTGGAAGAATATCTTGCCCAGGACCCTGTTTTCGCAGAAGAAACTGACGATAAAACGCTCATCTTAATCGCAAAAAAATAAGCCAACCCATGCAACTGTTTACCTCCAACGGAACGCCCGTCCAATTGGGCGAAATGCTGGGCAGCGGCGGTGAAGGAATCGTTTATGAAGTAAACAACCACCCCACCCGCACCTCCTTGGTTGCCAAAGTGTTTTTCTCGCCCGAAAAAGCAGCGCAAAAAGAAGCCAAGCTGCGCTATATGATACAAAACCCGCCCGAAATCATCGAACAGGACGGGCACACCTTCCTTGCATGGCCCATGGACCTGCTCTTCAACGAACAGGGACAATTCACCGGATTCCTCATGCCCAAAGCCGAAGGCGTCGAGCTCGAATACCTCTGTTCACAAGACTTCGAACACTATCCCGAATTTCAGGAGCATGCGTGGAGAAAGTTTTACTTCTCCCACCCCATGGTGGCATACTACCGCCTGCGCACAGCATTCAATATCTGTGCGGCCGTGCATGCCTTGCATCAAAAAGGATATGTCATCGGCGACCTCAAACCCGTCAATATCTTTGTATTGCCCAACGGTCTCATTTCCATTGCAGACCTCGACAGCATACAAATACACACAAAGGAAGGACACTTCCCTTCCATGGCAGTCACGCCGGAATATGCCCCGCCCGAA
>NZ_KE384579.1:16876-357579 GCF_000426825.1 Thermonema rossianum DSM 10300 | reverse complement strand
TGCTCCAATGGCTACGGTATTGGCATCCGGCATGCTCACAGAATAGCCTGAATTATCACCTGCCGCTTCGCCGTCTATGTCTGACCCTTTTTGTACAGGATTTTGGGAGAACACTACCCCATTTATACATAGCGCTATTAAACCTAAAAGTATTTTTTTCTTTTTCATGGTTATGCGTTTTAATAGTTTTTTTTCAACTGCAAAAAAAAAATATTTATTATTTTCAAAATTCTGGGATAAAATGCAAAATTCTGGGATAAAATACAAAATTTAGGGATGAAATGCAAAAAAAGAGATAAAAAAAGGCAGCCACAAAGGGCTGCCTTTTTTATTTATGAACATCCGGGCTTATTATTGCTTCATCACTTTGAAAATAGTTCTCTTATTATCCAACATCAACTCTAATAAATAAACCCCTGTTTCTCCTTTAACCTCTAAATCAATGCGATTGGCCTTTTGATAATTCTCTCTCATCACTTCTTGTCCTACTACATTTCTCAAAACTACACTTACATTTTTGTAAAATCCTCCCAAATCAATGGTTACTCTCCCTTGCGTTGGGTTGGGATAAACTTGTATTGTCGCGTTTGTTAACACATTTTCCATTTATCTTTGGTTAATGCTCTCAAAAATAGGTTTTATTTACAACAAAAAGCGTAAAAAAGTATATGCTATTTCTCTGTCTCACTTAGAAGTAACGGGATTTACTGTTACACCTGCACTTCATCCGGAAAGACAGATGAAAGGCTAAGCTAAAAAAAGACAGATGTTTGCCTCTTCTGCCTTTGCTGCTTGTGGCTTGGTGGGTTTGAGATTGAGATTTCTCACTCGCTTACGCCCGTTCGAAATGACAGGCTGCGCTTCATTCGGGATGGCAGACTGTGTTTGTGTAGTTGCTTCCTCTGATTTGTTATTGAGTGCATCTCCCTTGTTTTCGAGCACTTTCCCCTCTTGTCATTTCGAGCGCCCCTCTTTGTCATTTCAAGCGCAAGCGGGAAATCTCTGTTGCTGTTTGTGGCTTGGTGAGCTTGAGATTTCTCACCTCACTGCGTGAGGTTCGAAATGACAAGGCTATACTGCGCTCCGTTCGAAATGACAGATTACGCTTTGCTCCGTTTGGAATGCCAGGCTGCATGGAGTGAGCAAAAATAAGCACCACACTGTGCCGGCAGGCAGGATAGAGACACAAGGGGCGTGATAAAAAAAGCCCTTGTGGAAGTGCACAAGGGCTTAGAGGGCTTGTATTGTGGGCTGCTTACAGGTGAATCACCTCGCCATAGGCAGCGGCTACGGCTTCCATGATGGCTTCCGACATGGTGGGATGCGGATGCACCGATTTGATGATTTCGTGTCCGGTGGTCTCCAGATTGCGGGCAACCACCACTTCGGCTATCATTTCGGTAACGTTGGCACCAATCATGTGTGCCCCCAGCCATTCGCCGTATTTGGCATCGAAGATGACCTTCACAAAACCGTCTTTGGCACCGGCAGCACTGGCTTTGCCCGAAGCCGTATAGGGGAACTTGCCTACTTTGATTTCATAACCGGCTTCGCGTGCCTGCTGTTCGGTCATACCTACCGAGGCAATCTCGGGCTGGCAATAAGTACAGCCCGGAATGTTGCCGTAGTTGAGCGGATGCGGATTCAAGCCGGCAATTTTTTCCACGCATATGATGCCCTCGGCAGAAGCCACGTGTGCCAAAGCAGGACCGGGCGTCACATCGCCGATGGCATACACACCGGGCACATTGGTGCGGTAAAACTCATCTACGGCAATTTTGCCCTTTTCTACTTTCACGCCGGCTTCTTCCAAGCCTATGTTTTCGATGTTGGCAACCACGCCCACTGCCGACAGAAGCACGTCGCACTCAAGCACCTCTTCGCCGTTGGGCGTTTTTACGGTCACTTTGCAGCCTTTGCCTTTGGTATCGACGGCCGTTACTTCCGAAGAAGTGTAAATCTTAATACCTTTCTTCTTGTATATCTTTTCCAACTGCTTCGACACTTCCTCGTCTTCGTTGGGCACGATGCGCGGCAGGTATTCCACGATGGTTACTTCCGTGCCAATGGAATGATAGAAGTAGGCAAACTCCACGCCGATGGCGCCCGAGCCCATAATCACCATTTTCTTGGGCTGCTTTTCAAGCGTCATTGCCTTGCGGTAGCCAATGACCTTTTCGTTGTCTATCTTGATATGAGGCAGTTCACGGGCACGCCCGCCGGTGGCTATGATGACATGCTTGGCTTCATATACTTTCTTTTTCCCTTCCTTGTCGGTTACTTCCACCTTGCGGTCTTTGGTGAGCTTGCCCCATCCTTGAATCAGGTCGATTTTATTTTTTCTGAACAAGAACTGAATGCCCTTGCTCATGCCGTTGGCTACTTCACGGCTGCGCTTAATCATGGCTTCAAAGTCGTGCTTTGCCGAGCTTACTTTGATGCCATAGTCTTCGGCATGTTGAATGTATTCGAATACCTGGGCACTTTTAAGCAGCGCCTTGGTGGGAATACAACCCCAATTCAGGCAGATGCCTCCCAATTCGGCGGCTTCCACCACAGCTACTTTCATATTTAACTGAGCTGCACGGATGGCTGCTACATAACCACCGGGACCACTCCCTATTACAATCACGTCATAGTTTTGACTCATAGTCTTGATATTTTGGTTGAGTTTTGATACATTCACTAAGGCTTGGCACAAAAATAGTTGAAAAAGTGCAACAAAAAATATTTTTCACCATAAAATGCCATGCAAGAAGCGCTGCTACATCACATCTGGCATTATCGTTATTTTCGCACCCCCGGCTTGTTTTTGGTGGACGGCCGCCCTTTGATGATTGTACACCCCGGCACGCACAACACCCACCAAGGCGCTGATTTCAGCCAAGCGCAGCTGCAGATAGGCAACCAAAGCCTGCAAGGTGATGTAGAAATACACCTCCGCAGCTCTGACTGGTTTAAACATAAACACGACCGGCAGGCCCATTACCGGCAGGTAGTGCTTCATGTGGTGTGGCAGCACGACATGGACGCCCCCCATACCGAAGGCATCCCGGTGTTGGAGTTGCGCCATTATGTAAATCCGCAGGTGCTCAATACTTACCGGCAGCTGGTGCTGTCGCCCATTCACCGGCGCCCACTGTGTGCCCCGCAGTGGCAAGCAGTATTGCCGCTGCATAAGATAGACATGCTCGAAAAAGCCGTGATGCGACGCATGGAAGAAAAGGCACAACGCATACTGCAAGAGTATGAAAGCTGCACATTATGGGAAGAAACCGCCTACCGGGCGCTTGCCTATGCTTGGGGGCTTGCCCAAAATGCCACCGCCTTTTTGAAGCTTAGCCGTCAAACCCCACTTAAAGTACTGCGCAAACACCGAAACAACTCCATAGCCATAGAAGCCATGCTGTTTGGACAAAGTGGTTTGCTCCCCACGCCCCCACTCGATGATTACTGCCAACAACTGGCGCAAGAGTATGCTTTCTATAAGCATAAGTTCTCTTTGAAAGCGCTACCGGCAACAGAGTGGAAGTTCTTGCGCATGCGCCCCGGCAGCTTCCCTACCTTCCGGCTGGCACAATGGGCTGCTTTGCTTGTTCAACAAGATTTACTGCATAATCTGTTGCTTGAAAGCCCGGCGGAAACGCTTCAAAAAACATTTGCCTCGCTGCCGGTAAGCGACTATTGGCAATGGCGTTACCGCTTCGGAAAGAAAGGGGCACGCCCCACACCAAGCGGCATGGGCAAACAAATGATTTACACCCTGTTGATCAACGCCGTGGTGCCTTATCGTGTGGCTTATGGCTTGCATAGCGGCAAGAAATCGTATATTCAAAGCGCAATGGAATTGTTGCAGGCGCTGCCGCCCGAGCATAACCGCATCACCCGCCTGTGGGCAGGATTCGTAGAGCCTCAAAGTGCTTACGACTCGCAAGCGCTCATTGGGCAGTATAAGCAAGCCTGCTTAAAAAAAGAATGCCTTTCATGCGTCATTGGAAACCATTTGTTGCGCAAGAGCGCACGCTCTTCATCCTGAGTTGGGGCTGGCGTTATGCCGTAGCCATGGCAGTGATTGCCTACTACAAGCAGCTGCAAGAAGGCGATATTTTGGCCTACCTCCACGATTTACAAGTACTGCAAAGCGCCTTGCAAACGGGGCTTCTGCCATGGCAGGATTTACTGTCTTTTGCCCCCTTACCACAAGCCGTCAGTATTCAATTGTGGCTATACACCCAACCCCGGGCCTATGCCTTCGTATTATGTCTGCTGCCGCTGTGGTTACTCTCCGGGGGCATAGAGCCGCTGTTTGTGGCTGTGGTGGTGGGCATTGGCAATGTTTTGCTTTACCGTTGTTTTACAAGCATCAAATGCTATTACCCTCATTTGGCACTGCCTGCCTTTATTGCTTTGTTTTTGCTGCCTTCCATGGCCATATGGACAACACCGCCCTTAAAAGAAAGTCTTGTGATTCCGGCGATTTATTATGTCTATGCTTGCTTGCTACACTATTGCCATCGCAGGCGTTTGGCATTCGTTCACTTTTTGGGCACGGGCTTTGTGTTGTTTTTGCTTTGGAAAACAAAGTACTACTACTTTGCCACACTGGCCCCCTTGGTGGCGGCATGCTTCGTATTGTGCTGCCGCCGTTTGCCCAAAACGGCTCTGCTTATTCTTGCCGTGGTCATACCGGCCGTTTTTGTGTATCTGCTGCCTTTTATTCATCCCAACCTCTCGCTGCATGCTTTCATGGCAGCCCTGTGGCAAAACCATCGCGACATTGTGCGGTTGAGCAACCCGGCCAATGTGTACCCGCTGCCTTTCGACGGCCATCCCGGCTCGTTGATTCAAAGCGTGCTTCCGGCATTGTTCAATGCCTTGTTTCGCCCCTTCCCATGGGATGGTACGCTGTGGGCAGGACTCGTTTTGGGAACAGAATGTTTGTTGCCCGTCGCTGCCATGTTTTTTTTATTGAAAAAAAGAAAGCGCTTGTTTTCTGCCCTTCCTGCCTATTGGTGGCTCTTGCTGCTGTTTATTGCAGGCAATGCCGTGTTGTTGGGAATAGCAGCGCCCAATATTTCAGCCCTGAGTCGTTACAGGCTAATCTATTGGGCACTCTGGTGGTTGCTGTGCGCTTCGTTTATCATTCCGGGCAAAAAGGATTATAAATAAGGCTTTATGTTTTCAACATCAATAGCCAAATGAGAGCTATGATACACGCACTTGCCATCTTTAAATATCAACAGCTGCGGCGATTGGTGCTCCACTCCCGACAAGCGGGCAATGGCGTTGGACAAAGGGCGTTCTTCTATGACACGCACCAAATAAGGATGTAAAGCCTGCTGAAAGGTTTCGTTCCATGTGCGCTCCAGACGATTCAAGGCAGTGGCACTGATGGAACAGCGGGTGCTGTGTTTAAAGATAAGCACCGGCTTTTCGAATGATGTTTGTTCTATGGCATGCACCAAGGCTTCCTCATTGGGGAACTGTTGCCATGCCGGGCGAGTCTGCCCTTCTTTGTTTGCGCTTTCGCTGCCAAAGATTTTTTCAAAAAATCCCATGATTGTGCATTTAATAAAGGTTCAGGCTAAAAACAAAACCGTAGTGGTAAAGAGTTCGCTTTGCGAATGGTTTCCACCTGCCGCTTACCACTTCACCACCTTTTGTACAAGGGGGGGCAGGTCTTCAAAAATCACCTCTACAAAATAGACACCTTGCGGCCATGGCTGCATATCTATTGTTAGCGGCGTTGTGCTCCATGACTTACGGCTTGCCCACTCTCTGCCGGTTATATCATAGACGCGCAGCTGCTGTGCCGGACGTAGCAGCTCTATATACAGGCGCTCCATGGCAGGCACGGGAAAAACATGCGCCCAATGGGCACGCTCAACGCCCGTCGGTTGTTCGGTATATACAAACGCTTTAGGCGATGCATAAGGGGTTTCTACATTTGCCGCTGCATTCTTGGCTTTCACCCGAACGTAATACTGTGTTTCGGGCAACAAAGAGAAGGCAGTAAGCGACACGGTTGTGGGGTCATTAAGCGGATCGTTAGGTGCTGTAATAGCTTGTGGAGATTCAAAACCGGGCGTTTCGCTTATCTCTACCACATACTCCGTGGCGACATAATCACAGAGTGGAGTCGCCGTGTAAATATTGACTTCCGCTGCCGTTGCAGGGTTGACAATGTATACATCAAATGTGGGGGTCTCGAGCGGACATAAGGTCACCGGCTCATAGGTAATTTGATTGGAGGGGACGCTCGTCGTAAGCGTATTAAAGAAGTCTATATAAGGTGCAGGTCCTGTAACCGTATAATTGAACAACCCTGCAGGCAAAGGGAAAGTGGCTGTACCGCCGGCATCGGTGGGCATCGTTTCGGTTTCTATGATTACCTGCGCCCCACTGACCGGGTTTCCGGATACGCCATCATTTACAACAAAATCATAGCGTGCCAAAGGCTTTTGAAGATACACAAAGCCATCGGCTGCATTGACAGATGTGCGGTTGTCTATTCCGGAAAGGGTGGGATCAAAGTCAACCGTACTATAAAAGCCTCCGGCAAACACTACTTTATCGTTTTGTTGGGCAAGGGCTTTGCCTGTAATAAGTCCTCCTATGAAACCTCTTGCATATACCAAACGTAGCGTGCCACTGTCATTATAAAGTTTTGCAAGGAAGGTGCCATTCGTAAATGTTGACGGGTATTGAATATATCCAGGCGAAAAAGGGTCAAAAGAAACATTTCCCTGAAAATACCCTCTCAAATAAATCTCCCCTGAGGGCCCTAAAGCCACATTCGTAATTTCCTCATTATTACCGCCGTCTAAAAGGTAGTACAAAGGAGAGGGCAAATTTGCCAGTTTGCCCGTTGCAGGGTCTATATTAAATAAAATGCCGCCATCTTGCGTAGCAGAAACGGTATAGGTACCTGCCGGATCCGGATTTATATCTGCATTACCATTGATACGCCCGGCCACCCACAGTTTTCCCTGTGCATCAAAGGCAATGGCGTGTCCAAAGTTTCCCGCGGGGGTGGCACCAAAGCTGCCTGCCCAACTTACTGCTCCTGTGGCATCTATCTTGGCTACCCAAGCGTCCGGATTTCCCGGACCACCCACCGAAGACAGGTTGGTTCCCCCATTGGTTCCCCCAAAGTCAACGTTGGTCCCGTCAAAGAATCCTGTAGCATATACAGCCCCGCTCCCATCTACTGAGAGGTCTCTTAAACGAACATCACTACTGCTTGTCCCTCCTAACTCTTTTGCCCAAGAGAAAGACAAGTCTTGCCCTCCCTTTGCCACAAAACCGGCAGCTGAACCACTCGAGAACAAGTAGCTTCCTCCACTTTGCCAGTCAAAATCCACACTACTTCCTATAAACTCTCCCCCAATAAACAAATCCGTACCATACAACTCTATATCATTTACAAAGACTACATCTGAGGAAGATGTACCTTTCACATGCTTCACATCGTCAAACGAACCATCTGACTTCAACTTCAGTATGAACACGGCACGCCCAAACCCGGAAACATCAATAGTCACGGCATTAGCTGGCGGGTCAAAAGTAACTGCATTAAGGAAAGTACCTACCACAAATATACTTTCATCCGAAGCAATGGCCAGAGCTTTTGCTTCGTCGTTCCCTGTACCTCCTGAAATATACTCCCATATCAAACTGCCATCTACACCACTTAGCTTTTTCACAAAAATATCTGTATCTCCCGCACCAACTGTTTTCTTCCCCACCACGACCACATCACCTGCCGGCGTAAACGCTGCATCATATATGACTTCATCGCCGTTTGAGTTGGCAAATACCTGCAGCCATTCGCGCTCTTGTATTTGTGCTATAGCAATGGAAGTCATACCCAACCATAAGAGGGATACATGTATTATATTTTTCAACAGGTACTTCATAAAGCATTCAATTTATTAGTAACCGGGTAAATCAAATCATGGTTGCAGAAGCCTTAAGGCAAGGTACGGAAGCGTACCTCAGCACTTCGATACACAGAGTTGTCACTCATACGTACAAACAACGCCAAAGTGTATTCGGTAGCGGGCACTAATGCAGGTAAAGCATGAATGGCTTGCAAAGCCGTATAATCATCCTCCAGTGTAATAGGGTAGCTTACCCCTTGCGCAGATACCGGGTCTTCAAATGAGGCTGTGCTCCCTCCTGCGGGAGTAACCTCCAATCCAATGGCGGCAATATCTTTCCCATCGACCGGCGGACGTTCTACTACCGCAATGATATGGGCATTATTATCCGTAATATTGGAAACGGATTGAATGTATAAAGCCGGAGTTTTGTCGGGTTGGACCTCATAGGTTTGCACCTCAGCGACAAGCAGGCTACTGCCCCGGTCAACGGCAGCAGCATACTCAATACGCCCCCCCGGGGGCAATGCCACCCAGTGGCGATACTCGAAGCCGGCGCTCACCTCACCTACTTTTATGCTATCTACAATGGTGGTATCTTCCGAAAGGACTGTTCCCCCCGCATCCCATACAATGTAATAGAATCCGTAAGGGCGCCCCGCATCGTGTGCGCTCACATCTATAAACTGTGCCCTCAGGGCTACAGAGTCGGTTTCTTTTATCGGTTCGAGCGTTGTTATTTTGGTTAGCCGCTCGAAGGTATCGAAAAGCATGGGGTCACAAGAAAGCAAGCAGCCTGCTACAAAAAGTGCCCCCCAAAGACGAGATAGGCGTTTCATGGGCTGATATGTTTAAAGTCAGGACTTAAAATATCACGCTACAAAATCCATGCTTGATTAAACTACAATTTAATCAAAATTGAACCAAAGGCCAAAGCAAATAAAAAAAGCCGCGAGGTTTTTTCTTCCCTACGGCTTCACACTCTCTTCTATTGCTGCTTTAACTTACGGTAGCGCTCCGCATCCTCTGCCCTCAGTACTATGGTACGAGACAGTGAATCGTGCCAACCACGTGGATACTCAGACAGAAAACTAAGCGCATCAAAGGGTATCAAGCGTGCCAAAGTGCGCCCCAATGCCCTAAGGAAAGAGATGCGCCCGCCCGTGCGGGCATCTACCACCACTGTCCCCATCAGTTTTTTGCCTATGGTACGTTGAAAGAAATACTCGCTTAGCCATACGTAAATAAGACAGATGAGATGCACGAGCATGCTCCCCCCGCCGTGCCTTACAAAGTCATTTAATCCAAGCAATGGAGTGAGGAAAATGGCTAAAAAAAACGAAACCAAATAATCAATGATGCGTCCCAATAAACGGGCACGCCATGATGCAGGTTGCAGCGTAAGCAGATCGTTCGCAGTCTCTTGGTCAACAACGCTGACAGACTCGTGTGTGTGCTTTGTCGTCATGGCTATCATGCTTTTGCGTGAAACATAAAACTCAATCGCAATAAGCATAAACCGGGCATGCAAAAGGCTTTTTTACAAGCTTGTTGCCTGCTATCCAGGAATCTCATGCCACTTGTCATTTCAAACGGGCGAAGTGTAACTTGTCATTTCGAACCTCACGAAGTGAGGTGAGAAATCTCAATTTCATCACACCAAACCACAGAAAGCAAAAGAGATTTCCCGCTTACGCTCGAAATGACAAAGAGGAATTCTCGAAATGGCAAAAAGGAAGACGGAAAAACTAAAAGAAAGTGAAGCGAAAGACAACAAAAGCAAACAGGCAGTAAGGTGAATGGAAACAAAAAGCGAAATGAATAAAGCCCGTCCGGTCCGGAACGGGCTTGTGTTTCTACTCGCCACCATCCTGTGGCGCCGAGCGCTGTTCTTTGGGCTTGGACTCCGGCATGGGACGCGGTTTCGCCCATATTTTGTTCTCCTTGCGGTCGTAACGCAACTTAGGTGGTTTTTCGCGCTGCCAGTTGGGTAGCCCCTTGCGCTGCCAAGGCAACAACAGGCGCCCTTTGCGGGTGTAGCGCGGGTCGCGATAGCGGCTCAAACGTGCACTTTTGGGTGTACCGGTATAACGATCGGCATAGGACTTGGCACGCTTGCGCTTGACTTTGATGGTACCGCGGTAGCTGGCCATGGCCCGCCGGTTGCTTTGCCGGAAGCGCTCCAGCTTGCCGGACAGCTTGATAGTGCCTCGATAGGCAGCCATGCGGCGGTTGTTGCGCAGGCGGCTACGCTCAAAGGCATAGTTCCGTTTGATGGTACCCCGGTAGTTCGCTCTTGCCTTGCTTGATGCGGCGGCCCGTTGGCGTATTTTTTTCAACACACGATAAGGGATGCGCTGTGGGTATTTGGTGGTGAGGTCTTGTTCATCGCCTTCTTTGAGAATGACGCCCACCGGTCCACGGAATTGCGAAATCATGGCAGGAGGCGCCATGCGGTGCGGCTCCCGGTCGCCACGCCATTTGCTGCCCTTAAAAGGCCCATATTCTTGTTGCGTGCGTTTCTTGGGCTCTTTGTCTTTTTTCGACAACTTTTGAGCATGCAGCCCGGTGGCGGGCAAAAACAACAAGCAACAACAAACGTATAAAATGCTTAGCAATGACTTCATACTCTACTTTCTTCCTTGTGGACAGGGTGGGTCAACACAATCCTCCTCTTTGGTTTTCTTACTTTTTACTTTTTGCCGTTTTACATTCTTGTCTTTCTTATCGTAAAACAAGCTCGGATCTTTCTTAAAATCCTTATCCGTTTGCATTTGCCGGCTACGCTTGGCTTTCTTTTTTGACAGCTTTTTCTTTTTCACCAAGTTGGTAGCCGTGCTGCGCTTCACTCGTATGTAACCATTGGCAGTGGGGTCATAGTCGCCCTCAGCCACACTGACCGTCTCCACCTCACGATAGGTAGCGCACTGCAGGCGTTTGTTGCAGGCCATCAACAACAAGAGGCAGCAAAGACCTGCACATGCGCTCCATAAGTTTCGTATCAACCATTTCACAGGGACTGTCTTTTTTTTAGTAGGCAATCAGTTCTTGTATTTTTTCTTTCATACGGGAATAAGGCAGGAACTGTTGCTCTAAGGGTTTCACAAAGGGCACCGGTGTGTCGAGTGCTCCCACACGCATAACGGGGGCATCCAAAGACTCGAAACAGTGCTCGGTTATCCATGCTGCAATTTCTGCGCCAATTCCGCCGGTCAGGCAGTCTTCGTGGGCAACAAGCACCTTGCCGGTTTTGCGTACGGCAGCCGCCACCGCTTCTTTATCCCAAGGCAGCAGGGTACGCAAGTCAAGGATTTCGGCCGTGGCTCCTTCTATCTGCTGCATGATTTCCACCGCCCAGTGCACACACAAACCATAGGTAATAATGGTAATATCGTCGCCACTTTGCACGGTGCGCGCCTTGCCTATTTCCACGGTGTAGTAATCGTCGGGAATGTCTTCTGCCAACGAGCGGTAAAGATACTTATGCTCGAAGTACATGACGGGATTAGGGTCTTCGATGGCGGCATTCAGCAATCCTTTGGCATCATAAGGCGTTGAAGGATAAACGATTTTCAGGCCGGGGGTATGGAAAAACCATGCTTCGGTGGATTGCGAGTGGTAAGGACCTGCCTGCGTGTTGGCACCGGTAGGCATGCGCACCACCACGTCGGCGTTTTGTCCCCAGCGGTAGTGCAGTTTTGCCAGGTTGTTTACGATTTGGTTAAAGGCACAAGTAACAAAATCGCCAAATTGCATTTCCACCATGGCTTTGTAGCCCTTGATAGAAAGACCTAAGCCGGCGCCTACAATGGCCGACTCACAAAGGGGCGTATTGCGCACGCGTTCTTTGCCGAATTGCTCCACAAAACCTTCGGTGATTTTAAACACGCCCCCGTATTCGGCAATATCCTGCCCCATGAGCACGAGATTGGGATAACGCTCCATGCTTTGACGCAAGGCGTCGGAAATAGCATCTACAAAGCGGCGGCGGCTCTTGGCTTCGCTTCTTGGCTTTATTACTTCTTGTTGAAAAGGCGCATAAACATCTGCCAACTCACGCTCTACCGATGCTTCGGGGTAGGGTGCCGCATCGGCTTTTTTCCATGCGTCGTCTATTTCTTTCTTGATTGCTTTGCGGATAGCCTGCACTTCTTCTTGTGTGATGAGCTTTTCTTCGAGCAACCAAGCTTCATAGTTGAGCACGGGGTCGCGTTGCGCCCATGCTTCCATGAGCTCTTTGGGTACGTATTTGGTACCGGAAGCTTCTTCATGTCCCCGCATGCGGAAAGTCATGGCTTCTATGAGCACCGGGCGTGGGTTCTGGCGTATTTCTTCGGCATAGTGGCGTATGGTGCGGTACACTTCCAGTATATTGTTGCCTTCGATTTGCACGGCTTCCATACCGTAACCTATGCCGCGGTCGGCAAGGCGCTCGCAGCGGTATTGCTCGTTGACGGGCGTGGAAAGTCCATAGCCGTTGTTTTCAATGACGAAAATTACGGGCAGGTCCCACACGGCTGCCACATTGAGGGCTTCATGAAATTCGCCTTCGCTTGTAGCCCCTTCACCGGTAAAAGCAACCGTTACCTTGCCTTCCTTGCTCAATTTAGTTGCCAAAGCAATGCCATCTGCCACTGAGAGTTGCGGTCCCAGATGTGAAATCATGCCCACGATATGGTGCTCGATGCTTCCGAAGTGGAAAGAGCGGTCGCGCCCTTTGGTGAAGCCGCCCGCCTTGCCCTGAAACTGTTCAAACAAGCGTTGCAAAGGCACTTGACGGGTGGTAAATACGCCCAAATTGCGGTGCATGGGCAGTATGAACTCATCGTCGTGCAGCGCCGAAGCCACCCCCACGGCAATGGCTTCTTGCCCAATGCCCGAAAACCACTTTGACAATTTGCCCTGCCGCAGTAAAAGCAGCATTTTCTCCTCAATCATGCGGGGTTTCAGCAGGCGTTTGTACAACTCCACCAACAGCGGTTTATCGAAGCCTTCCTTTGAGTAATTCAATACGGGTGTTTGTATGTTTGCTTTTGCCATAAAACCGGTTTGTTGTTTGCTTTGAGGCTACAAAGCAACGGTAAATTTTGGAATTTTAGAATTTCATCGAGCGTTTTTTCGGCATTTGATTGCTGCCGGCCAATATCATCAACGCAGCAACACAATTTCCACACGGCGGTTTTCCGCTGCCTGCCATGGCTCTTTTTCTTCCTTCCACACGGGGTGTGCTTTGCCAAAGCCTTTGTACCGAATGCGTTCGGCTTGAATGCCTTTTTTCACAAGATAATCAAAAACGGCCTTGGCACGTTGCTCGCTTAGTTTAATTTGCTGCTCATCGTCGCCTTTCAGGTCGGTGTAGCCATACAACTCCGCAACCACCAACGGATCTTTTTTCATAAACTCCACATAACTGTCGAGTGCGGGCAGTGCCTGAGGCAACAATTTACTTGAATTGTAATCGAAATGCACGATGACTTGTGGCGGCACAATCACCTGCTTGCCATTAAACAAATGGGCAGTCTTCGATTCAGAGGGCACGAATTCTTGTTCCTGCGCCCGGAAGTCATCGAGTTTGGGCAGTTGGTCCAAGGGGATAGTAGCCACGCTGCGGCGTAGTTTTTGAGTATTCACTTGGTTCCACACCTCGAGCTGAAACTCGCGCCAGTCGTCTTTACGCAGTGGTTTGAAAGACACCAGGTAATAGCGGCGCAGCAGACGCGGCACGTTCCGGTACACCTCCTTCAGCTGTTCGTAGCGGTTCACGACGGGAAAAAACAAGCCATCCAGCAATTCGGCAAGGCGGGAAAGTGTAAAAAAGTTCACGCCCTCCCCAATCGGGAAAATCAGCAGCTTCACGCCTGCCTTCCCGGCATGAATAGCCAACTGCTTGAGGTCGAAAGCATGGGTGCGCCAATAAGCAAAAGAGCTGTTTTCGTAGCCGTCGGTTAAGAGTACGATGTATTTTTCGTACTTGTCTTTTCCGGGCATCTCTTCAAGCATCTTCACCGCTTCATCTATGGCTGCGTAAAGGGCGGTATTTCCGCCAAACTCTTTGAGTCCCGCAAAGCGGTAAGTACCGGCTATGGTGTCCCGGCTTTGCGTGATATGGGTCGTGCGTCGCAGACGATCGTCGAACTGCACAAAGCCAAGGTAGTCGGCATCCAGCTTGGCTTCTATAAAAGCCTTGATTGCCTGCTCTTGCACAATAATGGGCTGCCCATACATGGAACCGCTATAGTCGGCAACCGTTACGAACACTTTAGGGCGCAGCAGGTCTTCTTCTACTTCCTTTACCGACAGGATGCTGTACTCAGCCGGCTTGCCCTGCCATTCTTCTATTACCTTCTTGAAGTATTTTCCGGGCACGGCATCCAAACCGCTCACAAAGCGCCCTACGGAATCGGTTACTACTACTTTAAAAGAAATTTGTTCGGGATAGCGGCTTTTGTCGGTTTCTATAATTTGAAAATGCAGGCGGTGCTGCTTGGGCAGCTCTTCTATTTTCACCACACCACCGGTTGCCAATGGTTTTTGCACGCGCAACAGCGGGATTCCGGTAGCTTTTTTTTCTTCATCGTAAAAAACAAAATGATAAATGCCCGATTCGGTGGGAATGAAAGTATAGCGTCCTTTGGCGGGCATTTTAGGCTCTATGGCATTCCATCCGGGGTCAAAAAAGGCTGCCCGGACGTAGCCCTTCGACTGCCACTCAATGCGCACCACGTCGCCACTGAAGGCTTCTATGTTTGCCTTCTTTTCAACGGCCTGCCCATTGATCGATACCTTGAATGACCAAGCCTTGGTAGTGTCCTTGTAGGTCTGCACCACTTCGCCTTTGGCATACAGGTAATGGGCATACTGCATGGAAGGGATACGGGTTTCCAGCATGTAATAAATCACCTGGCGCTTCGAGGGGGTGTCGAGCGGAATGCTGCCCACCGCAGGCAAATGGCTTGCCAAGCGGGTAGTATCGTTGTGTGGCATGCCGGCACGCACATATCCATAGTTGAGCCGTTCGTTGACACGGTACAGGTTGACCTCCAAGCTGCTATCTACTTCCCAACGGGCAACATAAGGCCGGTTGAGCGAATCGAGCGGTGAATGTAAATACACGGGTTCTACGGAAAAAGAAGGTTCACGCAACACACGCACGAACACCGTACTCACCAGCTTATGATGAGGGTAGTCGTCGTTCCAGCACTCGAGGCGCAGTGCGTAAGCACCGGCCGGCAGTTTCAATTGGTTGCGGTAAGAGTTGGGCAGCTCGTTGGCAATCATCACGGAATCGCCCAAAAACAAGCGGCAGCGGCGAAAATAAGGCTGATACCATTGATAGCGCAATTCTTCGCCTTCTACCAATACTTGCTTTTCCACTTGCAAAGCTTGCTCGGTAGTGTCTATCAAACGCGGCTGAATACCGTAGCGCTTGAACACTTGTTTGCCGGCTCGCAATGCAATGTAGTACCCGTTTTTCCCATCGAAAAAAAGCTTTTTGGTGCCTTCGAGAGGCAAGTCTTCTATTTTCTGCCTGTTGGCATCTTCCAACCAGAGCTCTACTTTTTTCAGTTTTTCGCCCCGCGTAGTCCAGCTGATAATTTCTTCCGAAGGACGCACCAAGGCGCGGGGAGCTTCTACTCTCACGCCATAGCTCTGCGCCATGGCTTCTTCGCTACAAGTAATAAAAGCAAAAAATAGCAATAGTAGCAGAAAGGTATTTTTCATTTTGTTTCCATTTTAAGCTTTAAAAACAAGCGTTTATATAAAGTAAGCGGTCGTGAGGTGTAAATATACAAAAGGATTTTAATTGTAATAAAGTTTGGTTTTTTAATTTTTTTCACCAAACAAAGCCAAAACACTCCTCTACCGGAGGATGTTTTGATTGAAAAGCATTGCCAAGCGGGAATGTTCGTAAAACAAGCAGGCGTTTAGCCCATGGAAGCTTATTGCAGCGACTGCAAAAACGCCCAAAAAGCCTGTGTGTCGTAATTTGCCATTCCTTTTTTCCGGTAAACCACCTGTCCCGAAGGCGACAGCACAAAAGTGGCGGGGATGGCTTTTGAGTGCAACAAGGGTGGCTCGGGCGAAAGCGGGAAATAAGTAGCGGATGTTATGCCTTTCCGTGTGGCAAAGCGCAGCACCTTTTCACGCTCACCGGTGCCTTCCACATTGACCAGCAAAAGGCGGATATTGTCTTTGCCTTCTGCTTCGATGCGTGCCTGCAGATTGCGTAAACTTGGCAGCTCTGCCACACAGGGGGGGCACCAGGTAGCCCATAAGTTAATGACCACCACCTTGCCCCGCAGGTCTTGTATGTCGATGCGTTTGCCGTCAAGGTCTTCCAGTAGCCAATGCTCTTGCAAGCGGGGCGCCGAAGCTGCTGCTTGCGGACGGGCATTGAACAGTCCTGTCCATAAAAGCACCCGCTGCATGCTGCCCATCACTTCGGGGAACGCCCCGGTGAAGCGCAAAAGCAGAAAGACGAGCACAACAATCAGCCACAACGGAATTTTTTTGAAAATCTTTTTCATGCCCTTTTGTACGTTTTTTCGGCAAACTTCCTTCTGAACACCCACCCCAATGCCCGGCGTATCCACCCCTTGGGAAACAGATGGCGCAAACGTGCATACATCGCTACCCAGAAGCCCGGGACATGCTCGCTTTTGCCTTGCAACATAGCACGCACGGCGCTGCGCGCCACCTGCTGTGGCTCAAGTGAAAAGGCTGCCCCTAAGCGTCCCAGGCGTTCAATAGTCCGGCGCACGTCGGGGTTGGTAAGCACTCCGCCGGGGCAAACCACCGTGACCGATACGCCACTGCCCCGCAGCTCTTCGCGCAATGCCAAAGAGAAATGATAGACAAAAGCCTTGGAAGAGGAATAAAGTACTTTATAGGGCATTTGAAAATAAGCGGCCATGCTTGCCATGTTCAAAATGTAAGCGGGCGTATGGTCACGCAGCAAAGGCAGCAGCAAGCGCGTCAGGCGTGCCGTTGCCATCACATTCAAATGCAGCACCTTTTCGTAAAACTCATAACTGTAAGACTCATAGGGTCCGGTAAAGCCCATACTCGCATTGTTGATAAGATAACGCAAGCGCCACTGTTCCCGGTAACAGCGCTCTGCCACCGCTCTGATATCTTCCTCACGGGTAAGGTCAGCGGGCAAGGCTTGCACGTCTATGTGAGGATACTTGCGTTTCAGTTCGGCACAACTTTGTTCAAGATGCACATCGGGTAAGGCGACCAGCAGAAGCGATACGCCACGCGCTGCCAACTCATGGGCAATGGCAAGTCCTATTCCTTGGCTGGCACCTGTAATGAGAGCATAGCTTTTTTCCATTCTTGTTTCAATGCTTACCTTTGCCAAAGGTAAACAAAATTATCCGGTGAAACTGCACAGAAATCTCATCGAGGGCATCATAGAGGTGCTTCAAAAGGTATTTCAAGAGCATGCCTACAGCGACAAAGCTATAGAAAGTGTATTCAAGCAAAACAAGCGATGGGGCGCCCGCGACCGGGCTTTTGTAGCCGAACACAGCTACAATCTCATCAGGAATCACAAGCGTTTGCGCTACGCTTTGGGCATGCCCACCGAAGACGGCGCCCAAGAGCAACATACCGATGCCCTGCGTCGCCTGGCAGCAGGCTATTTTTTATTGCTTTTAAAAGAGTTGCCTTCGTGGGATTTGTTTACCGGCATTCCTGCTTATACTCAACTACAAGAGCGCTATGACCGCCCCCCTCACCCATCGATTGCCTACAGCGTTTCCGATTGGCTGTGGCAGTACGGCACCCGGCAAATGGGCGAAGGATGGCAGCGCGAACTGGCAGCCATGCATACTCAAGCCGATGTTTATTTGCGGGTCAATACGCTCAAAACCGACATACATGGCTTGCGGGAACGCCTGCTGCAGGAAGGCTTCGCCACTGAGCCCGTAGAAAAGGTGCCTTCGGCATTGAGGCTTACGGAGCGCGGCAATATATTCCGCACGAAAGCTTTTCAAGAAGGGCTTTTTGAGGTGCAAGATGCCGGCTCGCAGTTGATTGCGCCTTTTTTGGAAGTGAAAGCGGGCATGCGGGTCATTGATGCCTGCGCCGGTGCCGGCGGCAAAACACTTCACTTGGCTACGCTCATGCGCAACAAAGGGCACATCATTGCCATGGATGTGGAAGAGTGGAAGCTAAAAGAGCTGCGCAAGCGTGCCCGCCGCAATGAAGTGTTCAACATAGAAACACGCCTTATCGATAATCAAACCATCAAACGCCTGCGTGGCAGTGCCGACCGCCTGCTGCTGGACGTGCCCTGCACCGGCTCGGGGGTACTGCGGCGTAACCCGGATGCCAAATGGCGCATCACGCAAACATTTGCCGATGAGGTGAAAGCCAAACAACAAAAGATACTGGAACTGTATCCACAGATGCTCAAGACAGGCGGTAAGATGGTGTATGCTACCTGCAGTGTGTTTCCTGAGGAAAACCGCCGGCAAATAGAGCACTTTTTAGCGCTGAATCCGCATTTTGAACTGGAAGCCGAAGAGCTGCTCTTGCCTTCTTATCACGGCTGGGACGGATTTTATATGGCACGCCTGCGGAAAACAGCCCCATAGCAAGCCACTCCATCAACCGGTAACATTTTTCAAGATATCGGAAAGATGGCTTAACAGGGCTTTGTTTTCCTGCATTTTCTTCAACAAAACCATTTGCTGCTCCATATCTTGCGCCTTGGCTGCTTCTTTCATGGCATCGAGCAGCTTCTTTTCTTTCTTTTTCAAAAAACGGTGCTTCAAACGCAAAATGTTTTTGTAGGCGTTGTCGGTGAAAGTGTCTTCCGGTTTTTTTATAAATATTTCGTAGCGCTCCCACCCTTTCGAGGGCTCGCTCAAGGCAGTAAGCATATCTATGGCTGCCTGCTTGATTGTTTCTTGCGGGTGATGTAGAAAGTGGTCTAAGGTGAGCACTTCGCCTTGTTCCAAAGCAGCACAAAATTCGTCGAGCATGCTTTTGAAGGGCTCGTGTTCAATGTCTATGTCGGCGATTTCTTCGAGCACATATTCGGCAAAGAAGCGCTCGTCTTCGAGTTGCTCTTTGGCAAAAGACAGCAGCAGGAAAAGCAGGTCGCGCTCTTGTCGGTACTGCGCCGTATCGATAAGAGCAGAAGGAAGGGCTCCGGTAGCAGCGGGCTCTGCTGCTTCGGGCACTTGCTTGGCGGCTTCGCGCTGCAGGGGCAAGCCCCGTTTTTCGCGAAACAGAATGGTATTGACCTCATCGACTACCCACTCTTCTTCTATGTTCAGCTCCTGACTGAGCTGCCGTATGTACATACGCCTTTTGAGGCGGTCGCCAATGCGGGCGATGGAAGCAGCCAACTCGCGCACTGCTTTGGTTTTCGCCAAAGGGTCTTCGGTGCCGGGTGGCAGCAAATGGCGTGCTTTGAAATGCAGGAAGTCCTCTTCTTTTTGAGTGATGTAGTCCACAAAAGCAGCAGCGCCCACTTTCAGCAGGTAGCTGTCGGGGTCTTCGCCGGGGGGCATCAACACCAAACGCACATTTACGTTTTCTTCCAAGAGCAAGTCAATGCCCCGCAAAGCGGCTTTAATACCGGCTTCGTCACCATCGTACAAGATGGTGATGTTTTCGGTAAAGCGACGCAGCAAACGCACCTGCTCTGTGGTAAGCGAGGTGCCCGAGGTAGCCACTACATTTTCAATGCCTGCCTGATGCAGGCTCATCACGTCCATATAGCCTTCTACTATATAGCATTTGTCTTGCTGGCGTATGCTTTGCTTGGCAAGATGCAGCCCATAAAGCACCTTGCTTTTGTCATAAACCGGCGTATCGGACGAATTAATGTATTTGGCTGTTTTCTTGTCGGTGCTGAAGGTGCGTCCGGCAAAGGCAATTACCTTGCCGGAAAGGTCATGAATGGGGAACATCGCACGGTTGCGAAAGCGGTCATAAAGGTTTTGGTTTTTGTCGGAACGGTGCGTCAGGTCGGCCGCTTGCAGAATTGCCGCTTGATAGCCCGCTTTTAAGGCTGTTTGTGTAAAGGCATCCCAAGCATCGGGGGCGTAGCCCAATTCAAACTTGCGAATGGTGGCTTCGCGCAGCCCCCGCTGTTTAAAATAAGACAAGCCGACGGCCTGCCCTTCTTCTGTCTGCCAAAGGAAATGGCTGTAGGTCTGTTGCGCAAACCGCAGGGCAATCAGTATGCTTTCTTTATGGCGCCGCGCTTCTTCGGCAGCATCTATTTCTTCTTTGGTGGCTTTTTCTATCTCGGGCAGGGCTATTTTATAGCGTTCAGCCAAGCGTTTGACTGCTTCCACGAAGCTCAGCCCTTCTATTTCCATGACAAAAGAGATGGCATCGCCCCCTTTGCCACAGCCGAAGCACTTATAAATTTGTTTGGCAGGCGATACGGTAAAAGAAGGCGTTTTTTCGTGATGAAAAGGACACAAAGCCACGTAATCTTTGCCTTTTTTCTTGAGACTTAGATAGTCCTGTATGACTTCGACCACGTCGGCGGTTTCTTGTATCTGCTGTATGACGGCTTCGGGAATAGACATGCTGCCCTTTTGTTTGCGCTTTCTACAAAGATACGTCTGTTTTCGAAAACCAAACAGCCGGCGCGCGCTACCGGCTGCTGTTGCTTGTATCGTTCAATGTGGATGGTTACTCCAACCGCAACTTGCCATCTACATATTTAAGCGTGAAGGTCTGCTCCTTCGCCTCGCCTACACTAAATGGCATCGTAGTACGAAGCAAAGTATTTCTTGAAGAGCCCGGACCGTTTTTTTCATACAAAACAACGGACATCATATAATCTCCGGGCAGCAGGTCCATAGCCAGACTGCCTTTTTTGCCCTCTTTCTCGCTGTTGTAAATCCCACCTCCGCGAACAAACACTTCCAAATCATAGCCGGATATAATTGAAGGATGAATATTGATTTGCACATCCACTTTTTTCTTCCGGAGTGCTGCCCGGCTTACCTCTTCGATGACACGAACAATTTCATAAAATGGCTTTCTCCACTTATCTTTCAATACGTGCATCCCCGAATTGTCGAGAGTCGTATTTTTGCCGTTATGCTGAACGGATATGCTAATACCTCCACGATCGGTAACATTTTGTTCTTCGGATTCTATACGCTCAAAATCATTGTCTTGCAGGGTCTGCCAGATACGATTCAGCTGCTCCGGGCTTAATTTGAAGGGAGTGTGCCGTTCTATCTGATGGTCCTTTTCCTTGAAAAAACACGCTTCTGCCGAAAGAAAAAGGGTGGAATACACCGGCAACATGCCTTCGTCTTTGGTGAGTGTAATACTGAAATCCGGGGGTAAAGCAACATTCATGGAAGGGGAGCTGTTTTGGGGCACTTTTTCTTGCTCATGGGCATGCCCGTTATCTTGGCATGAAAGCAACACAGCAGCTGTAAGAATGAAACAAAAAGAAAGTGTATGTATCATCATTTTGTTGTTTCATAAAATACACTTAAATATCTCACAATCAACAAGCAACCTCAAAGGAAATAACGCTCAAAAACACCTCTGTTTCGACACATTTGCCCCTGTGCAAGGCAGGTGGTACAGCTCATGCATTCAACAACAAGCGGGAGCACAGCCCGTATGGGGACCCTGTGCCCGGAATACGGCCTCCGCCAAAAAGGAAAAGCCGGCACCTCGATACGGCACCGGCTGCACGGATTTTAATTACCGCTTCAAGTATTTAATTTACTCCACTACCAATTTACCTCCGGCATATTTCAGTGTAAAAGTTTGCGTTTCGCCCGGTTCCACCTTGAACTTAAGCATGGCATGAGCCACCGTTTTTCGCGCATAAGCAGGCTCGGTATTTTCCTGCAAGGTAGCCGAAAGGATGTGCTCGCCGGGCAACAGTTTCATTTCCAGCATTTCTTTTTTTCCCTCTTTTTCACTGTTGTAGTTCACGCCCCCTCGAACGAACACCCCCAACACATAAGGCGTAGTCGTGATGGAAGCATCTATGCGCAGCTTCACCGTCACCTTCTTTTCTTGCATGGCGGCGTCCGTCATCTCCTTAATCGTCGTTACAATCTCGTAGAATTGTTTGCGCCACTCCTCTTTCAAGATATAGCTTCCTACGTCGTAAAGCTTGGTTTTCTTGCCATTGTGCTGCACAAACACACTGACGCCGCCACGGTCGGCAATATTATGCTTTTCCGATTCGATGTGCTCGAAAGCGTTGTCCTGCAGCGTTTGCCAAAGGCGTTCCAGCTGTTCCGGGCTTAAGGTAAAGGATGTGCGGCGGTGCACCATGTACTCATATTCGTCGAAATAGCACTCTTTTGCAGAAATGAAGATGGTGGAATACACGGGCAACATGCCTTGGTTTTCGGTAAGTGTAATGCTGAAATCTTCCGGAACGGTGTTTTTCATATTCGGTTGGTTCAAGGCTTGACTCTGCCCTTTGGCGTGCCGGCTGCTTTGACACGACAATAAGGCTGCCAGCAAAAAGGTAAAACAAAAAGAAAGTGTGCGTATCATATCATTCTGATTTTAAGTAATAGCGAATCATTTATTCAGTTTTTCCATACGGTAAATGCCAGGAAAAGCCAGCCGGCCATGAAAAGCAATCCGCCCAAAGGCGCCACAGCCCCCCAGGTAGTCATGCCGGTGAAGCAGATGGCATACAGGGACCCACTAAACAAAAGAATGCCCAACGTAAAGCAAACAGCCACCCACTGCACGCGCCGCCATGGTAAATGGCGTTGTGCTACATATAACATGAATAATGCCAAAGCATGGTAGAACTGATAACGGACGGCTGTTTCATAGGTATCGAAACGGCCCGCCTGCAGCAGGCTTTCTTTCAGTGCATGAGCCCCAAAAGCTCCCAAGGCAACGGCAGTGCCTGCCAACAAAGCAGCCACTACCCCAATCCATTTTTTCATATCTTAGGCTTGTTTTTTGTATAGACCACAGCAATATATTAAAATTCGATTACTACTTCACAGCTTTTCGCTAAATTGAATGTTCTCTCGTAGATTGTAAGTGATGATGCATGTTTTTACACAAAAGATACGGTCTCGTGTCCTTTTATTATCTGCTGCCGGGCTATTGCTGTTGCTTTTGGCATGGCTGCTTTCTTTTGACACAGCCCATCGTTTTTTATCGCATGCAGGCATAGACAGCCAGATTCAAGAAAATGTGTTGCATGCTTTCGAAGAAGCGCAGGAAGAAGCAGACCGCGTGCGCCTGACCTTTCAGAACAACAACCAAGCGGCATTGGCGCAAATACTCGATGAGCAACCCTACCCTTTCTATGTTTTCAAAAACGGCTCACTCTTCTTTTGGTCAGATTTCAGCTTCGTGCCTCCGTATGAGCACCTCAAAGGCGCGTACCGTTACCGCCTGCTGAATTTGAGCCGTGGTCTTTTCCTTGCCTATCACGATGAGTTCTTAACCGGTGGCAAAGCCTACATAGAAACGTATGTGCTGATTCCCATTTACCGGCGCTACCCGGTGGAAAACAATTACCTGCAGTCGGGCTTCAATACCGCTATCATACCGGTAACACAACAGGAAGATATACGCATCAATCCGCCCTTAACCACCGACATAGTGGAAGTAAAAGCCCCCAACGGGCAGGTGGTGTTCAGTTACATGCTCATGCCCGATGCACGCAGAAGCTTGAATCAGGCGTTTGTGCAGCGTATTGTAATTGGCATTGCTTGCCTGGGCATGGTTTTGCTTGCCTGGGCAATATGGTTGAGCCGGTTTTATTGGATACAAAAGCAACTGTTCGAGTTCTTTTGGGCTGCCTTCTTTGTGTATTTGCTGCTCTGCCGCGGTGTGATGACCCACTATCGTTGGTTGAGCACCCTCACCCGGGCGGAGTTGTTCGATTCCAAACTCTACGCCTCTTCCATGCTGAGTCCGTCTCTGGGCGATTTGCTGGTGAATGCTTTGCTGCTCACCTGGCTGGTGTTTGCCTTGCGCGTGCATCTGCCTCATACCTTCTTTATCCACCGCCTGCACAAGGTCAACCGCATCTTTGGATTTGTATGGGCTACTTGTCTGGCGCTGCTGTCCTATGTGTCCATCGGATTGATTGTGTACTTTATCAGTACTCTGTACTTAGATGCCACCATATCACTGGACATAAGCACGCAAATCAACTTTTCTGCTGCACGCATTGTTGCCTTGTTTGTTTTCTTGCTTTTCTGTCTTGTTTATTTTCTGCTCACCAACTTATGCGTACGTCTCTTTCGTAAGCTGTTACGGCAGCACCCTCTATGGATGATGCTTTCGTTCAGCACCGCTACCTTATTTATTGTGATGCTGAGCTATCAAGCTCATTTTTATCATCCATGGATTGTTTTCATTCATGGTGTTTTCTTTTTGCTAAGCGCTTTTACCAAGCTGCCCAATTACTTGTTTCAGCTGCGCTACCGCACCACCCTCTACCTCTTTGCCGGCGCGGTGGTGTGTGCCTTCACAGGGGCTTACACCGTAGGCCTTTACAGCCAACAGCGCATATTGATAAACAAAGTGCGCTATGCCGAATCGTTGATGGCAGAACGGGATCTCTACACCGAGTTTCTGTTGAAAGAAGTACACGAGCAAATCAGAAAAGACTATAACATACAGGAGCATTTGCGCTCGCCTTTTCTTCCCAAGCAACTCATTAAGCAGCGAATACGGCGCATACATCTCAACAACCGGTTTGACAACTACCAAGTACGCATTCTGCTGTTTGATGCGCAAGGCAATTCACTTGATAAAAGCGATGCCGCCCACTTAGACACTTACCTGCACAAATACGCGAAAAAACAATTCCAAACCGAAGAGCCCTATTTGTATTTCATCAACGAACAGCAAGCCGTAGAGTATAAAATAAGTCCCAACCTGTTGCGCGCCTATATACTGAAAGTGCTCATCAAACATCAGGGCGTGCCGGTAGGCTATGTTTTGCTTGAGCTCAAGCAGAAAAAAGACCTGCCTTACAACGTTTATCCCGAGTTGATGGTCGATAGCCGTTTCCGGATGCCGTCGGAAGTGCAACATTACAGTTATTCGGTATGGCTGGGGCGGCGGCTGCTTTATAGCTACGGACAGTACAACTACGAAAAGGATTTCAATTCGCGCCTGCTCAACGAAGCTGCATTGTATCAAACAGGGATTGAAAGTAATGGTTTTCATCATGTAGCTGTTTTGGACAGGGCAAAGCGCACAAGCAACATACCGCCAAAGATAGTGGTCGTATCGTCGCCGGCTTACAAGCTTAGCCGCAGCTTTACCAACTTTTCTTTTCTGTTGTTGATATTGATTCTTTTTACCGGTGCCTTGTTCTTATTGCTTAGCAGGAACCGCCTGTCTTTCAACCGCCTGTCTTTCACTGCCAAAATACAGCTTTACCTTAATTTCGCCTTCTTTGTGCCGCTGCTTATCGTAAGTGCGTTCACCCTGAGTTTCATGAAGAACTCATACGAAGAAGACTTGCAGCGCTCTTTCTTGCAACAAGCCAATAATGCCATGTTGAGTTTGAGCGGCAGTCTGCAGCTGTTCGACAACGAAGACCTGCAGCTGGATGCGCTTCAGCAAGAGCTGGCCATCCTAAGCCGCTATGGGTAAGTAGATATCAACCTCTTTTCTGCCGAAGGCGACCTGATTGCCTCCAGCCAGCCCAATATTTTTGAAAACGGCTTGATTTCGACGCTCATCAACCCCAAGGCGCTGGTGGCCATACGCGACTTGCGATTTAAAAACATATTGCTGGAAGAACAAATCGGGAAGTTGCGCTATCAGTCGGTGTATGTGGCGGTGAAATCATTTGAAGACGGCAAGCTGCTGGGCATTTTAAGCATACCCTTCTTCGAAGCACAAGACGAGCAAGGCCAAAAACTCAGCGATTTGCTGGCTATCATCATCAATATTTTCACCATCACCTTCAGTGTGTTCTTGCTTTTGTCGCAAGTAGCCTCGCGCACCTTGACCGAACCCCTGCAGATGATTGCCCAAAAACTAAGAAAAACCACTTTCCAAGATTACAATGAACCGCTGGAGTGGGATTCAGATGATGAAATAGGGCTGCTGGTGAATGAATACAACCGTATGCTGCTCAATTTGGAAAGCAGTAAGAAAGCATTGGCACAGAGTGAAAAGGAATCGGCATGGCGCGAGATGGCCAAGCAGGTAGCCCATGAAATCAAAAACCCGCTGACCCCCATGAAACTCACCCTTCAACAACTCGAAAGACGCATGCAAAGTGACAACGTAAGCAAGGAAGACTTGCAACGCATGCTGCACCGCACCATTTCAAGCCTGGTACAACAAATAGATACACTCAGCGACATTGCCACCTCTTTCTCAACCTTTGCCAAGATGCCCTCGCCGCGCTTGGCACCTTTCGATATAGCCGATACCCTGCGCAACATTATAGAACTGCACCGCAGTCAAAATAAAACCGTTTTCTTTTTAACCAACATAGCGCCCGGCTCCTTCAAGGTCATGGGCGATGACCGGCTCACAGGGCGTATTTTAACCAACCTGATATTGAATGCCATTCAGGCGGTACCCGACGATCGCACCCCGCAAATCATGGTATCGCTTTACCGTACCGAAGAAAATATGATTCGCATAGAAGTGCGTGACAATGGCAGCGGTATCCCCGAACACATACAAAAGCGGATATTTACGCCCAGCTTCACCACCAAAGCCAGCGGCTCGGGCATTGGTCTGGCAGTAGCCAAGCGGGGAATCGAGCAAATGAATGGGCGCATATGGTTTGAAACCAAAGAAGGCGAAGGCACATGCTTTTTCATAGAATTGCCGCCACTCTCCTAAGCGGCTTATGCGTGCTTTTGGGCATCTTGTTCCCTGCTCACGCACAGGAACAGTGCCGGTGGATAGCCACGCACGACACCCTCCGGCTCGACAGCCTGCCTGTTCTGCCTCACAGCATACGTATTGCCTCACCTGCCGCCGGTGTCCCTTTTCGTTTCGATACACGCACCCAACAGCTGTATTTTCTTGCTACACCCGGCTTACCCGATTCGGTATTGGTGTGTTATCGTGTGGTGCTCCTACCCCTGCAAGACAGCTATGCCAAACGCAGCATGGCACTTATCGATTCAAGCAGTTTTTTCCGTCCGGTGGCCGGGCAAAATACTTTGCCTGCCAACAGCATGGCACTGCTTGGCAGCGACAGCCTGCACACTTCGGGCGTCATAGCCCGCGGCCTCAGTGTGGGCACCGGCAACACCGCACAGTTTAATTCTACGCTCAACCTGCAAATAGAAGGCAAACTAAGCGAGCAAGTGCAACTGCGTGCTTCCATCACCGACCGCCAACTGCCCTACGAGCCCGAAGGCAACACACAGCAGATACAGGACTTTGACAACATACTCATTGAGTTCATCCATCAAAACGGAAGCCTGCAGTTGGGCGACGTAGTACTTAGCGAAAACGATGATTATTTTTTGCGCTTCAGGCGGAACGTGCAAGGGGGCTACCTGCAAACCCACTATGCCGTAGGAAAACACAAAGCACAAAGCAAAGCCGGCTTTGCCATTGCCAAAGGCAAGTTTCATTCGGCGTTTATACAGCCTATCGAAGGCGTCTTGGGACCATACAGGCTGCGGGGGGGACAAAATGAGCGATTTATTCTGATATTGGCAGGCTCTGAAAAAGTCTATTTGGACGGCAAACTATTGGAAAGGGGCTTTGACCGCGACTACGTCATTGATTATAACCAAGCCGAAATCACCTTTAACCCGCATATTGTCATCACGCAGTTTAGCCGCATACGCGTCGATTACCAATATACTGACCGCACCTATAGCCGCTTGACCGGCTTTGTTCAACAGACGTGGGAAAGCCGGCGCAGCCATACCCGTTTGAGTTATTACATAGAAACCGACAACCCCAACCAACCGCTGTTGTTCAGCTTGCGCCCCGAAGACAAGCAACAATTGGCATTGGTGGGCGACCAAAGCGAACGCGCTTTTATTACGGCAGCCGATACCGTGAGTTTCTCTCCCGACTTGGTTTTATACAAAAAAATTGACACGCTGACCGCTTCCGGCTTGTATGAAGGTGTTTTTGTATATACGACCGAACCCGGTGCACCGGTTTATCAGGTGCGTTTTTCCGAAGTAGGTCCCAACAAAGGAAACTACGTGCTGAGTAGTTCCTTAGCCAACGGGCAAGTGTTTCAGTGGGTAGAGCCGCAAAACGGCATTCCACAAGGCAACTATGCCCCGGTTACGCCGGTGCGCCTGCCCGAAAAGCGTAGTATGTGGCATCTGCATCATAGCCGGCAACTAAGCTGGCGGCAGCGGATTACCATAGACCTTGCCCACTCACTCACAGACCGTAATCTCTACTCTCCTATTGACGACGGCGACAATGCAGGCTACGCCGGGCGCCTGCATTACCAAATAGAACACCCCACGCTCGACAGCCTTCGCCGGCGCGAAAGTGGTTTTATTTATGAGTACAACAGCCCTTCCTTTTCTTTTATCGACCGCTTTCGCCCCGTAGAGTTCAACCGCGATTGGTCGTTGCCCTACGACACCACCCGCCTCAACCAACAAAGCGAGCATATTGTAGGATGGTATAGCCATTTCGACGGGCACCATACCGGCTACCGGGCAGAAGTAAACTACCGCCGGCGCGATAAGCAACTGGAAGGATGGCAAAGCCGCATCCGCTGGAAAAGTGAGTTTGCCCGCTGGGTGTTCGAACAACAGTTTTTTGGCTTATATGCCCTGCTCTATGCTGACAGCCTGCAAAGCCAACGCCAAAGCCGTTGGTGGCGTAGTTACACACGCCTGCAGTATAAAGGGAAACATATACAACCTGCAGTCATTGCCGACCTCGACCACAACAAGATAATACAAAGCAGCAACGACAGCATCACCTTTTCAGCCATGCACTATCAGGCATTGAGCGGCATTTTGCAATCGCCCGACACGGCGCGTTTCCGCTGGCAGCTGATGCACACCTACCGGGAAGACTACCGCCCCAAGGAAGGCAGCATGCAGCTTTTTGCCTACGCAAACACCACCCAAGCCGACATAAACCGGCAAGGCGAGCAACAAAGCATAGAAGCGCGCCTTACATACCGTCATTTGCTTTATGCCGACAGCCTGCGTAATGAAGAGAACTGGGCAGCACGCCTGGCATGGGAAAGCCGCAGCCGCCGTAAACAGCTGCAACAGCGACTGATTTACCAACATGGCAGCGGGCGGGAACTCAAGCGCACTTTTGCCTTCATACAGGTGCCCGTAGGGCAAGGCACGCACACTTGGCGCGACGACAATGGCGACGGCGTAGCCCAACTCAATGAGTTTTACCTTGCCCTCAACCCCGACGAAAAAAATTACATTAAAGTATTCACACCCACCGATGAGTATGTGACTGCCTACAGCTCCGATTGGTACTATCGCTTGCAATGGCAGTTTCCGGGCAACGGTGCGTTCAAAGCCTTGTCGGGGCTTAGCAATTGGCAACTCAATCAGAAAGTCAACCGCAACGATGGGCTTGCCCGCTGGCTTCCTTTTTTCCGCCCCGCCGACGAAGCGCTGCTCTCACGCCGCGAACTGTTGCGCAATACGGTTTTTTGGAACCGCAGCCATCCGGTTTATGGCATTACCATCAATCAATGGCAAAGCAGCCAGCGGCAACTGCTCACACAGGGCTACGAGACCCGGCGCGAAGAGAACTACGAAATAAGTGTGCGGTGGCAGTGGCACAGCCAATGGCAATTGGTGGTGTCGGGGGCAATCAAAGACGTGGACAACCGCTCGGACGTGTTCCTCAATCGGAATTTTGCCTACCGGGTGCGGCGCACACAAGCAGAAAACACCTGGCAGCCCGGCAGGCGGTGGCGCCTGCGTCCAAGTTTGATTTACCAGCAGAAAGAAGGCAACGAAAACGTACAAGCCTGGTGGTATGAAGGCAGTATGGACATACAATGGTCCAACTACCCTCATTTCAATATACAAGGGCAGTTAAGCTTTATTCGCCTCACCTACACAGAAGGCGATTTGAACACGCCCTTGGCTTATGAATTGCTCGAGTCATTGGCGCCGGGAAACAACTGGCGCTGGCAATTGCAATGGCAGCAGAAGCTGAGCAGTGGCTTGCAGCTCACCTTTGGTTATCAAGGAAGAAAGCTGCCCGGCAGCCGTATCATTCATTTTGGCAATGTGCGGGCAGCTTTGCTGTTTTAGCCTTTTTGGTTTCAGGATGCTTTTGGCTGTTTGTCTTCACGTGTGGCGAAGGGGTCGTATTTTTTAGGTGCATAAAGAAAACCGAATGCTTCTGCCCCTTCTTTTTCCAAATATTTATGGTGTATTTTATGGGCGCGTATCATGCGTTGCAAATAACGGTTCTTTGCCATAAACTTAATCTTGATGCGCCGGTGCACAATGATATCGTGAAAGGCAATATAAAAGATGCCATAAGCCGTAATGCCTACACCAATGGCAGTGAGCCATGACCATTGCATGGCATAGCCGAAGTAAAAAGCAGCGATGGCCGGCACACTGAACAGTATGAAGAACAGGTCGTTTTTCTCCCAAAATCCTTGGTGTGGCTTATGGTGAGATTCATGCCAAGACCACAAGATGCCATGCATAATGTACTTGTGGGTAAACCAAGCCACACCTTCCATAAAGAAAAAGGTAGCAACAGCAATCAAAGCAAAGCTTAGGTATTCCATTTTTGACGGTCGATTTTTGTTTGTTTTTTAAATATAGCAGTTTAAAAAGATTCTATCTTCGCTTTTACTTCTTCCATCAGCCACATGGGCGTGGAAGTAGCACCGCAAATGCCTACGCGGTCGCCGGGCGCAAACCACTCAGGACGCACTTCACCGGGCTGCGATACGAAGTAAGTATGCGGATTTTGACTTTTGCATACTTCATACAACACTTTGCCATTCGATGATTTGGTACCTGCCACAAATACAATCTTATCAAAGCGGCGGGCAAATTCGCGCAACTCCTTGTCCCGGTTCGACACCTGCCGACAAATCGTATCGTTGGCGTTCACTTCATAGCCCATCTGCTCCAAAGCGGCTTTTATTTCGTAAAATTTATCCGTGCTTTTGGTTGTTTGGCTGTAAAGCGTAATATGCTTGGGCAGTGGTTTATCTTTCAACTCATCCAAAGACTGAAAAACGACGGCTTTGCCTTGGGTCTGCCCCAACAAGCCTACCACCTCGGCATGTCCGTGCTTGCCATAAATAAATATGTGTTCTCCCTTGTCAAAAGAATTTTTGATTCTGTGTTGCAACTTAAGCACTACCGGGCAAGAAGCATCTATCAGCTCAAGGTTGTTTTTAAGCGCTATTTCATAAGTAGAAGGCGGTTCGCCATGGGCACGTATCAATACTTTGGCATTGCGTATGCCTTTCAGCTCCTCGTGTGTGATGATAACCAAGCCTTTTTTCTGCAGGCGCTCCACCTCTGCGTCGTTGTGCACGATGTCGCCAAGGCAGTAGAGCAGCCCTTCTTCGTCTAAAATATCTTCTGCCATGGCTATGGCATACACCACACCAAAACAAAATCCCGACTCCTTGTCGATGGTTACTTGTACGTTTGGTATCATATATACGGGTGCATTGATAAAGTCATAAAATATAAACGCCGTACGCTCTGTTTTGTTTGCATAAAGCCGGGAATCTCTACCAAAAAGATAGTCAGTTTTTCAGGATATTACAAGCAAATAGCCGGTATTACTTTTGGGCATGAAAAAAGCACCGCCCTTCGCGAAGCGGTGCTTAACAAAAGAAGTATGAGACAGGCTATTACTTGTCAATTGCGTGCCCAAGCTTTGCCAAGCTTTCCTCGATGGCTGCTATTTTTGCCTCTGCATCTGCCAGCTTTTTACGCTCTTTTTCCACCACAGCTGCCGGTGCATTTTGTACAAAACGCTCGTTCGATAGTTTCTTTTCCACGCTCTGCTTGAAGCCACGATAATAGTCGAGCTCTTTGAGCAGGTCGGCTTTCAGCTGCTCCGTATCCACGCTTCCTTCTACCACCAGGAAGCACTCGTCTTCTTTCAAAACGAACGGAATGGCGTTTTGTCCTTCGGCAGGCTCTCCAAAGGCTATTTCCGCAAGGTTAGCCATCTTTTTCACTATCTCGGCATAGCGTTCGTACAGAGCTTGGCGGTTCGTCTTGATGAACAGAGGCAGGCTATCTTTGTTCGGTATTTGGCGCTCGGCACGCACATTGCGCACTTGTGCTATGAGCTCCATCATGCGCTCCATTTCTTCTATAAGCCCTGTGTCGGCTGCTGCCTGCACTTGCGGATAGGGTGCCTGGCAGATGGTTTCACCGTTCCGGCGCTCGCTCAAATGCTGCCACAACTCCTCCGTGATGAAAGGCATGAAAGGATGCAACAGGCGCAATATTTCATCGAAGAAAGCAGTTGTCTGCTCATAGGTAGGCGCATCGATGGGTTGCCCAAAGGCAGGCTTCACCATTTCGAGGTACCAAGAGCAGAAATCATCCCAAATGAACTTATACAGGGTCATGAGGGCTTCGGACAGGCGGTACTGTGCAAACTGCTCGTCCAGGGCTTGTTTCACGGTTTCGAGGCGTGCCCGCAGCCAGTCTGTAGCCAATCGGTTGCGTGCCGGCATGGCAGCGCCCGCCTCTACGGTCCAGCCCTTCACCAAACGGAAGGCATTCCATATTTTATTGGCAAAGTTGCGCCCTTGCTCACACAGTTTCTCGTCGAACAGCAGGTCATTGCCCGCAGGCGAAGAAAAGAGCATGCCCACGCGCACGCCGTCGGCACCATATTGAGCCATCAGCTCGAGTGGGTCGGGCGAGTTGCCCAAAGACTTCGACATTTTGCGCCCCAGCTTATCGCGCACAATGCCGGTAAGATACACATGCTCAAAAGGACGTTCGTCTAAGTATTCATAACCGGCAATGATCATACGAGCCACCCAGAAGAAAAGGATTTCGGGGGCGGTTACCAGCACTTTGGTAGGGTAAAAATAGTTCAGGTCCGCGTTCTTCTCTTTGTGTATTTTCCCTTTTTCTTTGTCGAAATACTCATCTTCAAAACCATCGAACACGGCAATGGGCCACAGCCATGACGACGCCCAGGTATCCAGCACGTCTTCATCTTGGCGCAGGTCGCTTGCTTGCAAGTGCGGGTTGCCGCTTTTTTCACGTGCCAGTGCCACCGCTTCTTCAATGGTTTCGGCTACCACGAAATCGTTTTCACCTTCACCGTAATAGTAAGCCGGGATGCGGTGTCCCCACCACAATTGGCGCGAAATGCACCAGTCACGCACGTTTTCCATCCAGTGGCGGTAAATGTTTTTGAACTTGGCAGGCACCAGCTGCACCTCGTCTTTTTCCACGGCTTCGAGTGCCCGTTTCGATATTTCCTTCATTTTGATGAACCACTGCAACGAAAGGCGCGGTTCTACCACTGCACCGGTGCGTTCCGAACGCCCTACCTTGTTCGTAATTTCTTCCACCTTCACCAACAAGCCTGCCTCTTCCAAGTCTTTGGCTATCATCTTACGCACTTCGAAGCGATCCTTGCCCACATATTTTTCCACGCCGCAAGCTTCGTTCAAGCTGCCATCTTCGTTAAGAATATCTATCACTTCCAATTGGTGGCGCAGTCCTATTTCATAGTCGTTGGGGTCATGTGCCGGCGTTACCTTCAAACAACCGGTACCAAAGGAAGTGTCCACATAGTCGTCGGCAATGATGGGGATGGGGCGGTTCACAAAGGGCACCAAGGCTTGCTTGCCCACCAAGGCGGCATAGCGCTCATCGTTGGGGTTGACGGCTATGGCGGTATCTGCCAAAATGGTCTCGGGGCGGGTTGTGGCAATCACCACATGTCCGGAACCGTCAGCCAAAGGATAGCGCACATGGTAGAGCTTCGATATTTCGCCTTCTTCTTTATAGATGACCTCTTCGTTTGAAAGTGCGGTTTTGGCTTCGGGGTCCCAGTTAATCATGCGCAAGCCGCGATAGATGTAGCCTTTTTTGTAGAGGTCCACAAACACACGGATGACCGCCTTGTAATACTTGTCATCCATGGTGAAGCGGGTGCGGTCCCAATCGCAAGAGGCGCCCAGCTTTTTCAGCTGCTCGAGGATGATGCCGCCATATTTTTCTTTCCACTCCCAAGCATATTTTAAAAACTCTTCACGGCTTAGTTCGTGCTTGCTGATGCCACGCTCGCGCAACATACGCACCACCTTGGCTTCGGTAGCAATGGATGCGTGGTCGGTACCGGGCACCCAACAGGCTTCTTTTCCCTGCATGCGTGCGCGCCGGATGAGCACATCCTGTATAGTGTTGTTGAGCATATGCCCCATATGCAACACACCGGTTACGTTGGGGGGCGGTATGACAATGCAGTAAGGTTCTTTTTCGGGATTGGGCTTGGCTGAAAACACTTTATTTTCAAGCCAGTACCGGTACCATTTGTCTTCTACTTCGGCCGGGTTATACTTCTTTGCTAATTCCATATGGCTGTATCATTTCTGCTTTTCGGGAAACAAGGAATCCTTTGGAAGCTTCAAAGTTATGAAAAATGCATGTTTTGACATGAGAAAAAAGCGAAGCAGATAGCAAGCAAGTTTACTCTTGCGGCAGGCGTTGCTTAAGTACTGCCAGCAGTTCGTACTCTTCCTGCTCAATCAAGGCTTCTTTCAGAGCCCGCAGGATAGTCTTCATCTGCATCCGCGGCGGCTCACCGGGGGCAAACTGAAAACGTGAATAGCGCAGAGGCTTGCCCTCCACGTCGGCCATCTCCACCACTATGCGCCCGTCTTCGAAAAGGTCGGCTTCTTCGAAGCGCACCCCCACGGCTTGCTCGTATTGTGCCACAAACTCGTCGGCACGGGTGGTTCCCACCCAGCGCAAGCCATTTACCAGCCCTTCGATGAGTGCGGGCAGAAAAGAATACTCTGCTTCTTCTGAAGTGGTATATACTTCCTGAAAAGCATCTACGACGCGGTGTTTGGGAATATTCAAGATGGCAACATAAACAGGCATAGGGATAGAACTTATGTTTTCAATGTTGATTGAGGATGCTCTCGCTTAGCAAGCGGTAAATGCGCTGCTTGTCCGGGTCGTGAGCCAAAAGACGCAAATGCTGCTCTATCAGCTCCACGTCGCCACGTGCCGCCGGTCCGGTTTGTGCTTGGCGTGCCCCTATTTGCATGGCTTTTTCGATGGTTTCGCCAACCAAAGGGCGCAGCATGTCAAAATCCAGGTCATATTGTTCGCACAAATCTTCTGCCAAAGCCAACAAGTGGTTGGTAAAATTACAGGCAAAAACAGCCGCCACATGCAAATAGCGCCGGCGTTCCGAGTTGACTTGATAGACACGAGTGCTCAACGCCCGCGCCAAGCGCAAAAGGCGGGCTTCCGTTTCAGGTGTGTTGCCCTCCACACAGATGGGCAGCCGGTGCCAGTCTAACGGTTTGGTTTTGGAAAAGGTTTGCAAAGGATAGAAAACACCATGCGGCACCTCCAACACACGCAACACTTCCAAGGGACGGCTGCCGGAGGTATGCACTACCATGAGGGGATGTTCCGGTAAAATCAGACGATCGACCACCACGGGCAGAGCGTCATCACTCACCGATAGCACAAAAAAGTTGGCAGCGGTCTCGGAAAAATCCAATGAATCTGTGGCTTCTGCCTCATACAGGCGCTCGCAAAGTGCTGCGGCATGGTGCAACCGCCGGCTGTAAACGGTAGTTACCAGATGCCCACACTGCTCCAAAGCGGGTGCCAAATGCCAAGCCACATTGCCGGCACCAATCATTGCAATCTTGTACATTGCTTTCTTCTGCTTATCTTGTTTGCGATTACAAGCAAAAAACAAAGATTTTCCATGATTCGCAAACTCATAATGCCCGGTGATGAACAACCACTTTGTTGGATAGACGTGCAGTCGCCCGGTGCCATCGAGTTCGAAGCGTTGCACCAAACTTATGATTTCAGCCTTGAACACATACAAGACTGCCTGGACCCGGAACACCTGCCCAAAGCCGAGCCCTTCGAGGAAGGGCATTTCGTTATTTTAAGAGCCTATCAACAAGATGCCCCTGCCGATGCCCATACGGTGCAAGACCTTAGTACCAAGATAGCCATTTACACCAAAGACCATTTGTTGATTACGATTCATCGCATGCCCCTGCCATTTATAGAAGAAATAGCCAAGCGCTTCGAACAGCGGCAAAAGGCATTTAGCACCCGGCAAATCATTGTGCATTTGATTCATGAGAGTTTGGAAAGTTACCGCCCCATAGTAGTAGAGCTCATCAAGCAGATAGACGAGTACGAAGCACGTTTGTTTCAAGAAGAAGAGCTGCAACCGCAAATGCAAAGGGCGTTGTACTTCCTAAAAAGGAAAGCAGGGGTTTTGCGCAATATCGTTTTTCTTATGCAAGAGGTATTGAGTGCCTTCCGCAGCGATAAAAAACACCAAAGCTTCTATTGGCAAGATACGCTCGATTTGGCGCAACACTTGCAAAACAGTTTCCGGCAAGCAGAAGAAGACGCCGGCAACCTGTTGAATTTTTATTTATCGTTGGCTGCCCACCAAACCAACGAGGTGATGCGCATACTCACTATTTTCTCGGTATTCTTTCTGCCCCTGACTTTCATCGTCGGGGTATATGGCATGAACTTCGAATACATGCCCGAGTTAAAGATGCATTATGGCTACTTTGGGGTATGGGGTGTCATGGTATTGCTTACGGTGGTCATCTATTTCATTTTCAAAAAGAAAAAATGGCTATAGGTTTTTTTAGCGCTGCTGCCGCACGTATTCCACAAATCCCCGTTGAATGCCCAACTCTTTGGCCACCTTCAACAAGGCGATGGCTTCTATTTCGGTTACGTAACCTTTCGCTTTGTTGGCATTCCATACCTGAATGACATATTCAAGGCGGCGGTCTTCGGACAGCTCGGCAAATACCTCTTTGATACGGGTGAGCGCAGCCTCAAAAACAGCCACCTCACTCTGATTGGTTTTTTGCAGAATATCATCTACAAAAGCATACACTTTCGCCAATTGGCTTTGGGCGTTCAGGGCAGCCGCATCGCTTTCAAGGCGTGCCCGCTCTTCGTCATCAAAACCATGATAGCGAAAGATGGCATACTCAAGCAGCAGCAGGGCTTCTTTTTCTTCTGGGGTCATAAAGACGGTCAGGTTATCAGCATACATACAAAAATAGTTTTTTTGGTGAAATCTCCTAAATCATACTTCAATTTCTTTCAGGGGAAAAAGCACAGGCGTTGAAGGCACTGCATCGGTTTCCCAAAAGGGTGCCATCAGTTGCAAGGCATATAAGCCATCGGGGAGCGCATCGGGCACGTAAATCAATTCGGTTACGGTAGCATGGCGCCGTATCGCCTGCGGGTACTGCCAAAAGGCTTTGTGTGCCAATAGCTTGCCGCCATCTTCTTCACGATCGAGCGAAGGCAAATCTACCAACAAATGCCGGATGCCTTGCCGGGCACACCATTCGGCAAGAGCAGGCTCCAGATAGGGCGGGTTGGTGTTGTTGTAGTTTTTGGTCATTTTTTCGGCTGTATTGGGCAGTGTGCGAATCACCAAAGCTTCAAAGTCAGTGAGTGGCAGTTTGTTTATTGATGCTTTTAATGCGCTCAAGGTAAGCACCCGGTCGCCGGATGCTTGTTTTTCGGGCTCGAGACTCACAAGCAATGCCACCCACCAGCCGGCTTGAAGGCAGCGGGCAATGGTAGCCTGCGGGTCATCGCATATATGTCCATAGCATTCGGTGTGTGTGCCATTGCCATGGGGTGTAAGGGTTACTTTTTGATAGTTGCAACTGCCTCCCTCTGCCACACTGCCCACAAAGTCGCCCACGCGTATGGTTTCGAAGCGTGGCGGCTCTGCCCAATAGCAGTTGGGGTTTTGACTGCCCGCACGCAATGGAATGCCAATGGGGGTTGCCTTGTCAAGCTCGAGGCAATAAGTTTTGCCTTGCCATTGTATGGTCATACTTTTAGGCATGCTTTTGTTGGTTTTGGTTTTAGTTTTGTTGCTCGTCAATAGCTCTTCATCTTTAGCAACAAAAAAAGCGCCAACAACAGGCGCTTTTTTCTTTTTTGTCTCCGCAAAGTGTTTTTAATCATCTGACGAAGCCGCCATAAACTGCAACACATAATAGAGCAGCATGGTAAGTGCACTCAAGGCAGCTACTACATAGGTGTAGGCAGCCCATTTAAGCGCATCACGCGCCATAGGGGCTTCGGCCGGACTCACCACGCCACGCGATTCTATCCAACGAATGGCACGGCGGCTTGCATCTATCTCCACAGGCAAGGTAACGAAGCTGAACAAAGTCATGACGCCATAGGCTGCAATGATGATAAGCAGCACTGTTTCGATAGGAATAAGCCGGAAGAACAGATAGCCCCCCACGAAACTCACCCACATAATAACATTGAGAATGGTGGCACTCACGTTTTGAACGGGCACCAAAGCAGAACGCAACTGCAGCATACTGTATGCTTCGGCATGCTGAATAGCGTGCCCGCATTCATGAGCTGCCACGGCGGCTGCGGCTGCCGAGCGCCCATAATACACATCTTCGCTCAGGTTGACGGTTTTGTCCATGGGGTTATAGTGGTCGGTCAATTGCCCGGGCACAGAGATAACTTCCACGTCATAGATACCGTGGTCGCGCAGCATCTGCCGTGCCACTTCTGCCCCGCTCATACCCGATGCCAAAGGAATGCGGCTATATTTGGCAAACTTGCTTCGCAAGCGCCATTGCACAATACCGCCTATAATCATCAAGGCAATAATCAGTACAAAATACATAGGCTACTTTTGTTTTTGACAGTGTAATTTTATGATTTTTTCGATAATCTTAGAAGTGGAAAAACCATCCAGGAAAGGAATCACTTCCACACGTCCGCCTTTGCTTTTTACAAAATCTGCACCAACGATGGTGTCCTCTGTATAATCGCCCCCCTTTACCAAAATGTCAGGACAAAGTGTCTGTATGAGCGCCAAAGGGGTGTCTTCTTCGAAAAACACCACCATATCCACTGCCTGCAAAGCAGCCAGCAAGCGTGCCCGCGCCTCTTGTGGCACAATAGGACGCGCCTCACCTTTCAAACGACGCACTGAAGCATCGGTATTCAACCCTATCACCAAGCGGTTGCCCAAAGAACGGGCTTGCTCCAAATAGGTTACATGTCCGGCATGCAAAATATCGAAGCAGCCGTTGGTAAACACCACTATTTCGCCGGCTTGCTTCCATTGCCTGCAAACGGCTTGTGCTTGTTGCCGGTCGTTAATGATTTTCGATACAGTATTCATTTTTTAACCGTTAAATAAAGACTATTCACTCTTTTTCAGTGCCTCATATAGAACTTCTGCCAGGTGCATGGCCTGCCGGCCGGTGCCGTCGGCTATTTGATGACGGCAGCTGGTGCCCGAGGCCAGCACTATGTCACCCGGGGCAGCCTGTCGTACAGCAGGAAAAAGCACCAACTCCCCTATTTTCATCGATAAGTCGTAATGCTCTTTTTCATAACCAAAAGAGCCTGCCATACCACAGCATCCCGAAGGTATAAAACGCACAGAAAGACCGGGAATCAACGATAGCGACTTGCGCGTATAGGTGAGCGAAGACAATGCTTTCTGGTGGCAGTGCCCATGCACCCATATTGTACGGTCCAGTGCCTTGAAAGCACTGTTTGAAATAGCCCCTGCTTCCATTTGCTGCGCCAAAAACTCATCGAGCAGCAGGGCTTTTTCTGCTACTGCCTTTGCTTTACTTTGCAAGGTGCCGGAAAGCAAATCGGGATATTCGTCACGAAAACTAAGAATGGCAGATGGTTCAACACCCAACAACACTGCCGGCTGCTCTATGAGCAAAGGGGCAAATATTTCCACGTTGCGTCGTGCATAGTTTTGTGCTTCTTTGAGCAAGCCTTTGGAAATATAGGCTCTGCCTGAAGGAAAGTGCTTTACCCGGCGCACTTCATAGCCCAATGCCAGCAGCAGTTCGGTCATGGCTATGCCGGCCGGCACATCGTGATAGTTGGTAAACTCATCTACAAAAAGATACACCACCGTGCGCTGCGAGGCAGTGGTTTGGCCCGCTGCCAAACGTTTGTTGAGATATTGCGCCCAAGTGCGGCGGTGCAGACGGGGCAAGCTACGCTGTGGTGCTATGCCCATCAGGCGTTTGACAAGCGCCCCACGCCCCAGCCTGTTGTAGAGCGATGGCAGCAAAGCAGCCCAACGCATGACTTTGTCTATGGAAGCAATCAGGCGGCTGCGCCATGGAATGCCTTTTTCGCAATAGTATTGATAAAGGAACTCCGCTTTCATCTTTGCCACATCCACATTCGAGGGGCATTCTGTCTTGCACCCTTTACACGAAAGGCAAAGGTCCATGACTTCGTGGATTTCATCATGTGCAAAGCGGTTGGACTTGGGCGAGTGGGTCAAAAACTCCCGTAAAATATTGGCTCGCGCCCGGGTGGTGTCTTTTTCGTCGAGTGTAGCCATATAGCTGGGACACATGGTGCCGCCCCGGTGGTGCGTACGCCGGCATTCGGCAGTACCATTGCACATTTCTGCCATACGCAGAATGCCCAGGCTACTATCGAAATTCAGCAGCGTGGGGATGTCAGGCGTGGGCTGCCCCGGCTCAAAACGCAAGGACGTGTTCATGGGGGGGGTGTCCACTATTTTGCCCGGGTTGAAAATATTCTGCGGGTCGAAGGCTTTTTTCACTTCTTTCAACCAGGCATATACCTGCTCGCCCAACATGAAGGGAATGAACTCGCCACGCAGGCGCCCATCGCCGTGTTCACCACTCAAAGAGCCGCGATAGCGCTTTACCAGTGCGGCAACTTCTTCCAAGATGGTCCGGAAAAGTGCATTTCCTTCTTTGGTTTTCAAATTGATGATGGGACGCAGATGCAATTCGCCATCACCGGCATGGGCGTAGTGTACCGAATACAAACCGTATTTTTTCAATATGTCGTTAAACTCGCGGATATAGTCGGGCAGGTCGCGCACATCTACAGCCGTGTCTTCTATGACGGGCACCGGCTTGGCATCGCCGGGCATGTTGGACAACAAGCCCAAGCCGGCTTTGCGCAGCGTCCACACTTTTTGAATATCATCGCCGGTCACGATAGGATGATGATAGCCGTAGCCCGCTTCTTTCAAATGGGCTACCAATTGTTTTGCCCGCTCGATGGCTTTGTGTTCGCTATGGTCCGAAATTTCCACCATTAGAATGGCAGCCGGGTCGCCTTTTACAAAGAAGCGGTTCTGCTGCTGTTCTATGTTGTTTTTTGTACACTCAAGCACATAGTGGTCCATCAGTTCCGAAGCGGTGGGCCGGTGCTCCAAAGCCAACAGATTGGCACGCAGCGATTCGTCAATACTTTCACAGTGAATACAAACCAGTGCTTTGTGAGGAGGCGGCAAAGGCTCCAGGTTCAATTCCAGCTCTGTCATGAGCATCAAGGTCCCTTCCGAGCCGGCAAGCAAGGTGCACAGGTTAAAAGGTGTGCCGTCTTCTTGGAAAGGGCGATGCCGCAACAGCAAATCCAAGGCATAGCCGGTATTGCGGCGCCGGATGCTGCTTTTGGGATATTGACGCTCGATTTCCCGCCGGTTTGCCGGTTCTATCAATATGTTGTAAAGCGTGCGGTATATCTGCCCTTCCGGGTCGCCGGCTTGCAGCTTGGCATAAAACGCCTCGTCTGACAAAGCATGGACATGACGGTAATGCCCATCGCCCATGAATCCTTTGACAGACAGCAGGTGGTCACGGGTGCTGCCATATACCAACGAATTGGCACCACACGAGTTGTTGCCCACCATGCCCCCAATCATTGCCCGGTTGGCGGTAGAAGTCTCCGGAGCAAAAAACAATCCATATTCTTTGAGCGCCATGTTCAAGTTATCGCGAATCACACCGGGTTGTACACGCACACGCCTGCGCGCCGGGTCTATATTCAGAATTTGCCGCATATGACGCGACACATCCACCACCACGCCATTGCCTACTACCTGCCCTGCCAATGAAGTGCCGGCGGTGCGCGGAATCAAAGCAAAACCATACTCAAGCGCTGCCCGCACCAACAGAGCCACTTCTTCTTCGTTGCGCGGGCAAGCCACCGCCGCCGGCAGCTCCCTGTAAGCCGAAGCGTCGGTTGCATATAACCGGCGCATGGTCTCATCAGTAAAAAAGCCGCCTTTTATCTCTGATTGTAAAGCACGAAAGACACTAAGAATTGAAGCACTCATGGGGCTGTAGCTTATGTTTTGTTCTTTACGGCAAGGTACATTTTTCTAATAAAAATGTAGTACTGCCTTTCAACAATCCTTTTAACTTTGCTTTCTTTACGAATGCCGCACCGGGCATCAAATATTGACGTCCTTCACTCTTACACAAAATCTTAGCATCTTTGTAAGATAAAAAGTGACTTTCCTGACACCATGCGCCATCTGCTTGTTTTTCGTTTTCTGCTTACCGGCTGTCTGTCATTGCTTGCCATATCTTGGGGGCATGCCCAAACGCTTTTCGTTCAACGCTCTGCGCAAGGGCTTTACGGCTACAGCCCCACGCCCGGCCATGATGGCTTTGTTATTCCGCCACGCTTTCAAAAAGCATTTCCTTTCATGCGCAGCGGCTATGCCAAAGTCATGGAAGCAGGCCGGTGGGGGCTTATCGACAGCAAGGGGAAGTTTGTGCTTCCGCCACAGTATGACTACATCGGCTGGGCAGACGACTACTACTGGATAGACTACCGGCGCCATGGCAATGTAGCCGACGGCTCTCTTCAGCAAGACAGCTACAATCAGCTCATAGGATTCGTGCAAAACGGGCTGTGGGGTTTGGTGCATATCCCTACGGGCAAAGTGGTGCTTCCGGCTCAATATGATGCCATTCGCTATCCACAAGCCGGCCTGCTGGCAATAGGCAAACGGCAAGGCAAAGACACCTTGTGGGGATTGCACACTTTAAAAAACAAGGTAGTGCTGCCCCTTCAATACCACTTCATGCAGAGTGTGGAAAGAGGCAAGTACTGGATTGTGGGCAAGCGTCAGGCAGGCGGGAAGTGGTTGTTTGGTGCTATTGACTTCAAGGGGAAAGTCATATGGGATATCGCCTTCCAAGGGCTGCGTTTTGAACAGGGCTTTTGGCTTGTGCGCCGTCAAAGCCGCTGGCAAGCCTATCAAGAGCAGACATTGACACCTCACTTTGGCGGACGTGCATGGGACGCCCTGCATATCGTAGATGCTGCCCACGCCATCGTGCAAGAAAGTGGGCGCTGGGGCGTATGCGATGCCCAAGGCCGGCTGCTGCTGCCACTTCAATACCGCGCCATTTATGCCATCCACGACAAACGCTACCGGGTGGCACCTTTCCCCGAATGGCAGTTCTATGATGAAAGGGGCGAACAACAGGCAGTGCTCCGCCTGGCAGACATCTTCCCGGTCGATGCTCAACTATTGGCATACAGCTTAGACGGCCGCAGTGGCTTTCTGTCGCCCGGCGGCAAGCTCCTGACACCGCCACAATACGAATACATTCAGCCGGTAGGCGACGGCCTTTGTCTTGTACGCGACAGCAGCGGCTGCTATGTGCTGAACCGGGCATTTGAGCGCATCACCCCTCCTGCTGACAGTGTGCGCACCGATCTGCCGGGCTTTTTCAGCGTTTACAAAGAAGGCCAATGGGCGCTTTACGATGCAAACAAAAAGCAACTTATTCCCTTTGGCGCCTATGAAGATATTCGCCCGTTTCACTTTGAGCGCTTTGCCGTGAAGCAAAAGGGGCAATGGGGCATCATGGACCGCCTGAGCCGCTGGGTGGTTGCGCCGCGCTTCGATAGCCTGCTTGCCTATGTTCCCCCTTACTGGATAGTGCAAGTAGAACAAAAGCAAGGGCTTTATTCCGAAGCTGCACAACAGTGGATGGTAGAGCCTGCTGCCGATTCCCTGCTACTGCTCAGCCGTTATGCCTGCTTAATCAAGCAAAACCATGACTGGCAGCTGCTGCGCTTGCCACAGGGTGAGCTGGGGGGGAAAGTTCATGAATGGAAGCAACTCAATCAAGACCTTTACCTTGTGCGCTATGGGGGACATGAAGGTGTTTTCAATCGATTGGGACAATGGATCATAGAACCACTTTACGACCGCATCCTCGGGCTTTCGCAAGACGGCATTTTTACTGTATATCATGAAGGAAAATATGGTCTGGTAAGCAACACAGGCGAATGGCTGCTGCCACTGCGTCCTTTTGGCGCCTTGGGACTGGCACAGCAAGGCTTGGTGCCGGTGCGCGAAGGCAGCAGCTGGGGTTTTGTGAGCACACGCGGCAACAAGCGCATCAGCACGCGCTATGGCGATGTAAAGCCCTTTTCAGAAGGGCTGGCTGCCGTGCAAATAGCCGGAAAGTGGGGCTTCATAGATACATGGGAAACACTACGCATACAGCCGCGCTATGCAGAAGCCGAAAGTTTTCAAGCAGGTACGGCCATTGTAAAATACCAAGACAAGTGGGGCGTTATCAATAAGGAAGGTAAAACCGTAGTGCCTTTCGAATATGACAGCATTGAGCGCCTGCCCGGCGGCTGGTGGTTGGTAAGCAAAGCAAATCAACAGGGCATTGTGGACCCCCAAGGTATTGAGCGCTTGCATACGGATTATGAGCAGGTTGTGCTGCTGAATGAACAAATAGTGGTGGTCAAACAGCAAGGGCACTGGGGCTTATTACGTATGGATGGCTTCATGCTGGCAGCGCCTGTATTTGACAGTTATAAACATGATACCGCCAGTGGCCTGTTGAGTTTCAAACGGGAACTGCCATGGCAAACTATAGACTTGACAGATTAAACGCATACGGTTCTCTACAAAAAATTGATTATTTTAGGCGAAGTTTATAGATTAAAAACGAAGGTACACATCAACGGTTTCTCATGAAAAAGTATGTTTTTTGGCTTTCTGCGTTGTTTGGTTTATGGGCACAGGCACTATGGGCTCAAATGCAAGCCCCGGAGGTTTATTGGGCAGACCAAGTGCTGGAGTATTCCTCTTATTACACACGCCTCGATGACCCCAAACAGTATGCCCCCGAACAGGTGCTGGGACCGCCCAACGGCTTTTTAAGCAACGGCAGTGGCGAAAGTCCGGTCATGTGGGCGCCCTCTACCCCCAACGCCAGTGAAGAGTTCATCAAAGTAGGGTTTTCCAAGCCGGTCAAAGGGGTGCGGCAGGTGGTAGTAGCCGAATGCAGCCGCCCGGGCGCTATCCGTGAAATATATTTCTACGATACCGACGACAACCCCTATTTGGTTTATCGAAACACCAACCTGGGACCATTACGCGAAAAAAGCCGCCTTTTCAGCGTAAGTGTTTCGCCCACCCCCTATGCGGTCAAAAGTGTAAAGGTCATTCTTTCACCGGTGAAGGTGCCCGGCTATAATTGCATCGACGCCATCGGCATTTCTACGGGTACTGCCCCCGTAAAACCACATATTCCCGTTGCCGACGACGTATTTGAATGGGAAGCCACCGCCGAAAAACTCAGCGAAACCATCAATAGCCCTTATATCGAAATAGCACCCAACATATCACCTGACGGCACAATACTCTATTTTACCCGCGAAAACCACCCGCAAAACATACCACTTGTCAATGAGCGGGGCGAAAAAGAATATCGCCAGGATATATGGTACAGCAAAATCAACCCGGACCTGTCGTTTAGCGAGCCGGTCAATTTGGGTCCTCCCATCAACAACCCATCACACAACTCCTCTTTTTCCATTTCTGCCGATGGCACCACCATGCTCATCAACAATGTGTATCTTCCCGACGGCAGCATGAAAAAAGGGGTGTCTATTGCCAAAAAAATTGACGGCAAGTGGACACAGCCCGAAGAGCTCATCATAGAAGGGTTTGAAAACAGCAGTCAGTTCTCGGAATACTGCCTTTCTGCCGACGGGCAAGTGTTGCTCATGGCCATCAAGATGGCAGACACCCATGGGGGCAAAGATTTATACGTATCTTTTAAGAAAGGCGAAAAACGCTTTTCCAAGCCCCGTAATTTAGGCCCGGTCATCAATACCGCCGCCAACGAAATGTCGCCTTTCCTTGCTGCCGATGGCAAAACCCTTTACTTTGCCAGCACCGGGCATCCCGGCTACGGCTCGTCGGATATATTCATGAGCCGCCGCCTCGATGACAGCTGGACCAACTGGACCCCTCCCAAAAACTTGGGACCGGCAGTCAACACCAAAGGCTGGGAAGCCTATTTTAGTATTTCAGCCTCCGGCGAATATGCTTATTTCGTATCCAACGAAGACATTTACCGCATACAAGTCAGTATAAAAAGCCGCCCAAAGGTAGTGATTATGCTCACCGGGCAGGTGCGCAATGAGCGTACCAAAGCCCCCATTGCTGCCGAAGTGAAAATAAGCTCCGATGACACCACCTTCACCATCGAAAGCGATGCACAGGGCATGTATCAAGCATCGCTGGAGCCACAGAAAAAATATGTAGTGCATGCAAGTGCCAAAGGGTTCTTTCCTGCCGAGGTGACCATTGACCTTTCAGACAAAAAAGAATACACAGAGGTGGTCAAAGATATTGAGCTGACACCCCTCGAAAAAGGCAATAAAATCCGTCTTGAAAACATATATTTTGCCCGGGGGCGTGCCGACCTGCTGCCCGAGTCCTACCCTACCTTGGATGCCCTGGCTGAAACCCTCAAAGAAAACCCCAACACAGTCATTCTGTTGGAAGGGCACACCGAGCCATATGGCAACAAAAAGTCGCTCATCAAACTTTCCGAAGACCGGGTAAAGGCTGTAGGCAGCTACCTGATTCGCAAGGGCATAGACCCCAAACGCATCAAATACAAAGCCTATGGCGGCACACGTCCCTTGACCATGAAAGATGACGAAGCAAGCCGTGCTTTGAACCGGCGGGTAGAGGTGAAAGTACTCAAATAAGAAGCCAAAGGCAGCCCTTCCCGGGCAGCCTTCTTTTTTTTATACACTCAAAGAAATACCTGCCGCTGCAAAATGTAACCTGTCATTTCGAACCAAACGCAGTGAGGTAAGAAATCTCAAAGCCCACCAAGCAAAAAGAAGTAAAAGAGATTTCTCGCTTGCGCTCGAAATGACAGGAGGGAAACCACCAAATGGCTGCGAGGGAAAAGCACAAATAAGCAAAGGGGGACGCTTGAAGCGCCAAAAGCAATCGAAATGAGAAAGACAAAATGAAAAAGCTTTCTCGATGGCATTACTCTACCACCGCTATCACCTTCAACTCTACCGCAATGGGTGTAGGCAGCGCCCCCACTTCCACGGTGGTGCGTGTGGGCTGTACTTCGCCGAAATACTCTTTGTACACTTGGTTGAAGGCGGCAAAGTCGCGCTTCATATTGGTAAGAAACACCGTCACATCCACAATGTCTTCCCAACGGGCACCTGCCTCTTCCAGCACAAGGCGAATATTTTCAAAAACGGCCTTTGCCTGTTCCACTATGTCGTAATCCACTATTTCGCCTTGTTCGTTGTAAATAGCCCCGGGGATTTCTTTCTGCCCCCGGCGGCGCGGTCCCATACCACACAAAAAAAGCAGGTTGCCTACCCGTTTGGCATGCGGGTAGGGACCAACCGGCTCGGCAGCCCGTTGGCTGTAGATGGTTTCTATTTGTGGTTTACTCATAGCGTATGCACACGTTTTTAGGTTCTGTAAAGAAACGCAGGGCATCGAAGCCCCCCTCGCGCCCCACGCCCGACGCCTTCATGCCGCCGAAGGGGGTGCGCAGGTCGCGCAGCATCCAACTATTCACCCACACGATGCCCGCTTCTATGGCTGCCGCCACGCGGTGGGCACGTGCCAGGTTTTGCGTCCAAACCGAAGCCGAAAGACCATAGGGTGTGGCATTGGCAAGATGAACGGCTTCTTCTTCAGTCTCGAAAGGGATGAGCGTAACCACCGGACCAAAGATTTCTTCCTGATTGGTGCGGCAATGGGCATCCAGCCCCTCAATGACAGTGGGTGCCATAAAATACCCATTGGCACAACGCCCCGCCGGCTGCAGGGCAACACCGCCGGTCAATACCGTGCCTCCCTCCTCTTTTGCCAAGTCAATATAAGACAGCACCTTTTGGCGGTGCGCTTCGGAAATCAAAGCGCCCAAGTCTGTGGCGGGGTCCAGCGGGTCGCCTATGCGCAAGCGCTGTGTTCTTTCTACAAAATCTTTTTTAAATCGCTCATACAAAGAGGCTTCAATCAGCACGCGCGAACCACACAAGCATATTTCGCCTTGGTTGCGGAAGGCTGCCCGCACGCTGGTCTCGAGTGCCTGCTCGTAGTCGGCATCAGCAAAAACGATGGTGGGGTTCTTGCCGCCCAACTCCAAAGACAACTTTTTGAAGCGAGGGGCTGCCAACTCTGCAATGCGTGCACCGGTGCGTGTGCCGCCGGTAAAAGAAACCGCCTTCACTTGTGGATGCAACACCATGGGTTCGCCTACCTCTGTCCCCACCCCATGCACGATATTCAGCACACCGGGCGGCAGGCCTGCCTCTTGGCACAACCCGGCCAAGAGGGTGGCAGTTACGGGCGTAAGTTCCGAAGGCTTGGCTACTACACAGTTGCCGGCTGCCAGCGCCGGTGCTATTTTCCAAGTGAACAAATACAGTGGCAGGTTCCAGGGGGAAATGCAGGCAACCACCCCTAAGGGTTGCCGCAACACATAATTGATAGCGTGTGTGTCGGTTTGGTAGCTTTCCGATGCCATCTGCATGATGGCAGTGGCAAAAAACTCGAAATTCAGGGCTGCCCGCGGAATATCTACCTGCTGTGCCAAAGACAGAGGCTTGCCCGTATCGCGGCTTTCTGCTTCTGCCCACATGGCCAAACGCGCTTCTATGCCTTCGGCTATACGCATCAGATAGTGGGCGCGTTGCCGCACCGGCATGGAAGCCCAAGCGGGAAAAGCAGCCCGGGCTGCCTGCACGGCCGCTTCTACATCGGCAGCAGTACCCGCCGCCACTTCGGCATATACCTGCCCGGTGGCCGGCTCCACCACGGACAGGAAGTCACCCGAGGCAGGCGGGCACCATTGCCCATTGATATAATGCATGAGGCGTTGCATAGTAAGCTTCGTTTGATGCTTTCGTAATCGACGACTTTAAGCAAAGCCCATCACCCGGCGCACCCGCTGCAGGGTTTTGTGTGCTATCTCCCTTGCTTTTTCTTCACCTTCACGCAAGATAGCGTCCAGCTCTTGGGGGTTACTCATATAATGATTGAACAGCTCCCGCTCTTTTTCAAACTTCTTTTCAATCAATTCATACAGTGCCTGCTTGGCATGCCCATAACCATAGCCTCCTTTCAGGTAGTTTTGGCGCATGGCTTCCACCTCTTCGGGGCTTGCCAGCAGACTGTACAGCTTAAACACATTGCAGGTGTCGGGGTTTTTGGGTTCTTCAAGGGGGGTGCTGTCGGTGACTATCGACATGATTTGCTTGCGCAGGGGCTTGCCACTCAAAAACACATCAATGGTGTTGCCGTAGGATTTACTCATCTTCTGCCCATCGGTGCCGGGCACGGTCATTACCTGCTCCTGAATGCGTGCTTCGGGCAACACAAACACTTCTTCGCCATAGTGGTGGTTGATGCGCTCGGCAATGTCGCGCGTGATTTCGAGGTGCTGTTGTTGGTCTTTACCTACCGGTACAATATTGGCATCGTAAAGCAAAATATCGGCAGCCATCAATACCGGATAGGTAAACAAGCCGGTGCTTACAAACTCCTCGCCCAGCTTTTCGGACTTGTCTTTAAACGAATGAGCCAGTTTCAAGCGCGAGTAAGGCATAAAGCAAGACAGGTACCAAGTAAGCTCGGTTACTTCGGGCACGCGCGACTGGCGATAAAAATAGTTTTTCTTGGTATCGAAGCCAAAAGCCAACCATGCGGCAGCCACGGCATTGGTGTTTTCTATGCGCTGAGCCGCATCCCGGATGGTGGTCAGCGAGTGAAGGTCCGCAATAAAAAAGAAAGATTCGGTGTCCGGGTTTTTCGACAACTCAATAGCCGGCAAAATGGCACCCAGGATATTGCCTAAATGGGGGCGCCCTGAACTTTGAATACCCGTCAATACGCGTGTCATAAGGTTTTTGAAGGTTTTATATTTGGCATTTAAACATACTGAAAATCAAAACACTACAAATAATCGGGGAAGCGATAGCCAAAGCGCTTTTCTATTTTCTTCCGGCTCATTTTTTTCACTTTCATGCGCATACGCACATCTTGTTTGGGGCGATCGTTGGCATCGGTTTCTACGGCAGCAATTTTATCGACCACTTCCATGCCGGCAATCACTTCCCCAAAGACGGTATAGTTTTGGTCCAGATGGGGAATGCCGCCTACCGTCTTATAGGTTTCTATCTGTTCGGGCGTAAATTGCACACCGGTACGCTTAGAAATGGCAGCAATTTGTTCGTCGGTCAGTTTTTTGCCCTGCACAATATAGAATTGACAACCGGAAGAAGCTTTTTCGGGGTTGTTGTCGCGGGCAGCCCCCACAGCCCCCCGCTTGTGATAGAGACGTGCATCAAATTCGGCATCGATACGATAGCCCACATCGCCATCGCCCAAAAGCTGTCCTGCTTTTGCATTGCGCGAGTCAGGGTCGCCCCCCTGAATCACGAAGTGCTCAATGACGCGGTGAAAAAGCAAGCCGTCATAAAATCCTTGTTTGGCGAGCTTCAAAAAGTTTTCCTTGTGTTTGGGCGTCAGATCATATAAAAGCAATACTATCTGCCCGTAGTCGGTATCGATGAAAACCAAAGGCTCTTTTCCTTTCTTGTGTGGCTTTTGTGATGCCTTGTCTTGCGCCCGGGCAGCTACTCCCGTAAACAGAAAAACAAGCATCAGGGCGAGAATGCCGTATGGTCTTTTCATAAAAACAGTTCATTTAAAAGGTTGAACAAAAGCGAAGCGGTGCAAAAGCTAATAAATTCCCGGGAATAATGCTTAGCGAGGCACTATCAAATGCAAGGCACGGGGCTCTATTTCCACATGCAAGCGGTTGCCTTCATACACATTTTCGCCATCGAGATGGCTCACTGCCGCCCGTTTCCGGTAAAATGTAACTTGTTTCACGCGCCGGTGCTCATAAAAACTAAAGGCAGGCAGTTTTTTAACAAACAAGGCACCACCTACAAGGGGCATTTTCCATTTGGGAAAAGGTTTCAGCAGGCACAAATCCAAATATCCGTCGTCGGCAGTTGCCTGCGGGGCAATATAGGCATTGTTCCCATACTGTGATATATTGGCTACCGTAGCCGAAAAAATGGAATAAGCATGCCGCCCTTCGCCCCAGTCTATTTCTACCTCTTCGGGGCGATAAGTGGCGAACACCTCCAAGGTGCTGCGCACATAGGTCATAAAACCACGGGCTTGGTAGGAAGCAAAGCGTTCAGACACCGCCGCATCGAAACCAATGCCGGTTGTGCATAAAAACACCTTGCCGTTGATGCGCCCCACATCCATGCAAATGGTTTTGCCCTGTTTCAACAATGCCAAGGCTTTTTTGGGGCGTAAAGGAATGCCAAAATGCCGGGCCAGGCCGTTGCCCGAACCGAAAGGCACCACCCCCAAAGGCACCGGTGTGCCCAACAATGCCTGTGCCACTTCATTGATGGTGCCATCGCCCCCGACGGCCACCACCGCCCGGCAAGGCTGCTCAATGGCCCGGCGGCTAAGCTCCGTAGCATCGCCCGGCGCCTGCGTATAGTGAATGTCTATCTGCCATGCTTCTTTCGAAAAGAAATCACGTATCCACCCGGCAAAGGCCTCTTTGTTTTTGCCCCCGGCAATTGGATTGACAATAAAAACCAAGCGTTGTGCGTTCATGAGAATATGCGAGTATCTGAAGCGTAAAAATACAATCCTTTCACAAACGGCAAGCATTATAAAAAGGTGGACATGCTATTTTCAAAGTGATTGCCGCAAAACATAAAACTCATTGTTTTCACAAACAATATTGTAAAAAAGTAGTTTTTATATTTAAGGACTTATGCTTATATTACTCAATGCTTCGCGCACTACACAGCCCACCTTTTGCCTTCCTTCATGTTCTTATCGTGTTTTATGTTTAACTTTCGCTGTTAAGATAAGCAGCAAATACACAAAAACAAACATGTGTTTATATGAATAAAAGTATGCAAAAAGAGAAGCGCTCCATTGGACTGTTTTTCTATTTACTTGACAAAATGTATAACCGGACCCTTGCTTACGAATTACATTTTGCCCCTGTCGATAGGCATTTTCATACGCTTTGGTTAATTCATGAACACCAAAACCAGATCAGTCAGCAACAGCTGGCCGACCTATTGAAGGTAGATAAAGCAGCCATGACCCGCATCGTGCGTGATTTGGAAAGAAAGGGCGTGATTATACGACGCGAAAACCCCCATGACGGGCGCTCCTACTGGCTAAGCCTTACACGTAAAGGCGAAAAGACTGTACAAGATGCACTGGAAGCCATCGACGAGCTTCATGCAGAAGTGTTCATGGGATTCAGCAAAGAAGAAGAAGAGCAATTTCTGCATATGCTCAAACGGATATACCAAAATTTAAGCATGCAGCCCAACAGTGACGTATTCTTAGAGTTTCTGGAAAAACAAGAACAAGAAAAAGAAAGCGCATAACTCCCCCGTTCAACCCCCTTCTCTTTTAAAAGCAGCCGGCAACATTCGTAGCGGCTGCGTTTTTATTTAGCAAGCGAAGGAAGTAAAACAAATGGTCTTCAACTAAGAAACTTTCCCATAAAAACCCTATCTTTGCAGCCGCTTTGTGTTTTCTTATTGCATAATCACCGTTCGCATGATTTTATTTGATTGATCACTTCCCCTTTCTCCCTTCTTCCCTCCCTCGCTTCTATTGATTGCTTTTAAACGCCTTTTCATTTTATCATTCATCCATTTTCTGATTTTATTTCATGAAAAAGTATCTTCACTCCTTACAGCTTCCACGAGAGACCAATTACAAGACAGAGGTACTCTCGGGCATTACCGTAGCATTGGCCTTGGTGCCGGAAGCCGTTGCATTTGCTTTTATTGCCGGCTTGTCGCCCCTTACCGGTTTATATGCCGCTTTTGTGATGGGGCTTATCACAGCTCTCTTTGGGGGGCGTCCCGGTATGATATCCGGTGCTACCGGGGCGGTAGCCGTTGTTATTGTGACTTTAGCCAAGAGTCATGGTGTAGAGTATGTATTGGCAACGGTTGTACTGGCCGGTATTTTGCAAATGGCAGCCGGCTTTTTCAAGCTGGGCAAGCTCATTCGTCTGGTACCGCACCCTGTCATTTTTGGCTTTGTCAACGGCTTGGCCATTATCATTTTCATGTCACAGTTGGACCAATTCAAAGATGCCAACGGGAATTGGCTGCACGGCCCCACCCTTTATGTGTTCTTGGGCCTGGTGCTTTTGACCATGCTGGTCATTTGGGGGCTTCCTAAAATAACGAAGGCAGTCCCTGCATCCCTAAGCGCCATTTTACTGGTTTTTGGTATCGTATCTGTTTTTAAGCTTGATACAAAAACAGTTGGCGACCTGGCATCCATCAAGGGAAGCTTCCCGCCCTTCCACCTGCCGGCCGTACCTCTTCGCTGGGAAACACTTTCCATTATTTTCCCTTATGCAGCCATTGTAGCAGCCGTTGGTTTAATAGAAAGTCTCTTGACGCTTAATATCGTAGATGAAGCCACCGACAGCCGGGGCAATGGCAACCGGGAAGCTGTTGCCCAGGGGGCTGCCAACGTGCTTTCCGGACTATTTTCGGGCATGGGTGGCTGTGCCATGATTGGCCAAAGCCTTATCAATATATCAAACGGGGCGCGTGCCCGCCTCTCAGGTATTGTTGCTGCCTTGATGCTGCTTGTTTTCATCATGTTTGGCTCTTCACTCATAGAACAGGTACCGATGGCGGCGCTCACCGGCTTGATGATCATGGTTGCCATTGGCACCTTTGAGTGGGCCAGTTTAAAGACATTTACCAAGTTTCCCCAGTCCGATATTCTTGTAATGGTATTGGTCACGATAGTTACGGTGGTGTTGCACAACCTGGCACTGGCAGTTATCATAGGCGTCATCATTGCAGCCCTGGTTTTTGCATGGGACAACGCCAAACGCATACGGGCAAGAAAGCGTATCGACGAGCAGGGCGTAAAACATTATGAAATCTACGGTCCTCTTTTTTTCGGTTCTGTCACTGCTTTCAATGAAAAGTTTGACGTACACAACGACCCCAACGAAGTCATCATCGACTTTGCCGAAAGCCGTGTTGCTGACATGTCTGCCATAGAAGCTTTAAACAAAGTGACGGAACGCTACCGGAAAGCCGGCAAAAAAGTGCATCTCAAACATCTGAGTCCGGACTGCCGCCGTTTGCTACAAAGGGCAGATGCGGTAATTGAAGTCAATGTAATGGAAGACCCAACCTACAAGGTCATGAGCGATGCCTAATGCCTTCCCAAAAAAGCAGCCCGGCAACGCACCGGGCTGTCTGCTTTTATAGGCAATAAAAGGTTTTCATTTTACAGAATCCACTTCACCAGCTTTTTCACCATATTCAACTTGCCTTCATAAGGCGCATAGCGCAAGGGTACATCCAGCCAAGTGGCATGTTTTACAATGCCTTTGTAATGAGTGAAGGCATCAAACCCATATTTGCCGTGATAGTTGCCCATGCCGCTGGGTCCAATGCCGCCAAACGGCAGATGATGGTTAGCCAGGTGCACTACCACATCATTTACACATCCGCCCCCAAAAGGCACCCGCTCAATCAAAAGCTGCTCGGTCTTTTTGTCATTGGTAAAAATATACATGGACAAGGGGTGCGGCATGCGCTGGAGGCGGTGCATCACCTCGTAAATATCGGTAAAGGTAAGCACCGGCAAAATAGGTCCGAACAATTCCTCTTCCATCAAAGAATCATCCCAATCTACTCCATCTACGATGGTGGGCGCAATATACAGCTGCGTGGCATCGAGCTGCCCGCCATGCACGACGCGCCCCTTGGTGCGCTCCAGCAGTTTCGACAGGCGCTCGAAATGGCGGCTGTTCACTATACGCGGGAAGTCGGGACTCAATTCAGGCTCTTCGCCGTAAAATTCTTTTATATACTTCACGGCATGGTGCAAAAACAACTCTTTTACTTCTTCATGCACCAGTACAAAGTCGGGCGCCACACAGGTTTGCCCGGCATTGACCATCTTGCCCCAGATGATGCGTTTGGCGGCTGTCTCTATGTTGGCGGAAGCATCTATAACCGCCGGGCTCTTGCCACCCAGCTCCAAGACAACCGGGGTAAGATGCTTGGCGGCTGCCTCCATCACTATCTTGCCTACGCGGGTGCTGCCCGTAAAAAATATTTTATCCCATGCTTGTTCAAGCAGCTTTTGGCTTACCTCCACGCCGCCTTCTACGGTAGCCATAAAGCGGGGGTCGAAATAGCGGTCGGTCAGTTGCTTGATGAGCGCCGAGGTATGTGGCGACAGCTCCGAAGGCTTCAATACCACACAGTTGCCCGCAGCAATGGCCGGTATGGCCGGTGCTATGGTTAAATGAAGCGGGTAATTCCAAGCGCCTATGATCAGACAAACGCCAAAAGGCTGCGGATAGACGTAGTCAGAAGAAGGGAAGTTCAACAAAGAAGAAGCCACTCGTTTGGGAGCAGCCCAATCATCTATGTGTTTCAGCACAAAGTCAATTTCAGAAACCAGTACTGCTATTTCGGTCACAAAAGTTTCGAACGGTGACTTTTGGAAGTCTTTTTTGAGGGCTTCATAAATAGCCGCTTCATTTTCTTGCAAGGCTTTTTTCAATTGCACCAGCTGTTTCTTACGGAAACTCAGGGGCAATGTCTGTCCACTGTAAAAAAACGCTCTTTGCTCTTGCAGCAGCTTGTCTATGGAGACCGCTTCGGGAGGTGTTTGTGACAGGGTGGAAGTCTTCATGGCTTTTTAAGTTGATTCTCAACGAATTTAACATTTTCCTGCAAATAATTGTTCTGCCTGCAGTCAATCAAACAGGATACTGCTCTACTTCGCCTCACTGCCCGGTTCTGCTATGTAAAAGAGGGTGCTGCAATTGTTGGGGTTAAGTACTTCGGCAGCTACACGGTTTATGTCGCCAAGGCTTACGGCACGAATACGCTCAAGCTCATGCTCTATGTTTGCTGCATCGCCCAACAGCTCAAAATAAGCCAAATGAAGCGCACGGTTCATCAACTCTACGTTACCCATAGCCCAATCGGTAGCGGCTTGGTTTTTTACTTTCTCCAGTTCCCGCGCTTGCACGCCTTCTTGCAGCAGCTGCTCCACCACTTGCTCTATGGCGCGGTTGGCAGCTTCTATGGAGACCCCTTCGTTCAGTTTGCCCTGAATCACCAATAAGCCGGGGTCCAAGTGCCCCATGATGTAAGCATATATTTCATGAAACAGGCGTTGTTCTTGTACCAGGGCTTTGTGCAAGCGCGACGACTCGCCGGCGCCCAATGCGTTGCTCAAAATGTCGGTGGCATAATAATCCGGATGGGTACGCCCTACCATATGATACGCCTTGTAAATAGCAGACAAGGGCACGGCAGCCTTCACTTCTTGAAAGCGGGCCTGAGTTTGAGGGGGCTCTTGAGGCAATTGTCTGTGGTATGGTTCGCCGGCAGGGATATCGCCATACCATTTTTCGACCAGCTGCCGTGCATGCGATGCCTTGATGTCGCCTGCAATTACCAGAATGGCCTGCTGCGGACGATAAAAACGGAAAAAGAAGTCCTTCACGTCGTCCATCGTTGCGCGCTCGATATGCGAAATATCTTTTCCTATGGTATTCCAGCGGTAAGGGTGCACCTTATATGCCAAGGGGCGCAGGTGCAGCCACACATCGCCATAGGGCTGATTCAAGTAGCGCTGTTTGAACTCTTCAATCACCACCTTTTTTTGCACATCCAGCACTTCTTGCTTAAAAGAAAGAGAAAGCATGCGGTCAGACTCAAGCCACAGGGCTGTTTCAATGTTGGCAGCCGGCAAAATATCGTAATAGTTGGTGAGGTCATTGCTGGTGAAAGCATTGGAGCTGCCTCCGGCTTTTTGCAGGGGTTCGTCAAAACTTTCGGCATGCGCAGAACCACCAAACATCAAATGTTCGAACAGATGAGCAAAGCCGGTTTTTTCGGGGTGCTCGTCGCGGGCGCCCACATCATATAAAGTATTGACCACCACCATGGGGGTTGTGTGGTCTTCGTGTACTATTACACGCAAACCATTCGGTAAAGTAAATTTCTCAAAGTGAATCATAGAGCCATTTCAATTTAGAATAAAGGAAGCACTGCCCAACTAAGAAAAAGCAGGAAATCTGTTTTTCAAAAGGTGAAATTAATCAATAAAGCGGGAATATCCCCACTGCCGCTGCCCGGGCAGCCCCCCTGTTGGCAAGGCTGCATCGGATTTAAAAAAACGAAAAATAACAATTGAACTCTTCAAAGATATTACATTATTTTGTTAAGAAAGTAAGGCATTCGTAACTTTGCCCGCCATGTCAAACCAAAAAGCAAACGCATGCCTTACGCAAAAATTACGGGATTGGGGTTCTATGTACCGGAAAATGTAGTGACCAATCATGACCTTACCCGGTATATGGACACCAGTGACGAATGGATTCGGGAACGTACCGGAATAGAGCAACGCCGTTTCTTTACCGAAGGCAAAGACACCACCGCCAAGATGGGGGCGCGCGCAGCCGCACAAGCCTTGGAACGTGCCGGCATCACTGCCGAAGAAATAGACTTCATCGTATTTGCTACCCTTAGCCCCGACTATTTCTTTCCCGGTGCGGGGGTTATTTTGCAACGCTTGCTGCCCTTCCGCCAAATAGGTGCCTTGGATGTGCGGGCACAGTGCTCCGGTTTTATTTATGCACTATCGGTAGCCGACCAGTACATACGCAGCGGCATGTATAAAAAAATTCTGGTCATAGGTGCAGAAATACAGTCCAATATTATGGAACTGAGCGACCGGGGGCGTGCCGTAGCCGTGCTTTTCGGCGATGGTGCCGGTGCCGCCGTGGTAGAAGCTACCGACGATCCGGCGCATCGCATCTTATCTACCCACCTGCACTCAGACGGCAACTTTGCCGAGGATCTGTTTTTGGAGCACCCGGGGGCTGTGCTAAAACAACGCCTCACCCCACAAATGATTGAAGAAGGCAAGCACCTGCCCTTCATGCGTGGTAATGCCGTATTCAAACATGCCGTTACCCGCTTTCCGGAGGTCATACTTGAAGCGCTCGAAGCCAACGGTTACACGCCCGCAGACCTTGACCTGCTGGTGCCTCACCAAGCCAACTTGCGCATTGCCCAGCATGTGCAAAAAACCTTGAATCTGCGCGATGACCAAGTGTTTAACAACATACAAAAGTATGGCAACACTACTGCCGCCTCCATTCCCATTGCCCTGACGGAAGCATGGGAAGCCGGCAAGGTAAAACCCGGACACTTGGTTTGCCTGGCTGCCTTTGGCAGCGGCTTCACTTGGGCTTCGGCACTCATTCGCTGGTAACAAAGGGAAACCCATACGCTCATGCATAAAAAAACGCTCATATTAGGCGCCACGCCCAATCTCTCCCGTTATGCCTATATTGCGGCAAGCATGCTGTCGCAATATGGGCACCCTTTTGTGCCGGTAGGCATCAAAAAAGGCGAAGTGTTTGGGCAGAAAATTCTCTCCAAAGCGGAAGCTGAAGCCATGCTCAAGCCCCGGGACATCCACACCATCACCCTTTATGTGAACCCGCTGCGCCAACAAGAATGGTATGATTTTTTACTGAACTTGCAACCCCAACGCATCATTTTCAACCCGGGCACCGAAAACCCTGCCTTGGCAGAGCGGGCACAGGCACAAGGCATTGAAACGGTCGAGGCCTGCACCCTGGTGATGTTGCGCACGGGGCAATATTAGCCTGCCTGCCTAAAAGGGCAAAGGTTGTTGTGCAGGCGAGGGGCGTTCTCTTTGCTTTTGCTCCAGCAAGTGTCGCTCCTCTTCCGGCAGCTTCAAAGTAAACTCTTGTAATACTTTTTTATTGTAGGCTTTCCAGCCACCCCGAAAATCACGGCTTGACACTGCAATGAAGTCCGCCATGCGCCGGGAATTCAACTCGCGCAACAAGAAGTCGTAATTGCCGGCATACTTGATGCAGTAGCCTGAATAAAAGGTAGTATCTTCGTTTTCCACTAATATAAAGCGGGGCACCTTGTTCATGGGCGAAAACAATATCTTCTTACCGAAGCTTGTATCCAACCCTTGGCTTCTGCCGAAAGCATACCACGCCACCGGGTTGGGCTTGCCATTGTCCCTTTTGTCCAGCCATTCCTTCACGCTCAATAAATAATCATATGCCAAGGGGTAGTCTCGCTTTAGCCGTTCCTCGGCAATGATTTGATGCTTCCCGTTGATTTTTTCATAAGGAAACAGAACAAATTCGCGCACCGGCTCGTGGGGATCTTTCAATTTCGATGCTTTAATAATGGGCTTAAGAATGGCTTTTTCCATTTTCACCTTTCCGCGGTAGTACGTATGGGCAATCACATAATCCGGCTCGCCCTCTATGGGTTCAACTTGGAAAATATAAGCTTTGTCGCATAAGGTGGTAATGCCCACATGAATATGGCAGATGTCGCCCAGGCGTACACCTTCGTTCATGCCGTGGGCCGCAGCCCGCACGCTCAACTGCCAAAAGGGCTTCCCTTTCAGCTCTTCACAGCTTACTTTTCGCTGTTCAAAAGAGCGGGCGGTCTTTGCCTGTTCAAAAATAAAATGGTCTTGCCGCTTCCTGCCAAAAATAGTAATGGCACTGTAAGTAGTGGCATTGTCAAATAGTTGTATGCTGCCGTAATTGGTGAGTTTGCGCAAAAGGCCGTATTCCAGAAAGTAGTTGCGCATGATACGGGCAGTTTCGCTGCTCAAAAAAGAGTTGGGCGTAATGAGTCCGCAAACGCCCCCGTCGGCCAACAGATGGTAACACAGTTCAAAGAAGGCTATGTAAATATCGGTTGAGCCGCTACGGCAAAAGGCATAGTGCTGTTGTATGAAACGGCGGTCTTCTTCGCGCAGGTGCTGAATGCGTATATAAGGCGGATTGCCCACAATAAAATCAAAAGGTTTGGCTTTCCGGTGCCGGCCTTCGCGTAATGCATCACATACTTTTATATTCCACCGTGGCTTCACGCCCAAAGGACGAACTAGCGCATCCAAGCGGGCAAGACAGTCTTGCACTGCCTGCGGGTCTATGTCCCAGCCGTGTACACATTCAAGGTTTTTTTCCAGCTGTTCCGCAGGCGAATAGCGGATGATGCGCTCAATGGCCACTTCCAAAAAGCGACCGTCACCACAGGCAGGGTCCAAGATGCTTTTTCCCAATATGTGGGGACCGTCATAGCCCGTTTCGTTCAAAATCTTCTCCACCACAAAACGCGGGGTATATACTTGCCCCAGCAGTTTTTGACGGTCATATGTTTTGTTTAAAGACGCCATTTAGTTTTACTATCAGGTGTTTAGTGTGCATGAACGCCGGTTTATTTTATCTTTATCTACAAAAAACAAAAATCATAAGAATATGAAAACGATTTCCCGCCTTTTGTTGCTGTTCATTTTGTTGAGCAGCTTTCAGAGTGCTTGCCAACATGATCCTCACAAGGAAAACCACACCTCCGACAAGCACAACGATGCCAATGCACACATGCACCAACGTCCGGTGGCCGAACTCATCCGCAACTTCGAATCACCGGAGCGGGATGCCTACCAGCAGCCCGGTAAGGTCATTGCCTATTTGGGCGACTTGCAGGGCAAAACCGTGATGGATTTGGGCGCAGGCAGTGGCTACTTCTCTGTGCGGCTGGCAAAGCAAGCCCAAAAGGTTATTGCTGCCGATGTCAACGATGAGTTTTTGAAGTACCTGAAAGAGCGAGTGGCAAAAGAAGGGCTGTCAAACGTAGAAGTGCGCAAGGTGCCATATGACGATTGCGGGCTAAAAGCACAAGAAGCTGACCTGCTCTTGGTGGTAAATACCTATCACCACATAGAAAACCGCCCGGAGTATTTTGCCAAAGCGGCACAAGGCATTAAGTCCAACGGGCGTCTCGTTATCATTGACTTTTTTAAAACAGAGCTTCCGGTAGGTCCCCCTGTGCCTCACAAACTGTCTATTGATGAAGTAGTGCAAGAGCTCAAACAAGCAGGCTATCACTCTATAAAGGTAGAAGTAAACCTGCTTCCTTACCAGTACATTATAGAGGCGACACCCCGCCGCCCATAAATTAAGTTTCCCCCATACGTATGTTTGCTTCCCCTTCCTGCGCTGCTTGCTTGGGCACAAGCGCCTATTTTTGTAATTTGCGGTGTTATTCTCAAATTAGCTGCAAATTATGACCTTAATAGCATCTATATCCGGAATTAGAGGAACCATTGGCGGCCGGCCTGTAGATAACCTGACCCCTCCTGACATTATTCGTTTTGTTTCGGCATACGGCAGCTTTCTTCGCGAAAGCAACCGGCACCCCAAAGTAGTAATTGGGCGCGATGCCCGCCTGTCGGGCGATATGTTGAGCCGGCTGGTAACCGGTACCTTGCAGGCCCTGGGCCTCGATGTCGTCGATTTGGGGCTGGCTACCACGCCCACCGTAGCCATGGCAGTACCTCACCTCAAAGCCCAAGGGGGAATCATCCTCACGGCCAGTCATAATCCCATTCAGTGGAACGCCCTTAAGTTGTTGAACGCAGAAGGCGAATTCATAGACGCAGCCACCGGCGAAGCCGTTCTTCAAAAAGCCAACAGCGGTGATTTTCATTATGCCGAAGTGCATCAATTGGGGAGCTACAGCACCTATGAGCAGGCTTTAGAGTACCACATAGAAGCCATCAAAGCACTTGATTTGGTGGACGTGGCGGCTATCCGCGCAGCCGGCTTCCGTGTCGTTGTTGATGCCGTGCATTCAGTGGGTGGCATTGCCGTGCCGCGCCTTCTGGAAGCCTTGGGTGTAAAAGAAATCAAAGTGTTGTATGGCGAACCTACCGGGCACTTCCCCCACAACCCGGAGCCGCTTCCCGAGCACTTGAGTGAATTGAGCCACACCCTTGCCAAAGGCAATTACGACATAGGCATTGCCGTTGACCCCGATGTGGACCGGTTGGCGCTCTTTTGCGAAGACGGCAGCCCCTTTGGTGAAGAATACACACTTGTGGCTGTTGCCGACTATGTGCTGCAGCACGAGCCCGGTCCGGCAGTATCGAACCTTTCTTCCACACAGGCATTAAAAGTTGTTTGCGCACGCAAACAGCTGCCCTATTATGCCTCGGCTGTGGGTGAGGTAAATGTTGTTGCCAAAATGAAGGAAACAGGTGCCACCATTGGCGGCGAAGGCAACGGCGGCGTCATCTATCCCAAACTGCATTACGGGCGTGACGCCCTGGTGGGCATAGCGCTGTTTTTGTCTTACTTGGCAAAATCAGGAAAAAAGGCATCTGCCTTGCGGGCACAATACCCCAATTTCTTCATGATAAAGAACAAAATAGAATTAAGTGAAGATTTGCATCCGGAATCTGTATTGCAGGCACTGCAAGAAAAGTATGCCCGCCAACCACACAGCACCATCGATGGGCTGAAAATACACTTCGACGATGCCTGGGTGCATCTGCGCCGTTCCAATACCGAGCCTATCATACGTATTTACGCGGAGGCACCCACACAAAGCATTGCGGAGAATCTTGTGGAAAAATTCATGGCAGACATCAAGGAACTCCGGCAAATCAGCAGAGAATAGGAAAACGAAAGAACTCCATGAAACGTATTTATTTAGATAACGCAGCCACCACCCCTGTTGCTCCCGAGGTAATAGATGCCATGTTGCCTTTTCTGCGGGACACCTTCGGCAACCCATCTTCCACCCATTGGCACGGGCGGCAAGCCCGGGCGGCCATCGAGCGTGTGCGCAAACAAATAGCCGGATACCTGGGCGCTTCGCCTGCCGAAATCATATTCACCTCCGGCGGCACCGAAGCCGATAACTGCGCCATCCGCAGTGCCGTGCGCACCCACGGTTTGCAGCACGTTATTACTTCTCCTACCGAACATCATGCCGTGCTGCATACCGTAGAAGACTTGGCAGCGCAAGGAGTAGTAAAAATGCATCTGCTGCAGGTAGACGAACAGGGGCGTATCTCGTTGCATGAGTTAAAACAACTCTTAGAGAAGCACCCCAAGGCACTGGTATCGCTCATGCATGGCAACAATGAAATAGGCACCCTGAACCCCATTGAAGAGATTGCCGACATATGCAAGCATTACGGCGCCTTTTATCATTGCGATACCGTGCAGACCATGGCACATTACCCCATCGATGTGTCTAAAATACCAATAGACTACCTTGCAGGCTCCGGCCACAAATTCCATGCGCCTAAGGGCATCGGTTTCATGTATATGCGCAAAAAATCTAAAGTGCACCCGCTCATTACCGGCGGTGCACAGGAGCGCAACATGCGCGGTGGAACGGAAAACGTAGCGGGCATTGTAGCCTTAGGCAAAGCCATGGAGCTGGCACAGGAGCACATGCAGGCACATGCCCGGCATATCCGAAGCGTCAAGCAGCACATGATAGAACTGCTGCGCGCCAAGATTCCGGGCGTCTCGTTCAATGGTACCAGCGCCGACATCGACAACAGCCTTTACACGGTATTGAGCATTTCGCTTCCCCCTTCCCCGCACAACGACATGTTGCTGTTTCATTTAGACCTGCAGGGCATCTCCGCTTCGGGCGGTAGTGCCTGCTCCAGCGGTGCAGTGAAGGGCTCTCATGTGCTGGCTGCCATCAAGCATCCCGCCGAACGTGGGGCTATCCGTTTCTCTTTCAGCCGGTACACCACCCGCGAAGAAGTAGAACATGCAGTGAACGTGTTGCAACTACTGCTCAGCACCGATAACCCCGTGGAGTTGGTGCGAAAAAACATGTAAATTCGTAGCCACAAGTACAAAAAAAGGGCCGTTCTCCGCGCGGGGAACAGCCCTTTTTTTATATCCTGAACCTTAGGCTCAACTTCTGCCCAACTGCTTCAAAGTGCGGAAGTGAGAGCTGACAGCACGCGCAAATGTAGGCGCTTCATGATAGGGCACCCCAAACTCTTGTGCACATTGCTTTACTATCTTTGCCAGGCGCGGATAGTGCACATGACTGATATTAGGGAACAAATGGTGTTCTACTTGATAATTCAAGCCACCGGAGAACCAGTTCCAAAAGCGGCTTCTCGTTGCAAAATTGGCAGTCGTGCGCAGCTGATGCACCATCCACTCTTCTTCTATCTGTCCTTCGGTAGGCATTGGCTTGTCGGTTTCTTCCACTACATGTGCCGATTGAAATATCAGTGCCAGCAACAGACCGGCTACGAAATGCATGGTCAAGTAACCAATCAACCATTGCCACCACGCCATATCCAGCACCCACAGGGGAAGTACCACCATGTAGCCATAGTAAAAGAGCTTAATCAAGATATTGTTCACCAGCTCTTTGGCAAAAGTGGTGCGCTGCCTGTGCAGCAAACCCATGCGATGGTAATTTACCAATTGGCGGAAGTCCTTATGCACAGTCCATGCCAAGGTCATCAAAGCATAGAAGAAAGGAGCATATAAATGTTGATAGCGATGAAACCAGCGTGTTTTTTCCGAAGGCGTAAACTTAAACAGCCCCCCTACTGATATATCCTCGTCTTTATGAGGAATATTGGTAAAGGTGTGGTGTAAAATATTGTGCTGAATGCGCCAATTGAGTGGACTCCCCCCAAAAAGAGCAAGTGTTGCCCCCGCCCACTTATTAAGGCGATTGCTTTTGGCAAAGGTTTGATGATTGGCATCATGCATCGTATTGAGACCGACAGCCGCCATGGAAATTCCCATGACTACGGTCAATAGCCATGCTGTCCACAAAGGCATATCCACGGTAAGAATCAAGAAATAGGGAACCAAATAGGCAGAAAGCCAGAGAATGGCTTTAAAATGCACAGGCCAGCTACCTTGCTTAGGCAGTTGGTTCTCCTGAAAGTACTGCTTCACCCGTTTGCGAAGCTCCGTACTGAATCCGTTGGCTTGGTTGCGTGCAAAAGCAACCGGAGTGAATTGACTCATAAAACAAATAATTGATGATGATAATTGAATAAATATAAATTGAAAATGGGGTAAAAATACTTGCAGATGATATTGGTCAATGGTGAAATGAAGATATAAATCGAAAATTGCAGTTGTGTATTATGCAAGGTACGAAAATTTGTCATTACCGCCAAAGCAAAAACTGAAATTTTGACAAAAAAACCTTTTGCTTAATGACAAGATAACACAGCCGTTCGCCTGTGCACACTTTTTGAAGTAGCATAAGGCAGATTGTATCTTAAACCAAACATGTTCAACTAAAAAAAAGGAGGAATTACTATGACTTCTGTAAGTAACAAACGACTCACCAAGTTGTTGAAAGAATTAATGCAAGTGCGTGAGGTCCCTTGTGTAACCATTACCATGCCCACGCACCGCACACACCCCGACAACGCTCAAGACCCTGTTTTGCTCAAAGACCTCATGAAGGAGGTGAAAGAGCGTCTTTTAAAAGAGATGGATAAAAAAGAAGCAGAAGCGCTTTACAATAAGCTGGAAGCCTTGGCAGCTCAAATTGACCATCAATACAACACTGAGGGCTTGGCTTTGTTTGTAAGCCCTTCGGTAAGCGAGTATCTACGACTGCCCGTAAGCCCGGAAGCCCGCACGGTGGTAGATGGCTCTTTTGAAATACGCGACATCCTGCGTGCGCTGCATAAAACCGATTACTATTATGCCATGGTGCTAAGCAAAACCAAAGTGCGCCTCTTTGCAGGTATAGGCACCCATTTGCAAGAAGTAACCGAAGGCGGTTTCCCGATGGAGCCCGAGTTTAATGAGAAGAAAATAATTGATAGCGGCAACGCACATGAAGTAGAAAACAAAATCAAGGAATTCTTCAATCGTGCCGATAAACTGTTCTGGGAAATCTACAAAGAAAACAAAAGCGGGCATTTGGTACTTTTCGGCGATGCCAAAAATATAGGTTATTACAAAGAAGTAGCCGATCATCCACAGCTTATTATTGGCAGCGTGGAAGGCAATTATGACGATGCCAAAGCTCATGAAATAGCTCCCAAAGCCCAAGCCATCGTAGAGCAGTTTTTAAAAGAGCGTCGTCAGGAAATGCTTGGCGAACTGGAAAAAGCCTTCAAAGACAAGTTAGCAGCTGCCGGCATCAATGAAGTGTATCGCACCGCTCAAGAAGGGCGCGGGCGCTTGCTGTTTGTGGAAGAAAATTACCAACAAGCTGCCAAAATAGAAAACAACCAACTGTTTTTCGATGTGGACCCCAAAGCACCGGGCGTTATCGACGACCTGGTAGATGACATAGTGGAAACAGTATTGCAGTTTGGCGGGCAAGTAATTTTTGTGCCGGACGGCACGCTGGACAAATATGACCGCATAGCCATGGTACTCAGATACTAAGCACTTACATATCCGGAAAGAGGCACCTGCAGGTGCCTCTTTTGGTTTAAAAAATTATCAAAACTGCTTGCACGATTAGCAAAATCATTATACCTTTGCCATCGCAAAAGGCCACCAAAGAAAGCTCGTGTGGTGGAATTGGTAGACACGCCATCTTGAGGGGGTGGTGCCCGTTAGGGCGTGGGGGTTCGAATCCCCCCGCGAGCACAAAATCAAATAGGCTTCCCTGTTGAAATGGGGAAGTCTATTTTTATTTTACATCAAACATATTTACCAGCTAATTCATATAATCCATGGGGCGTCCGTTGTTGTCTTGGGGCAAGCGGGCATGATAACGCATGCTTAGCAGCTCGCGGCGGGCACGGCTCAGCTCCTCCCGCATGCGGCAAATAATTTCAATACCTTCTTTATTGACGCCCAAATCTAAAGCCAAGCGCAACACCCGTTCCACATGCCCCAACATATCCTCTTCTACAAAATCGCCTTCTTCGGTATGTACCAATGGTATCAAGCCAAAATCAACCAACTCGTCCCACACAGAAGCGGGCACTTCATAATATTCTATAATGCGTTGAATATGAATACGTGCCATAGGTTTATGCTTTTTGTTTTCTTAACTCAGCCAATCGACGGAACAGCTCCTTTTCTTCCTCGCTCAACCCCTGCGGCAACCGAGCCTGTAAAGTCACATAAAGGTCGCCTTTCTGCTCCTCTTGCTTGTATTTGGGCAATCCTTTGCCCTTCAATCTAATTTTGGTGTTGTTTTGTGTTTCAGGTTTTATTTTAGCCCGCACACGCCCGTAAAGGGTATCTATTTCGGTTTCACCGCCCAGAATCAAGGTGTACAAATCCACTTCATGCGTCATGTGCAGGTCTTCGCCCTCTATGCGGAAACGAGGATCCGGTATAATATGGAAGGTAATGTAAAGGTCACCATTGGGACCTCCATTCACCCCTGCTCCGCCTTGTCCTTTAATACGGATGGTCTGCCCGTCTTTAATACCGGCAGGGACAGTAATGCGCAATTTCTTTCCGTTGAACTCTATGACGCGCTTGTGCGTGCTTAGTGTTTCGCTCAGCGGCAACGAAACCGTTGCCCGCACATCCTCGCCTTTCATAGACATGCGCGTGCGGCGGCGCCCACCGCCTCCCGTGAACATATCACCGAAAATGGTCTTAAAGAAGTCTGAAAAGTCGGAATATTCGCCAAAGTCCGAGTCTCCAAAATTGGTATAAGTGTAGTATCCGCCCTGTCCGCCATATTGCTGATTGAACTGGTCTGCATGCTTCCACTGTGCCCCAAATTGATCGTATTTTTTACGTTTTTCGGGGTCACTAAGCACTTCGTAAGCTTCATTGATTTGCTTAAACTTGGCTTCTGCCTCCAGATTGTCGGGGTTTACGTCCGGGTGGTACTTGCGCGCCAGTTTCCGGTACGCTTTTTTAATTTCGTCGGCTGATGCGTTTTTATCTACCCCCAACACTTTATAGTAATCGATAAATTCCATATCCTGTTCCTCCTTTTTGGTATTTTATTTTCAAGTAAACAAAAGGCAGCCAATAGTTAAAGAAAAGCCTGCCTTTTGTAAATAAACAACTTCAAAGATTATACCCGCTTACAAAAAGGCATAAAAACTGCCATTTTGTCTTTTTATTTTTTTATCAACAGCACAAAAGTGCCCTTTGCACCTTCTTAAAAAAAGAAAAGCGGCTTGCCCGAAGACAAGCCGCCATTTTATGGTTTGCAACTTTTTTATTTTCCTTCTGCCAGTTCTTCGAGAGGCTTGTCCACCTCTTCAATAAACTTGGCACGCAGGAACTCGCGGTTCAGACGCGCGATATTTTTCACTGAAATGCCTTTGGGGCACTCCGCTTCGCAAGCGCCGGTGTTGGTGCAGGCTCCGAAGCCTTCGGCATCCATTTGGGCTACCATTTTCGATACCCGGATGGCCCGCTCGGGGTCCCCTTGCGGCAGCAATGCCAAGTGAGATACTTTGGCAGCCACAAACAGCATAGCCGAGGCGTTCTTACAAGCTGCCACACAAGCACCACAACCGATGCAGGTAGCGGCGTCGAAAGCCTCGCTGGCTTTGTCTTTCGGAATAGGAATATTGTTGGCATCTTGTGCCGAGCCTGTGTTTACAGAAATGTAACCACCTGCTTGAATGATTCGGTCAAAAGCGCTGCGGTCCACCACCAGGTCTTTTACCACAGGGAAGGGCTTGGCACGCCAAGGCTCAATCACAATGGTATCGCCATCTTTGAAGCTACGCATGTGCAGCTGGCAGGTGGTGGTTTGCTCAGGCCCGTGCGGCTTACCGTTGATGAAGAGGCTACACATACCACATATACCCTCGCGGCAATCGTGGTCGAAAGCTACCGGGTCCTCGCCTTTATGAATCAAGCTTTCATTGAGCACATCCAGCATTTCGAGGAAAGACATATCGGGCGACACGTCGTCCACCTGATAGGTAACGAAACGCCCTTTATCGTTTGCATCTTTTTGACGCCATATTTTGAGAGTCAGTTTCATAGCTCTTGGGGGTTTGTTATTTGTAACTTCTTTGGGTTAGCTTCACGTTTTCGAACACCAGCGGTTCTTTGTGCAAGACGGGCTCGTTGCCGTCACCGGTATACTGCCATGCTGCCACGTAGGCATATTCTTCGTCGTTACGCAAGGCTTCGCCGTCAGGCGTTTGATATTCTTCACGGAAGTGACCGCCACAAGATTCATTGCGATGCAGGGCGTCGATAATCATAAGCTCTGCCAATTCGAAGAAGTCAGCCACGCGCAAGGCTTTTTCCAGGGTTTGGTTGAACTCTTCGTTCACGCCTACCATCTTGAGGTCAGACCAGAACTCTTCGCGCAGCTTCACTACCATTTCACGGGCTTTGGTCAAGCCTTCGGCATTACGCGACATGCCGCAGTAATCCCACATGATTTTGCCCAACTCGCGGTGGAACTCATCTACCGTGCGCTTACCGTTGATGCTCAACAGCTTCTTGATGCGGTTTTCCACCTCACGCTCGGCATCCTTGAAAGCAGGATGAGTAGTCGGCACTTTGTCGTAAGGCATGCGTGCCAAATAGTCGCCAATAGTGTAGGGCAAGATGAAGTAACCATCTGCCAAGCCTTGCATCAAAGCGCTGGCTCCCAATCGGTTGGCACCGTGGTCAGAGAAGTTACATTCACCTATGGCATACAAGCCGGGAATGGTGGTCATCAGGTTGTAATCTACCCACAAGCCGCCCATGGTGTAGTGCACGGCCGGGTAAATCTTCATGGGCACTTCGTAGGGGTTTTCCCCAGTAATGCGCATGTACATGTCGAAAAGGTTGCCGTACTTGGCTTCAATCACTGCTCTGCCGTCGCGCTTGATGGCATCGCGGAAGTCGAGGAATACAGCCAAACCCGTAGGACCAACACCACGCCCTTCATCGCACACATATTTGGCGTTGCGCGAAGCCACATCACGCGGTACCAAGTTACCAAACGAAGGATATTTGCGCTCGAGATAATAATCGCGGCGATCTTCGGGCAGATCGTTGGGATTCAGTTCACCCCGGCGAATTTTTTCGGCGTCTTCTACTGTTTTGGGCACCCATACCCGTCCGTCGTTACGCAACGATTCGGACATGAGGGTCAGTTTCGACTGGTAGTGCCCCGACACAGGAATACAGGTGGGGTGAATCTGAGTGAAGCAGGGGTTTGCAAACAAAGCCCCTTTCTTATAGGCACGCCATGCAGCCGAACCATTAGACCCCATGGCGTTGGTTGACAAATAGAAGACGTTGCCGTATCCACCGGTTGCCAGCACCACGGCATGTGCCGAGTGAGACTCTATCTTACCGGTAATCAGGTTACGGGCAACGATACCGCGGGCCTTTCCATCGACCAACACCACATCCAGCAGCTCGGTGCGGGGGAAGAGCTGCACCTTGCCGGCAGCTACCTGACGCATCAAGGCAGAATAGGCACCCAACAGCAGCTGTTGCCCGGTTTGCCCTTTGGCGTAGAAAGTACGGGACACCTGTGCACCACCAAATGAGCGGTTGGCAAGCAAGCCACCATATTCACGGGCGAAGGGCACACCTTGTGCCACGGCTTGGTCGATGATATTAACACTTACTTGCGCCAAGCGATACACGTTGGCTTCGCGGGAACGATAGTCACCCCCTTTGATGGTATCATAGAACAAACGGAAGATGCTGTCGCCGTCGCCTTGGTAATTCTTAGCGGCGTTGATACCCCCTTGTGCCGCAATACTGTGAGCACGGCGCGGGCTGTCTTGAAAACAGAATGCCTTTACATTGTAGCCCAGCTCTGCCAATGTGGCGGCAGCCGAAGCACCGGCAAGCCCGGTACCCACTACAATGATATCGTATTTACGTTTATTGGCAGGGTTTACCAGCTTAATGTTGAACTTGTGTTTTTCCCATTTTTCGGCTAAGGGTCCTTCGGGGATCTTAGCGTCCAGTTTTATATCAGTTGCTACAGTGCTCATAGTCTGCTTGTTTTAATCGTTTGGTTAGTATCTGAAATAGATGATAACAGGGATGATGGCATAGCCGATGGCTACGGCAATAGAGAAAGCAATACCCAGTCCTTTGATAAAACCGTTGTACTTACGGTGATGTAAACCGAAAGTACGGAAAGCGCTCATAAAACCGTGAGAGAGGTGATAGCCCAAAGCTACCATTGCCACCACGTAAACAATGACTATCCACTCTTGTTGGAAGGCTTCTTTCACTACAGTGAACAGATCCTTATACTGCACTCCGTCATATTCCACCATGGGTACCCCACCAAACTTCATTTTGAACCAGAAGTTGGCGAGATGCACTACCAGGAAGATGAAAATAATAGAGCCCAGAAAGCCCATATTGCGCGAAGCCCAAGTACTGCTGTTCTGCATGCGCGACACATGGTACTTCACCGGGCGCGCCTCGCTGTTGCGACGCGTCAAGATGATAGATGTAATCACGTGCAGAAGAATGAAGGTGAAGTTCAGAATGGAAACTGTTTGAATCAGAGGGTTGTGCCCCATGAAGTGTGCGTACTTGTTGAACTGCTCTCCGCCATCGTTCAAAAGCAGCTGCAGGTTACCCGACAGGTGCACAATGATGAAGAGAATCAAAAAAAAGCCGGTAAGCGCCATGATTACTTTGCGCCCCACCGAACTCGTGAGCGTTTCAGCTATCCAACTCATAGTTTTTTTTTTGTTTAGCTTTTTTAAAGTATAAATGAACCGTTTAGGAAAGTTGTTTTAATTGTTCGCTCCAAATTTACACTACTGCCCGATAGAAAGCAAAAGCATGGTTTTATTTTGAATGTATCTAAACAAACTCCTTTTTCGTTTCCGAATATGGCAACATATTGTAAATTTGTTTTGTTTTGGTTTTACCCTTCCATTGGGCAGCGTATTAACTATCGACTATGAAACAGCAGCATACCATCTTTCGCCATCTTCTTCTCACAGGGTTTGTATTGCTTGGGGCTTTGGGCACCTTGCATGCCACCCACCTGCGTGCGGGCCAAATCACTGCCTCACAACTGGACCCTAACTCACTTACCTACCGCATCACCCTGATTGTATATAGAGACACGCGCGGGGTACCCGCCGACCCCGAAGCCACTTTGGTAATACAACCCGGGGGGGTGTCGCTGACGGCCCCACTCTTGGATGAAGTGCAGGTGGCACCGCTCATCACCCGTGTACGCTACGTGTTTACTTATACCTTCCCCGGTGCAGGCACCTACCGCTTGGGTTACCGCGAGCAGTTCCGCAACGGCTGTACCGTCAATATGAGCAATGCCTTGGAAACCGATTTGTTTGTTGAGTCCGAACTGGTTATTCAACCATTTGTGGGGCTTAACAGCAGCCCCGTCTTGCTGGCTCCTCCGGTAGATCAGGCTGCCTTGGGACAAAAATTCCTGCACAACCCCGCAGCCTATGACCCCGACGGTGACAGCCTTTCATTCAAGCTGATTACTCCCAAAAAAGACTTTGATACAGAAGTTTCCAACTATGTTTCGTTGGACAACTACCTCAGCAGCATCTCCGAATCGGGCGGCACGCCTTTTTACGGCATAGACCCTGTAACCGGCACCGTCACATGGGATGCACCCGGCGGCCTTGCCAACGGCTCTTGTGTCAATATTGCCATTAAGGTTGAAGAATGGCGTAAGGTGGTCAACTCTCAAGGGCAGGTCAGCTATGTGTTTTTGGGCTATGTGGTGCGTGACATGCAAATTGTGGTCACCGAAACACAGAACCGCCGTCCGTTATTACAAGTCCCCGGGGATGCGTGCGTGGCTGCCACACAAGAAACCCTCAACGAGACCATCACAGCCACCGACCCCGACGGCCACAGTGTGCAAATCACGGCTACGGGACAGGTATTCGACAGCAACTTTCCCACGCCACAAGCCTCCTTCGATGGTAGCACCTTTCAGTGGGCACCTTCCTGCGACCATATCCGCGCACAACCCTATCAAATAGTGTTCAAAGCTCAAGACAACCCGCCCCCCAGCTTGGGCGACCCACTTGTGGACATCAAAGTATGGAACATAAAAGTGGTAGGTCCCAAGCCTGTGAACCTTCAAGCCAATGTGGACAATGCCAACGATGAAATTACCCTTACATGGGACCCCTATGTGTGTGCTGCTAAAGCACAAAAGCTCATTGTATGGCGTAAAGACGGTTGCTCTACGGGCAACCCCATGAACTGCGACACCGGTGCGCCCGATGGGCAAGGTTATGTGGCTATTGCCGAGCTGCCTCCTACCGCCACTTCTTACACCGATAAAAGCGTGAAGGTAGGACGCCGCTACAGCTACCGTATTTCTGCGGTCTTTCCGCCACCGGCCGGCGGTGAAAGCTATGCTTCCGATGAAGTGTGTGTAGCCTTAGCCATTGATGTACCTTTGTTTACCAAAGTAGATGTGCTCAATACAGATGCTACCAACGGCAGCATAGAAGTAAACTTCATTCAGCCGTTTCAGTTTCCCAATGGTACCCCTCCTGCTCCTTTTGGCTATGTGGTTTACCGGGGCGAGGGCTTGGATGGCAATACAGATACGCCGGTATTCAGCCTGTACAATGTCAATCCGGCTGACCGTAATATTATCTCTTTTACTGACAACGGGCTGAACACAGCCGAAAAAAGCTATCATTACCGCATTGCTTTTTTCGGCAACGCCACCGATGCAAACAGTGCCGTGTTCGTCGATTCATCGGATGTGGCTTCTACCGTGTGGCTTAGTTTAACCCCCAAAAGCAACTGTATCGACTTGCGCTGGGACTACAATACCCCATGGAGCAATGCCTTGCAAAACCATGATATTTTTCGCAGCCTGAACACAAGCGGTAGTTTTAGCCTGCTGGCGCAGTTTATGCCTAGCGTTACGGAATATGGCATTTATACCGATACCGATGCCGGACAAGACAACACGACCTATTTTTATTATGTGCTTACGCGCGGTTCTTATTACAACGACGATATCACCAATGAGTATCCCTCATTAAGTGTTCCCCTGCTGAATCGCTCGCAGGTAAACAACGGGCAACCCGACGACCAAATACCGCCCTGCCCGCCTGTGCTCACTATTCAAAACATAGATTGTGAAACCTTTGACTTTTCTGCCGGTCCTCCCTTCAGCAATCAACTGCAATGGACACTCGACAATGGCAACAACGGCGGCGGCACCTGTGGTGAAACCTTCAACGGCTGCGAATATGAGCCTTCCAATATTTCGGCTTTCCGCATTTACTATAAACCAACCATCGATGCCGATTATGGCACGCCCATAGCCGAGGTAAACGGCACACAGTTTACCTTCACCCATGGGGGGCTCAGCTCTCTGGCCGGCTGCTACGTGGTGACAGCCGTTGACCAATCAGGCAATGAAAGCGATTTCAGCAATGAAGTATGTATAGATAACTGTATTCAGTTTCAGCTGCCCAATGTATTCACGCCCAATGGCGACGGCATTAACGATGTGTTCACGCCCCTCGAGCCCCTGTTGTTTGTGGAAAGTATAGAATTTGAGGTGGTCAACCGCTGGGGAAAACGCGTTTTCTACTCTCCTTCCGACCCGGCTATCAACTGGGACGGCCGCTATAATCCGGATGGCAACAGCGACGGCGGCAATGAGCTGCCTTCCGGCGTGTATTACTACAGTGCCAAGGTGCGCTTCTTGCGCGTGGACCCCCAAAACTCTGAAAAAACCTATAGAGGATGGATTCACCTGCTCAGATAAAAGAACAACTGCGTATCTTATGGCAAGCGGACAAACGGCTGGTGCTTTTCGATGGCGTATGCAACTTTTGCAATAGCAGTGTCAATTTCATCATACGCCATGACAAAAAAAAGCGGTATTTGTTTGTGCCCTTGCAGGAAGCATTGGGCAAACAGCTGCTCAAGGCTTATCACCTGCCGGACGATTACCTGGATAGTTTGGTATTGCTAAGCAACGACAAGATATATTCCCACTCAACAGCTGCCTTGCGCATAGGCGAAGGACTGGGCGGCCGGTGGAAAGCACTGGGCATCTTGCGCCTGATTCCTGCACCCCTGCGCGATGTGGTTTACAAACTCATTGCACGCAACCGCTATAGATGGTTTGGCAAAAAAGACAGCTGTATGATTCCTTCCCCGGAAGTCAGGAAACGTTTCTTACTGCAAGAGAAAGACATTGAACAGTTTACAAATACCGTTTCTCATTAACGAAGAAGTTTTCATTTACCCACATAATGGCTTGCTGCTCCGTGTTGAATTTGCGGATGAATTTCAAGCCTTTTTCTTGCAGTCGCTTTTTGTTTTTGGAGATGAAAGCAATAAAAGTGGAGTTTTCTTCTTTGGTTCCTACGTAAATCATGATTCTGAAAATATTTTGATAGTCGACACTCCATAATATATACAAAAATCTTTCCACTTTTCCAAGAAATTAAAAGCAAAACAAGTATTCACAATGGATTTCATACCAAAAGCCATTCAAGAGTATGCAGAAAGGCATAGCTCTGCCGAGCCGGAAGTGCTCTATGACCTCAACCGGCAAACACACCTAAAAGTGCTTAAGCCACGTATGCTTTCAGGACACCTGCAAGGGCGCCTGTTAAGCCTGATTTCGCACATGATAAAACCTCAATTGATAGTAGAAATTGGCACTTACACCGGTTATTCGGCGCTGTGCCTTGCCGAAGGACTGGCAGAGAACGGCCGGCTCATCACCATTGATGTCAATGAGGAACTCAAAGGTTTTGCCGAATCTTTTTTTCAAAAAGCCGATATGCAAGACCGCATACAAATGCTTATCGGGCATGCCGCTGATATTATTCCCACACTGCCCGGCTCCATCGATTTGGCTTTTATAGATGCCGACAAAAAAAATTACCGTCTTTACTATGACCTTTTACTCCCCAAGATGCGTCCGGGTGGCTTCCTGCTTGCCGATAATGTGTTGTGGAGTGGCAAGGTGGTGGATGCCTCACAAGCCAAAGATCCGGCCACCCGCAGCATCATGGAGTTCAACGAATATGTAAGTCGCGATCCGCGTGTAGAGAAGGTACTTCTTCCTATACGGGACGGCATTTATCTCATACGCAAAAAATAGCCCTTGCCTCAAACGGCCGCTTGTAGCCAACGGAGCGTTTCGGCGATGGCTGTTTCCAAGGGCGTTACTTCATAGCCCAGCTCACGACGCGCTTTCTCTATGCTTACCCGCCAATCGTAGTGGTATTTCCGCACGAAAGGCGGGGTTATCAAGGGGGGGCGCCCCCAGGTATCGGCTTTCCACTGCTCAAAGCGTGCAATGCCCATCATCAAAGACAGAGGCAAGGGAAACATACGATAGCGCTTGCCTAACACTTCTGCCACCTTGTCGAAGAACTCACGGTAAGACACATTGTGCCCGCCCAATATGTAACGCTCGCCGATGCGCCCTTTTTCCATGGCAAGCAAATGCCCTTGCACCACGTCTTCCACATAAACATAATTGCCCGACTGATGCCCACTACCGGGATAAAAACGGAACTTGCCTTTGCTGTAAAGAGCAATCAACTTGGTGACGGCGTTGCTGTCGTTCAGTTGCCCCGGTCCAAAAACGCGCGTTGGGTTTACGATGACAATCTCCAAACCTTTATCCAAATAATGCTGTGCGATGCGCTCGGCTTCTGCTTTGGTACGCTCATATTCAGTAGATAACACCACAGGCTTTTGCGATTCATCCACGGCTTTGCCATCGGGCGACGGTCCCAACACACCTGCAGTGGAAGTAAACACCACACGCCGCACGCCACAGGCCAAAGCCGTTTGCAGCACACGCTCTGCCCCTTCCACATTCACACGATAAAAAGCCTGCGGGTCCTTATCCCATACTTTGGCATAAGCGGCCAAATGATACACTTCCTCGCAGCCATCCATGGCTTTTTGCAGGGCAGCGGGGGCATCCAAGTCGCCTTCAACAATGGAAACCTCCGGTGGCAACAACATACGTGCTTTTTTGGGATTCCGGCATAGCGCCCGCACTTCCATGCCTTGTTGCAACAGGCGGCGTGTCAGACGTTCGCCAATAAAACCGGTGGCTCCGGTAAGCATGATTTTTTTACTCATGGTCAATCAATAAAATTTAGCGCTTGATTTTTTTTTTTGCCTTTCAATTTAAAAAGATGGCAGAAAGTTCGTCATTTTTTTGCACCTGCCCTTGGTTACTCATTCAAAGAAGCCAATAAAAATGATACATAGTCTTGAAAATCAGCATCGCTGTATAGAAGCGGCGTACCATAACGGCAGATGTTTTTAACTCCTGCCGCATCGGCATACTTCTTTATTTCACGGGCATGAAACGGATGATGATACAAGGCACTTTGATTCGCCGGCGGTCCATTGGGCGTGCCCGTGCTGTAAATCCACAAGGGCGGGTCATCGGCAGACAAAAAAGCAAGCATGTCAACTTGTGTGCGATACAAAGCGGTTTCCGTTGATTGGTACTCTTCCCACGAGCCTACGCCATACACTTGAAAAAATTTGGAAGTCCCCAAAAGCATGGTCAAATCTGTCATAGAGAAATTAAAGTCGGCAAACACTTCATGTATCCAACGCCCTTCAATGTCATAACTTGCTTGGGTAGCATACAAAGCAGCGGCCTTTACACGGCTACTCTCGCGCAAAACAGGATCAGAATGGTTGACTTCTTGCAAATCGTCGTTTGTTGCCAGCCAAAGAGCAATGCCCCCACCTGCCGAGCTGCCACAAAGCACGAACTTTTCTTTGTCTAAGTTCAAAGCCCGGTGATGATAACGCATGAACTGCAGAGCACGCTTGGCATCATTTAAGCATTTGCGCACTCCTTCTTTTTCATTCGACTCGAGTAAACGGTAGTTGATGGTAGCCACGGCTACCCCCGCCCTCAAAAATGCACGTACATCTTCACGCAGCTCTTCACTTTCATAAATCCAGCTTTTATCGCCCGACGAAAACCCACCACCGTGTATATACACAACGCATGCCGTGGGGGCGTTGCTTTCGGGCAGAAAAATGTCGAAAGTAGTCAGCCGGTGCGTATCGTATGGAATATCTTCAGCAAAACAAGCTTCTATACCTTGCAGGTCCATGGGCGGCGCCACACACTGCAAATCAAGCGCCGGCAAAGGCGTTGTCCTCTTTTTTGCGCAAGCACACAACAAAAAAGCGAGACCCCAAGTGTAAAATGCAGGCTTGACAAGGGCTCTTGTTAAACTCATTTTTTCATTTATGATACAAAAAGAAAAGCATAAGGGCAACTTATGCCCTCAAAACGTTTTTCGCCAAACGACGCACTTTCACCGTTTAAGGCGCATGTCCGGCTGATAATACAAAGACAGATAAGAGTTACTCAATGCCAGCACCACATGTATGCCCCAGGCAATCCACAGGGTGTGTGTTTGCAACGTAAGGTAGCCCAAGAGCACGCCCAGGGGCATTGCCCCCACCGTTTCTTTGAGTCCTTTGGGAATATGAGCGATGGCATACAAAGAAGTGGTAAGCAAAATGGCCGTCCACATGGGCAATACTGCGGCAGCACTCATCAAGAAAAGCCCGCGAAACAGCCACTCATAAGCAAGCAGATAAGCAGCCCAGCTCATGGCATTATGCAACACGACCGCCCAACTCCACTCTTTGAGTCTGATTTGAGGGTACATAGCCAAATTATCGGGCTTGCGAGCATTGAAGTAATTGATGGGCAAAATAAGCAAGGCAGTGCCGCCAATCCACATGAAGTCATAGGCTGTCATGCCCGATTGAAAACCATAGTCCAGCGGGCTCTTGTTCAGAAACCACAAGCCTGCTGCCGGCAGCACCCCCAAACACAGCACGCCCATATAGCGCTGATACAACACCAAATAATAGGCATATGCCCTTTCGCCTCTTGCACGCCAGCGCTCAAGCACAGCAGGCGAAAAACTAAGGAAAAAATAAGCAATAAAACCCAAGGTCAAGACGGCTATAGCATAATCAAAAACAGGCATAAGTATTCATCTTTTAGACAGCTGCCAAAGTTACGAAGGCGGAACTTAGCCGGCAAACTTTTGTTTCCGGCAGGCTGTTTTGAATAAAAAAGCAAAAAAATGATGCCTTTCAACAAAAAACCGATTCTACTTTATTTTTTATCTTTGATTATAGGGGCTGCCTGCGGGCAAACCCCTGCACAAAAACAAAACACTTCAACTATGAGCCGGGAAAACACACATTTGGAAATAGCCACCTTTGGCGGTGGATGCTTTTGGTGTATAGAAGCTGTCTTTCAGCGCATCAAAGGTGTCGAAAAAGTGGTATCGGGCTATGCAGGCGGACACAAGCCCAACCCCACTTACAAGGAGGTATGCAGCGGCACTACCGGTCATGCCGAAGTGTGTCAGATATATTACGACCCCCGGCAGATTTCTTATCAGGAATTGCTGGAAGTGTTTTTCACAGCCCACGACCCCACCACACTTAACCGTCAAGGCGCTGACGTAGGCACTCAGTATCGATCCATTATTCTGTATCACAACGAAGAGCAAAAGAAAATAGCGGAGCATTTCATACAAAGGTTGGAAGAAAGCAAAATATTCAATGACCCAATCGTGACAGAGCTCAAACCTTTTACTACCTTTTATCCTGCAGAAGACTATCACCAAAACTACTACAACAACAATGCGGCACAACCTTATTGCACCTTTGTGGTAAAACCCAAAGTAGAAAAAATCAAAAAAATATTTTCCGAAAAAATCAAATACTAAAGCTACCCTATCCATTTGAAAACCAACAAAAAGAACATTTAAACCCCACCGGTTATGGCATCAGGAAAAGAAATTAAACGTGACCGCTTGATTCCTTCCAAACGGAAAAACAACACGCCGCCTGCAGGCGAACAAGCCGATTGCAGCTTATGGCAACTCATTGCAGAGAATTCGTTGGAAGGTATTCTTGTCTTCGACCAAGAAGGAAAGCTTGTTTTTAAAAATGCTACAATAGATGATTTTTTACAAGGGAAAAATATTAGCGCCGAACAATTCTTACAATTGCTGGGGGGCAATTACAGTTCCATCGCCGACTTCTACCAGAAATTTCAAGCCCCACTACGCACCGGTATGGAGTATGACCTGCACCTTGGCAACACACTTCACAGCGTAATCCTGCGCGGTTCCTATCTGGAAAGCCAAGGCAGCTATATTTTTCATATCCGTGATGCCCAAGAGCGCAAACAGCTTGAAGAAAGCTTATTGAAGCTGCGCGAAGATATGCGGGCAGCCTTCAAGGTTGCCAAAATGGCTACCTGGTTTTTCGATACGGAAAAACAAGAAATGCAGCTGAGCGACGGTGTTTTCGACATGCTGCGCACCGACGCACGCGAACAACAAGGATACCGGCTGCCCCTTCAACAGTGGCTGGATAAGTTCGTACACACAGACTACCACCAAGCCTTCCGGGAGCATATAGAGGATGCCATAGCCAAAAAATCAAAAAAGAAATCCAGCACCCTCACTTTCAAAGCCATACGGCAAGGGGGCGACAACATGTATCTGAGTTCTACGCTTTCCCCTTCTCAAACCAAGCAAGGCAAGGTAATACAACTGCGCGGCGTCTTTCAGGATGTTACGGCACGCGAGCGCATGAACAGTGCCCTGCGCGAAAAGAACAAAGAGCTGCAGCAACGCGAAGAGCAGTTGCAGCAAAACATAGAAGAACTCAAGACCACACAAGAAGTGCTGGCAAGCAAGCAGCTGGAACTGGAGAGGCAAAACGACTTGCTCAAGCAAAAGGAGGAAGTGCTCAAGAAAGCCCTTGCCAAAGCCAAAGAACAAGAGAAAGAGTTGGCACGTCAGCGTGCCCACTTCGAAGCCCTCTTTAACAGCACCGATGACTCTATTACACTATTAGACAGGGAGTACCGTGTAATTTTGATGAATGATGCAATAAAAAAACGCTACAGAGGAACCCCTTACGAAGGCATGCAAGAAGGCGCTTGTGTACTTGACTTCTTGGGCGAACATAAAGACGAATGGAAAAACTACTACGACCGTGCCCTGCAAGGCGAGCGCCTGCAGTTCATCATGGAAAGTATTGTAGAGGGGAACAAGCACTACCGTGAGTATCACATCAACCCCATTTACCAGGACAAAGAAATCATCGGTGTGTCTGTCTTTTCGCGCGATGTAACCGACCGCTTCCGCCAAGAGGCTGAAATCAAGCGGCTGCTGCAAGAAAGCCAGGAAAAAGCAGAACTACTACAAGCCCAAGAAGAAGAGCTGCGCCAAAACATAGAGGAACTTACGGCTGTGCGCGAGAAAGAGGCTGAGCTGTACAAAGAGCTGGAACGCTCGCAGTCCGAAATGCAATCACAGCTGAATGCCATCAACCAAAGCAATATTTTCGTTACTTTCGATTTGAATGGAAAAATCGTAGATGCCAACCCGCTGTTTCTTCGCATCACCGGCTATACCATAGAAGAGCTGCGCCACACCTCCTACTTCGATTTGATTCCCTTCGAGGAAGAGAAAAAAGCCTTTATGGAGCTGTGGCAGCAGGTAAAGTCGGGGCGTGCCATATCCAAAAAAGTAAAGCGGCAAGCTAAAAACGGCAAAGTTCTGTGGATTGATGCCAGCTATGCGCCTGTGTATGACGAAAAAGGCGAAATAGCCAAAATCATCAAAATAGGCAAGGACATCACCGGCTTCCAAGAAGCATTGCTTGCCACACAAAACTTCCTCACGGCCATCAGCCATGGCAATCTGAACGTCAACTTCGAGCTGAATATTGGTGAATTGGACGATGAGCTGCAGAAAATGGCACAAGCCAACCTCAATCTGCAGCGCACGCTTTCCAATATATTGGCTGAGGTAGGACGCGTGATGCGTCTTGCCGGCCACGAAGGCAAACTGGATGAGCGCCTTCAAACAGAAACTTTACAAGGCGTATGGCTTGAATTGGCCAATAACATCAATTACCTGCTCGACAGCATCAGCCGGCCGGTAATAGAAATCAAAGAGGTGCTCAAGCAAGTTGCAGAAGGGAAGCTCAATGTGCGGTATGAAGGCAATGCCAAGGGTGTATTGGCCGAAATGGCGGCCTCGCTCAATGCGGCTATTCAAAACACCTATGACCTCATCAAAAATATTCAAATGCACACCTTGGTCATCGAGGGCTCTTCTATAGACATGCTCGACAAAGCCACCCGCATGAAACAACAACTGGAGTCAACGACCAGTGCCATCACCCAGATGTCTGAGGGGGCCGAAGACCAGGTACGCCGTACCGATGAGGTATCGAAGCTCATAGAAAGCATTTTATCTTCTGCCAACCAAATGCGCAGCAAAGCAGAGTTTATCAACCGGGTAGCCCAAACAGGCCAAGACAACTGCAACCAAGGGATTGCCGTCATCAATACCTTGGTCAAAAATATGGAAGCCATCAACACCTCGGCAGACCAAACGGCCATGACCATAGAAACACTCACCCAACGCTCCGAAGAGATATCAAAGACGCTGCGTGTCATCACCGATATCGCTTTTCAAACCAACCTGCTGGCGCTCAATGCGGCCATTGAAGCGGCGCGTGCCGGCGAAGCAGGACGTGGATTCGCCGTAGTGGCAGAGGAAATACGCAAGCTGGCCGAGCAGTCCAAGCAGTCAGCCGATGACATAGAAGACGTCGTACGCAAAGTGCAAAAAGATACTGTGGCTGCCACCGAAGCCATAGAAAGCATGCGCGACAACGTGAAAGCAGGGATAAAGTCCACGGAAGAAGCCTCACATGCCTTTAGCCAAATCAATGAATCGAGCCGCGAAACACTTGGCCTTGCCGCCGAGATAGTAGAGGCTACCCGCCGGCAAGAAGAAGACCTGCATGTAGTGGTGCGCAACATCGAAAAAATAGTGGTCGTATCGGAAGAAACAGCCGCAGGCACCCAAGAGGTAGCCCGTGCCAGCTTGCAACTCAACCGTCAAATGGAAGAGGTAGCCAAAACCGGGGATCGCTTACAAACCATTTCTATTAAGTTGAAAGAGAATGCACAAAAGTTTCAACTATAAATACTTTTAGCAGAAAAAATGCATAAAAACAGGGATGTTTCTTCGAGGCCTCCCTGTTTTTTCTTAGCTTAAGACAAACAAAGCCGCTTGACTTTTTACACCTAAATATTACACGAAACCCGGCCGCCATAACATATTTTATAAATTGTAGTTCAAACCTAAAATATCCGGCTCTTATGAAACGCACTACTTCTAACAGCTCCACCACCATCGACTTAAAGGCACACTGCGAAGCCATCTTTGATGCCCTGCCTGCTCCTGTTCTTATTACTACCCCCCAAGGACATATTATACACAAAAACAGCGCAGCCGAATCCCTGCTCAAAGGAATCAAGCAAGAGAACATAGAGTCGCTGCTTCCTTTCTTTGAAGAAGGCGAAAAAAGCATCCGGGAACTTAGTGAAGCACTCCAAAACAAGCAATTGCGCCTGCCCGGGCAAGGTTCGCCCCTGCCCTTTCGCATACAAATAAAATCAATAGACATTGAAAATCAAGGCTATAAGCTGGTTATCCTTTACGATATTACACCCGAAATTAAAGCACAGCAAGAGCTGGAAGAGCGTAATTTAGCCCTGACTGCCCAAGAGGAAGAGTTGCGGCAAAACCTGGAAGAACTGCAAGCAACTCAAGACATACTGGTGCAGAAGCAAAAAGAGCTGGAGGCTGCCAAAAAACGTATGGAAGCCAATGAAAAAGTGCTTTTAAAAGCTTTAGAAAAAAGCAAAAGACAAGCCGAAGAGCTAAAAGTCAAAAATCAGGAGCTGCAAGCCCGGGACGAAGAAATGCGGCAAGCCATGGAGGAGCTGCAAACCCTGCGCGAGCAGGAAATACAACTGCGTGAAGCACTGGAAGTATCACAAGCCGAGTTGGAAGCACAATTACGCGCCATCAATGCAGGTAATGTATTTGTGGAATTCGACCTGCAAGGCAATATTTTGTTTGTAAACGAGGTGTATCAACAGCTCAGCGGCTACAGTGCCGACGAGCTGCAAGGGGGCAAGTACCAAGAGCAGTTGTCGGAAGAAGAGCGTGCCGCCATCATGCAAAACCTGCAAAGAGTCATCCGGGGCGAATCGGTTCGTTTGAAAGCCCGCCGCCGCCGCAAAGACGGCAGCCACTTCTGGGTAGAAGCCGTTTACTCACCGGTATATAATAAAAACGGGGAAATTATTCGCATCATAGCCATCGGGCGGGATATTACGGCCTTCCAGGAGGCGCTCATGGAAACCAGCCGCTTCTTGTCTGAGTTGAGTGCCGGTAACTTGGATGCTCAATTCAAACTCGACGTAAGCGACATAGAGGCGGAGCTGCGCGATATGGTGGAAGCCAACCTGCACCTGCAGCGAACCCTGCGCAACATACTGGCAAACATTACCGAAGTAGTCACACAAGCCGGCGAGGCAGGTAATCTGCAAGCCCGCCTGTCACTGAACGGACTGCAAGGCGTATGGCACACCCTTGCCCAGAGCATCAACCAATTGCTTGATAATATCAGCAACCCCATTTTACAGATTAAAGAGCTGCTTCATAGTGTGGCTGAAGGCAAACTGAGCATACGCTACGAAGAAAACCTGCGCGGCACCATGCAAGAGATGACCCAAGCACTGAATACCGCCATACAAAACATAGCCCACCTCATTCGCAACATACAAAAGCAGGCAGGTAATATAGACCAGGCAGCGGCTGACATGCTGCTGAAAGCCGAGCGCACACAACAAGCCCTGACAGCTACGGTTAGCGCCATAGCGCAAATGTCAGAAGGTGCCGAAGACCAAGTGCGCCGTACAGACGAGGCATCCAAACTGCTGGAACAAACCTATAACGACTCCAATGAAATAGGCAAAAAAGCCGAACTCATTCACGAATCTGCCAAAAAAGGCGAACAAGATTGTGTCAATGGTATTAAAACCATCGGTCGCCTGACCCAAAGCATGGAAGCCATCAATAATTCGGCAGACCAGACTGCTCAAACCATCGATATTCTGAACAACAGCTCGGAAGAAATCACCAAGACCCTGCGCGTCATTACCGATATAGCGTCACAAACCAACCTGTTGGCGCTCAATGCAGCCATTGAAGCTGCACGTGCCGGTGACGCAGGGCGTGGCTTCGCCGTCGTAGCAGAAGAAATACGCAAGCTGGCCGAACAATCCAAGCAGTCAGCCGATGATATTGAGAGTGTAATCAAAAAAGTACAAAAAGATACCCAGGCAGCTACCAAAGCCATCTCACAAATGAAAGGGAATGTACAAAGCGGTATAGCTTCCACCCAAGAAGTGGAGTAAGTCTTTCATGAGATTAAGGAATCGAGTAGCCGCACCCTCGCCTTGGCAGGTGCTATTTTGGAAGATACCCGTAAGCAAAGACAAAGCCTCGACTCTGTGGTGCGCAACATCGAAAAAATAGTGGTGGTATCGGAAGAAACAGCCGCAGGCACCAAAGAAATAGCGCATTCATCTACTACCTTGCGCGAACAGATGAGCGAAATTGCCGAAACAGGCAATAAACTCAAGCAAGTGGCACAAGAACTAAAAGAGAATGTAGGCTTGTTCCGCATTTAAAAACAATACAAACATCATTTATCCGGACTTTAATCATCATGCACTATGGAAAACCAACAGCCACTCCAAGCAGACGCCGGCATGCCCGAAGAGAACCACCAACGGTTACAACTCATTTGTTTGCAGGTGGGCAAAGAGTATTATGCCCTTCCCATCGAGCAAGTCAAAGAGATAGTGCCGCTTAGTCATATTACACCGGTTCCGCTGACCCGCCCTTTCGTTCTGGGCGTCACCAATATACGTGGCAATATCATACCGGTTATTCAGGCGGAACTATTATTTGATACGCCCCCGGCTGAGCGTAGTGATGCAGACCAACACAAACAGTTTGTTATAGTCATCGATGGCAAAAACTACCTTTTGGGCGTTTTGGTACACCGCCTGCCGGAAACATTAAATGTCAAAGAAAAAGATGTTGACCGCTCACCGCATATCATACAAAGCGAAGTGGGCGAGCAAAGCTATATTAAAGGCATCATACGCCAGCCCAAGCGCATGATTGTTTTACTCGACTTCTACCAGCTCGTAGAATCCGAACTGATGGACCAAATGGTCATTGACTAAGTCTTTTAAAGTTTTTTATATTTGAAAAGAATACTAACTCATTTAAACTGCATACACTTATGAGCAAAAAAGTATTGGTCGTAGATGACTCTTTGTACATGCGCACATTGATAAAAGATGCGCTCACCAGCATAGGCTATGAAGTACTGGGCATGGCTGCCAATGGCGAGTCGGCAATAGATATGGCATTTGAACTACAGCCCGACCTCATCACGCTCGACAACATATTACCTGACATGTTGGGGCTTGATGTGCTCAAAACTTTGCGTTCCGAAGGACTCACAGCCAAAATCATCATGATTAGTGCCGTAGGGCAAGAAGCCGTCGTGGAGGAAGCCATGAAAAACGGTGCCAACGAATATATCATCAAGCCATTTACCACCGAACAACTGGTAGAAGTAGTGCAAAAAGTAATGTAAAAAGCTAAACCAACCCTCAATGCCTCCTGTCAAGGTATTAGTAGCAGACGACTCCGGTTTCATGCGCCTTATTTTGCAAGACATACTGCAGCAAAACAACCAAATAGAGGTTGTTGGCACTGCCCACCATGGCAAGGAGGCATTTGAGAAAACTTGTGCGCTTAAGCCGGATGTAGTGTTGCTGGATTTGATGATGCCCGAGTATGATGGTTTATATGCCATAGAGCATATCAACGCCCACTGCCCCACCCCCATTGTTGTGCTAAGTGGCGCAAGTAGCGAGCAGATGGAGCATATTATCTTGGCACTTGAAAAGGGCGCTTATGATTTCATACTAAAACCCAATGCCGGCATCAACGCCAAAATACGCCAATTGGCACCTGAAATCACCCGTAAGATTATACAGGCAACCCAAGCCAAGCGTTCGGTGCTTGGCGGCTTGCCCGTTAAACGAAAGAATACTCATCCGCACACCTTCGACCACGTAAACTACGAAATAGTATTGATTGGGGCATCTACGGGCGGCACTACTGCCATAGAGCAAATATTGCTTCAACTGCCCTCCAACTTCCCCGTGCCGGTCATCATTGCTCAACACATGCCCCATTCTTTTATAGAATCTTTTGCACGCAGGCTGCAGCAGCTCACCGAGCTGAAAGTAACCATGGCCGCCGAAGGCATGGCACTGCTTCCACAAAGCATCTATATCTTACCGGGCAATTGTAATATGGTACTCATGCAAGACAGCCTCAAGCAGATACGCTTCAAAAAAAGCGAACAGCAGTTTGAGGCATACAATCACCCTTCCATCGATGCACTTTTCTTCAGCGCCGCTTCACTCTATCATCACAAAGCCATTGCGGTGCTGTTGAGCGGCATGGGGCGCGATGGTGCCGCCGGCATGGAAGCGCTCATGAAACAAGGCGCCTATACCATCGCACAAGACGAGCAAACGGCCACTATTTTTGGCATGCCAAAAGAAGCCATCGAGCGCGGCGCCGTGAAAAAGATATTGCCCATTTATGAAATAGCTCCCTTTATAGTGAGCTGTCTGTAATCTATAAAACCAAACTTTGCATGCTACCATGAAAGATGATGAACTAAGAGAAATATTTTTCACCGAAGCGCAGGAGCAATACGATGAACTAAACCGCTTGTTTGTTGAACTGGAACAAAACAAACAAGACAAACAGATTATTGACAGCTTATTTCGCCTGCTGCATACACTCAAGGCAAATGCCGGCGGCATGGGCTTTGAACAGCTTGCCCAATTTGCCCATATTCTCGAGGACGTATTCGGTGAAATAAAAAAAGGACACCTCCACATCAACAGTGAGCTATTCAATACGCTCTTCCGCGCCAACGACGTGCTGGGGGCTATGATTCAGCACCTCAAGGACCCGGAACACCACGAAGCACCTAAATATAGAGGCATCAAAACCAAACTGGAAGTACTGGTGCGCAAAACCCGGGCACAGGCAACGCCCCCGGCAGAAGAAACGCCTGCAAGCGACGAAACGCAACCGGCGCGGGAAGCAGCCCCCCCGGCTACCGGTATCCCTTCAAAAGAAAAAAAGAGCCGCAGACCTTTGAAAATAGAAGATGAAGCGACTACCGTTGCTGCCGAAGAACAGCTGCATTTGTCTGACAGCATACACGTGCCTGTAAAAAAGCTTGATAACCTATTGAACTTGGTAGGCGAGCTTATCATAGAAAAAGACCGCATCATCAACCTCTATGAACAGTTGACTGCCCAGCGCAAAGGCTACAACACCGAAATGACCCACATTCAGCGGCTGACCAATGAGCTTCAGCATGCAGTCATGAGCATCCGTCTGGTGCAGGTGGGGACACTGTTCAAGAAGTTTCACCGTATTGTGCGGGATGTAGCCAACGAAGAAGGCAAGCATGTGCGGCTTGTGCTCAAAGGCATGGAAAACGAAATAGACCGCAACATTCTACAAATCATCAGCGAGTCGCTGGTGCATTTGGTCAGAAATGCCATCAGCCATGGCATTGAAACCGAAGATGAGCGCGTCAAGCAGCGCAAACCGGGGCAAGGCATCATCACGCTCTCTGCCGAAACGGTCAAAGAAGAGGTGCGCATACAAGTAAGCGACGACGGCAGGGGCATAGATGTAGAGAAAATCAAGCAAAAAGCCTTGCAAAAGGGGCTTATCTCGCCCGAAGAGGCCAAGCGCATGCCGCCCGAGCAGCTCATTCAACTTATTTTCCTGCCCGGTTTCTCCAGCGCCGATACCGTCACTAAAATATCGGGGCGTGGTGTGGGCATGGACGTGGTCAAGCGTGCCATTGAGCGCGTGGGCGGACAAATAGATATTGAATCCACCTTAGGCAAAGGCACTACTTTCACCCTCATACTTCCCTTATCTATGGCAGTAAAAAGCACCCTTCTGTTTCAACTCGACGATATCACCTATGCCATTCCTTTGGCTTATACTTCCGCCGTAAGCACTTTCCGCAAAAGTGACATTCACTATGTGCGCAACGGACTGGCAGCCAACTTTTTGGGCAAGAGTATTTCCGTTGTTTTTCTCAAAGACATCTTCTCTCTGAAATCCATTCAAAACCCGGACAAGCAGTTTATTGTCAAAAGCTTTGAAGAAACCCCGGATGACGCTCTTTTCCCCACCATTATCATCAACTACGACCAAAAAGAAATAGGTATCATTGTTGACCGGCTGCTTCAACAAAAAGAAATTGTGGAAAAACCCTTGGGCACTTTGTTGAAAGATGCCCACTTTGTAAGCGGTGCTACCATCTTAGGCACCGGCGAAGTATGTTTGGTGCTGGACGTGCCCGGCATCATGCATTTTTTGTTCAAACAAATCCGCTCTTATCAAAACTCAAACGCTTAAAACTATGGTACAACTCACACCTTATGAATTCGATATTACCCGCGAACTGTTCAGCATTGCTTTAGCCAATGCCGCCGATGCCTTCTCGAAATACGCGGGCGAAAAGGTCATGATAAAAGATTATAGCATCGAAATATTCGATAAAGAACAACAAGACGAAACCATCAAGCGCCTGCAAGACGAACATTTTTATACGCTCACTACAGAAATCAAAGGCGCCCTTCACGGAAAAACATATTTGCTCTTTCAACATGAAGAAATAAAAAAAGTATTTCAAATTTTTGCCCAACCGCCGGTAAGCATCGTAGAAAAAGAAGGCGAAATCACAGATATTCAAAAAGACATTTTACTGGAGCTGGACAACATCATATCGGCCGCCGTGGTTACGCAAGTGGCCAATTTCACCGACCTGTTTATTTATGGCGATATTCCGCGCTTCAGCTACCTGCCTGCCCAACAACTGAGCGAGCAGTTCAAGGCAGACTTTGCCACCTTCGGCCATGTGCTCAACATACGCACCCAATTGCAAAGCTACAATACCAACCTCAACCCTCTATTTATTTGCTTCATGGACGACGACTTTCTCAATACCATGAAGCAGATGATCAAGGCCAAGGGAAACAACATTTTACAGAAACGGCTCAAACGGCGCTAAAAAACCAAATATTTGCATAGCCGCCATAAAAACTCTATCTTTCAATAAAAGAAAGCGACGATATCAACACCTATGAGCCAGAGAAATACCTCCTCGCTAAGTAGCATCATCCTGATAGGGCTGGCAACTACAGCCCTATTGCTTATCCTGTATGTGTGGCTTAGCCCTTCTTGGTCCGTGTGGCTGCTTACCGCCCTTCTTGCTTTCATGGCATTGGCGGGGCTTGCTTTACACCAAACGTTGCGTCAAAAAGTTTTTAAGCCACTAAAAAAAATCAAACTATTCTTCTCTGCCAACAGCATCGATACCGAAATACCTGTTGAAGAGTTTGACGACAGCGACATACAGGTAAAGGAGCTGGTGAAGGAGCTGCAAAAAATTTCGGAATCCAGAAAAGAAGCGGCCCGTTTTATAGAAGCCATCGGTCAAGGCAACTATGACGTATCCATGGAAGGGCTGCAGGTATCCGAAGGGATTGGGCAGGCGTTGATTCGCATGCGTGACCAGCTGAAACAACTCAACGAAGAGCGCGAACGCCGAACCTGGGCTGTCAGTGGCTTGGCTGAGTTCAACAACCTGTTACGTGAGCATCAAAACGATAAGATTGAAGACCTCGCCTTCGCTTTCTTACATAAACTGGTAGAGTATGTGCAGGCGCATCAAGGGGCTGTACATCTCATACAAGAAGAAGCCGACCCGCCTTATATCAGCACCGTAGCTGCTTATGCCTTTCAAAGAAGAAAGTATTTGCAAAAGCGCTTCGAGCTCAAAGAAGGGCTGGTGGGGCGCTGTGTACTCGAAAACGATTTGATTTACATAGACGACATCCCCGAAAACTATCCCAAAATCGTTTCCGGATTAAGCGAGGGCAAGCCCAAATGCATTGTTCTTTCGCCCATTCGTCATAATGATCGTGTATATGGCGTAGTTGAAATTGCCTCTTTGCGCCCCCTCCCACCCCATGTGCGGCAGTTCATAGAGGATGTAAGCCAAACCTTTGGCTCCAGCGTTGCCAATGCACTCAATAAAGCACGTACTGAACGGCTACTGCGGCAATATGAGCAAACAGCCAAGGAACTGCAAGAGAAAGAAGCTACTTTGATGCGCAATACGGCAGAGTTGGAACGTACCAAGCGCATTCTTGAAGAAAAGATGCAAGAAGTGGAGCGTGAATCCATGCTCACGAACTCTATTCTAAATGCGGTAAACAAAACCAACTCCATGTTGGAGCTGGACCTCGAAGGTAGAATTACCGACGTCAACGATATTTATACCAGCCTTACGGGCTATAGCAAAGAAGAGCTTATAGGCAAGGCCGAAAGCATGCTGTTGCCGCCTGACGAGCGCGACAGCTTGCGTTATACCATGATGTGGGAAGCCGTAAAAGCCGGCTCTTATATATCAGGCGAATTCCGGCGAATTGCCAAAAATGGCAAGGAACTATGGCTTTCTGCCACTTACAGCCCTATCTTTGACGTAAACAACCAAGTATATAAGATTGTGCAATTCGGGCAGTTTACCACCGAGCAAAAAGAGCGAGAGCAAGAGTATGACAGTAAAATCAAAGCTATAGACGAGGCAGTGGCACTTGTTGAAATAGGAAAAGACGGCGTGCTGCTGCGTGCCAATCCCCGTTTTATGCAGGAGTTTGGCTTCCAAAGTCGCATGGAAGTGCGCCGCACCCGCTTTGCCGGCCTCTTGGACTTACAAGACGTGGACGACTTCAATGAGATATGGCAACAAATACTGCAAGGCACCCCCGCTCATTATATTTATCGGTTGTATACACGCACCGGTGACTTGCGTTATTACCGGTGTAGTTTTAGCCCTGTAAAAAACCTGAATGGCGAGGTTTACAAAGTGGTTGCCATCCTGGCAGACGTAACCGAACTGCAAAAGCTGCGCCAACAACTGCAACAAAACCTCAAAGAAGAGCGCCGGCAAAATGTGTTGATGAACATGCAAATGACTACCACAGAAGACTTCGCAGAGCAGTTGGCGCAAATGCTGCTCGAAAACAGCAACAACATAGAAAAAGAGTTCAGCAACAAGAGTGTGCCGGTGGTGCGTATCAACCGCCTGGGCGAAATACTCTCTGCCAACATCATGGCTACACGTCTGTTGGGCTACGACGCACGGCAGCTGCAACACAAACCCATTCAGAAATTCCTGCAGTTTCACTCGCAAGTAGAGCAAGATTACTTCCGGGCAAAAATAAACATGCCGGAAATGGCACAGTTGAAGCTCTCGGTGCGGCTCGATGAATATAATGCGCCCACTTTCAATGTGATATTGGTGCCGCAATATCCGCACCCCAACAACCCACAAGAGTTTGACATGGTCATGCTATTCGTAGCTATAGAACCGGTAGATATGCTTTAAAAACAAGGCTTGCATGCTGAAAGAAGAAGAAGTAGAGGCCATCATAGAAGCTATTTATCAGCGTTACCGGCTGGACTTCAGCAACTACGAGCGCAGTTCGCTGAGGCGGCGTTTAAGCAAGGCCATGCATACGTTCAAGCTGAACGGTGCCGTGGACCTGTGGCGTAAGATGCTTTACGAGCCGCATTTCATCCACGACCTCATCGATGCCATCGCCGTCAACTTGACTGAACCTTTTCGTAACGCTGACCTGTGGAAGTTTTTACGGCGCAAAATCCTTCCTTTGCTTTTCGACAAGCAACAAATTCATATCTGGCATGCCGGATGCGCCACAGGCGAAGAAGTGTATTCTTTCATGATTCTGCTTAAAGAAATGAATCTCTTGCAGAAATCCCATATCCTTGCTACCGACATCAACCCCAAAGCGCTTGAAATAGCCCAGCAGGGCAAATACAGCATCAAAGCATCGGAACAGTTTCAGCAAAACTATTTTATTGCCGGGGGCATTCATGATATTCGCCGCTACTGTAGCCTGTCAGAAAAACATATTGTTTTCGACAAGATACAACAGGAAGCAGCCCGTTTGGAATTTCGCCAACATAATCTCATACAAGACCCTGTCGAAGGCCAGTTCGATATTATCTTTTGCCGTAACGTATTCATTTACTTCGACCCGGTACTCAAGATGCGCGTGTTAAAAACATTTTACGAGCACAGCAGCCCCGAAGGTCTGCTTATCATGGGCTACTACGACAGTCTGCCCCAAAACCATGAGGACTACTTCGAATTGCTCTACCCCAAGCATAAAATTTATATTCGAAAGGAATAATATTTGCGAAAAAGCAAGATAAGCGAAAACTTAAAATCAAAACTGAAAACGCTATGCCTACAATTCGTCGCTATGTTTTACGCAGCACCTTATTGCTTTTGGTGCTTTTCAGCTTCAACAGCTGTAAAAAAGGGAACCCCATTTTATTCTCTCTTCAGGATGAAATACAGCTGGGGCAGCAAGTGCGGGATGAGGTACTCAGTAACCCGCAGGAATACGGCGAAGTGCTTGACCGCTCGCAATACCCGCAAGCCTATGCCTATCTCGACAATCTGGTAAACAGCATTCTGGCTTCGCCCGATGTGCGCTACAAAGACGAGTTTGCCTGGGAAGTGCGCATCATACACAAGCCGGGTGTATTGAATGCCTTTGCCACGCCGGGCGGCTATATCTTTGTTTATGTGGACCTTATTAAATATTTGGATTCTGCCGACCAACTGGCCGGTGTCTTGGGACACGAAATTGCTCACTCCGACCGGCGCCACAGTGCCCGCAACCTCGAACGTGTTTATGGCGTAGCCATCTTATTGGATATCGTATTGGGAAGCGGCGGTTCACAACTCACACAAATTACCAAACAGCTGGCGTTGGGCTTGGCAGGGCTAAGCTTCAGCCGCGATATGGAACGCGAAGCCGATGAGTATTCGGTTATCTACCTCAACAGCACCTCCTACCAGTGTGATGGCGCTGCTGGCTTCTTTGAAAAACTTCAGGCAGAGGGCAAATGCGGCGGTCTTACCTGGACCAGCACCCACCCTGACCCCTGCGAGCGTGTGCAAAATATCAATGATAAGGCGGCTGCTTTATCTTGCGACAACCGTCCGGCAACCATCTCTTCTTATCAGGATTTCAAAAATTCACTGCCATAGGTATTGTAAGTTCAAAAGGCATCTATTACCTTTGCAGGTGGAGACGTGCCGGAGTGGTCGAACGGGCTTGACTCGAAATCAAGTGTACCCTCTAACGGGTACCGAGGGTTCGAATCCCTCCGTCTCCGCTCATGTAAGCCGTGGCGCACGCTACGGCTTTTTTCCTTTTTGAGGTCTATAAAAAGCCTCTATCGTAGCTATGATATAGTCTTGCTGGGTGTGAGTCAACTCATAAAACAGCGGCAGGCGCAATAAACAATCGGCAAAACGGCGGCAATTGGGCAAGGGGCGCCCGTCGTGCTTCTCTCTATAAAAAGGCGAGTCGTGCAACGGTTGATAATGAAAAACAGCCAGGATACCGTGCCGTTTCAGGTAATCTATTAGCCGGCTACGTTCTTCCAAACTACGGCAAACAATGTAAAACATATGGGCATTGTTGGTGGCATAGGCCGGTATCGTGGGTAAATCTATAAAGCCGGCTTCTGCCAATGGTTTCAGCCCTTGGTAGTAGTAGTTCCACAAGTTCAGACGGCGCTGCTGTATGGCCTCCAAATGTTCGAGCTGTGCATACAAAAAGGCGGCTATGATTTCGGAAGGCAAAAAAGACGAACCTACATCTACCCAATTGTATTTATCCACCTCGCCTCTGAAGAAAGCACTGCGGTTGGTTCCTTTCTCCCAAAGTATTTCGGCACGTGCTTCCATGGAAGGGGCGTTTATTACCAGCATTCCCCCCTCTCCGGCAATGATGTTTTTGGTTTCATGAAAAGAAAAAGCAGCCAAATGCCCCAAACTGCCCAAAGGCAAGCGGCGGTTCCCTTCCTTATGATAGCTGTCAATGGCTTGTGCGGCATCTTCTACCACATATAAACCATGACGTCCGGCTATTTGTAAGATTGTTTTCATGTCGTTGGCCATGCCTGCATAATGCACCACCACAATGGCTTTAGTTCGTGGTGTTATCAGCGCTTCTATGCTGTGCGCATCCATATTAGGATGCCAAGGCTGGCTGTCGACAAATATGATTTTGGCGCCACGCAGTACAAAAGCATTGGCTGTGCTCACAAAAGTATAGGAAGGCATAATCACCTCGTCGCCGGGCTGAATGTTTAGCAACAGGGCAGCCATTTCGAGCGCATCCGTGCAAGAAGTGGTCAGCAGGCAGCGGCGAAAGCCATAGCGCTCCTCAAAAAAGCGCTGACACAGGCGCGTGTATTTGCCATTACCGGAAAGATGCCCCCACCTTTTTGCCGCTTGCTCAATATAAAGGGCTTCCTTACCTGTAAGGTAAGGCTTGTTAAATACAACATGATAGTCTTCCGGATTGATACGCATGGATTTACCGCTCTACCTTTTTCAACTGTTCTTTAAGCGCCAACAGCTCATCGCGCAGGGCGGCCGCTTGTATAAAATCCAAGTCTTTGGCAGCTGCCTCCATGGCTGCTTGCACTTCTTTGATACGCGCCTTAAGCGCCGCAGCATCCATGCTGTGGTAGGCTTGTGCCGGCTCGGCTACCTGCTTGTGACCTCCCCGCTTATCTGTTTTGTAGCCCTGCTTTTCTTTGCTCTCTTGCCCGGTCAGGCGGCTGCGCTCCAAAATAGCCTCTTTTGACTTGAGCACCGTCTTGGGCACAATGCCCCGCTCACGGTTATATGCTTCCTGCTTGGCACGCCGCCGGTTGGTTTCCTCAATTGCTTTTTGCATCGACTTCGTGATGCGATCGGCATACATCAACACCCGCCCGTTGGCATTGCGGGCAGCCCGCCCGATGGTCTGAATCAAAGAACGCTCATCGCGCAAAAAGCCCTCCTTGTCGGCATCCATGATGGCTACCAAAGACACTTCGGGCAAGTCCAAGCCTTCGCGCAGCAGGTTCACCCCTACCAGCACATCGAACTCGCCCAGGCGCAAATCGCGCAGTACCTCTACCCGCTCCAGGGCATCCAACTCCGAGTGAATATAACGCGCCCGGATGCCTATCCTGTCCAAATAGCGACTAAGCTCTTCGGCCATGCGCTTGGTGAGCGTCGTAATCATCACACGTTCCCCCCGCTCAATGGTCATCGATATTTCATCCAGCAGGTCGTCGATTTGGTTCAGCGTAGGACGCACTTCAATCAGCGGGTCCAGCAAGCCGGTCGGGCGCACCACCTGCTCTACTACTGCTCCCCCCGACTGCTCCAGCTCATAAGCAGCCGGCGTAGCACTCATAAAAATCACCTGATGAATCAACGACTCAAACTCTTCAAAACGCAAGGGGCGGTTATCTAATGCCGCCGGTAAACGAAACCCATGCTCTACCAATGACAACTTACGCGCCCGGTCACCGTTGTACATGCCCCGTATTTGAGGAATGGTCACGTGGCTTTCATCTATCACCATTAAATAATCATCGGGGAAGTAATCGAGCAGACAGAAGGGGCGTTGTCCCGGTTGCCGGCGGTCGAAATAGCGCGAGTAGTTCTCTATGCCTGAACAATAGCCCAGCTCAGCCATCATCTCCAGGTCAAAGAGGGTACGTTCCTTCAGACGGCGGGCTTCCTCGCTTTTCCCTTCTTTTTCTAAAAAAGCCACCTGCTTTTCCAAATCTTCCTCTATTTCGCGCATTGCCATATCCAGCACCTCTTTGCCCGTAATAAACAAGTTGGCAGGAAAAATGCGGATATATTCTTCCGTGCTGATCTTTTTTCCTGATTCAGGTTCTATGCGGCTGATTTCGTCGATTTCATCATCGAAGAAGCTGATACGGTACGCCCAGTCGGCATAGGCAGGGAACACATCCACCGTGTCGCCCTTCACACGAAAGCTGCCCCGCACAAAATCGCCTTCAGTGCGGTGATACATGATATCAACCAAAGAGAAGAGAAAGTCGCGCATGTCGCACGTCTGCCCCCTTTTGAGGTGAATGGTGCTGCGGGCAAACTCATCGGGATTACCCATACCATAAATACACGACACCGAAGCCACGACTATCACATCGTTGCGCCCCGACAGCAAAGCAGAAGTTGCCCGCAAGCGCAACTTCTCGATCTCCTCATTGATGGCAAGCTCTTTTTCTATGTAGGTATCGGTGGTGGCAATATAAGCCTCCGGCTGATAATAATCGTAGTAGGAAATGAAATATTCTACGGCATTGTTCGGAAAAAACTGCTTGAATTCGCCATACAATTGGGCTGCCAAGGTTTTATTATGGCTGATGATAAGCGTAGGTTTGTTGAGCTGCGCAATCACATTGGCGATGGTAAAAGTCTTGCCCGAGCCGGTTACGCCCAACAATGTTTGCGCCTTTTCGCCCCGGCGTATGCCCTCCACCAATTGACGGATGGCCTCCGGTTGGTCGCCCGTAGGCTGAAAAGGTGCTACCAATTCAAATTTGCTCATAATTGCGTCTCCTGTCTATCTGCTTTTACCCAATGTGTAAAACTTAAAAATAACCATTTGGTTCCTTAATAAAAAAGAAGCCCCTCCTTAAACCGGAAGGGGCTTTGTGTTTTATTGCTTTCCATTATTCATGTTTACACATCAATATTGGCATACTTGGCATTGCGCTCAATGAATTCGCGGCGCGGTGCCACGTCATCGCCCATCAAAATAGAGAAGAGGTGATCGGCTTCGGCAGCCGACTCGATGGTTACTTTCTTCAACTTGCGGGTTTCGGGATTCATGGTAGTATCCCAGAGCTGTTCGGGGTTCATTTCCCCCAAACCTTTGTAGCGCTGCACACTCACCGAATCATCCTTCCCGGCGCCCAGTTTTTGCACTGCCTGCTTCCGCTCCTCTTCGGTCCAGCAATATACGGCTTCCTTCCCTTTTTTCACCAGATACAAAGGCGGCTGTGCAATATATACATAACCTTTCTCTATGAGTTCACGCATATAGCGGAAGAAAAGAGTCAATATAAGGGTGCGTATGTGGCTACCATCCACGTCGGCGTCAGTCATAATGATGATTTTATGATAGCGCAGCTTGCTTAAATCCAAAGCCTTGGAATCTTCTTCCCCTTCTTCGTTGCGCACGCCCCAGCTTACGCCCAAGGCACGCAGGATATGCTGAATTTCTTCATTGGCATAAATCTTATATTCCTGTGCCTTTTCTACATTCAATATTTTACCTTTCAGGGGCAAAATGGCTTGGAAATTACGGTCGCGCGCCTGCTTGGCAGAGCCGCCCGCCGAATCGCCCTCTACCAGATAAATTTCGCAAAGCGCAGGGTCTTTTTCTGAGCAGTCGGCCAGCTTGCCGGGAAGCGAGTTGCTGCCCAAGACGCTTTTGCGTTGCACCTGCTCACGGGCTTTGCGCGCGGCATGACGCGCCTGTGCTGCCAGTATCACCTTATCGATGATGGTGCGCGCTACTTTAGGGTTCTCTTCCAGGTAGTATCCCAGTGCCTCACTCACACAAGTATCCACGGCGCCACGCACCTCCGAGTTCCCCAATTTGGTTTTGGTCTGTCCTTCGAAAAGAGGCTCTGCCACCTTTACCGAAATCACGGCAGTAAGCCCTTCACGAAAGTCATCCCCTGTGATTTCCACCTTTGCTTTTTCAAGCAATCCTTCTTTTTCGGCATAAGCCTTTAGCGTACGTGTAAGTGCACTACGAAAACCTGCCACATGGGTCCCCCCCTCTATGGTATTGATATTGTTCACATAAGAGAACACATTCTCTTGGTAAGAGTTATTGTAAATAAGCGCCACTTCTACCGGTACGCCATTCTTTTCGCCTTCTACGTAAATCGCTTCCGGGATGATAGGCTCACGTGTAGCGTCCAGGTATTCCACAAACTCAACCAAACCACCTTCCGAGAAAAACTCCTCCTTCACAGGCTGCCCATCCTCTTCTTTTTGGCGCAGGTCGGTAAGCGTCAATCGAATTCCTTTGTTCAAGAAAGACAACTCACGCAAGCGATCGGCAATTGTCTCGTATTTGTACTCGGTAGATGGAAATATTTGGGGGTCCGGCTTGAAATGCACGGTAGTGCCCGTGCGATCGGTGGTGCCCACGACCTCTACCGGGTGTTGCGGCACGCCCCTCTCGTAGCGTTGTTTGAATATTTTGCCATCACGATGCACGGTTACCTCCAGCCATTCCGACAAGGCATTCACACAAGACACCCCCACACCATGCAAGCCACCCGACACTTTGTATGAGTCTTTGTTGAATTTACCGCCGGCATGCAAAACGGTCATGACAATCTCCAGAGCGGAACGCCCTTCCTTGGGGTGAATGTCGGTGGGGATACCGCGCCCATTATCGGACACTTCCACCGAGTTGTCTTCATGCACTACCACATCAATTTGCGTACAGTAGCCGGCCAAAGCCTCATCGATAGAGTTATCGACTACTTCCCAAATAAGGTGGTGCAAGCCTTTGACGCCCACGTCACCGATATACATACCGGGGCGCTTGCGCACGGCCTCCAGACCTTCCAATACTTGAATACTTGCTGCTGAGTAATCAGATGAAGCGACTTTTTTGGTCTGTTCTTGATTCATATTCTCTCTTGTCTAAAAAACACAAAATCCACAATAGAAACCTGCCCTGCAGGCAAGGTTTTGAAACATGTAAAGATAGCAAAAAAACAGGGATTTTGAAAGCTTTTTCAGCTGTTTAAGGCATCATGCAGAGCCCGCAGCTGCCGGCTGTCGTTTTGTATTTTTTCATGAAGCAGACGCATCTTGTTGCCCATCTCCGCAAACTCTTCGGTCTTTGCCAACCAGTCGTCACAGGTGCGCCGGGCAATGCCTGCCAAGCGTGCCAGTTGCACCTGGCTTACGTGGGCTTGTATTGTCTCCATCTCTATTTGCTGAAGCAGGTCTTCTACAAACTCACCGATTTCATCGCCCAGCACATACAGATGCTCCTGCTTCGATACTGCCCGCACACAGGTATTCAACAAGCTGAAGGTGCGGCTAAGCACGGCGTAGTCATGACGCCCAAAGTGATAAATTTGGTCAAAAGCCTGACTCACTATCTGATCGAAAGTAACGGTGCGCACATAAAGCGGTTCGTTGCGATAACGGTTCACGCGCCCCGTGGGCATGCGATATTCGGTAAGCGAAAGCACCAACTGACCCAAATAATCCAAGCAGTTGATGGCAGTGGTAGGATCATTGACTGCCGGCGATATTGCCCGGATGGCAATATCGACAATCTGGCGAATGCCAAAGTGCACATCTTGGCGAAAGCTGCGGAATTGCCCTACCGAATAGCAGCGCTGCAAAAAATGCCCGGTTTTTTGCATCAATTGATGGCGTTGCGCTTCAGCAAGCGTAGCGGATAAACGAAAACGAAAAATAGGCGCACCGGCTGTTAAAAAAGCGCCTACACTACGGCTTTGCTCCACAAATAAAACCCCGGGATGCCGGCGCAACCAATGACGTATGGCTTCATAGTCGATTTCTTGTATATACCCAAAGCGCTTACTTTTCACATAACAATCATTTTCCGATGCCGCGGGCGCCTCTGCCTTTTCCATTTGTTCCCATGCTTGCGCCTCTTCTGCCACTACGTCCAATGTATGCAAAGCGATTTTACGAATAATATGAGCGGCATTGATATTTTGCGCAATGGTCAAAATAAAATGGGGCAAAAGAACTGCCAAGAGAAAAAAGGCACCGTAAATAGCCGCGTTTATCCATAAAATAGCGGTGTAGCCCGGCGGGGCATCAAATGGCAAAGGGGATAAAATCCAGAACTTAATAATCAAACAAAAGATTATCCAGCTTAGAAAGCTGCCCAAGGTAATTTGTGTGTACAAGTCTTGCGAAAGCAAATGGCGTATGACCCGTGGCGAGAACTGTGTTGAGGTAAGCTGCAGTGCCACTATCGTGATGGAATAGGTGGTAACCACAATACCCGCCAACAAACCTATAAGCAGATTCATCATGTCGTGAAACACCTGCACGGTAGCATAAATCAAAAAAGTGCCGCGCATTGTATAAACTACCGCTGCTGCTATGCTTGTCAATAAAAAAATCATTACAAAAGAAGGCCCACGCAACAAGTGCAAGGCTTCTCTTTTCAATTCCCTGTATTTCAAAGACATAAAGCAGATATTTTTTACATTCCAAATACAGCTTGCAAAGCACAAAGAATAATTTAGGCAAAAGCATGCATATACCGGTAAAAAGCACCCGCCGGATACATAAAAAACCTTCTCTTTCGGAAAGAGAAGGTTTTTGCACTTAAAAACGACTGTTAAAGAAGTCATGCCACAAAGCCACGTAAGCCAGTGCCCGGCGCCGTAGCTGTTCGTGTTCGGGCCGGGGCTCGCCGGCTTGCCACTTGCCCGTAGGCTGCCTGTGCAGGTACAACGTTTTTTGTTGCCGGATATCGGCAATGCCATATTGGCTGTCAAAGGCAGTAGTGCCGGCATTCAAGGCAAAAAAGCGTCCGGGCTGTGAAGCATCAAACAGGTTTTCGCCTAAGCTCCAGTAGTCAGCCCCAGACAAAGCCAGTGGAAATATAGTGGCAAAAATATCTTTGTGAGAAGCAGGCACGCCCGTATCCACCGGCTGTTTGGGGCGGTATGCCTCCGGTATGTAAAACAAGATAGGCACGCTGCGCTTCGCCATCAGACGGCTGTCATCATAAGGAATCACCATCAAGTTATTGTGGTCGCCCGTGATGACCACGATGGTGCGCTTCCCTTCCTCACTTTCTTTCAGGCGCTTCAAAAACAAACCCAACTGATGCGCTGCATATTGGTAGTTGTAAAAACTACGCTGTGCCATATCCGGCTCGGTCAACATCGCACGGCGAATAGAGTCGGGAATGCTTACCGGCAAAGGTTCATAAGTGGAAGGCAGGCGGAAAGGTGTGTGGTTGGTCGTGGTCAGCAGGAAAAAGAACTTGGGCTTGCCGGGCGACTCCTGCAGTTTTTCAAGCGTGTAATCGAATAAAAACTCATCATATACCCCCCAATCGTTTTCTTCGGCTTGCGGATAGCGCTTGCGCAACAAAGAACGTCCCACCTGAAAATCGAAATATTGGTAAGGTAAAAACTCTTCCAGGTTTTGCCATGCCAGCTTGCCGCTTGTCAAAAAGCCCGTCAAATACCCTTTCTGCTTGAAAGGATAAGCCACCGAACTTTCGAAAGAAGTACGACGGTGGCGCGACTGCGTGATGGGATGCAAGGGCGTATTCAGCAGCAACTCTTCTACTGTTGGTATGGTACCATTTTGTGCCGAGGTGGTGTTCAGAAAAACATACATTTCCGGCAACAAAGCAGCAAGGCTTCCCAAGGTGTTGCATGTTTCGCTGTGCAGCCGCAGGTAATCGGTGCCCATGCTTTCCATGATAATAAACACCACATTGGGCGGATTTTTTGCCAGAAAGTCATTAACAGGTGTTTTTTTGTGCAGGTCCTCATGCCCCAGTACCTTCAGGGCTTCTTCCCTGCCCGAAAACCCATACTGTTCCCATATGGAAGCCTTGGGCTCAAACAAGTCATTTCTTTCCTTAAATGCCTCTTTGAAAGTAAAAAAACCGTTTGGCGTAAGGTAGTTTACAAAACCATTGTCAGAAATAGAAGCGTCATCGATGAGCAGGGGAAACTCGGTAAATGAACCGCGCAAGGCTACAAAATATAAACCATGCCACAAAAGCAGACACAAGGCCGTTGCCCCCTTGGACATCTGCCAACTGACCACCCAAGGACGGGCAAACCAACGCCGCATCAGATAAGCCAAGCCCATGGTAATGAGCAGCCACAAACTCAAAAAGAGACCCGGTGAGTGGTCAGACCATACCGAACGCAAAATATTCACCGTGTCATCTTCAAGAAAAGCAAACACAAAAACATTCAGATGGCTTTGAAAGTAGGTATAATACTCTTGGTCGATAAGCAAGCCCAGGACTGCTGCGGACAGTATGAAGGTTGCATAATAGCGCTGAAAGCGGCGAATAGCAGCTTCTGCCTTGCCGCCACGAAACCAATAAAGCCACGAGCTAAGCAGCAGAGGCAAAAACATGTAAGCAATCACCAACAGGTCATAGCGCGCCCCCACTACAAAAGCCCACACGACATCCTGCTCATAGCCTTCCAGGTTTTGCCCGAAGCGCCAAAGCAGTGCCAAACGAGCTACCGCAAATATGCCCAATGCCAGCGCAAAAAGCAGCAACAAACGCTTTTGACTGCCCCAAAAGAGCGCCGGCGCATTGCTTTTTTGTTCTTTTTCCTGCGTAAACACTTCCGTTTTCATAAAACTGACCTTTCTTATTATCAAAGAAAAAGGGCATACTCATACACATGAGTGCCCTTATGGTTCACTGTAATGCCTGCCGGCAATAAGGCTTGAACTAATAGCGATGGTCTTCAATGTGCACATCAATAGGCACTACATGGTCGTCGTGCCCAATAAAAAAGCGTGTTTCTATGCTGTTACGCAAGCGCATATACTCCCGGAACTTATCCGAGTAATCAAAACGTTCTTCGATGGCCTGCTCAAACACCCCACGAATACCCAATACCAGCTCACTGATTTCACGCACTGCATTATCCTTCCCTTCGTGACCGGTAATGTACTCGCAGTAGTTGTTTTTTCTTACGTAGTCGTTAAATAAGACAGCAGCCGTGCAGCGCACCAGAAAACGCACGCCGACCCGTTTTGCCACGGTGATATCGGCAATGTCGTCGAAAGTCATGGCCACTTCGTAGTCCTGAATGCCATACGCTGCTTCGAGGTGCTCCAATGCCAGGGCTTTATGACGAAACTTATAATAGACCACATCGAAGTGTTCGCGTGTAGCCAGCTGAAAGGCGGAATGGTTTTCCTGCCCGGTGATGATGCCCATTTTAGGGATTTCACCGGTTTGCAGATAGTAGCCAAAGCGCAGCATGTTCAAGCCCATAGAGTCCACCTCGGCATAGAGGCTTGTGGCACCCTTTCCTTTTTCGCCGGCATTGAACACACCGTCCCAATCGAAAAGGAAGATGCGGGTGTTATCGAGCCGCTCCCGCAGCTCTTGAGGCGAAACACAAAACTCTCCTCCTATGCTACGGAAGCGGTCGGTAATTTGACTTGTCAACATGTTTATACAAAAATATTTAGTTGCAACAGGTCCTGCACGTCCAGCATGCCCACAAGCTTGCCGTTTTCAGTTACCACCAAATTATCTACCGACTTTTGGCGCAACATCTCCACGGCTTCATGCAGCAGCGCCCCGGCTTCAATGGTCAGCGGCTTGTGCCATTCAAACTCGCTCATTTTCTTTTGCAAGATATCCTTGCCGTTCTCACGCAAGCGGCGGCGCAAGTCTCCGTCGGTAAAGATACCCACGATGTCGCCTTTGTCGTCCACCACGGTCACGGCGCCAAAGCCCGACTCCGTCATTTGAATGGTTGCATCCAGCACGGTTTGGTCCAAACGCACCACCGGGTTGTAAGGCTTCATCACCTCTTTCACATGCATGGTCATGAGCTTGGTATGCTCAAAGAACTGCTGCGTACCCAGTGTGGTAAAGTTGTTTTCGGTGAGCATCTTCATTACTTTCCAAGGCACCGTACAGGTATGCACACCTATGTTGATGGCGTTGCGCACATGCTCGGGATGACGCACCGACGAAAACATGATTTTCGAAGGATAGCCATAGTAGTTCACTGCCTTCACACACTGCTCTACCAGCGCCAATGCGTCATGTCCTTGGTCTTGCAGGCGTCCTACCAAGGGGCAAACATAAGTAGCCCCGGCAGCCATGGCCATATAGGCTTGCTGCAAGGTATATACCAAGTGGATATTCACCTTATAGCCTTGGTCCGTCAGGCGCTTACAAGCTTTGACCCCTTCCAAAGAAACGGGGATTTTAAAGACCGTCTTTTCTTTGTCCAAGCCCAGCCCAATGAGGCGTTCGGCTTCTTTTACTATTTCATCGGCGGTTTCGCCCAGTGCCTCTATCTGCAAAATAGGCACCATCTTCGACAGCTTGATAATGGTGGCATCGATATCGCGGATGCCCTCACGATGCATAAAGGTAGGCGTGGTGGTAAGACCGGTCAGGAAACCTAACTTGAAGGCTTCCTCGATTTCCTGCATATTGGCAGAGTCAAGATACAATTCCATAGGCTTTATTTGCTTTGTTTCTGTTTATTCGGTAAAGACAGGTCGGTATTTTACTTCTAAATTGTGAATTTCAATCAAGGGTTTTAAAAACTCTTCAAGGTCGAAAACGCACATTTGACTGGCCGCATCACAAAGAGCTTCGGCGGGGTTGGGGTGTGTTTCAATGAAGACACCATCCACGCCGGCTGCCACGCCGGCACGCGCAATCGTAGGCAAGAACTCACGGGCGCCCCCGCGCGGGTCGGCACTCGGAATACCGTATTTGCGAATAGAGTGGGTAATGTCGAACACCACCGGATAGCCGGTCTGATTCAGATGGTAGAAGCTACGCGGGTCCACAATCAAGTCGTTGTAGCCAAAGGTATAACCGCGCTCGGTCAATATGATTTGGTCATTGCCGGCATCTACTGCCTTCTGCACGGGCTTAATCATATTTTCGGGTGCCAAAAACTGCCCATGCTTAATGTTGATTACCTTGCCGGTCTTTGCAGCCGTCACCATCAGGTCGGTTTGCATGCACAAGTAAGCCGGTATTTGTATGACGTCCAACACTTCGGCTGCAGGGGCTACCTGCGAGGGGTAGTGCACATCTGAAAGCACCGGAAAGCCGAATGTGTCTTTTATCTTTTGTAAGATACGCAAACCTTCTTCCAAGCCGGGACCGGTGTAGTATTTCAAAGAACTGCGGTTGTCTTTCTGAAAAGAAGACTTATAAATAACAGGAATACCGAGGCGCTCAGACACTTCTTTCAGCTTCTCGGCTGTTTGCATCATAATGCTTTCATCTTCAATCACACAAGGACCGGAGATGAGGAATAGTTGCTCGCTGCCACAAGCAATATCGCCTACTTGAACAATTCGTTTTTTCATTGTTTACAGAGCCGTTAAAATCGCTGCAATTTAGAAATTTTTCATTAAACCGAAGGGGTGCACGTACCTATTCGCCTGTTTTTTCTACAGATATGATGCGAAACTCGATGCGTCGGTTTTGTGCCCGGTTCGCGTCTGAGGTGTTGGGCACTGCCGGTTGTGTTTCGCCATAGCCTTTATAGCTTAGGCGGCGGGGCTCAATGCCTGCCGCTATCAGGTAATCATATACCGCTTTTGCCCGCTGAAGCGACAGCTCCATGTTCGCTTTCTCGTCGCCGATGTCATCGGTGTGCCCGGCTATTTCGGCGGTTACTGCAGGGTTTTGTTGCATGAACTCCACCACTTTGCGCAGCTCGGCTTTCGATTCTTCCCGGAGCGTGTATTTTCCATAATCGAAAAAGATATTCGACAGAACAAACTTACTGCCTGCCGTAATGGGCTCCAGCTCTATGTCCAGTATCACCGGGCGCAGAGTATCATTCGTTTCTTTAAGACGGAAAGAAAGGCTTTTCATCAAATAACCGGCTTTGTTTACTTCCAGTGCATAATCTGCTCCTTGATTCAGTACGATAAGGTATTCGCCGGTGAGTGTATCGGACCAAACCTGTGCTATCAGGCTGTCTTCATTCACATTGAACAACTCTATTTCTGCTTTCAGAGGCTTGCCGGTTCGGGCATCCCGCACTACGCCTTTCACATAGGCTGTTTGTTCGGCGGGTATGAGCTGCGGGGGCATGTCGAAGTACATCAAAATAGCCGAGAGCTGACGGCGCCCCTCCCATTGCTCTTGTGCATAATATCCTTTCTTGCCATCGGCAGTAACAAACAAGGACACTTGCGACTGATGATCGTTCAAAGGATAGCCCAAGTTTACCGGCTCACTCCAGCGCCCGCGATGCCAATCGCTATAATACAGGTCGAAGTCGCCCATGCCTACATGCCCATTCGAGGCAAAAAACAAACGTTTGCCGTTGGCATATAAGAAAGGCGATACTTCATCGGCATAAGTATTAATGGGGGCGCCCACATTGACAGCCGGCAGCCAGCGGCCGTCTTCATCGCGCATGGTCATGTAAATATCCCGCTCGCCCATGCCACCGGGGCGGTCAGAAACAAAGAAGAGCACGCGTCCATCGGGCGACAGCGTAGGCTGCGACTCCCAAGAAGAACTATTCACGTTGGCGCCCAAGTTAACGGGGGTGCTCCATTCATTGCCATAACGGTAAGAAACAAAGAGGTCGCAACTGCCATAGCCGCGCCGCGACTGGCAAGAGGTAAATACCAGCACGGTGCCGTCGGCCGAGATGGCACAAGTGCCTTCACTGGCAGCCGTATTGATGACCGGTGACAAAGGTTGCGGCTCGCCCCAAGAGCCATCTTCCTGCCGGTAGCTTACAAATATATCTTCATCGCGCCCTTGCTCTTTCCGCCTTGCCGTAAAAATAAGCATCTCTTCATCGGCAGTAAGCACAGGGAAATACTGCAGGTAGTCTTCGCGATTCACCTTGCCGGGCAGGGGTTTCGGCTCAAAAGGCAGTGGTTGCTGCATGGCTTCCAAGGCAAATTCTGCCGAAGCCACTACCCGCTCAATGTCGTTGGTGAAATTGTTCGGTTCAGGGTGAAAACTCAAAAAGCGCAGTGCATACTCTTTCGCTTCCCGGTAACGCCCCTGTTTTAAGTATTCGGTAGCCAAAGTATAATAAGCGCCCACTACCTTGGGGCTTTTCGGATCTGCCTTTACGGCCGCTTCGTAGTGCTCCAAAGCCTTGGGCAAGTAACCAAACAGTTGAAAGTTATGCGCCAAGGACATATGAGCCTCCACAAAGGCGGGGTCTTTTTGTACGGCTTGTAACAGCAGGTTCATGCCCGTTTCGTAGTCGCGTAAACGGAAGCTGGCACTTGCCTGCTCATACAACTTAATGGCTTTTTTGTTTTTGGTTGAATACTGCTGGGCATGTCCTCCAAAAGGAACCATCAACAGCAAAAAAAACAGAATCAGGACGAATCGACGCATAAGGCTGTCTTTATGGAATGTTCATGTATTTATGTGTTTGTAACGAAATACGCCAACGCGGGTTGGCTTTTACGTATTCTATAATGAGTGGCAAAAGCTGTTCGGCGCGGCTCCACTCGGGCTGCAAAAACAGCAGGCAGCCTTCCGGTACTTTGGCAGCATATTCTTCTGCCCAAGCAAAATCGCTTTTATGATACACCACCACTTTCAACTCATGAGCTTGGCGGCACACACTTTCATGGGGACGCTTGAATTTTTTAGGTGAAAGACAAATCCAGTCCCATGTACCGGAAAGCGGATAGGCGCCCGAAGTTTCGAGGTGCAAACGGAAGCCCGCCTCACGCCACTGTTGGCACCATGCATCCAGGCGATACATCAAAGGCTCGCCGCCGGTGGTCACCAGCAAGCGGGCAGGGTGGGCGCGTGCCGCTTCTATGAGTGTATCTACCGGCAAGGACGGGTAGCCGTCCGTATGCCATGATTCTTTCACGTCGCACCACACACAGCCCACATCGCAGCCGGCAAGGCGTACAAAATAGGCAGCATGCCCTTGATAAGCCCCTTCGCCCTGCAAGGTGTAGAAATGCTCCATCACCGGGAACACAAGCGGATGCGCCTGTTCCCTTTCCATCTTTTTGTTTTGTTGGGTATCTATCATAAGTCCATCTCCAAATGCCAAGCCCGCAAAGATACGGCAGTTTTATTATCTGCTACCCTTAAAACGATACTTTTTCCTTAATACTCAACAAGTGCAGCTTTTGTCCTTCGGCTTCAAAGGCAGCCCGTGCCTGCTGTTTGTCTATACGAATAGGCTCAAAAGTATCGTAGTGCATGCCTATTACATGCTTGGCTTTCAGCCAGCGGGCAGCAATGGCCGCATCGGCCGCATCCATGGTATAGTGCCCCCCTACCGGCAGAAAAGCCACGTCTATGTCGTAACGCTCGCCGAAGTACTGCATATCGACAAACAAACCGGTATCGCCGGCAAAATAAAGGGTACCTTCCGGGGTTTGCAGAACGAAACCGGCAGCACCCCCCCCATAAGAGCCATCGGGCATGCTGCTGCTATGGGCGGCGGGCACCAAAGTAAGTTTACCGAAATCGAACTGTGCGCTGCCTCCTATGTTCATGGAAGTCACGCGCTTCACGCCTTTCTGGGCAAACCAGCGGCTCACTTCAAAGACAGCCACCAGCTCTGCCTCGCAATGCTGGTACACACTCATGACCTCGGCCACATGGTCTTGGTGCCCGTGCGATGCCAACATGTAGTCGCAACGCATGTCTTCCAAAGATACTTTATCGGCAGCCAAGGGGTTACCCGACACAAAAGGGTCAAAAAGAATTTTGCAGTTGTTTACTTCTACCAAAAAACAAGCGTGTCCTAAGTATTGTATAGTCATGGCTTTTTTGAAAGGTTTAATGACAAAGCTTTCTGTAATTGTTTGGCTTGCAAAACTACTTGCTCAGCCTCCTCCCCAAGATAATAGAATTCTTGATAATAGAGAATATCGAGCAAGGTATTGGGGCTCTCTTCCACTTGTATGTCCATCGCTTTTTCCACGAGGCTGTTCAGGGGGAAATAACGCATGGCGGCAATATGGTACAGTTGTTTCAGCGGGTCATAGGCAGCCATCCAAAAATTACCGTCTTCGTCGGCGCCTAAGTAAAAGAGGGCGAAGTCCCGTACAAAATTAAGCGACTGAAACAAAACAGCCTCTCCACTCAAAGGCATTTCCAAGTAACCCAAATAAGCCAAAGGATAGGTATAAAGCTCATGTCCTACGCCTGCACGCGTGAAGTGCTCTTTGAGCAGCTGCAGCCTTGAACGAATGTTTGCAGCCAACGTATGTTCGCGCATAAGCGGGTGAAAAGGCACCCAACGGTTATTCCAGTCATACACTTCGGCTTTGCCCAGGCGCAGCTTGTAATCGAAGAGGGGGTGCGCATCCAGAATATAACCGGGGTAATAATAATGCATTTGGCGTTGTTGCGCCCACTCTATTTCCAAAAGCATGGTATATATGCCTAAGCTATAACGGCTATAATCCGGGTCAAAAAAGCCCAGAATGCTGGCCAGGCTGTGCATCCCCACGTCGAAATAGCTGACGGCCACGATGCGCCGCCCGTCATAGACGGTCACTTCCATAGTATTAAAAGGGCTGTGCTCATGAAAGCTGCCCAGCATAAAAGCATCGAGCGTAGGCACCACCATGCCCTTAAACCGCTTGATATGCGCTTTATACATTTGCCGGCGCCGCTTCGTAATTCTTGCCGGACGCACTTCATGGCGAAAGCGCTTGCGATTGCGGCGCATCAGCTTGCGCAGCCGCTTAGGGTATTCATAGTCACGCAGGTCGTAGCGTATGTTGATTGTTTCGAGCAATTCCCCTTCCACACACAATACATTCGAGCGCAGCATCATATGACTACTACGAAACCACCCCTCCGCCAAATAGTTGTCAAGCCACAGACTGTCGGCAAATTCCGGCACTTCAATATCAAAAAATATATTTTGAATCATACTTCATTTTCAAAGGTTTGCACACGATTTTAACTACAAACAACAGGACAAAGTTAAAAATTTCATGCGCAACGCTTGCATAGAAAATAAGCTTGTATTAAATTTGCATCAGCAAAACGGGGAATTAGCTCAGCTGGCTAGAGCGCTACGCTGGCAGCGTAGAGGTCACCGGTTCGAATCCGGTATTCTCCACCAAAGGCACCTTTCAAAAAGGTGCCTTTTTTGTTTTTGGTGGTTAAATCACAGGCAAGAAGCACACCGAGCGGCTTCTTAGTTTTTTCCTTCTTCTGCTCCGGCAGACTTGTTTCGTTCCAACTTCTTCCGCAGAGCGGCTACCAACTCCTCAATAGCCTTTTCCTTAACCGGCTGCTCCACTTCTTCGGGTATGCCTTCTGCTTGTACGATGGGCGATATTTCGCTGTCGTACAACTCATTGGCTTCTTCGTTCAGTGCTTCTTCCAGTTCGTTGCCTGCTTTGCCTTTCAATTCAGCCGTGGCTTGTGGGTCGCCTTCCACTTTTTGAATAAGCACTTTCACCTTGCTGCCTATGTAGGCTGCCTTCACGGCAGGCCCTACCAGTGGCAAGTTCTTAAGAAAAGAATACATTGTTTCATTCATGACATTAGGGTATTTAGGGTTAAACATAGAAACACATACCTACCTCAAGGTAGGCATTCACAACAAAATAAATGTGTACGGCTTTGGTTTTTACACAAAAATTTTTGCATTCACTCCCCAAAGAACTTTTTCGCCGCTTGCCAAATGATACAAAAGCTTAAAAAGCGAATAAGCGCTTCATCAAATCATGACATGCAGGGCACCGGCTTTAAAAGAAAGAAGCGCCGGGGGCATGGCTTTGGGAATAAGCGGCAAGCAACTCTTTGTAGAAAAGCGGAAGCGAACGAATGCGCTCGTAACGCCTACAGTGTGTGCAAGGCACATCTTGGCGTGGCGGGGCGCTGCCCAACACCATCTTCTGCGCATAGCGGTAGCGCTCGCTTTGCAATATGGCTTCCAACCCCTCTTTAAAGGCATTGCCAAAGCTTGCATAATGATTGACACAGCAGCCCAATACTTCGCCATCATAGTTGATTTGCGGCGACACCCACAGCTGCATGCAAGCCGGCGATTGCAAGCGCCCATAATGCTGCTCGTATTCATCTATGGAAGCCACCCCCAAGCCACTATCTTGCCGCACCTTGGCAGGGTTACGCACCGGTGCATAGGATGGCTCGTAATTAAACTTCACCTTAAAGCCCATGCCCAGCTCTTTTGCCATTTGGCGTGCTTTCACTATCTCGTGCTCGTTATGCCCAAATACAATAAACTGCCATTTCAGCTTGGGGTATTTACTGCCATATTGCTGTTTATAAGCGTTCAGCTTGCGTATGTTTTCCATCACACGTTCAAAATTACCGCCACGCCTGTAAACGGCATAGGTTTGCGGGCTTGCACCATCAATAGAGACTTTTAACTTGCCAAAACCATAACGCACCATGGCTTCGAGCACTGCATCAGGGGCATGGTTGAGGTTCACCCCATTCAGGGCACTAAGGGTTACAGCACGCTCATGTGCAATCCGCATTATGTCGATAAGCTGCGGGTTGAGCAGTATTTCACCATAATTCGACAGCTCCACATGGCGCACCTGCGGGTGTTTGTCAAGGAAGGCTTCAAAATCGAGAGCTTTCAGATGCCCCCACCCCACCGCGCTGTGCTTGCGGTGATAGCCTTGGGCAGTCAAACACAAAGGACACTTCAGCTGGCATTTAGAAGACGCTTCTATGCGCACCATCCCCCGGCGCCAACGCAGACGCGCCAAACGCCGGCGCCGCCCGTATGCCTGCAAGCCCGCAAGCAGCCTTCGAATCATGCCTTTTCCCATCGTTTCAACATTTGTTGTAACAAGCTCCAGCGTGCTTTCCAATCTGCCGGGCAGTTTTCTGCCGTCTTCACCTCTATAGCCAAACAAAGCAGCTGCCACTGCAACAGCTTTGGCAGCACATCAGAAGCCTCTTTGCCTGCCGGCAATTGCTTTTCGACTGCCTCCCGCATGAGTTGCAAGCTGTCGAGGGACGGCAGTGCAGCCAGCCATGCCTCCGGGCTTTCCTGGGGGGCGGTTAAGTCTATGCTTTCCTGCTCAATGGTCTCTGCTTTGTCGCACACACGGAAGTCGTCGCCCAAGGTTTGTGCAATTAGTTGTTCCACTTCTTTCCCATGCCATTGAGCTTCTTTTATAAAGGCAGTAATGCGCTCATCCACACGTATGCTGTGGGCGGGAATGTCGCTTTTCAGCCGCAAGCCTTCCAACGAGCGGCAACGGCTCAATGCCACATAGACCTGCCCATGGGCAAAGGCACGATGCAACTCGGCATATACTTTTTCAAAAGTCATGCCTTGGCTTTTGTGCACCGTAATAGCCCAAGCCAAGCGTAAGGGGAACTGCACAAAGCGCCCCACCACCTCTGTTTCCACACTCAAAGGCATGTTTTGCACCCGGTGGGTACGGTAGCGTATGTTTTCCCACTCTTCACGCTCCACGATAATTTCTTTGTCTTTGCCGGTAATTTCCACCAGTATTTCGTCTTCATCAATGGCGCGCACAATGCCCACCTCGCCGTTGTAGTAACCTTTGCTCCAGTTGTTTTTGGTGAACATGACCTGAGCCCCCACTTTAAGATGCAGTTCTTTTTCTACCGGATACATAGAAGGGGGGAAATCGCCTTCCACGATGGCTTCGAAAGTATGCTGCTTTCCTTTAAGACGATGCAGGTTGCTACGGTTGATGGCTTCGGCTTGGCGGTTGTGTGTGCAAATGGTTACAAAACCACTATTGGGGGGTGGTTGAAACTCCACATCCACACGCGAACGCAGCAGTGCACGGTCTTCTTTGGTGAGTGCATTTTCACGCAAACGATTGAGCAAGCTCAGGAAACGGTGGTCTGCCTGCCGGTACACCTTCTGCAGCTCTATACACACCGGGCGGTAGTCTTGGCGAAAGACCCGTGCTTGAAAAAAGTAAAAGTTGGGCTCATAGTAGTTTTTCAGCAAGGCGCGTTCTTCTTCGCGCACCACCGGCGGCAACTGATAGAGGTCGCCAATCCATAAGACAGGCAAGCCGCCAAAGGGCATCAGGGGCATGCCCCGTGCCACACGCAAAATGCGGTCTATGACGTCCACCAGATCGCAGCGCAGCATCGACACTTCGTCAATGACCAGCAACTCCAACCCCTGCACCAGCTGTATGAAATCGTCTTCTATGCGAAAGGTCTCTTCTATCTTCGCAAAAGCAAGGCGGGGGTCATCGGGCAAAAACAGTTCTTTGTAGTCTATCTTAAAAAACGAATGAATGGTTTGCCCGCCGGCACGCACAGCCGCAATGCCTGTGGGGGCAAGCACCACCATTTTTTTCGGCAGGTGTTGGCGCAGATAGTGCAAAAAGGTTGTTTTGCCCGAACCCGCTTTGCCTGTCAAAAACAGCGAATGCGTGGTATTTTTCAGCAGGTCAAATGCCAGCCGGAACTCTTTGTTTTGTTCAATTGCCGGTGGAAGAAGCGAAGCCATAGCGCTTTAGGTTTTATTTTGCGCCACACCATCGACAATCAAAAAATCGTCGGCATCCAGATGCACGGGGAATTTTTCGCGAAATCTTTGCAATGCTTGCTTGTCGAGCTTTACACAGAGTGTTTCTTCTGTGTTGCCTGCTTGTGCCAAAGGCTGCCCCTTAAAGTCGAAGACTGCCGAATGCCCCGGATAAACCATGCCTTCAGTGTCTGTTCCCGTGCGATTGACCCCCGCCACATAAGCCACGTTTTCTATGGCACGGGCTGCCAGCAGTGCATCCCAGGCAGTAATGCGCGGTGCAGGCCAATTGGCAACATAAATAGCCAGGTCATACATGAAAGCGCGGTTGTAAGACCACACGGGAAAGCGCAGGTCATAACAAATAAAGGGGGCAATGCGCCAGCCTTTGTATTGAAAAACAGGCAGATGACTGCCCGGTGTATATACCTTGTGCTCACCTGCCATGCGAAACAGATGGCGTTTGTCATAATATTGCACATCGCCTTCGGGCGTTACCCACAGCAAGCGGTTGTAGTAGTGCCCGTTTTCTTTGACGATAATGCTGCCGGCAATGACCGCACCGCTATGGGCTGCCATCAGGCGCATCCAGCGGCAAGTATGAAAATTCATGGGTTCGGCATAAGCAGCCGCTTCCATGGTGAAACCGGTAGTAAACATTTCGGGCAACAGCACGATATCTATTTCTTCGAGCTGACGCAGACGCTCTTCTATGTGTGCCCGGTTGGCGTCGGGCGAGTGCCAGTGCAAGTCAAGCTGTAGCAAGGCAAGGTGCAGTGTGTCAGACATGGTATTGTGGTTTCGTAAAGAAGAAAGGTAATCAATTCCGGCAAAAGAAGAAAGCCTCAAAGCAAATAAACGCCCTCTGCATGCAAGGGCGTTTGTGTTGTCATCTTCAAGGGCGGCAAGCATGCGCCATTGCCGAAGCGGTCATTCTTGCGGATTACCGGATACAGCCGCGCGGCTTTCTACCTTCAACACCTCTTTGATGTAGCGGATATTGGCTTGCAGGCTGTCCGGGTCATCATCAATCAAGGTCACATGCCCCATCTTGCGCCCGGGTTTGGTTTCTGCCTTTCCATAGAGGTGCACATACACGCCCTTACGGGCAAGTGCACGTTTCAATCCACGGTAATACACTGCGCCGTAGTGGCCGGCTTCGCCCAATAGGTTCACCATGGCTGCGGCACAGCGGCTGTCGGTGCAGCCCAAAGGCATGTTGGTGATGGCACGCAAATGTTGTTCGTATTGGGAAGTATAGTTGGCTTCGATGGTGTGGTGCCCGCTGTTGTGGGGGCGCGGAGCTACTTCGTTGACCCACAAACTGCCATCACGATTTAAAAACATTTCTACTGCCAATATACCGACCATGTCCAGCGCCTCTATTAAACGGCAAGCAATGCTTTGTGCCTCTGCTGCTTGCTCTTCGGTGAGCTGTGCCGGTGACAGCAGGTAGTCCACCAAGTTTAGTTGTGGGTCGAATACCATTTCCACCGGGGGGAAAGCACGCACTTCGCCTGCCTCATTACGCGCCACAATCACCGATATTTCTTTGTGTATATCGGCCGCTTTTTCAAGTAAAGAAGGCGCCTGAAAAGCCTGTGCAAAGTCAGCGGGGCTGTGCAAAGGCAAGACCCCACGCCCGTCGTAACCGCCCTTGCCCACTTTCATAAATGCCGGCAGGAAGTTAGCATGCTTGTGCAAGTCCGAGGGGTGGTCAATCAAGACGAAGGGGGCAGTCGGTATTTGATGCTGCACAAAAAACTGCTTTTGAAGCCGCTTATCCTGAATAGTTTCAATCACGTGGGGTTGAGGGTACACCTTCACGCCTTCGGCCTGCAAGCGCTTGAGTGCCGCTACATTGACGTTTTCTATTTCAATGGTAAGCACTTCCACTTGCTTGCCAAAAGCATAGACCGTGGCTTCGTCTTGCAAACTGCCCGTTTTAAAATATGGTGTAGCCGCTGCGCAAGGGGCTTGCGGGTCGGGGTCAAGCACGTGCAGCTCTACCGGATAGTTGAAAGCTGCCTGCAACAGCATGCGCCCGAGCTGTCCACCGCCTAAGATGCCTATTTTCATGGTTTTATACTTGATTTGCGTTTTTACGGAAGGTAAAAAAGAAAGCGCCCTTGAGGGCGCTTCGCACATCTATAAGACACTATGCCTTCGTTTTGGCAAAATAGCGTTTGAGCCAGGTGTCCACGGCGGGCACGCACCCCCACTCTGCCTTCGTGGCAGCCTCTTGCTTATAAACCGGCGTTTCGGCGGTAAGGCGCCCTTCGGTGACCGCCTCTTTCACAGCCCCTAAAGGCAGGTAATCGATGCCGCCGGTAGCACGGAAATACACGCGCCCACGCTCAAGAAAAGCCAAGTCGTAGCGTTGTGCCAGCTGACGGATAAAACCCACCTGAGCATCTATAGAGCAGCCGGAAGGCGGCTCGGCATGGGGGTCGGCAGCTACCAGCAGAAAGTAATCTTCCACCACCGTAGCCGCTGCCCGCAATGGTTTGCCGTGTGCACGCCAGTTCTGCAAGAAGGTGTGCACCTCTTGCAAGAGGCTTTGTTGTTCTGTGCTGCTTAGGGGGCGCCCTGCCGGATACACCCACAGGCGGGCATCGGCAGGCATTTGCTCAAACGAAGTGTTCATTGTGTCTTTCATTTAGGCTTTTTGCAGTGCTTTGGTGCTCTCAACGGCAATGGCGTTTTTTTCAAACACCACCTTGGTGCCTTTGCCATCGATGTCGATGGTCACAGTATTGTCGCCCACTTCCACTATTTTGCCATGGATGCCACCAATGGTAACCACCTGCATGCCCTTTTGCAGACTTGCCAAGAAGTTTTTTTGCTCTTTGGCACGCTTCTGCTGCGGGCGAATCATAAAGAAGTAGAAAATAAGGATGATGGTTCCGAAGAAAATCAGGTTAAACATCATGCCACCACCCTGTGGTTGGGCAGCTTTTTGCTGAAGGAATACGAATAAAATGGTTTGCAACATAGCGTTTGGTTTGTTTTTTTAAATTACTGTTTACGAGGGCCTTCGGCATCGATGAGCATCTTTCCGGTACCCTCCACAAAAGTTTTGATGGTTACTTGCGAAACTTCGGGTTTGGTATTGGCAGTAATGGTTACTTGCTTGATTTGTTGCCCTGCTTTGCCCTTGCTGTTGAACTGTACTACAATTTCGCCGGTGCCCCCGGGTGGAATAGGCTCCTTGGTCCAGGTAGGCACGGTACAGCCGCAAGGCGCCGTGGCGTTTTGAATTTTCAAGGGGGCATTGCCTGTGTTTTTAAACTTAAACACATGCTCTACCACATCGCCTTCTTTAATGGTACCGAAATCATATTCGGTTTCTTCGAAGGCAATGACCGGCACGCCTTCGGTTGATTCTTCGGTTGCCTGGTTTGCCACGCTCTCGTCTTGTGGGCTTACCTGTGTTTGAGCGCTCTCGGTAGAGGCTTCATTGCAAGCCCACAGCCCTACCATCAAGCACAACAATAAGCATACTTTTTTCATGGCATTCTTTGGTTTGATATTTTACTTTTCAATCAATTCCATTTGTTTTACAACGTTCCGGGCAAACTCCATAGTATTGGCTTTACCGCCTAAATCGGCAGTGCACAGTTCTTTTTGTGCCAAGGTGCGGTCTATGGCAGTGCCCAACTTTTTAGCCAAATCTTCTTCGCCAATGTGTTCAAGCATCATGACCGACGAGCGCAAAATGGCCGTGGGGTTGGCTATGCCTTTGCCTGCGATGTCAGGGGCTGTGCCGTGTACTGCTTCAAAGATGGCTATTTCATCGCCAATGTTGGCACCGGCCACTACGCCCAAGCCACCAACCAAGCCGGCGCAGAGGTCGGAAAGAATATCGCCAAAAAGGTTGGAAGTAACAATCACATCGAACTGCTCGGGGCGCAGCACCAGCTGCATAGCCATGTTATCAATGATTTTGTCGTTCCATTCGATACCCGGGTATTCTTTGCTGATGGTTTCGGCAGCTTCGAGCATCAAGGCGCCCGACTTCTTCAATATGTTGGCTTTGTGCACCACTGTCACCAGCTTGCGCCCGCGTTGTTTGGCATATTCAAAAGCGGCACGCACAATGCGCATGCATCCTTTTTTGGTAATGCGGCTTACAGAATCGGCTATTTCAAGGCGTTCATCGTAGTAGTTCAAGCCGGCATACAGCCCTTCGGTGTTTTCGCGGAAAATCACCAAGTCCACATTGTCGAACTTGCTGCTCAAGCCCGGGGTGCTTTTGCAAGGGCGTACGTTGGCATACAAGTCGAACATCTGACGCAAGGTGACGTTGATGCTGCGAAAGCCTTTGCCGACGGGGGTTGTGATAGGTCCTTTCAAAGCCACTTTGTTGCGTTGAATAGACTCCACCAAAGCAGGGGGAATCAGTTCGCCGGTTTCTTTCAAAGCTGTTTCGCCGGCAGGATACTCTTCCCATTCTACGGGGGCACCCATTTCGCGGAAAACAAACTTAACGGCTTCAATGATTTCAGGACCGATGCCGTCGCCGGGAATTAAGGTGATGGTTTTCATAAGACAAGACAGTTTTTAAATAAGGGACAGGGACAGGTTTTGTTTATTTTATTGGGCTTTTTGAATTTGCTCGATGAGTGCTTCCACCTCGCCTAATAGCTTTTCGGCTTTTTCTTTGGTTTCGTTCACCACTTTCTCATTCTTAATCTTGGCTTGGCTTACGATGCCTTCGCCATGTTTGATGCGGTGAAGCAGCTGCTCCAGGCTTTCTTTTGCTTTGTGCAGCTTATAGGAAAGCATGCGGCGCACTTCCTTGCCTTCGGCGGGCGCATAAAGCAGGGCAACCGTGGCACCGGCCACGGCGCCAAGAATCAGCCCCAATAAAAACTCATGACTCGATTTGTGCTCTTGTTCGGGATACATAGGCATATGGTGTTTTAATTATTGGTTATCGATAAGTCCGCGGCCGCTCTTGCGTATTTGCCCTTCGGCTTGCAGGGTGGTAGCAATACTATCGAGCAGCCCGTTTACGAAGTTACGACTTTTAGGTGAACTGTAATGTTTGGCCAATTCCACAAACTCGTTGATGGTTACCTTCACAGGAATTTGCGGACAATATTTCATTTCCACGATGGCCATCTGTAAAAGGGTTTTATCTACCAGCAAAAGGCGCTCTATTTCCCAGCCTTTCAGATGCTGTTTAATTGTCCGCAGGTTTTCTTCTTCCTCTTCTATGGTTTTATTGTACAGGGTCAGAATGAAATTTTCATCGTCTTCCCAATTGAGCGACAAATCTAAGAGCCGGAAGTCTTCGGGGCGGGCAGGATTTACCGACTTCAGCGTTTTTATGACCATGCTGCGCAGAGCCGAGCGGTTTTCTACCCATTTCAAATCGCGCTCTTCAAAGAAGGTGTACATAAAAGGCTCTTCTTCTATCACCTGCCCCTCCTCTTCTTCCCACACGTGTTGTGCCCGTGGGAAAATGTGATGCCGCACGATGTGATCCAAAATATTGTAATCGTCTTCAAGAGAAGCCTGTGGCAAGTCGCGGTAAGCTATATAAGTGGGGTCTTTGCGCAGATGGTCACGGTAAAGAGTTTTGACGGTTTCTTCTTCATCCTGCCAAGAGATATAGTAGCGCTTCAGCGCTTCCTGCAGCTCTTGGTTTTCTTGTAAGAAACGGATAATTTGGTTATCGGCCAGTTTGTAATGGGCTGCCACTTTCACCTTGGTGGGGTCAAGGGGTTTGCGTTCCCGTTCGGCAGCCACCAGCTTGGCCAGTTCTATCAAAAGAGCCAACACAGAAAGGTAGCGCTCATACAAGCCCTCTATTTCTTCTATAAGCAAACGGCGAAAATGGCGTTTGTCGCGCTCTATGTTTTGTTCATAAAGCCGGATGGCCTGCTGCACTGCCACTTGCACTTCGGCAGATACGCCCTCTTCTATCATTTTGGTTTTATGTGCCTGCTCGAAAGCGCGCAGTGCTATTTGTGTGTTGCGTTTAAGTGCCTCGTAATCGGGCGGTGTCATCGAGTTCAGGTCGGGTTGAAAATAGTTGCGTATGTGCTCCTCTGCCACATAGTAATCGGAAGAGCGGCTTTGGGAATAGGCATACAGCGCCTGCATGACCTTCACTCGAAGTAAGCGTCTATTCAGCATAAAAGTCGGGTTTCACTCATTATTGTTGATGGCAATGCAAAACTACATAAAAAAAGCAAAAAGGGGCTTGTTTCAGTAAGTATATCGCTTGGTTTTCCGGCGTTATGACGGCTTCTATTTCAAGCGCTCGGTAAGCAGCAGGCTCAAGCGGTTTTTTTCCAAGCGCAGCACCCATAGGTAGCGTTCGCCCCCTTCTTTGATTTTCAGTTTCTTTTTTACCTGCTCCACACTCAAAGGCACGTGGCGCAATAAGATGTGTGCTTTGCCTTCGGGTAAAAGCTTTGCGAGTGCCTTGCGGTCGAAGGGCAGCTGTGCCAGCACGCGGAAAGCACGCCCGGGGAAATCTTCTTGGTAGTGTGGCGAAGTAAACAGGTGGATACCGGGGTGGATTTGCTTGCATTCATAACGCTGCGACAAATACTGCCATGCCATGCACTTCATCAATGCCGGTGCCGGCTCATACAGAAAAGCTTGGGGGGCTGCAACGGCAGCTGCGTATTTAGTTTCATGGCGCACTTCATGCACCTCATGCCCTGTTGCGTGCAATGTAACTGCATGCCTCCGGGGCGTGAGCGGGGCACCGGCAGCCATATCGAGCCATGCCAGCACTTCTTTACACTCTTGCGCAGTACCCACCACCCATATGTCTTGCAAATAAGGCGAAAGCCGTTGCTCCAGCAGGCTCAAATCCAGCATAGGCGATAGCTTCACCAAGAGAAAACGCGCCTTTTGCCCCAGCAGGGGCATCAGTTCAAGTATGTTGGGGCTGCAGTCTTCCAATGCCCATACTTTGCGATGCGCTGCCCGGCGCGCCGGGTCCAAATAAATGAGCGTATATTGGTGTGGCGTCTGTCGTAAAAAGGTGGCGGCATCGGCATGAACCGCCTGTATGTTGTGTTGCCCGAGCTCACGAAAATTATGGGCTGCCAAAGTGCAAAGCGATGCTTGTTGCTCTACGTAGTGCCATTGCTCAAAAGCGCGCGCAAGGTAAAAAGAGTCCACCCCAAGCCCTCCGGTAAGGTCGCAGCCGTACCCGCCTTGCAGCCCATAGTATTTTTCCAGCAAATGGTGTTTGAAAGCAGCTGTCTGTTCCGAAGAAGCCTGTTCCAAGCTAAGCAGGGCAGGCAACAGCACACGTGTTGAAGCCGCCCAGGTGGGCAGTTTATCCGCTACACGCCGGTGCCGTTCTATTTGTTGCGCCACCGCCTGCACGGGCAAGGCAGGATAATGCGCCGCCCGGCTGCTTAAAGCAAACGGGTCTTCACCGGCATGCGCTTGCCAAAAAGCTTGCGTGTCGGGATGCAGCAAGCTGTTGATGAGTGCTTGTGTTTCGCTCATGCCTGCTGTGGTATGTAACGTAAAAAACTCAAGCTTTGGGGTTGAAATATCTGTTGCGCCACGGCTTGAAGCTGCCCGGCAGTGATGGCATCTATTTCTTCAAACAACTTGGGCAAGGGGTCAATGTAACCGTAATCCAGTATGGTTTTGCCCATCATCAACATGAAATTCAGATTGTTTTCTTCTGCCATAGCCAACTGCCCCTTCAGTTGGTTTTTGGCTTGTTTGAGTTGGCGCACGCCCAAAGGCTGCTCACACAAGCGTTGCATTTCTTGTAAAATCAACTTTTCGGCTTTGCTCAAGTGTTTGGCATCGATGGCAAAGAAGATACCCCACAAGCCCGTGTCGCTCAAAGGCGTATAGGAAGACTCGATGCCATACACATAGCCGTAGCGCTCGCGCAGCAACATATTCAGCCGGGAACTCATGGCCGGTCCGCCCAGCAGGTTGTTCAACAAAAAGAAAGACAGGCGGTCCGGGTGATGCATGGAATAGGCCGGGCGTCCCAAGGCGCAGTGCGCTTGGCTGATGGGCAAATGCTTTTCTTCTTGACGCGGGCAATACAACTGCCCGGAAAAAGGCAAGCGCCGTTTGGGCTGATAACGCGGGGCAATCCCTTCTATCAGACGTTCCACCTTGGGCAACACTTTTTCAAAGGGCAGCCCACTCACCGAAGCTATCACGATGCGGTCGGTGCTCAGGTGCGTATCGATAAACTCCCGGAAGTCGTGGCGGCTGAAGCTGCGCACGCTCTCTTCGGTGCCCAAGATGTTGTATCCGAGCGGATGGTCGCCAAACACCAGCGCGTCGAACTCGTCTTGTATGGCTTCTTCGGGCGAGTCTTTGTACATGGCAATTTCTTCCAAGATAACGCCCTTTTCCCGCTCAATTTGTTTTTCGGGGAATACCGAATCGAAGGTGATGTCGGTCAGTAAATCAACGGCTTGCAGGTAGTAGTCGTTCAGCACAGAAGCATAAAAACATATTTTTTCCTTGGTGGTATAGGCATTCAGCTCGCCCCCCACGGCTTCCAGGCGGTTAAGAATATGATAAGCGCGGCGCCGGCGCGTGCCTTTAAACGCCATGTGTTCCCAAAAGTGCGCCAGCCCCTGCTGATGCGGTGCTTCGTCGCGGCTGCCTATGTCCAGCACATAACCTATGTGCGACACCTGACTAAAAGGCAAGTATTTATGAATGAAGCGGATGCCGTTGGCAAAAGTATGCATCTGATACTGTGTGTCCATCCCTGCTTCCCGTGACATAACTTTCCGTAGTTGCATAGTGTTTTCTATGGCTTTTTCTCTATTAACAAAGAAAGCCATACAAAGGTCGCAAGTTTTTTCTTCCCACAAAAGCAAGGTGTTGCCTGCGTGTGTTGCAAGCGGATAAAATCCCGGGCAAGCCTGCCGCACCTAATGATACGAAGCAAAAAGCTGCACAAAATAAATATAGCCGTGCAGGCGGTACACGGCTATGGCAGTATGGGTAAAATCCCCCTCCATATTTTTCCGGTGTCCGGGGCTTTCCAGCCATGCCTTGACGGCTTCTTGTGCCAAATTGGGGGTGCCGTCTTCCAGCAAAGCCACATTTTCTGCCATCGCCTTAATTGTGCGCGTGCGTGCAACCATGCGTACGCGGTGCTCAAAGCCCTCATGTCCGAAAGCTGTTTTACCTTCTGCCATATTCTTGGCATGCGCAAGGGCTTGCGCGTATAAGACCGCATCGTATTGAAGCGGCTGTTTGTTCAAATCGCTGCGGTATGCATTCACCAGGTGCAGTATCTCCTGCTCTATGTTTTTTTGTGCAGGAAAGCCGTCTTGTGCCTGCATGGTCAAAGCGGGTAAGATGAGAAAAGAAAAAAGAAGCATCTTCATGGTTCGCACTTTTTGTAAGTTGAAATAAAGGTTAAGCCTGTGCTAACTGCCACAAAGAGTGCGCCAGGATGCTTCTTGGGGAATAGAAAAAACCAATATTTATGGACTTACTTTTACAAAAATATGGGTAAAATAATAGCGGCCATCGCCGGACTTGGCCACAGCCAGCCCACAATGCGTGTAGTCGCCCAACATATTTTTATTGTGTCCGCTGCTGTTGCGCCATTGTTCAAATGCAGTTTGAGCGGGGTCAGGTCCATAGTTGTAAGCTACATTTTCAGCAGCAGGACCGGCATTCAACTCGGCACGGATGCGCTCGACACGCGCACTGAATCCATCATGCCCAAAAGGCACTTTGCCTTCTGCCATATTGGAACTGTGCTGATAGGCTTCTGCATAAATGGCCGGATGCGTCTGAAGGGGCTCTTTGCCGTTTTGTATGCGGTATTCGTTGATAAGCTGCAGGGTTTGTTGCTCTATGCCGGCATAGGGGCTTTGGGGCAATGCCGCTTCATTTGAATTCTTACAAGCAGAGAACAGCCACACGCTTGTCAGGCATAGCGCCATCCATTGCATTGTCTTTTTCACCTTCATTTAATCTATCGTTTTGAGTTTTTATTTGTCTTCCTACGAAGAACGCGCCCGGAAAGATGCCACAACACTACACGCCGCTTATAGGCTAATTCATTATTTTCAGGGACATAAAGATGCGAACTTTTTTTGTAAGGCTACGGTATCTTTCAATGAAACAAGTACAACATAAATCACCGGCTTATTATGAAAAAATGGCTATTCGTTTGGGTTGTCGTCGCGGGGTTTGCTTTGCCGTCGCAGGCGCAATACTTCGGAAAAAACAAAGTGCGCTATACGCCCTTCCATTTCCGGGTATTGCAGTCCCCACATTTTGAGTTGTATCATTACCTGCAAGACAGCAGCAGGGCAGCAGACTTCCTGCAGTCTGCCGAGCAGTGGTATGCCATTCATCAAATGGTATTTGCCGACACTTTTCACACGCCCAATCCCGTGATTCTTTATAGCCACCACGGCGACTTTCAACAAACCGGTGCCATCTCGGGCTTAATAGACGTAGGCACCGGTGGGGTGACCGAAGGGCTCAAAAACCGGGTGGTCATGCCGCTGATGTTCACGCGGCAAGAAACCGAACATGTATTGGGGCACGAATTGGTGCATGCCTTTCAATATCATATCCTAAAAAACGAAGACAGTCTGTCGCTGCAAAGCATTCAAAATTTGCCCCTTTGGATGGTAGAAGGCTTGGCAGAGTATTTGTCTCTTGGGCGCATCGATCCGCACACCGCCCTTTGGATGCGTGATACCTATATACACGATTATTTCCCAACACTGGACGACCTGGACCGCAAACCGCACATTTATTTCCCCTACCGCTATGGGCAAAGCTTCTGGGCGCTCATTGCCGGCTTATGGGGCGACGAAATCATACGTCCGTTTTTTGTATATACGGCACGCTACGGCCTGGATGCTGCCCTGCAGGATTTGTTAAGCACCGACCGGCAGGCATTCAGCAAGTTGTGGAAAGAGTATTATCATGAATATTACGCAAGCATCCGCTTGAAAGAGATGCATGGCGCCATGGGTGACAGTGTCTTACGCGATAAGCGACCGGGTAGAATGCAGCTGTCGCCCTCGCTCAGCCCGGACGGGCGCTATATGGCTTATCTGTCGGAACGCGATTTGTTTAGCATCGATTTGTTTTTGGTCGATATGCAAAGCGGCAAGGTAATACGGCGCCTGCTTTCCACTGATAAAGAAGGGCATATCGATGCGTTGAGCTATTTGGAAACGGCCGGCAGCTGGTCGCCCGACGGCCGCCTGCTGGCTTTCGTGGTGTATGTCAAAGGCAAGCCGCAACCGGTCATCATCGACGTGCAAAGCGGTAAGATAAAAGAACAACTCTTCCTGAAAGATGTAGAAGCAGTTAACCATCCGGCCTGGTCGCCCGACGGCCGCCTGCTGGCTTTCTCGGGCTTGCGGCAAGGGCAAAGCGACTTATATGTATATGATTTTCAAACCAAGGAAGTGCGCCGCCTCACCAACGACCGTGCCGCACAAATACAGCCCGCCTGGTCACCGGATGGGCGGCAGCTCGTGTTTGCCACCGATGCGGTGGCTTTGTCGAAAGGTTATGCCCATGCCGGTTTGAACATAGGCATTTACGATATGGGCAGCGGCAGCATCCGCCTGCTTGACTTCTTTCCGGGTGCAGACAATGTCAATCCGCTATTCAGCCCCGACGGGCAAAGCATCTTGTTCCTTTCCAACCGGGACGGGTTTCGCAACTTATACTGTTACGAAATCGTCAGCGGCAACTTAGAGCAGCTCACACAGCTGCCCACAGGCATCACAGGCGTTACCGCCCTGTCGCCGGCCATCACCATAGACCGGCAGGGGCAGGTAGTGTATGTATATTATGAAAACAAAGGCTACCGCCTGTACCGTGCCTCACTGGATGACTTCCCCCGCAAGGCGGTCAATCCGGAAGCAGTGGACTTCACGGCTGCCACCTTAGCCCCCGTGTTTGTAAACAAAAGCCGGGTGGTGAGCCGCCTTATCGCACGACACGCGGTGCAGCTGCCTGCAGACAGCCTGCACGCCAAGCCTCTGCAACGCCGCTTTCAACTGAGCTACATAGGCAATACCGGCATAGGCATCAGCACGAGCCGCTGGGGCACGGGCGTTGCCGGTGGTGTGGTCATGTTGTTTAGCGACATATTGGGCGACCATCATGTTTTTGCATCGCTCGGCTTGAATGGTGACATTCTGGATGCAGGCGGCTCGGTGTTTTATCTCAACCAAAGCCGGCGGCTCAACTGGGGCATACAGCTGTCGCACATCCCCTACCGCTTTGGCAGTGTGGGCATCTTTGGCGATACGCTTGCCGTAAGTGTCAACGGACAAAACAGCCTGTTGCCTGTCGATGTGGTGCAGTATGATTTGGGGCGCCTGTTCGAAGAAAAAATAGGCGGTCTGTTGGCTTATCCGCTCTCACGCAGCTTGCGTTGGGAAGCAGGGCTCAGCTATGCCCGCTATCATTACAACATTCAGCGATTCAGGACCTACTACTATTTTGGGCAGCCCATTGCGCAGTCTAAAGAAAACATAGACGCGCCGCCGGGCTTCAATCTATACAGCGGCTATCTGGCTTATGTGGGCGACAATAGTTTTTATGGCTTGGCATCGCCGGCACGCGGATGGCGCTACCGTTTCGAATGGGGCTTCAATGCCGGTGAGTTTGAGTATCAGAGTGCCTTGCTGGACTACAGGCGCTACTGGTTTGTGCGTCCTTTTACCTTCGCCTTGCGCGCCTACCATCTGGGACGCTATGGGGGCGACAGCGAACGCATCACACCACTTTATCTGGGCTTTCCGGGCTTGGTGCATGGTTATGACAACATAGCCTACCAAAACTATTTGCAGGGCAGTAGCAACTATGCAGCCTCTGTTGAAAACTTGTACGGCAGTCGCTTGGCTGTAGTCAATGCCGAGTGGCGCATTCCTTTACTGGGTCCCCGCTCCTTTGCTTTGATTGGCTCGAACTTCCTGCCTGCCGAGCTGAACCTTTTCTTCGATGGCGGCATAGCATGGAACGAAGGCAACCGCTGGGTGGGCAAAGAAGAAGAAGTACAACAAGCCGGTGACCGCGTACCTGTATGGAGCACGGGGATTAGCATACGCTTTGCCCTCTTCGGGCAGATTGTGCTGGAGCCCTACTATGCCTTTGCCCTTCAACGCAGTGACATAACGGGCACCTTTGGTTTTAATTTGCTTCCTGCGTGGTAGATACCATTTGCTTTGCGTACCTTTGTAGGTCCTGAAAACGCTGAGGAAATTCATGAGCATGGAATTGATTAACAAGTACCCTTTTTCGGTGGTGTATGAAGACAACCACCTGATTATTGTAAACAAACCCGCCGGCATGCTGGTGCAAGGCGACCGCACCGGCGACACCCCGCTTTCTGAACACGTAAAGGCTTATATCAAAGAGAAATATGAGAAGCCGGGCAATGTGTTTTTAGGCACCATTCACCGCATAGACCGCCCGGTGAGCGGCTTGGTGATGTTTGCCCGCACTTCCAAAGCCTTGGAGCGCATGAACGAGATGCTGCGCAAGCACAAGATTCAAAAGAAATACTGGGCTGTAGTGCGCAACCGCCCGCCTAAAAAATACGGACGACTGGTCAACTGGTTGGTAAAAGACAGCGAAAAGAACCAGGTGACGGTTTATGACTATCCGCGCGGCGACGCCCAAAAAGCCGAAACAAGCTACCGCATCGTGGGCAAGCTGAATCACTATTATTTGTTGGAAGTAGAGCCACACACCGGGCGTCCGCATCAAATACGCGCGCAGTTGGCCCATATGGGATGCCCCATTCGCGGCGACGTAAAATATGGCTATCCCAAGCCCAACGACGATCAGTGCATCAACCTGCATGCGCGCCGGCTGTACTTTACCCATCCCGTGCGTAAAACGCCCTTGGTGTGCGTGGCAGCCGTTCCGCCTCAAGCGTTTTGGGAAGAATTTCTTACCTTGGATGACGAAAAAGTAAAGCCGGAACATTTGGATTTTCGCTATGAAGGATAACAACGGCAGGCAGGATTCGTGGCTCCGGCGCCTGCAAAGGCGCTGGGGCTTGCAAAGCAGTGCCCAAGTGTGGGTGATATTGCTGGTGTTTGCCTGCACAGGCACCACGGCAGTGTATATCAAAAAGCCGCTTTTTTCCTTGCTGGGCATCGATGCCGGTACGCCTTGGTATTGGCGCACCTTCTGGTGGCTGCTTACCATACTGCCTGCCTATCAAGTGCTGCTGCTGTTCTATGGCTTTCTTTTCGGGCAGTTTCGTTTTTTTTATAACTTCGAGAAGCGTCTCTTTGCCCGCCTGCTGGGCTGCAAACGCAAGCCCCCGGCTAAGTCTGACGAAAACGAGCCTTACACATGAGCGAAGCCAAACCGCCTCTTGTCAGCATCATCACCGTGTGCTACAATGCCGCCGATGCCCTCACGCATACGCTGGAGAGTGTAGCACAGCAAACATATCCACACATTCAACACGTCATCGTAGATGGCGCCTCTACCGACCATACCGCCGAGGTAGTGAAGCGCTTTCCCCATGCCTGTTTTTACAGCGAACCGGACGAGGGCATTTACGACGCCATGAACAAAGGGCTAAGCTATGCCTATGGCGACTATGTGCTGTTTCTGAACGCAGGCGATACGCTTCATGCCCCCGATACCCTGCAAAAGGTATTTGAGCACTTGCCGGATGCCGATGTTTATTACGGCGACGTGATGATGGTAGATGCGTGGTATCGTCCGTTGGGGCTGCGCAGCGAAACCACCCCCCATAAGTTGCCCGCAGACCTTCACTGGAAGAGCCTGCGCTTTGGCATGGTTGTCTCGCATCAAGCTTTTATTGTGCGCCGCAGCATTGCCCCGCATTATGACCTCCGCCATCCCTACAGCAGCGACATAGACTGGGTGATTCGCTGCCTCAAGCGGGCACGCAAAGTGGTGCATACCCGACAGGTGATTGCTCACTTCCAAACCGGCGGCTTTTCCTACAAAAACCGCCTGCCCTCGCTTATCGACCGCTTCAAGGTGTTTCGCAAACACTATGGTTTGCTGCCCACCATAGGCGCCCACTTGTATATTGCCCTGCGGGCTGCCTTGTTCAGACTGCGAAAAGGGAAGTATTGAGTAAGCATTATCATTTTTTGCACTCATTTACTATTTTTTTAATATAACTGAGTACCCCATCACTTAAAGTGACTTCGTAACAGTCCGCCTCCTTTTTGCTTAATTTAGTCATATTTTTCTCGAGCCCGGCATGGGCTACAAAATTGCGGGGGTCGAATCGTGGGTTCTTTTGGTAGGAAGTGTTATCCACCTCTTTAATAAGCTTTTGAAGCTCACTTTTAAAAGAGCCGAACACATCCTTTAAATGACAATCATCAAAGGCACTCTTCCATCTCTCTTCCTCTTCAATACCGGAAATTTCCACTTTTTCGCCTTGCCTTTCCACCCTGACAACTAACTTATCCGGGAAGCCTTTGAACTTTTCATAAAAGCCCTTGTACATGGCAAAGCAAAAGAAGAAGGCATAAACCATCGAATAACGTTTCTTCTTGTCTATGCTTTTTGAAAAAGTCTGTTGAATCAATAAATCATCCGGACGAATCTTTAACTCTTCTTCTATGTGCTTTATCAGCTTGGGAATAAGCAACACAAACCCCTGCTTGATTGAGAAAAACAAAGCGGGAAAATACTCTAAGTAAAAGCTCTCCATTCTCCTTTTATCCTTACCCCAAAGAGTACTCACTAACGATTTAATTTGATTTGGGTCAACATTTCTAAGCGGCAGCTCCATGAAGCCACGTGCACGGAAAGGCGACACATAGAGATTTACCTTGTCTATCCCCGGCACTATGGGGTCAGAATAAAGCACCATGGCTTTTAATTGTTTTTTAAAGCCGTGCATCAGCTCGTAAATGGGAATAAATCGCATGACAGCACTTAGCATAGCCGTAACATAAAGGTTATGCCCGGCGGTAATGTCCACGTATAGTTCCTCGATGTCGCTATATTCGTTTACCAGGCAGGACAATATCTCAAGAGTAATGTCATCGATGGTTCTGTCTTTGAACTCTTCGAACTCATACAGGTGACTGCCCACTTTGTATTTACCGATGCAGGAAAGCATCAGAAACGATTCATTTTCAATAAATGGATGTTTGCGTGCCACCTCTTGTGCATACGCTTCGTCGGAGGGGCGATAGCGTGCTTGGTCTATTTGGCTGCAATACTGTAAATATTCGTCTGTACACCCGCTGAAATCTTGCAAAGGCAAAGAGAACGGAAACAAGAAAAGTATCCGGCTGTTTTCTTTGAGTACTTCATTCTTCCAAAACAGAGCGCTGACCGGTGCTTTGCCTTCATAGGTGTATTGTTCATCTTCTGCAAAAAAGGAAAAGTGAACTTCCTTTTTATAGTTTCTGTCAAGGCGTGCAACTTGAAGGATTAAGCGTTTGGTTTCCATTGCATTGATAGTTATCGTTATTTTCCGTTTTGTTTAAGATATAAAAAAGGCAAAACACCACACGGTATTTTGCCTTGGTTGTATGCTTGAAGCAAGCGTATTTACTTAAAAATCCACTACCACGCCGATGCTGGGCAGGGTCACACCCGATTCGTTCTTAAGCAATTGGTATTGATAAGCCTGTGGATTGTTGGGGTCGGTAAGGGGTTGCCCTTGGTCGTCGCGCAGCACGTCGAAGTTGTCGCGCAGGCGCACTTTGTAGCCATAGAGGTTTTGTATGTCGAGGTAAAGCTCCAAGCTCCATCGGTTGAAGTAGAACTGCTTGGTCAGCCGCACATCCAACTGGTGGAAATCGGAAGTGCGCTCGCTATTCAAGCGGCTGTAGTCAGGCACGCCCTGTTTGTTGGCATCCCAATTGGCTTTCAGGGCACTGGCTTCCAAGTCGTAGGGGGTATAAGGGGCTCCGCCCGAAAACAGAAAACGCCCCGACAGCTCCCACGCTTTGCCAAAGCGCCATCCTGCGGTCAGGCTGAGAGAGTGGCGGAAATCCCAAGCCGAGGGCTGATAAACACCCTGTGCATCGGTGAACTCGCTGCGGAAGAAAGTATATGCCAACAAGCCATACACTCCTTTAAATAGGCGCTGCTGGTAAAGAAACTCCACGCCATAGGCTCTGCCTTCCGAAGTGGGCGTTACTTCTTCGTTGCCCACCACATTAAAGTCAGAGCCTAAGTTTGCCAAAGATACGCCTTGCGCTACAGAGAAAGGATAGCGGTCATAGCGTTTGTAGAAAGCCTCGAGTGTGATACGCGCCTTGCGTTCAGGCAACAGAAAGGCAAAGCCTGTGGCTGCCTGGTCAGAACGTATGTAAGTCAAGCCGTTGTCACGGTTCACCAAGCGACCATCCGGCGCGCGGTAGCCCATCACCGTATAAGCCGGCAGCTGGTAGTAGCGCCCTACCGAAGCACTCCACTGCCAACGCGGGGCAAAACTGTAAGCCACCGCCAAACGGGGCGAAAGCTGCTCCAAGGGGCGGTTCATATCGCGGCTGTAATCGTTGAAGTCGGTGCGCAACCCTGCCGACACGCTCCACTTTTCGCCAAAAGTGCGCGTTACCTGCGAAAAAATAGCCACTTTATTCATTTTCAATTCGCTGTTCACGTCAACAGGCACCTGCCCATTGGCAGTAGCCAAGGTATAGCGGCTGCGGTTATTGTATTTGGCAAGCTCATAGCCTGCACCGTAACGGATGGTCCAAGCGCCACGATAGCGCACATCTTCAAAGCGCAGTTTATTTTCAATCTCTTGCGACACATAGTCGATGCTTTTGGGCTTCGACTCGTCGTTATCCGGATATTTGTAAAAGGCATTCTCGCGCATGCTGCGGCTCACCACCAGAGTATAGTTGCCATCCTTGCGGAAGTGCTCATATTTGCCGCCAATGGTGTAGTTCCACTGCCCATATACGGGCAAATTATCGAGCAAATAGCGTTGTTCGGGCGTTTCGTTGGCATCTAAGTTCAAACGGAAGCGATCAAGTGCGCCCACACTGATAAGCGTGAAGCGGTCTTTTGGTGAGAAGTCATGCTGCAACTTCAGCTGATAGTCGTTGTAAGTAGGCAGGAAAGGCAGCTCCAAGGCATCGAACAGAAACTGCAGATAAGAACGCCGGACAGACAATGAAATGCCGGTACGCTCGCCTAAAGGTCCTTCTGCCACCAAGCCGGCATCCGTAGCACTGACAATGCCGGTAAATGCCCACTCATCGAGGCGGGGCTGCTTTTGCTCCAGCTCCAACAAGCCACTGAGCAGGTTGCCGCGGGTAGCCGGGAAAGCTCCGGAATAAAAGTTCACTCCATCAATCAAATTGATGTTGATAAGCCCCACCGGACCGCCATTGGCGCCTTGCGTGGCAAAGTGATTGATATTGGGAATTTCAATGCCATCTAAGTAAAAGCGTGTTTCATTGGGTGCTCCACCGCGAATGATTAAGTCATTACGGAACGAAGGGGTGCTTGCCACGCCGGGTAAAGCACGCATCACACGCGAAATGTCGCGGTTGGCGCCCGGGAAACGTCCCACTTCGGTACTCGAGATACGTTTGAGCGAGAGCGGCGCTTCTTCGTTGGTTTCCAAAGCACGGTCCACCGTCACGGTTACTTCGTCCAATCCGATGGTCTCGGGCTCCAATGCCACATTCAGCACGGCAGGTGCTGCCGAAGTGAAGCGCACATCTTCAATGCGCTGCTCTTGGTACCCTACGAAAGAAAACACCACCGTATGCAAGCCGGGCGGAATACCTGTCACCTCAAAACGCCCGTTTTCATCGGATGCCGAACCTATGTTTAAATCAGGCAAAAAAACAGACACGCCGGGCAAGGGCGCATTGCTCCGGGCGTCGGTCACCGTACCGCGCAAAACAGAAGTCTGTGCAGGCTGCTGTGCCTCCGCGGCATAAGCGCTTAAAAACAAAAGCAATACGCTAAAAAATACATTTAATCGCATCATTCAAGCAATTTTTTTATAAATTCATTCGAGCATATAAACCCTTAAAAGTACCAATTGTTTACTTCAAAAGCTGTTTTTTTATGAACAACCCCCGCAAACCACTGACCATCTTGAATGCCTCTGCCGGTTCAGGCAAGACCTACAACCTGGCTCTTTACTTCTTGCGTTTTGTTTTAAAGAAAGAAAACTACAAAGATGCGCGCTACTTCCGTCATATATTGGCCATCACCTTCACCAACAAAGCCACCCATGAGATTCGCGAGCGTGTACTGAAGTTCTTGCGCATTTTGGTGCATCCACGTTCCGAAGACGAGTATAAAGACGCCGAAAAGCTCAGAGAGCAGCTGCGCAACACGCCCGGCATCGACTGCTCGCCTCAATATGTAAGCCGGGTATATCATGAACTGCTGCACCACTTGGACGAGCTGCACATAAGCACCATCGACAGTTTCATCAACCGTTTGGGTAAAGCCGCCGCTTTCGACCTGATGCTGCCGACACGCTATGAGCTGACCACCGGCGTAAGAGAATCCCTCGATCAGGTGGTTGATTTTCTTATGTTGCATGTGCGCGACCTGCCGCAGGAAGAGCAGCAAGGCGGCAGTCAACAGTGGATGCCCATCATAGAAGAGTTAAAGAACTTTGTTAAAGAAGAAGCACTTGCCGGCGATGAAAGCTGGGAAAAACTGCTGCAAGGTGAAAAGTTAAAAGAAGCGGGCAAACAACTGTTCGACAGCACCGTTCTCGACATCGTGGAAGAAAGCCGCCATGCACTCATCAAAGACAAGCAGTCTGCTTCGCTCAGCGAGCTGTTTCAAGCCTTGAAGGAAAAGAAAAAACAAGCCTATGAAGCCCTGAAAAGGGACGTAGAACCCCTCCTTCAAGATTTGAAGGAACGATGGGAAGATATAGAAAGCCTGCTGCAAAAAGAAGGCATCGACCGCCATCAAGACCTTTCTAACCAAAACAGAGCCCCCCGTATTAACGCCGCCAAAGGGTTCAAGACCTTAAGCGAATTAATAGAAAAAGTCACTCAACTAAAGGAGACACTCACAAGCGAACAACCGGACAGCAAGCAGCTGAATGAATACGTTAAAAGCATGACGGCACTATCCGGTATCGGTTCACAGCTTCCCCCCGACAAAGAATGGATAAAAAAGAGTGCTAAGAAGAGTCTGCGGCCCGAAGTGCAGCAAGAGATAAGCCGCCTTGCAAAAGAGATGGAAAATGTGCACACCGAAGTTTGCATGCATGTGCTTTTTCAGCTTACCGTCATACAGAGTGTACAAAAGCTCTTTATTTATTTTCTCATGCACCACTTGCTGGAAAACACCCTTTCACGCAACAGCAAGCTGTATCTGGGCTGGCTTTCGTTGAAGTTAGCCCGCTATTTGACCGACAACCCCATGAGCCCTCCGCAAATCTACCAGCAGTTGGGCAATATTTACAAACACTTCCTTATCGACGAGTTTCAAGACACCTCCATTACACAGTGGCGCATTCTCTATCCTTTCTTGAAGGAAAGCACCTCGCAAGGGCTGGAGAGTCTGATTGTAGGCGACCCCAAACAGTCGATTTATGAATGGCGCGGCGGCGAATCGCAACTATTGGTCAACTTGACACAGGCCGGTCCCAATGCCAATTCGGCAGATTTGGCTGCTGAAATGCTCGACTTTTTAGGGCTCGACGCCACCCAACGCCCCGAAGTAGAAGCTTTTTTGCAGAGTGTGCAAAGCCACACACTGGATAAAAACTTCCGCAGCGCTTCCCGTATCGTGAAATTCAACAATGAGCTGTTCAAAGCCATCAAAAAAAAGGAAGCGACCAACCCCTTCATTATGAAGGCGTACACTTCCGTGGAGCAAGAACCCCAACAGGAGACCGAGTCAGGCGAAGTGGTCGTAACGTTTGTTCCGGGCAGGAACAATCAGCAAATACTTTCCAACATGGTGCACATCATCCACCAATACATCCAAGACAAAGGCTTCAACTATGACGACGTCACCATTTTGTGCCGCAAGAATGACGAGGTGAACCAAATCGTACAGCAACTGAACAGCCTATCTAAGGACAAGCAAGACGAGCACGGCAAGGACTTGCAGGCTTATGCGCCCGGCTCCCTGACCATAGACCGCGCCCATGCCGTGAATTTCTTGGTGGCTTTCTTGAAAAGCCTGGCGCAACCCGCCAACCGCTTGGCTAAAGCCGAAGCACGCTTTTTTTACTGCCTGTATTGTCAAGCTCTTGAAAACGAAGGTAAGCCACCGGCGTCTGAAAGCCCCATCGAACACAATACATTACAAGAAATATTTGGTGAAGTGCCCGAAGGTGCCGACTGGGATTATTACCGCGAAAAATATGCCTACCTTAAAACTTTCGGATTCGAGCAGTTGAATGGTAAAAACGTTTACGATATTGTACTGGAAGTAATTGAACACTTCCGTTTGCTGAAGCTGAAAGACGAGCAAGCCTATGTATTTCGCTTCTTGGAAGTGGTGCATGAATTTGTGCACACCGAAGGGCAACAGCTTCATGCTTTCGTAAAATACTGGGACACCCTCAGCGAAATGCCCGCCTTGCAAGACGTCCGCCAAAACGCCGTGCAAGTGATGACCCTTCACAAGTCCAAAGGACTTGAATTTCCGGTAACCATCATCCTGCTCAACTGGTCCATTACGGATAGTAACCGGCAACACACACTTTACGTACGCTTGTCCGATACCGATACGGCTTCGCCTCTTCCCTATTTGTTTGTTACTCAAAACCATAGTTTCCTTGAAAAGATTAAGGAATGTGGGGATGCTGCCATTCAGGGAACGCTGTACAAAATATTCATAAGCCGCATCATTCAAGAATTCACCAAAACCACTCAAAAAGAAGATTTGGCAGCTCTCAACCTTTTTTACGTTGCCTGCACCCGTCCCAAATCGTCCATGAACTGGCTAATACCGTCGAAGAGTTCGAATAGTTCGAATAGTTCAAAGCGTTCAAGCAGTAAATCGATTGGAGACCTTATCCCCGAGCAATATAACGAGCAATGTAAAAAGAGCGATCAAGCAGGAAAAATACCGAAACAAAGCGAAGACGCTTCACAAGAAAACGGACAAGCAGCAGCTTATGATGAGTACTCTTTCGTCTATTTGTGTGGCACGCCCGATGAAAAAAACCAATACGCAAACAATAAAAAGAAACAGGAAAGCGAAGTCATCACGATAAACTATCTGCCACAAGATTAAAGGAAAGCATCTACCGGCACATCTTTCCATACAAAACGCCATGGCAGCAGGGCATCTTCACCGGCATAATCAATGCCTATGCGTGGGGTTGCCTGTATTGCCCCCGGCGGGGGCTTTATGCCACGGTCTTCAAGCCACAGCAGCTGCCCAAGCGTCAGGTCGTGGCGGTTATGCAACAGTTCTATACCCAATGCTTGGGTAAGGGTGCCCGGTCCGGCACTCAAACGGGGCGTCAGCCGTTGGTGCTTGCGGCGCTGCAGCATGTGTGCCAAGCCTTCGAGCGGTACACCGGCACGAATCAAGACGGCATCGGCCTTTTCAGCCCGGTTGGTTACCACATTGAACAAACGATGAATGCCATAACACAAATAAACATAAGCATGGCCGCCGGCTGCATACATCACCTCAGTACGTGGGGTACGCCGGTTGCCAAAGGCATGACAGGCGCGGTCAGTAGCACCGCAATAGGCTTCTGCTTCGGTAATAACCAAAGCCGTTCGTTTTCCGTCAATTTCCGATACTATCACCTTGCCTATCAGGTCGTGGGCAATGCCCACTACATCTTCCCGTTCATAAAAGGCTCTGTCCAGCAACATGGGCTATGCGCGTTTTGTGGCAAATATAAAAGATAATGGCATGGCATACTTTGCGCCGGCAGGCTTCCTCAAAGACTTCTGCTTTTTTCGAGCATGGAAAAGAAACCTTTTTGTTTTGGGGCTATGTGCAGCGCCAAGTGCCCTTTCTTCCAAACGGCACAAAAAGCCAAGTCATAATAAAACCGGCACTGCAAGGTGCTTTAAAACCTGCAATGCCGGGAGGCTGCTCAACGTAAAATGGCAAGCCGTTATTCAGGCGTTTCGCCAAAAGCTTCCATCAAGCGCAGCTTGGTTTCTTCGAGCTTCTGCCGGCTGCTTTCCGATAGGGCAGGGTTTTGGCTGTGCCGGTTCAGATATTCCATGGCTGCTTCATAGCTCACATAACGGTAATCTTGCTCTGCTTCGGCTTGTACCGGATAGGCTTTCTTTACCCGCTCCAAGTCCTCGTCCTTATAGACCACTACCTGAATCCGGTAGCTTTTATTTTCGTCTTCACTTTCTTCCCACTGATACCATTCATTGCCCAAAAGCGTATAGGCAAGGTATTTGGGACCAAAGTCTTCATAGCTGAGCACAAAGACACGCAGTGCTTGCTTGTTTTGTTTCTGACAGGCGCCCAAGCAGGCAAACAGCCAAATAAGCAATAACAGACGGTTATGTTTCATAGGCTTTTTTGTTGAATTTGTGCAAAAAAGTTCAAACAAGCAAGTGTGTATCTCTTACTGCCCACGCAATGGGATATTGATACCCAGACTAAAAAACAACACATCGGAGCGTGAGTTTTTCTTATTGGCTTTGGTGCGCACTTCGCCTATGTCTTCCGAAGACACATTGCCCGGGTCATAGTTGGAAGGACTGTTTTTAAACTCTACCGTCCACCCCTTGGTATCTTCCGAGTCGTAATAGCTCACTTCGCCGCTCATCAGGTAGAGCGCCCGCAATTCGAGATTGGTGCCGCCCAGCGTAATCAACAAACCGGCTCCCCCGCCGTAGCTCCATGCAAAATCGCTGGCTTGGTTCTTGGCAGTAATCAGACGGTCGTTGTTGTTATTGCCCGAGTTATTACCACCTGAATAGCGCCCATCGTCCGACTCGTCATAAATTTTGGTGCGTGTGTAAATGTACTTAAAGCCGCCCATGAAGTCTATGTAAGGGCGCACATAAGGGATAGGTGCAATGAAGCGGCTAATCAAATGGGTGTGAAAAATGTTGTTGTTGACCACAATACGCAACGGCATGTTGATTTGGTCAATAAGTATCTGGTTGCCGTTGTTGTCATAAGCGACCAGTTCGGCTGTCAAGGTTTCTCGCTGTTCGTTTCGCCCATAGAGCGAATACCCTACATCCAAACCTATTTGCACGGATTCGTTGCCGCCAATGCCTCCCATGCCGTAGATGTTGAAACCGATGCCTACGGCGTCGGTATTTTCTGCAAATTCACCGGTAGGCACAGCCACCTGAAAGCCGCCTCCGAAGTATTGGGCATAGGTGCCGGCAACAGGCAGCAAAAGCATGAAGTAGAAGAAGAAAGTCGTACGCATGATTTTTTCTGTTTAGCTGCTCAATTACGCATGATTTTTTCTGTTTAGCTGCTCAATTACGCATGATTTTTTCTGTTTAGCTGCTCAATAAAAATGCCATAGCAGCCAATGCCGCATACTTTCTTCGAAATTTTTCTTTAAACCACACGATACAGCCCGCTCATCAAGAAGCCACTTCTTTTTGCTGCCTTTTTTTCAAAGCCGGTGTAAGCACCACATTCAGTATTACCCCTGCCAAAACAAGCAGCATGCCTGCCAGCGTTTGCCATGTGAAAGTTTCGCCGAAGAACACATAGCCCAAGCCCAAGGCATAAACGATGCCGATATAACTGGCAGCTGCTACTTTCGCCGCTGATTCTGCCTGATAGGCTTTGGTCATGAGCACCTGCGCCCATTGGGTAAGCACCCCTATCGCCAACAGCCAAAGCCAATCGTAACCTTGCGGCATCACCCAATCAAAAAACATCCAAAGGGCAGCCAAGGGCGCCGTTACCAAAGGGAAGTAAAGGACGATGACCACGGGATGCTCGCGCCCTTTCAAGTAGCGGATACAGTTGTAAGCACAGCCGGCACAAAAAGCAGACAATACGCCCATGCTCACATCGAGCCAGCCAATACGCCAGTCAAACGATTTCATGACAAGGATACCGGCAAATGAAAGCAGCATAAAAATAAACTGTAAGGGCAAAAGGCGCTCTTTGAGCACCAGCGCTGCAATCAGGGCGGTAAATATAGGGGCAATGAAATGCAAGACGGCGGCACTTGCCAAAGGGATACGTTGCAAAAGCATGAAAAACAAAGCCAAGGCAATGGCACCAAACAGACCGCGAAGCACCAGCACTTTGCGGTTGTTGCCCAACATAGGCACGCCGGCACGCCGCAACACCCACACGCTCATCAGCAAAGTAACCAAAGAACGGAAAAAGACAATTTCAATGGCAGGAATGTGAGGCACCATCTTTACGCATATGTTCATCAGCGCAAACAGGAAGCTGGCAGCAAACATCAATTTTACTCCTCTACTTATTATTGGCATCATTCATGAGGTTAAAGGTACCCCGGACTGCCCGCCTACGATTGTTTCAACAGGCGCAGACGGTCCAGCAGCTGGTCTATGTACAAACGGAAGTCGGCGTTTTTGTCACGTAGCTCACTGATGTTTTGCACGGCATGGATAACCGTACTATGGTCGCGCCCCCCAAAGTGGTAACCGATGGACTTCAATGAAAAGTTGGTGTATTCTTTACACAAATACATGGCTATTTGGCGGGGCACCACGATTTCTTTCTTTCGGGATTTCGATTTCAGGGCTTCCACACTTAAGCCAAAATAGCGTGCCACCTCTTCCATGATGGTGTCTATGCCCACTTCTATGTCTTCATGCGGCAGCTCATCCTGCTTTTGCACCACATGTTGCACCACTTCTTTTGCCAGCGCCATGTCTATGGGGCGGCGATTCAAAGAAGAATGCGCCATCAAAGACACGATGACCCCTTCCAGCTCGCGTATGTTGCTGTCTATGGTGTTGGCTAAATATTCAATCACTTCCGGGTCCAGGCTAATGCCTTCGTTTTGCAGTTTGCGCTGGATGATGGCAAGGCGTGTTTCAAAGTCGGGCTGCTGCAAATCGGCAGTAAGTCCCCACTTAAACCGCGACAACAAGCGGTCTTGTAAGCCTTTCAGCTCGCGTGGGGGGCGGTCACTGGTCATCACTATCTGTTTGCCCTTCTGATGCAAATGGTTGAACACATGGAAAAACAGCTCTTGTGTCTTTTCCTTGCCCGACAAAAACTGCACATCATCAATAATCAATACATCGATGAGCAAGTAAAAGTTGGTCAAGAACTGCAAGTTGTTGTTTTTGAGCTCTTCTATAAACTGGCTGGTAAACTTTTCGGAAGAGACATACACCACAATCTTCTCCTCCTGTGTCTTGCGTATATGATTGCCTATAGCCTGCACCAGATGGGTTTTACCCAGCCCTACGCCCCCGTATATCATCAAGGGGTTGAAAGAGGTAACCCCCGGCTTTTGCGCTACGGCAAAAGCGGCCGAGCGCGCCAAACGGTTACAGTCGCCTTCTATGAAGTTATCGAAAGTATAGTGTGGATTCAGTTCGGTTTCTTCGAGCAGGGGCTTATACTCCTCCGGTATTTTCTTACCTTTTCGCTTGGGACGCAAAGAAGTAGCCACTTGGCGCTGCCCCGGGGGCACACTCTCCGGTTGTTTTTGCCGGGGCGTGTTGCCATTTCCGTTGCCGGTTTTGGCGGTGGGAATATTCATTGCCAACGGATGGTGGGAAGCATCGCCCCTATCGACCACCACCGAGTAATCGAGGCGCCCCCCTTTGCCCAGCACTTGCACAATGGCCTTGCGCAAGGCATGCACATAGTGCTCTTCTATCCACTCATAGAAAAAAAGGCTGGGGACCTGAATGGTTAAGGTATTGCCCTCCAGATGCAATGGCACGATAGGCGAGAACCATGTCTTAAATTGCTCTTCATCCACCTCTTGGCGAATGACCTTAAGACACTGGTTCCATATCGTTGTTGCATCACGAACACTCATATAATCATAAGGGCTATGCTTAGTACCTGGAATAACCATAAACAGAACTCAAAAAGGGCTGCAAAGTTGTTAAAAAAAGGGCAAATCCCCAACCACTACATTATACACGGCCGGCGCTGATGGGCAGGGCGCGTGCCGACACCATCCGTTTTTTTCCGTTTTCAATCACCAGGTCGATACGCCCCAAGCGCACCCCTGCCCATCCTACTTGATGAATGATGGTGTAGTTTCCGTCGGCATGGCGCATTTTATATGGCTCTTGCATAAAGGTATGCGTGTGCCCGCCCAAGATAATGTCAATGCCCGGCACTTTGCTTGCCAGCAGCACATCCGATATCTTTCCATTAGAATAAAGAAAGCCCAAATGCGAAAGGCAAATCACCAAATCGCACTTTTCATCTTTGCGCAGGGTTTTGACCATCTCGCGTGCCACGCCCACAGGGTCCAAATAACGTGTTTTGCCATACAAACGCTCATTGACCAAGCCTTTCAGCTCAATGCCTATGCCAAACACGCCGATGCGAATGCCGCCCCTTTCAAACACCTGATAGGGCTTGGTTTTGCCATGCAGCGGGGTGCGGCTAAAGTCATAGTTGGCGGTCAAGAAAGGAAAGCGGGCATGAGGTAGCATCTTCAACAGGCCTTCCAAGCCATTGTCGAAGTCGTGATTTCCGAGCGTGGCGGCATCATAGCCCATTTCGCTCATGAGCTTAAATTCCAATTCGCCCCCAAAGAAGTTGAAATAAGGTGTACCTTGGAAAATATCGCCGCTGTCAAGCAGAAGCACATGCGGGTTTTCGCTGCGTATTTGCTTGATAAGAGCTGCCCGGCGTGCCATACCTCCTTCGCCGGCGTGCTGTGGTGCCGACAAAGGAAAGGGCTCGATGCGCGAATGCATATCGTTGGTATGCAGGATGGTAAGGCGGGTAGCCTGTGGGCGCCCTGCCAACAGTTCAAAAGGAGCCACTGCCGCCACACCGCCGGCAATGAGCGCTTGCTTCAGGAATGTTCTTCTGTTCATCGTACTACACTCTTCTTGCTGATGGTCAATACCTTTTTTGCCTGTACGCTCAAGCGCTGCTTGAGGTTAAGGGGTACAAAGATAATGAACTCCATGCTTATTGCCGCGCCTTATTGCTCTATCAACACAAAAGCAGCCCAGAAGTAAGGGTGCCGGTACTTTTCCCGCAGCTCTATCTGAGCTTGTTTAAAAGCAGCCGGCGGCTCTTTCCCTTCTACCAAATAATGGTAAAAACGACTCATGAGTTGCTGCGTGGCGGCATCATCGACCCGCCAAAGGCTCATCACCAAATAGTTGGCCCCCGAAAGCAAGAAAGCACGTTGTAGTCCGTATACGCCCTCGCCGTTTTGCACTTTACCCAAACCGGTTTCACAGGCTGATAATACAACCAATTGCGTTTGCGACAAATCCAAGTGAGCTGCCTCATAGGCTGTCAACACACCATCATCACGTCGCCCTTCGCGGCGTCCGTTAAAATAGTCGGTAACACCGGCAAGCACCAAACCGGAGCGCAGCATAGGATCCACAGGGTCTTCTTCAAAAGCTTCGCGGCTGATGAAACGTCCGGGCTGCACCTCGTCCTTGGACGAAGGAATAAAAAAGCCGTGGGTGGCAATATGCAGGATTCCCGGCTTATCGATGGTTTTGATGTATTCTTCACGCGCCTCTGCCCCTTTAAATACTTCTACATCCCAAGAAGCCTTCTTCAATAAATCTGCAATTTGATTTACTTCTACTTCCGTGCCGGGCAAGGGTGTGAAACGCGCCCCGGCAAGCCAATAGCTCTCTTGATTATCCAAGTCAACGGCCGAAGCTTCTATTCCCAGCGATGGGTCTATCTGATAAGTAGGGTTGCCTACCAACACTGCCTTTCTCTTTACTGCTCTGTCTTCGCTCATGTTGATGAGATATTTGGTATTGGACACCAATACAATCTCTACCTCATCAATCACGTAACGGTCTTGTGCCGCATCATACAGGGCGTAGGGGTTGATTTGGTAGTAAGCCCCGTCGGCAGAGAAATACAGACGGCGCACTCCCTGCAAATGGGGTTTGATGGGTGCCCACATAACGGCATAACTCCGGCGGTCGGCGAGTTTAAACTTCACGGCATTCCGGTGGTAATTCACATGCCGTTCTATATTACTCCCTTCGGTAAGTATGAACCAGTCCGGGACAGTTGCTTGCGGGCGGGCAATCAAGCCGATATAGTACACGCTATCCGGCTGCGGTTCAATACGAATCAGCTCCATAGCCGCCTCCCCCGGCTTTAAGGAAGCTGCCAAAGCACGGAAATTATATTGCTGCCGCTGATTAGTGGTAACGAATTCAGAAGAGCGTTGAGAAAGGATCTTTTCCAAACGGTTGGCCTCCTGTTCGAGCTCCTCTATGTTGACGCCCCTTTCCCGGGCAGCCTGAAGCCCTTCCGTGTATATATTGGCAATCAGCTCGCGCAACGCTTGCCATTGGCGGTAGGTTTGTTTAAGCGCTTCGTCCGTCGTGTTTTCCATCAACAGGCGCAGGCGTCCGGTAGTGCTCAATAAAATACCTTTGAGCTGCATCTGCAGATTGTAGGCTTTCAGCAGCAAACGTTGGCTCAATGCGGCTTCCGGTTTTTCGGTAGCATGCTTCACGACAAAGAAGAAGAAATTCTCATAAAATGGGCGATACTTGTAATAGAAAGAGCGTTTTTCCTTTTCACTCAAACCGGGGAATATCTCCTCTATGAAGTTGCCCAAGACATCCACGCTTCGTTCGTAGTATTGAGCAGCTTGTGCATAGTTCTTTTGCTCGTCATGCAGGATAGCCAAGTTGTTGAGCGTCGTGATGTAATCGGGGTGTTGTGTACCTACTGTCTGCTCAAACGCTTGTAGTGCCTCTGTATAGTAGTTCAAGGCCTCGGCCGGCTTGCCTGCACTTTCGAGCAAAATGGCCAGGTTATTAGCAGAGGCAGCCGTTGCCGGATGCACCTTCCCGTAGAGCGTCAAGCGGGCATCATATGCTTTTTTCAGCAGGTCGATAGCTTCTTGCAGCTTTCGCTGCTTTTTGTAGAGATTGGCCAAGCGCTCCGACACCCCGATGTATTCGGGGTTATACTCTCCTTTGGCCCGGAGGATATCCAATGCCCAGCGGTATAGCTCTTGCGCTTCGGTATAGTTGCCCACTTGCTCATGATAAGCAGCCAAGGCATTTAGTGCCAGGGCATAGTCGGGGTGTTCCGGCCCCACGATACGCTCCCTCAGTGCCAAACACTGCTGCAGAGCTTCGATGGCCTCTTTGGTACGCCCCATCTTATTGAGGGTTTTCGCCAAAAAGTAAAGAACATCCGTGTACTCTGCTATCTCTTTGGCATTTTGGCGCTCATAAAGCGTGCGTGCCTTGTTAAGCACCTCTTCGGCTTCTACATAGCTTCCCATCAGGTAGTTGAGCGCCCCCAAGTGAAGATATGTTTCGGCCACTGCCAAGTGTTCTTCACCCAAAAGACGGCGGCGAATGCTCAGGTTCTGTGTCAGCATTTGCTCCGCCGTGTCATAATAACCTATGCTTTGCAAAAGTAGTGCGTAGGCTTCCCGCAAGTCCAAATAAAAGGGGTGCTCTTCACCCAAACTCATGGCAGCCTCGGTCATGGCTTCCACGTAGAGAGCTTCGGCAAGTCCATATAGACCACGGTTGGCGTAAACAGCAGCCAAGTTGCGCACCACCGCAATGTAGGCGGGGTCTCCGGCAGCAAAGTTCTTCTTGTAAATCTCTATTGCCTGCTGATAGTATTCCTCTGCCTTATTGTAGTCGCCGGTTTCATAAAGCACATTGGCATAGTTCGAAAGCACTTCTGCGTAGGCTTGCGCTTCCGGGCCCAGCAGCTCTTCTAAACCGGGCAATAGGCGCTCGTACTCATCTATTGCTTTACGGTATTGCCCGGAGAGCATCAAAGCCCGTGCGTAGTCCGCAGCAGTCAGCCAATACGAGAGTGTCTTGGCTCCATGAATCCGCTCCCAGCTCTCCATCGCCAATCGGTATTTCTCGGCGGCGGCTTCGTAGTCCGAAAGGCCTTCTTCCAGTATTTCGCCCCACAGAAGATATGCTCGCGCGTATAAAGGCGATTGCCGCTTATTATTTGTTTCCATCAGGCGGATGAACTCTTCCAAGTGTTGCATGGCATCTACCCAGCGCGCCAAGGCCCGCTCTATCTGTATCCGGTTATACAGTAAAGTCAGGCGTTCTTGTACCGGGGCATCTTCTTTTGAAACGCTTTCTATTTTGCTCAAAAAAGTAAGTGCTTGGGTGTATTCTTGCCGGGCAGCTGCCAACATGGCCCATGCTTGGTAATAATCGGGTAACAACGTGGGTAGCGCTTCTATAGCTCCCTGCACATTACGCAGCTGTGTTTCTGCTTGCTCATAATTGCCGGTTTTTACATAAAGGCGTCCTAAAGCTACAGAAGACGCTATTGCCTCTACAGTATTCCGGGTTGTCATGCGCTGCAATGCTTCCAGCTGTTCAATTGCTTGTGCAGTTTGCCCTTCTTCTTCGGCTATCAAAGCCAAATCTAAGAGCGCCTGACGCTGCAAGTCTGCCACCTTGCCTGCCTGCGCCAGCTGCAAGCCTGCTTGTAGCAGCGGCTTGGCTTCCGTGTAATTGCCCTGTTCTACCAACAAATGCCCCTTGCCTACCAATACATAGGCATATTCAGGGCGGTTGGTAAGCTGTGCCTGTTGAAACAGGCTATCTGCCTTGGCAAGGTAAGCATTTGCCTCCTGCCATGCTGCTTTTCGTATGGCCAGCTGCCCCAAATAAGCCAGTGCCACCGGATAATACAAGGTCAACTGTTCCTGTTGTTCACTCAGCGCCACTACTCCGGCATAAAGCTGCTCTGCTTCGGCATGCTTGCCTTGTGCCACGTAAAGTGCCGCCAGTTGAAAGGCAGTAGAAAAATAAGATGGCAGGTCTTGGGTCTTTCGCAGCTCCATAGAAGCTTGATACATCGTCTCGGCATCAGGCAAGCGTTGCGCCCGTGTATAAATCACAGCCATATTCTGATAAAGCGCCGCCAGTTGTTCCGGCTTGTTTTGCAGCGCTTGTGGCGCTATGGCACGCAAGCTGTCTGCCAATGAAGCTGCCCGCTGTGTGTCGCCGGCATTGTAGGCGGCAAGCATCGACTCATAGAGCCGGGGAAAATCTTGCTGTGCTTTTACAAGCTGTGCAAAACATAAAAAGCTAAAAAGCAATATCCATCCTTGCCGTTTCATAAAGAAAGTGCGCATAAAACGTACACCGTCCATCATCATTCAGTTGCATTTTGTTAAATTTATGCTTGAATTTAGTATATATTTTTCAACTTATTTTCATCGTGACTTATGAAAACGCTCATACAACTGTCATTTCCGGTACTCTTATGCCTGCCATATGTGCTGCTTGGGCAAAAGCTGGATTTACGGGATGAACAAATTGTAGTGAACCGTAAGGAGGGGAAGGTGATTTTGCCTTACACCTTGGAAGACGGCAGCATTCGCTATGAATTTCACACCGAATTATACTACTCTAACGACAGCGGTAGAACATTTCAAGGACCATTGAAAGAGGTGCGCGGGCATATCGGGCGACGCGTGCTTGCCGGCGATAAGCGCATCATATGGTATTATGAAAAAGAAGCCCCCGACTTCGATGGCAAGAACATACAGTTTAAAATAAAAGCCCGCTACGAACCCAGCGTACTGAATCTGAAAAACGAAGGGGCAGCGCTTTATTCGCTGGTAGTACCCGGCTTGGGCAACCCCAAAGTGCGCTATTACAAGTGGTGGAAATGGAAATACCGCTGGGTGGTTACCACGCTTTTAGCCTACGGAGCAGCCGGTGCTGCCATCTGGCAATATAACGCAGCCAAGGCTTCTTATGACGATTATTTGCAAGCTACCCGCCCGGACCAAGCCGCCTCGCTCTACGACCAAGCCAACCAGCAGTTGCTGCTTGCCAGTGGGTTGGCAGTCGTAAGTGCCGCGATTTGGGGCGGCGATGTGGCGCGTGTCTTCTTTCGTGGGCTACGCAACCGTGTGGACAAGCACCATCTCAAAAAACTTAATGAAAAAATGGATATAGAAGCGGGCATTGTGCCACAGGCTACCTATCAGCGACAATTTGTGCCGGCACTACGCCTCACCTTTCGGTTTTAACTCCCGGTATTGAACAAATCATGCAGAAAATGAAAAAGCTTTCGTATATTTTTCTTTGTGCAAGCATCAGCCTCATGAGTATGAAAAGCCATGCCCAAGTGCTTGAAGATACTTCTCCGGTGATTCCGGATTTGGGCATCAGCACCTTCTCTACCGAGTTTATCATTCAAGACAAAGAGCTGGGTTCGCCCGTAGAGGCTCGCGTGGAAGTACGCGACGTGCTGGCAAGCCAAACGATTGCAAGCCAAAAAGCCACCGGGGGACGCCTGTCACTGGACCTCCCTGTCAAGAAGCTATACAACATACGCATTTCCGAACCTCAGTTCGAAGACACCACCATTACCATTGACGCCAACCGCCTCGACACCTTCAACTTGGTTTACCGTATTCCGCTTACACCAAAGAAAGTAGAGTACGAAATCAATATTCAAGATATTGCCTCGGGCGAAGCCCTTGACTTCGGCGTGGTGCTTACCAACCGTAACCGGGATGAGGTCATAGAGCTTAGCCCCGAAGACGCTCAAAATGGCCGCTACCTGGTCAAATTACGTGAAGGCGACGAGTATGAAATAGAAGTAAAAAACCCCAACAACTACCTTTTCTATGCGCGCAAGTTTGTGGCTTCGGCTGCCAAGGATTTGCCACAGGCAGAAGCCAAGCCCAAACTGGATGTAAAGATGACAGGCTTAAAAGTAGGCGCCAAAATACCGCTTAGCAACATCACTTTTGAGTATAACAGCTGGGAGTTGAACGAAGATGCAAAGCGTGAAATAGACCGCATTTACAAGCTGCTGAAAGAGAACCCCACCGTTATCGTTGAAATTGCCGGTCATACCGACGACCGCGGTTCGGCAGCTTATAACCTTGAGTTGTCGCGCAAGCGTGCCAATGCCGTAAAAGAATATCTGCTTCAGAAAGGCATGTCGCCTGACCGCTTTGTTACCAAAGGGTACGGTGAGTCGCAGCCCATAGCCGACAATAAAACCGAGGAAGGGCGTGCCAAAAACCGGCGCTTTGAGTTGATAGTGCTTAGCATGTGATGCGGTCAAGCACTCACAAACCACAAGCCGTATAGCAATAGGTTGCCCACATAGCCACCATGCCTGTCCCGTACCCACCCATAAGCTGCATGTGCGAATGGGCATCGAGTTCCAAACGGGCGGCATAAACCCAGCCGCTTGCCCAAATGGAAGCAATCAAGGGGAATAGCCATGCCGTACGGTGTGTGTGATAAGCCAAAGCAGCAAAAAAAGCGGTAGCGCCGCCCAATGCCAAAGTATGCAGGCTTATCTTGGATAACTCGTTGAGCAAGAAAGCCAAGAGCAAACCAAGCGCTACTCCTGCCGGCAAGGCTTGCAGACGGGCATCCAGCTCCCAGAAGTGCATAGCCCAAGCCGAAAGAATATATACCGCCAACAAACAAAGCAGGGGCAAGCGCCGTTCGCGGGCTTGTTCCATCTCCCATGTTTTGATGATGCGCGCTTGTTTAAAGAGAAACAATAAAACGGCAGGCAACAGGAGCCAGCAGATGGCTGACAGCCTCAGAAGCAGTGCCGGCAGCTGTTTGCTCCATAAAAAAAACGAGGAAGCATAAAAATGCAGCACTACGAAAAGCATCAGCCACGGCACCCACAAGGGATGAAAAAGCACTGACAGTATCCAAGCCCAGCGGGGTCGTTTCATGCAAACTACAGTTCTTTGCGCAAGCGTGCCACAGGAATCCCCAATTGCTCGCGGTACTTGGCTACCGTACGGCGTGCTATCTTATAACCTCGCTCTTTGAGCAGTTGCTCAAGTTTCTCGTCGGAGTAAGGGGCGCTTTTGTCTTCGTTGTCCACCAACTCTTTCAACACATGCTTGACCTCACGGCTGCTGGCTTCGCCCCCATCTTTGGTTTCTATGCCTTCCGAGAAGAAGTATTTCAGAGGGTAAATGCCGAAGTCGGTTTGCACGGTTTTGCTGCTTGCCACGCGCGAGACCGTCGATATATCCATGCCTATTTTATCGGCAATATCTTTCAAAATCATGGGTTTTAGCTTCGACTCGTCGCCTTCTAAAAAGAACTCCTTTTGATGCTCTACAATAGCATTCATGGTGCGCAACAGGGTATCTTGCCGCTGTTTGATGGCATCGATGAACCACTTGGCAGAGTCAAGCTTTTGTTTCACAAACGAAATGGTTTCTTTCAGCTTTTTGTCTTTTTTGTCGCTGTTGTCGTATTGCTGCAGCATCTCGGCATACACCCGGTTGATGCGCAGTTCCGGGGCATTTTTTGAGTTCAGGCTTACTTCGAGCTGTCCGTTGCGGTTTTTTACAATAAAATCCGGAATGATGTATTGGTTGCGTACGAAAGAATTACCCGACACCTCACCCGGCTTGGGGTTCAGTTTGGTAATCAAATGGACGGCTTCGCGCAACGCTTCATCGCTAAGGTTCAGCTTGCTTTGTATCTTATCGTAGTGTTTCTTTTTGAATTCGTTGAAACATTTGCGCAATATTAACAGCGCGTTATGTACGTGTTGTTGTTCTTCTTCGGTAAGAAACTCTTCCTCCAGCTTGCGCTCCAGTTGAATCATCAGGCACTCTTTCAAGTCACGGGCAGCGATGCCGGGCGGGTCGCAACGCTGCACCTTTTTGAGCACCTCTTCTATCTCTTGTTCCGTCACTGCCACGTTTTGCGTAAGCATCAGGTCATAGCGCAGCCCTTTCAAGTCACGCCGCAAGTAGCCGTCGCTATCGAGGCTGCCTATGATTTGCCGGGCTATGATTTGTTGTTTTTCGTCCAAATCCAAGAAGCCTATTTGACGCTCGAGGCTTTCGAGCAAAGAGGCGCTGCTGACGATGGGCACCTCTTTGTCATCGTCATCATCCGGTGAATAGTTCGAGTAATCCGAACTGTAGCCATTCTTTACGTCTTCGTGCTCGAGATACTCTTCTATGCTGATTTCTTCCTGCACATCTTCCAGCTCTTCGGATTCATAATTTTCTTCTTCCGCCTCGAAATTGTAAGGGTCTTCTTCCGGGCTGCCCTCTTCAAGCAGTGGATTGGATGCCAATTCTTCCTGTACTCTTGCCTCCAGTTCCACACTGGGGATTTGCAACAGCTTGATGTATTGTATCTGTTGAGGCGAAAGCTTTTGCGTCTGTATCTGTTTCAGGTCTAATTTTTGCATAACCCCTGCTTCACTTTAAGATTGAAGTAGTTAAAGTTAAAAAAAAATGCGGATACTTCCAGCGGGAAGCTCCACATTTTTCAATCAAAGGCACATTTTTTGCTTGTCTTATTCCACCAACAACAGGTCTATGGTACGGGCTGCCAAGCTGGTGGCTTTCACCTTTACTTTCACCTTGTCGCCAAAGGCTATGATGCGTTTGGTTTTACGCCCTACCAGACGGTAGTTTTCGTGGTCCAACTCGTAATAGTCTCCTTGCAGGTCGCTCATTGCCACCCGTCCTTCGCACTTGGTTTGCACAATTTCCACATACACCCCGTGTTCGGTTACTCCCGTCACAATGCCGTCAAAGACCTCGTCGGTACGGTTCTGCATAAATTCCACCTGCTTGTATTTAATGGAAGCACGCTCTGCCTCTTCGGCACGACGCTCCATTTCGGAAGCATGCTCGCAATACGACTCGTATTCTTCTTTATTGACCGATTGCCCCTTGTGCAAATAGTGCCACAGCAGGCGGTGTACCATCATGTCGGGGTAGCGGCGAATGGGTGAAGTAAAATGGGTGTAATGGTCGAAAGCCAAGCCAAAGTGACCCAAAGGCTCAGTGGTATATCTGGCTTTCGACATGGTGCGAATAGCCAGCGATTCAATAAAGTTTTGCTCCGGTTTGCCTTCTACGGCTTCGGTCAGGGCATTGTAGGATTGCGCCAAACGCCGCGGGTCGCTGGTGTCGAGCTTATATCCGAATTTGGCAATAAACTTGGCAAAGGTTTCGAGACGGTCTTCGACCGGCGGTTCGTGTACCCGGTACACCATAGTCAAACGCGGCTCTTTCTTTTTCAGATTATAGACAAACTCTGCCACTTTGCGGTTGGCAAGCAGCATCCATTCTTCTATCATCTTGTGCGCGTCTTTGCGTATTTTGGGTACCACCTCCAGCGGGGTGCCGTCTTGTGCCAGGCGGAAGCGCACCTCTACGGTCTCGAAGCTGATGGCGCCATGCTCAAAACGGCGTTTGCGCAGTATTTTTGCCAGGCGGTTGAGTGTGCGTATCTTTCCGGCAAAGTCGCCTTTGCCCGTTTCTATGCGCTCTTGTGCTTCTTCGTAGGTGAAGCGGCGCTGCGAATGGATGATGGTTCTGCCAAACCAGCTGTTGAGCACACGGGCGTTCTTGTCCACTTCAAAAACTGCCGAAAAAGTGAGACGGTCTTCATGTGGGCGTAAAGAACACAGGTCATTGGAAAGGCGTTCGGGCAGCATGGGCACCACCCGGTCCACCAAATACACGGAAGTGGCGCGCTGAAAAGCTTCTTTGTCCAAAACAGAACCCGGCTTCACATAGTAGGTGACGTCGGCAATGTGTACGCCCACTTCCCAGTTTCCATTCTCCAGCTTGCGAATAGAAAGGGCATCGTCAAAGTCTTTGGCATCTTCGGGGTCTATGGTAAAAGTAGGGATGCCACGGAAATCGCGCCGCCGGGCAATTTCGGCTTTCGGTATTTTGGCAGATATCTTTTCGGCTGCCTGTTCTACCCTCTTAGGAAACTCATAAGGCAAATTATACTCTGCCATGATGGCATGCATTTCGGTATTGTGGTCACCGGCTTTGCCCAATATGCTCACGACCTTTCCCACGGGTTTTTTGCCGTTCTTGGGCCATTTCACTATCTCCACAATCACCTTGTCGTCGGTTTGAGCCCCGTGCAACGATTCTTTCGGCACAAAGATGTCCATGTAATAACGGCGGCTGTCGGGCTCCACAAAACCAAACTCACCGGAACGGTCTATGGTCAAGCGCCCGACGATGCGGTTGTGCTTCCGTTCCAGGATTTCCAGTACTTTGCCTTCGGGGTTCAGCCCCTTCTCCGAATCGAAATAAGCGACTTTCACCACATCGCCATCGAAGGCGGTATTCAGGTCTTCGACCGATACCCACACGTCGGGCAGTGCCGGGTCTTTGGGTACTACAAAAGCGTAGTAAGGGCTGGATTGGTCCACCACCCCCACGAGCACATTCTGGCGCTCCAGCGCCGAACGCATGCGCCCGTCGGATGTAAAATACAGATGTCCTTCATCGAGCAGTTCTTCGACTGCCTGCATCACTGCCCGTTTGCTTTTTTTGCCTTCGGCATGCAGCTTACGCATGATGGTACGTATGGAATAGCCATGTTTCAAAGGCTCTTCCATCACTTTTAATATCTGTTCTTTCAGTTGCTTTATGTCAACTGTGGCTTTGTTTTTTCTTTTGCGCTTGGTAACAAGCTTTGCTTTTATTTTTTTCTTCTTTCTTGTCATAGTCATTGATTTCATTCATTTAAAACACAAAGTAAAAAAGATGGGTACTCCCCGGCGCAATAAGAGCCTGCCGGGCAGTTCGCTTTTTCTTTGTTTAGGTGGGAAGTGGATTGTTTATTTTACTCATCCTGCGTCGTTTTCATGGGGTGCTGTGGGTACGGCTGCCGCGAATCGAAGTTCTTTCTTCAATATTCTTCCTGATGGCAATAATATCACCTTTGGGTATGGCATCCAAAAGTGCCCGGGTATAAGGATGCGAGGGGTTTTCAAAAATCTGTCGATTATCTCCTGTCTCAATAATCTTGCCATCCTTCATGACCATCACCCGGTCGGCAATAAAACGAATGACGGCAAGGTCGTGGGAAATAAAGATAGACGAAAAATGATATTGTTCTTTCAGTTCGTTGATAAGATTCAGCACTTCGGCTTGTACCGACACATCCAAGGCAGACACCGATTCGTCAAAGATAATAAATTGAGGGTCGGTAGCCAAAGCCCGTGCAATGCAAATGCGCTGGCGCTGTCCTCCCGAAAACTCGTGAGGGTAGCGGTGAAAGACATGGCGGGGGTCCAAGCCCACGTCTTCCAAGAGTTTAAAGGCACGCTCTTTTTGCTCTTTGGCGCTTCCATATAGTTTAAACAGGCGCATGGGCTCGGTCAATATCTCGCCTATACTCATGCGCGGATTGAGCGAAGCAAAGGGGTCTTGGAAAACAATCTGCATATAACGCCGCAGGGGACGCATGGCGCGCTCACTCAACGCAAAAAGGTCATGATAGTGCATGCTTCCGTCTCCGGTACGCACTCCAAACTCCACACGCCCACCATCGGCTTCCAGAAGGCGTAGAATCAGGCGGCTCAAAGTAGATTTGCCACATCCCGACTCGCCCACCAAACCGACGGTCTCTCCCTTGAAGACTTCGAAACTCACATTGTCAACGGCAACGAAGCGTTCCTTGCCCCTTTTGTCTTTCTTTTTCACCCAGAAGGTCTTGGTCAGCCCTTCCACTTTAAGCACAGGCAAGGGCGGCTCGGGCTGTTCGCTTTGCGATAACTCTTCTTCAATGTCTATCATCGAAAAGATGGTTTCGCCAATACCTATGTTATCCACCTTTTTGGCTTTCACATTGCCTTGGGCATCCACCTCAATGAAATCTGCAATGGTGGGCAGGCGCGTCAGGCGTGTAACGGAGGTATCCAGGAAACTCAAATCCACCCGTGGGCGGCAAGAGAAAAGACCTCGCGTATAAGGGTCTTTCGGGTTGTCGAAGATAGTGAGCACATCTTCCAGTTCGCGCTGCTTGCCTCGATACATCACCATCACGCGGTCCGACACTTCGGCAACCACCCCCAAGTCATGGCTGATGAACAAAACCGATATATCTTCCCGGCAGGTCAACTCTTGAAAAATATCGAGAATGGCTCGCTGGGTACTCACATCTAAGGCGGTGGTAGGCTCATCGGCGATAATAAGCTCCGGGTCGCAAGCCAAAGCCATGGCAATCATGACTCTTTGTTTCTGCCCCCCGGACAGTTGATGCGGAAAAGAGTGATAGATTTTTTCGAGTTGCGCCATGGCAGCTTCGTCGCTGTCGCCTTCATCGCGACTATCCAGATGCACATCGCGGAACTTACGAAACACCAGCTGGCGCGCCTCCTCCTTGCTCAAGTCGGGGCGATGCAGGCGGATGGCTTCCATCACCTGGTCCCCGCAGGTCATCACGGGGTTGAGCGAAGTCATGGGCTCCTGAAAGACCATGGCTATTTCCCCCCCTCGAATCGAGCGCATTTGTTTTGGGGACAGGCTCAGCAAATCCACCCACCCCAAGCTATTGGAATTGAACCATATCTCACCACTCACCTTGGCATTGGATGCCAGCAAGCCCATAATAGCCAATGAGGTCACTGACTTGCCGGAACCCGACTCTCCCACGATACTCAAGGTGCTTCCCTTCTCCAAATCGAACGACACATTGTCAACCGCCAGAAAACTCCCTTTCTCGGAAGTAAACTCAACACGAAGGTTTTTTACCGAAAGCAAAAGATTTGACTCTTTATCCATAATACGCGCAAAATATATACAAGGTATGTAGCGTAAATTTCAGAATTTATATTCAAATCATCAAAACAAGTAGCCACAGCGGCAGTTTTGCCTGTATGATTGGATTGGGAAAATAGAAAAACAAGTGCAAAAGCGCACCTACTTCTCTGTTTTTTTCTTCTTGGGTCTGCCACGTTTTCCCAGAGGCTCACGCACAAGGTCCATGGTCATGGCGTCCCACAACACCTGATAAGGAATGATTTCCCACTCGCCGAAGTAGTCTTCTCCCGGCTCGCCTTGCCATTCTGAAAGCTGTTTTTGGGTGTATCTTCCTTTATTGCGGCTGCTTTTCTGTTTGAAGTCGTTGTCAAGCATGATTTTAAGCGCCCGGAAAAAAAGACGGGTACGCGGCGAAATGTTGGCGCGCAGGTTACGGTTGGTGTATTTTTGCAACAGGGCAACCCGCTCCTGCACCGCTTCGTAGTCTTGCATACGCACCGCGTAGGCTATTTGCAAGATTAAAAGCGGCACGTGAAAGGTCAACTGGTGACGGTCATAATCAGGCAAGCGTTTATAGTAGGTCTCCACATCAAAGAGATGATGCAGACGTTTGTCGCCGGTGATATACGCCAGATAAGCAGCCATCAGTTCCCACATACGCCTGCTTTCTTGGGGCAGCTGTTGCATATATTCATTATTGAAAGCGGCATAAATCAGCTTTTCAGCCCCTTCGTAATCGCCGGCAAAGCAAGCCAATCGCACATAAACCGCATGAAAATCGAACCAGCTTTCAGATGCTTGCGGAAACAGGGGGGCATAACGCTTGGCAAGGTTTAAGCCCTCCTCTATACGGAAGGTATTCAGGCAAGCTTCCAATTCCAAAGTGCGGTGATACCATAGGTCGAAACGGTACGAAAAGATGATGTGTTCACTCTGTATGGCATCCACCTCTTTCAGAAACTCAAGCATGCTTTCATACTCCCCTTTGTAACGGTAGATAGCCACTTGCAGTCCATAGTAAAGCTCAAATACATTGTAATTGCCCGTTTGCTCCCATATGCTGCGCAAGGAAGCGGCAATCCCCCGGGCTTCCTCCATGAAACGTGTACGTGAGAAATAAGACTTGCGCAAAGTAGCCATTGCCAGACGATAAGCATCTTGCGCCTCTTCTTCTATGTTTCGTTGCTCCCGTAAACGCTCAATCAAAGATTGCATCTGGCGGTAAGCAGGAAAGTTATGCTCCTGTATATAATAGTCTATCAAAAAGTTGGCAATCAGATAGGCTATCTGCGTAAAGGCATTTTCTTCTGCATGCAACAGTGCCTTGCGCAACACCTTCTCTCCCATCTTTGCATAGCCCTCTTCCATGAGTATGCGGGCTTTGAGAAGGGTTTCCCACAATGAAAGCTCATTCTTCCAACGGGGCTTCACGCCTATCCTCTCCAAATCGATGAAATATAGATGATTAAGCAATTTCTGCTTAAGTCTGTATTTCAAAGATTTGTACCTGACGTCTTTACCGTCGGTGCCATACATCCCGGCGGCTGCTTCGTCGTCGGTACGAAAGTCGCCCTGCTTAATATGCAAAAGAAGTTCTTCTTCTTTATTTTTCTTTTCAAAATTCAACACCGGCAGATTCTGCAGGGTTTTATTTTCCACGATTTCATAAAGCTTTATAATGTCTTTCATATTCAATTGTTTTGTAAAGAAAAACAAAATCTGTTCAACAAAGATATAAGGATGCTTTTAATTGTAACAATTAAGATGCTTTTTTTATTTCTATTTTTATTTTTTTCTTTTTCACTTTCATGGCTGCCCCACAGAAGCTTGGCTTCATATATCAATATATATTTTGTAATATTGCAGCGTCGTACCGAGAGTACAACACCATAAGTTTCACTTATCAAACCTAAGCGTTGCCATGTCAAATAAACTAAAAGTAGCCATCAACGGCTTTGGGCGCATCGGGCGTCTGTCGTTCCGTGCCATGCTGCAAAAAGAGAACGTAGAGGTTGTAGCCATCAACGACCTTACGGATAGCGCAACCCTGGCGCATCTGCTGAAATATGATTCTGTGCACGGGCAGTTCCCCGGCACGGTAGAAGCCCACGCCGAAGGTATCGTTGTCAACGGCACCCTTATTAAAGTATATGCCGAGAAAGAACCTGCCAAGCTGCCTTGGGGCGAGCTGGGCATAGACGTAGTGCTGGAATCTACCGGCCGCTTCTTGGATTACGACAGCGCACATGGTCACATTGCTGCCGGTGCCAAGCGCGTGATTCTTTCAGCACCCACCAAGTCGCCCGACAAAGTGCCTACTGTCGTGCTGGGCGTAAATGACGATATCCTGACCGGCGAGGAACTCATCGTATCCAATGCATCTTGCACCACCAACTGCCTGGCACCCATGGCCAAGGTACTCGACGAAGTGTTCGGCATCGAAAGCGGTTACATGACCACCGTACACGCCTATACTGCCGACCAGCGCCTGCAAGATGCGCCGCACAAAGACCTGCGCCGTGCACGTGCTGCTGCTTACTCTATAGTACCTACCAGCACCGGTGCCGCCAAAGCCGTAGGCTTGGTATTGCCTCAGCTGAAAGGCAAGCTGGATGGCATCGCCATGCGGGTGCCCATTCCTGATGGCTCGGTAACCGACCTGACCGTAGTATTGAAAAAAGATGCCGACAAAGAAAGCATCAATAAAGCGATGAAAGAGGCAGCCGAAGGTGCACTGAAAGGCATCTTGGCATATACCGAAGACCCCATCGTGTCTATCGACATTGTAGGCAACCCGCACTCCTGCATCTTCGATGCCGGTTTGACCAGCGTAAACGGACGCCTGGTAAAGGTTGTAGGTTGGTATGATAATGAGTTCGGTTACTCCAACCGCATTGCTGACCTCATCGAGAAAGTAGGCATTCTGATGCGCAACAAAGTCAACGCCTAAGCAAAACAAACATATAGTCACCATGCAAAAGCCCTCTTGCAACACTGCAGGGGGGCTTCTTGTTTTTTTCAGAAGATCCTTTTTTAAAGGCTGCCCACTTAAACACAACACTCTCTCTATCAACAATATTTGCTAAAACGAATAAGGGTTTTTCATATTAAACACAAAGCCTTACCTTTGTATTTAGTAAACCAAACCTCATTAGAGAACCCCATGGAGACTTTTTCTTATGTAGCCAATGCACACGGCAACTACATCGAGTCTTTGTATCAAGCATACAAGCAAGACCCGCAGTCGGTTGATACCAGCTGGCAGCGCTTTTTCGAGGGCTTCGAGTTTGCCCTGCAATATCATAGCAACGGCATGGCAAGCACCGACACCGAAAGCGTGCTTAGCAGCAAAGAGCTCAACGTATATCAGCTGATTCATGCCTACCGGAGCCGGGGACACCTCAAAGCCAAAACCAACCCGGTGAGGGAACGCAAAGACCGGCGCGCCATCCTGGAACTCGAATACTTCAACCTTAGCGAAGAAGATCTGGACAAAGAGTTCAACATAGGCGCGGAAATAGGCATCGGGCGTGCCAAGCTGCGTGACATCATCGCCGCCCTGCAGAAAATCTATACATCAAGCATCGGCTTTGAATACATGTACATCCGCGAGCCGGAAATTCTGCAGTGGTTCAAAGAAAAAGTAGAATACGAATCCATTCATTTCAACCCGGACATAGAATACAAAAAGCGCATCCTTCAAAAGCTGAACGAAGCCGTCGTATTCGAAAACTTCTTACATACAAAATACCTCGGACAAAAACGCTTCTCGCTGGAAGGTGGCGAAACCACCATCCCCGCACTCGATGCCATCATTAACCGCCTGGCTGACTTAGAAGCCAAGGAAATCATCATTGGCATGGCACACCGTGGGCGCCTCAACGTGCTTGCCAACATCATGGGCAAGACCTATGAGCAAATATTCAGCGAGTTCGAAGGCGCGGTTATCCCTGACTCTACCATGGGCGACGGCGACGTAAAATACCACATGGGCTTTGCCAGCCAAATCAAAACGCCCGCCGGCAAAGAAGTAAACCTGCGCTTGGCACCCAACCCTTCGCACCTCGAAGCCGTGGACCCCGTCGTTGAAGGGTATGCGCGTGCACAAATCGATGAGGAGTTTTTTGATAAAAAGTATGTTGTGCCGGTGCTCATTCATGGTGACGCTGCTATAGCAGGGCAAGGCATTGTTTACGAAGTGGCGCAGATGTCGCAGCTGGAGGGCTTCACTACCGGGGGTACCATCCACTTCGTCATCAACAACCAAGTGGGCTTTACCACTGACTTCGACGATGCCCGCTCAAGTATTTACTGTACCGACGTAGCCAAGGTAATCGACGCCCCTGTGTTGCACGTCAACGGCGACGACCCCGAAGCCGTGGTATTCTGTGCCCAAATTGCCGCCGAATTCCGCCAGAAGTTCCACCGCGATATCTTCATCGACATGGTGTGCTACCGCCGCCATGGGCACAACGAAACCGATGAACCCAAATTCACCCAACCCAAGCTTTACAATCTCATTGCCAAGCACCCCAACCCCCGCGAGGTGTATATAGAAAAACTCAAGCAGCAGGGCAGCTTGGATGCCAAGCTGGCAGAGCAGATGGAGCAAGAGTTCAAAAAGCTGCTCAATGACCGCTTCAATGAAGTGAAACAAAAACCGCTGCCTTACACTTACCTCCAGCTCGAAAAAGACTGGATGAAGCTGCGCAAAGCCACCGAAAAAGACTTTGAGCAGTCGCCCGAAACCGGCGTATCGCCCGAAGTCATCGAAAAGGTAGGCAAAGCACTTTGCACGGTGCCCGAAGGATTTAAACCTTTAAAGCAAATCAAAAAACTGCTTGCCGAGCGCGAGCGCATGTTCTTCCAAGACAAAGTGCTTGACTGGGCTTCTGCCGAACTGTTGGCCTACGGTTCTATTCTGTTGGAAGAAAAGATTGTGCGCCTTACCGGGCAAGACGTGCGACGCGGCACTTTCTCGCACCGTCATGCCGTTCTCCACGATTCGGAAACCAACGAACCTTACTTCAGCCTCAACCATATTGTACCTGACCAAAAGCAGCAGCTGCGTATTTACAACTCCTTGTTGTCGGAATACGGCGTGCTGGGCTTTGAGTTTGGCTATTCCATGGCCAATCCCAATGCTTTGGTGCTTTGGGAAGCCCAATTTGGCGACTTTGCCAACGGCGCCCAAGTGATGATAGACCAGTTCATATCTGCCACCGAAAGCAAATGGCAGCAAATGAACGGACTGGTGATGCTGCTGCCTCATGGTTACGAAGGGCAAGGACCTGAACACTCTTCTGCCCGTCTCGAGCGTTTCTTGCAGCTCTGTGCCGAGCTGAATATGGTGGTATGCAACATTACCAAAGCAGCCAACTTCTTCCATGTGTTGCGCCGTCAGCTGGCTTGGGAATTCCGCAAGCCATTGATTATCATGACACCCAAATCACTCTTGCGTCGTCAAGAGGTAGCCTCACCGGTGGAAGACTTTGTAAACGGCCGCTTCCTTGAAGTACTTGATGACCCCTATGCCGATCCCAAAAAGGTAACAACCGTATTGTTGTGTAGTGGCAAAATAGCCCTCGACTTGCAAGCCTATCAGCAGGAACACGAGCGCAAAGACGTAGCCATTGTGCGACTGGAGCAGCTCTACCCCTTCCCGCACAAACAGCTGGAGGCCGTGCTTGCCAAGTATCCCAAAGCGCATTTGCGCTGGGTGCAAGAAGAACCCCGCAACATGGGCGCCTACACCTACATTGTTACCAACTACAAACCTGTGGAAGGCATCAGCCGTAAAGCCAGCGCCTCACCGGCGACCGGCTACTACAAAGTGCACGTGAAAGAACAACAAGAAATTGTAGAAAAGGCTTTTGCCCCCGTGAAGTAGCATATCCGGCTGCCTGTGCCATCAAACACAGGCAGTCTTCCATTCAACTGTCAAACAGCATATACACAATAAAAACAACAGAAAACCATGAGCATGATTGAGCAAAAAGTCCCCACTCTTGGTGAATCCATCACAGAAGTAACCATTGGACAATGGCATAAAAAAGATGGCGACTACGTAGAAGCCGACGAGCTCATTTGCGAGCTTGAGTCAGACAAAGCGTCTTTTGAAGTAGTGGCAGAAGCCTCCGGCATCCTGCATATCGTAGCCCAAGAAGGCGAAACGGTACCCATCGGCGGCGTTATTTGTAAAATAGACACCCAAGCCGCCGGCAGCAGCGACAAACCCGCCGGTGATGCCAAGCAAGAAAGCGCAGCCAAAGAAAGTGCAGCCGATGCCCCCAAACCCACCGGGCAGGTAGTGGAAATGAAAGTACAACCCCTGGGCGAATCCATCAATGAAGTGGTACTGGGCAGCTGGCTCAAAGAAGACGGCGCCTTTGTGCAAACTGATGAAATTATTGCTGAAATAGAGTCCGACAAAGCCACTTTCGAACTGCCGGCCGAAGCTACCGGTATCCTGCGCCATGTGGCCAAGGCAGGTGACACCTTGAAGGTAGGCGACCTGATTTGCAAAATAGAGGTGATGGAGGGCGCCCCGCAAAGCGAAGAAAAAACTTCAGCACCGGCACAAGAGACCGCCGGACAAGGCAACGATTATGCTAAAGGCCACCCCTCGCCCGCAGCCAAAAAGATATTGGATGAAAAAGGAATCCCCTACGATCAGGTGAAAGGGACCGGACCGGGCGGACGCATCACCAAAGAAGACGCGCTTAAGGCAGAGAAAAAGACAGAAAGCAAACCCACTGCCGCCAACAAAGCACAAGAGGAAGCTCCTGCCAAGCCGGCAGCCGGCAGCCGCAACGAACGCCGCCAGCGCATGTCTTCGCTGCGCAAAACCATTGCCCGCCGCTTGGTGGCTGTGAAAAACGAAACAGCCATGCTCACCACCTTCAATGAGGTGAACATGCAGCCTATCATGGACTTGCGCAAGCAATACAAAGACAAGTTTAAAGAAAAGTACGGCGTAGGCTTGGGCTTCATGTCCTTCTTTACCAAGGCTTGCTGCATTGCCCTTCAAGAGTGGCCCGCCGTGAATGCCCGCATCGACGGCGACGAAATCGTATATCACGACTATTGCGACATCTCCATTGCCGTTTCTACCGACCGTGGCTTGGTGGTGCCTGTCATACGGAATGCCGAACAAATGACTTTTGATGAAATTGAAAAAGAAATCATACGTTTGGCAACAAAAGCCCGCGAAGGCAAATTGAGCATAGAAGAAATGCAAGGGGGCACCTTTACCATCACCAATGGCGGCGTGTTTGGCTCTATGCTGTCCACACCCATCATCAATGCACCACAGTCGGCCATTTTGGGAATGCACAATATCGTAGAACGTCCTATTGCAGTAAACGGAGAAGTCAAAATAGCACCGGTTATGTACGTGGCTCTGTCTTATGACCACCGTATCATCGACGGCCGCGAATCGGTAAGCTTCTTGTATAGAGTAAAAGAGTTGCTTGAAGACCCCGCACGTATGCTTATTGGTGTATAAGTGCAGCATACAAAGCTACTTTTAAGCAAAAAATTACATCTTACAAAGCTGTTTTTTTAAATTTTTATAGTTTCGTGATTCCTAAGAGAGAAGCAGTCAACTGCTTCTCTTCTTTTTGTTTATCTTTGTAATAAGGACTTATTAAACGGATAGATGGGACTATGTCGGTAGGACAGAAAAACACTCAGCTGAAAAGCAAACTCAAGGAAATTTTTGGTTATAATCAATTCCGCGGCAACCAAGAGCAAATCATCGAAAACCTCCTGGCAGGCAAGCATACTTTCGTAATTATGCCCACAGGTGCCGGTAAATCGCTCTGTTATCAGCTGCCTGCGGTTATCATGGAGGGCACGGCCCTGGTTATTTCACCGCTCATTGCACTCATGAAAAACCAAGTGGACCAGCTCAATGCGGTAGGCGTAGAAGCTCATTTCTTAAACTCAACCCTTTCCAAATCGGAAGTACAACAAGTAAGAGAAAGCGTATTGGCCGGCACTACCAAGCTGTTGTACGTAGCGCCTGAGTCCTTAGGTAAGGAAGAAAACCTGGAGCTTTTCAAGCAAGCCAAAATATCCTTTATTGCAGTAGATGAAGCGCACTGTATCTCAGAATGGGGGCATGATTTCCGCCCCGAATACCGCAAGATAAGAAGCGTGATAGACCAGATTGGCGAACTGCCCATTATTGCACTGACTGCCACTGCTACCCCTAAAGTACAGCAAGACATTATCAAAAACCTGGGCATTGAAGATGCCACCGTATTTAAGTCATCATTCAACCGCCCCAACCTTTATTACGAAGTACGCCCCAAAATAGAAAGCGAAAAGCAACTGATTCGCTTCATCAAAAAACACAAAGGCAAATCCGGCATTGTGTATTGCCTGAGCCGCAAGACCGTAGAAGAAATAGCCGAGCTGCTCAATGTAAACGACATTAAAGCGCTGCCTTACCATGCCGGCCTCGACTCCGAAGTGCGCATGCGCAACCAAGATGCCTTCCTCAACGAAGAAGTAGATGTCATCGTAGCCACCATTGCCTTTGGCATGGGCATCGATAAACCCGACGTGCGCTTTGTCGTTCATTACGATGCACCCAAGTCTCTGGAAGGCTACTATCAAGAAACCGGACGCGCCGGGCGGGACGGCTTGGAAGGGCACTGCCTGCTGCTTTATAGCTACGACGATATTCAAAAGCTCGACAAGTTCAATAAAGACAAGCCTGTCACTGAACGCGACAATGCCAAATACCTGCTTTCCGAAATGGCCGATTATGCCGAATCGGGCGTTTGCCGCCGCCGGCAGTTGCTTCATTATTTCGGCGAGTACTACGAAGAGGAGAATTGCGAAATGTGTGACAACTGCACCAATCCTACTCCACAATTCAAAGTAGATAAAGAGATTCAGTGGGCATTAGAGGCAGTAGAAGCAACCGGCGAGCGCTTTGGTGTGGACCACCTCATCGATGTGCTCATGGGCGAACCCAACGACTACATCAAAAGCTACGAACACAACAAACTGCCGGTATATGGTAAAGGCAAAAAGCGCGATGCCAAGTTCTGGCGCTCTTTGTATCGTCAAATTCTTATCATGGGCTTCTTGTCAAAAGAAGTAGAACAACAGGTCATCTATAAACTCACGGAAAAAGGCAAGAAGTTCATAGCACACCCCTACATGGTGACCCTGCACGAAGACCACGATTATTCTAAAGCAACGCTCGAGGAGCTTGAAAAACAAGAAAACAGCGTGGCTACCCAAGCCAAAGCCTACGACGAAGTGCTTTATGACCTCCTGCGCAACCTGCGCAAGCGCATAGCCAAAGAAAAAGGCTTGCCACCTTATGTAATCTTTCAAGACATTTCGCTGGAAGAAATGGCTACCACCTACCCTACGACCGAACAAGAGCTCGAGCAAATCAACGGCGTAGGACGCGGCAAGGTAGTGAAGTTTGGGCGCCCCTTCCTCGAAGCCATACGCAACTACGTAGAAGAGCACGACATAGAAACGGCCAGCGAGGTTGTTGTCAAATCCACCCCTTCGCGCTCTAAAACAAAAATTTATATCATACAACAGATAGACCGCAAGATGGACCTTGAAGAGATAGCCGACAATCTGGATATGGAGTTCAGCGAACTGCTCGACGAAATAGAAAGCATTTGCTACTCCGGCGTGCGGCTCAATCTCGACTACTACATCAACCAGCTGCTGGAACCCGAGCGCCAAGAAGAGATTTACGATTTCTTCCGCAGCAGCGAAACCGACAACATAGACGAAGCCTTTGAAGATGCCCTGGCCGAATTTGAAGATGAATACACCGAAGAGGAGCTGCGACTCATGCGTATCAAGTTCATTTCGGAATTAGGCAACTAATTTTATCATAAAGGAGCGCCTTGTTGCGCTCTTTTGTTTTTATTATAAACCAAACCTCATAAGACCTTTTATTCCTATGTGTGGAATTGCATTTGTTCGCCTCAGAAAGCCTTACGAGTACTACATCGAGAAGTATGGCACCCCCCTTTATGGCTTGAACAAGCTTTATTGGATGATGGAGAAGCAGCGCAACCGTGGGCAAGACGGCGCCGGTGTGGCTGTGGTGAAACTCGATGTACCCCCCGGTTATCGATATATTAGCCGGTACCGCTCCATAGACCCGAACCCCACGGAAAAAATATTCAAGAAAATACATAAGCGTATTAAAAAAGCGCTGGAAGGCTACGAAGATTACGCACTCAATGCCCAATGGCTCAAGCAATACGTTCCTTTTACCGGTGAAATACTGCTCGGCCACCTGCGCTATGGTACGCATGGTGTCAATGCGCTGGAAAACTGCCACCCCCAATTGCGGCAAAACAACTGGCGCAGCCGCAACCTGATTCTTGCCGGCAACTTCAACATGACCAATGTGGAGGAGTTGTTCAATAAACTAATTTCACTGGGGCAGCACCCCAAAGAAAAAATAGATACGGTCACGGTGCTCGAAAAAATAGGGCACTTCCTCGACGAAGAAAACGAACGCATTTACCGGCTATACAAGGGGCAGTGCAGCAAGCAAGAAATGAGTCATATCATAGAGGAAAACATTGACCTGCAACGCGTACTGCAGCGTGCTTGCAAAGACTTCGACGGCGGCTATGCCATTGCAGGCATTACGGGCTACGGTGCCTCTTTCATAGCCCGCGACCCCAACGGCATACGCCCCGCCTATTTTTATGCCAACGATGAAGTAATAGCGGTTGCTTCGGAACGCCCCGCCATTCAACAAGCCTTCGGTATCGGCTATGACGAAATAGAAGAAATCAAGCCGGCTCATGCCCTTATCATCACAAAAGATGGGCGCTTTGAACAAAAGCCATTTATTGAGCCACAACCCTTGACCGCCTGCAGCTTCGAACGTATTTATTTCTCACGCGGCAACGACCCCGACATCTACCGCGAACGCAAACAATTGGGCACGCAACTGGTGCCTAAAATACTGGAAAAAATAAACTACAACTTGGAAGATACCATCTTTTCCTATGTGCCCAACAGTGCCGAAAGCGCATTTTTGGGCATGATAGAAGGCATTGAACGCCGTTTGTCACAAGAGCGCATCGAAGCTGTCAAACAGCAGGATATAGCGCGTCTTCAAAAGCTGGAGTCGCAGTATGCCCGTGTAGAAAAACTGGTGATAAAAGACGCCAAATTGCGCACTTTCATTGTGGATGACCATAGTCGTAACGAATTTGTAAGCAGTGCTTACGACACCACTTTCGGTATTGTTCGCCCGGGCGTGGATACCCTCGTGATTATGGACGACTCCATAGTGCGTGGCACCACCTTGGAACAAAGCCTGCTGCGCATGCTCGATAAGCACGCCCCCAAACACATCATTATCGTTTCATCGGCACCACAAATACGTTTTCCCGACTGCTATGGCATCGATATGTCCCGCTTTGGTGAATTTGTGGCTTTCCGTGCCGTGTGGGCTTTGTTACATGAGCGCAATATGGAGGACCTTCTCGAAGAAGTTTACCGGCAGTGCAAAGAAGCCATTGCCCAAGGCGGCGTACATGAGAACTATGTAAAACGTCTTTACGAGCCGTTTAGTGATGAAGAAATTTCAGAGAAGATAGCCGAAATTGTACGGCCGGCATCCATGAAAGCCCGGCTGTCAGTGGTGTATCAAAGCGTGGAAGGGCTGCACAAAGCCTGCCCCAACCATCAAGGCGACTGGTACTTCACAGGTAACTACCCCACCCCGGGCGGCAATATGGTAGCCAACCGGGCACTGGTCAACTACATGGAAGGCAAGTTGGAAAGAGCGTACTGACAGGCACTTTTGTCGAAGTATAATAGCAAAAAAGGGATGCTATCAAGCATCCCTTTTTCATGTTGTATGAAGTAGCGTTCTGTCTTTCCTGCTTCCCTTCTTTGTCGTTTCGAGCATTTTCCTCCTTGTCACTTCAAGTATCCCTCTCGTCCTTTCGAGCGTTAGCGAAAAATCTCTTTGGGGACTAAAGGCTTGGCTTGTTGAGATTTCTCACTGCGCTGCGCTCCGTTCGAAATGGCAAGCTACAGCCCGCTCATTCGAGATGACAGCCGGCATCTATATGATTTTGTCAAGAAATCTAATCTGCCTTTTTAAGCAGAGCTATCCTTTACTTTTGCGCACTTTCTCTCATAATGGCTTTTTGATGGCGCTCTACAAAGTCCATCTTGGCTGCTTGGAAAGCTTCCACTTCGGGCGCCAGCTCAATGGCTTTGTTATAGCAACGAAGCGCATCGGCAAACAAGCCTTTTTCTTCAAAGTAGGCCGCCTTCAGTATATAGTCGATGGCGGTTTCAGCCGGCTCGTCGCCCAGTTCTTGGCTTACCTCTTGATATTTCCCGTCACCGGGAGTTAACAAACGAAGCGAATACATGGAAGCGCCCCCCATATTCACACTTGCTTCTTCATTATTGTCTTCTATAGGCGTAATCACCATCATGAAGGGCTCGTCTTCATACAATCCCAGCTTTTCACGCAAGCCAGCATCTTGCAAGAAAGAAAGATCGATTTCGCCTTTATCACCTTCTATCACAAATGTTTTGAGCGCATTTCCCCCTTCTGCTTCTGCATCAAAAAGAGTTTTAATTTCTACCTTGTAACCTTTGTACTTGGTATCCGGATTGGTGGCAAAAAGTTCTAAATAGAGCTTGGGCTCGTAGAGTACCACCTCTTCGGGAAGCAGGGCAGCTACTTTACCCAGCAAAGCGCGCTGTACCGACCCGGTAATTGCCATATAGCGGCGGTGGTTGGTATTGATGTCCTGCTTTTCAGCTTTTGCCATTTCGCCTACTACATAGTTCACATATTTGCTGGTGATACTGCTCCTGCCACGGCTCACCTTAGCGCTAAGCTCGGCAATAGAGTAAGTGCCGGGCGACTTGATTTCAATGGTTTTACCGGATTTATGCACCAAGCCCAAATAGCTGGCACTCCCTACTACCACCTTGTCTCTGCTTGACAGCTGCGAGCCTGCCCACAGGCGGCTGTTCGAATTTTCCTTGTGCACTTGCCCGTGTGATGCTACTACTTTAAACTCATAACCTTGGGCTTGCACCACACACACCCCCAAAAAGAAGAGGACACTTGCAATAAGATACTTGATTGGTTTCATGGCTTTTTAATTTTTACACACTGATTTTCAATAATTTATACTATTAAACATGGAAAAGTTAGCATTTTCCGTATTTAACTTATCTTTCAAAATTCGTGCCTAAAATAGGCTAAGCTCAATCACTGCCGGAAGAATCAACATCCACGACCTGCCCCTTCATCTGTTTGCGCTTATTGAAGCGCTCTGCTACTTTCGCCACAACCCCATAATATATTTCTACCAGGTTTGCCGATAAAATCACGCCCAAGAAAGCCAAGCCCCAATCTACCTTCATCGAAAACTTATCGAATACGATAATGATCATATACAAAAGAAAAAGCACCAAAATAGCTTGTATAAGCAAGCTCAATCCGTCATACCAGAAGTCAGCTTTATGGTAGAGCACTGAAAACACCATAATAGAAAACAGCAGCACCAAGCTGCCGATTGTCAGGTTCAGCCATGTGGGCATTTCATCTACATATTCTTCGTGCAGAATCATGGAAAGTATGTTGGCATGCACCACCACACCGTACATATCCCGCTCTGCCCGGCCTACATAATTGGGATTCATAGGCGTATAAAACTTATCCAAGGGCGACACTTCATTTAAGGTATTGCCCATAAAGCCCAGCAGTACTGCCTTGTTGCGGAAAATGTTTTGTAATGCGGTTTGCGCGCCCTCATCGCCCTGCATGGCGGCATCGTACATTTCGAAGAGTTGGGGCCAATCTACTACCGTGAATTTTTGAAAGTTGCCCCTGAAATGAATGTATTCTACTTCTTTGTTTCTTTCAAGGAAGCGTTTGGCTTTTTCGGGCGCCAAGATTTCAGCCATCTTCACGGCAAAGGCAATATGTTTTTTTCCGTCTTTGGTAATCTCTTGCGGTGCGAAAGAACGGCAGGTTTCCAAGCCGCCGGCCAGGTCCGATATCAACGCATTTTCACGCGTAGCAGGCGTAATCAAATTGGCAAAGCCACCCAAGGCATGCTGTGCAAAAAACGGATGAGAAGTAATCAAAGTATCGAAGGGCACGAGCTCGCCGGGCTTCCATTCTTTTAGCATGGTTTCGGACGTGTAATCTACTTTGGTTACCAATACCGCATGGGGCGTTTGTGCCAATGCTTCGGCAAGCAGTGTGTCACCGGGTTCGCCCCTCAGATGCGAGAAGAAAGCATCGATGCCCACTACGGCCGGCGAAAATTGCCGTATGATATGCAGCTGCTCGGCAATGCCTTCTCTTGGTAAGTTACCAATATTGACCAATACAATGTTGGTGTCTGCTTCAATATCAACGCCCCGGATGCGGGAGTAGTAAATATCGGTAATATCGAAGTCGTTGAGTGTTTGCTCAATAGGGTTAAAAGCATCGAAATCAAAGGGGATATGCATGATGCCAATAATCACCAAAACGGTAAAAATAGCTATCAAGAAGGTATCTCGCAGCAAAAATTTGAATTTACGCATGGCTCTGTTAAGTTTATGGCTACATCTGGGAAAGATATTAAATTTAGCAGAATCTTTCGGAAAAAGCGGATTGGGTATTGTAGTTTAAGCCTATAAATTTCATGAAACGCAGACTAAGCATAGAAGAATATACCGAAGGCGTTCTTAGCGGCAACCGCATCATACTCAGCAAAGCCATTACTTTGGTAGAAAGCCGGCGCCCGGCAGATCGTCTGTTGGCCATGCAGTTACTGGAACGCCTGCTGCCTCACACGGGCAAGAGTTACCGCATCGGCATCACGGGCGTGCCCGGTGTGGGCAAAAGCACTTTTATAGAAGCCTTCGGACTTTACTTGATTGAGCAAGGGCATCGCCCCGCCGTATTGGCCATAGACCCCAGCAGCCCGAAAACCAAAGGCAGCATACTGGGCGACAAAACCCGTATGGAACGGCTTTCCATGCAAGCAGAAGCCTTTATACGCCCTTCGGCATCGGGGCGCTCGCTGGGCGGCGTGGCACATGCCACGCGCGAAGCCATGTTGTTGTGCGAAGCGGCAGGCTTCGATGTGGTTATCATAGAAACGGTGGGCGTGGGGCAGTCCGAAGTGTTGGTCAAAAGCATGGTCGATTTCTTTTTGCTACTCATGCTTGCCGGTGCCGGCGATGAGCTGCAAGGCATCAAAAAGGGCATTATGGAAATGGCCGACGCCCTGGTGATTAACAAAGCCGATGGCGACAACCAAAGAGCTGCCGAACAAGCCAAGCGTGCATATGAGAATGCCTTGCACCTGTTTCGCGCGCCTGAAAACGGATGGTTTCCGCCAGTACTCACCTGCTCGGCACTCTACAACCAAGGCATGGCAGAGATTTGGCACACACTGCTGCGCTTTCGTGAGCAAACCCGGCAAAATGGTTACTGGGAAAAGAACCGTCAAAACCAACGCCTTGAGTGGCTCCGTTTTGCCTTACAAGAGCACCTGCTGGAGGCTTTCTACCGGCACGAAGCCGTAAAAAACAAGTTGCCCGCACTCGAAGAAGCCGTCCTGCATAACCGGCTCTTGCCGCAGCATGCAGCCCACATGTTGGTAGATCTGTTTCTAAAACAACAAACCGAAGCGTAAAGACGGTTTTAGGATGCTGCATTTAATCATTAGATTTGCAGCCAAACGAAACAACCCATGGAAGACGTCATATTAGTCAATGCGCAGCTTTTGCTGCCGGGCCACCCTCTGCATCTGCAAAAAAAGCACCTGCATTTGCGTTCCGGCATACTGGTCAATATTTCAGATACGCCCTTGCAAGTATCCGGCGCCCTGTATGTTGAATCGCCGGCGCTCAAAGTGTCATGGGGATGGTTCGATTTGCGCGCCTGCTTTCCTGACCCCGGCTTTGAACAAAAAGAAACGCTGCAAAGCGGGCGGCGTGCGGCGGCAGCAGGTGGCTTTACCGAAGTGGCACTCCTGCCCAATACGCAGCCTGTTGTGGACGACAAAGACACCTTGCGTTATCTGCAAAGCGACAATGCCCGCGAATTGGTACAGCTACACCCCATTGCCGCCGTCACCAAGAAAGCAGAAGGCAAAGAGTTCAGCGAGATGATAGACCTCCACCGGCATGGTGCTCTTGCCTTTTCCGACGGCTTGCATCCCATACAAGACAGCGACCTGGTGCTCAAGACACTTCTTTATTTGCAACCTTTCAACGGGCTACTCATACAACGCCCCGAAGACACCCATATTACGCGCTTCGGCGTCATGAACGAAGGCGTTACGGCCGTTCAATTGGGCTTAAAAGGGATGCCTGCACTGGCAGAACACCTGATGATTCAGCGCGATTTGGCATTGCTCGAATACGCCGGCGGACGCATCCATTTCTCCTGCATTTCCTCTGCCCGCTCGGTAGAGCTGATACGGCAAGCCAAAGCCCGCGGCTTGGCAGTAACCGCCGATGTGGCAGCTCCCTACCTGCTTTTTGATGAAACGGCACTCAAGGGCTTTGATAGTGTTTTCAAGCTGAATCCGCCTTTGCGCACTGCCGAGGACCGTGCCGCCCTGTGGCAAGGGCTTCGCGACGGCACCCTCGATGCCATCGTGTCGGACCACCAACCACATGAAATAGAAGCCAAACAGCTGGAGCTTGACTTGGCTGCTTTTGGCATGAGTAGTATAGAGACCGTCTTTGCCATGAGCACCATGGAAAGCAAGCTACCCACAGAATTGGTTATTGAAAAACTGAGCGTGGCTCCCCGCAAGATAGCAGGTGTGCCTTTGCCGCCTTTTGAGGTGGATCAAGCAGCCAATCTTACTATATTTGACGATAGCATAGAATGGATCTTTGAAAAAAGCCGTTCCCTCTCCCCCGCTCACCCCTTACTGGGTCAGCGCCTGAAAGGCAAAGTACTGGGCGTAGTCAACAACCAAAAAACAGAATGGTTCCTATGAAACATCCTTTCTTCCGGACACTGAAGTACGGCATACTCTTGGGCTGTGGTGTATATACCCTGTTCTGGATTTTACTTGTGCTTGTTTACGACAACCCCATAGACAGCACCCCCAAAGCCATGGATATTCTCTTGTTTATTGGTATCAGTGTCGGCACCACCGTTTATTACAAATTACGGGTTGCCGGTGGGCAGCTGTCTTTCTCAGAAGGTTTGGTAATGCTCACGCTCACCTACTGTAGTCTGGTAATTATGCAAGGGCTCTTGCTATATGTGACGCTGGAGCTTTCACCCGGCTTACTGGATACTGTCAAACAAATGCGGCTGGCAACGCTGGAAGCCGAAAAAGAAGAATGGATCAGCCGCTTGGAAAAGCCAAGCGACTTTGCAAAGCTCAAGAAACAAGTACAGCTGCTGACCACAGGCATTATTTTGTGGCAAGAAACGGGCTTCCGTCTGCTTGTAGGCTTCGTTGTTTCACTGGTAGGGGCTACCGGCTTGCGTTCATAAATGTGCTTCTTGTGCTCAACCGTTTTCTTGGATCCCCCTGTCCAAATGGCAAAGCTTGGGCAGGGGGCTTTTTTGAAATACAAACATAGAAAATAGCACACGCCCGGCGGCATGTTATCTGCTTCCACGCCTCTAAGTTTGCGATAGACAGCTTTGCAGCTTTCCACAAAGCAAGCCCCCCTCGATTCCGTTTCCAAAAACATTTTTGCAATCCCGTTTTTTACTGCTCTTTTGCATTTGCCTTTCATGCAAGTTTATTATCTTTTGCCAACACGTAACTTCTATATGGCAACACCTTTAAACGAACTAAGCGACGAGGCACTGATAGACCGCTTTCGCCGGACCGGTGAGCAACACATTTTGTCAGAGCTGTACCGGCGGCACAGCAAGGCGGTTTACCGTAAGTGCTTGGCTATTATTTGGGATAAAGACGCCGCCCAAGACCTCACCCACGATGCTTTTGTAAAAGCCTTTCTTCACTTAAAAAAACTGCGCGAAAGCAGTCATTTTAAAGCATGGCTTAGCCGCATTGCCTATCATGCTTGCATAGACTACCTCAAGGCACGAAAACGCCTGCAGCTGGAAGAAGACTGGCAAAAGCTGGAGAATCAATTGCCCAATGTCACAGGCATGGAAGAAAGCGAAGAGTATCAAAACACAGAGTTCAATCTGGCTCAAATTGAAGCAGCCTTGCAGCATTTAGGTGACGCCGATCGCCTCATTTTAGTCATGCGTTATTACGAAGGGCTTAGTATCAAAGCCATACAGGAACTGCTGGGGCTAAATGAAAGCGCAGCCAAAATGCGCTTGATGCGTGCACGCAACCGCTTAACAAAAATTATTCAAGATGGACAGGCAAGCAGAAAAAAAACTTAAAGCGCTGTTTCAAAATATCCTTTCCGAAGAGCAGCCACCGGAAAAACTGGAACAAGAAGTGCTCAACACCTACCACCTCATGCTCCTCATGGAAGACATAGGCTCACTATTCACCGAAAAGATGGTAAAAACCCACCTGAGCATACTCACGGAAGACGAAGACTGGATTATGCCCGGTGACTGGTATGACCAAGAGCTGACAGATGATCCGGCGCCGGAAGAGTGACCGGGAAGTATGATGTCTGTCTTTGTATCAATGCATTGATTATTAAAATCCGTCTCAGTCATGAAAGAATATATTATTTCCTGGAATCAAGTCATCATGGAAAGCCTCTCGGGCTTACTCCATCAAATTGCCGCCTCCATTCCTTTTGTCATAGGCGCGCTGCTCACCTTGCTGATTGGCTGGCTGATTGCCAAGCTGCTGGCTTTTGTTACTTATAAGTTTCTGAATGCCGTAAAGTTCGATGCCCTTTTTGCCAAAGATGGTGCACAACGCTTCTTGAAAGCTGCCGGCTGGCAGGGCTCCCCCGCCAAACTCACCTCCCGCATTGTATATTGGATTGTTATCTTGCTGACTGCCATCGCCGCTACCGACATCATAGGGTGGAAGGCCGTCAGTCAAGAGTTGGCGCGCCTCATCGGTTATTTGCCCAAGTTTTTGTCTGCGGTAATCATCTTCATTTTGGGCAGCTACATTATACGTGCAGTCCGTGATTTCCTGCGGGGTACCACTGCCGGCTTGGGTATCGGGGCGGGGCGCTTGGTCAGCGGCTTCGTATATTATTTCCTTTATGCGCTCTTGGTCTTGACCGTACTGCAACAGGCAGGTGTGGACACCCAACTCATCAACACCAATTTGACTTTAATCATTGGTGCCATTTTGCTGGCTTTTACCATCTCCTACGGCTTTGCCTCCCGCGACCTGTTGGCAAACATACTGGCAAGCTTCTATGGGCGCCGTCTTTACAAAGAGGGTGACCACATACGCATTGGCACGCAAGAGGGCGAGATAGAAGAAATTAAAAATGTGGCGGTCGTCATCCGCACACAAGAAGGCAAGCGCATCGTCATCCCTACCCACCGCCTCCTGCAAGAAGAAGTGGAAATATTGCCGTCCGACACCTCCCGTTAATTGCACCTTGTTCCCGCATAGCCGTGCGTGCGGTAGCTGCTTCATCGCTGCCGTTAGACGCACGGCTGTTTATTATATGCCTGCCTTTTGCTGCCTCTTTATAAATGAAAGGGCACGAATATCAAATTCTGTTTGTATATTTGCAGCCAATATCATTTCTGACGATATCAAAAAGCGGTGAACAGACCCGGTTACATCCAAAAAGAAACAATTCTTCGCCTCATAGACCTGGCAATACAGGAAGATATCGGCGAAGGCGACCATTCTACCTTAGCTTCCGTGCCGGCAAATGCCCAAAAGGAAGCTATTTTAGTAATGAAAGCCGACGGTGTCATTGCCGGTGTGGAACTTGCCGGCTGGATTTTTCGCCGTATCGACCCTCAACTGCAAGTGGAAGCCCACGCACAAGACGGCGACCAAGTAAAAAGCGGCGATATAGTCATGAAGGTGAGTGGTGCGGCGCGCTCCATCTTGCAAGCCGAGCGGCTGGTGCTCAACTGCATGCAACGCATGAGCGGCATTGCCACCAAAACCCGCCATCTGGTATCCTTGATAGAAGGCACGAGTGCCCAACTGCTGGACACACGCAAAACAACGCCCAACTTCCGCCTCTTCGAAAAATGGGCAGTGTATATCGGCGGCGGGCAAAACCACCGCATGGGGCTTTACGACATGATGATGCTCAAAGACAATCATATCGACTATGCCGGGGGCATACGGCAGGCTCTTCTTGCCGCCGATGCTTACCGCCAACAGCTGGGCAAGCCCATTCAAATAGAAATAGAGACCCGCAACCTCGAAGAAGTGAAAGAGGTACTGGCGACCGGCATTGCCGACATCATCATGCTCGACAACATGACCCCGGCAGACATGCGTGAAGCAGTCAAGCTTATCAACGGGCGCATGAAAGTAGAAGCATCCGGCAATATCAATGAACAGACCATCCGCAGCGTTGCCGAATGTGGTGTGGACTACATATCGGTGGGCGCCCTCACGCACTCTTATCAAAGTTTAGACATCAGTTTAAAAGCAGTAAAGTAATAGCGCTTTATGATAGTAAAAACGAAGAAATACCAATTAGACCCCAAAGAATTCCGGCGCCTGGGCATGCGGCGCATCATCCGCAGCCAATGGTGGCTACCGGCAAGCATCTTTGCAGGCATCATCGTGCTGAATCTGCTGCTCAACCTGATTTATCCCAACGTGTGGATCTATTTCTTGGCACCCTTGGGCGTTTTGTTGTGGTGGCTGTTCTGGTATGCGCAGTTCACAGGCATTCCCTATATGGAACAAAACAAGCCTATGTTTGAGCGCCTGAGCTATGAAATAACCCCCCAACATATTCTTATCAAGAAGAACCAAAAAGAAGGCATGATGCTGAAATGGGACATGATAAAAGGCGCAGAGAAGCTCAAAGACGGCTATCTGCTGCTGATGGGCAAAGTGCAATTCCTGTGGTTCCCTTTTTCAGTGTTTCAGTCAGAAAAAGACATCAAGTTCATGGAAGTGCTGCTGAAGCGCAAAGGGCTGTTGCAGGAAAAAGGGCATCCGGAAGCTGTCAGTGCAAAATAATTTATTCCTTTCCTTCGGGAAAGGATTTTTTTTATACATACAACAGAAACAGACTCTCACAAACCCCAAAATAACAACAAAGCAATGCCGAAACGCAACGACATCAAATCCGTCCTCATCATTGGCTCCGGTCCCATTGTCATAGGGCAAGCCTGCGAATTTGACTACTCGGGCTCACAAGCAGCCCGCTCGCTGCGCGAAGAGGGTATCGAGGTGATTCTCATCAACTCCAACCCCGCCACCATCATGACCGACCCCGTGACGGCAGACCATGTGTATCTTCTTCCCCTCGAAAAAGATTCTATCATTCATATACTCGAACGGCATAAGATAGATGCCGTATTGCCCACCATGGGTGGACAAACAGCCCTCAACCTGGCAATGAAGTGCCATAAACTGGGCATCTGGGAAAAGTACGGCGTAGAGATGATAGGGGTAAACACCGACGCCATAGAAACCACCGAAAACCGCGAAGCCTTCCGCCAACGCATGATTGAGTTGGGCGTGCATGTGTGTCAAGGCGAAACAGCCGACTCTTTCCTCAAAGGCAAAGAGATAGCTCAAAAGATAGGCTTTCCTCTGGTAATACGCCCCTCCTACACCTTAGGCGGCAGCGGTGGCGGTTTTGTCAACACCCCCGAAGAATTCAACGAAGCCCTAACCCGCGGCTTGAAAGCTTCGCCCGTACACGAAGTACTCATAGAGCAAAGCATCTTGGGATGGAAAGAGTATGAGTTGGAGTTGCTGCGCGACAACAACGGCAATGTCATCATCATTTGCTCCATCGAGAACTTCGACCCCATGGGCGTGCATACGGGCGACTCCATCACCGTAGCTCCCGCCATGACACTCTCCGATAAGGTGTATCAGGAAATGCGCGACCAAGCCATCAAAGTAATGAATGGCATCGGTCACTTTGCCGGCGGCTGTAACATACAGTTTGCCGTGAACCCTGCCACCGATGAGCTTATATGTATAGAAGTGAACCCGCGTGTGTCGCGCTCTTCGGCACTGGCAAGTAAAGCCACGGGCTATCCCATCGCCAAAATAGCTGCCAAACTTGCCATAGGTTACAACCTGGACGAGCTGAAAAACCAAATCACCAAGACCACTTCGGCATATTTTGAGCCTACCATCGATTATGTGATTGTGAAAATACCCCGCTGGAACTTCGAGAAGTTCCATGGCTCAAAAGACAGCTTGGGCTTGCAGATGAAATCGGTGGGCGAAGCCATGGGCATTGGACGCAACTTTCAGGAAGCCCTGCAAAAAGCCTGTCAATCGCTCGAAATCAAACGCAACGGCTTGGGCGCCGACGGCAAAGAGCTCACCGACCAACAAGCCATCCTCCATAGCCTGGCCAACCCCAACTCCAAACGTCTTTTCCATATCTACGATGCCTTTAAAATGGGCATCCCCTTCAAGACCATACAGAAACTGACCAAAATAGACCCCTGGTTCTTGCATCAGATAGAAGAGCTGGTGCAGCTGGAGAAAGAAATACAAAAATACGATCTGCAAACGCTGCCCCGTGAGCTGCTGCTCGAAGCCAAAAAACGCGGCTACGCCGACCGCCAAATAGCACACCTGCTGCGATGCCTCGAGAGCGAGGTGTATAAACGGCGCAAAGAGTTGGGCATCGAGCGCATATTCAAACTGGTGGACACCTGCGCCGCCGAATTCGAAGCCCAAACCCCCTACTACTACTCTACTTTTGCCACACAGCCCGAAGGCAGCGAAGAGCTGCGCCAAGAGGTGAATGAATCGAAGGTAAGCAATCGAAAGAAGGTGGTCATCTTGGGCTCCGGTCCCAACCGCATTGGTCAAGGCATTGAATTTGACTATTGCTGCGTGCATGGCGTGCTTGCTGCCAAAGAGTGTGGTTACGAAACCATCATGATTAACTGTAACCCCGAAACGGTTTCTACCGACTTCGACGTAGCCGATAAGCTCTACTTTGAACCTGTCTTCTGGGAACACATCTACGACATCATTCAGCACGAAAAGCCGGAAGGCGTCATTGTACAGTTGGGCGGACAGACCGCACTCAAATTAGCCGAAAAGCTCAACCGATACGGCATCCCCATCTTGGGCACCTCTTATGAAGCGCTTGACCTGGCAGAAGACCGTGGCAAATTTTCCGAGCTGCTGCGTTCGCTCAACATACCCTATCCTAAGTTTGGTGTGGTGGAAGATGCCAACCAAGCAAGCGAACTGGCCAAACAGCTGGATTTTCCACTGCTGGTGCGTCCTTCTTATGTGTTGGGCGGGCAAAGCATGAAAATCGTCATCAACGAAGAAGAGCTTGAGCAGCATGTGGTCGATATTCTCAATCAAATCCCCGACAACCGCATCTTGCTCGACCATTTCCTGGAAGGTGCCATCGAAGCCGAAGCCGATGCCATTTGCGACGGTGAAGATGTTTACATTATCGGCATCATGGAACATATAGAACCCGCCGGCATCCACTCGGGCGACTCCAATGCCGTGCTGCCGGCTTTCTCCTTGGGACCACTGGTGATTGAACAAATAGAGCTCTATACCAAAAAGATAGCTTTGGCGCTCAATACCGTGGGACTCATCAACATACAATTTGCCATTAAGGACAACAAAGTGTATGTCATAGAAGCCAACCCACGGGCATCGCGCACGGTGCCTTTCATTTGCAAAGCCTACCAAGAGCCTTATGTAAACTATGCCACAAAAATCATGTTGGGCGTCAATAAGCTCAAAGACTTCACTTTCAACCCCAAACGCAAGGGCTACGCCATTAAAATGCCGGTGTTCTCATTCGATAAGTTCCCCAATGTAAACAAAGAGCTGGGACCGGAAATGAAATCGACCGGTGAAGCCATCTACTTCATCGAAAACCTGCAAGATGAAGTGTTTCAGCGCCTTTATGAAGAGCGTAATCTGTACTTGAGCCGGTAAAGCATTTCGCTCTTTGCAAGCCCGCCTCTCCGCAGGAAGCGGGCTTTTTTTATTGAGTAAGTGTCCTTGCAATATTTTCTACCCAAGCGAAACGGCTATGGGAAGTCTGGTTGTGGCCGATAGAAAGGCGAATAAAAAAGTATACAAACAAACCCACAAAAACAAAAAAAGAGGCTGCCTTTCGGTCAGCCTCTTTAGAGTAAGCTACTCTCTCTTTTCGCCTTATTTTACTTCTTCGAAATCCACATCGGTTACGTCGTCAGCACCGCTTTGTTGATTGCCTTGTTGGCTACCGGCGCCGTCTTGGGCTTGTTGCTGTCCACCTTGATACATCTCGGTAGAAGCAGCCTGCCATGCTTGGTTCAGTTTAGCCAAAGCAGCATCGATAGCAGCCACGTCTTTTTGTTCATAAGCCGTGCGCAGCTCTTGCAGCGCTGCATTGATATTGTTTTTGTTTGCTTCCGACAGTTTGTCACCAAACTCTTTCAACTGCTTTTCGGTTTGGTAAATCATGGCGTCGGCAGCATTCAGCTTCTCGATACGCTCTTTTTCGCGACGGTCGGCTTCGGCATTCATTTCGGCTTCGCGCTTCATACGTTCGATTTCTTCCTGTGTCAAACCACTCGAAGCCTCGATGCGTATTTTTTGCTCTTTGCCGGTGGCTTTGTCTTTTGCCGACACGTGCAAGATGCCGTCAGCGTCCACGTCGAAGGTAACTTCAATTTGAGGCACGCCACGCGGTGCCGGCGGGATGCCGTCCAAGTGGAAGCGACCGATGGTCTTGTTGTCTTTTGCCAATGGGCGTTCCCCTTGCAACACGTGGATTTCCACGGAAGTCTGGTTGTCGGAAGCCGTAGAGAACACCTCCGTTTTCTTGGTAGGAATGGTAGTACCGGCTTCAATCAGCTTGGTGAACACGCCCCCTACGGTTTCTATACCCAATGACAAGGGGATTACGTCCAGCAGCAGCACGTCTTTCACCTCACCGGTGAGCACACCACCTTGAATGGCTGCCCCTACGGCTACCACTTCGTCGGGGTTCACGCCCTTGCTGGGCTTCTTACCAAAGAACTTCTCTACTGCCTCTTGGATTTTGGGGATACGGGTAGAACCACCTACCAAGATTACCTCATCGATGTCGGAAGGCTTCAAGCCGGCTTGTTGCAATGCCAAGCGGCAAGGCTCCATAGTTTTTTCGACGAGGTCGTCAATCAGCTGTTCAAACTTGGCACGGGTAAGCGTGCGAATCAGGTTTTGCGGCTGATTGTCGATGATGGTAATATAAGGCAGGTTGATTTCTGCCTGAGTAGAAGACGAAAGTTCAATTTTTGCGTTTTCGGCAGCTTCTTTCAGGCGCTGCAAAGCCATGGCGTCTTTACGCAGGTCCACACCCGGATGCTCTTTCATGAACTCTTCTGCCAACCAGTCAATAATGCGTTGGTCGAAGTCTTCACCACCCAGGTGGGTATCGCCATGTGTTGCTTTTACCTCAAATACGCCGTCGCCCATTTCCAGGATGGAAATATCGAAAGTACCGCCACCCAGGTCATATACGGCCACGGTCATATCTTTGCCTTTCTTGTCGAGACCGTAGGCCAGCGCAGCGGCAGTAGGTTCGTTGATAATACGGCGCACCTTCAAACCGGCAATTTCACCGGCTTCTTTGGTAGCTTGACGCTCGGCGTCGTTGAAGTAAGCAGGCACTGTAATTACGGCTTCGGTTACTTCTTGCCCCAAGTAGTCTTCAGCAATTTGCTTCATTTTTTGCAGAATCATAGCCGATATTTCTTGGGGCGTATAGGTGCGGTCATCTATTTTCACGCGGGGAGTATCGTTCGGCCCCTGCACTACTTCATAAGGCACACGCTTCACTTCGTCCAACACTTCCGAATAGCGCTTACCCATGAAACGCTTGATACCGGTAATGGTGCGTTTCGGGTTGGTAATTGCCTGACGCTTGGCAGGTGCCCCTACTTTACGTTCGCCATTGTCAAGAAAAGCTACTACCGAAGGGGTAGTACGTTTTCCTTCGTCATTTATAATTACCACGGGCTCGTTGCCCTCCATTACGGCTACGCAAGAGTTGGTAGTACCTAAGTCAATGCCAATAATTTTTCCCATAGTTGTTTCCTCCTTTTTGTGTGTTTTTATTGTTTTGTCTATGCATGAAGCAATGAATATGCCAAGGAAAAAAAGCTGCCAAATTGACACACAACCTTCCATATATGACAGAAGGAGGTTTGAGTTTATGCCAAAAAATAACGTATCTTTGAGCACAGAATGACAGCCTATGCCGTTTCGTTATTATCTATACACCTTCGGACTGCTGCTACTAAGCGCCTGCGTCGAACTGCCGGTGGTATGCAGTGGTGCCATCGAACAAAATGTGCAGCTAAAGTTTCAGCGGCTGCTTGTACTGCAAGACCTTCAAGGGCGTGATTCATTGGTTACTCAAGACACCGCCCTCATCGTGCGCCAAATAGCTATTGAGCAAAGCGATAGTTTGTTTTACGTACAAGATACCACAAGCACTGCCACCCTTCCTTTACACCCTCAGCGCGACACGCTGCTTTATAGCATAGACATAGAAGGCATGGGGCTGCGCAGGCTGCAAGTACACTATCGCCGCAGCGCCGAATTGGTATCGCCCGAGTGTGGGGTAAAGATGAATTACCGTGAGTTGTCTATCCTTCAAACCGATTTTGACTCTGCCTATGTCAGCCAAGATGCCAACAAAAACTTCGTTATCCGCCTTTTTATTCCGGCAAACTAAATATGCTTTTGTCTTTTTGCTGCTTGGCTTTATGATGCAGTCCGGCAGCAGCCACGCCCAAAGTCAGGGTGTTTCGGTGGGGGTCGATCTCTTCGGCATCCTCCGCGGGCAGCTGCCCGGCAGCCAAGTGCAACGTTACGAGGGGGTAGCGGAGTACCACCGTCAGGCGTGGGTGGTATATGCCGAGGGGGGCGTGGAACAGTTTCGTTCCAAAAAAGACGAGCAGTCCATTGGACAGTACCAAGCCCAAGGAAGTTACGGCAGGCTGGGAGTGGCCTACAATCTATTGGAAGGCACGCTTTCTTCAGGCGAAATGCTCCGTTTGGGGATAGGCTATGCACGCGCCACCACGGAAGAGCAGTTGCAAAGCACGCTGAATAACTCTGTGTTTGGCAATGCTCCACTCGACTTGACACAACAAAGCGTTGCCCGGTGGTGGGAATTGTCCATGGCATTGCGCGTGCGCGCCTGGCGTTTTCTGATGCTGGGCTTTACGGCACGCTACCAAATGGCACTCAAAGTGTCCGGTGCCGACAGCTTTTCGAACTATTATGTAGCAGGTTACGGACGCGGCGACAAAAACCGCTTCGGCTTCGCCTATCAGCTGCTATTTCACCTCCCCTTCAAGTAAATAGGGTTTGGTATTATTTTGGTACATACTTTAAAACAGAGCAAATACATCAAAGCTATGAAAAAGCAGATACTATTTTTATTGTGCCTGTTCAGTGCCTTTGTGGCAAGTGCCCAAAGCAATTACGAATTTAAAGTCATTGCTTCTTATGGCAACAACCAAAAAGAGCCTACAGGCGAGCGGCTTTGGGCCGGCACCGAATTGCGCCCCCAAGACCGTTTTGTGGTGGCAGTAGGTGGCTATGTAGGCCTGATGCATAAAAACGGTCATACCCTCGAAATCAAAAAGCCGGGCACTTACCAAGTAGCAGAGTTGCGCAAACAGATACCCGGCAGTAGCCAAGGAACCACTAAAAAATACTTCGGGCAGGTAGTATCGGAAGTAAAGAAAGTAGAACAAGAAGACCTGCACGCCACGCATAGGAAATATATGGCCATTACAGGGTCGGTACAACGTCGTGGGGCGGCTGTCAAACTCAAGGTGCTGGTTCCCAACGCCCCCCTGAGTGTAGTAGAAGCCAACGAAGTGCTGCTTGCCTGGATGCGCCCCGATAAGGTGGTGCGCTATACTTACCAAATCACGGTGCGCAACATGAACCCCGAACAAGAGCAGATAGTAGGCACCTACAGCACCCAAGACACTACCTTTGTGTTGGACCTTAGCAAGCTCGAACCCTACAAAGACGAGCAGGGCTTTATAGTGAAGATAAGCACCAAAGAAAATCCACAAATCGTGGCAGACGAGTTTTATGTAGGCGTTGAAGAAAATACTGAGCGTTTAAAAGAAGTGCAAAACGATCTTGCCGGGCTAAATGATGACGGTAGTGCCCTGAGTGCCTTCATTCGAGCCAACATTTACAAAAATCATGGTTTTGTAGCCGACGCTATTAAGTATTACATGAAAGCTATTGAGCGGGCACCGGAAGTAGAACTGTTCCGTTTGGCGCTCATAGACTACCTGGCAGAAAACAAAATAGTTTTCCGCAAAGTGGAATAAGAAATACTTGCCTTTTACACAAAAACTAAACGGTGGCTTTTAAAAGCCACCGTTTTTTTATTCTCCCTTTCGTATTCGCTTATGAAGCAGCCTCTTCTTTCGAGCCCGCTACTTTTTCCTTTGCCTGCCGGATCCAAGCTTCTACTTCTTCCTTCGATGGGTTGGCGGCCTCTATTTTCATTTTCTTGCGCAACCCACACACATCGTTGTGTAGTTTGTTTACCGAAGCTTCGGCCAGCTGTTCCAAAGTCATGATGCCGGCTTTCTGCAAAACGGGAATCAAGGCTTCGGGCACCCCTACCGACAAATAATCCTCTTTGGTAGCATACTGTATGCGCTTTTCGGGGCGCATATGCGGGAAGAGAATCACTTCTTGTATAGAGTGCGAGTTGGTCATAATCATGGTGAGACGGTCAATGCCGATACCTAAGCCGGCAGTGGGCGGCATACCAAACTCCAAGGCGCGCAAGAAGTCCTCATCCAAAACCATGGCTTCATCGTCGCCGCGTTTGCCCAACTCCAGCTGTTCTTCAAAGCGCTTGCGTTGGTCGATGGGGTCATTCAATTCGGTAAATGAGTTGCAGACTTCTTTGCCGTTGCAAATCAGCTCGAAGCGTTCTACCAAGCCGGGCTTGCTGCGGTGCTTCTTTGCCAAAGGCGACATCTCGATGGGGTAGTCCATGATAAAGGTGGGCTGAATCAAGAAAGGCTCGCACTTCTCACCGAATATTTCATCAATGATTTTGCCTTTGCCCATGGTGTCGTCCACTTCCACGCCCAGCTTTTCTGCGGTTTGACGCAGCTGCTGCTCGTCCATCTCCGAAATATCGATACCGGTAAAGTGCTCTATGGCTTCGTACATGGTGAAGCGCTTCCAAGGACGGGCAAAATCGATGATGTGCTCCCCTACCTGCACCTTGGTGTCGCCGTGCAGCTCAATAGCTATTTTTTCGATGAGCTCTTCCACCAAGTCCATCATCCAGTAGTAGTCTTTGTAGGCTACGTACAACTCCACTTGGGTGAATTCCGGGTTGTGGAAGCGGCTCATCCCTTCATTGCGGAAGTCTTTTGAGAACTCATACACACCGTCGAAGCCCCCCACTATCAAGCGTTTCAGATAAAGTTCGTTGGCAATGCGCAAGTAGAGAGTCATATCCAGCGCATTGTGATGCGTTTTGAAGGGGCGCGCACTGGCTCCGCCATAAATAGGTTGCAAGATGGGGGTTTCTACTTCAAGGTAGCCCTTGCTGTTGAAATATTCCCGCATGACGTTCACCAGTTTGGTGCGCTTGCGGAAGATGTCGCGCACATGCGGGTTTACAATCAAATCTACATAACGCATGCGGTAGCGCTGCTCGGGGTCTGTAAAGGCATCATAAGTCTTAATATTGCCTTGTTCATCGCGCACCTCCTTCACCACAGGCAAGGGACGCAACGACTTTGCCAATAGCTTAAAGCTTTTGACATGAATCGATATTTCACCGGTCTGTGTTGTAAACACATAGCCTTGCACCCCGATGATGTCACCAATATCAAGCAGTTTTTTAAAAACGGTATTGTACAATGTCTTGTCTTCGCCCGGACATATTTCGTCCCGGTTCACATATAGCTGAATACGCCCGGTCGAGTCCTGTAATTCGGCAAACGAAGCTTTTCCCATAATGCGGAAGCTCATGATACGCCCCGCTATGCTTACGTTCTTATAGTCTGTCTTTCGCTTCTCGTAGTTTTTCTTTATATCTTCTGCCGTTACATTCACCGGGAAGGGTTCTGCGGGGTACGGGTCAATCCCCAGCTTCTTGAGCTCTTCAAGTTTTTGACGGCGTAAAATTTCCTGTTCGCTTAGTACTTGCATATCATCGAAAAGTTTATGATTTCAAAGGGTTACAAAGATACAAATTAAGTGTATTCAGTGCCATCAGGTATTTCTTTTATACCTTTGTATTGTGCAATTTCGTCTCATAAAACAGATGCTTATGAAAAAACATTTACTCTTTGTAGTGTCTTTTCTTTTGGCTTGTATAAGCTGCGAACAAGCCGCCCCCCCCAATAAGATATTCATTACGGGCGATTACAGTGGTTCATTGGATTACTTATGGAAGGAAGAGAGCAGCGCCAATAACTTGCAGATACGGGCAGCCTCCTATCCCGACTCAAGCAGCATTAGCTATCCGGCCTTTTATTTTATCATCAGCCCTGATCGTGCCATCCTGTATGTGCGCACCGACGAAAACAGCGCCTTGGATTATTATTATGCCATTCGTCCGGTGTTTCAATATTCCGGACAAGAACTGCAGCTCAAGGAGTTGAAAATGATTTTTGGCACGGGGCTTGTCAATGATACAATACAGAACCCCGATGACACGCGTAGCGTGTTGCTCGATGGCAAACTAAAACGCCCATGAACCGTTATATCCTAAGCAAGCTTGCATTTTTATTTTTTCTGATGATGGGAAACGTACAAGAAAGCCCGGCCCAAAACCGCGGCAACCTGCATATAGAAATCACCAATCTGCGCAACCACCGGGGGCATGTGTTGGTGAGTCTTTTTGCCGAAGAAGGTAAAAAAGGATTTCCCGACGAGCCGGCACAAGCCTATCGCAAAGCCAAAGTACCCATAGAGAACTTAAAGGCGGTGGTGCATTTTGAAAACTTGCCTCATGGAGCCTATGCCGTTGCGGTCTTGCATGATGAAAACGACAACGGCAAGATGGATAAAAACTTTTTGGGAATTCCCACCGAAGGCTTTGCTTTTTCGAACAATGTGCGCCCGGTGTTTGGTCCTCCTTCTTTTCACAAAGCTGCCTTTGAGCTCAACCGCCGCAGCAAAACCCTCTTGATTAAGATGCTTTATTTTTAGAACACAAGCATAAGCAGGCTCTTTCCACGAAGCAAGCTTGTCATTTCGAACCAAACGCAAACTGTCATTTCGAACGGCGCGTTAGCACAGTGAGAAATCTCATGCACATTGAAACAAGTAACAAGACGCAAAAAAGAGATTTCTCGCTTGCGCTCGAAATGACAAAGGGGGATTCGGAATGCTAAACAGGGAGAACCGAAAGAAAAAAAGAAGGCGGAAAAACAAGAAACAAAACGACAAAACAGCCATCCGGAAGCAGCCACCTTTACATATAGAAAAGCATAGCTTGTCATTTCGAACGGAGCGTTAGCGAAGTGAGAAATCTCATCGAGCTAAGTGCGTTTGTATTGTCATGTCGAGCGGAACGAAGTGTAGCGAGACCTCCCGGCAAGCCAAGCCTTTACCTCCCCAAAAGAGATTTCTCGCTTGCGCTCGAAGTGACAAGAGGGAAGCTCGAAAGGGCAAGATGGAAACTTAAAATGGCAAAGGGAAAATACTCAAAAAGAATAATGCAGCTAAAAAAGCAAAAACAGGCTTACAGAGTCGATTCATTTCAAACAGCAAAACAAATAAACACGCCCCCAAGCAAGCCGCACTATAAAAAAGTAAAGGAGGCACAATAAGTGCCCCCTCTACCAACAAACATTAGCCATGAACTTTATACCAAGTTCGTATTTGAAAAGATTACTCTTTTCCTTCTTCTTTGTCTTTCTCCATTTGCTCCTTCAGGTTAGAGAGCTCTTCCAGGTCACCCAAGGTCACCTTGCTGTCTTCTTTCTTGTTGAGCTTCTCTTCCACTACCTTGTCATCCGGAGCATAGGTTTTTACATGGGAAAGAATGATGCGACGCTCGCCTTTCGAGAACTCGATAACTACGAAGTTGAGTTTATCACCTTCTTTGGGCAATGAGCCGTCTTCTTTGGTCATTTCGCGTTTCGGGCAGAAGCCTTCCACGTTTTCTTCGAGCTCTACTACGGCGCCTTTTTCATTTACGCTCAGCACTTTGCCTTCATGGGTAGTGCCCACGGCATAACGCTCTTCGATGGCATCCCAAGGATCGGGCTGCAGCTGCTTATGCCCCAAAGCAATACGACGGTTCTCGAGGTCAAATTCCAGCACTTTCACTTCGAGCTCTTCACCTACTTGAATGAACTCGGAAGGATGCTTGATTTTTTGAGTCCAAGAGAGGTCTGATACGTGCACCAAACCGTCGATGCCCTCTTCCAATTCCAAGAAGAGACCGTAGTTGGTCATGTTGCGCACAATACCTTTGTGCACGGTGCCTACGGCATATTTGGTGGCGATGTCGGGGCGAGTCCAAGGATCTTCGGTCAATTGCTTGATGCCCAAAGACATTTTGCGCTCCTCGCGGTCGAGCGTAAGCACAACGGCTTCCACTTCGTCGCCTACTTTCAGGAAGTCTTGAGGATTGCGCAGGTGCTGCGACCACGACATTTCCGATACGTGAATCAAGCCTTCCACACCCGGCATGATTTCAAGGAAAGCGCCGTAGTCTGCTACGTTTACGATTTTACCTTTTACGCGCGAACCTACTTGAATATCTTCAGGCAGCGAATCCCACGGATGCGGGGTCAGCTGCTTCATACCCAAAGAGATACGCTTTTTCTCTTCGTCGAAGTCCAAAACAACGACTTTGACTTTTTGGTCGAGTTCGAGCAGCTCCGACGGATGGCTGATGCGTCCCCAAGAGATGTCGGTGATGTGCAACAAGCCATCTACACCGCCCAAGTCGATAAACACCCCGAAGTTGGTCATGTTCTTGATAACGCCTTCGAGTACCTGACCACGCTCCAGGTTGTTGAGGATTTGCTGGCGCTGCTCCTCGAGGTCTTTTTCAATCAGTACTTTATGCGATACTACTACGTTGTCGTTCGAGTAGTTTACTTTTACTACTTTCAATTCCATTTTCTTGCCCACAAAGGCGTCGAAGTCGCGAATAGGCTTCACGTCGATTTGCGAACCGGGCAAGAAACACTCAATGCCGTAGAGGTCAACCACCAAACCACCTTTGGTACGGCGCTTCACAACACCCTCTACTACCAGGTCATTCTCGTAAGCCTCGGAGATTTTCTCCCAAGCGCGTACCAGTTTGGCTTTTTTGCGCGACAATTGCACTTGCCCGTTGGCGTCTTCTACTTTCTCCACATATACTTCCACTTGGTCGCCGGGCTTCAGGTCGGGCATGTCGCGGAATTCGGTCAAAGGCACCAAGCCGTCAGACTTGAAACCTACGTTGATAACCACATCACGGTCGGTAATGCTTACCACCGTACCGGTTACCACTTCTCTTTCGTTGATTTCGCCGAGCGACTGCTCGTAAAGCTTTGCCAACTCCTCATCTTTGGCACCTGAGAAGGTAGCGTCGGCGAATTTTTTTTCGTTTTCGAGTTCTTCCCAGTTAAAATTTTCGATTGGTTGGTTACTCATACAGGTTCTTTTTGCCTCCTTTCTTTAAGTTTTTGAAGAAAAGGGTTTTAAAGGTGAAACATAAATTTGGAACGCAAAGATAAACTTCTCATTTTAAATAAACAAACAAACAAGCGTATAAATTAGTTGTCTGTAAACCAAACCAATAGCAGCGGGCAGCCAAGAGCGGCCTCTGTCTCCAAACAGCTCTTTTACCGGGCACGGCTTGGCTACTTCGTGAGTCTTCCAAAGCGCCAATAACGCACCAAATGATAAACGCCCCCCAGCATCAGGGTAATGAGCAGGGGCATGTAAAGGTTGAAAGCTTGCCAAAAGGTGCGCTCTTGCTGCACGCGGTCTTTGTCTAAGTAACGCAACCTTACTTCCTTGTTACGTGCCAGTATCAATTGGTTGTCATCGAGCATATAGTGCAGCAGGTTCACCACAAAGCGTTTATTGTCGAAGGTAATGCCCGTATTGCGGTCATAGCCCAAGGGCAACACTTGTTTTTTCTGCCAGTTCACCTCATTGCGTATAAAGTCACCGTCGGCACATATGAAAATGCGCGTGGGCTTCACGCTTTCGGCAAGGAAGGTTTTGGCACGGGGGTCTGAAGGCAAAATCCGGTTTTGATACAAGGAACGGAAGCGGCCTTCCAAAAGATAAGCCACGGTGCGCGCGCCATCATTAAACAGCTCCGGGTCGGGGTCTAAGCGTGCCTCGTTGTAATGAATCACGAAGGGGATGTCAAGCACTTTTGTTTTGGGCGAGCTGGCAATCAAAGGGATTTTCTTTACGCCGTCGGCTTTCACCGTGTCGAGCGTACACACATACCGCCCGATGACTGCATTCAAGTTTTTGGTGACCGGATGCGGAAAGAAGTTATAGAATATCGGATAGTACCGCCAAGGCAAAAACTCCATTTGCGGTTTGCCTGCCATCTCGCCTATGATAAGCCCCAACACACCACAATTCAGGTCTTCAATCAGTTCATAATTGTAACGGATACCATAGCGAAAGAGCAGGTCAATCAAACGGTGGTCATAGCCTATGGAAACGGCGCCCTCGGGGGTGTTGATGCTGTCTTCGCGCACTTCTACCGCATCTAAAAAGAAGAGCACGTTGCCCCCCTTCATGACGTACTGGTCTATTTTATATTTTTCTTCTTCGGAAAAAGCGGTCTGCGGCTTGGCGATTATCAGGGCGTCGAGTGTATCCAGCGACACTTCCGAAAGACGAATGCCATAGATTTGAAAGAAACGCGACAGGCTTTGATTCAAGTCGTCAACCTCCGGGGGTGTCAGCTCTTTATGACCATACACATAGGCTATTTTTTTCTTCTTCTTGAGTGTAAGCTGGTAGATGGCCGACGCCAGTTCATACTCCATGTTTTCTATAGAGTGGTTGATAATTTCTTGTGGGTTGGCCAATGCTGCCCGCTGGTCACCTTGAAGCAAAGAAATGGAAGTGTACTTGTTGCCGTAAGAGAGAATGGCACCGGGAAACAAAAGCTTTTCCACCCGCTTGCCTTCTTCTTTCACAAACACATTGGTGGGGCTCACGCCGTGCATAGCCAAGTATTGAATAAGCGAGTCACGTGCTTCGGCCGGTTCTATACTTTGCGGGTCGATAAAACGGTATTGAATATTGCTGCCGCCATATACGCGAAACTCTTCGAGCAGCTCTTCCATGGAGCGCCGTAAACGGCGGAAGTCTGCCGGCAGGTCGTCGCCGTGCAAATACACTTGAATAAAAACGGGACCTTCCAAGCCACGCAACAGCGCTTGCGTTTGGGGGGCTATCGAGTAACGTTTGTCTTCGGTGAGGTCAATGCGTATTACAAAATATTGCGCCAACAGGTTAAGGACAATGATTGCCGCCACGCCTATCAAAAATCCGCGCAAGGCATGCATGCGCTTTTGAGACCTCTTCATAAACGTTTTTGAGTTTTTGTGGGTTATACACAAAGTAAAACAGAAATTCGTAATTTTGCACAATCTTTACCTTGACCGCCGGGAAATATGAAAAGAGTGGCTCTTTACACGCTGGGTTGTAAGTTGAATTTTTCAGAGAGTTCGACCATTGCAAGGCAATTTGAGCAGAAAGGTTACCGGGTAGTGCCTTTTACCGAACAGCCCGATATTTTTATTATCAATACTTGCTCGGTGACCGACCATGCCGACCGCAAATGCCGCAAGGTGGTCAAGCAGGCATTAAAGATATCGCCTCATGCATTCATTGCCATCATTGGGTGCTATGCGCAACTCAAACCACAAGAAATTGCCGAAATCGAAGGGGTGGATGTGGTGCTGGGTGCCGCAGAAAAGTTCCGCCTGCTGGAGCTGATAGACACTTTCGAAAAAAAGCCACAAGCCGAAGTGTATGCTTCGCCCATAGAAGAGGTAAAAACTGTTTTTGAGCACGCCTATTCCTACGGCGACCGCACACGCACCTTTTTGAAAGTGCAAGATGGTTGCAATTACAATTGCAGCTTTTGCACCATACCTATGGCACGTGGCAAGAGCCGCAGCCCCCGCATTGCCGATATTGTAGAAGAAGCACGCCGCATTGCAGCCACCGATGTGCGCGAAGTGGTGCTGACGGGTGTAAATATTGGCGACTTTGGCATTATAGACGGGCGCCGCCAAGAGCATTTCATCGACCTTATCAAAGCATTGGACGAAGTGGACGGCATTGGGCGTTACCGCATTTCTTCGATAGAGCCCAACTTGCTTACCGAAGAAATCATTGCCTTTGTTGCCGGGTCGAAGCGCTTCGCCCCTCACTTTCATATTCCCCTGCAATCGGGCAGTAATAAGATATTGAAGCAGATGTACCGGCGGTATCAGCGCGAACTTTACGCCGACAGGGTGGCCACCATCCGCCGTTACATGCCTCATGCCTGCATCGGTGTGGATGTGATTGTAGGCTTCCCGGGCGAAACCGAAGAGGATTTTTTAGAGACCTACCAGTTCCTGAATGAGCTGGAGGTAAGTTATTTGCACGTATTCCCCTATTCGGAACGCGCCAACACACCGGCCGCTTCCATGCCCGGACGCCTGCCCGAGCGTGAACGCAAGCGCCGTGCCGACATGCTGCGTATCTTATCGGAGAAAAAACGCCGCTATTTTTACGAACAACAATTGGGCAAGCAGGCTACCGTGCTTTTTGAAGAGGAGGTAAAAGCCGGAAAGATGTTCGGTTTCACGGAGCAATACGTGCGCGTAGAGGCAGACTATGATCCGCTCTTGGTGAACGAGTTTGTGCCCGTGGTGCTTGACCGCATCAATGCGCAAGGGCACGTAGAAGTGGAAATGCCCGTGCATGCGCTTTCTCACTAAAAGCTTTTTTGTTTTGAAAAACATACGCCTTCTTCACAATGATTGACGAGTTGATTTTGTTTTCTGCCTCGCTTATAGTGGGTGTAATCAACACTTTGGCAGGCAGCGGCAGCCTCATTATGTTGCCCCTGTTGATTTGGATAGGACTGCCTGCCCCCATCGCCAATGGCACCAACCGTGTGGCTGTGGCTCTGCAGTCACTGGTGGGCTTGTGGCAATATGGCAAGAATTACGATATAAATTACCGGGAGGCGGTATGGGTGCTGACACCTGTACTTATGGGGTCACTGAGCGGGGCATATATAGCCACGCAGGTGTCGGCAAAAGTTATAGAGGGGGCTATAGGTGTTTTAATTGTGGTCATGCTGGGCATGACCTTACTAAATCCCAAGCGCTGGCTGCGCGAAAGTGAGGAATATGAGCAGCGCTATAAGTCACCGCTGTGGCAAGTGGTGCTGTTTGCCATAGGGGTTTATGCCGGTTTTATACAAGCCGGTTCGGGCATTTTCCTCATCATCGTCATGGTCATGGGGCTCAAGTTCAATCTGAAACGTGCCAATGCCTACAAGCTGGTGAGCATGGCGGCTTTCGGCTTACCGGTTCTATTCATTTTCGCTTCACAAGGGCAGGTCAATTGGCACTATGGCAGCATCAGCGCTGCCGGACAGATGATAGGCGCCGTGGCCGGCGCCCGTTTTGCCACCCGCTACCCCAAAGCCAACCAATGGATTTACGGCTTGGTAGTGGTGATGCTTATTGCTGTCCTGGTGCGTTATTATGAGTTGTATCGCTGGTTTTTGCCGGCTCATTAAGCATTTCTTCTATTACAGCGTATGCCATTTGCAGCTCTTCACCGGTAATCACATAAGGCGGCAGTACATACACCACATTGCCCAAAGGGCGTAGAAGCACCCCCTTGTCCAAAAAATAATTGTAGAGATGGTGGCGCGCTTCATTGAAATAGTGCGTCTGCTGTTCAGTCTCTATCTCTAAGGCGAAGATGGTGCCCATACAGCGCACATCACGCACCCGCCGGTGGTCCCGTATGCGCGCTTCAAAATCGAGGTGTGCCTGGGCAATGGCTGAAATCCGGCTCATGCATTCCGGACGTAAAAGCAAATCCAAACTGGCATTGGCAGCAGCACAAGCCAAAGGATTGGCAGTGAAAGAGTGTCCATGGAAGAAGGTTTTCATGATGTCCTCCTGCCGGAAAGGTTCTATGATGCGTTCGGTGCAGGCAGTTACGCCCAATGCCATGGTGCCGCCGGTCAAACCCTTCGACAAGCAAATAATATCCGGCTTATGCAGGCAGTACTCCGAAGCAAACAGGCGCCCCGTGCGTCCAAAGCCGGTCATCACTTCATCGGCAATGCAAATGATGTCGTGCTTTTGTGCAATATGAAGCAGCTGGTCTAATATTTCCGGGCTGTACATACGCATGCCCGATGCCCCCTGCACCAAAGGTTCATAAATGAAAGCGGCTACTTCGCCGGTTTGTGCCAGCGCTTCGAAACGCTGCAGTGTGGCTGCCACTTGCCCGCAGCGCTGCGGCTTGTCTTTTTTTCCGCCACAACAAAAAGGTTGATAGCAAGCCGGAAAATCCAGAAATTCCACGTCAAACAGATAGTCGTCGAAGGGAGCATTGAAAGGGCTGCGCTCGCCCACCGACATGGCACCGAAGGTATCACCGTGGTAGGCGCCGTCCAATGCTACAATTTTTTTCTTATGCTTAAGTCCCAAATTATACCAATACTGCATGGCCATTTTCAGGGCAACCTCGACGGCAGTAGAACCGTTGTCAGAGTAAAACACCTTACTGAACCCGTTGGGCAGTATTTGCAGCAAGCGCTCAGCCAGACGCACCGCCGGCTCATGGGTGAAACCGGCAAAAATCACATGCTCGAGCGTACGTGCCTGCTTGGCAACAGCCTCAGCAATATAGGGATGGCTGTGCCCATGCAAATTTACCCACCAAGAAGCGATGGCATCCAGTATCCGGCGCCCGTCTTCGGTGTAAAGCCACACTCCTTCTGCCCGCACCAACGGCAAGGGCTCGGGGCTTCCTTTCAAAGGGGTAAACGGATGCCAGATACTCTTTTTATCTCTCTCCAGTAAGCTCATAAATGTTTTTTCTAAATTCTTCGGCATAGCGTTCAATGGTGGCAGTGTCTATTTTTTGCTCCGGCAATATATGAAGCAACTTCTTATAACCGGTATGGTGCAAAATAATGTCTTCACTTTGCGGGTTGGGTTCACCATTAAATACAATACCCAAGACCGGCACCCGGCGTGCTTTCAGCGCCTCATAAGTAAGCAGGGTATGGTTGATATTGCCCAAATACAGATTGGATACCAACACCACCGGTACTTGCAGCTTCAGGGCTATGTCTATCACAAAATGCCGGCGGTTAAGAGGCACCAGCACCCCTCCCGCTCCTTCAATCACCAAGGGTTTGTTGGTTTGAGGGCGCACTATGTTTTCCAAGCGGATTTCTACTCCTTCGGCAGCAGCCGAAGCATGTGGCGATGCCGGCATTTGCAGTTCATAGGCCGAGGGAAACACCTCAAAAGCAGGATGTGAAACCCAGGCGGCCACTGTGTCGGCATCGCGTGGCAAGCCCGACTGCACGGGCTTCCAGTAGGCAGCCCCCAAAGCTTGAGCCACAATAGCACTTACCACTGTTTTGCCACTGTCTGTTCCTATGGCAGTTACAAAAACATCTTGTTTTTTCAGAAATTCCATGAGCGAAAAGATTCAAATAGTTTATCCACTTCGTCAAAAGTGTTGAAGGCATGCAAACAAATGCGCAAACGCTCTTTGCCCTCAGGCACGGTGGGCGCCAACACTGCCCGCACATCCAGCCCCTGTTGCTGTAAATAGGCGGCCAGCGCACGGGTACGTTCGTTTCCGCCCACTTCTACCACCTGTATGGGGCTTTGTGTCTCCCAAAAATGCAAGCCGGCCGCAGCCTGCACTTGTTTTTGTTTTTGCTTGTAATAATGCACTATTTGCCACAAACGTTGTTGCAAGGCAAGTGTTGTGGCAATCTTGTCAAAAGCGGCCTCTATGTAGGCGAAGCTGTGCAGTGGCAAAGCGGTCGTATAAATAAAAGCCCGCGCAAAGTTTAGCAGGTAGTCAATAAGCAGGCGGCTGCCTGCCACACAAGCGCCATGCCCCCCTATTGCCTTGCCGAAAGTATAGACGCGTGCAAGCAAAGCCGGGTGACGGTGCAAGCCTTCCACGCACAGCAGCCCTTCGCCGCGCGCGCCCCACAGGCCGGTACTGTGCGCTTCATCTACCACCACATGGGCACCATACTGTCCACATAAATCAAGTATTTCTTTCAAAGGTGCCCGGTCGCCATCCATGGAATACACACTTTCGACTACTACGAAGCAGTGCCCTTTTGCTTTCTGCAGACGCTGCTCCAAGTCGTTCAGGTCGTTATGCCGGAAATAATGACGGCCGGCAAAGCTGAGCCGGGCGCCCTCCCGCAAACTGGCATGAATCAACTCATCACACAGGATGGTATCGCCCCTTTGGGGTATGGTAGCCAGAAGAGCCGTATTTGCCTGGTATCCCGAATTGAATACCAAGCAGGCTTCGGCATCGAAAACAGATGCCAATTTGTCTTCTACTTCACACATGTAAGCATGGGTGCCACTAAGCAAGCGCGAGCCGGTAGCCCCTCCCCGCAAAGGGCGCAACTGCATCACCTTGGCATGGGCTTGCTCCAAGAGATGGGCATCCCGCGCCAAGCCCAAATAGTCATTAGAAGAGAAATCGACCATTCCTTCTGCCAAAGGCGCCATAGTGCGCAGACTGTGCGCTTGACGCCGCCGCTCCAGAGCGGCTCGCAAGGCGGCTTGCAAATTGTCTTTTCTGAGCATCATATGTGCAAATATATAGAGAAAAATACGCTTCGAAAGGAATGAAAAAATAGGATTATCACAAGAAAAGAAATAACTTTACAGCTATAAACAAAGTGTAACAAGTTATGAATGACCAACTAAGCATCATCAGCAGCGAGGTTATGGAAATGTTTTACGAGCCGGATAAATCCTTGCTCGTTCAACGCTGGAAGGGCGGCGGACTGGACGAAGAAAAGTTCAAGCAAACCATCCAACAGATAAATAAACAGGGTGAGCGCATAGCAACGATGGGTATGAAGGTAGTTTATGAAATCATTGTACCGCAGTTCAGTTTTATGATTCCCCCCGATTTGCAAGAGTGGGCAGCAGAACAAAGTAAAGAGGTCATCAAAAAAGTGGGGCTTCAAAAAATAGCAGTTGTCATTCCCACGGCTATTCAGGAACAACTGAACATCGAAGCTTTGTCTGTGGAACAAACGGTGGAAGAGATGGCAAAAATAGGTGTGGCCTATCGCATTGTAGGAAGCGAGGCAGAAGCTCGAGAGTGGTTTTGGGAAACGTAGGCGTTTATGCGCGGGTGCCCCGTGCCTTTCAGGTGCTTGGGCAGCCCGGCTTCTTTGCTTTGTTGTCCCGGGTTCGTTCTTTTGCTTTTCCTTTTGTCCCTTCAAGCGTCCCTCCTTCTCATTTCGAGCATAAGCGGGAAATCTCTTTGGGGGATAAAGGCTTGGCTTGCCGGGCAGTCTCGCTTCATTACATTTCGCTCGACATGACAAAACCAATACACTTGGCTCAATGAGATTTCTCACTGCGCTGCGCTCCGTTCGAAATGACAAAAGATAAGCTTGACTTGAAGAAATGTCTCACCCCACTTCGTTCCGCCCGGCATGACAAGGCGCAAAGAGCCGTTTTTTTTTGAAAAAAGTTGTAATTTCATAAAAACTGCCAAACCGTTTCCACAAAAGATAACGCCTTACTGCATGCGATATACCCCCCAACGCAATGGACAGAAACAAGTTGTTGGAATTTCCCGGTTACGATGCCTCAAAGTATGACGAAGTGGACAGGCTTATTTCCATCACTGAAAACAAGTTGGACGATGGCGAAGATGCAAGAGATGAGATTGCTCAAATTCATGCATTGGTCGGGAAAGTAAACGAGTTCACCGAATATACTTTCCGGAACTACTGGCGTTCAATAAGCAAGGAAGAGCTGATTGAAAGGATTTTAACGCCCCATCCGCCGGAAATAGACAAACTGAGCCGTGATGAAATACTGCTCGTCTTAAAAAAGATGACAGAGACGGAGATCGAGCATAGCTCATATTATTTGGAGCTGCTCAGCAAAAACACACCCTATGCGTACAGCCTGTCCGACTTGGTCTATTGGCCTCACCGCTTGGGATACCCGCCGGATTTGTCTTTGGAAGAGATGGCAGGCATCATATTTCGTAATGAGCCGCCTCCGGTCCTCCGAGACCGGCAAGCGTGAAGGTATCCTGTATGCTTCGGTAAGCTCCTTTAGCGATTCATACAAGCCGCCGCTCACGTGACAAAAGCTTAGACATAAAAAAACCGGCTTCTTTCCAAGCCGGGACATTTGATTTGGTGGAACGTACCGGATTCGAACCGGTGACCTCCGCCCTGTCAAGACGGCGCTCTAAACCAACTGAGCTAACGTTCCTTATATGTCGATGGCAAATATATAAAAAGTGCCATAAACAGGCAACGGGATGCTCTTGCTTTTTAAGGAGCAGGTCGAGTCCAAAAAAAGTGGATAAACACTTGTTTGCAAAAACATTTTTTTTTATGTTATTACACACATTAAATAATCATCCTCATTTATTTACTGTAAATTAAAGCTTTATTCTTATGGAAGAGACAAAGTTTGCCAAGCAAGAAACTTCTACCGAAGTTATTGAAAAAAGTCAAAGGTCCATGCGGTCGGAGATAAGCAAAGCCCTGCTGCTCATTGCTTTGTTCGAAGCCATCATTACAGTAGGATGGCTGGCATATGAAGAATACCAACCGGTCATTCTGCAGAAGTATGGCTTTGCGACGCTTGCCTCGGTGCTTATTATTGCTCAAGGGGTGCTGGGTGCTCTATTGCATCCCATATCGGGGACTATAGCCGACCGGCTCATGCGTAAGAACGCCTCTAAGTTCGGAATCATCCTTGCCGGTGGCACCTTTGCGGCGCTGGTGTTTCTTACCGTCGCTATTATCCTGCTCAATCAACCGGGCACAGGCATTACCAAGGCATTGCCTTTCATGGTGATTTTATGGCTTGCTGCCATGAGTTTGTTTCATAGCCCGGCTGTTTCCCTGATTGACCACTTTGTGCCGGCCGAGCGCTTCCCGCAAGCCGCCGCCAAGCTGACCATTGCTTTCGGTTTGATTTATGCCTTGGAACCGTTGGTAGTTCCTATTTTAGACGCCATTGGACTGACGGCTACTTTTGTCTTGGGCGGTGTGCTGGTCATGGTGGGGGTATTGGCTATTCGAAGCATTGCTTCTTTTCCGCTGAAAACCAAAAGCGAACAGGAAAGTGCGGTGGTATCTTCCGGCACGCTGTTTTATCTTTTTGCTGTGGGTGTGCTGGTGGGCACCGGGCAGGCATTGCTGTTCTACTATGTGCCCAATAAAGTAGATATTGCCGCTATCCAAGCTGCCATTCCTTTCATCAACAGCGGTGAGGTCTATCTGTCCTTGCTTTTGTTGTTTGCAGCACTGGCCTCTTTGCCCATAGCCCAAGTGGTAAAACGCTATGGCGAGCAAAAGACTTATATAGTGGCCTTCCTGCTGTCGATACTGTGGGCATTAGTGGCCGGCAATCCGCTGCCTGTGTGGATGTATATGCTGTTGGCAATCGCAGGCGGGGCGACTTATGCAGCCCTGCATATTGCCTTGCTTACACGCGCCCTGCATAAGGCGCCCGGGGGCAATAGCGGGCGCGGTATCGGCTTTGCCTTCGGCGGGGTGGCTTTGGCATCGGCAGCCATTCTGCTGGTGGCTTATCTGAATGGTTTGTATTGGAACTAAACATATATCAAAGCGCATCGTACGATGCGCTTTGATGGTTTACTTGTAAAATCAACTTTATGGCTTTCCTTGCCCTTTTGAGGGAGGGGCATTTAACTGCTCGCGCAAACGTTGCTTTTTGCTTCTCTTTGGTGCATCATCTTCGTCCGGTGCGGGTTGTTGCCCCGGCAAAGTGGCGTCTTCGTCGGGCGTAGCCGAGCGATTGGGTTCCCGGCTCAATACATTTTCGCGGGTCGGGCGCAGGTGTTCGAGCCAACGGAAACCGGGCAGGCGTTTGTCGGGCTCTTGTAAGAGCTGCGGGGGAATCATCTTGCCGTTGATGTCGCCTTCCAAGCGGATACGTTTGAGCTTTCCTTCTTCAAAAAAAGCCTTCAGAGAAGCGGCTTCGGCATAGTACATCCCGACGAGGCTTGTGTCGCCCTCAAGTTGGAAAAAGATAATTTCGGTGTTTCCATCAACTTCTACCCTTTCTATGCTGCCATCTTTAAAGTAAGCATCCATGCGCCGCCCCTTCACTTGGTTGAAATTGCCGAGGCTGTCGCGCGAAGCGGAAAAACAATTGTCGCGCAGCTCCATCTTGTAGGGTTTGTTGTTTTTCAAGTATAAACGCATGGAATCGGCCAGCACCTGATTGCCTTCATTCCACAAGACGGGGTGGCGGTAAAAGTAAATAGCCGAATCGCTGAAATGATACACCAAAGAATCACAAACTGCCTGAATGTCGCTGCGATAGATTTTAATATTGTGAAATGCCAAAATCTTATGATGGCGGCTGCTGTCTGTTTTTCCGGCTTCTTTTACACCTATTTTGCGGTTGTAGGAAATGAGCGTATCGGCACTGATGAAAAGGGTGTCGCCCGATGATATGTTGCGGATATAGGCATTCTGGTAGATGTGGGTCAGCCCTTTTTTGCCCCAAAAGAAACCGATGTCGCCATTTACAAAGGTGCTGTCTTTCTTGGTATATACTTCGGCATTGCCCTTGGCAAAACCTTCTTTCTTCACATCATCGAAATAAAGGCTGTCGCCTTTGAGTATGTACTCTTTGTTTTCGGCACGCGCCCTGCCCGAAAAACGCGATATTTTGGTTTGGGTCTCATACACGCCCTTTTCGGCATACAACGAGCCGTCGCTTGAATACACGTAGGTAGGACCAAAGAAGTAAGCCACCTTGGATACGGTATTGTACTGCAAGGTGTCGGACTCGATGCGGTAGGTGTCGCCTTCGCGATAACTAAGCACCCGCACAGAGTCCTTGAAGAAGAAAAAGCGGGCGTTGGCATCATAAGAACCCGAACGGCTGTAGAGGCGGTTTTGGGCGTCGCGGATTTGTCCGCCGTTGTAGTAATAGCCTATTTTTGAGTTGAGGTTGTAGTCCAAGAAATCGGTGTTGAGGGTCATTTGCGGGTCGCGCAGCACCACTTCTTGACGTGCCTGCAACAGGCGGCTGTTGCCGTCGTAAATCAAATGGCGGCAAGTGAGCGTGATGGTATCGTTTTGCACCACGCGCACATTGCCGAAGGCTTCCACTATGTTCTTTTCTTCGAACTTATAGGCAGAATCGCACCACAGCAGCACTTCGTCTTGGCGGAAACGGATGCCACGCCCAATAAGCTTAATGAGCTGGGTGCTGTCGGTGCGCAGCGCCACCAGCTTGTCGGCACCGCCCAAAAGCTCTACTTTCCCCCCTTTTTCATAGGTGACGGTGTCATAAGGCAGCTTTTGATAGCGCAGCGTGTCATTTTCAATGACCTGCAGCTTGCGGGCTTTGGGCTTTGGGCGCTTGTCTTTCTGTGCCGTAGCAGCCGGCGTGCCCAAGAAAAGAAAAGCAAACAATAAAAACAGGATGTGTCTATTCATTCTTTTTTCTTAGTAATTGGCTCACAGCTCTTTGATAGCGTCGAGCATTGCGCAGATGCTCGTTGTAATTCTTGGCAAAAAGATGATAGCCGGAAAAGTCATCTTTGGCGCAAAAATACAAATAGTCGTGAAGCTCGTAATTCAAAACGGCATCGATGGCCTGCGGCGTGGGTATGCCGATAGGTCCGGGGGGCAAGCCCTTGTATTTATAGGTATTGTAGGGCGAATCTACTGTTAGGTGCTCTTTCAACACACGGCGTATGGAATAGTCTCCAACGGCATGCACCACCGTCGGGTCGGCTTGTAAAAACATGTTTTGACGCAGGCGGTTAATATACACGCCGGCGATGCGGGGCATTTCGTCGGCTTTGTTGGTTTCTGCCTGCACTATCGACGCCAAGGTCATCACTTCGTGCGGGGTCATGCCTATGGCTTTTGCTTTTTGGCGGCGTTCTTCATTCCAAAAACGACGATACTCGCGCAGCATGCGTTCTATCAGGCGGGGGGCGGGTACGTCCCAATAGACTTCATAGGTGTTGGGCAAAAAGATGCACCAGTAAGAGGTGGAATCCAAGCCTTCGCGCCGCAGAGTATCTTGCCACTGCTGCATGGCCTGCTCTATTTCTTCAGCACTTATCATCAATTGTTTGTCGAGCCATCGCAATATGTTGTCAATCTTTCGCAGGGGAGGAACGACCAGCTGTATGGGCTCTTGCCGTCCGGCGCGCAGCATATACAGCAGTTCTTTGTTGCTCATGTCGGGATGCAGCTTGTAACGCCCCGTTTTCACGTTTTCCTGATAGCCCATCAATTTTGCCAAAAAAGCAAATGACAGTTTGTCTTCGAGCGCATCGTGACGCTCGAGCGAGTCGAGCACCGTTTTGAAAGTAGCCCCTTTGGGTATGTAAAGGTAAACAATGGAACGACTGATTTTGCCGTTGTGCGTGCTCAATATGTTGGGCGCATTCAACATTTGATAACCGTAAAAAGAAAAGGTAGAAAGAAAAATCATCGCGGTTACAAACACTACCACTTTGGTGCGCGTCATTCTCATAGTTTTCGCTTTAAAAAGAGCTTTATATCTTTCCGGTTTGCAATTTACGTTAAAATATAGGATTTCAATGTTTGCCGGCAGTGCCCCTGCAAGCTTTCATATCATTTATTTGTGTTATTTTCGCTTGAAAACAAGAGCATACGCTTATGTCAGTAGTGGTAGAGCATTTAAGTAAGCTATACGGCTCGCAACGCGCCGTAGATGATATTTCTTTTGAAGCACAAGCCGGGCAAATCGTAGGTTTTTTGGGTCCGAACGGTGCCGGCAAATCCACAACCATGAAAATGATTTGCGGTTATTTGACACCCAATGCCGGCCATGTGCGTGTGTGTGGCTATGAAGTAGGCACACAAAGCATGGAAGTGCGCCGGCGTATCGGCTACCTGCCCGAGCACAATCCGCTCTACACCGACATGTATGTGCGCGAGTTCTTACGTTTCATAGGGCATATACACGGCATCAGGGGCCAGCGCTTGAGCCGGCGTGTCGAAGAGATGGTGGCGCTTTGTGGTCTGGAACGAGAACAGCACAAAAAGATAGGGGCACTTTCGAAAGGGTACCGCCAAAGGGTGGGGTTGGCACAGGCACTCATTCACGACCCACCGGTACTTATCTTAGACGAGCCCACTTCGGGGCTGGATCCCAATCAGATAGCGGAAATAAGGCAGGTGATTAAAGAAGCTGCTGCCAATAAAACCATTATTTTTTCCACGCATATTTTACAAGAAGTAGAAATGCTTTGCGACCGCGTCATTATCATTAACCGTGGGCGGCTGGTCGCTGATGCTTCCATGACCGAACTGCGCCGCATGATGCAACACCGGGTGGTGTGTGTAGAGTTTGGGCACGCTGTTGAAAGCACGCTGCTGGAAGCCCTGCCCGGGGTGCACCAGGTGCAGCAAAGCGCCGGTTTTGCCTACCGAATCAGCTGTGAAGACAGCGACAAGCTGCGGCCGGCTCTGCTTGCGCTCATTCAACAAAACGGCTGGAACATGCTCAGCTTGCAAAACGAAAGCAACCGCCTGGAAGATATTTTTCGCCAACTCACTCAAAACACAAACGAAGCGATTTAAAAAAACTCGATGCCATGTTCACTATCTTTTTGCGTGAAGTAACTGCTTTTCTCAACAGCCTGATTGCCTATATCGTCATGGCTGCTTTTCTTACAGCCATGGGCTTGTTGCTGTGGGTTTTTCCTGATACCAATGTGTTGGATTACGGCTTTGCCGACATGAGCACTTTCTTTTACTTTGCGCCCTATGTGTTTATGTTTTTGATTCCGGCCATCACGATGCGTTCCTTTGCCGAAGAAAAAAAGAACGGCACACTGGAGTTGTTGCTTACCAAGCCATTGCGCGAGTGGGAAATCATTTTGGGCAAGTTCTTTGCTGCCTGGGCTCTGGTGTTGCTTACACTGCTGCCTACCTTGGTGTATTATTACAGCCTGGACGTGCTGGGGACCGTCCCCATTCGTTCGCCACAGGGGGAAGTGTTGTTGTCGAAAAATATAGATGCAGCGGGCATCTTTGCTTCCTATATAGGATTGTTGTTGCTGGGTGGTGTATTTTGTGCCATCGGTTTGTTGAGCTCTTCGCTGAGCCGTGACCAAATCACCGCCTTCGTTATTGGGGTGTTTCTCTGCTTTGCCCTTTTTATCGGCTTCTCTTCCATCGCCAAAATACGCGAAACCGCCGACTGGGCATTCTATGTCATGCAGATGGGCATCGATTATCATTACTACGGCATGAGCAAAGGACTCATAGACCTGCGCAGTGCTACCTACCTCTTGTCGGTGGCTGCGCTCATGCTTTTCTTTACAAAACTCATTATCAACAGCAGAAAATGGTAGATAAAAAAACACAGCACATAGAGCGCCGGCTGCATCAAAACGATGGCAAGTGGCGTGACTATATTGCCGAGTTTGTGTATGGGGGCATCGATGGCAGCATTACTACCTTTGCTGTGGTAGCCGGCGCCGCCGGGGCACACCTCGACAGCTCCGTGGTCATTATCTTGGGCTTGGCCAACCTCATCGCCGATGGTTTTTCCATGTCTGTAGGCGCTTATTTGTCTGCCAAAACCGAAAAGGAAGAGTATAAAAAGCACGAACGCATAGAATATTGGGAAGTGGAACATATGCCCGAGCGGGAAAAAGAAGAAGTGCGCGAAATATACCGGCAAAAGGGGTTTGAAGAGCCACTGTTGAGCCAAGTGGTAGAAGTCATCACGGCAGATAAAAAACGCTGGGTCGATGTGATGATGAAAGAAGAGCTGGGCATGATAAAAGACGAACGCTCGCCCTTTGCTTTGGGGCTTTCTACCTTTATTGCCTTCTTGCTGGTGGGGGCTATTCCGCTGCTGGTGTATGTATGGGATTGGCTTGTGGGCACAAGGCTTCCGCTCTTCCCTGTGTCATGCATAGCCACGGGCATCGCTTTCGTGGTGGTGGGTTATCTCAAAGCCCATGTCAACCGCAGCTCCAAGTTGAAGGGCATTGCCGAAACCTTGCTCTTGGGCACCTCGGCGGCTGTGTTGTCCTACATGGTGGGGTATTATCTGGAAAAGTGGTTGGCATAAACACTCCCACCGGGTTTTCCTGCCGCTTGCTTCTTGACACTTTGCCATTTCAAGCATCCACTTGCCATTTCGAGCGTAAGCGAGCAATCTATTCTGCTTCTTGCGGGTTGCTTTGCTTGAGATTTTCCACCTCACTGCCTTCGGTTCGAAATGACAAGTTGCACTACGCTTCGTTTGCAAGGGCAGGCTGTAGCGGCATTGCTCCTCCGGAGCATCTCTTTATACATAAAAAAGGCGGGTAAATACCCGCCTTTTATTGTTTGATGGTGTTGTATCTGTTAGAAAAACTTGCCACGATAATCTTTCACCTCGTATATCTTACGCAAGGCCTGATCCATGAAGAATGGCGTAGAGCCTTTCTGACGGTCAACCAACTGCTTTTTATATTGCGAATAGTCGGCAATTTCGGCAGCCGGCTGTGTACTTACCAGTTGCATGACAAACACACCTGACTCTGCGGCAAAAGGCGGGGTACGGTCACCGACATTTTTCAAACCAAACGCACGCCCCACTGCGGTAGGATTGAAGCCGGTCACGCCAATAGCCGTGGCATTCAAAGGCACGGTAGCCGTGTTTACGGTCACATTGCCGTAGGCAGTGGCTATCTCATCCAACGATTTGGATGCTGCTTTGATTTCCTTCATTTTGTTGATGATGTACTCCCCTTTCTTTTCTTTGGTTACCTCGGCAGTCAATATGTCGCGGTAGTAGTTAATGTCCACCTTGTCTTGGCTGTAACGCTCGGTTACGATGGCTACTACCACTTTGTTTTCCTCGGGTATTTCAAAAAGAGAAGGCGACTTACCTACGGGCGTTTCCTCCTTGAATGCCCAGCGAATCACCTCGCGGGCGTTGTTCAGGCCGGCAATGGCACGGGATGCAGGCTTCACGCGGTCGGCACGTTGCAACACCAAAGCCGGGTTTTCTTCTACTTTCTTGCGGAAGTCTTGTACGTTGGTTACTTCGGACAGGAAGATTTGCGCTTTTTCGTATGCTTCGTTGTAAGCCTCCTGGCCGGGTGCCAGCACACGGTCAATGGTGGCTATTTTGTACTTCTTATTGGTTTTGGGGTGAATGATTTTTACGATGTGATAGCCAAATTCCGTTTCAACCAGATATGGCAGCAAGCCCGGTTTATCGGCAGAGAAGACCGCTTTTTCAAAAGGCTCTACCATCACATTGCGCCCGAACCATCCTAAGTCGCCTCCTTTGGCAGCGGTACCGTCGGTACCATAGATACGCGCCATTTTAGCGAAGTCTTCACCTGCTTTCAGCTTTTCCAACACCTCCTGGGCACGGCGCTTGGCATCGGCTTTGTCTTCGGCTTTATCGCCGGCCGGGCGGAAAAGGATATGGGCGGCACGCACATACTCCACGCTGTCTTCTTTTACGTCTATCACCTTCACGAGCATATAACGGTTATCTTGCAGGAAAGGTCCGTAAATACCGCCCTTGATGAGCGGGCGCTCTTCCGAGAATACGCCATCGGGGATTTGATTGGGTGCATACCATCCATATTGGGCTTGGGTGTCGCTTTCGCGCATCACCAGCAGCGAGTCGTCTTTGGCTACGGCCAATGCTTTTGCCAGGTCGCGCAGCTCCTGCTGCAGAGCCAAAGAGTCTTCGCGAGAAGGCTTCACTTCAAAGACCACGTACTCAAGCGAAACGGCATCCTCGGCAGGGAAGCGCTCGCGGTACTGGTTCAGATAGCGCTCAAGGTCAGCATCGGTTACTTTCACCACCGAATCGGGCAAAGAAGCGTAAGGCACAAATACATACTTGATTTCTACACGGCTGTTTTGGGCTTCATATTCGCGCTTGCCTTCCCAAGAGGTAGCATACACAGAGTGTTGCATCATGTTGCGGTATTTGGTTTGCAAGCGGTCTTGCTTGAGCCCTTCTTCGAAATTGCGCCATTGGGCAGCCATCTGCGGGTTTTGCTTTACAAACTGCAGGTATTGCTCTACCAACTGGCGGCTGAATTTTCCGGTGCTGTCGCGGAAAGCGGCCAGCACTTGGGGATGCACAAAGAGCGAGTCGCCCATCAACATGGCGCGCAGCTCTTCTTTGCCTACGCCCAAGCCCAACTTTTCGATTTCGGGCAGATACACTTTTTCAAAAACAATCATTTGCCATGCTTGCTCACGCAACATCTGCATGGTCTGTTCGTCGGGCTGGCGCCCTGCCTGCATGGCAAAGTTGGCTTTCAGCGGTTCCAAATAGTTGTTAAACTCGGTGTAGGTGATTTCCTCACCGTCTATTTCACCTACCACGGGGTCGTTACCCCCTCGCAAACCTCCGGTCTGCAGAATATCACTACCTACCAAAAACAACGCAAGCCCTAAGGCTATGAAAATAATGGCGATGCCGGCACGTTGTCTAATCTTACTAATTATAGCCATACGTTTTTTGTTTATACCAAAATGAGATTGCAAAAAAAATACATTCGCTAAGAAAAACAAAATTTCGATTGGTTTTCTTAAAAAGCCCACAAAGGAATTGTAAGGCTTTTTTTCTTTTGCTAATTTAGAAAAAAATCACACGCCATGGATATCCGTTTTTATTGGGAACAATACAACAGCAACCGCCCCCATGAAGTAGATGAAGCCACCTTTCGAAGTTTGTGTTTGCTTTATCCGGTGGTGTATGTGCTCACCGCCGACGGCAAGCTGGACCTTGTAGAGCGTCATTTTTTGAAACAACTGGAAAAGCAAAGCGGCAAGGCCGACGATTTGCTGCATCTGGAAGTGCTTCATATCGCACAGGAACGCGACACCTACCGCCCCCTGTTCACCGGTGCTTTGCGCCAACTGATAGCGCAAGGTGAAGTGAGTGCCGACACGCTGTTTCATTCTATGCTTTTGGCTGCCCGCTGCAGCTACAACGATTGGAAAAACAATGCCATCTATGCGCAATATCCGGCATGGGCAGAAATACCGGTCAAACTGCTGGCTGCTTTTCTGCAAGCTTCCGAAGAAAAGAGCAGCCTCTCCGATGCAGAAAAAAAGGCAATTATAGAATTCATGGAAGCTCTTACCGGCGACGCAAGCGCTTATGTCCAACAACTGGAAGCTGCCGGGTGATGAATAAAGTCAAAAGCATTGCCATCGTCGGCTGCGGTTGGCTGGGCGAAGCCTTGGCACTCCATTGTATGAAGCAGGGAATCGCCGAAGTAAGAGGCAGCAGCCGCCAAAGCGAACGGGCTGCCCGGCTGCGCCACCAAGGGATAGACGGCCGGGTGCTGGAGTTGCCTGTTGCCGATAGTCACGCCCTGCAATCTTTTTTAAGTGCCGACATATGTGTTTTCAGCCTGTCGCCCCGCACACCCCATTACCTCGAAGCACTCCGGCAGGTGTGTGCTCATCTGCCCGGGGGAACGCGACTCCTGCTGCTCAGTGCTACCTCCGTGTATCCCGACAGTGGCGAAGAGGTGGATGAGGACACGCCCCTCGACGACCGGCACACAGGGAACCCGGTCCAATGGCAAGCCGAAGCGCTGGTGCAGGCACAAACAAACACCGGTTTGATTGTGCGCCTGGGGGGACTTATGGGCTACGACCGCTTTTTGCTGAAGTATTTCATGAATAAAGAGGGTATTGCAGGTGCCGATACCCCCGTAAACCATATCCACCGGGACGACGCAGTCAATATTCTTTTCCGGCTTATGGAAAGCGATATAGAAAGCGGCATTTTCAATGCGGTGGCGCCTCTGCATCCCACCAAGCGGGAAATACTGGAAGTGCAAGCGCGCCGCACGGGCATCACATTGCCCCCTTGGGTGAAACCCTACCGGCAACCACACAAAAAAGTAGTACCTAAGCACCTCTTGCAAGCCTTTGATTATCAATTTATATACCCCGACCCGGCAGATTTCCCGTTTGCCTTTCCCCAAAAATAGCCTGTGCTTCTTTTGCAGAAAATATATTTTTTCCTACCTTTGCATCGCTACGCAGTCAGCTCCTGCCGAATCCCCCAGGGTTGGAATATACAGCAAGGGTAAGGTGGTTGAGCGGCTGGCGTAGCTTTTTTATTTCCCCTCCGTGAAATACACCATTCACCTCTCTTATCAGCACTCCCACGGCTTGGCGCAACCGGCGGCGACGCTTGTCATTTTTAAAAGAAACGCATCGAAACCTGTCATCTCGAACTCGCGAAGTGTGAGAGAGATATCAGCCAAACCAAGCCGCAAGAATCCAAAGAGATTTCTCGCTACGCTCGAAATGACAAAAGGGAGGAGGGTTGAAATGACAAAGGAAAGAAAAGCCCAAGCGACAACTGGTAAATACTTTTGTTAAAATACAAACAAAAATCAATGTATCAACACTAAAAATATTTTTACCTGCTAACAAAAAAATCACACAAAACACTTGACTCGTATTTTTTTTTTTTACACTTGCAGTGTTCAATGCATGTGGCGCCTACACTGTACAGACATGCAGCGAACAAACCCCACGCCGGCAAGGGGATTTTATCTATGTTCCACTTAAAATCTTAAAAGTCATGAAGAAAGTAAAAATATTACTGGCACTGTTTGCTTTAACTGGAGCTATTTTATTTAGCTCAGAAACAAAATCACAGGGACGCTATGAGTCAGTTCATGGAACAATTCATATAGAAAATGACGTAACTATAGTTGATTGTACAGAACCGGGCAGCGTACTGTGTATCGTTAAAAAATGTGAAATAATATAGTCTAACGAAGACAATCCCCCGTAAGCAGGGGATTGTCTTCTTTTTTACATTTGCATTTTTACCATATCTATAACACCTCCGAAAATCGCAAAATCATGAAGCTACTTCATGCATCACTTAGTCTTTGTACCCTCATACTATTGTTTGCTTGCGGCAGCGAGTCCGAACAAGCCGGGCACCCTATCGCAGAAGTGGAATTTCAAAAGCAAGATGGCTTTAATGTTTCTCCCATTATAGGCAGCTTTGCAGACTTCTTGGGTAAAAAGTTGTTATTTGGCAATACACGCACCGGTGATATCGTTGTTTATGACTTAGCCAAGCGCCAGCAATATCATTTCAACCGTAAGGGGGATGGTCCAGAAGAATACTCTTGGGTACTAAATCAGATTGGCTTTTTTGATGATACCACCATTGCAGTGGGAGACCATCGTGGTATAAAACTATACAAGCTCAATGGTCAATATGTCCGGACAATCAAAGTAAATCGTGACTCACCTTATCCTGTGAAATTACCCAAAACTGCATATCCCTACATCATTTGCTACAACCCAAGCGCCCCGGCAGCAATATGGCAAAAAGAGTATTACCAAAGTCCGCGCCCTTATTTGTTGCGTATCAACAGCCAAGACAGCACCGACAGGCTGCCTATGGGCTCTTTCCCCGAGCCGGAGAGCCTCTTTGCCTCAGGTAAATACTGGGGAAAGTCGTATCCTATTTTCACCACAGCCCCACAAACGCAAGAATTATATGTGGTCTTTTCGAATGAGCCAATCGTTTATGTATTCGATATCAAAAAAGGCAAAAAACTGGGAAGTATAAAACTGAAGCTTGCCGATTTCAATCCTTTACTATATCCTATCGAAAGCAAAGAACCGCACATAGGATTGTACGAGGACTTGTTGCTGGAAAGCAATATAAAAACAATACAATTCCTTGATAAAGATACATTCTACATCATCTATGCTCGTGGAATGAATATAGAAGAAGCCAAAGAGTTCCTTAAGGAACACCCTGAATATCCCAACACTCATATAAGATTCGATCACCATGTAGTACTGTGTACACGCCAAGGAGAGATTATAAGCGAGTTCGTCGTGCCTAAGAAAATGGGCGCTCCCGTCATGATGCTCGATAAGCAAACTATCATCATAAAAGCTCACCTAAGCGAAGAGGATGAAATAGCCAACAAAAGCAGATTTGAGATATACAAAATCAATGTCAAATCGTAAGGCGAAGACTTAAACGGAATGCAAACAAAAACTGCCATCTCTCACAAGCGCAACGTAGCTTGTCATTTCGAACCGAGCGCAGCGAGGTGAGAAATCTCATCGAACCAAGCCACAAGCAGGCAAATAGATTTCTCGCTACGCTCGAAATGACAAAAGGGGATGCTCGAAATGACAAGGGAATAAAAACCCAAGCGGCAATCGAAAGGTATTTTCTTAAAAAGCAAACAAAAATCAATGTACCAACACTAAAAATATTTTCACCCGTTAACAAAAAAATTACACAAGACACTTGACTCGTATTTTTTTTTTACACTTGCAATGTTCAATGCATGTGGCGCCTGCACTGTACAGACATGCAGCGAACAAACCCCACGCCGGCAAGGGGATTTTATCTATGTTCCACTTAAAATCTTAAAAGCCATGAAAAAGGTCATCTTTGCTTTTGCAACCCTGCTTGCTTCCGCTGTATTGTTTTCGGAGAAAGGAGAAAGGAGAAGCATGCGCAGTATCTGCCTCCTGTGGCAGTGAAACCATCTCTTGTAGCGGTAATAAATCGTGCTCTGCTGTAAGTGACGATAATAGTATCACTGTGACTTGTATAAACCATGATGGTACAGGGTCAGTAGCCCAATGTCAAAAAACCCGAAGTATGGCTTAATGAATGCACAAGCTAAGAGAGGAGGCCTCCTCTCTTAGCTTGGTATAAATACCCAAAGGCATGTGCAGATATAAATAAAAAGATAAAAATATGAAACCACTCAAAACATTTCTATTTTCACTTGCAAGCTTACTGCTGCTCACACAATGCCAAACAGAAGAGCAACCCCAAGAGCAGATCTCTTTTGAAAACATGCCCACTTTTACCCTGCAAGCCACCCGCCACGTGGATGCTTTTGACGACACACTCTTCTGGAAATACGACGTTGAGCTCTGCCAGTACAAAAATCACTACATCATTACTTCCAAACAGAATCATTTCCTTGTAGTTACGGATACCAACTTTCATATAGTGGGCTATCACGGAAAATATGGGAAAGGTCCGGGCGAATTTGGCTATCCGGGAAAAATTTTCACCATACAAGACACCATCTATGTGGAGGATGGATTAAACGGTGAATTTGACATGTTTCGTTTTCCCGAAGCAACCTATATTGGGAGTGTGAAAGAGAAGTCAAATCATGAACTCATTATTACCTCAATAAGTTCGATAAGTTTAGATCCGGTTCAAAAGCGACTATATGCCTCGGCTCATAACACAATACAAAACCGCTATGAAGTCGTAGTTACCGGTTTATTTGACCATACACAAGTGTATTCACAAATCCCGTATAGTTTTCCCTATTACAAAGAACGCCTCAATTGGCACCAAGCCCATGTAACTTCTTTCTATGGCGGCAAGTATGTATGCGCCGTGGGATTCACTCAACCCTTTGTCATTGCCTTCGATACTGGAAAGCGTGATACCCTTTGGCAGCTGGACCTCACCCAAGCTCCGCCCATGAAAAGAGCCTTTGACAGCCTGCAAGTGGATATCAAAGAAAGAAAAAGGGAAGAATACAGTAAACCTTATATGATACCTATGTTTGTTACTCAAGCCTTTGCCCATGACCGTTTTTTGTTTGTTTGCTTCAATGAGCGGCTGGGCGTGGGAAAACCGCGTGCGAAGAGCGTGCAAGCCATCATTGTCGAGATTCTGCCCGATGGCTTCTACCGCCCCAAAGGCTATCTCAAACTGCGCACGGGTAATATAGAAGATGACTATTTCAGCTTCAAAATTTTACATATAGACAGAGAAAGCAAACAACTCATTGCCCAGGGCAGTACGGGTACCATCTACGTATTTCCCTTGCCCGGGGAGCTGCTGTAATTAAGATTTAAGCAAAAAAGACACATGAAAAGATATATATTTCTGCTATGCGCTCTTTTGATAGGAAATATGGCATGTGATACGTCAGATTCGCCTCAAACACAAATAACCGATACACTGACCACTGCATTTCAGCTAAAAGAGCGGCACAGGCATATGCAGGATTTATTCTTCAACAGAGCACAAAATCATGAAGCGATAGACTCAATAAGCCGGCAATATACTTATACCGGCATTTACAAAGCAGGCGATTGCCCTGACTGTGTAGAGATACTTTTACGGGTTTTATGCGATAGCACAATCAACCGGCAAGCAGCCGTCTTTACTTTCGAAGATCCTGTGTGGCAACAACAACAAAGTTATTACGAGCAACTCACTCCCTGCACTATCCACATTCTGCCACGCAGCCATCCGCTCTACGATATGCTGCATTCAATAGATACCCCTCTTATACTACAAAGCCGTAGCGGGAAACTTTCGCGCATTATTTTCATTCAAAAAGACTACCCCTTGAAGGAAGAGCACTGGATTGAAATATTACAAAATCCCAAAATTCCTTAAATTTGCATAAAACCAATGCATCATTACATTTAAAACTAATGAAAGGAAAAATACTCCATTTGCTTATTTTGGGGGTGTTGGTGCAGGCAAGCGGCGGCTGCAACCAAAGCAAGAGCGAGCCCGGCGAAAGTGAAGCCGGCTTCACGGCAGAGGTACAGCTTCCCGAAAGTACGCCGGTAAGTATTGCGCCTGTCGAAGAAAAGACCTTCGTTTACCGTATTCGCCTGCAAGGCAGCATCAAAGCCGCCGAGATGGCCGAACTGCGCTTTAAAAACAGCGGCTACCTGGATAAAATATGGGTGCACAACGGCCGGCAGGTAAGCCGGGGTGCCCTGCTGGCGCAACTCGCCGACGACGAATGGCAGCTGGCAGTAAGCAGTGCCGAAGCCCGGCGTGCCAAAGCCTATGAAGATTACATCAAAGAGCTGGTCGATTACGGGGGCGACCCGCGTGCCCCACATGGCGGCATCGATTCCACCCTTCACGAACGCATACGCACACGCACCGGCCTGCGGGCTGCCGAGATAGAAGTAGCGCAAGCACGCCTCACCCTGCGCAACGCGCGTCTGTATGCCCCTTTCGCGGGTGTGGTGGCCGACTTGAAGCGGAGCCCGGGCAACTACATCACCGCCAATGAAGTATTCTGCCGGCTGTACAACCCACAGACCCTCTACCTCGAAGCCGAAGTGCCCGAAAGCGAAGCCCCCTATCTGCGCCCGGGGCTGCCTGCCCGCCTCACGCCCTTGTCCATGCCGGGGCACAGCTATCAAGCCCGGCTGCATGAAGTGAACCCGGTGGTCAACGAGCGGGGCATGCTGCAGTTGCGGCTGCGCATATCCTCGCCGGCGGGGCTGATGCCCGGCATGCATGCCGAAGGCATAATGAAAGTGCCATCGCACCGCGCCCTCTGCGTGCCCAAAGAAGCCGTGGTAGTCCGCAGCGGCAAAAAAGTAGTGTTTGCCGTAACAGAAGACGGCATTGCCAAATGGCACTACGTGCAAACGGGTGCCGAAAACGACCGTGAAATAGAAATCACCGAAGGTTTGCACGCCGGACAATGGGTGATTGTGTCCAACAACCTGCAGCTGGCACACGACTCGCCCGTAGAAGTACAAGACACACTGCGTACGGCGCCTTAAAAGAGAAAAATAAAACTTGGCATGTTCAGCTACCTTTTCCAACGCCCCATTGCGGTACTCATGGTCAGTACCGTGGTGGTTATTTTTAGCATAGTAGCCTTCTTGCAGCTGCCGGTATCGCTGCTGCCCGACATAGATGTGCCCCAAATGGTGGTGAAGGTCCGTTATCCCGGCGCTTCGCCCCGGGAAGTAGAACAACAGGTGCTGCGGCTGCTGCGCGAAAACATGCTCACGCTGCAACACCTGCGCGAAATAGAGAGCCAAGCCGAAGAAGAAAGCGGGCGCCTGCTGCTCTTCTTCGACTATGGCACCAATATGGACCTCGCCTTCATTGAAGCCAATGAAGTCATTGACCACCTTGGCAGCCACCTGCCCCGTCACTTGGAACGCCCACAGGTGGTGCGCCTCAACACGACCGACGTGCCCATTGCCCGCCTGCAGGTTACCTACCGGCACACACAAACAGGCGGTTCGGCAGCGCAGCTGTCCGACATGGCAGAAAAGGTATTGAAGAAGCGCATCGAAGCGCTGCCCGGCGTGGCAATGGTTGACCTCAACGGTTTGTATCGTCGCAGCCTGTGGGTGTTTCCACAAAGAGAAAAACTCATGGCGCACCGCATCGACGAGCAGCAGCTCATACAAACCATCAAACAAAACAACAGCGAATTGACCTCTATTTCCATACGTGACGGCAATTACCGCTATTATCTGCGTATTGGTGCCCCCTTGCAAGACGTTGAAAGCCTCCGCCGGTTGCCCATACAAACTGCCGGGCAGCAAGTACTGCAGCTGGGCGAGCTGGCGCATATTGTCGATTCGGTAGAAACGCCCAAAGGCTTTCATCTTTTCAATTTAAAAGAAGGCGTCGTCATCAATATACACAAGCAGAGCAGTGCCCGCATGCCGGAAGTCATGCAAACACTCGACACCTTGCTCGTAGAGCTGCGCCACGACTACCCCAACCTTGATTTTACCCTCACGCAGTCGCAATACGAAGTGCTGGACATGAGCATTTCCAACCTGAAGAACGACCTGCTCTTCGGGGGCATTGGCGCCTTTCTGGTGCTGCTGCTCTTTATCGGCAACTACCGGGTGCCTTTTCTCATAGGCGTGGTGCTGCCTACCTCTCTCATCATGAGCTTTTCGGTTTTTTACCTGTTCGATGTGTCTTTGAATGTGATTTCGCTGGCAGGGCTCACGCTCGGCCTGGGCATGACCATCGACAACGCCATCATCATCTTCGACCACATAGGCAAGATGCGCAAGGCAGGCATGCCGCTGCTCGAAAGCTGTGTGAAGGGCACTTCCGAAATGGTAGCCCCCTTGGTGAGCTCGGCGCTTACGACACAAGCCGTTTTCATTCCCTTGGTGTTTCTGGATGGGCTGAGCGGTGCCCTCAGCTACGACCAAGCGGTGGCAGTGGGGGCTATCCTGTTTACTTCCTTGCTGGTGTCTTTTTTCCTGCTTCCTTTGCTGTATCTTTTGCTTTTCCGCAACAGCAACCAATTGCCGCGCGAAGACAACCGGCTTTATCTTTGGGCACTCAGAGGCTATAAAAAACTTTACCATTGGTGTCTTGCCCGGCGGCGGCTGGTATTCCCCACCCTGCTGGTGGCAGGTGTGGCAGGCTTGGGCATTGCTTTCCTGCTGCCCATAGAAGGCATGCCCACACTCAAACGCAAAGACATGAGCGTGCATATAGAATGGAACGAACCGCTCTCGGCCAATGAAAACCGGCGCCGGGTGGAAGCACTGCTGCGGCAGTTCTCGAAACACTACCACCTGAGCGAAAGCGATATAGGGCAAATGCAATATTTGATGCAAACAGCCAACGCCACTGCCCAGCAGGCAACCATTTACTTTCTGTTTAACACCTACCAAGAGCGCAAACAGTTTGAACAACTGCTAAGCCAATATTTCAGCCGCTATTATCCCGGCGCATCGGTGCATCTTGGCGAAGCCCCCAACATCTTCGACATGCTCTTCCGGTCAGATAAGCCCTACTGGAGTGCCCGCTTTCGTTCGCTGCGTGGCAGCGAGCCTGTGCCCATAGGACAACTGCAGCGCATTGCCGACAGCTTGCGCGCACAGCTTCCACAAGGCGGCTGGCAAGCAGATGCCGGCATGGAAGCGCATACGCTCGTTTCTGTGGAAGTGCGCCAACAAGCACTGCAACGCTATGGCGTGCATTACCAACAGTTGCTGCAAACGCTCAAAGCCACTTTCGCAGAAAATACCGCAGACTATTTGCACGACTTCAACGAAGCGGTGCCCATTGTGGTAGCCTATCGTGGCAACGACTTCCACGAAAAGTTACATAAAAGCTATGTGGTCGTCGATAGCCTGCGCCGCTATCCCCTGTCTTTATTCGTGGATATACACACCGGGCAAACGCACCGCAGCCTTACCGCTGACCGTGCCGGCATTTACCACGCTTTGCATGCTACCAATGCCGCCTTGCCCATAGACGCTGCCGAAGCCCTCAGCAGCCGCCTGGCACAAGCCTATCGCCTGCGTGTCGATTTCAGCGGGCAACACTACGACAACCGGCAAAATATCGGGCGCATGCTGTTTATTCTTGCGCTTTCGGTTTTGTTGCTTTATTTCATCCTGAGCATAGAGTTTGAGTCGTTGCGGCAGCCGCTCATCGTGATTTTCACTTTGCCGCTTGGCTTCACGGGCAGCTTCTTGCTCTTATGGCTGGCAGGCGAAAGCCTCAATATCATGGCTGCCATTGGCCTGGTGGTGATGCTGGGTATCATAGACAACGAATCCATCTTGAAAATAGACGCCATCAACCGCCTGCGCCAAAGCATGCCCTTGGACGAAGCCATTGCCAAAGCCGGTGAAATTACCTTCAAGCCCATTTTCATGACTTCGCTCACCAACATTTTGGCGCTGACGCCTTTCCTTTTTGACAGCAGCATGGCAGGCGACCTGCAGCGTCCTTTTGTGTTGGCCATCATCGGGGGCTTAAGCATCGGAAGCTTTATCTCCCTTTTCTTCGTGCCGCTGATGTACCGGGCACTAACCGCCCGCAAGTCAAAAGCCGCCTCATTTCCCGGAACAAAAAAACATGGACAATGAGCCCGTTTCGCCTCGTATTTGTGTTTGTTGTGCTGGCGCTGTTGTCTTTGCTGAGTCTGCCCTACATAAGCGTAAAGTACGCCCCCTCGCTGCGTAAGCCTACGCTCTACATCAGCTATGGCTTGCCGCAGGCACCGCCCGAAGTGGTAGAGCAAAAAATTACCGCCCCGCTTGAAAACATGCTTTCCAATATCAGCGAAGTGGAAAAGATGGAGTCGGTGTCGCGTTACAATGGTGGCAGCATCACGCTTTATTTCAATGAAAAAACAGATTTGGACTTCAAACGCTTCGAAGTAAGCAACCTTATCCGGCAGCTTTATCCACAATTGCCGCCCAATGCAAGTTATCCGCAGGTTTATCCCTCGGCAAGTGAAGAAGATGAAAAACGCAGCCCCCTGCTGGTCTATTCTGTTTATGCACCTCTTGCACCGGCTTTCATTCAAAAAACCATCGAAGAGCAAATCAAGCGGCCGCTTTCGTCTGTCCGCGAAATCGAACGCATGGATATTTACGGGGCACGCCCCCTGCAGCTGACCGTGGAATATGACGCCCAACGGCTGCTTGCCTACGGGCTGAAGGTAAGCGACCTGCAACAGCATCTGCAGCGTTTCTTTGAACGGCAGTTCGTGGGCATCTACGAAAGTCCTCAACAGCAGCGTTTCTATATGGAAGTGCTCATGCTGCCGCAGTCGCTTCACGACATCGAACAAAGCGAGCTGCGCCCGGGCATGCGCTTCGGTTTTTTTGCAAAGCTCTATAGGGAAGAAGAAGAAGCACGCCGCTATTTCCGCATCAACGGAAAGAATGCGGTGCGTTTGCTTGTGTATGCCCGCCCGGATGTAAACACTTTGGTGCTTGCCGAACAGGTGCACAATCGTATCGAGCGGCTGGCAAGACGCCTGCCCGAAGGCTTTCGCGTAGTGCTCGAAGATGACCGTACCGAAAAGATGCGCGAGGAGCTGCAAAAAATTCAATACCGCACCGGTTTGTCTGTGGCTATCTTGCTGTTGATTATCCTGCTTATTTACCGCGACTGGCGCTATCTGCTGGTATTGCTGGGTGGTGTTTTCATCAACCTGTCATTGACTTTCGCCCTCATTTACCTGTTGGGCATTGAAGTGCACATTTACTCACTGGCAGGCCTCACACTCTCGTTCGGCATGTTGCTCGACAACGCCGTGGTGATGCTCGACCACCTGAAAAAGAAAGGCAATACACGTGCTTTTCTGGGACTGCTGGGGGCTACAAGCACCACCATGGCAGCTCTGGGGCTGGTGTGGCTGCTGCCCGAAGAGCAGCGACTTTCGCTTATCGATTTTGCATGGGTGATTATCCTTAGTTTGGGGCTCTCACTCGTGGTCGCTTTGTTTTTTACGCCGGCGGCTTACCGTCTTTTTTTACAAAAAGAAAGTGTTGCCACAAAAAAGAAGATGCCTTTCGGCAGACAACGGCGGCGCTATAAGCGCTATCTATACTATGAACGCCTGATTGCGTGGCTGGCCGCGCATAAGAAATCGTTCACCTTGGCGGTACTGCTGATGTTTGGCACACCGGTATTTATGCTGCCCTCCGAAGTGAAAGGCTGGGAGTGGTACAACCAATCGCTTGGCAGTGAATATTACTTGGAAAACATACGTCCCTATGTGGATAAGGTGCTGGGCGGCGCCTTGCGCCTGTTTATGCAAGAGGTTTATGAGAAAGCACGCTTCCGCACACTGGAGCGCACTCAACTGACGGTATATGCCCGCATGCCTTTCGGCACCACGCCGCAGCAGATGAATGCGGTCATAGAGAAAGTGGAACAGTACCTTTCGGGTATTCAAGGTATCGATAAATTTGTCACCAACATTTATTCGGGGCAAAGCGCTACCATTGTCATTTATTTCAAACCGGAATATGAACAAACCGGCTTGCCTTATATGCTCAAATCCATGCTTATCAAGCAATCGCTCGACTGGGCAGGGGTAGGCTGGTCGGTATATGGCGTAGGGGAAGGATTTAGCAACATCACCGGCGAACAGATGCGCCAAATGCGGGTGCGCATGACCGGATATCATTACGACAAACTTTATGAGCAAGCCCAAAGGTTTGCGACTCTTTTGCAGAGACACCCCCGTGTGAAAGACCTCAACCTGAACGAGCGCCTGAGCTATGGTGACAGAAACACCGAGGCTTTCCGTATGCACCTGAACACTACCCTGCTGGCACAAGCCGGCTTGTCGAACCGGGCATTGCTTCAGGGCATTGAGCTCTACAGCCTTGCCCCCTATGCGCAGTCTTATGTGTCGTATGAGAACGAGTACGTGCCGGTCTTTTTTCGCGAAGAGGGAGCCAAGCGTTTTTCCACTTACGAGTTGAAAAAACAAAACCTGCTGCTGAACCGGCAGAAGAGTGTACGCCCGGAGCTTTTCTCCCGCCTGCAATTCGAAAAATTGAACGATGCCATTTACAAAGAAAACCGGCAATACATCCGCATCATCGGCTTTGAATACTATGGCTCCTATAACTTCGGCGAGCGCTATCTGCAGCGTTGCATAAAACAATACCGCAAGGTGCTGCCGCCCGGCTTTACTATCGACAAAGACGACTTTACCTTCTACTTCTTCGATATGCAAAAAAACAAACGTTCTTATACCATCCTGCTGTTGTTGCTGGGCGTGGTCTATATGATTTGCGCCATATTGTTCGAAAACCTCCTCAAGCCTTTTTATATCATCATCACGGTGCCGCTTTCGTTTATCGGTTTGTTTCTCATCTTTGCATGGGGCGATTTCTCTTTCGACCAAGGAGGATATGCCGCTTTTGTGCTGTTGGGCGGCTTGGTGGTGAATGCTGCCATCTTCATACTGAACGAATACAATCAAACGCGCAACAGCGACAGGCGCCTGCGTCGTATCTGCCGCGCCGTATGGTACAAGTCAGTCCCTATCTTGATAACCACCTTTTCCACGGTCATGGGGCTGGTGCCTTTCCTGAGCGAAGGCGACCAAGAGATTTTCTGGTTTTCGCTGGCAATTGGTTCCATCGGGGGGCTTTTGTTTTCGCTCTTTGGTGTTTTCGTTGCCCTGCCTGTCTGGATGTCGCCTTCCGGTAGCAAGCATGCTTAGCTTGCTTTGGCAAGCCTTTTCTTTGGTTTTTGTCTTTTGGGGTGCTCCCTTGTCATTTCGAGCGCAAGCGAGAAATCTCTGTTGCGTTTTGTGGCTTGCTTTGATGAGATTTCTCACCTCGCTACGCTCGGTTCGAAATGACAAGCTGCGCTTAGGTTCCACACAGAACAGCAAGCTTCAGTTGTGGGGCAACTTTTTTTCTCCGCTCTCTTCTTCATCCTTTCGAATCCCCTTCTCTGTCCCTCCGCCCCTTTGGTCATTTCGACCCCCCTTTTGTCATTTCGAGCGTAGCGAGAAATCTATTTGCCTGCTGCTTGGTTCGACGAGATTTCTCACTCGCTGCGCTCGTTCGAAATGACAAGCTGCGATTCACTCGTTCGAAATGACAATGTACGCTTACGCTCGTGAGAGATGACAGGCTGCTTGAGGTGAGAGATGACAGGCTATAAAAAAGCAAGTTGCACGAAGAGGGTTCCTCTATTGCAGCGGCTTGTTATGAAAAGCCGCAAATTCATATCTTTGCAGCAAGCTACAAAAACCTGCTTATGGACACCCAATTGCCCTGTATAGAAGTAGAGGAGTTTTGTCGACGCCGGCAAGCACACAAGCTCCCCCCCGTTTTGGATGTGCGCGAACAGTGGGAATATGAAGAGTACCACCTGCCCGAAGCCAAGCATATACCCTTGCCCGAGCTGCTCTTCCGCCTGGATGAGATAGACGCATGGCGCGACAAAGAAATCATCGTTCATTGCCGCTCGGGCATGCGTGGTTATCAGGCACAAAAGCTGTTGCTTCAATGTGGCTTTCAGAAAGTGCTGAATCTGCGAGGGGGCATCGAGGCGTTTATAGATTATATCACATCGCAAAAAGACGAAGAAGCACGATGAAAGCAAATTTTGTAAAGAGCAGTAAAAAAGTGGAAGACTGCCCGTTTCCCGATAAGCCCGAATATGCCTTCATCGGACGCTCCAATGTGGGCAAGTCATCGCTTATCAATATGCTGGTGCAGCGTAAGAATCTGGCAGCCACTTCGGCACAACCCGGTAAAACAAGGCTTATCAATCACTTTCTGATAGACGAGCGTTGGTATCTTGCCGACCTGCCCGGCTATGGTTATGCCAAGGTAAGCAAGCAAGAGCGTGCCGCCTGGCAAAAGATGATTAACGATTATCTCACCCGGCGCCCCAACCTCATGTGCACTTTTGTGCTTATGGACTTGCGCCTGGAACCTCAAGCCATCGACATGGAGATGGTCGCGCGCCTGGGCAGTGCCGGCTTGCCGTTGGCTTTTGTTTTCACCAAAGCCGATAAGCTGTCGCGCAACCAACAGCAGGCCAACCTGGCACGCTACCGCCGCACCCTCTTGCAGATGTGGGAAGAGCTGCCGCCCTGCTTCATCACTTCGGCAACCGAGGGCACCGGCAGAGAAGACATCCTTCAATTTATTGAAGAGGTCAATCAAAGTTTTGTCTTTGAGCCCAATGAGTTCAAACGCATAGCCAAAGGCGAGGCGTCCGCACACGACGAAGAAGAGTAGGCATGCTTTTTTCCGTAATCATACCCACTTACAACAGGGCATCTTTTATTGCCCGCACGCTTGACAGTGTGTTGGCGCAAGACTTTCACGACTTTGAAGTGATTGTGGTCGATGACGGCAGCACCGACCACACCCGCGAGGTGGTGGCGCCGTATGTACAGCGCGACCAACGGGTGCGCTATTTTTACAAAGAAAACGGGGAACGCGCTGCCGCCCGTAATTTCGGTGTACGACAGGCACAGGGCAGTTATGTCACTTTTCTGGACTCCGACGACCTGTATTACCCTCATTGTCTGTCTGCCGCCCATGCTTTTCTGCAACGGCATCAAAACTGCGCCTGGTTTGCCTTAGCCTATGAAATCAGGGACGAAAACGGGCGCCTGCTAAGCTCACAAGCCAAACGCAAGGGCAATCTCGCAGAGCAGCTGTTTGCCGGCAACCTGCTTAGCTGCATCGCTGTCTTTGTGCGTCGCGACATCGCCCTGCTTCACCCCTTTCAAGAAGACCGCACCCTTGCCGGCAGCGAAGACTGGGAGCTATGGCTGCGTTTGGCAGCGCGCTACCCCTTGCCCTATGCCAATGAGGTGGTGGCTTGCATGATACAACACGATGCCCGCAGTGTCATGGAGGTAAATGCGGCACGCCTGGAAGCACGTTTGCAAGCCTGCATCCGCTACGTGGAAGCCGACGAAGCCGTGCGCGCGTTGCCTGCCTCTTACCTGCGGCGTTTCCGCACACATGCTTATGCTTATCTGGCGCTTCATCTGGCAATGGGCAAGCACCCTGCAAAAGCGTTTCGCTATTACCTCAAAGCCTTGCGTATTTCGCCGCTTTTTTTCTTTCATAAAAAGAGTGCTGTCATCCTGCGCGAGCTGGTCAAGGGCATACTGCGCCGGTAGCCAAAGGGCGTTTTTAGCACGACGAAGCACAAGCAAAAAAGGCAGCACACAAACAGTGTACTGCCCGCCATTCCATATGCAAGTTTTTTTTACTGGTCAAGTTTCAATACCGCCATGAAGGCTTCTTGTGGCACCTCTACCTTGCCTATCTGGCGCATGCGTTTCTTTCCTTTCTTTTGCTTTTCGAGCAGCTTGCGCTTACGGGTGATGTCACCACCGTAACATTTTGCCAATACGTTTTTGCGCAGCGCCTTCACCGTTTCGCGCGCAATGACCTTGGTTCCTATGGCTGCCTGAATGGCAATTTCGAACTGCTGGCGCGGCAACAGCTCTTTCAGCTTTTCACACAGGCGCTTGCCCCAATCATAGGCTTTGTCGCGGTGCACAATGGCAGAAAGCGCATCTACACGCTCCCCGTTGAGCAAAATATCGAGCTTGACCAGCTTCGATTCGCGATAGCCCAAAAACTCATAATCCAAAGAAGCATAGCCGCGCGAGATGGTTTTGAGTTTATCGAAGAAATCGAATATGATTTCTGCCAAAGGCATTTCAAACACGAGCTCCACGCGGTCGGTAGTCAAGTAGTTTTGTTGTTTTAGCACCCCACGGCGTTCCAAGCACAATGTCATGATGTTGCCCACAAACTCCGCCTTTGTAATGATTTGCACTTTCACAAAAGGCTCTTCGATGTGGTCGAGCATTGCAGGGTCGGGCATTTCCGAGGGGGCACTCACCTCTATCATCTTGCCGCCGGTAGTATAGGCATGATACTTCACCGAAGGCACGGTGGTAATGACCGTCATATCGAACTCGCGCTCGAGGCGCTCCTGCACTATCTCCATGTGCAGCATGCCCAAGAAGCCACAGCGAAAACCAAAACCGAGCGCGGCAGAGGTTTCGGGCTCCCACACCAAAGCAGCATCGTTGAGCTGCAATTTCTCCATGGCTTCGCGCAGGTCTTCAAATTCGCTGTTCTCTACCGGATAAATACCGGCAAAGACCATGGGCTTCACCTCCTTAAACCCTTTGATAGGTGCATCGCACGGTTTGCTTACGGTAGTGATGGTGTCGCCCACTTTCACTTCTTTTGCCTGTTTGATGCCCGATACCAAATAACCTACGTCTCCGGTGTCGATATAGTCACGTGGTTCTTTATCCAAACGCAAGATACCTACTTCTTCCACCTCATATTCGCGCCCCGTTGCCCAAAACTTCACTTTGTCGCCTTTGCGTATGCGTCCGTTATATACGCGGAAGATAACCTCCACCCCGCGGTAAGGGTTGAAGACAGAGTCGAAAATAAGCGCTTGCAAGGGGGCATTGGGGTCGCCCTCGGGTGCGGGGATACGCTCCACGACGGCTTGCAGTATTTCTTCTATGCCAATGCCCTCTTTGGCAGAAGCAAGAATAATATCTTCGCGTTTGCAGCCGATGAGGTCTATGATTTCATCGCCTACCACTTCGGGATTGGCTGCCGGCAGGTCTATCTTGTTAATGACCGGAATAATCTCCAGGTCGTGTTCTATGGCTAAATACAGGTTGGAAATGGTTTGCGCTTCAATGCCTTGGGCTGCATCTACCACCAACAGGGCACCCTCACAGGCAGCAATAGAGCGCGATACCTCATAGGAAAAGTCCACGTGCCCGGGGGTATCAATCAAGTTCAGGATGTAAGTCTCGCCCTTGTAGTTGTATTTCATCTGAATGGCGTGGCTCTTGATGGTAATGCCCCGCTCCCGCTCCAAGTCCATGCTGTCGAGTACCTGCGCCTGCATCTTGCGTTGGTCCACGGTTTGGGTGTATTCCAACAGGCGGTCGGCAAGGGTACTCTTGCCGTGGTCGATGTGGGCTATGATACAAAAGTTACGGATATTCTTCATACTGCTTCAACCGGAAATAATGGGTTTCTCTTCGTTGTATTGAATAGGCAAAGTTAATGAATATTTGGCAGTTTTGAATAGCCTTGCTTGTCTTTTTCATGAAAATACACCGCCGGCTTGGGCAAGCGAAGCGCAAAACAAAAAGCTGAGCGACAAAGTACTCCACCAGAGACAGGCAGCAGAAATAAAGCGCACAAAGTCAGGGCTTTTTTGTATAAATCAAGCCGGTGTGCTATCTTTGTGCCTTCGAAAACCGATAGACGGGTTCTATCAAAGGTTGAACTAAAACAAAAAACAATGGCAGTACGTATCCGTTTGGCGCGTCGTGGACGCAAGAAAAAACCGATGTACGACGTAGTCGTAGCTGATTCTCGAGCACCGCGTGACGGTAAATTCATCGAGAAAGTGGGGCGTTACAACCCCTTGACCGACCCTGCAACCATCGTATTGGATGACGAGCGCATCCTTGACTGGCTGCTGAAAGGGGCACAACCTACCGAGACTGTGCGCCGCATGTTGAAATACCGCGGTATTTTGCTGCGCAAGCATCTGGAGGTAGGTGTGCGCAAAGGCGCCATCACGCGTGAGGAAGCAGACAAGCGTTACCAAGAGTGGTTGCAAGCCAAAGAAGCTAAAATCGAAGGCAAAAAAGCCCGCTTGGCTCAGCAAAAAGAAGCCGCCAAGAAGGCTCAGCTTGAAGCAGAAGCTAAAATCAAAGAAGAACGCGCCAAGGCTATCGAAGCCAAGCGCAAAGCTGCTGAAGAAGCCGCTGCTCCTGCCGAAGAAGAGAATGCAGCTTCTGAAGAGAACAACGAAAACAACGCAGAATAAGACTTTCACTTGTTCTACGCTTGAAACCATTTTACGCAGAAGGCGGTTTGCTATTTCAGTAAGCCGCTTTCTCCTTTTTTGAAAAACTCAAAAAAACAAAGAAGCATGACTATTGATGATTGCTTTGTGTTGGGCTACCTGACCAAAGCGCATGGCTTGGCAGGTGAACTGCAAGCCCTCTTCGATGTTGATGACTTGAGCCAATACGAAAACATAGACACTTTGTGGGTAGAGCGCTTCGGCAGCCTCATACCCTACAAAGTAGAGTATGTGCACCCGCTCATGCACAAGCGCAACCGCGTAATTGTGAAGCTTGCCGGCATAGACCATATAGACCAAGCCGAGACCTTAGCCAAGAGCAAGCTGTATTTGCCTTTGTCTATGCTGCCCCCACTCGAAAGCGAAAACGCTTTTTACTATCACGAAGTTATAGGGTTTCAAATCATCGATGAGGAAAAAGGAAGACTGGGCAGCGTCAATACCATTTATGACTTGGAAAGCAACGCCCTCATATCCATGATATATCAGGGCAAAGAGGTGCTTATTCCCATCCAAGATGCTTTTATCTTGCGTGTGGACCGCGACAATCGCTGCCTGCATGTGCGCCTGCCCGATGGCTTGCTGGAAGTGTATTTGGAAGACAAGCACGACGAAGAAGCCGATGATGGTTTTTTTGAAACAGACCTGCTATGAAGCTCATAGATACCTTATTACTCTCTTTGACAGTGGCGCTGCTCATCATAGGCATTTATGAGGTATTCATGGGGCGGTTTGTTGAAAACTACTGGGTTTTTATGCTTATGATGGCTTCCTTCTTTGGATATGCCTACCGTCGCCGCCAACAAGCAGACGCGGCACCGCCTCCTGGGCAAGAGCCCCCGGCAAAGAAAAAAAGCGCCAAGAAACATCAAAAGCGCCGCCGGTAAATGATGCAGTTATAGCCTGTGCGCTCGGTAGAAGACAAACGAAAGAGGCGCTCCCAGCCGGTCAGGCAAGCAGGCGCCTGCCGCTCATAACGGGCTATAGGCTGCCATTCGCTGTTGGCTTGGTAAAGCGCCACTATGCCGGGCTTTCGCCAAGCCAAGTGGTCCGTAACAATCATATATTCTGCCCTGTATTCCTCTCTGTGAATGCGCTCCCGCTCTCCGGGGGTGTTGTAGTAATCCATCAGCTGGAGGTCGGCACCTGCTTCCAATAGTGCGTAATAAGGCATGGGCTCGCTGACCACCTTGCTGCCGGGCGGTATATGCCGGCGCACGAAAGCATGAAAGGCGTGGTAGTCGCGCATGGGCAAAGACATAAACACCTGCACTTGCTTGGCAAACGTATAGCCCACATTAAACAGCAACAGGCATCCCAATACAAGGCTGCGCAGGCGTTTGTTTGCAGCTTGCAAAAAGAAAAAAAGAAGGTAGTAATAAAGCGGTAAAATAAAAACGGAATACGGACCATAGTCAAAAACCAGCAAATAAAAAGTGAAAATGCTGCTTACGGAAGCAATAAAAAGTGGTTCTTTTGGAAGGCGCCGCCTGCCGGCAAAATAAAGCACCGCCGATAAGCACACACTTCCTATCAAAAGATATTCATGCTTGGGTACATAGCCGCTATTGCCCACGTAGTTTTTCAGCAGCGCAAAATCATATAGATAATGATTAAGCCATGCCTGTGGCGAACCAAAAGCCCACAGTATCCAAAGCGCATAGCCCCCGCACAGTGGCAAGAAGAAACGCCACTCGCCCCGCCTCAGTGCCGTAAACACAGGCGGCAGCAACAACACAAACGAGCGCGGCGTGGTCAGTATGGCAAGCAGCGCCATGACTCCTGCCATCCAAGAGGAATGCCGGCTTTTCCCTGTACGACAAAGGAAGTACCAGGCACTTAAGCTCCAAAAAACAGCCTCCAGGTCCATGCGCCCCTCATGCATGGAAAGCTGCAGGAAAGGGTCAAGGGAAAAGACAAGCAACATCTGCCACGGCAAGCCAAACAAACGACGGCACAAAAGCAACAGCAAGCAAGCAAACAAGAAAGTAGGCAGCCGGTAGCCCAGCGGTAGCGGCAAAAGCTGCATGGCAATACCATGAATGGTGAAACTGACAAAACCGTAAATCTTAAATGGCAAGCCATGCAAGGCTGCCGAAGTTACGCCGGGCACCAATGAGGCGCTTTCTATCCACTGGCGGCTGATAGATGCAAATACCACCTCATCGAACCAAGGCAGCGGTGCATAGGGCAGCGTCCACACATGCCACACCACATAAAACAAAGCATAGGCAATGGCTGCTGCCTTTGCGCCGGGCAGCTTACAACATGCTTTTAAGTGCCGCATATAGCTTATGAGTAGGCAAGCCCATCACATTGAAGTAGGACCCTTCGATGCGCTCAATGAATGCCATCCCCAGCCAGTCTTGGGCACCATAGCTGCCCGCTTTGTCATAGGGTTTATACTGCGCTATGTAATATGCTATTTCGTTGTCTTCCATCTCACGGAAATAGACTTGCGTGCTGTCTTGGATAATACGGCTTCCTTCGGCGGTAGCCAAACACACGGCGGTGATGACTTCATGCTGCTGCCCCGACAAACGACGCAACATGCGCGCTGCCTCTATCACATCGGCAGGCTTGCCCAGCACTTCGCCTTGATGAATCACTACCGTATCGGCTGTAATCACCAGCGTATCGGCGGGTATAGGCACAAAAGCAGCTGCTTTCTGTCTTGCCAAATAGGCGGCTACCTTCGAAGGCTCCGTGCCTTCGGGCACGAACTCCTCGCTATGGCGCACATCTACAATAAAGGGGATATCGAGTGCCTGCATCAGTTGGCGGCGGCGGGGCGAAGCCGAAGCCAGCACAATACGCGGGAAACGCTCTAAAAGTTGCTTTTGAATCATCCGTTTTTTGTGGCAAATATACCTATTTCCCTTTAAGCCGGCTTGGCAGTCTGTTTGCGGCTGCGCTTTTGCTTGTAGTATTCCTTAGAGGCTATGTAGAGCACCTTGTCTATATGAGCATATACATTTCCCTCTTTGTCTCTCCACTCTACGGGCAAGGTGATTTCCATTTCCTGTGTTTGCGCTATCTGCTGTTTGATTTGCTCTATGAGTGCGTCGTCTATTAAAAAGCGCGCATATACTTTCTTTTTGATGGGGCGCAGGAAACGGATGGTCGCCGCTTTATCCCATACTACATATTCTTTGCCCAAGATATGAATCAGCTGCAACATATAGAAAGGGTCCATGGCTGAGTATATGCTGCCGCCATAAACCACGCCCACATAATTGTAGGTAAAGAGGTTAAGCGAAAGCCGGATATGTATTTCCTTCCAGTCGGAAGAAATAAACAGGATGCGCCCCCCGGTGCCAAAGTAAGTAGGGAAGCAGTTCATCATCCAGCGGAAACGGCGTGTTTTCCAGCTCTCTTTGCGCTTGGTGGGGAATGCAGACATGGCAACAAGTCAACTTTAGTGGGTGTGTGGTGCTTTGTTTAACAAATTGGGTATTACAAAACGGAAGGTGGTACCTTCACCATATTTGGACTTCAGGGATATTTGCCCTCCCAGCTTTTCTATGGTTTCTTTTACTATGTAGAGCCCCAGCCCTGAACCGGCTTGGTCTTGCGTAGCCCGGTAAAACATATCAAAGATGCGTGGCAAATGTTTTTCTTCTATGCCTATGCCATTATCTTCTATGACGAACTCCCCTTGCTCTTCGTTTATTTTAATACTCACTTTGATATAAGGGTGCTCGCGGCGGGACGAGCTGTAGCGAATAGCATTCGATATCAGGTTGTTAAGTATAATTGTCAGGCGGCGGCGGTCCGAATAAAAAGGCACCGGCGCTTCTATGTGTACTTGTTTATCGATACGCCCGGCATTATCCATGTAAGCATACTGCTCAAAGACCCCTTTGATGAGCGCCTGCAGCTCTATTTCTTCGCGCTGCACTTCCAAACGTGCATTGCGCGAGTAGTCGAGGATATCCTGAATGAAACTGTCGAGTTTTTTAAGTCCTTTTTCCTGAAGGTCCAGGTAATGTTTTATCTGCTCCGGGTCGTCAAGCATCTTGCAGACAGTAATTACGCCCAATGCCGAAGCGATGGGGGCGCGCAGGTCATGCGAGGCACTGTACACAAAGCGGTCAAGCTCTTGGTTGATTTTTTTGAGCTCTGCGTTGTTCTTTTCAAGCATTTCATTGGTTTGGCGCAGCTCCTCCTGACTGGCAATCAGCTCAGCTTTGTGCTGTTCCAGTTCTTGGTTGAGGCGCTCGGCTTGCTGCAGTGCCTGTATGATGCGCTCTTCTGCCAGCACCTGGTTGGTTACGTTGTGTGCACTGATGAGAATGGCGCCGATGGCTTCTTCCCGGATCAGGTTTTTGGCTTGTGCTTCCAGCCAGTTGTAATAGCCCTCTTTGTGCAAAGAGCGATAGGTAAGCTTAAACAGCTTTTTGGGGGTGGAAGCAATTTCCTTAAATACCTTTTCGAAGAAGTCGCTGTCATCGGGATGCACCAGCTTTTGTATGCTCTGCCCCACCAGCTCTTCTACGGTATATCCCCATTGTTTGAAGCAAGAGGGCGAGGCATACAGGATAAACCCTTCTTTATCAACGAGCAGCAGGGTGTCTTCGGTGCTTTCGATGAGCGTTTCGAAGAACTTTTCCTTCGAGTCCAGTTTTTTCTCCAGAGCTACCTGCTCGCTGATGTCCCGCGCTATCACAATGATATACTCTTGATTCAGATAGCGCTCCAGCTTCAAGGTAGCGTCCACATCCAGTGTTTCGTCGGGGGTCAGGCGCAGCGAGGTGCGCACACTGCGGCGCTGTTGGGGTTCTTCGCGCAGTTTTTCCACAAAATCCTGCCACTGTGCCTGTGTCGTATATAGGGGGAAAGAGGTATCTATTTGATACAAATGACGCTTCAAGAGCACCAGCCGGCTGAAGCCCAGTTGCTGCACGGCGGTTTCGTTGGCATCGATGATGCGCCCGGTGGCGGCATCTACCACGATGATGAGGTCGGTGGTCTCGTCGAGCACTGCCCGGAAACGCTCCAGCAACTGCTGCGAGGGCGAAAGCGGGTGTGCAAGCATATACACACGCCCCTCTTGTTCTTTCAACTTGCCAAGAGTAACCGCCGCATTGGTCAGCTGCTCTCCTACTTTGAAGGTCCACTGTCCTTGCCATTCGCCCTTGCGCTGCACCTGTGTCAAGGCGTGAGACAACTCTACCGGATTCAGCAGCCAAGCTGCCAATGGTTGTTCCGGCTTGAAGTCGGTAAGTTGCAGAAAAGCAAGCAGGCGGTCGTTGACAGAGAGCAACTCCCCCTCGGGGCTTAGCTCTGCCAACAATACAAAGCGGTTGAGCAGCTCACCATATACATGCTCCAGTGTTTTTTGCATAAGACCAAAAACGTAAGCGTCTTATAAAAGGCAATATTAACGATTATACAATTTTTGTTTCAAAAATCCAACTACTTCGTCCACAGCTATCTCGACCTGCTCACCGGTATGCATGTTCTTCAACTGCACCGACTGCCTTTGCAACTCTTCGCTTCCTGCCAAAAGCACCCAAGGGGTTCCTTTCTTATTGGCATATTTCATCTGCTTTTTAATCTTATCGGCTTGGGGGTAAAGTTCTGCCTTGATACCAGCACCGCGCAAGCGCTGCAACAAAGGCAGGACGCCCTTACGCGACTCCGCATCAAAATGCACGAGCATTACATCGACGCCGGCGCGTGTGTCTTTTGGAAACAAATCGAGCGCTTCCATGACGTCATAGAGGCGGTCCAAACCGAAAGAAAAGCCCACGCCGGTCAGCCCCTCTTTGCCAAAAGTACCGGTCAGATTGTCGTAGCGCCCGCCGCCGCTCACACTGCCTATTGCCACATTGTTCACCTTCACTTCGAAGATAGCCCCCGTATAGTACGAAAGACCACGCGCCAGGGTTGGATCCAGCATCAAGGGGAAGGTATTCAATGGTTGCCCGCTTGCTTCCTCCAGCAGGCTTTGAATCGCCTGCAGGTCTTCAATTGCTTTTTTTGCCGAAGCAAGTTCTTTCATTTGTTCTGCGAAGTGTTTCAACACCTCGGCATAAGTGCCATTTACTTCAAACAAAGGCAACAGCTGCTCTATTTGGTGTTGCGCAAAACCCCGCTCTTGCAACTCGCGCACTACGCCCTCCTGTCCTATTTTGTCCAGTTTGTCAATGGCAACGCAGAGCGCCTGTTCCTGCCCCGCGGCACCAATCCACTCACTCATGGCACGCAACAGCTCGCGGTGATTGATTTTTATGGTATAGTCTTCAATGCCCAAACGCCGGAATACTTCCGTAATCATCAGCACTATTTCGGCTTCACAGAGTAGCGAGTCGGTACCTACCACGTCGGCATCGCATTGGTAAAACTCACGATAGCGTCCTTTTTGGGGCGAGTCGCCACGCCACACAGGTTGCATCTGATAGCGCTTGAAAGGGAAAGCCAATTCATGCTGGTGCATCACCACATAGCGGGCAAAAGGCACGGTGAGGTCATAGCGCAAGCCCTTTTCGCAAATCACATTGGCTAAATGCGCTGCCCCCTTCGCTATGTCTTCTTGCGATACATCTTTCAAAAAGTCTCCGGAATTGAGCACACGAAACAGCAGTTGGTCGCCCTCTTCGCCATACTTGCCGGTAAGCACCGAGAGCAACTCCATAGCAGGCGTTTCGATGGGCTCATAGCCAAACAGCTCAAACACTTCGCGGATATGGTTCATGATATAGTGGCGCTTTGCCACCTGCTCCGGTCCAAAATCGCGGGTTCCTTTGGGTATGCCTAATTCTATTTTCATAAGCGTTTGAAGGTATAAGTGACTGGTTGGTTTTCGTGAAACAGTGCAAATTTACAACTATTCAATTCAAATGAACGGCTGAACATCAAGCAAAGGGGTAGCCCCACAGGATAGCCAGCACCAACAGCAGGGCAATCATCATAGCCGGCAACAAGGCGGCATCTGCTCCTGCCGGGGCGCCCGCCTCGCTTTCTTGCTTGAAAAAGAGCGCATAAGGTATTTTGATGTAATAAGCCAGCGCCACGGCTGTACTCAACAAAGCCGTTACCCACAACAGCAAGGCAAGGTTGTGCGAGGCAGCCATTTTCCAGAAGTGTACAAAGACACCCAACTTTGCCAAGAAACCGGCAGTAGGCGGCAGCCCTGCCAGAGAGAAAGCCACCACGCCCCATGCGAGCTTAGCCCCTGTCGTATGGTTAAAACGTCTCAAATCGGCAATTTGGTCTATTTGCTGCTGTGCTGCCAAGGCAAATGCCACAAACAGCGTGAGCGCATACACCGCCCAATAATATAAAAACACTTCTTCTGCTCCCTCGTAGCCTGCGGCAACTACCGGCAACAGAAGCGTGCCCATGTGTGCGATGGTAGAATATGCCAGCAGGCGCTTCAGATTGTGCTGCCGCAAAGCGATGAAGTTGCCAAGCAACAACGAAGCCAGTGCCACTGCCATCAGCAGTTGCCCCCATACTGTCTGCAAGGCAGCAAATGCCGCCATCCGGCTGTTCAACAGCATCATAAAAGCAAGTATAGCCACCTTGGGTATTGCCGACACAAAAGCAAGGCTCATGGCGGGGGCGCCTTCGTAGGCATCGGGTGCCCAAAAATGAAAAGGCACTACGCTCAACTTGAAAAACACACCTGCGGCAAAGAGTGCCCAAGCAATATACAGCCATAAGGAAGGCGCTGCTTGCAAATGCTGCCAAAAAGCCGCTTGGGTAAACTCTATACTTCCGGCGAGTCCATAAATCCACGAGATGCCGTAGAGCATCAGGGCAGAGGCAAAAGCCCCGAACAAAACATACTTCATGAGCGCCTCATGCTGTCTTCGCTGCCGCCCCACGCTCAATAAGAAATAAGTAGCAATAGAGCTCAATTCAAAGCTCATATAAAAAGTAAGGAAATGGGCACTTAGCAGCAGCAAATCCAAGCCCAGCAGAGCCGAGAGCGCCCAAAACAGCCACTCCACACTTTCCTTGCGGTAGTGCCCCAGCAATTCAAAGAGAAAGACCACGCCAAACAGCAAAGCCCCCAAATTCAAGGCTATGCGTGCCTGTATTTGCAGGGGATGAAAAACACATAAAGTATCTGCCATCAAATAGAGGGGGGCTTCGTCCGGTAAGCTGCGCAGTTGCCCTACAAGAAAAAAGAGCTGCGCAAACAAACTCGCCATCATGATGGCGACTGCCCAAAAGGCAAGACGCAACCCATAGGCTTTGCGTGTGCTTATGGCAAGCAGCAACAACAAAACGATGCCTGCCAAGAGAGCCGCTTCCGGCAACAAAAAGCCCACGCTTTGATAGATATTTTCAAAGCGGTGGGCAAATGACTCTATAAAAGGATTGCTAAACAGTTGCTTCATGAATAAATTTTCTTCTGTGCTGCCAATAAGGTATTGTACAGCAAAGATACAACGGTCATGAGACCTACACCACCCGGCACCGGTGTAATGTAACTTGTTTTTGGCGCTACTTCGTCAAATTTCACGTCGCCTTTGATTACATAGCCCTTGGGGGCATGCTCGTCTTTCACCCTTGATATCCCCACATCTATTACTACTGCACCTTCTTTCACCATATCGGCGGTCAAGAATTCGGGCTTGCCCAAAGCAGCCACAATTATGTCTGCCTCGCGGGTGAAGGCGGCAAGGTCTTTCGTATAGCTGTGGCAGATGGTCACCGTGCAGTTGCCCGGCTCCCCTTTGCGTGCCATCAGGATGCTCATGGGCATACCTACTATCTGGCTGCGCCCAATGACCACACAGTGCTTGCCGGCAGTAGGCACCTCATAGCGCCGCAGCATCTCCACTATGCCAAAAGGTGTTGCCGGTATGTAGGCAGGCAAGCCCTTCACCATGCGCCCAATGTTGATAGGGTGAAAACCATCCACGTCTTTTTCGGGACGTATGGCTTGAATCACACGGCTCTCGTCTATGTGTTTGGGCAAGGGTAACTGAACAATAAAGCCATCTATGGCGGGGTTTTCATTCAACTTTTCTATCTCTTCGAGCAATGCCTCCTCTGTTATATTCTCCGGCAAGCGCACCAGGGTAGATTCAAAGCCCACCTCATGGCATCGCTTTACCTTGCTGGCAACATAAGTCTCGCTGGCACCGTCGTTGCCAACCAATACGGCTGCCAGATGCGGTGGGCGCTGACCCGCATCTTTCATACGTTGTACTTCTTGTGCCAATTCGGCTTTGATTTCTGCCGACAGCTTTTTGCCATCCAATAAAATCATGACTATAAGTTGTTTTGGGTGATTGAAAGCATAAAAAAAGAGAAAACAAAAAAGGCAGCCGTGCAGCTGCCTTCTTCTTTACTATAGACGTTAGAAGTTGAAATGAAAGCCGATGCCTGCATTCAGCGCCACCCACGGACGCGGGGCTATCTCTATATACAAGCCCATATCCACAAATAAGGAAAAGAAGTCGGCTTGTGGGAAAAACCACTCCAGACCCGCCATGCCATTGGGACCCAAACCCAAAGCCGTACCTTCGGTATCCAAGTTGCCGTCACCGTCGCTATCGTAAAGGTAGTTGAACGAACGCAGCTGCAAACCGGGACCGGCATACCACTGCAATCCCTCTACCCCACTGATGGAGTTCTGCCACAAGTAGTCAGCCATAATAACCAAGCCACCACGACGATAGTAATAATCTTTGTTGTATTTCTTGTAATAGCCTTTGTAACCCGGATAGGTGCTGCCATAGCCATAACCGTAGCCATAGGTACCAATGCCAAACTCAAGTGCGTTGCTTCCGCCGTTCAGGTATTTCTTCACGCTCAGTCCGGCGGGTTCGGGCACACGCACTCCCACTGCCCACTCACCTTGTGCCATGGTCCAGTGAGCTGCAATCAATAAAAAAAGCAAACATACAAAACGTCTCATCATAAGATTCTCTTTTTGGTTTTGTGAGGTAAAGTTAGTACTTTTTACGGTAGAAAAAGCAAGGCGTTGAACTTAAAAAGAAAAAAGAAAATAAGCCGCTCAATAAAGAATGCCACACTTGCAAATTTCATCATTTGATTCTAAACTTGCAGAACCATTCGTGAATCTTTAAAAGATTTCATTGTTAACCGTTTAACAACAGTTATTACTTCATTTAAAAAAGGACGTTAAAAACACACAATGCGTAGAAAATCAAGAAGACCAAGAGGAGGAAGAGTACAAAAAGAAGAACCCTACCGCATCAACGAGAAAATACGGGCTAAAGAAGTTCGTTTGGTAGGCGACAACGTAGAGCAAGGCATCTACCCCATCGAAGAAGCCCTGAAAATAGCCGAACAACAAGGGCTGGATTTGGTAGAAATAGCCCCTAATGCAGACCCTCCTGTTTGCCGGGTCATCGACTACTCTAAGTTCAAGTATGAGCAAAAGAAACGCGAAAAGGAAATCAAAGCCAAAGCGCAAAAAGTAGTCGTCAAAGAAATCCGCTTCGGTCCCAACACCGACGAACACGACTTCAACTTCAAGCTCAAGCATGCGCGCAGCTTCTTGGAAGAAGGCGCCAAAGTGAAAGCTTATGTGCACTTTGCCGGTCGCAGCATCGTTTTCAAAGACCGCGGCGAAGTACTGCTCCTGAAAATGGCTACCGAACTGGAAGATGTAGCCAAAGTAGAGCAGATGCCGAAACTGGAAGGCAAGCGTATGATTATGATGCTTGCGCCCCTGCCTAAGAAAAAGAAAAAGTCAGACGATAAAGACAAAGAAGAGGAATAGAAAGAAAAATATTGCTCCTTAGCACAATCGCAGGCAGGCAAGTCGTCTGCCTGCGGTCTTTTTCCATAGAAGGGGCATTTGTGTAATTGCCTCTTTACTTGTAAATTTGCCTTCCTTTTCAAGTATTGTTGCATAAAATCAGACAGTTATGCCAAAGCAAAAAACAAACTCAGGAGCCAAAAAGCGTTTCAAGCTGACGGCTACCGGCAAAATCAAGCGTAAGCACGCTTACAAAAGCCACATCTTGACCAAAAAGAGCACCAAGCGCAAGCGCAACCTTACGCATTCTACTTTGGTGCACCCTGCTGATGCCCCGCGCATCAAAGCTTTGTTGGCACTCAAGTAAACAGGTGTCAACGTATTCAATCTTAATTAAAAACATTTCCGGTTTCAATGTTTCACCCGGTGTCCGGTATTAAGTATGCCATAGGAGCATCGCCGTTCACCAAAAAAAGAGAAAAACTATGCCTCGTTCAGTAAACCATGTAGCATCGCGCGCACGTCGCAAAAAAATGTTGAAGTTTGCCAAAGGTTATTTTGGCAGAAGAAAGAATGTATGGACCGTAGCCAAAAACGCCGTAGAGCGCGCATGGCAGTATGCTTATCGTGACAGAAAGCGCCGCAAGCGTGATTTCCGCCGCCTGTGGATTATGCGTATCAACGCGGCAGCTCGCCAGCATGGTATGTCTTACTCTCAATTCATGGGCTTGTACAACAAGTCGGGCATGCAGCTCAACCGCAAAGTATTGGCAGACTTAGCCATGAATCACCCCGAAGCCTTTGCTGCTATCGTGGAAAAAGTAAAATCGGTACAAGCTTAATTTAAACGCTTTTATCATATATTCCCAAACCGCCTTTTGAAAGGCGGTTTTTTTCTTTACCCCCCTCTCACTTCGAAAAGCACAAAGCGCAGCCTGTCATTTCGAACGAGCGTAAGCGAGTGAGAAATCTCATCGCACCACGCCACAAGAAGCAACAGAGATTTCTCGCTATCGCTCGAAATGACAAAGGGGGGGAAGCTCGAAAGGGCAAAACAAGGCACAGAAAGCAACTACAAAAATGCTGCCTGCCATTTCGAACGAAGCAAAGCGTAGAGTGTCATCTCGAATGAGTGAACCGCAGCCTGTCATTTCGCACGAGTGTAAACGTAAGCTGTCATTTCGAACCGAGCGTAAGCGAGTGAGAAATCTCATCGCACCAAGCCATAAGAAGGAAAAAGAGATTTCCCGCTTACGCTCGAAATGACAAAAGGGAAACTTTGAAATAACAAGAGGGATGCTCGAAATGCCCAAGAGGACAACAGACATAACAAAAAAGGGGCAAGTGCCCCTTTCTGTTTTTATCACTGATCAACTGCATTTATTCATACAAAGCGGGAAACTTCGCCGGGTTGAACTCATGCATCATGGCATACACTTTATCCACGATTTCCTCTACATTGGGTTTAGAGAAGTAATCCCCATCGGAGCCATAAGCCGGGCGATGGTCTTTTGCGGGGATGGTCATGGGTTGGGAATCCAGCCAGCGGTAAGCACCCTGCTCTTCCACTATCTTTTGTAACATAAAGCCGGTAGCACCACCACTTACATCCTCATCGGCAACCACCAAACGGTTGGTTTTCTTCACCGACTCCACGATGCGGTGATGGATGTCGAACGGCAATAAGGACTGCACGTCAATCACTTCACAGCTGATGCCCAGTGCCGCCAATTCTTCGGCTGCCTGCATCACTATGCGGCACATGGAACCATAGGTTACGATGGTGACGTCTTCGCCCTCACGCAACACCTCCGGTACCCCCAAAGGCACCGTAATCTCTGCGAGATTATCGGGCATGCGCTCCTTCAGGCGATAGCCGTTCAGGCACTCGATAATCAAAGCAGGGTCATCGGACTGCATCATGGTGTTATAGAAGCCGGCGGCACGTACCATATCACGCGGCACCAGCACATGCATGCCTCTGAGGCTGTGCAACAGCATGCCCATGGGCGAACCCGAATGCCAGATGCCTTCGAGGCGGTGCCCACGCGTGCGCACAATCACCGGGGCTTTCTGACGCCCTTTGGTGCGGTAACGCAGGGTAGCCAAGTCATCTGACATGATTTGCACGGCATAGAGGATGTAGTCGAGGTATTGGATTTCGGCAATGGGGCGCAGCCCACGCATGGCTACCCCTATGGCTTGTCCCAAGATGCTGCACTCCCGGATAGAAGTGTCGGTAATACGTATTTCTCCGTACTTTTCCTGCAAGCCTGCCATCCCTTGGTTTACGTCTCCGATGCGTCCCACGTCTTCGCCAAAGGCAATCACGCGCGGGTCACGTGCAAAGAGGGCGTCGAAGTAGTTTTGCATGATTTCACGCCCATCTACCAAGGGGCTGTTGTCAGAATAAACAGGCTTGACCTCAGCCACTCGCAGGGGCGACTCTTCGGTTTCGCTATACAGATGCGAGCTGTACTCGTCGTGTGCCCGGGCGGTTTTTTCTTTCACCCACTCCACCAATGCATGACGCGCAGGCAGGTCTTTTTCATCGCGCAGCACACGTATGGCACGCTTGACGGCACGAAAAGCATCGCGCTTGATGGGGTTGATGGTTTCTTTAAATTCTTTGGTAATGGCAGCAATTTCTTCGGCATGCAGCTTCGAGCTACCGGCTGCTTCTTGCAGCAGCGCCAGCGCACTGTCGGTGTATTCCTTCACTCCTTTCAGGTAGTTGCTCCAAGCGGTATTGCGCGCCTGTTTCACACGTGCCAAGGCTTCTTTTTCTATCTGCTCCAGCTCTTCTTCGGTAGCGATGCCGTTTTCAAGAATCCACTCTTTGAACTTACGATTGCAATCATAGGTGCGTTCCCATTCCAAACGCTCGGGTGATTTGTAGCGCTCATGCGAGCCGGAGGTAGAGTGCCCCAGCTGTTGTGTGATTTCGGTTACATGCACCAATGCGGGCGTGTGGTTTTTGCGGCATCCGGCTGCTGCCTTGCGGTAGGTTTCCAACAAAGCGGGGTAGTCCCACCCTTTCACCTCATAAATTTCAAAGCCCTTGCCGTCTTTGTCGCTCTGAAATCCTTTCAGGGCTTTTGATATGCTTTGTTTGATGGTATGATATTCTTGCGATACAGAAATGCCGTAACCGTCATCCCATACAGACATGAGCATGGGCACCTGCATGACGCCGGCAGCATTCATCACCTCGAAGAACATGCCTTCGGAAGTAGAGGCATTGCCAATGGTACCAAAAGCTATTTCGTTGCCATTGTTAGAAAACTGCTTGAAGGGACGCAGGTCGGGGTTTTCGCGGTAAAGCTTGGATGCCCATGCCAAACCCAAAAGACGGGGCATCTGACCTGCTGTGGGCGAAATATCGGCAGACGAGTTGTAGAGTTCGGTGTGGTTCAACCACTTGCCCTGCTCATCGACAAGGTGGGTGGCAAAGTGGGAGTTCATACAGCGCCCTGCCGTGGCGGGTTCATGCTCCGGGTTGGTATCGGCATAAAGCTGTGCGAAAAACTCTTCGAGCGTGAGGGCGCCGATTGCCATCATAAATGTTTGGTCGCGGTAGTAGCCCGAGCGCCAGTCGCCTTTTTGGAAAGCCTTAGCCATGGCTATTTGCGCCAACTCTTTGCCATCGCCGAAAATGCCAAACTTGGCTTTTCCCATAAACACTTCCTTCCGCCCCAAGATGCTTGCTTCACGGCTTTCACAAGCCAAGCGGTAATCTTTTAATATGTCTTCTTTGGTTAATTGAAGCTTAGAAAGAATTTTTTTTTCTGCTACTGCCATGAGTGTAAATGTTTAGGTTATTTGTGAGCAAGGTTGATAAAGGATTGTTTTTGAAAGAAGCTGCAAGGCACTGTGCAGCCCTTGCAATATACATTTTTTCAAGCAGAAATCATAACACAAAATTGCACCTTGCAAAGATTTGTTTGCACTATTTCATACAAAAAATTTTCCATTTCACCTGTTTCACTCTAAATTATTTCATACAAAAAACTCATACACAATTCTTTGTTTTACCCACTTGGCAAAAATCCAAATTTTACACTTTATTCTACCGGCGAATTTTCGCTCATACACCAAGCTCCCTCTTTGCTTAGCTCATGCACTACGAAGCGCCGCCGCAGGGCTTGCCGTTGTTGCATGCTTACCTGCCGCCCCAAAACAATCAAAGGGACATGCTTCAGATATCTGTCCGGGATAGTGTAATAAGTATTCCACACGAGCACATCCGGGGGCTGCTTCCACAGCCCTGCCGTATCCACGGGGGTATTGACCAAGGCAATATGCTTGCCGTTCCATGTAAGCCTCCATATGCGGGCACGCGCGCACCACGCTTTATCGGAACACCAAGCCTGCTGCCCCTTCACAATCCATACCTCGCAGTGCTTGTGTTGGCTGTTATACCATACATACAAGCGGGCTTCCTTGTTCAGTGCATACTGTTTAGATACATTATGAAGCGTGCCTATCAATAGCACCCCCGCCGCTCCAATAACTGCTTTTGAAAAAGCTATTTCTTTGGTCAGATACAGCCCCAACAGCAACAGTAAGGCATACGCTACCCACGTGTCCGCCATATCCCAATAAGGAACAGGCACAGGCGGGCAGTAGTGCTGTAGCCACTGCAAACAACGCTCAATCAGTGATTGCATGACTACCAATGCTTTTGTGACAAGGGCAATGAAGGCAGCGGGGGCACCCGTCCACGCCATGATGCCCAAGCCAAGTGAAGCCAGCAGCAAGAAAGGCGCCGGGGGCACTACCAATAAGCTACTGGCCAAACTTGACAAAGGAAACTGACGGAAATAAAGCAATGTAAGCGGCAAGGTGGTCAGCTGGGCGGCAACTGAAACGCACAATAACTCATATCCCTTTTTGAGTATAAGGAAGCGGGGCTGCCAAAGCTTCGACAAACGGGGATAAAAGAACAAAATTCCCAAAACTGCCAAATAAGAAAGTTGAAAACTCAAATGGAAGAGCAGTAACGGATTCCATAACAAAAGCAAAAAAGCCGAAAGCGCCAATGTGTTGTAAGCATTGGTGGTGCGGTTCAGGCAAGAAGCCACCGAGAACAGGGAAAACATCAGCGATGCCCGCAGGACCGAAGGCGACGCCCCGGTGAGCAAAGCATAGCCCCACAATAAAGGCAAGGTAGTCAGTAGGAACAACCAGCGCCACGCGGGGCGTTGCCCCGGCTGCCACAGCCATTGCATCAACAAAAACAGAATACCCACATGCAAGCCCGACACCGCCAAAACATGCGAAGCGCCCGTATCGGCATACAATTGTTTTATGTCCTGTCGTAAGAGACTTTTATCGCCCAAGCTTAGTGCCAGCAAAACACCGGCATGCTGCTTCACGCCGGTTTGTAGAAGCGATTGTTTTAAGCGCACCTGCCAATGGGCAATATGGCGCCGGATAAGCCCCCACCCGCTCAAAGAAGTGTTGACAAGCAAGCAACTGCTTTGCTTCACCCAAGCGGTGAGATATATGTTGCGGCTGTGCATATATGCCCGGTAGTCGAAATCTCCGGGCTTCAAAGGTGGTGCAAAAGGTTCTATTTTGCTTCTCAACAATAAGTGGTCAGCAATTTGCAAGGTCTTCAGGCTGTCCTGCAAGCGCAACAACACCGTGCACGGGCGCCCGGGCAACCGCCATGTTTGCCGCTCTGTATCGTAGTAAGCGACCAAAAGGGCTTCTGCCTGTGTGTAATTGGCTTTGCGGACCGGCGTTTCTTGTATTTCTGCCAGCCAAAGAACGGGACGCCCTTCCCAACGGGCATATAAATCCATGGCAATAGGCTGCCGGTTTGTTAGATTGTACCGGCTATTGGCACACAACAACACCAACAGGTAAAATAGAATAGAAAGCACTATGTCATGATAAGCGCGCCTTCGGCCTTGAACATACCACCAATAAGCCGCCAACAAAACGGTGGAAGCACTTAGTACTACACACAAAGTAGCAGGCACGCGCACCCAATGAAAGCGCGCAAGTAAGATGCCGGCAATACTCATTAGCGCAAGCCGTACAAATGGCGGCATGGTTGGCAGATATTAAGGATTAGTGGTTTAACTACAAGATAATCAATAGATTTATAAAAATCCATTCATTCCCTCTTCCCTGCTTCCATTTTTTTACATTCCACGCACTATTTGTTAAAAGCCCCCATTGAGCAAGGCAACAAACCCACAAACTTTACTTCATCATTTTTTTACACCAACAATTGCCAAAACTTATGTTTATTTGCAGGCTTTTTCTTTATATTAAAGAACACAACATTGCCATTGCATGAACCATCGACTGTTGATAGGTGCCTTCGATAAAATTGATTTACCGGAATTTGAGCTTTACGACTTGGATTGCAAGATCGACACGGGCGCTTATACTTCGGCCATACACTGCCACCGGGTATGCCTGATTGAAGCCCCCGGCGGTCAGCGGCTCTTGAGTTTTCACCTGTTGGACCCTGCCCACCCTCAATACAACGACCACGAATACCGCACCGCCCATTTCTATGAAAAAAAAGTAACCAGCTCATCCGGGCATAGTGAATACCGCTTTGTAATTCAAACAAAAGCCGTTCTCTTCGGCAGGCCGTTCGATATTGAGTTCACCCTGGCAGACCGGGAGCAAATGCGCTACCCTATCCTATTGGGCAGAAAATTTTTGAAGAAGTATCACTTCTTGGTGGATGTAAATCAAAAAAACCTTTCTTTTCAGCAGAAAAAGCAATAACAACTATGCGCATAGCCGTTCTTTCACGCAACAAACAACTTTATTCCACTGCCCGGCTCTTGGAGGCTATCCGGCAGCGTGGGCATGAGCCGCTGCTCATCAATCACACCAAGTGCTACATGGTGATGGATGACGATACGGCCGATGTATTTGTGGGCGACCATCGTATAGAAAATGTAGATGCCATCATTCCCCGCATAGGCGCCTCGGTTACTGCCTATGGTGCGGCTGTCATTCGCCAGTTTGAAATGCAAAAGGTGTTTACCACCTGCGGCTCGCTGGCGCTTATACGCTCACGCGACAAGCTGCGTAGCCTTCAAATCCTCGCAAAATCGGGTGTAGGCATTCCGCGCACCGCCTTCGCCAAATACCCCAGCGATATCGACTACCTCATCAAGCAGGTAGGCGGTCCCCCGCTTATCATCAAGTTGCTGGAAGGCACTCAGGGCTTGGGCGTAGTGTTGGCAGAAACCAAGACCGCAGCCCGCTCTGTGTTGGAGGCTTTTTACGGACTGGACGCCGAAATTTTGGTGCAGGAATTTATCAAAGAATCGAAAGGCAGCGACATCCGGGCATTCGTTGTGGGCGGCAAAGTAATAGCCGCCATGAAGCGGCAAAGCGAGGGGGGCGATTTCCGTTCCAATTTGCACCGGGGCGGCAAAGGCGAAGCAGTCAAGCTAAGCCGGAAAGAAAAAGAAACCGCCATCAAAGCAGTGAAAGCTTTGGGACTACAAATCGCCGGGGTCGATATGTTACGCTCCGAACGGGGCCCCTTGGTTATAGAGGTCAATTCGTCGCCCGGTTTGGAGGGTATAGAAAAAGCTACGGGTGTAGATATAGCAAGTAAAATAGTGCAATATATAGAAGAGCACAGCCAGAACAACAGAGACCCCAAAAAAAGGGACAAGGTGGGGGTTTGAGCAGTCTTTTCAGAATCTTATTTCAAGATAAGCAAAAAAACAGAATAGACTGTTAATATACACGTGTTTCATACAAGATATAGCCGGCAAACAAAACTATATTTTGTACAATTTAAGCAAGCATACAGGTAAAATAGAGGCCCCGGCAAACAAAAAAATGCTATAATTTTCACTTGCAATCATTGAAGATTTACTATCTTTGCAATCGATAAGCGAGCGCGCATAAGCATGCAATCACCCATACAAGAGCAATTGTGGAAAGAGTGGGAAGATGCCTATCTGCAAATTATCGATAGGTGTTTGAGTATGGGTAAGCTGATGGAAGAAAACCTGACTGCTGCAGACGCCAGCCAACCAGCTTCTCTATTGTCACAAGCCATTATGGAATGGGCAAACGGGCAGTTAAACACGCTGTATCATCTGCAGCAACGCATCGAAGCAGCGGGACTTGCCATGCAGGTACCTGTTCTCTTTCAGCAATTTGCGCTTTTATTTCTGGCTCTTTTGCAAGAAACCGGTAAAAACAATGTAACAAAAGAGCAGAATGGCACGAAATTTATGGTATATTCAGTACCATCAATGCTGGAAAGCATCAAAGCACTAAAAGGCTTGGAGGTGTTTTTTGAAGAAGAACAAGACAAGGTGAAAGCCATGTGGCAGGAAGTTCGGCAATACATCCGGGCTTTTTATGGAAATGAAAAATAAAACGGGGCAACTCTGCTCCTTTAAGATATTCAACGATTTTTTTAATCGATTTTAATAAGCATCAGAAAAAGGCCTGCGGCATTGCTGCAGGTTTTTTTGTTTCTGAAATTGTGTAACAAGGTGCAAAAGTTGCCTCCGTTTTAGGGGCGTAAGTTAGCAAAATTTTAAGAAAAAACACAAAAACAATAGAAAAGCCTAAAATAAACCCCACTCTTTTGCGTTTTCTTTTGTTGTCTCTTTTAATGATGGAACCTCAAACTATTGACAAGCCATGCAAACAAGCAGCAATAGCTACTGGGAAAGACAGTACTGGAGTAGTTTCGATTATATTATTGTAGGCGGCGGACTGGTAGGGCTCTCCTGTGCCGCATCTTTAGCCGAAACCCATACAACTGCCCGTATTTTGGTATTGGAGCGCGGCCTGCTTCCTACGGGGGCAAGCACCAAAAATGCGGGGTTTGCCTGCTTTGGTAGCCTTACCGAGCTGCTGGCCGACCTTCAACATAATGACGAAAACATCTGCCTGCAAACCGTGGAACGCCGCTGGCAGGGGTTACAAAAGCTACGCCGGCGTTTAGGCGATGATAAAATAGGGTACGAAAGCTGCGGTGGGTATGAGCTGCTGCTGCCCGCGCATCTTCATGCCCTGGAGCATATGCCTTATGTCAACCGTTTGTTGCAAAGCATCTTTGGTCAAGATGTGTTTCGGTTAGCCGATGACCGGCTGCCTGCCTTTGGTTTTCGGGGCGTTCCTCATCTGCTTTACAATGCCTTTGAAGGAAAAATCAATACCGGCCTGCTTAGCCGCGCTTTGCTTGCCTATGTGCAGCAGTTGGGCGTAACTGTGCTTAGCGGTGCCGAAGTAGTGCACATAGAAGAAGATGATGAGCGGGTAAGAGTACAGGTAAAGCAAGCTCATAGCCCGGCGCCCTTCAGCTTTGAAGCGCCTCGTGTGGCTGTGTGCACCAATGCATTCTGCCGCCAATTATTGCCCCAGCTGCCCGTTACCCCCGGTCGTGGACAAGTGCTTATTACCCGCCCCCTCAAGCAACTCCCCTTTAGCGGTATCTTCCATTTCGATGCGGGCTATTATTACTTCCGCGACATAGACGGCAGAGTGCTTTTTGGTGGCGGGCGAAACTTGGATTTTGAAGGCGAAAGCACTACTGAGCTTACCCCCACGCCTTTCATTTACAACCATTTGGTCCAGCAGCTGAAAGACATGATTCTGCCGGGCATTCCGTTTGAGATAGACTATGCATGGGCAGGCATCATGGCTTTTACTCCCAACCGTCAGCCCATTGTAAAAAAAATATCGCCTTCCATAGCTGTGGGGGTGGCACTAAATGGCATGGGGGTTGCCATTGGCACAGAGGTAGGTGCACAAGTAGCCGAATTATTACATAGCTGACCCGGGCAACCACCCCCACCTCCATACTTTCCATTCGGTTCACACGTTTGTTTAGTGCAAACCAGCCTGTCTTTACTTCACCTTTAAAAAATTATGAAAGGAATGATGTTGTACCGTTTTTTTACACTATGTCTTATGGTGTGTAGCGTAGGTTGTGCCATAGGCTATGCACAAAAGCAAGAAAATCATGAGTTACTTGCCCGTAAGGTTTCGCCCGGCAGCATAAAAATAGACGGGCTGCTCGACGAGCCCGTATGGCAACAAGCAGCGGTGGCGAATCATTTTTGGCAAAATTTCCCCTACGACAGCTCCGCTGCCAATGCGCAAACCGAAGTACGTGTGCTTTATGACGAAGATTACATCTATATAGGTGCCATTTGTTACGGACAGTCTCCGGATGAAATTGTAGTCTCTTCCTTACGCCGGGATTTTAGCCCATGGAACAATGATTTTTTTCTTGTGAACTTCGATACTTTTCAAGATGGCACCAACGGCTTTCAGTTCGGGGTAAACCCTTATGGGGTGCAACGTGAAGGACTGATTGCCGACGGTGGCAACCGCGGCACCGATGAAGCTTGGGATAACAAATGGTTTGCCGAGGTGAGCCGTCAGACAGACTACTGGGTGGTAGAAATGGCGATTCCCTTCAAGTCCATTCGTTTCAAGAATGGAAGCACTGAATGGAAAGCCAATTTTTTGCGCGGCGACCTGGCCCACTTTGAGCGTTCAAGCTGGGTGCCGGTGCCACGCAATTTTTCTATTTCCTCATTGGCTTATACCGGCATCCTCCGGTTTGAAACCCCACTGCGCAAGCCCAAGTCCAATATTGTGGCAATTCCCTATCTTACAGGTAGCTACAACGAAGATTTCACGCAAGACACGACCGGTGCTGTGTATAAAGGCAATGCCGGGGCAGATCTCAAAGTAGCTCTCAGTGCATCTTTAAACCTGGACCTCACCTTTAACCCCGACTTCTCACAAGTGGAGGTCGATCGGCAAGTAACTAACCTTGACCGCTTCGAGATATTCTTTCCTGAACGAAGACAGTTTTTTCTTGAAAATGCTGACCTCTTTGCCAACTTCGGATTTTCCCGCATACGTCCTTTCTTTTCACGGCGTATAGGTATTGCCCGCGACACCGTCACCGGACTGATTGTGCAAACCCCCATTTTATACGGCGCCCGCTTGAGCGGCAAGGTGAATCGCGACTGGCGGGTGGGGCTCCTGAACATGCAAACGAGCCCCGATGAAAACCGGGGCATTGTAGGCAAGAATTATACCGTAGCGGCGGTGCAGCGCCGTGTATTTACCCGTTCAAATATCGCTGCCGTGTTTGTGAATGAACAAACTACCTCTACCGAGCAACAGGATTTCACGTTCAATAGCAACCAATATAACCGGGTAGTAGGCTTGGACTACAACCTTGCCTCTGCCGACAACACCTGGCAAGGCAAGTTTTTTTATCATCAACTATTCACACCTGAAAACCTGCCCGGGCAATTTGCCCATGCCGCTTACTTGGCTTACAACAAGCCTACCTTTTTTGTGGCTTGGAATCATGAATGGGTGGGCGGAAACTACAAACCCAGCACCGGCTACGTGCCACGCAATGGCCATTTTCGCTTAGAGCCTTTTGCACGCTACACCATTTTTCCCAAAAAAAGTAAACATATTGCCCGGCACAATATCTTTTTCTACAATAGCTTTTACTGGGACAGCCTCGGTACCTCTACCGACCGCTTCAGTCAGCTTCGCTATGAAGCCGTTCTGCAAAACACGGCCGGACTTAACCTGACAGTGCGGCGCAATTATGTGCGTCTTTTCTTTTCGTTTGACCCCACCAATACCGGTGGCTTGGAACTGCCCGAAGGAAGCGAGTACACCACTTACAGTGCCGAATTCAACTTCAACACTGACAGAAGAAAGCTGTTCAATTTAGATGGTGGCATCAACTACGGGCAGTATTACAATGGTCATCTGCTGGGGATTCAAGGCTCTGTAAACTACCGCTTTCAGCCTTTCGGAAGCATCAGCCTGTCGGGCAACTATATACGGATTTTGCTGCCACAACCTTATAATTCGGCAGAGTTGATATTATTGGGTCCCCGCATCGACCTTTCGTTTACCCGTAAGCTCTTTTTAACTACTTTTGTACAATACAACAACCAAATCGACAATGTAAATATCAATGCGCGCCTTCAGTGGCGCTTTAAGCCGGTTTCTGATATTTTTGTGGTATATACCGACAACTATTTCGCCAATGAACTGCAACAAAAGAACCGGGCATTGGTTATAAAAGCAACGTATTGGTTAAATATTTAAAAAAGAAAATAAGTCTATGAAAACCCTTTCTTTAACTATAAAAGGAGTCAGAAAACTCACGCCCGATGCCATCGAAATCACTTTTGAACAACCCGGCGAAGGCGCTTTGAGCTATCAGGCAGGGCAGTTCCTTACTTTTATACTAAACATAGAAGGGAAAGAATATCAACGTTCCTACTCTATTTGCAGCTCTCCCTATACCGGAGAGCTACCCAAAGTAGGCATTAAGCGGGTCAAAGGTGGGATTGTTTCCAATTATCTGAACGACCATGCCCAAGAAGGTATGGTCATTGTGTCGCAGCAGCCTTCGGGACGCTTCACCCCTACCATCACGCCCCCACACGCCGAACATTATGTACTATGGGCAGGCGGCAGCGGCATCACCCCCATGATGTCCATCATCAAGTCGGTATTGCAGGCCAATCCGGAGGGCAAAGTTTCTTTGTTCTATGCCAACCGGGACGAAGCAAGCATTATGTTTTATGAAGATTTGAAAGAATTGCAAAAAGAACATGCCGGCCGTTTGCATATTACCCATATTTTGGAACAAGCCCCCGAAGGGTGGCAAGGTCTCACCGGCCTGCTCTCGCCCGAACGCGTACAAGAACTGCTTCGTCCTTTGTTGCAAGCCGGCGAACCTATAAGTCACTGGATGTGTGGTCCTTCCGGCATGATGGAACAAATACAGAAAGGATATGATGCCTTGCAGTTGGGCAAGGAGTTGCACAAAGAAGTATTTACTTCATCGACCGATAAAAGTAAGACAGATGCCACTGCCGGCAATACACAACCGGAAATCAGCCGGGTAATTGTGCACTTTGACCGCGAAACTTATGAGTTTGAAGTTCCCAAGGGGCGCACCATCTTAGACGTAGCTTTGGATAAGGGAATTGACTTGCCCCATTCTTGCCAAAGTGGCATCTGCACAACCTGCATGGGCAAGCTTAAGAAAGGCAAAGTAGAGCTGGAAGTGAAAGACGCCCTCACCGAACAAGAGATTGAAGAAGGCTATGTCCTCACTTGTGTAGGCCATCCACTCACAGAGGAGGTAGAAATAGAAATAGACTAAACCAAGGTGGCAAGCACACTTTCTTTTACTTCGTGTCCACCTTCATAAAACAGCGGCTTCATATCGAAGCCGTATTTTTTATGCATATCTATAAAAGATAGTAACTGTTCAGGGGTAATGAAGCGGTCCTCTTTTCCAAGAACAAAATAAACAGGCACACCCCGCAGACGCTCCGCCGCTTTTTCAAAATCCCAGTCATGCGGGAAAACACCTCCCCACAAGATAAGTTTCGAAGGTGTAAAGCGGCTGTGTAACAGCCAGCGGCATACTGTGGCACAGCCCTGCGAGAACCCCAGCAAATGCATTTCGAATGGATGTTCCCAAGAGGCATACACCTCTTGCTCTATTTTCCGGAAGTAATTTAAATAGTCTGCAATCTCGGCTTCACGCATTTCCTTGGTCATCCAAGAAGCGCCTACCTGTCCCACGCCTGATTTCAGGTAAAAACGTGAAAGCCCTTCGGGGGCAATCAACAGAGTTTGTCCGTCATCGAGACAAGAGAAGGGCGTCAGGAAGTCGGCAGCCAGTTGTCCATAGCCATGAAAACACCACCATATGCGGCGGATATGGGCGCCGGCATGCCCTAAAGTATAAAAACGCGCGGTGCGTGTCACGCCAAGGGTATGCATTTCATACTGCATGACGCTTAGCGTTTGAAACCAAGAACTGCGGCCGCACAATCATGTCTTTTGTCAACCAAAGTGAAGCGCAAATAATAGATGCCGGTGCGGTTGCAAATAATTTGCACGGCGGGCACGTAGGTATCGCCTACAAAACTTTTGGCTATTTCGTTACGCTCGGCATCTTCTACCGTCACAATCACCCCCTCTGCATTCTTTTTGCCGTTGTTTACAAAAATCATATAAGTGGTGCCGGTGCTGAACACATAAGAATATTCTATTTCCTTATTGGTGCCCCTTTGGCCATCTATCTTGTAACTTTTAAGGAAATTGAAGTTTTTTTCCTTCAAGAAGTTAAGTGCTTCTTGAACAAAAGGCTCGGTATCGCATTGAGCACGAGCCGATGAGACGCTCCCCAACAGATAAAAGAAAGCAAAGGATAAAAACAAGCACCACCGTTTCATTATTCATCATTTTTTAGGTAAAAGGGCTTCCTTGAGGAGCAAAACAAACCCAAAGAAGCCCTGCCGGTATCCTTTTATTCAACGATCAACCGGCGCATTTCTTTTACAATAGAGTATATCTTTTGAAAATCTTGTTCAGTGAAGTTTAACTCTACGGACTGATCTTCTTGCACTACCGTGGGCACGCCGTCAATGACCGTGTCTTTCGATATTGTTTCCACTTTCAAGGAAACATTGGCATAGGCATCTTGCAGCTGCTTTGCTTTTTCATACAGTGCTTTTGCCTCGGGGTTAATCGCTTGAATATCTTCCAACAGCTTTACAATGTTGTCAAGCGATACTTTTTGGTCAGCAATATGCTCGAGCAGCTGTTGTTTGTTTTTGGCATTTTCAGCCACGTGGCATCCCAGATAGAGCGCTTCCACCCAGCCGCCGGTTACAACCAATACCGTGATGTCGCCCCGGTTTTCTTTTTCCAAGCCATCCTTCATGGTCTGCAGGCTGGTAAGCGTCTCTGCCAAGAGTTCATCAATGCTGGCATTGGATTCGGTCAACTGCTTGAGGCGCTCAAAATCGAAGTAAGAATCTACTTTCAAGCCTGTTGACAAGTCGCGGATGGCCACCAAATAGTCGATTGCGTCTTGGTTTTTACCATAAAGATGAGCAAACCCCAAGTCAGTACTGTAAACGCCTACATTCAGTGCCCGTTTAAAATCAGAGCCGTAATTTTTGGCTTTGTTGGCATCGTGCAAGATGGCAGGGTCATACTTTGCCCCCGACTCCTGCACCAAAGAGGTCATTTGGATGGGGCTGGGAATGGCACGTAATAAGGTAAAATCATTGCTTAGCTTCTGAAGGGCTTCCTCTACATTCACTGTATTTTCAGTGGTTCCATTAGTTTGGCTGTTACCTTCACCCTCTTGTTGTTCGGCTTCTCCGCCTCCACAAGAGGCCAATAAACCCATAGACAGCAGCAGTGCAATTGATAAATATTTTTTTAACATGGTTGGCAGTTGTTTAGTTGTTCGAAAAGTATTGTTGTCAAGCAACTCCGGATTAACGCTTAAAGCCTACTACGCTTACCAGGCAATAATCCTTCACAGAAGGCTCAAAGGTAAACTTCAGGTGGTAAATGCCGGTTTGACTGCACCGGAAGGCAACGGCTGTGCGGTACTGCTTTAAAGAAGGATTGTAGTTGTCAATCAGCTTGCGGCGCGAGCTGTCAAACAACTCAAATAAAATGCCCGAAAATTCTTTGGGGTTTGACTCATTGGCAAAGGTGATCATATAGGTTTGTCCACGGTTGAAAATATACGAGTACTCTACCGTCTTGTTAGAGCTGGCATCGATGCGATAGCTCTTGAGGAAGGTATATCCGCGCGGACGCAACTGGTTCACACACTTGCGCGTGTACTCCCGCATTACCTCCGGTGTGCACTGCTGTGCGTAAGCAGCGCCTCCAATCAACAAAAAGAATAACAAAACATAGCGTTTCATGGCAGTTCTAATTTTGGTTTAGTTAACGATTTGATCTCTTATATCACGAACTTTGTTCAATATAGCATTTAAATCATTCAGTGTAAATTGCACTTCGGCTTTTTGCTCTTGCTCTATGGTCAGAACACCGTCTATTTCCACTTGCTTCACTTCACCGGGCACATACTTCACCTCTACGTGCTCATAAAGCTCAGCCAGTTCTTCCAACTGACTGCGCAGACGTTTGATTTTGGGGTTAAAGTCTTCATAGTTACGTAACAGCACCAACAACTGTTCCAACACTATTTTTTGCTCGGCAATGCGAATCATCAGCTCTTCGTTGTGTTGTTCGCGCTCTACATTGCAGAGCAGGTACAGCCCTTCCAACCAACCGCCGGTTAAGATAAGCACTGTCATATCGGCACGCCCCTCATTTTGAAGGGCTTCGTTCATGCGCTCCAGGCTGCGGGTCGATTCCATTACCAACACGCCCAAGCTGTCTTTATAAGCAGCCAGTTTGCGAATATGTTCAAAATCAAAATATTTCTCTACGTTCAATCCGGCTGCCAGGTCGCGAATAGCCGTAAGGTAGTTGATAACGTCTTGGCTTTTTCCATAGGTGTTGGCATAGCCCAAGTCAGTACTGTAAATGCCCAAGTTCAAGGCGCGACGGTAGTCCGTATTGTATTTGCTTACGTTTTCCGGCGAGTTTAGCAGTGTAGGGTCATATTCTGCCACTTGTTCAATCAAGAAAGCAACCTCTACAGGGTTGGGAATTGACTGAATGATGCCCTTGATAACTTCCGGTGATAAGCGGGTAGTTGTTTTTTTTGAACTATCCTGCATTGCTGTGACAGAGGATGCCTTATCTTCTTCGATGCTTTCACCACAAGCACCGAAGAGTAAAATACAAAGGATGAGGTAAAGCCACGATGTGTTTTTCATATTATTTAGCATTTATTACAAGCAATTTATTTATTTATTTTGAAAGACTTAGCCATTTCCCACCCCTTCGACAACGATAGTTTGTTAAAGAAGTCTGTATAAAGTGTAAAATACAATAAAATCGTCAATATCCATATAGCGGCTATATCGAAATAGTAGGTATCGAAGTAGCGTCCCAAGAAGTGTTTACGAGGCGCCATAAAGTGAGCACGGTAGTCAAGGGCATGCTTATAATCAGTAGGGTCCTGGAAGATAGGATCCATGTGTTGTAAAAACTTGCCTTTATATAGTTCTATCTTGTCTTTCATATTGGCATTTTTAGCCAAATCGGCCAAAGCATCATTGTAAAACAGTCCTCGCAGTGAGTCAAGGTTTACCCCTTGGCTTTCGACATTAAACAAAAAGAATTCTTTTTGACGCCGTGCTGTGTTGAAACGTTTTTTGTAATACTCTTCGAGGGTGTTGAAGTACTCTTCCAGATACTCTACCGTTTTGCGAGAAAACCTTTCGGGCGTCAGCTCATGCAAAAGATTTTCGTAATAGGGCGTTTCGGGGCGGTGTTCCCGCGCATAGCGATAACGCGCATCGGCACGCTGTTCCCGCTCCAATTCCTTAGCCAAAAGAGTCAGTTTTTCCTCCAACGGAGCGCGTGCTTCGCTTTTGGGCAGCTTCAGCAAATCTTCGGCCGCGCCCAGCACCTCACGCATCTCTTCCAACCAAAAAGAGCGCCGGTAGTCGGCAATACTTTCCTCTTTATCGAAGCCATACACAGGCGCCTCGTAAGGGTTATCTTTAAACTGCCGCACGGCAATGGCTTCAAAGCCCCAGCGCGATACCATCAAATCTGCCAAAAGAGGCACACGTCCTTTTTCACTGACTACTGTGTTCAGCTTGTTAAAATTGAAAATAATACCACTCAATATCATTTGGGGAATAAGCAAAAGCGGAATGGTAATATAAACGGTTACTACCGAGTTGAAGGTGTTGGATATATTCAACCCCAGCATGTTGGCAAAGCAAGAAACGGAAAAGAGCACCAACCAGTAGGTCCAGGTCATTCCTTGCACTTCCAGGATGGCATTGCCTATAAGCACAAAAGAAAGTGTTTGAACTGCCGACAAGGTAAACAGTATCAACACTTTGGAAAGCAGATAACTATGCTTGCTTATATTCAAAAAGGCTTCGCGCTTCCGTATCTTACGGTCCTTGATAATCTCTTCGGCACTGACGGTCAAGCCCATGAAAAGGGCTACCAGCACACAAATGAGGATATAGGCAGGTATGTTGTCATTGAAACGATAGACATACTCCCCTTCCGGTGTATTCTGATAACGAATCACAAAGGAAAGCAACAAAGCCAACAAGGGCGCTTCCAAGAGGTTGATGGCTACATATTGGCGGTTTGTTACTTTCGACAAGAAATCGCGCGTAGCCAGAATGGCCGTCTGTTTGATTTTACTGGGCAAATCCAAAGCTTTGGGAGGCAGTTCGGTTACTCGCTCTACCAGCTCGGTTTTGCCTCCAAACTCTTTGAGGTACTCTTCGTGCCATTGCTCGGGGGTGCGTTTGCGTTTGTTGGTATATACCCCTTTTTCGGTTACTATCCGCTCTTCTATAATATCAAAGATTTCCTCGGGCTTGGTATTGGCGCAACGCTCGCAAGCCGGTTCATCGGCGCGCGGATACTGCGCCTTGCGACGGAAATAACTGATGGCTTCAATGGGGTTGCCATAGTAAATAGGATAACCTCCTGTATCAAGAATCAGGAGCTTATCAAACATCTTAAATATTTCGGATGAGGGCTGGTGAATCACTATAAAAATGAGTTTTCCTTTCAAGGAAAGCTCTTTGAGCAAGTCCATGACGTTCTCGGAATCACGGGACGAAAGCCCGGAAGTGGGTTCATCCAAAAAGAGCACGGAAGGTTCGCGAATGAGCTCCAAAGCAATATTCAAGCGTTTGCGCTGCCCCCCACTGATAGTCTTTTCCAAGACCGACCCCACTTTCAAGTCTTTGATATGCTCCAGCCCCAAGTTGGCAAGCGTATCCACCACCCGTTCGTGCAGCTGCTTTTCGGTCAGGTCCTTAAAACAAAGTTTGGTACTGTAGTATAAGTTTTGATAAACGGTCAGCTCTTCAATCAGCAGGTCATCCTGTGCCACATAGCCAATCACCCCCTCGATGCGCTGCTTGTCTTGCTCGTCGTGAATGTTCACACCATTGAGGAGCACTTGCCCCTTGGAAGGCTTTTCCAAGCCGGAGAGCACATTCAGCAAAGTGGTTTTCCCGGCTCCACTGGCTCCCATGATGGCAATCAAGCGGCCGGCGCCCTCCTTCAGGTTGATGTTGCGCACGCCGATGTTGCCGTTCTTGAAACGGAACTCAATATCTGTGGCTTCAAAGGAAATGGGCTTGATGCTTTTGCCTATAAAGCCACTTACTACCTCGCTATAATAGACTACTTCGAGCTGTGTACGGATGATGCTTCCCCGTGCAAAAACTTCCACGACATTGGGCACTATTTCCACCGCATCAAGGCGAACCACTTCATAGTCACCTGTTTTGTCGGGGAGGTAACGCAAGAAGAACACATCTACATCGGGGATGCGTAAGAAGACCAAAGCACCTTTCAGGCCCTTTTCGGGCGAAAGGTGCTTTGCCAATTGCTCATGGGTAGGATAAAAATCGGAGGCTATAATGAGCACTTCTTCGTGTATCAGGAGGTCTTCCAGCTCTCCCAATACGAAGTCTTTGATCAGCCCAAAATATTCTTCCAGCTGGAGTGATTCTGCAGCGGTGCGAATCACCTCCATTCGCCTGGCACTGAGATTATTATCACAGGCCACCAGCTCAAGCATACGAATTAAAGCAAAGACCTTCTGTTGAAGGTCGAGGTTGTTGTTGATTTCCCGGCACATCTTTAACGCACGCACCGAGAAACGCATGAAAGCCCTTTCTTCTATCTCTTTGGCTACTTCAGCAGCATCTACTTGTGCCCCTTCTTTTTTCTTTTTGAGTTTTTCGATCTCTTTCTGCCGGGCACGTTCTATATTCTCCTGAAACTCGCGCTCTACCTGCTCATAGATTTGGAGATACTTGGGTACCGAGGCTTTATCAAGTACGCGTTGAAAATAGTCCTCCACATAAGCACGCTCCTTTGGGGAGGCACCTCCATCTTGCATTGTTGTAATGGCAAACAACTTTGCTAAAGCCTCTAATACGTTTTCACTCATAGACTTTCTTTTGGTTCGATACTGCTGCCCGGCAGCCCACTACTTAGCATTAAGCAGAAAAGTAGCGTTAGTCTGCCAATATTCTAAATTCAAATTCTACATCCACCATGTCTTCAAACTCTTTTCCTGCTTCTTCCATGTCTTCATCGTCTTCGAAGTGATACCATATCACCTTGGCATTGGGAATGCCTTCCAAAGTCTGCAGCACATCTAACAAGAGCTTGGAAGAAGCTGTATTAAAGTACTCAAGTTTGAAGTTAAATACAGTTTCGGGGTTGGGGTTCGAGGCATACTCTTGCAGCCATTCGATAATGGGGCGATAGAACTCGCGCGCATCTTCGGGGAGAGAACGGCCCGAGATCTCAAACACGCCATTGTCTTTATCCAAGATCACTTTTGGGGTATCCTCTTTTCCTTCTAAGCTGATGATGTTCATATGTCCTTCAGTTAGTTTGTAGATTACAAAATTATAAAAAGTTAGATTGAATTAGTCTTCCCGGGGAACGGTAATTTGCAAAGAGAAGAAAGAAAACTCATCATTGATAGGCTCAAACGAATACTCGAGTTTTTGTCCTGACTTACGCGCCATGTCGATAAATCCTAACCCGGCTCCTCCTTTTTCAGAAATTTCGCCTTTTTTGATTACCTCTTTATACAACTGCTTCAAACCGTCTTTATCCAGGGCGTTGACTTGGTCTATCTTAGAGGATATGGACTCTATCACTTCGTTGCGAACGGGGTTACCCGAAGTAATCAAGTACTGCGATACGCTTTTGCCTAACAAGAAAATAGCGTTGTTGCGCAAACCGTCTTCGCCTTTTTCGTTGAGGTCTTCGGCGTGCTTCACGATATTTTGCAAGCACTCGACCATTACATTAAACACCTTTCTTTTTACACCGGAGCTCTCACCAATGGCATCCATGTTGCGCTCAGCCATGGCCAAAATAGACTTGGTGATTTCTTGTGTAAACTCCCCCTCATATACTAATATGAGGTTGTGTGCCAGCATCGTTTTGTGTAAATCAAAAACATATTTCATAGTCAAATACTCATTTTGGTTAATTGTAAAGATTAACAAAATAAAATTAAATTTCCACTAATTTATACATAAAAAGCAAAATTATATATGCTTTTTCGTATTCAATCACTTTGCATCAAAAGCGAATACCGATAAACAGCACGTCGTCTGTTTGCTTGTTGTCGCCCATCCACTCCACGAAGGCAGTATCCAATGCCATGGCTATTTGGTCCATGTTTTCTTGTCTATGCTCTAAAAGAATGTTACGTATTCTTTTAGAAGAGAACTTCCGGTTTTGAGGACCTCCAAACTGGTCCGGCATGCCATCAGAGAAGAGGTAAATACTCAAGCCCTGCGTCAAATCCAGCTCATGCACGGAGAACTTGTCCCTGTCGCGGAACTGCCCACCGCCAATGGGCATTTTATCGCCTTTAATCTCTTGCACATCCTCATCGGAAGGATAGAGATAATAGAGCGGCCGGTGTGCACCGGCATACAGTATCTTATTGTTCTTCAAGTCGATGCGTGCCAATGACACATCCATACCGTCGCGGGTTACACTGTCTTCACGGTCTTGGCGTAAGGTATGGGTCATCTCTTTGTCGAGCAGGTCCAGGAAGTCGTTGGGTAAAATGTCGCTATGGGTGTCTATGATGTTGTTCATGAGGAAGTAACCGATAAGCGACACCAAAGCACCGGGCACGCCGTGTCCGGTACAGTCGGCGGCTGCCACATAAATATAGTCGCCTTTGCGCACAATCCAGGGGAAGTCGCCACTAACCACATCCCGGGGTTTGAAGATAACGAAAGAGTCGGCAAAGTAAGAACGCAGCAGCTGCGTATCCGGCATGATGGCATCTTGAATACGCTTTGCGTAGTTGATACTGTCGGTTACTTTCTTATTGGCAGTTTCTATTTCGAGCTGGTATTCCTTCATTACGGTGATATCGTGCAGTACAACCAAAATAGACTCCAGCTCGTTGTCTTCACCAAACTCCGGAATAGCATTCAGCTGCATGACGCGGTCGCCCAAAACCGAAGGGAAGTTGATTTCGAGCGTCACTTTTTCACGGCGGGCACTGACACCTTCCAACACACGATACATCTGACGCACCACCTCTTCGGGCAATAACTCATTGCTCAATACCTTTTGCAGGTATTCTTCCTTAGCCTTCGCCGTATAGTTTTCAATGGTCGGGTTGATATAGTAGATAACCCCTTCGAGGTTGAGACGCATAATCAAATCAGGCGAGTTTTCGGAGAGCGCCTGCATCTGCGAGCGCATCCGTTCTTCGCGCTCGGCGCGCTTGCGCTCCGTAATATCGCGCATATTCACAACAATCCCTTTGATGACGGGGTCTTGCAAGAGGTTGGTGCCGGTCACTTCCACCCAGATGGCTTCGCCGCTTTTTTTGCGGTATTCCATTTGAATGGTTACCCGCTCGTCGGGGTATTGCTTCAGTTCTTCGAACATGCGGCGGTAGGCTTCTTTCCACTCCTCTTCCACATGCACTTCATCGTTGATGCCTACCATTTCATCTACGCCGTAACCAAGGATTCGTTCTACCGAGGGGCTGATGTAGCGTATATGGATGGTTTCGTCATAAATGATAATTACCTCCGAGGCGTTTTCAAGCAGGATTTGCGTTTTGCGCTGCTCGTTCTGCACGGCTTGCTTTTCAAGCTCCAGCTGTTCAACTGTTTTTTGCAGCTCACGGCTTTTTTCCTGCAAGTCCTTGGCAATTTTTTCCAGCTCTTTTTGACGCGCCTGCAGTTCTACGTTCAGCTGGGTGGTTTCGGCTAAGAGCTTGGCTTCTTTTTCGGCTGTCTTAATGTTGAAGATGGTACGGGCGATGATACCACTGATTTCCTGCACAAATTTCACTTCGCGCCCGTCTTCTTCGAAGGGGTGCAAAGATGCCAGCTCCAAGCAACCCATCACCTCGGTCTCGTTGGTAATCAACGGCATGATGAGCAAACTGCGGGGGCGCTGCTCGCCCAATAAGCCGGAAGTAACGGTCAAGTAATCTTCGGGGATTTCGGTACGCCGTATCATATCGCGCTCGATGGCGGCTTGCCCCACCAGTCCTTCGGCGTATTTTCGTGTTACCTTGAAGCGGGCTTCCAAATATTTCTTTTTATTGTAAGCATAGCTGGCATACATTTCCAGATAGCTCACGCCCTCTTCATTTTCACTTTCATTCATCACATAAAATGCCCCTTGCACAGCACCTATTCTTTGCACCACGTAAGCCAGCAATTCTTCGCCCATTTCCTTCAGGTCGTTACGTGCACGCAGGATATCACCCACTTCTTTGACGCCCTCTACAATCCAACGCTTTTCGTCTTCTTCTTTTGCCGAAGCCACAATGCTGTCCCGCATGGCAAGCAGGGCGGTGGCCAACACATCGTCTTCGCCGGCGGGTTTAAACTCCACGTCAAAATCTTTTTTACCAATGCGTGAGGCGAAATTTGCCATGCTACGCAGGTTTGCCACCAGGCGGTTGAGGTAAGAGGCCATTTCGCCGACCTCGTCTTTTGAGTCCACCTCGATGGAGGCAGGCAGGCGCCCTTTTGCCAAAGAAGCAACGGCATCACGCAAAATACCCAAGGGCTGCACAAAAAACTGCGAGAAAATAAGTCCAATAAGCAAAGCAACCAGCAGGGTAATACCTGCTGACAACAAGAAACGTTTCAGCAGCCCAAAAGCAGGCGCATATACCTCAGATGTATCAATTTTGGCAATCACGCCCCACTGCAGTTGAGGGACATAGTCGGTCACGGCCAGCACCTCTTTGCCCCGGTCGTCTGTCTCCTCCAACTCGGCTTGCTCGCCCGACAGTGCTTTGCGCACGGCCAGCGGCACGTCCAAGGCGTCGAGGGTGCCCATCTGTGTGAGGTTCATGCTTTTTACCGGGTCATCTTTTTCCAGCAGGGGGCGCTTATTGAGCACATACACCGTATTGGAACCTTGCAGCTGCACCAGCAGTACTTCGCCCGTATTGCCCAAGCCGGTACGGTCATTGATGAGACGGTCGATGCGCTCAAAGTCTATTTCAAAAACAAGATAACCAATGCGGTCTTCATTGTCCTTAACGGGAGCAGCTGCCAGCAAATAAGGGGCGTTGTCTTGCAAAAAGACTTTGCTGAAATGTAGCGAATCACGGCTTGCCTCAAGGAAACCGGGCTCAACTACAGGCGGTTTGAAAGGCTTGTTTTCCTCTTGTACCGTTGTTTTTTTATCGGCTATGTATTTGATATTCTGCTTTTCATCGAGCAAATAAATGTTGTGCAAATCATACACTTTTCGCAAAATCGCGATGGCACTATCCAACTCGGCTTCGGGGGTAAGAAAGAAGGTCAGCGGATCGACTGCCGGCAAGGAGTCTTCCTGCTCCTGTGTGCCAAACAGAGGTTGGTTGTCTTCTGCAAAGATGGGGTCATCGGGCAAGATGTCGCTTTCATCATAGTCTAAAGCAAAGGGGTCATTTTCATCTGTTGCAAAAGGGTTGGTCCCGGCTATCTCTTGGTCTCCGGACTCGTCAAACAAGATGCGCCGCTTGGCGGCATTGAGGCGTGTGCCGATGGATAAACCCCGCTCAATTTCATGGACAAAGGTATTGATTTTCTCTACCTTCAGTGCCGATACTGCGTGCAGCGATTCTATGGCACTCTTCCTAAAAGCGGTTTTGCTTTCCTGAAAGGCAAAGTAGCTCACTGAGGCAACGGCCAACAGTGCCACCAGCAATACTACCACTGTGATTTTCAGCCCTAAGCTTATATTTTTCCGCGTTTTCATCATTCGTATGGCTTTTCTTTATTCTTTGTCGTCGGAAGTGGTTGCCGGCAGAAAAACATGGGGTGCCAGCAACATCATGGCTTCTTCGACCAACAATTTATCTTTTTCCGTAAAATTCTTAAAGCTTGCCAGCTCAATGGCGCCCAAAATTCTTTTGTCGGCATCCAACATAGGGGCAATCAACAGGCTGCGGGGGGCTCCCTTACCCAAACCCGACACCACCGGCACGGAAATATACCCTTCGGGCAGCTCGTTAAAAACAAGCGTTTTTTTGTCCTTAACTGCTTGTCCAATAAAGCCTTCGCCTACTTCAAAAGCCTGTGGCAAGCCCTCCGATGCATAGTAGGCATAGCCTGCTTCTACTTCGAGATACTGCACGCCATCGTAATATTTACTCAGGTAAAGAATGCCCTGACTGGCCTCTACCGCCTCGGCAATGGCTGCCAGCGCTTGCGTGAAAAACTCATCGGTGCCGGCTTTGGCATTTACGATTTCCCGGATACGTGCTACTTTTTCTTCTATTTCGCGCCGCATGGCGGTAGCAGCATCTTCAAGCACCGCTTCTTTTTCTTGCTTGCTGCGCTGTATTTCTTCTTCAAGCTGTTGGGCAATTACTATTTTGGCTCTGCTGGCGTTCAACACCAAAAAGAAAATAGCCAAGAGGGCGGCGGCTATGGTGAGTGCCACGTGCAGGGTCAGCTGCCAAAGCACCGGCTCCATTTTTTGCCTCTGTGCCAAATCTTTCAAATCCAGCACTTTTGCCAATTTATCTTGCAAGGAAATGAGGTCGTTGACAAGGAAAGCAACGCCTGCCAAAAAAGCCAAAACAAAAAGGATAGCTGCTATTCTGTATATGTTCTTCATGGACAATAGCGTGTTTTTTTAAGCGTATTGCTTATGTAATTTACGTAAAAAATCAATTATTTGGTCACTTCGTAATACATAATCTATGCGGGTGGCCTGCATAGCCGATGCAGGCATGGTATCTATCAGGCATTCCGATGGCTCCTGCACGATGGTAAGCCCTCCCCGCTCGTGTATTTTTTTCATTCCCCATGCCCCATCGCGGTTTGCTCCCGACAACAAAATACCAATCAACTTATCGCGATAAGCATAGGCAGCCGTTTCGAACAGCAGGTCAATAGAGGGGCGAGAATTGTTCACCGGCTCTTCGGTAGAAAGAGAGAATGTCTGCCCCAGTTCCACACATAAGTGATAGTTTGCCGGCGCCAAATAAATCGTTCCTTTTTTGATAAGCTCTTTATCGAGCGGCTCCACTACCGGCTTGTTGGTTTTTAAGGAAAGCGCTTCGGCAAAACCTTCCCGCACATCTTTGAGCCGGTGCAAACACATGGCAATGGGCAAAGGGAAATCTTCGGGCAGTGCCTGCAAAATACGCGAGACTACCTGAAAGCTGCCTGCCGAGCCCCCTATGACAATCAGTTTGTATTTAGAACTTATATGGTCGAAACGCGCCATGCAATCAATCGGTGTTAAGATGGAAAAAGGTTTAATCTCTTATTTTTTTGTAAATCTTTTCATTGTTGTTCACAATGATGAATTTATTGGCATATTCGCACCATATGAGTGATTCCTTCGAGCCAATTGCCAAGTAGCCATAGCGCGGCAAGCTGGCATGAAACAGCTTTAATACTTCGTTTTGCAAGGTTTGGTTGAAATAGATCATCACATTGCGGCAGAGAATAAGGTCAAACACTCCTATTTTTTCTCCGTTCACAAGATTGTGCTCTACGAACTGCACGTTTCGAAGCAGCGTTTTATCCATCACAGCCTTGCCGTCCTCTACCTTATAGTAAGCTTCGAGCGTGCGTTTGCCCATGAAGCGCTGATAATTCTTTTTGTTTACCTCTTCCATGTTGCGCAGGTTATAGGTAGCCTGCTGCGCCTTGTCCAATATGCTATAATCGATGTCGGTAGCTACGATTTCGACTTGGTCAAGAATTCCCATTTCATCAAGCAGAATTGCCATAGAAAACACCTCCTCACCGGAAGAGCAGCCCGCATGCCACACGCGAAACTCCTTTTTGTTCATCAAAATGCTGGGAATGATTTCATCGCGCAATTCTACCCAAAAAGTAGGGTCCCGGAACATTTCCGTGACGTTCACGGTAATTTCGGACAGGAAGGTTTTGAAAAACTGCTTGTCCAGCTCCAACTTGCGAATAAGCTCCTCCATGCTTTCTATTCGAAACAACTCGATGAAGCGCTGCACCCGGCGCCGGAACGAAGACATGGCATAGTTGCTGAAGTCATAATCGTAGCGCTTCTTTATCATTTCTATAAGGCGGCGCAGCTGGGCAATTTCGATTTCCGGTTTTTCTATGTTTTCCATAAGCGCTTTTAATCAATAACCTACTGTTCACAAAAAGAAACTAAGTTTTTTGCCTTAGTAAAGTACGATTTTTTTTATCACTTCCCGCTTCATTTGGGCGTTTAAGCGCTCTTTAATTTTTTCTTTGGCAAAAAGAAGTTGATTTTTCAAGACAGGCGAACGCAGGTAAACGTACAGCGTATCGCCGCGCAGGTAAATTTTTTCGGTTTGCTGGGCAACATTGGCGCCCAACAGCTGTGCCCACAGGTCACCGATGCGCATGCCATAAAAACGGTACTTGGCTTGATGCTGCTCTATCATATGCGCCAACACCTCGCTAAAGCTCAGGGGCTTTTGATGTGCTATTCTGTGTTTGTCTTTCATAATTGAACTGCTCTTCCTTGTTTGACTTCGAAGAGTGCGCCCGGCAAGTGGCTTTCTGCAAGCAGGCGTTGCATGCGCTCCGGCTCGGTGTCTGTAATGAACACCTGCCCCAAACGTTGCTGCCGCACCAATTGCAGCAATGCCGACACTCTCTCAGCGTCCAATTTATCAAAAATGTCATCAAGTAACAAAAGCGGGTTTTGTTGTTTTCTGCGAAACAGCAAATCACTCATGGCAAGCTTAAGCGCCACCAAAAAAGTTTTTCGCTGCCCTTGTGAGCTGCTCCACTTCATAGGCACGTCGTTGAGCAGCAATAGCCAGTCGTCGCGGTGTATGCCTTTGGACGTAAAGCCCATTTTAAGGTCTGTGGGCAAACTTTCTTGCCATAGCTGTTGCAAAGAAGCCTCGCTCAGCTGCGAGCGATACTCTATTTTGATAAACTCCTTTCCTCCACTCAATTTTTCGTAATAAAACGAAACCAAAGGGTTGAGCTCGCCGGTGAAACGGCGGCGCAGGTCATACAGCGGATAAGCTTCTTGCTCCATTCGCATATGAAAAACTTCAAGCAAGGCTACGTCCGGAGCGTGTTGTTCGCGCCACTGTTTGAGCAAAGCATTGCGGCGGCGCAACAGGGCATGATATTGCACCAAGTGGACGGCATACTCTTGTGAGAGCTGCGCAAAGAAAGCGTCCATGGTGCGGCGGCGCTGCTCGGCTGCCTCCCGTATCAAATCAATGTCATTGGGCGTGAAACTCACCACCGGAAAGCGGCCGTAGTAGTCCAACAGGCGTTCTACACGGCTGCCGTCGATAAACACAGCCTTGCGGTCTTGTTTAGGATAAAAAGCACAACGCACATGATGCAGCCGCTCTTCTTCGGCAATTTCGCCCTCTACGCTCCACCCTTCGCTTCCATAACGAATGGCATGGCGCTCGCTATGACCTTGCAAGCTTTTGCCCGTAAGCAGCCAATAGATGGCCTCCAACAGATTGGTCTTTCCCACGCCATTCTGCCCCACAAGAATATTGAGCTTTTCATGGAAGCTTAATTTCAAAGAAGCATAGCTTTTAAAGTCCGTTAAACTTATATTTTTTAGGTGCGTCATGGAATCAAGCTTGCTTGGCATTCCCACAAAATAATTGTTTCTTTGTGGTCAAAACAAAAAGCCATGGAAAATAAGCACACCCCTTCCAGCACCTCGCCCAATGTATTTGGCAAATTCAACTATATACTGCTTGTCGTCAGCGTATTGGTGATAGCCTTGGGCTACATCATCATGATGATGGACGACGCACCCTTTGGTTTTGGTTTTCTTGGGCTCACACTGGGTCCTGTTGTGAGCTTTTTGGGTTTTATGCTGGTGTTTGTGGCTATTTTTTACAAGAAAAAAGAAAATACGCCCCACACCGACGCTTAATTTTCATCCAAACCATTGACCATATCTATGAACTTCTGGGAAGCCGTATTGCTCGCTATCGTGGAAGGACTGACGGAGTTTTTGCCGGTTTCTTCCACCGGTCATTTGATTATCGTTTCTACTTTTCTGGACATCGCCGGCAACGACTTTGTCAAGTTTTTCAATGTCAATATTCAATTCGGTGCCATCTTGTCGGTAGTTGTGCTTTACTACAAGCGCTTTTTTAAAAGCCTTGACTTTTACTTCAAACTGCTGGCAGGCATGCTGCCGGCTGTGGTAGTAGGGCTGCTTGCGGGCGACTATATCGATGCACTACTTGAAAATGTATGGGTCGTAAGTGTTTCGCTCATCGTGGGGGGCTGGGTGCTGGTAAAAATAGACGACTGGTTGCCTGAAGGCAGCGCCATGCCCAATAAAGAGGTAGGCTTTCGTGAGTCTTTTATCATCGGATGTTTTCAATGTATAGCCATGATACCGGGTGTTTCGCGCTCGGCAGCTACCATCATCGGCGGGCTGGCGCAAAAGCTCAGCCGCATCACTGCCGCCGAATTCTCGTTTTTCCTGGCAGTGCCCACCATGTTTGCTGCTTCGGCTTATAAACTATTCAAAGACTTCTATAAGAGCGGCTCCATAGCTCTTTCTTCGGAAGAGTGGCTGCTGCTGCTGACAGGCAATGTGGTGGCTTTCGTGGTAGCTATGATTGCCGTAAAAACTTTTATCACCTACGTAGGCAGACACGGTTTCAAAGTATTTGGCTACTATCGCATTGTATTGGGCGGCATCTTATTGATTTTACTGCTTTTAGGCATAGACTTACAAATGGCATGAACAACACAACACAAACGGGCGAGATTATACTCATCGATAAGCCGTATGGATGGACTTCGTTCGATGCGGTGAATTATATCAAGCGCCGTTTGAAAATAAAAAAAGCGGGGCACGCCGGCACCCTTGACCCACTAGCCACCGGCTTGCTGATTGTATGCACCGGCAAAAAGACCAAGCAAATACAGCAGCTGCAAGGCATGGAAAAAGAATACCTGGCCATGTTTCTGCTGGGGGCCGAATCGCCTTCCTACGATCTGGAAACAGAAGTGCGCCGCACGGCTTCGCTGCAGCAGGTGCTGGCACTGCGGCAAGCAGACATACAACAGTGCATACAAAAACACTTTGTAGGCGAAATCATGCAACGCCCGCCTCTGTATTCTGCCATCAAGCGTCAAGGCAAGCGGCTTTACGAGCTGGCACGTCAAGGAAAAGAGATAGAAGTAGAAGCGCGCCCGACAGTCATTCATGCCTTTGAAATACAACAATGGGCCCCCCCTCACCTTTATGCACGCATAGTGTGCAGCAAAGGGACCTATATCCGCAGCCTTGCCCATGATTTGGGACAAGCACTCCGGGTGGGCGGCTGCCTGACAGCCCTGCGCCGCACGCGCATCGGTAGTTATGAAGTGAGCAATGCCCTGTCGCCAATCGAGTACGTGAAGCAGTATAAAAGCAGAAATGAAAGTTTATCATAATCTACACGATTACCGGCCTCATCGTCCTACGGTGGTCACTACCGGCACTTTCGACGGTGTGCACCAAGGACACCGCCGCATCATGGCACGCCTGCGCCGGGCAGCTCAAGAGCGCCAAACCGAATCGGTGGTTATCACTTTTTGGCCCCACCCGCGCCTGGTGCTGGGGCAGCCTGTAGAGCTCCTCAATACCATTGAGGAAAAAATAGAGCATATCAGCCAAGAAGGCATAGACACGCTTATTATGCTGCCCTTCACCGAAGAGTTTGCCCGTCTGATGCCTATCGAATACATAGAAAAAGTGTATGTACAGGGGGTGCATGCCGGGCTCATTGTCATTGGCTATGACCATCACTTTGGCTACCGTCGCCAAGGGAACATCCGGCTGTTGCAACAGGTAGCACCGCGCTACGGCTTTGAAGTAGAGGAAATTCCGGCTCAAGAAGTCGATGACATCACCGTGAGTTCAACCAAAATACGCAAGGCACTCAAAGAAGGGAATGTAGAGCTTGCCAACCAGCTGTTGGGCTATGCCTACACTTTGAGCGGCACGGTCGTACACGGCGACAAAATAGGACGCACCTTGGGCTTTCCCACCGCCAACCTGCACATAGATGCCGCCTACAAACTCATACCGGCAGCCGGCATTTATGCTGCCTATGCTTCCGGTGAGCAATTCGAACGCAAAGCAGCCCTGGTGTATATAGGCACGCGCCCCACTTTGGGCAAAGAGCAAAGCCGGCCCAGCATTGAAGTGTTCTTGCTGAACTTTACAGGTGAGTTATACGAAGCTCCCTTACGCGTGGAATTACTCAAAAAGTTGCGCGACGACCAAAAGTTTGATAGCTTGGAAAGTCTGCGTCATCAAATTCAGAAAGACTATCAGGAAGCCATTTCATTTTTCAACGCATTATGAAACAGGTCATCATCAGCGGCGGCGGCACCGGCGGACATATCTTTCCGGCATTGGCAATAGCCGATGCACTCAAAGCACGCTTCCCTTCAATAGATATTTTTTTCATTGGGGCAAAGAACCGCATGGAAATGGAAAGGGTCCCCAAGGCGGGCTACCCTATTGAAGGGCTCGATATTGTGGGTATTCAAAGGCGACTGACCCTGCGCAACCTGCAGGTGCCTGTTAAATTGTGGAAAAGCTACCGGCGGGCAAGTCAAATCATAGCAGAAAAAAAGCCGGATATCGTCATAGGGGTGGGAGGATATGCCAGTGCCCCCACGCTATTGGCAGCCATCCGCGCAGGCGTGCCTACGCTTATTCAAGAACAAAACTCCTATGCCGGACTTACCAATCGATGGTTGGGCAAATATGCGCAAAAAATATGTGTGGCTTATCCGGACATGGAAGCTTTCTTTCCTGCCGAAAAGATTGTTTATACCGGTAATCCGGTGCGTCAAGACATCCTGCGGCTTCCTCCCCGCACAGAGGCTCTGCAAGCCTTGGGGCTCAAAGACGGCGCCCCGGTGCTGTTGGTCATGGGGGGCAGCTTGGGAGCGCGTGTCATTAATGAAAGCATACAGGCTCAAATACGACGATTTGCCGACAACCGCATTCAGGTGATTTGGCAAACAGGCAAGCACTTTATCGAGAAAGCCCGGCAGGCAGTCGAAGAGCAACAAGCTTCCGAATGGGTGCACCCCATGGCTTTCATCGAACGGATGGACCATGCCTACAGCGCTGCCGATTTGATTATATCCCGTGCCGGTGCACTCTCCATTTCTGAACTTTGCATTGTAGGCAAACCGGCTATTCTGGTGCCTTCGCCTTATGTAGCCGAAGACCACCAAACCAAAAATGCCATGGCATTGGTACACCGCCAAGCCGCCAAAATCATAAGCGAAGCGCAAGCCCCCGCCTTTTTGGTCAGCGATGCACTTGCGCTCCTCCACTCTCCTGCCGAGCGTGCCCTGCTAAGCGAAAACATACGCCGGCTGGCACGCCCCAAAGCAACCGAACATATCGTACAGTGTATCATACAGCTTGCGCATGGTGGCGCTTCATAGCCTGTTCGGCACGCTCAAAGGCTTTGCGGTGCTTATATTTATACCAACTTTGAGTAAAGTATTTACGCAAAAAGTTGTCTAAAGGCATTTTTACAAACAAATTGGCTGCGCCTTCCAGACGTTTCATCCAAGAGGGATTCAGCGCCCGCAGGCTCATGCCAAAACCACCTTCTATGTATTCGATATAGTGCCAATAGCCGGCAGGAATAAAGAGCGTATCGCCATATTCCAAATAACACTCATAGCCTTGCACATAGCGCAATGCCGGATAGCGCTCGAAATCCGGCTCGTTCACATTTACATAAGACTGCACCGTAAAGGGCAGATGGTACAAGAAGGGCGTGTATTCCGGTGCAAACAGCACGACACGCTTCACGCCCTTGAACTGTGTCAAAAAGACATGCGACATGTCAATATCATAGTGCATGTGTACGATAGAGCCGGTTCCTCCAAAAAACAGGAAAGGAAGCTCTTTCAAAAAACCGTCTGTCACATCAGGCACCCGGTAGTCTTCTTTTAATTGAGGCGCATATTTCATCAAGTTAAACAAGAAAATGCGCAGGTCTGTGGGCTCACGCTCAATCAAATCCAAATACTCGCCGAAGGTCATGCGTGCATCGGGCGCCATGCAGCTTTTATCGGGCGCTGCCGGCAGGTTATTATACAAATCCACCATCACATGCCCCGCCAACTGCTTGAAATAGTCATAAGTCCACTTGGTGTAGGCAGGCCAGTCATGACTGAGATCTTTAAAAATCACAGGTTTGTTGGGCTTCAGAAACTCTTCATGAAAGCGCTCTTTTTCCTTGACCGAAATGCGCTCAACCGGATGCAGCGGAATGGCTTGTGTTTTCATAGGCTTGGCAATTTAATGATGTGTCAAACAAGCACTCTACAAATCTTATGCAAAAGCTATGCTTGTCAAATCGCTTGCATTCAATACGAAAGCATCGGAAAAAAGTTGACTGCTGCCCTTTCTGCCTCCCCCGAAGGACAAAAAAATGTACCTTTGCTTATCAGGAAAGTCAACACATTTTTGTCAAATGAACAATCTCGAACAATATACACATGTGTATTTCATAGGCATTGGCGGCATCGGCATGAGTGCGCTTGCCCAGTGGTGCCGGAGCCAAGGCATGCAGGTGGCAGGCTATGACCGCAATGCCTCGGCAATTACGCGTATGCTCGAAGAAAAGGGCATCTTTGTAACTTATGAAGAAGGTTGCGAACACATTCCTCTTGACTTCATCCATAGCGACAAAGTACTGGTAGTATATACGCCTGCCGTTTCGCAGGAACATCCGCAGTTGTGCTATTTCCGCGAAAACGGCTTTGAGGTTATCAAGCGGGCAGCTCTGCTGGGGCTCATCAGCCGCACGCACCGCCTAATTGCCGTTGCCGGCACGCATGGAAAAACCACCACCACTGCCATGATTGCCCATATCTTGCAACAGGCCGGCGTGCCCGTCACCGCTTTTGTCGGTGGCATCATGCGTAACTACCGGAACAACCTGCTGCTTTCATCGTCTCCGGAAGCCTGGATTGTAGCCGAAGCCGACGAGTACGATCGCTCTTTCCTGCACCTGCACCCCACTATAGCCGTGGTTACCAACATAGAAGCCGACCATCTGGACATCTACGGCAGTGAGGCGGCCATCGTTGACAGTTTCGAAGCCTTTCTGGGCAACATACAAAGCGGTGGTATGCTCATTGCCCACGAAGAGGTGCGTGCTGTGCCGCCCGCTTCATTGCACACGTGGCGCTATGGCAAGCATCCCGGCTGTTCGTATAGCATAAAAGAGCTGCGTTATGAAAACGAGCAGCTTTGCTTCACACTCATGGTCGCAAAGGAAAACAGCTATGCGCTGCGCCTACAGGTGCCCGGCTTGCACAATGCACTCAATGCCACCGCTGCTTTTGCCGTAGCTCATCGCATAGGTATCGCTCCTTCCTGCATCATCGACGCCTTGGCTTCGTTTCAAGGGGTCAAGCGGCGCTCGGAGGTGTGGTATCGCTCGGCACACTACGTACTGGTCGATGATTATGCACACCACCCTACCGAGATAGAAAGCACCCTGCAAGCCATGCGCCGGCTATACCCTCAAAGGCAGTTGGTGGCTGTGTTTCAACCACACCTGTACACCCGTACCCGCGACTTTGCCGCTGCCTTTGGCAAAGCCCTGGGGCTTGCCGACCGGGTGCTGCTTACGCCCATTTATCCGGCCCGGGAAGCCCCTATCGAAGGGGTGGACAGCGCACTCATTGCCCACCATTGTCCGGTGCCCACGCTTATAGCCCCAACCGCCGATGCTATAGAAACATCGCTCGAGCAGCTGCTTCGCTCTGCTGCTCCTCCGCTGACGGTAGTAGTCATGGGCGCCGGCAATATAGAACAACATTTGCCAATTTTTTTAAATTTGCTTAAAACACTCGAACATGAGCAAACGCAGGCTTAAGCCTTGGGTACAGTGGTTCCTGACTTTGTTGGGCCTAAGCCTTTTGGTGGGCGCCATCAGCAAAAACTATGATGAGCAAAGCTGCCAAAGGGTGGTCATACGTTTCTTTCCCGAGAACGCCGACGGCAGTTTTCTTACCGAAGAAGACATATTGGAATTATTGAGCCGTCATGGAGGGATCTTCCTGCGTGGCGAAAAATACAAAAACCTCAATTTGAAGCAACTGGAAGAACAGGTGGCAAGTAGTCCCTATGTGGAATACTGCAATGTGTACCGCGATTTGGCAGGCAGCTTGTTTGTGGAAGTGCATATGTTTGAGCCTATTGCCCGCTTTTATAACCCACAGGGCGAAGATTATTATTGGAGCCGTAAAGGGGCGCTCATTCCGTTCACTTCACACTACACGCCACGCGTGCCGGTGATTACGCGCGAAGGCGAAGAGTTGCTGCCCAACCCGCAAGAGCGGGAAGAAGATGCCCGGCTCCTGGCTTTGATGCAGTTCATACACGAACATCCCTTTTGGCAAGCTTGCATTAGTCAAGTACATGTAAACAAAAACCAAGATATTTGGCTTTATCCGCAAATAGGCGGACAAGCCATTCATATAGGAAATGTAAAAGACATAAGTAATATATTTGCAAAACTCAAAATTTTATACGATACTATACTCCCCATTCAGGGGTGGTATCGTTACCGCAAGGTAGATCTCAGGTTTGAACGTCAAATCATTTGTGAATAAAAGAGCATTATGTCAAAAGATAAAATTGTTGTAGGCTTAGACATTGGCAGTACCAAGATATGTGCGCTGGTAGGGCGCAAAGATAAGTACGGCAAGATAGAAATCTTGGGCATGGGCAAAGCGCCCTCCGAGGGTGTTATTCGCGGCTTTGTTGCCAACATAGACAAGACCGTCTATGCCATCACCCAAGCCATCCAAGAAGCAGAAAAGCAATCCGGCATCAATATTCGCATTGTGAATGTGGGTATTGCCGGGCAACACATCAAGAGTTTACGCCAACGTGGCAGCATCACCCGGGAATCAACCCAAGATGAAATCTCGGCGGAAGACGTCAACCGCCTGATCAATGACATGTACAAAATACCTACCCCGCCCGGCACGGAAATCATCCATGTCATGCCGCAAGACTTCATTGTGGATCATGAGGTGGGCATCAAAGAGCCGGTAGGTATGTCGGGCGTAAAGCTCGAAGCCAACTTTCATATTATCACAGCCCAAACCACGGCCATCAACAACATACGGCGCTGTGTGCAAAAAGCAGGACTTGAAATCGAAAATCTGATACTCGAGCCGGTGGCTTCCAGCATGGCGGTGCTTGCCGACGAAGAGAAAGAAGCCGGTGTGGCTTTGGTCGATATAGGCGGTGGCACCACCGACCTGGCTGTTTTCTATGATGGCATCATACGGCATACAGCCGTCATCCCGTTTGGTGGTGCCATCATCACCGAAGACATACGCCAAGGCTGCAATGTCATGCGCAACCAAGCCGAACTGCTTAAAATACGCTTTGGCAAAGCCATATCGGAAGAAGCCAGCGAAAACGAGGTTGTATCCATACCAGGCATTCGCAACCGCGCACCCAAAGAAATATCGGTAAAAAACCTGGCGCTCATCATCGAAGCACGCATGGGTGAAATCATTACCTTAGTGCACGAACAAATACTAAAATCCGGCTTTGAGCATCTTCCTGCCGGCATTGTTATCACCGGTGGGGGCTCCATGCTGGCTCATTGTGCCGAGTTGTTTACTTACATCACCGGCATGGAAGTGCGCGTGGGCTATCCTACCGAGTATCTCAGTAAGCACAATATAGAATTGGTAAAAAACCCCATGTATGCCACTACCGTAGGTTTGGTGCTTGCCGGCTTCCAAGCACTCGACTACCGCGAAGAGAGCTACCAAATTTATTCGCAGCCGCAGAGCAGTGCACGCACCGGCAACGACAGAAAAGAAGAAAGCGGCAGCAAGAAGCGAAGCAACGACTTCTTTAAAAAGTTGTTAGAAAAAACAAAAGGCTTACTTTTAGACGACTTCGACGAAAACGACAGCTTTTAATGTTTGATACCTTACTTCAACACCATTACAAATATCCTTTCCCAAGAACGTCTGTTTGAGCCTTACGTAGAATAATAAAAGCGATTCGTCGAAAAATGTAACTTACATTTGCATTTTAAATTACATTTGCACAAACACAGCAAAAAAGCTTAACTTTTACGAAGCATCGTGCGTATTTACCTATTAATAAAGAAGAGGGTTGAACTATGTCATACAAGTTTAATATAGGCGGACAGGAGAAATCCATCATCAAAGTGATTGGAGTCGGTGGTGGTGGTTGCAATGCGGTCAATCACATGTACAACCGGGGAATCAAAGATGTAGAGTTCATCATTTGCAATACCGATAAGCAGTCTTTACAAGCGAGCCCCATTCCCAGCAAGCTGCAAATAGGAAGTGCTCTAACCGAAGGCTTGGGGGCAGGTGCCAATCCCGAACGCGGACGCGAAGCCGCCCTTGAGAGCAAAGAAGAAATCAGGGATCTACTCAGCGACGGTACAAAAATGGTATTCATCACGGCAGGCATGGGCGGTGGCACCGGCACCGGCGCAGCCCCCGTTATTGCCCAAATTGCCCGCGATTTGGACATCCTGACTGTCGCTATTGTAACCTTTCCTTTCTCCTTCGAAGGGCGCGTCAAGCGTGAACGTGCTACTGCCGGCATCGCCGAGTTGAAGAAGTACTGCGATACGGTACTGGTTATCTCCAACGATAAACTGCGCGAGATATACGGCAACCTGCCTATATCGGAGGCCTATGCCCAAGCCGACAATATACTGGCAACCGCTGCCAAAAGTATTGCCGAATTGATTACCACGCACCTCTATATCAACATAGACTTTGAGGACGTAAAAACAGTGATGCGCAATGCCGGCACGGCAGTCATGGGCTCTGCCAAAGCCGAAGGCGATGACCGTGCACTCAAAGCCGTAGAGCAAGCGCTCACCTCGCCCCTGCTGGATAACAAAGACATCCGCGGCGCCAAACGCATCTTGCTCTCCGTCATGTCGGGCGACAAGAATGAACTGCGCATGGATGAGTTCGATGAAATTACCCGCTATGTAGAAGAAAAAGTAGGCGACCAAGTCGAATACAATATTTTTGGTACCGGCATTGACCCCAGCCTGGGCGACAGCCTGCGGGTAACCATTGTGGCAACCGGTTTTGGAAAAGAAGAAGAAAACGCCTCCATAGAACCGGAAGAGCAAAAAAAAATCGTTGACCTCGAAACCGGCAAAACCATAGGCACTGTATCTGAGCAAGATATAGTGGAGCAAACCAAAGAAGCGCGCACTTTTATCCTTAGCAACTTCGATACGCCCGCAAGCAAAGAGCAAAGCAGCAAGATAGAGCCGGAAGTTCATATTGAAGAAGAAGAAGAGATGGCACGCCCCGTTGCCGAGCAGCCTGTGCCTGATAAAACCCCGGAAAAGGTAGTACACACCCTGGATGAGCTGCCTATGGAAGAGGAGAGCGAAAACGACAGTGCCTATGAGGAAGAGTTGCGCCGCGAGCAGGAGCGCCAAGCCAAGCAAGCACGCTACTCACGCGAAATGCAGGAACGGCTCGAACGTTACCGTAAACTAAAAAACCTAAGCAATATAGATGGCACCTCGGAAGACATATCCGACAAACTGGAAATACCGGCCTATCAACGATTGAATATCCCGTTAAAAGACACTCCGCCGGCATCAAAGAAAAATATATCGCGCTATAACTTGGACGAAAACAATCAAATATTGGGAAACAATAAATTTTTCCACGATAAACCCGACTGATGCAGCTGCCCATGCAGGCAAAAGGAGCCATTGAAGCCTCAGTGGCTCCTTTTCTTTTCTATTGTTTTGGTATGCAATCGCTTTACTTTATCTTCGTGTCATGTATTTAGCTTAAAAATCAACTTTTTGCTTTCATGCTTATGCTCCGTCTAAGCTTTTTGTTTTGTTGTTTGTTTAGCTTCCGGCTGTCGGCTCAATGGGTCATAGCGCCCTATCATCCCGCCCCTGTGCAAACCGCCACCAAAAAGGTGTTGAGCCTCCCCTTCTGGGACGACTTTTCTTATTACTCTTACAGCACCCAAACAGATGGGGCAAGATGGACTGCTCAGAATGTATTGGTCAACAACAACCTATGTATTGACCCGCCTACCAAAGGAGTGGCTACCCTCGATGCCTTCCGCAGCGACGGCACAACCTATGATATAAGCAGTCCTACACTGAAAGGGTATTCCGATACCCTGCAAAGCCTTAGCATCGATTTAAGCAGCTATAATGCAGGTAGTGGGCTTTATTTGAGTTTCTTTTGGCAAGCAGGCGGCTTGGGCGAAGCCCCCGACCCTGAAGATTTCTTAGTGTTGCAGTTCCTCGACGACAACGGCAGTTGGCAAGAGGTGTGGCGCCGTACCGGCGAAAACAACGACAGCACCACTTTCACCCAAACACTGATTCCTATTGACCAAAGCCGCTTTTTGCATAGCAACTTCCGTTTTCAGTTTATTCGCTACGGCAGGCTCACCGGTACCTTCGACTATTGGCACCTCGACTACGTTTACCTAAACAGCGGGCGCAACAGCAACGATATTTACTACCGCGACATTAGCACCGTGAACCGGCCACTCCGTTATTTTGCCGGCTTCAGTGCCATTCCTCTCCATCATTTAAGTGCAGGCTTTGCCACCACCGGGAAAATAAGCACGCGCCTCCGGAACTTGGATAACAACTTCCGCGCCTTGACCTATCAATGCCGCGTATATGACAGCAACAACAACGTGCTCTTAACACTTCCGGTTACCGCCGTTGCCCCCAACGCGCCGCTTATCTTTCCGGGCGATGACTTCCGTTTGGAAGCCACTCCAAGCCCCATTCCGGTTCCCGCAGGCCCCACTACCCTGCGTTACTGCTTCGAAGTAAACACCAGCGATGACAACACGACCATTCCCCCTTATGACTTGCGTGTCAATGATACCATTTGCGGAGAAACCGTTTTAGACGATTACTATGCCTACGACGATGGCAGCTTTGAATACGTTGCCGGCATCAACCAGCGCTTTGGCAAGTTAGGGGTGCGTTTTGTGCTGCCCGGCGGTCTTCAGGCACAGCTTACAGCTGTTGATATTTTATTCGTGCCCTACAAAAAGGACCTTACCGGCCAAAGCTTTGTGCTGTGGGTAGCCAAGCGCCTGAATGCCCCTGCTGCCGCTGACGAACTGCTCTTCCAGCGGGCATACCCTATTGAATACCCCACAAGCTATGGACAAGTGGTCCGCTTCCCTGTCGATATTTACGGCACCGTCATGCTTAGCGATACGTTTTATATAGGCATACAACAAACCACCGATGATTTCTTGGCAGTAGCTTTCGACAAAGACCTCGACAGCCACGAGCATGTGTTTGCCAATGTGTTTGGCTTGTGGGAACAAAACCCCGACATACGGGGAAGCTTGTTTATCCGTCCGGTGTTTTCGCCCAATCCGGTAACTGCCCTCACGCCCCCGGCAGAGGCGGTGCGCTTGTTCCCCAACCCCGCTTCTGAACAAGTGCAAGTTGAAGGGCTCACGGCACCGATCAGTGCCTGCCGGCTCCGTGATCTGCAGGGCAGGCAGCACAGCTGCCCGTGGCAAGGCAACCGTCTCTTCATAGGAAGCCTACCACCCGGATTTTATGTCATAGAACTGGAGTTAAGTAATGGCCGGCGCCATCTTCTCAAACTCATCAAACAATAAACATCTCTTCCCTATGAAGTACCTGTACCTCATTCGGCATGCCAAGTCTTCTTGGAAAGAACCACTTTTACCTGACTTTCAACGCCCATTGAAAAAAAGAGGCATACGCGACGCCAAGTTCATGGGCAAGTGGTTGAAAAGAAACAAGCATATCCCCGACATCATCATAAGCAGTCCGGCAGTGCGTGCCCGCCAAACTGCCGAGTTATTGGCCGAGCAGATGGACATGCCCCTCACCCGCCTGCACTTCGATGAATCTATTTATGAAGCCCACCTTGCCGATTTGCTCAGCATTGTAAACAATCAAAAAGCGGAAATGAAGGCAATGGCTCTCATAGGACACAATCCGGTGCTGACCGACTTCGCCAACTTGCTTACCCAAAATGTGCATTTGCAAAATATTCCTACCTGTGGTATTTGGGCAGTGCAGTTTAGAGTTGAGCATTGGCAGGACATACAAGAAGACAGCGGGCAGTTTTTGTTTTTTGAGTATCCGAAAAAGCACTACGAAAAGCTGTAATTCGCCTTTCTGATGCAAGGAGTATTGTTAGTTGTCGGGCGATAGATAAGAGTTCCAAAAAGCTGCTTTCATTGCCGGGGCATCAATAGCCGTGTAAACCCACACCTTGCGTTGCCTGTTTTCGGGCGGTGTAAACACTTCCTCCTCTCTTGCCAGCAACGGCTGCATATAAGCTATTGCCAATGCCAAGTCCCACATACTCCACGCTTCTACTTCACCCAGCCGCTGCCATCGCTTAGAAAGGCAGGAAGACAACTTGCCGCCCACCCGGGCAAGTTTTTGTTGGGTTTCCTCTTTGGGAAATACGAGTTGCCGGGCAACAGATTCGGGCATGATGTGCAATTCCACTTCGCTGTTGAGCAAATAGTCAAAGGCATTGAGGTCGTTCCGGACATTGAACTCTGCTTTGTTCCATACCCCTTTTTTAGGGTCATAGTCGCCCCCCATGGCATATACCACCAAACGATGCGCTATCTGCGGTTGCTCTATGATTGCCGACACCACATTGGTCACAGGACCCGTAACAATCACGTGGAGCTTCTCATCATCATTGAGCTTTATAGCTTCTTCTATAATCAAGCGTGAAGCAGCTGAGGGACGCGGAGTGCTTCCTCCCCATGCTCTGCCAACCATGGAAGAAGCCCCCGGCACGCAGCGCACATAATGCCGGCACCCGGCTGCCCGCAACAACTTTTTATTTAGCCGGTAGCTTATTTTCATCGTGCGGATACCCTTGGTTGAATAGCCATTCCAGTGGCGATAGCTCAGTAAGTCCGGGTTGTTAAAATGAGCTGCCGTAAGCGCCACCACCCGGCTACCGGCTTGCTGCAACAAATAGGCAATAGCATACAAATCGTCAATACTATTGCCGGTGTCTGCATCGATAATGATGGCAGACGGCTGCCCCGCCAAATGCATATGCCCTCCCCAGAGACAGCAAAACAGAAAAAGAAGACATTTCGACAAATAAAGACGCATTGGAAGCATAGTCATCTTTTTTTCGGTAATTCAAAGGTATGCCGGACAGCAGTAATTTTCCAAAAGATTTTCGCTACAAGAAAAAGCCCTCACCGTAGTGAGGGCTTCATATCGCTATATCATCACTTGCTTTATTCTTTAACCAGTTTCAGACTATGCCGCTGCGTCCCTTCTTGCAGCAGTAGTATATAAGTACCGGCAGGCAATGAACTTAAAGTATTTTGCATGCTTGCCTCCACACTACGGAGGTCCCCCTGCCACTCACCTGCCACCTGTCCGTAAGCATTCAGTAGGCGCAAGGAGATTATGGCATTGCCGGCTATACCTTCTATATCCAATTTAACACCTCGTGGCAAAGGGTTGGGGTATATCGACAAAACAGCTTCCGTACCTTCCACGTAGCGTATGGCTGTATATTTGGCGCTTCCATCGGCAGCAATAGCCCCTATGCGATAATAAGCCCCTGCCCCCAAGGTATTGTCTATCCACTGGTAAGCATTTTGCCCGGCTATAGCCTGCACCTCGCCCACCACTTCAAACTGCCGTGCATCGGTTGATTTTTCTACAACAAAGCCGGTGTTCTGCTCTGCATTGCTTACTTCCCAGCGCAACACAGCCGACTGTTGTTCACGATAAGCCTCAAAGAGCACCCACTCTACCGGCAAGGGGTTAAAGTAGGTAGTAGATGCCAAAGTAAAGGGGCTAAAAGAAGCAATAGGGGCTGCCGTGCTTACCGTGCGGTTCGAGGTATTCACCGTACCCCCCTCATCGAACCATTGACTGCCGGTCCAGTGCGCCACGCGCAAGTCGGTTTCTTGCCCTGCCGTAATGCCACAACTGCGCACATCATCATAAGAGAGCGTAACCGTCACTGCCGAACTGCCTGCCGTGCGGTTGAGCATCCAGAATTCGCAGTTGCTCACATGGCTCAATGTAGGTGATTTTTGATTGATGTCGTAGTAAGGTGCCGGCGATACGTGGCGATAAAGCGCAGTGAAATGGTCTGTAACAGTCGCCGGTGCGGACATACCAATGGGCGCATAATAGCCATCGTCGCCTATGGGGAAAGTAAAGGCATCATCGCCTTCTTTGCGCACCCAACCTGCCACGTAACTATTGTTTGAAGCCCCAAAAGCCAAGGCATTGTCAGCAAACTCTACACGCGGGCTATAAGTGGTTGAAGTGTGGTCTTGATTTGCCAGCACCACCCCGTCTTGAAATACCATCAACTGTTCCACGCGCAGGTTGGTAGCATTCAAAAATAAGCCGGCGGGGTTTTCCATATGTACTTCGTAAAAGGCTTCATTTCCTGCGACACTGTATAACTGCTGCTGTGTATTGCCTACCCAATAAACACTGCCTTCCCCGGCATCGAAGGCGGCAGCCCCTGCTTGGTTGTTCCAATGGCCGGCAATCAGCAAGGTACCGTCCGGATTAGCGGCAACGCCGTCATTCATATCCAAGCTTCCTCCTGCGTCAATCACCAAATTGCCATACACATGCAAGACGTTGGCAGGGTCGCCTTCGAGGCGCACCGCCCGTGAGGTAATGAAGAGATGGCGGCAGCGTGCCGTGTCGGCATAGGTATCGGAATAAGCAGCTGCAGCACTAATGACCAAGTCATTAGGCGCCGAAGCGCTGACAGTAACATCCACAGTTTCGTCAGGTACGCGGCGGGTTTCCCAGTTGCGGCAGTTGAACCAATTATTATCGTCTATGCCGGTCCACAAGCCATCTGTTCCGGGACCGGTCACGGTGAAGCTTGTTCCACATATAAAAGCAGAAATATTGTCGCTGCCATCACCATTGTCTTCTGTCCAATTGGTTACATAATTCAATATAGCCCCTATCAAAGCCGGTTGGCTGCCGGTAGTAGGTCCACTGTAATAAGCATAATAGTTGATAGGGCTTCCAATGCTTTGAATGGCAAAACACTCGATGGCAGGCGGAATACGCGATTGACGCTTGGCAGCACCGTCAGGCAGGCTACTTAAGTCATCGCTTACGCTATACCAATTACCCCCCGACTGAATACCCGAGAGCACACGCCCGCTGAAGGTGTAGTAGCTGCCATGGCAAACCCAACTCCCTTGCATCAAAAAGATGGCATCGGGATCATTGGTAGATATATTCACAAAAGGAGACATATTGCCACATCCCCCATCGATAGAAGACACAGCGAAGTCAGTCGAAGGGGCACCGCCCACACTGAAATTGGTAGCATAGCCCGTGCCCGGCAAGTCCATGCAAATCACCGAGCCGGCAGGCAGGTTAGCCGCTCCGTTGTAAGTAATACGATAGGCGGATATGTTGGTACCGGCTGTTCCATTGCAATCGAACCAGCGCCCCGAACGCACGTTTGCCGGGTCGCCTACTTCATACACAGCATTGGCAAGTACAAAAGAGGTACCGGGTATAATATCCACCAACGCCACTATTGCCAAACGGTCGGTTGGTCCACTGATCGAGTTATCGTAGCCAACAATCATCAGGTCGCCGGGTTGCAGCACGGTTTGATTGTACACATTAAAGGGTGTGCTTGTAGCAGCACTCAAAGCGGTAGCAGCGGCTTGCAAGGTCAGTCCGCTTCCCGGGGCGGTGTGTACAATATTGTTGAAAACCGCTTCCCCGTTGGCAGCAGTTATCACCAAAGGCGCGGGCGACATGCTGCCTGTGGAACTAAGCGTGATATTGGCACTGTAGTCCAAGTCTATGTTGTTGTTGGCATCCACTGCCCGCACCCGCACAAAAGGTGTCATTACGTCTTCAATACCTGTATCGGAAGGCTGTTGTGCAAAAAACAGCGCTGTGGCCACTACCTCTATGCGGTTGTCGTCGCCGGCAATAGACGTCTGCGCTCCGCCGGCATCATCAGCTGCAAAAAGCGATGCATTGGGATCTTCGGTTGCCGAAAGTACTGTTAAACGTATTTGCTGGTTATCAGTCACCGTGCTTCGAAAGCTTACTATCACACGGAAGGTCTTGGTGCCGTTGTCCGGTGCTACCAAGTTTAAACCGCTGAAATTGGCAAAACTGCATGAGGGCGTTATCTCGGCTATTTCTGTAGTGCCGTCATAGATAGCTATACGGCGGATGGATGCACAGCCCTGTACCGCAAAGTTGATGCTCTGCAGCACGGTCGGTTGGTTGTCGTTGTCGGCAGTTCCACCACCGTCGCGGATTACGAAACGCGCTATTTCAATGGAAGATGTGCCTATGTTGGAAGGAGTGATATCTGTTGCTTGGTAGTTTATGTAGGGGATATTGACCGGATAAGTAAAAGCAGGGTCAGCGATAATATCGGATTGGGTGGAGTAACTTCCCGTGCCCTGAATAGCAAACGTATAAGGATTTTCATTGGCGTCATCGTTGGCAATGCTCACCGTGGCACTGCGTGTGCCTAAGGCCGAAGGCGTAAAGGTGATTTGAAAAGAAGTGCTTCCTCCCGCCGGAATGGGCGTAGACGGCAAGGCAGTCACCGCGAAATCGCCGGCAGCGGGTCCGCTGATGCTCACGCGCGGCGTGCCTGTCAGGTTCAAGTCCACGCTGCCTGTATTGTGAATGGTAAATGTGTGTGCGCGGCTGCCAAAGCCGGCTTCTACTGCCCCAAAATCGGTATTATCAGCAACCGAGGGGGTGGCATCACCCGAAACAATGCTGATGCCATTCCCCCGGACGTCTATTTCAGGTCCGAAAAAAACCGCCGACACACTGATGTCATCCAAACCGAGTTCATCACGGCTGCCGGAACCGCCGGCGTCATTGCTTGTCCAGCGCAGGTAATAGTAAGCTCCCGGTGCTATATTCAGCCCGCTGATGGTGATGCTGCGCGTAACAGTCTGCCATGCAGGTGACGCATCGGCACCTGCCGGCGAAGTGTAATCCAAGGCAACTTCGGGTACGTAGGTCACATCATCTGCCGAGTGTTCGAAGTTAAAAGTACTTGCCCTTCCTTGGTCGTTATATACCTTGATTTCATAGGCTATGCTCAACTCCGTGATGGCTGTGCTGCCCGTGTTTTGAATGCGCAAAATAAAAGAGCCGGGGGTAAAATCAGTACCTATGGGCTGTACTCCCAAACAATAATCACCGGCGGCGGTTTGGAAGGCATAAATCCCGCCGGTCCCTACGCCACCATTTCTTGCCCCCCGCGCAAAGTCACCGGCGGTTGCACTGCCACCAAAAGCAAGGGCACCGTCGCTTAAGCCGGTAACCGCCCAAGCATCGGAATCGAGCTGCCCTGCTACCGGCGAGGGTGTAAATCCGCTACCATCAAACTGTGCGTTGTTTACCCCTGCCACAGTAGCATCGAAGGTGATTACTTGTGCGGGGTTCGTATTGCTCAAAGAGAGCTGTGCATAACTCCATGTACATGCAATGAATGTGAGGAACAGTGTTAAGCCTAATTGTTTTTTCATATTTACAAGTTTCATCTCTGCAAATTTATTCGCTGACTATCAAAAAAGTAAGCCTTTGCTATTTGCTTAACAAAAGCTTAATATTGAAGTGTTTCTTTACTTAGACGAGTGCAAACACATACTCGATCAATGGTTTGATTCGTTCCACTAAGGAACTCTGCATATAAACTTTTACCTTTGTAGATAAGAACCTTAACTTAAATCAAGAATGAAGAAAACCATCGGAAATATTGCTATTGCGCTGCTTGCCGGTATGGGAGGCAGCTTCCTTTACAATCATTACTTCTTTTCCCCTGTGCAAGATCTGCCGGCAGGAGCAACAACAGACACTTCACCGCAAGCAGTTGTTTATCAAGCCCGTTACGACAGCAATGCGCAAAGCAAACTGCCCCTTAAAGATGACGCTTTTGTGCAGGCATCGGCGTTGGCAACCCCCTCGGTCGTTTATATCAAGACCTACTACGAAGGGCGGCAGGCAGTCGATTATTGGGATTGGTTCTTCGGCTACGGTGGGCAAACCAACATTGAGCTAAGCTCCGGTTCGGGCATTATTGTCTCACCGGACGGCTATATACTCACCAACAACCACGTCATCGACGACGCCCAACGCATCGAGGTCATTCACGGGAAAAACAGCTATACGGCACGTTTGGTAGGCACAGACGTATCTACCGATTTGGCAGTATTGAAAATAGAGGCTCAAAACCTGCCGGCTATCCGCTGGGGGCGGTCGTCAGAGGTGCAAATAGGCGAATGGGTATTAGCCGTAGGCAATCCTTTTAATCTTACTTCCACCGTCACGGCGGGTATAGTCAGCGCCAAGGGGCGGCGCCTCCACCTGAACAAAGGACAGTTCCCCATTGAATCGTTCATTCAAACCGACGCACCCATTAACCCGGGCAACAGTGGTGGTGCATTGGTAAACCTGCGCGGCGAGCTCATCGGCGTCAATACAGCCATCTTATCCAAGCACGGCTCTTATGTAGGTTATGGCTTTGCCGTGCCTGCCGACATCGCCAAGCGGGTGTACGAAGACCTGCGCCGCTATGGTATTGTACAAAAAGCGGTGCTGGGTGTGGAAACCGAAGAAATCACTCCCGATATAGTAAAGAAATTAAGCCTCAAACACACCGAAGGTGTGGTGGTTGTAGATGTTTGGAAAGATACACCTGCCGAAAAAATGGGATTGGAAGTAGGCGATATCATCACACAAATCAACAATACCCCTGTTCGCAGCTTGGCCGACTATGAGGAAATCATCGGTTTGCTATCGCCGGGCGACCAAGTGACCGTACACTTCCGCCGTGGCAACCAAACCTACAAGAAGAGCGGACAAGTGGTAAATATAGACGGGAAACCGGCAGTGTATAAGCCCCATACTTATCAATCTAAGGTGCTGCATGCTGTTTTTGAGGCAATCCCTGCACTTGAAAGAAAACGATACGGCATTCCCAACGGGGTAAAAATTAAAGAGCTGCATGGCGGCCTTTTCTACCGCCTGGGCATTAAGGAAGGTACGATTATAGTGCGAATCAACAATATAGAGATAGAACAGCCTGAGGAAGTAGAAAAAGTTATCGAGCGCATCGCCGGCGGCATCGTTATGGATATCATTACTCCGGAAGGCGTTCCCTACCGGGTGCAGTTCCGTTATTGACAAAGTCAAACACAAGTGACACTACAGACTACAGGCAGCATATCCGGCGTATGCTGCCTTGTTTCTTTTTATGTAAGGCGCGAATCTTCTTGTACAAAAGCGTTTTTTCACAAAGCCTCTCTTTATTTTCCCTGCTTTTTTGTGTCAAAGAAAAAGGCTGTGTATATTTCTATAGTGGAAATCATTACACTTTATGGGTTTTTTAAAAACGATATTTAATTTTTTTAAATGGGTCCTTATACTCACTTTCACACTCTTCGGCTTGTTGATTGCGGCCGGCGTGGTGGCTCTGTATTATGAAGACTACCTCAAAAAAGAGGTAATGCTTGCCGAAGAAGAGGTGTTACAAGACGATAAGACTGCCGAAGAGCTTTTCATTGAAGAAGAGGAAGAAACAGAAGCAAACAACGAAATAACAGACGCGAAAGAGGCAATAAAAGAAGTAGAAGAAAAACGCGAGCCTGTTTCACCCGATGACCGTCAAGCCTTGCGCGACAACAAACGCGAGGAGATAGTGTCGCGCCACGAGCAAGAAGAGAAGCGTGTACCCGATGCCCCGCCCCCGCCTCCCCGATTCGCCCGCCTGAAAGGGAAGGCTGTTTTTGATGCTGACCCGGAACCTCCATGGTATCATTTCCGCTTCTCTTATCAAGACATCATGGAAGACCTTTATATGTGGGAATGGTTGTTGCGCCAAGCAGAAGTGGATCGTAGCCTGCGCGTCTATGGCCTGCCCAAAAGCTTTTTCCAAAACTACTACGAAGAGGAACAAGCTGCGAGAATTCTTAAAAAAAGCTTTTTCCGCTACGACAAAGAAGGCTATATATGCACCGATTACAACGCGGTGCTGCGTTACTATCATCGCTATACGGAGCCGCTGTATGAGCTGCTCAAAAAGAAAGTAGGTGATGATGCCCCCCTTACCGATTATATAGAAGAGCTTTTACGTTTTTGCCAAGATATTCCCTATAAACGTCCGGGCAACTACTATGGTAACAAATACATTTGGGACTTCTACACACCGGTGCATATCATGCTCGAACGCGAGGGCGACTGTGATAGTAAATCGGTACTCTTTGCCAGTGTACTTATGCACGACCGCCGCTTTCGCGATAAAATCGTTTACATCACCGTAGCGGGGCACCTGCTTCTGGGCATAGAAGGTGAGCCCAACCCCTACCAGGATTGGGTGGATTTCCAAGGCAAAAAATACATCATCTGCGACCCGGTAGGTCCGGCACACACTGCCTTTGGTGTCTCGGCTTGGGATTATGGTCCGGTATTGAACATAGAAAAAGCATCTTTGAACTGACACAACTCTAAACACTCACACCTATGAACCAACAGCTGGTATTTGTGGCTCTTTACGAAACTGCCCTTTCGCTTATCTTTGGTTTGTTGACGCTTTACCTGGCGCTCAAGATTGTAGATAAGCTTATTTTAAAACAAGACTCGTTGCGCACCATACAGGAAGGTAATCTGGCAGTGGCTGTCTTCAAAGGGGCTTTGGTATTGTCCATTTTCTTAATGGCACAAAACAGCATCGAGCCCTCGGTGCAGGCTTTGAAGGTAATGGTACTCAGTAGCAATAAGCTTAAAGCCGGCATGTTGGCGGTGGCTTTCGCTTATTTTATCGTCTTCTATTTAACTTCACTGGTGGGCGCGCTCTTGCTCATTCTCATCAGCCTGAACGTGTATGTTTCTGCCACCAAAGACATTGAAGAGATAGAAGAGATAAAAAACAAAAACGTGGCGGTGGCTGTTTTGCTCTCATTTGTGATTGTGGGCGTTACCATCTTCATCCGTCCGGCTTTTGACAACCTCATTACCAGCTTTGTTGATTTCAGCGGGCTCACCCGCTATGAGCAAGCCGAAGGAAGCCGGGTAGCTCCATCGCCAAGCATTCAGCCCTAAAGAAGCAACAGCGGATGAGGTCCGTCTGCCGCTCATCCGCTGCTTGTTTTCAAGAAAGAATAGTCTCTCAAAATCCCAAAGGATTGGCGTTGTTCTCTTTCACCGGCGAGCTGCCTATCACATCTGCCATGATGACCAATGAATGGAAAGTCTGTTTTCCATCATTGGTTTGCAATTGAATGTAGTCGCGCACTTGCTTGCCTGCTTTCTTGGCAGTATAAAGCACTTCAATGGCGGTGGTTTCACCGGGCTCTATTCTTTTCTTGCCCAGGGTGTATTCTATGCAATCACAAGAAGTGCTTACGCGGTAAATTTCCAGCGTTTTCTTTCCGTTGTTTCTTAAAATGAAAGTGCCCTTGGCCGATTGCCCCTGCTGCAGACTGCCTACTTGCCATACGGTCTTGTCGAAACGCAGGTCAGGCGCATCGGGGTTGGTCTTGGCTTCTGTTTTGGGATGCACATAGCCCTTAATCAAAAGGGTTTTGATGGGCTCGCTCGCATTGCTTCGAATGGTCACGCTCTTGGTAAAAGCACCGGGGCGCCCCAAGCTGTTATAAGACACTTTGATAACGCCTTTCTTCCCGGGCAAAACGGGCTCACGGGTATAGTAAGGCGTGGTGCAACCACAAGAAGCCGACACACTTTGCAGCACAATGGGCTGATCGCCCACATTGGTAAACACAAACTCATAAGTAGCCACGGTGCCTTCGTCTATGTTACCAAAGTCATGAATTTCTTTATTGAAAGAAAATTTACCCTGTGCCCATGCCGCGGAGCTGCACAGGAGCAATAACCATAGCACAATGCCCACATTGATTCTTTTTTTCATGGCTGTCCGGCTTTTTATTTTTAATAACCCTCAATATCCGCTTATTGGTTCGTAAACTCCAAGCCAAACCCGGCTTTTTTCAGGTCTTCCCAAAAGTGGGGGTACGATTTCTTTACCACTTCCGGGTCGTTGATTTTCACCTTGCCCAGTTTCAAAGCCAAAGGCGCAAAAGCCATGGCCATACGGTGGTCTTTATAAGTATCGAAAGCGGGGATTTTATCCGCATTTCGCTTCGATACCCTCACCAGCTTCCACTCGCCGTTGTGTTTTTCGTCGAGCCAATAGCCCAAGGTCATCAATTCGTTTTGCAAGGCGCGGATGCGGTCAGTCTCTTTCAGTCTCAATGATTCCAGACCGTAGGCTTCCATTTCGATGCCTTTGGCGGCAGCCAGTGCAATAAAGGTCTGTGCCAAATCGGGGTTGTCGGTAAAGTCAAACTCTACCTCGCGAGCTTCATCGGTTTTGGTAAGCACAGCCCCCTGTGGGGTGAAAGTAGTGTAAACACCCATGGGGCGCATCCACTCGACCAGCCGCTTATCGCCCTGGAGCGAGTTTTCTGTCAAAGCATTCAAGGTGATATGTGCAAAAGGTGCCAAGGCAGCAATGCTATACCAATAGCCGGCAGCTGACCAGTCGGGCTCCACGGTATAGTCGCGCAGTTGGTACTCTTGTGCCTCCACCTTGATGCGGTTGCCTTCCCAAACTACCTTCACGCCAAAGTATTCCATCAAGCCCACAGTCATTTCCACATAAGAGCGCGAGCGCAAAAATCCGTCTATGTTTATCTCCAGCCCATGCGGCAAGGTGGGGGCTACCATCAGTAGTGCCGACAGGAATTGACTGCTCACCCCGCCGGGAATGGTAACCTTGGGGTAACGCTGCACAAACCCCCGGATTTTGATGGGGGGATATCCGGGGCGCTTGACGTACTCTATCTGTGCCCCTAACTGATTGAGGGCATCCACCAAATCGCCAATGGGACGCTCTTGCATGCGATAGGTACCGGTAAGAATCACCGGCAGGTTGTTAACAGCACAGTAAGCCGTCATGAAGCGCATGACCGTGCCGGCATCTTCTACATCCAGAATAGCGCCTTCTTTGGCTTCCTGCAACAAACGCTGCATCACCAAAGTATCGTTGGCAGTTGAAAGGTTGCGGAAGGTGTAGCCGCTTTGTTTTTTTTGTTTTTGAGCCAAGGCTTCAATCAACAAAAGGCGGTTGCTCAAGCTCTTAGAAGCAGGTAAGTCTATATCTACGCGTATTTCTTTTTGTTCAGGTTTGTTTACAATGACGCTTTTCATGGGCAAACTACACTACATTTGAGGTAAAATACGAAAACTATATAAGAGGAACGGGATTTGTTCCAATAAATTATGCCATTTTCACGATAGTCACTCCATCGCCCCCCCGCTCTATGTGTTCATCGCCGAATGAAAGCACTTGGGGGTAACGCCGTAGTTCTTCGCGCACCAGTTTGCGTAAGATACCATCGCCTTTACCATGCACAATGCGTAGTTCTTTGGCACCTACCAAAATCGCTTCGTCCAACCATTTATTGAGCAACTGAATGGCTTCTTCGCCGCGCATTCCGCGTAAGTCTATTTGATGCGAAAAATTTTTAAACTTCTCATGTAAATCGCTACCATAACGCACGCCCACTTTGGCTTGCTTCATTTGCTGCTTGGCTTGGCGGCGGCTGATGCGCTCCAAGCGGTTGAGCTTCACTTCCGAAACCAGCTGCCCAATCATGATACGGGCATCTTTTCCGGTGATTTCCATCACTTCGCCAATGGTTTCAGGGGCATCCTTGAGCCGCACCCAGTCGCCGGCTTGAATTTCGCCCCCTATCACCTCGTAGTCTTCTGTTTGGTCAGGTGCTGTTTCTTCCACCTCGGCAAATTGCTCTTTCAGTTGCTCTATTTCTTGGCGTATTTGCTTGGTTTTGTTTTGCTCGGCTTGTTGTTCCCGTATTTCGCGTATGGCATTTTCTATCTTGCGGTTCACATCGGCAAGCAACTCTTTGGCTTCTCTTTTCGCCCGGCGAATCCATTCGCTGCGTTTTTCCTGCAACTCTGCCAACTTCTTCTCGTAGGCTTCCTTTTCTTTTTGTAAACGGCGCTTTTCTTCTTCCGTTTGCTGGCGCAGCTGCTCATAGCGTTTACGCTCTTCTGCCAGCTCCTTCAACAGCTTGTCATAGGTAAAGGCATCGTCGCCCAGTTTTTCTTTCGCCCGCTGCAAAATCTTTTTAGGCAATCCTATTTTGCGCGCAATTTCGAAAGCATACGAACTGCCGGCTTGCCCTATGACCAATTGATAGAGCGGCTCGAGCTTGTCCAGGTCAAAACGCATGGCAGCATTGACCATGCCGGGCGTACGGTCGGCCAAGCGCTTCAAGTTGCCATAGTGTGTATTCAACACACCGTAAGCCCCTTGGGCATGCAGCTCTTCCAATATGGCTTCGGCAATGGCACCGCCCAACTGTGGTTCAGTGCCTGCCCCGAACTCATCGATAAGGAAAAGAGTGCGCTCACGGGCATGCTGCAGGAAAAAGCGCATATTGCTCAGATGTGAGCTGTAGGTACTTAAATCGTTTTCAATGGACTGTTCGTCGCCTATGTCAATGAAGATATCTTCAAAGAACCCAACCGTAGAGTGTTCGCTCACCGGAATCAACAAGCCACATTGCCACATGTATTGCAGCAGCCCCACGGTCTGCAAGGCGATGGACTTACCACCGGCGTTGGGTCCTGAAATAACAATGATGCGCTGCTCTTCATCCAAACGAATGGATAATGGGACTATGGGCTTGTTACTTTCACGATGCGCAAACAAAAGCAAGGGATGCACAGCCTCCCGCCAATCTACCATGGGGCGCTCGACAAAGGCGGGCGCCGTGGCATTCATATCTATGGCAAGCTTGGCTTTTGCCATCACGAAATCGAGCTTGGCAATGACTTCAAGCCCCTGCAAAAAGGCAGGCAGTTGTTCTCTTATTTGGGCGCTTACTTCCGACAAGATGCGAATAATCTCGCGTTTTTCTTCCAGTTCAAGCTCGCGTATGTCGTTATTGATTTCCACCAGCTCGGCCGGCTCTATATACACGGTCTGCCCTGTATTCGATTCATCCTGAATGAAGCCCTTGAGCTGACGCTTGTTTTCCACTCTTACGGGAATGACTATGCGCCCATTGCGTAAAGTAGGCTGTGCGTCGTCGGGCGTATAACCAAGGCTTTGCGCACGCTGCAGCACACGCTCTGCCTGCTTGCGCAGCTTCTGTCTTAAGTTCAACAGCTCCTTGCGTATCTCAAACAGCTGCGGTGATGCATGGTCCTGCAGTTTGCCTTGGTCATTTAAGATACGCTCTATACGCCGAATCACGTAGTCATCCAGATGCAGCTGCTCGAACAGGCTTTTCAGTTCGGAGTACTGCCGGGGCTCTGTTTTATCGAAAAAACGAAGTACTTCCAGCAAAGAGCTGAAGGTCTTCTTGAAATCAAACAGTTCTTCTTCGGTAAGAAAAGCCCCCTCTATTTTCAGATGGCGCAGCGGCTTGCGCAAATCGACATAGGTCTGTGCCGGAAAGCTGACTTCATGTTTCAGAATTTCTACCATTTCGGCCGTTTGGCGAGTCAGGCGCTCCACCAAACGAAAGTCTTTCGAAAAACGCATGTTTCCAACCCACTCCCGCCCCAGTTCACTGCTGCACAGTTCCTCTAAACGGCTTCTTAACTTATCGAATCCAAGCTTTTGCTCAATCGTACGCGGATAAATCATATGATATGCTTCACTGTTTTAAAAGTGGTCAAATTTAGCTAAATTCAGTTATAAAACAGAAAAGAGCTCCTCATAGAGGAGCTCCTTTACTTGTAGTCTCACGACTACAAACATCACTAAATCACTACAAATATACATGTTATAACACAGTTTCACATAGCTACTCGACGAATGCACGCATTTTTTCCATAAAAGCTGTGTTTTTCATGGATGAACGGCTGTTGTTACCGGTCTTGCTTTCAAAACTTTTCGTATCTTTAAGCCCGAGCACTGCCCTACATCCATGCTTATCATTGACTGATATTTTTCGTACCTATGTCATCTAAACAAGCAAACTTAGCAGACATTTTAAATAAATTCTTAGAAGAGCGGATTCAATACTTGGTATTCCGCTTTCATGCAAAGACGGGAAGTATTGAGGAAATATATCCGGAGCATTTATTAAGTAAGTTTATACAGTTTGCGCCTGCCAATTTATATGATCTTATTCCACTGCTTTTCAGCCTGCAAGATACCCTTATCACTGAACGCAACGCTATTACGCTTCCGCATATCAATATGCCCATAGCCCAACTACCGGCTGTTGAGGTGGCCAATCTGCACATACTACCTTATGGGCGCAGCAAATATGCCTATGTGTGCATTGTTGAGAACCTCAGTCATGAAGCCCGGTGGCTGCAAAATATACAACAATCGGCACATGACTCCAGCATACACAACGAACTGTTGCTTGCGAACGAAAAGATATTAAAGCTTGAAAAAGAAAACCTGCAGTTACGCAACCAAGAGTTGGAGCAGGTGCAAGCATTCAAAAACCGCCTGTATGCTGCCATTGCGCATGAACTGCGCAATCCTACACAAGGTATCATAGGGCTTGCCGAACTGATACAAGAAGAACCGCTTAGTGCCAAGCAAAGCGAATACATTAAGAGTATTTACCGGGCAGCACAACACATGCAAACCCTGCTCAATGACTTCCTGGATTACTCGAAGCTGGAAGCCGGTGAAATCAGCCTGGTACAGCAGCCTTTTTCTATTCAGGATATCCAGAATCACTTGGAACTGTCATTACTTAAGGCTACTCAAGAGAAAGGCCTGTTTTTGCGCATTTATGTGTCGGCAAGCATTCCACCGGTCGTCATTGGCGATGCTGCCCGCCTGCTGCAAATACTCTATAACCTCACAGGCAATGCCATCAAGTTTACCGAACAAGGCGGCATTTCCATAGAAGCATATCTTGATAAAAGCGACGAGCAAGAGTGCCACGTACGATTTGAAGTAAAAGACACGGGAATAGGCATTCCCCCTGAAAAGATTCAAACCATTTTCGAGCCTTATAAGCAAGCAGAAGATACTACTTATCAGCGCTTTGGCGGTACCGGTCTGGGATTGGCCATCGTGAAAGAGCTGGTCGAGCGCATGGGAGGCAGCATTGAGGTGCAGAGCAAAGTAGGCAGAGGAAGCACCTTTGTTGTCTTACTGCCATTTAAAATGACGGAGGCAGTAACCGGCCTGCCTGAAGAAGACTATGCCCCCACCCCGGAAGACTTTCACGGTATCCGGGTACTTCTTGCCGAAGATAATCCCGCCATTTCGCTCTACCTGCAAAAAATACTGGAGAAGCGCGGTATGCAGGTAGATCCGGCATCATCGGTAGCCAAAGTGCAAGAACTGCTTGAACAGAACCCCTATCAGCTTTTGATTTGTGACTGGCACCTGTCCGACGGCACCATAGAACCCGTATTAAAACACCTACAGGCGCAGCAACGCGAACAAATACGCCCCGCTGTTGTACTGATTAGTGCCAGTGAAAAATTAGATACTTCATCACTACCTTGCGATGCCATCATCCCCAAACATTTCAATGAAAGTCAGTTTTTTCATAGCCTGTCGCCCATTCTCAAACGAGTACGCCCGTTTCCGCGCCTTATTTCTTTTGAACACCTGCTTGAGTACACACAACACGACGAAGAACTGCTGCTTTCTATCTTAAATACGACCATACCGGAACTTGAGCGCCAGAAAGAAGCTTTGACTAAAGCCTATGCCGGTAAGTTGATAAGAAAAATTGGAGATATTGCACATCAAATGAAGCCTATTGCCCAGATATTGGGCTACGATGAACTTATTTATCATGTAGAGAAGGTGGAATTTATCATTAACAACCAACTCAACCCGCATATGCGCTTGAAGCCGCATATTAGAATGATACAAGAAATGCTACCCGAAATGATTGCAGAATTAAATCATTATAAAAAACAATTAGAGAACATGTTGTCGTTATAAACGATGAACATCTAAAATTCACTTTGCCATGAAAAAAATCATATTCACCCTCGGTTTGCTTATTGCCACTGTTGCTTTTGCACAAGCCCAGATAGACATACTGAACGACAGCGTGCGGGTCATACGCCCCAAAAAACGACTTAGCCCCATTGCTATAGCCTCCTACAAAAAAGGAGACACCTACATAAAAATCACCTACGGACAGCCATTTAAGCGCAACAGGGAAATATTTGGTGCTTTGGTGCCGTATAACCAAGTATGGCGAACCGGTGCCAACGAAGCCACTGAAATCACCCTTACCAAAGATGTGAAAATAGGGAATCATATCCTTAAAGCAGGCACCTACACCATCTTTACCATCCCCAACCCGGATGAGTGGACCATCATCTTCAACAAATCGCTGGGATTATGGGGAGCTTACGATTACGAAAAAGTGAAAGCACAGGATGTCCTGCAGGTGAAAGCGAAGGTAAGCCAAACAAAGGACATGTACGAAGCCTTCACCATTAAGCTCACCGAAGCCCCCTATGGTGTTGATATGGAGCTCATTTGGGACAGAACAAAAGTAACGTTACCCATTCACTTCATAGAGTAGGTAGATGGTAAAAGTACTGCACCTTTTCGTATTTCTTTTCCTTTTTCTCGCCGGGCTGCCGTCTGCTCAATCACAGTCTATCGAACGCCGGCTGAAGCAGGCATACAAACAATCGACCAAAGGCAAGTGGGACAAAGCCCTCGAAAAGTTGCAGGCTGCATTTGCAGAAGACAGCCTGCATTTCGATGCGCTGTTGTTGAAGGGCGATATATTGCTTCGTAGCGAGCAATGGGCAGACGCCTACCGGACTGCCCTTCAGCTAAGCTGCCATTACCCCGATTCGCTCGCCTCTTGGCTATTGCTTGGTGAAGTGCAAACGGCACTCGATTCTTTTCCACAGGCAGAACAAGCCTATCTTCAAGCCTACCGCCTTGCCCCCGAAGCGCCGGAGTTGCACCTCAACTTGGGGATACTTTATGCCCAAGCCGGGCTTGCCGAAGCTGCTGAAACTCATTTTGATTATGCTTACCAGGCACTTCCCGGCACTTCGCCACTGCGCCAAGAGGTGCTCTTTCACTTAGGCATGTTGTGTCTTGAAAAACAGGAAGAAGAGCGTGCCTTGGGCTACTTTAATCAAATCATTAACGAAGCCCCCGGTTTTTACCTTGCCTATGTGGGCAAAGCCTATTGCCAATATAGGCGAAAACGCTACAAAGAAGTGCTTCAACTGTTGGCATGGGTAGAAAAAAAAGCCCCGCAGTTGCTGAATAAAGAAGACTATGTGCTGTGGGCGAAAAACCTGTATGGTTTAAAACAGCGCAATAAAGCCATACAGGTGCTTCAGCTCCTTCCCGAACCTTTGCCCATAGAGGGATATCAACTGCTCGCCCGCATGCTTTATGAGAACAAAGCCTATGAGCAAGCACTTGATTACTTACAAAAAGCCATTACAGCTGCTCAAACTCCGCAAATGCTGGGAAGCTTGTTCCACGACCGCGCGCTGGTCTATTTAGCCTTGCAACAACCTCAGAAAGCTCTTGCCGACTATTCCGAAGCCCTTTATCTTTGGTATCCGGTTGTCCGGCTGGAAACGCAAAACAAACACCAAGGCGTGCTGCAGGCCTGCCTTTATGATGCCGGAAAATTGCTCAGCCAACACTTTTCAAAAGACACACTCGAACACATACGACGCCAACAATGGCATGAGCTGGCACTTACCCTTTTATATGAAGGCGAGGCAAAAGAGGCAGAAAATATTTGCAAACAACTCATCGCCCACGATTCCGCCGATGCACTTGCGTGGCAGTACCAAGGCACTGCTCTACTGCTGCAAAACCACACGGAAGAAGCTGAAAAAGCCTTATTAAACGCTTTGAAGTTCCGCACTGCCGATAGCGTGCTTGTTTATGAATTGCTTGCTGAAGCAGCACTGGCTCAAGAAAAAATCTCAAAGGCACATCAATACATAGCCCTTGCCATCGGGGCGGCACCGGCAAATGCCGACGCACTGCATTTCAAAGGCTATCTCTACAGTCTTCAAGAAGACTACCTGTCTGCCCACGAGTGGGCATGCCGTGCCCTAAAATTCGCCCCCCAAAATAGCGACATAAGAAAAGATGCCATGCAGTGGGCATTGCGCGCCGGCTTATGTGCAGAAGCGCAACTTCATGCCGGCATACTCTTGAAAACAGAGGTCTATGCCATAGAAGCGTGGCTCACCAAAGCCCACTGTGCTTTGGAACAAGGCAACCTAAAACAAGCGGAAGACTTCTACGAAAATGCAGCTGCACTGGCAAACGATAAGCCCGAAGTCCGGCGCTTTTACCGAAAACTTCAAGAAGCACAAAAGGCTGCTTCTACTCCTGCACCTTAGTTTCCACTACTGAATACAGCAGCTTGGCCGCCAGTTTAGCCGTACGCCCATCTATGTCATACTTGGGATTCAGCTCGGCTATATCAAAAGAGAAAGGTTTTCCGGAAGCTACCAGATGTCGCAATAAAGGCAAAACATGCCACGGCGCCAACCCTAAGCCATTCACCGCACTTACTCCCGGTGCAAACGCAGCGGAAAAAACATCCAAGCAACAAGTCAAATAAAGGAAGTCTTTATCTGCCACAAACTCATCCAGCAAAGTATAGAAGCCCGGGATGGGTTGTTCATAGAGTGCTTCCAATGATATATAGCGCACCCCTAAAGCCTGTGCCCTTTCAAAAAGAGCGCGGGTGTTTCCCATTGAATGAATGCCTATGACAAGATAGTGAAAGGCCCACCCACGGCGCTCACAGTCGTGTGCAATCTGCAAAAAAGGTGTGCCTGACGAACCAATATCCAGATAGTTGCGCAAGTCAAAGTGAGCATCAAAGTTGATAATACCTATAGATGGTTTATCTTTCTTTTTTGCCATGTGCCGGGCTATTCCCTGAAAGTGCCCCCAGGCTACCTCGTGCCCCCCACCTATTATCAGCGGCGTAACGCCTCTATCCAAAAGCAACTCTACCTTCTCTCCCAAATCTTCTTGTGCATCTTCCAAGAACTTACCCAAACAGCACACATCGCCTGCATCCCAGACACCTAACTGTTCCGCGCTCCATGGGTAAGGCAAAGAAGTAAGTGCTGCCCGCAGCGCCTTAGGGCCTTTTGCTGCCCCTACCCTCCCCAAATTACGTCTTACGCCTTCGTCAGACATAAAACCAAGCAAAGCTACCTGACAAGCAGCAGTAAGCTGCGGCAACGACTCGGTAAGATTTACCGGCACTACCGCCTGATGCCAACGCAGGCTATTGCCTTTTTCCCATTGGTCAACACGCCCTTTTTTCCAATAATCTGAAGCAGGAGGTCCGTACATAATGCTTGATGTTTTCTCTTTGGTTAGTTGCAAATGTATAGCATCGATGTCCTAAAAACAAAAAGGCTATTGCGTTTCAACACAATAACCTTTTTCGATTTACACAGGAAGTGTATGGATAAAGGGAGAGTTAAAACTCCCATAAGTTGTGCTCAAACTCCATCAGTTCGTATTCAATTTCACGAGACTTATAAAGCTGAGCTTCTATGTTACCTTGCAACTCCGGATATTCAGCGATGAATAAGTCGTCGGGGTTGGAGATTTTCACAATACGGGAAGAGAAGAGGCGCAACTCAAAGGCATCGGTCAAACACATGTGCCGGCGGTTGTTTTGCGGATTGTACCACAAACAACGTGTTTGATTGCTTTCTTCATATTTTTTACGGAAATACTCTGCCAGCTCTTTGTACTTAAAACGGGCAATGTATAAATCTGTGCCACCGGCCTGCTTATTATAGCCCGGTGCCACCAAAGCCAGTGATAAAATATTGATATACATGCGCGAGCGACGCTTATCAAAGATAACCTCCTCCGTAATTTCCAATACTGAAATATTGGAGGGGTCCATGGGCAAGTCCAAGTAGACATCAAACTCGTCTCTTTCTGCTATTTGAGAACGCCAGGCACTGTCAGAAAGGGACACCTCCATCCGTTCATCGGGATAGCTGTAGGCAGTCACATAGCCGGAATCCACTGCCCAGATAATCTCCTGAGCAATATGGTGTCCAACTGCTGCAAAAGGCCTGTTCTGTTTCTCACGCAAATTAATAACACGCGTCAGCACACGACGAAACATGATGTCGTCTTCCAGAACGGGGTGCAATGCCAGGGGATTGTAGCCATACTGAGCCCATGCCGATACCGACAACAAGCAAAGCAACATCAAAATACCAATGCCTCTTCTCATAAGATTCTTCAATTATTGTACTTTATTAACTTTCATCAAATATTATGCCTGAAACCAGCCCGGAGAATATTCAGCAGAAGCAGACAACTGCCTGCCTCCGCTGTTTTTATCATTATCCTGCTATCACAACACTCAAATACTTGGGTCTCACCGATGCAGGTATGACAGCCCCGCGGTAGTTGGTACGCACAACCGACTCTACAATGATTACCACCGTGTCTCCGGGGCGCACACTACCTACTACACTCGCCAAAGAGTTACCGTTTGCCACCGGACGCCCTGCACGGTAAACTTCCACACGGTACTGTTGTACACGATAATTGGCTTCCTTAGGCAAGAACTCGGCAAAGGAAGGATCTGCCTTGGCAACTACCTGTGCACTACGCAGCTGTCCGCGGGTAATAGATTTTTCTACCTCACGACCATTGACCACCAATGCCAAAGAAGCTGCCGGCACCTTCTTCACCGCAAATTCTTGCGTACCAATGAGCTGACCACCGCTGCTTACCGACATCACTACCTTATTCACGCCTCTCCTTGGTACGATAATCACATCACCACGGTTTTTGCCCGGAATAAAAGTAGCACCGGTACCGCTAAAAGAGGGGTTATATTCGTCACCCAGAGAGGGCACCAACACTTGAATTTCGTTGCCACACTCCTCGTAGAGAGCCTGCACACTCTTCGATTGAATCTGCATTACGGGGCGTACAACCTTGTATTCGCCTTCCACAACAAAAGTAGTGTCATCACCACCGGCTTTGGGAATCGTAATTTCCCCTTTCCACTTTTTAATTACCCCTTCGGGGGTGCCACCTGAGGCAATCACTTCATAAATGCCTTTACCGCCTTCCACTTTCACCGGCTGTCCATCTACCTTGATAACAGGCTTCACGTTTGAAGCCGAAGCAAAGATAAAGAGCTCGGCACGGTATTTCATGCCATTGGCAACCACACTCGTCGGTGCCGTGTAGGTAGCCTGAATGACGTCGAACTTCAAGGTAACCCCAGAGGCTTCTTTAGCCAATTCACTGAGCACAATGCTCTCATAACGGAGCACTTCGTTGGCTCTTTGTGAAAGCACTGCCAAAGCTGCTGCCACAGGCGTATGAGAGAAGTTGGCTTGCACCCAGTCTTTATCCAACTCGATCGGCTCGTTCTTGTAAAGCTCTTTTGTAACGGGATTCTCCCTATTGCTTTGCGTAAGAGAGACCAGCTGTGGCGCCACAGAAGGTACCAATTTTTTCAGCTCGTCCACATAATTATCCAGTTTTTTCTCGAGCTCGTAGCCCTTGCCGTTTTTTTGCCCTTCGGGTCCTACCATCAAAACCTCTAATTTGGTTTCTTCGGCAGGTGTTTTTACCCGTCCGGTTTCGGGGTCAATACCTCCCCCTGCTTTTTCAATGATTTCCTTTCTTATCTCGGCGATTTCTTTCAGCATATTCTCGGTCAGCTCCCGGGCTTTTTGCGCTTTCTGCAAAGCAGCTTTGGCTTTAGCCTCGGGGTTTTCCTCTGCAGCTTTTGCCACAGCCTGCACTTGTCCTTGGTTTACTTTTATGGACGCTTGCATGGCTGCCTGCAGGGTAGAATCAATGAACAAGAATTTGTCAAGAATAGTACTATTTACTTGTAAGGCAAGCATGGCTGTTAACACCAGATACATCAGGTTAATCATCTGCTGCCTTATGGTTTCTTTTCCTCCTCCGGCCATAGTTTCTTTTAGGTTTTAAAGTTGAAAAACAGAGAGGCTTTGCAGCCTCACCACACTCTTTTTAAAAAAACAGATGATTACTGAGCAGCACCTTTCATGGCGGTGAGCATAGCACCGTACACTTTGTTCAGGGCTGTCAGGTTGCCGGTCAAGTTTGCCAACTGTACTTTAAACTGTTCAGTATCCTTAGAAGCGTCTGCCACATTCTGCATGGCAGTAGATATGCTTCCGTAATATTTATTTAAAGCCTCGATGTACTTCTTGCTATCTTGCAACTCCATTTCATAGGCGGTATTCAGGCTTGCCAAAGTTTTGGTCAAAGCTTGAATTTGCGCATGATAAGCTTTCGCATCCTTCGATGCTTCGGCCATGCTGCCTACCGCTTCAATAGCTACCGAATAAGATTTGTTCATTTCCGCTACTTGATTTGCTGCCAGTTTCACGTTCTTGGCATACTCCGAGGTAGCCACGGCAGCATCTCCCAATTTGGTCATCTTCTCTACATTCTCAGCCAGTTTTTTTATCCCTTGACCAAACTGATCTATCATTTGAGGCTGTATTTTATCAGCCAGCTGTGCTTCCAAAGCAGCCAGTTTTGCGGCAACATTTTTGTCCAAGGCTCGCCCCGCAGGTTGTGCAGAAGACAACGCGTCAACCAACTTATTCCAATCGGGCTGCTCATGCGGTTCTTCAATAGGCGCAAAAGCAGTAATGAAGAAGATAATAGCTTCCGTACCCAAACCGGCAATTAGCATATATCCGGCACCAGGCCAGTGCATGAGCTTGAACAAAGCCCCCAAAATCACGACAGATGCACCTACTGAAATAATTCTTGGTACTACATAGGTGTAGAAATGTTCTGTTCTGTTTAACTTTTTCTTTGCGCTCATATTTTTTCAGATTTTAAGTTGTTTGATTGTTCTATATTATAGAATGGTTTTATTTAAAACAAGCAAAAGACAATAGATTTAGCGGTAAATTTTAATAAACACCAAACTCTGTACCTCCCGAGCGTCCCAGATAGGTCATGGCACAACGGAAACCTACCGAAGTAGAAGTAGAGTCATAGTGCATGTAGGTGCGGGTGCTTGTTTCAAGGAAATAAGCGATGTCTTTCCAAGAGCCCCCACGAACCACACGACGCGGATATCTTTCCAAGTCAGAAGTCAAGCCGGGCATTGCCGGGTTGGGGTTGGGCGCCGGCGGGTCAAAAACAGGGTTCAAGTCCCAAGTAATAGGATAGGCAGCTTCATAGTAAGCATCTTGGCACCATTCTGCCACATTGCCGGCCATGTCGTAGAGCCCCCAGTCATTGGCAAAGTAAGAGGCTACCGGCGAAGTATAAGCAAAGCCGTCATCGTAGTAATTACCACGCCCAGGTTTAAAGTTAGAAAGCACACAACCCAAGGTATTGCGCACATAAGGGTTACCCCAAGGGTATTTCACCAGGTCACGGCCTCCTTTGGCAGCATACTCCCATTCAGCTTCGGTAGGTAAGCGGAAGCGTGGTGCCGGCGGGTAACCTTGTTCTATTTCACGATAGCGGTTCAAGTGGTAAGTACGCCACTGGCAAAACAGCTGAGCGGCTGTCCACTTCACCCCTACCACGGGGTAATCGTCAAATGCAGGGTGAGAATAGTAATATTCCATCATGGGGTCGCCCATGTGGTGTGCATATTCGTTTTTCCAACGCATGGTATCAGGATATACCCGGCGCATCACTTCCAATGAGTCGGGCTTTCCGTTAGGGAACATCACGTTCATCACCTGCTCTTCATAATCGGGGTCAAGCACAATACCGGAGTTGGTGCCACTGGCATAAGCCAGCATCACATCGGTGAACATGCGGTATTGGTTATTGGTGATTTCCGTTTCATCCATAAAGAAGGCGCTGATGGTGATCTGCTTGTTAAAGTTCAGTTGTGTATGCGCCACATCTTCATCGGCTTGCCCCATGTGGAAAGTACCGGAGGGGATAGCCACCATTCCTTGCGGAACGTATTGGTCCCAGCCCGGACGCACTTCCTCAAAGGAGGGAATCTCGCCTTTTGAATATTTAAGGCGGGTATTCAACTCGCCTTGATTCTTTCCTCTCTTGCCTCCTATGAGCCCGCAACCCGTCATCCAAACCGAAGAGGCTGCCAACATCAAGACTGTGACCAATCGAAAGCCCATTCTATTCATAACTTCCTGTGTTTATTTAAGAATACATTTTAGTACAATGCTAACAAATATCATACAAAACTTTACGAAAAATCTGTTTTTTTTATCGTTTTTGCAAATCTTTAAGCTTATTTAAAATCATTTTAGAAATAAAATCTTGGTGTATATTGTTTTGGCGGCCTTGTCGATAAGCGTATGGGCAAGGTGTAACGTACCATAAACTCGTGCGAAGTGGCACTTTTGGCTTGCACATTGCCCACCGTATAATCGAAGGCATAGCCCACACTCCATTGCCTATCGTTGGTAAGGTAAGTACCCAACAAAAGAGCGGCTGCATCACCTTGACGGTAAGAAAGCCCCCCCCAATACCGCTCGTCAAAATAAACCATCATCCCACCTTCTATGCTGTAGGTGTTCAGGTCTGTACGCACCAGCAGCATAGGTTCCCACTCCCAACGATACGTCAGTGGATATTTATACGAAGCTAATAAATAAACGTTGCGCGACAAAGTATTTTTTAATGCATCGATGCCGAAGTTCAAAGAGAAAGGCACAAGATGTGTGGCACTTAGCGCCAAAAAAAGGCGCTCCGACTGCCAGGCAACGCCCAGACTTACATCGGGGCTCCATTGTGTTTCTTGCCCCTGCAATCCAATCAGAACCGGATCGTTTCCGTCTTTAGGGCGGTAAAGGTTGTAGTTGATTTTTTGCATATAAGCCCCGGCGCGTAGCCCTACCGAAAGGGTAGAGCCTGAGATATTCAATCGCTTGGCAAAAGACAACTGCACTTCCATATTTTGCACAGGCCCCAGGCGGTCATTGGTCAGATGCAGCCCGGCCCCCAAACCTGACGGCAAAGGCATGGAAGCCGTAAGTAATTGGGTGGTAGGTGTGCCCCCGTCGTCAAAGCTGTTTTCATAGCCTACCCACTGACTGCGGTGCAGCAAAGTGGCTTGGAAGGCATCGGTCGACATACCGGCTACTGCCGGGTTATAAAAAAGCGGGTTCAGTACATACTGAGTAAACTGCGGACTCTGCTGTGCTCGGCTTTCCGGCACATGAAGACAAAGCAGCAGAAGCAAATACAGGCAGTAGGTCTTCTTCATAAATTATTTATTTGTGCGACCGCTTACTAACGTAGCTTTTTTAAAGATAGTGTAATTCATGCGAATCACCAACAGCTCAAACAAAAAAGTCGCACCCTCAATCATGGAGAGAGTGCGACTTGGGAAAATCAATGCCTCTACATACAGCTTTATTTCAAGCCGTTGGCTATTTTAATATACTCCTCAATGGCACCGGTCATAGAAGGTGCATTGGGTAAAGGCGCTTCTATATCCACAATAAGACCTGCTTCGCGGGCTGCCTGCGCCGTAGTAGGTCCAAAGACAGCAATACGTGTGTTTTCCTGCTTGAAATCAGGGAAGTTGGTAAAAAGCGACTGAATGCCCGAAGGACTATAAAAAACGATGATGTCGTATTTTATATCAGAAAGGTCAGACAAGTCGCTGGCTACGGTTTCATACATCACGGCTTCGGTCAAATGCAGCCCCTGCTCTTTAAAGAAATTCGGGATATCGTCTTTACGGATGCTGGAGCAAGGGTACAAGTACTTTTCGTCTTTGTGTTTTTTGAAATAAGGGAACAGGTCTTTGGCAGTTCGCTCGCCTACAAAGAGTTTGCGCTTGCGAATGGTGATGTACTTTTGCAAATATTTTGCGGTTTGTTCCGATATGCAGAAATACTTCATATCGGCGGGCATCTCTATGCGCAGTTCTTTACAAGTATCAAAAAAGAAGTCAACCGCATTACGGCTGGTGAAAATAATGGCGGTATGGTCTAAGATATTGACTTTTTGTTTGCGGAATTCCTTCACGGGCACACGTCGCACTTCAATGAATGAGCGAAAATCTATTTTAATACCATATTTTTCAGCCAGTGTAAAATAAGGGGCATTTGACGGTTGGTCCTTGGGCTGCGAAACCAAGATGCTCTTTACCGGCTTCATTCTTTCCTTCACATCCTCAAATAGTTTGGTGTCTTTCATTTGACTGTGGTTTAAATCATTGAATTGCTTTCAAGAACCAGAACAGGGGTATCCATTCGGTGGCGCAAAAATACAAAAAACTACGCAAAGAGAAGTAGTCCGGCTGAGCACTTAACTGCCTAAGTACCCACAAAGAAGAAAAAACAGCAGCTAAAGCAAGTGCATAAAAACGAAACTGCTCCAGCCGGTCGAAGCGGTAATAGAGCAAAGCCATGAAAGCAGCTGTCAATAACAGCAAAACGAGGTATTGAAATATTTGCAAGAAACGGAAATAATGCAAGGTGGCTCTTTCTTTTAAGTTCAACACATAAGCCACCAACACACAGGCAAGCCACTTGCCCAGCAGCAGCGCCAATACACGAACAAATACTTTACCCCAAATCAAAAAGTAAAAAGCATAAGAGAGGCGTGTGTCGCTCGTAAGAGACACCTCGGGGAAAAGCAGCAACCACAAAAGAGCTGTCAGTGCCGATAACCACAACAGATGCAAAAACCAAGTAGCTGAAAACAAAGAATAGCTTTGCGCCGTCTCACGCGTGCGCTGCAGCTGCCCCCATGATATATTCATGAAAGCTTGCATGTTGCGCGGCGACATGGCCAGCAGCCCCTGGTAAGCCATAAAAAGGGCCAAAACGCCCATTAAAGCTATGTCCCGCAAGCGGGCTATGTTTTTTTTCTTCACAAACACCTTAGGTGTGGCAATTGGCTCTTGTAGCTGCACTTGTTTGTCGCTTTCTTGATTTACCTGAAAAGAATGCAAGCCTGTTGAGCGCTGTGCCACCCATGTTTGCAGCTGCTCAACGTCACCTTCTTTCACGAACAAGGAAATAAAGGCAGACTCCTGTTCAAGCAGCAACGCTTCGCAGGGCAAAACCACCCACCGCCGGGCCGGTAATATTTGCACCAAACGCTGATTCAACCACAAACTACCTTCATGCGGCAACCACAGCAACAGTTCATAAGGGCGGTACTGCCGGTGCAAAAAGAAATGTATGCTTTGCCCTTGGTGGCGCTCAGGCAGGTAAGGCACATAAGCATCGTAAGCCTGGTCATACACCAGCCACTCTTCCTGCAGGTTGTGTACAGGCAAATAATTTAAAGTATCGGGAAAAGCCGTGGCAGACAGGCAAGCACTCCAAAGGCTTATGAATAACAAGAGTCGCAAAAGCATACATTTTATATTGGCTACACAAAAAAATCAAAATACACTCACATAACCAAAGTGTATCTTGGCACGGTTGAAAGCGAAAGGCTGCTGCGGGGCTGCCCCTACCGCATAAATGAGCCGGAAGTTGCCCGCACGCGTAAACAGCTGCAAGCCGCCGCCCAAAGCACCCGCCCCATATAATTCCTTTGCCCCCACCTCACCGGCCAGCAGGGCATAGTCGGCAATGAGCAACAAATAAGACTTTGGCGGCAGTACATACTGCCATTCCACCGTCCACAAAGCGTAAGCAGGTGTAAAAAAGAAATTCTCATTGAAGCCACGAAGCGAGCGCAACCCACCAAGCCGCCCCCATTCATTACGCAACAACAGCGCCGCCTGCCTGATTTCGCCTTGCTGTTTGAAATGCAGCACCTGCCGCTGTGTCAGAGACCAGTATTTTTCTACCATCCACTGCAGGTGCCATTGAAAAGAGCGCAACTGCAAGGTATCATAATAAGCCTCCGGTAAAAAAGGATTGCGCAGCACGGTCTTATTCCCTAACTCCAAGCTTACCTCTGCCTGCCAGCCTTGTGTGGGAAACCAGCGGTCATCGAGGCGCGACTGTTGCCACCCCAGAAGGTAATACAAATAATCGGTTTCCTGATAGCGAAAATCTTCGGCTTGTGTACCCGTGGGCGAAAAGCCCAAGCGCGAACTGCGCACCCCTACTCCGGCTTTTACATAGCTGCCATCCGCCAAAAGATGCCATAAGGTTACATGGCGGTTGACGTTGATAAACAGTGTGTCTTCTCTTAGTAACGACAGCACGCCCTCTATGTCAAAAGCCCCCCACAGGCGCCGGTGCAAGTAGGCTGCTTGCAGCTGCTCAGAGGTCGGGCGCATCTTATTATAATAAAGCTGCAGGCGGCTTGCCCGCCGGAACAGGTTCAGCAAACGCACACTCAACTCACCGGTTACCAACAGCTCATTGTCTTTCTGTTCGTTGGGAAGAAAACCCAAAAAACCTTGTATTTGAGAACTATTGCCCCACTCGACAGGCAAACGCAAGTCCGCTTGTAAGCCTGAAAAACGCACTTCGGGCTCCTCTTTCAAACGAAGGAACCCAAGCATCTGCAGGCGCCGATCGATTTGCTCGATGGCACGGCGACTGAAAGGGGCATCGCGCTCTATGCCCAAATATTTGCGTAGAAAAGTGCTTTGCAGGCTTCCTTTATCCGGGCTGATAATAAGCGAATCGAAGGTAACAAATGTATGCAACTGCAAGTGCAAAGCGGGCTCCCATACTTTTTTGGCAGTATCGAAGCGGGCTTGGCCGGTATGCAGCTCTGCAAAAGGATATCCGTAGTTTTCTGCCGTCTCCACTATCGTTTGCTGCAGTTGTTTCCACGATGCCCAATCGAAGGGCATGGGCTTTCGCAGCAGGCGCCGCACCTGCGCCGGTAGTTTCCAAGCTGCCGGCAGGCTGTCGATGGATGCCAAACGCAGTTGCCAACGTTCCCCAAGGTTGTAAACACACTGCACCGTTTCGCCGGCTTGCCAGCAAGAGTCGAGGGCTGCATCCCAATAGCCTTGGGCGTGCAACTCTTTCAAATAAAGCCTGTGCAGGCTATCGGCACTGCCCACCGGTGCTACCGCCATGCTACGCCGCCATTGCGGCAAGTCAGGATGCGTAAAGAAGTGCCAAATATCCTGTGCCTGCCCCCGGAAAACACACAACACACAAACGCAGAGCAATCCATATCTTTGCAGAACAGTCAACATATTTTCTAACTTCTTATGGCAGGCATTTATATTCATATTCCTTATTGCAAACAGGCATGTTATTATTGCGATTTTCACTTCAGCACATCACAGCGCACCCTTCCTGCCATGATAGACGCCATTTGCCAAGAATTGAACTTACAAAAGGATTACCTTCCGGGCAAGCCGTCTTTGCAAAGCATTTACTTCGGCGGCGGCACGCCTTCGTTGTTGTCGCCACTTCACCTGGAGCGCATTTTGAATACCATTTATAAACTCCACCATGTAGAAACAGACGCCGAAGTCACTTTGGAAGCCAACCCCGATGACCTTTCGCTTGAAAAGTTACAATCATTTTACCAATTGGGCATCAACCGTTTGAGTATCGGCATTCAGAGCTTTCAAGATGACGTATTGCGCCAACTGCATCGTGCCCACTCAGCCAAGCAGGCTATAGAGGCGGTCAGGCAAGCGCAAGCCGTTGGCTTCCGTCACATTAGCATCGACTTGATTTATGGCATTCCGGGCGTCAGTCACAACCGCTGGCTCAAAGACATCGAACAAGCCCTTGCTCTTCAGGTAGGTCATATTTCGGCCTACTGCCTGACCATAGAAGAAAAAACCGTTTTTGGGCGATGGTATCAAAAAGGGAAACTCACCCCTACCGATGATGCCGTGGCTGCCGCGCAGATGGCACTGCTCATAGAGCGCCTGGAAGCAGCCGGTTTTGTTCATTACGAAATTTCCAACTTTGCCTTGCCGGGGCAATTTGCCCGCCACAATAGCAGTTACTGGAAGCAGCTGCCTTACTTGGGCGTAGGACCGGCCGCCCATTCGTATGACGGACACAGCCGGCAGGCCAACATTGCAAACAATGCGCTTTACATCAAAAGCATTGCGGCGGGCAAGGTGCCTGCCCAAGGTGAAGTCCTTTCACCCCAAGACCATGCCAACGAATTGTTGCTCACCGGCCTGCGCACCATTTGGGGCTGCTCTTTATCACGCATCAGGCAATACCTCACGCCCCGCCAATGGGACGGCCTGCAGCAAGAGATAGCACGCTATGTTGCAGAAGGCTATTTACAACTTGAAAACGACACTTTGCGTTTAACGAAAAAAGGTAAGTTTATTGCCGACAGCATCTTGGAAGCTCTTTTCGTTGTGGATTAAAGCCGCCACTTCAAATGATATATGTTTTTCATTCGTTTATTTTTTAGTTTAGCTCATGGTTCAATAGCATACAGCAATCCTATGATGAAGAAAAGCCTAACCGCCGCAAGCTTACTCTTAAGTCTTTCTCTCTTCTCGCATAGTCATGCCCAAAGCACCTATGGCATACAAGCAGAAGCCATCCATTGGCAACATGCCCAGAACCTGCAATCCTTGGGCTGGCGACTGGGCGCTTTGCCGTCCTGGAGTTTTTACAAAAAAATAGCCGGACCGGACGCAAGCCTCTATGCTGCTTTTCACGAAGCAGCCGACGCATTGCGCACCCGGCAGGCCGATGGCACAAGCTTGGCAGAGGCGTTTGTCCGTGCACACCGCTTTCATCCGCTCAGTCAATACATGTATTACGAGCTGGGACGCTATCATTTTCAAGAAAAAGATTTTGCCCGTGCCCTGCAGGCATTGGAACATATAGAAAGTGACCGTCTGGCACAGGATGCCCGAAGCGATACGCAATGGATGCTCGGATATGCTTATTTCACACAAAATCAGTATAACAAAGCCTATGACCAGCTTGCACCTTTAAAAAGCTACGCCAACCCCTACCGGGGGGCAGCACTTTATTACTGTGGTTATATACGCTATCAGGAAGGAAAAAACGAAGAAGCCCTGCGCGACTTGTCGGCTGCTACCGAATACAAAGATTTTGCACCACACGCCCACTACCTGATTGCCCTTACCCACTATCGCAAACAACAATACCGGGAAGTGGTGGCTTATGCCGGCAAGGTGCCTATGCAAGAAGCCAATCCTCAGTTTTTGCTCATCTTGGGCGACAGCCACTATCAGCTGCAGCAATACGGGGAAGCGGCCCGGGCTTTCGAACAATATCAGCGCAAGCAAAGCATTGCACAACTGCCTGCATCCATGCGTTACCGCATCGCTTACAGCTATTATGCCTCGGAGCGCTACCCGCAAGCCATCGATATCTTTCGCTCTTTGGCAGGGCTGCAGTCGCAGGACAAAAGCGAGATGCAACTGGCACAAGAAGCCATGTATTACATGGGCTTGGCTTATTTAAAGCAAGAGCAATATCAAAGCGCACTGCTGGCGTTTGAGCAGGCGCGTAAAGCCACCCATCAGCCGGAAGTAGCCCGCCTGGCACAGTTCTACTACGGCAAGCTGTGTTACCGTCTGAACCGCCGTGCCGAAGCCATCGAAGTGTTGAACCAGTATGTGCTGGAATATCCCAACAGCCCTGAAGCCAAAGAAGCCAAGCAGCTGATTACGCGCTCGTATCTGTTCAATAACGATTACCCGAAAGCCATCACTTATTTGGAGCAGCTGCCGCGCCTAAATGCCGAAGAGCAAAAGATTTACCAGGAAGTAGCTTTTACGCAGGCGGCGCAGCTGTTCAATAGTGGTAATTACCGGGAAGCGGTTACCTATTTTGAAAAGGCGGCGCGCTATCCGGTCGATGCCTCTCTTACCCGCCGGGCTTACGTAGGCGCCGGCGATGCTTATTCGGCATTGGGCGAATATGAAAAAGCCATTGCCGCTTATCAAAAAGCTTTGTCGGCTGCACCCACAGGTGACATTACAGCCATGGCACTCTATGGTTTGGGCTATGCCCACTACAACCTGCAGCAATACAAAGAAGCGCAGCAGCACTTCGAGCGCTTTTTGAGCCTGCCCAATACAAGTGAAAAACTGCAAGCCGATGCGCTGGTACGCCTGGGCGACTGCCACTATGTATTGAAAAACTATTACGCCGGCTTTGAAAGCTATGCCAAAGCGCTGCAAAAAAACTACCCCGACCAGGATTATATATACTACCAACAAGGCATCATTCTGGACATTCAGGACAAAGACGCCGATGCCCAACGTAGCTTGCAGCGTATTGTGCAAAAAGGCAGCAACAACCTCTACTATGACAAGGCGCTTTTCCAATTAGGACAAATCGCCTTGGAAGGGCGGCAATATCAAGAAGCAGTCAATCATTTCTCTACACTCATGCAACAAAAACCCGGCAGCCCCTTGGTGCCCTACGCCCTGCTGCGCCGGGCTGTGGCTTATACCAACCTGCAAAAAGTAAACGAAGCGGTAGAGGACTACAAACGCATCATAGAGCAATACCCCAATCATCCGGCTACTACCGGTGCGCTAACCGGCGCGCAGGAGCTGCTTACCCAACACGGACGCAACGAAGAGTTCGAAGCGCTTTTGGCTGTTTACAAGAAAAACAACCCCAACAGTGACAATCTGATTGCCTTGGAATTCGATGCCGCCAAAGGCATGTTTTTCAACGAAAAATATGGCAAGGCCATAGCCAGCTTTTCGCTCTTCCTGCAAGAACACCCCAACAGCCCTTACGCCTACGATGCCCGCTATTATTTGGCGGAGGCTTACTTCCGGACAGGCGACTTCGAACAAGCCGAAAAACTGCATCTGCAAGTCATAGAAGAGAAGAAAAGCACGGGCTATACCCGCTCTTTGCAGCGCATGGGCGACTACTACATGAGCCGGAAAGAATACGCCAAGGCCCAACGTATGTGGCAGGAGTTGCTGCAGGCAGCCATGAACCGGCGCGAGCGCAGCAAAGCCCTGCAAGGACTCATGGAAGCCCACTACGCCATGCAAAGCTATGACTCTACTTTGCACTACTGCGAAGAGATTCTAAAAGATGAACTTGCCAACACACTTGCCTACAGCGCTGCCCAGCTTTTCAAAGCCAAAGCCCTTATTGGCAAGCAGCAGTTCGAAGAAGCCCAACAGATACTCAAACGCATGGCAACAGAAAACACCGACGTGTTTGGAGCCGAAGCGCAATACCTGATAGGCGAGCTGTTGTACAAACAAAAGCAATACCAAGCATCGCTGGATGCGCTTTTTGCACTCAACGAACGCTTCCCCAACCAAATCAAATGGCGCCTGCGGGGCTATCTGCTGATTGCCGACAACTACGCTGCATTGGGCGATTATTTCCAGGCAAGGGCTACGCTCGAGTCAATCATACAGAACACACAGGATCCGGAAATATTAGCTAAAGCCAAACAAAAACTGGCTCAGTTGCCCAAGTAACAGATGTGGTACACAAAAAAAAGGGGCGCATCGTGCCCCTTTTTTTGTCCTTCGTGCTGCTAAGCTTCCTGCACCACTTCTTGACTCTTACCACGCAAGCGCTGCCCCAAACGGCGGAAGTAGTGAATGTAAATGTCTTTGTCGAACATGCGCGAGTCGTTGCGTGCCTTCTGTAAGAAGAACAGCCCAAAAGCCAATAAAATGAAGTCGGAAGTCCACATGCCCCAAAAGACGGACACAACGCCATCCTTAGCCCACTTCTCGCCTGTCATGGAAAGGGCGTAAAAGAGAATAAAAAACACAATAGAGACCAGGATGGGCACGCCCAAGCCACCCTTTTTAATAATGGCACCCAAGGGCGCCCCTATCAAAAACATGATGAAGCAGGCAAGCGAATAGGTATATTTCCTGTGTTTTTCAATCAAATGCTCACGCACTTCTTTCTCTTTGTCTTTGATAAGCTTTTCGCGCATGTCCAGAAACTGCTTCACGCCTCGCGCCTGCCCTACTGCCCGTTGTAAAATGATGGCTAATTGAGATTCAGGGATAGAACGCCGTTTCAGCGAGTCGAGAAACTCCTTGGGCAGCTCAATGGCTTCATTCGAAGCAGCACGCAAGCGCAAAGTGTCGGTTGGTTTGGGACGCAGCTCTTCAAGATGATAGGTGAAGTACGCAGCCATGTTCTGTGGAATTGTTTCCTTTAAATTCACCACTTGACTGCTCAGCGAATCGGCGTCGGCTTCCAGCTCGTTGATGGTTTTCATCATGCGGTGATGCACAAAGAGGGAATCGGGGATTTCGCTCATCTCAAAAGCAGACAAGCTAAAGACCATCTTGGTATGGTCAAATTCATGCCGCAAAAACTGCGTGTTATTGGCGCTGCCTTCTATGTAGTCGGAATAGCTGCGCCCCTTGAACAACTCCATCACCAAATATTTGCCATCCAGGATGGTGTACATATAAGCCGAGTCGGCCAGTATCACCTCTTTGTTGCCCTTGTTGGCAGTGTGATTGTATATCATCACCTTGCGCAACAGCTTGCCGTCGTTTTCCTTTTTCGCCACCTTGATGCTATAGCCCGGCAAGCCATTATAAAAAGCGCCTTCTTTTAAATCGATGGATGCTTTGGTAATCCGTATGTTATAAAGCGTGCTGTAAGCCTTTAAATTGGCATAAGGCACCACCCGGTCGCTAAACCACAGGGCTATAGCCGTGATGATGGCTGCAAACACACCAATGGGATACAAAACACGCACCAACGAGATGCCTGCACTTTTGATGGCGGTCAGCTCGAAATGCTCACCCAAGTTTCCAAAAGTAATCAAACAAGAAAGCAATACGGCCAAGGGCAATGCCAGCGGTGTCAGGCTCATGCTGAAATACATGAGCATCTTGGCAAACACCACAAAACCAACGTCCTTACCCACCAACTCCTCCACATAGCCCATCATGGTATGGATGAGCAAAATGAAAACAACGACGGCATATGTGAGGAAAAACGGACCTAAAAAACTTTTTAAAACTAATTTGTCAATGATTTTAATACGTATCATTATCCTCCGACAATTTCTTTAAGGCTTTGGATTAAGCCATCCCACAGCTCGTTCAGTTCCTCTTCGTCGTCCATTTCCGAGTAATCGACAATCGTCAGAAAAGTGGACTCGGTAATGTCGTTATACGAGAGGAAGAACTCCACAAAATTAGCTTTTATTTCGTCATCTCCGCTGTCGGTAAACACAAACTTTACATGCTTGTTCAAACGACGGCTTGCCACACGGGCAGGATGCTGCTCGCCTTCCCATTCAAAGAGGTAATCGCCTCCCGGCAACACCTTCACATCGTCGGCAAACCACTGCGCCAAACCGTCGGGATTCAGCAAGTAAGGATACAGCATGCGCGGCGACGCTTTTATTTCAAACTCTTTTTCAAAGCGATACTTTTCCATAGCCCTTTCTTTTAATTTGAATGCTATCAGTGCTTTTTGCAATTAAACAATTTTTAGTATTTCGCAAAAAAGCCGTACTCATTTCCCATCGATAGAGTAGCGAAAGGGTATAAAAAAAGCCGTGCAATTGCACGGCTCCGGAAAGAATGCGGTAAAATCCTTATACTTTGATTTTCACATCCACTCCACTGGGCAGCTCCAGTTTCATCAAAGCATCTACTGTTTTGGGGCTGTTGGAGTAGATGTCGATCAAGCGCTTGTAAGTGCACAGCTGAAATTGCTCACGCGACTTTTTGTTTACGTGAGGCGAGCGCAGTACAGTGTAAATTTCCTTTTTGGTAGGCAAAGGAATGGGACCACTTACCACTGCGCCGGTGGCTTTCACAGCCTTCACAATACGCTCAGCCGACTTGTCTACTAAATCGTGATCGTAGGATTTTAGTTTGATTCGAATCTTTTGTGCCATAGTTTTTTTATGTTTAAGACGGTGCCCGTCCGGCACCGCCGTTAAAGCCTACATTATTTTACAGAAGCCCCTTTCAGGTCTTCAAGAATCTTAGCCTCCAAGTTGGTAGGCACAAACTCATAATGCGAGAACACGATGGTTGCCGATGCACGTCCCGAGGTGATGGTACGCAGGTCGGTTACATAGCCGAACAGCTCTGCCAAAGGAACGAAGGCACGAATCACCTGGGCGCCGGCACGGGTGTCCATACCACGCAACACACCACGACGACGGTTCAGGTCACCGGTTACAGCACCGGTAAATTCGTCGGGGGTTACTACTTCCACGCTCATGATGGGCTCCATCAAGCGCGGTGCTGCTTTCTTGGCAGCTTCTTTGAAACCAAGCTTGGCAGCCAATTCGAATGACAGCGAGTCAGAGTCCACCTCGTGGTATGAACCGTGGAACAAGCGCACGTACATTGACTCTACGGGGAAGCCGGCCAAAGGACCATTTTTCATGGCTTCCTCGAAACCTTTCTGTACGGCAGGGATGTATTCCTTCGGAATAGCACCACCCACGATTTGGTTTACAAACTCCAAGCCGGGCTTGTCGTCTTCTCTGGGTCCGATTTCGAAAACGATATCGGCGAATTTACCACGGCCACCCGTTTGTTTCTTATATACTTCGCGGTGTTCTACGCGCTGCGTCAAGGCTTCTTTGTAAGCTACCTGCGGTGCACCCTGGTTGATTTCCACTTTAAACTCGCGCTTCAAGCGGTCGATGATAATTTCCAGGTGCAGCTCGCCCATACCTTTGAGGATGGTCTGTCCGGTTTCCTCGTTGGTTTCCACTTGCAAAGTGGGGTCTTCTTCGAGCAGCTTACCAATTGCCTGGCTCAGCTTGTCGCTATCGGCTTGCGTTTTGGGCTCGATAGCATAGCCAATCACCGGCTCGGGGAACTCCATAGCTTCCAACAAGAGCGGATGGGCTTCGTCGGTAAGGGTATCCCCTGTTTTGATGTCTTTGAAACCAACGGCAGCAGCAATATCGCCGGCTTGCACGCGGTCAATGGGGTTCTGCTTGTTGGCGTGCATCTGCATCAAGCGCGAAATACGCTCTTTATTACCGGTACGGTTGTTCAACACATAAGAACCGGCTTCCAGCTGCCCCGAGTATACACGCATGAAGCACAAACGACCTACGTAAGGGTCAGTAGCAATTTTGAAGGCAAGTGCTGTGAAAGGACCCGAGTTTTCAGGCACACGCTCTTCTTCTTCGCCGGTTTTGGGGTTGGTACCTTTTACCGGAGGCAAATCCAAAGGCGAAGGCAAGAAGGCGCAGGCAGCGTCCAATACAGCCTGTACCCCTTTGTTTTTGAAGGCAGAGCCACACAACACAGGGAACATCTTCATGTCGATAACTGCCTTGCGGATAACTGTCAGCAGTTCTTCCTGTGTGATAGAGTCGGGATCTTCGAAGTATTTTTCAAGCAGTGAGTCATCATATTCGGCTACTGCCTCTACCAACACTTGGCGCCACTCTTCTACTGTTTCTTTCAAATCTTCGGGAATGTCCACATACTCGTAGGTCATCCCCATATCTTCTTCGTTCCAGATGATGGCGCGGTTTTTAATGAGGTCAACCACCCCGCGGAACTTGTCTTCTGCACCGATAGGTACCTGCAAAGGTACTGCGTTGGCGTTGAAGCGCTCTTTGATTTCGTTTACCACACGGAAGAAGTCGGCCCCCACACGGTCCATTTTGTTTACAAAACAAATACGGGGCACGCGGTATTTGTTGGCTTGGCGCCATACAGTCTCAGACTGCGGCTCTACGCCACCCACGGCACAGAACAAAGCCACCGCACCGTCCAATACACGCAACGAACGCTCTACCTCTACGGTAAAGTCCACGTGACCGGGGGTGTCAATGATGTTGATACGGTATGTTTTGGTATCGGGTGTAGGCAATCCTTTCTCGGTAGGGTACTTCCACTGCACCGCTGTTGCTGCCGAGGTGATGGTGATACCACGCTCTTTCTCCTGCTCCATCCAGTCCATGGTGGCAGCCCCTTCGTGCACTTCCCCTATTTTGTGGCTCAAGCCGGTATAATAGAGGATACGCTCGGTGGTGGTGGTCTTACCGGCATCGATGTGCGCCATGATGCCGATGTTACGCAGATACTTTAATTTTAAATCAGCCATTGTATTTCGATAATTTGATTGATGGGATTAGAATCTGAAGTGAGAGAACGCCTTGTTGGCTTCTGCCATACGGTGTACGTTGTCCTTTTGCTTCACGGCGGCACCTTCGCCTTTCGAAGCAGCGATGATTTCGTTTGCCAGGCGCTCTACCATGGTTCGTTCGCCGCGGGCACGCGCAAAGCGAATCAACCATTTCATGCCCAATGACTCGCGACGCTCAGGACGCACCTCGGTAGGCACCTGGAAGGTAGCACCCCCCACACGGCGGCTACGCACCTCCACGCTAGGCATTACATTGTTCAGTGCTTTGCGGAATACTTCGATACCTTCTTCACCGGTTTTCTCTTGCACTATATCCAAAGCACCGTAAAATATTTTGTAAGCAAGGCTTTTTTTGCCTTCCTTCATCAGGTTGTTTACAAACTTGGTTACCTGAACATCACCAAATTTAGGGTCAGGTAATACGTATCTTTTTTTCGGTTTTGCCTTTCTCATGATAAATCTTGTTTTGGTTACTCAACCGGTAATTAGCAGTGCCGTTTACCGGCTGTTCGCTTCACACTATGACGATAGAAACGAAAGGTTAAACAATCAGCTTAAATTACTTTTTCTCTTTGGGGCGCTTGGTTCCGTATTTCGAACGTCCCTGCTTACGGTCAGTTACACCGGCAGTATCCAAGGCACCACGCACGATGTGATAACGCACACCGGGAAGGTCTTTCACACGACCACCGCGTACCAACACGCGAGAGTGTTCTTGCAGGTTGTGGCCTTCACCGGGGATGTAAGCAATCACTTCTTCGCCGTTGCTCAAACGCACCTTGGCTACTTTACGCAAAGCCGAGTTCGGCTTCTTGGGGGTCGTTGTGTACACTCTGGTACATACCCCACTCTTCTGCGGGCACTTGTCCAACGCAGGCGACTTACTCTTGTAAGTCTTTGGTTGTCTTCCGATTCGTACTAATTGTTGTATGGTTGGCATGTAATCCTAACGTTTTGGTTTACTCACACTTCATTTTTTTGAACTGCAAAGGTAGATAAAAAAGTATTGAATTCCAAACAACTATCCTCTTTTCGTTGCAAGGGAAGCTTCGGTCGTATTCCGGGCCACTTTTGCCGGCAGGTCAATGAAAGACAAGGGATTAAGTAACCAATGTTTTTTTTCTTCTTCGCCAAAAGATAGAGAGCACCAACGGTGCCCCTATTAAAGAAGTAACCACATTGACAGGTAAAGCATAGTAAGCATCAAATAAACGCGACAAGAGGTCGCAAGCCATGCAGAAAGCAGCCCCCATAAGCCAGGCAAAGGGAATGGTAAAGAAGTGATTCTGCTGGCGTAAAAACAAGCGGGTCAGATGAGGCACAGCAATCCCCACAAAGCCAATAGGGCCACAAAAAGCCGTAACGAGAGCGGTGGCAAGTGCCGCCCAGAAGACCATCCAACGACGCATGAAGCGCAGCGAAACACCCATGCTGCGAGCATAGTCTTCGCCCATCAGCAACAAATTCAGCTGCCGGGCAGTAAACCAAGGTGCCAGCAGTAAAAGTAAACTGCCGCCCAGCATCCAGGGCACGTACTCAAGCAAAAGACCATCGAAGCTTCCCATCATCCACACAAAAAAGGCTTGCAGCTGCTCCGGGCGGCTGAAGTACTGCCACACACTGATGAGGGCACTCCCCAAATACCCCAGCATCACGCCCATTAACAAAAGCATGTTGTTGTCGGTCAGGTACCAGGCAAACGAAAGCAACAACAATAAAACAAGAGCTGCGCCCACAAGAGCGGCTGCTATCACCCACCCCAGGTGGTGAGTAAGCGCAAGCGCCCCCCATGCTCCGCCCCCCAGCACCAACACCACGAAAGCAACCCCTATGCTTGCGCCCGTACTAATACCCAAAATGGAAGGACTTGCCAAGGGGTTACGAAAAAGCGTCTGCATCAGCAAGCCCCCCACCGAAAGCAGCGCGCCACAACAAGCCGCCGCCAAAGCACGGGGCAAGCGTATTTGCCAAAGTATCTTTTGCATGGCCGGCAGCTGCATGACCGAAGACGCCGGCAAAGCGCCATTCCCCCAAAGCAACTCCAGCACGAACAACAGCAAGCAAAGAAGCACAAGCCCGCCACCACGCCATAATAAAGCCTTTTTGTGCATGAGTTTTTGAATTGTGTGGGCTTACAAAAGTGCAAAAAATACAATAAAAAGAGCGGCCACCTTCGCTCAGCTCAACCACTGATAGGCCGCCCATGCACTTATGTAGGCAATCGCCGACATATAAAGCAGCTGCAAGAGTGGATACTTCCAACCATTCGTTTCACGGTACATGACAGCCATGGTGCTCATACACTGCATGGCAAAAGCATAAAACAGCAACAAAGAAACAGAAGTAGCGAAGTTGAACACCGGCTCACCGGTGCGCGGATTGACTTCCGAGCGCAGGCGCTCCACGATGGTCATTTCATCTTCGCTGCCGATGCTGTAAATGGTAGATATGGTGCCCACAAAAACTTCACGCGCTGCAAAAGAACTAATCAGAGCAATGCCAATCTTCCAGTCGTAACCCAAAGGACGTATAGCCGGCTCTATGATGCGCCCCAGATGACCGGCATACGACTGCTCCAGCCGTGCCGAAGCCACGGCATTCTCTATTGCGGCGGGGGCAAACTGCCCTTGCATTTGTGCACGCACCTGTGCTTCGGCCTCTTCCATGGCATTGCCGGGGCCAAAAGAAGAAAGCGCCCAAATCAGAATCGAGATCAAGAGAATGACCTTACCGGCTTCTACCACAAAAGTGCGGGCTTTTTCCCATACAGTCAACAAGAGGTTGTGCCAGCGGGGCAAACGATACAAAGGCATTTCCAGCATAAAGAAACTCCGCCCCTGCTCCATGCGAAGGAAACGGTTGAGTAACCATGCCACTACCAACGACATCAGCGTTCCCAACAAATAGAGCGCCAGCATCACCAGACCTTGCAGGCTAAGCCACCCCCACAGCAAAGTGTCGGGAACTGCCAAAGCCACCAAAACCGTATATACCGGCAGGCGCGCCGAACAGCTCATCAGTGGCACCACCATCATTGTAATGAGGCGCTCTTTGGCATTGGGAATGGTGCGTGCCGCCATGATGGCCGGAATAGCACAGGCCACACCCGACACCAAAGGCACCACGCTGCGCCCGTTCAGTCCAAACTGACGCATCACCTTATCCATCAACACCGCCACACGCGCCATGTAACCGGTTTCTTCTAAAATACCCAGCAGAAGGAAAAGGATGGCAATTTGGGGCACAAATACCAGAATTCCGCCCAAGCCGGCCAGTAAGCCGTCGGCTACAAAAGACACCCACAGGCTGTCGCCACCCTGCTCATGTACCCAGTTCACGAAGTCCGAAAAAGAAGCATCAATCCAGTCCATGGGCACACTTGCCCATGTAAATACCGACTGAAAAATGAGCAGCAGCACCAGCAAGAAAGTAACATAACCGGCTACCGGATGCAACAACCAACGATCCAGCAGGGCGGTCAAGCGCGAATAGCTGCCTTTGCTTTCTTTTTTGTGCAGCGTTTTTTCCAGAATGGCATCAATCTGTTCGTAGCGGTGCAATATCTCTTCGCGCTGCAAATTCAGCGCTTTGAAAGGCTTTTTGGCATGCAGAATAGCCCGTTGAATCGCATCTTTTTGAGACTCGCTCAAAAAAGACAGGCGCTCAAACAAATGAATACAGAGCCACTGCCCGTAAGCACTTAGTCCCGGTGGTAAGTGCTCTTTTACAGAAGCTTCAAAATAGCTGTCAATCAAGGGGGCTACTTCGTAAAAAGAGCGCTGTGGCGGCTGCAGGTGGGGCAAGCGCTCTTTCAATTGAGCAACACCCGTACCTTTGCGGGCATTGGTCGTTATGACTTCCACACCCAACAAATGCCGTAGCTGCTCAACATCCACCACAATACCCTCTTTTTCTGCCACATCGACCATGTTGAGCACCAGCAGCAGCGGAATTCCCAAATCGATGAGCTGGGTACAAAGCAGCAAGTGCCGTTTCAAGTTTGCGGCATCGGCCACCACTACCACCGCATCAGGGTAGTCTTTCCCTCCGGGATGCAACAACACATCCAAAACCACCTGCTCATCCAAAGACTTGGGATAAAGGCTGTAGATTCCCGGCAGATCCACTATTTCCACACTTTGCCCACCGGGCAAGCGGCAGGTGCCCGTTTTTTTATCTACCGTTACACCGGGAAAGTTCCCTACTTTTTGATTTAAGCCGGTGAGTGCGTTGAATAAAGTCGTTTTTCCGCTATTGGGATTGCCCAGCAACGCCACTTTACGAATACGGCGCTCCGCGCCTATGGTCAGTTCGCTATTCATGCGGTGCGCGTCTTTCATTTAGGAAGCGATTAGAATGGTTTTTGCCTCTTCTTTTCTTAAAGAAAGCTGATAGCTTTCGTTGATGCGCACGCCAATGGGGTCGCCCAATGGAGCCACAAACACCAATTCCACCCATGTATTCGGCAAAAAACCCAGTTCAAAAAGTTTTACCGAAAGCTGCTCATCCAACAATGCCACGATGCGGGCACGCTCCCCTTTACGCAAATCTGCAACGCTTCTCCGGTTCATATTTTATTTAGACTTGTTTTAAATTGCCGCAATTTAAGAAAACTGTGCTTTGCCGGCAAATGTAACGCCCAATAAAAAGGCAAGCAATGAGTTTTGTCAATGCAGGCAGCCCTGCCGTTCCGGCTGTCATTTTTCACAAAGCGCAAGCACAAGCTGCCATTTCGCTCTCCACGCAGCATGTCATCTCGAACAAACCGTAGTTTGTCATTTCGAACCTCACGCACTGAGGCGAGAAATCTCAATCCCGCCAAGCTACAAAAAGCAAGAGCAAAAGAGGTTTCTCGCTTGCGCTCGAAATGACAGAGGGCTCGAAAGGACAAAGAAAGATTGCTATACACGACAATAAAGAGCACTTGAAAGGACAAAAAGGAAGGGGGGCAGGGACGAAGGAATGCCTCGATGCCACCCGTCTTTCTCTTTGCCTTATGGCTTCAAACGCCTGAATCCGGAAATACCCAGCGGTATCCATCCAATCAGCGGCAGATAGTAGGCAATCACTTTGGGGTTTTTGAACAAAATACGCAGGGTGGACAAAAAGCCCAGTTTCAGTTTGGATTTGCGATCGCCTTTTTTGATGCGCACCCGTTCCCACTCGGCAAACAACAAGGGCCATCCGATGGGCAAGGTATAGGGGAAGTAGCGAATCCATTTCCATTGTGCTTTGAAGAAAGACTTCCAGTCGTATGGCTTTTGCCCGTATTTCTTGACTGCCTCGTTTAGCTCTTTTTGCATCATGTCGCGTATTTTATCGGCAATAGCCCGGAAGTCTTCATAGGTCATCTCTTCATAGGGCTTGTCGGTCATTTCGTAGGGCTTGATGCGCTTGCCTTTGATGAAGGTCAGGCGTGCGGGAAAAGCCATGTAAAAGATCCAGGGGAAAAGAAGAATGAAGGGGGTAATAAACCCAAGAGGCAAAAACGGAATGCCAATCAAGTTGACCAGCTTATTCAAAAAGTTAGAGCAGTAGCTGTAGGGGTTGATGTACTCACCATTGACCGTATAGAACGGAATGATGTCAGTTTTGTATTTGATGGACATATGCACCATAGAACTCGAAAAGCGCTGCAACTGATAGCGCCGGTGAAACCCCTTGCCTATGCCCGGCACCCCTTCCGGATAAATCATCACATTGAAATCGTTTTGGTGCATCATGGTTTCAAAATTCAAGAAAGTGGCATCAACGGCGCCCATGCGTTTCCAAAAGTATTTGATTTGATAGGGGTGCATCAACACCGAAGCCGACAACATGGGGGCAGTTAAAGCCCGGATACCATCCGGTCCGTAATTGCAATGCTTATGAATACGATAGCCCCACACGATACCATCCCAAGGGAAAGCCATGCCCGAGTGGTTGCTGGCAAATATCAAAGGGCGTTTTGGGTTGTTGCGCTTTGGGAAGGGGTCGAGGTCTATGAGCCGCGAACGGAAATAAGCGCCGTCGATCAGCTCCATGATATCCTCGGCAAAACACTTGCCCAATTCTAAATCGAAGTATTCGTCATAAATATGACGGTTTGCAAGCACCTCTTGCGATGGTGGCACATTTTCCAGCACTTGCTCTTGTGTCTGCTCCTCGCTTTGGGAAGGGCGCACAACCCCTTCTTGCGAAGTGACCGGCTTTTTATCTGGGCTTTGCATGGCAATCACGGTTTGCGGTTATCATAATTTCAGTATCCAAAAAGATACGATATTCCCTCTGAATTTCCAAAAGAGCCGGGCGGCCTTACACGCTGCTTTTCATGGCAGTTGCAACAACAAGCGAGCATACAACTGCATGACTTCTGTATAAGAGGCATCGGCTTTGTTCAGCATAAAAGCAAAAGCATAGTGCCGCCCCGAAGCGCTATGGTAATACCCTGCCAAGCTGACCACATCGCGCATGCTGCCCGTTTTTGCCCACACCCGGCCGGCCAGGGCGGTACCTCTGCCAAACCAACGCAGGGTGCCACTGCTGCCTGCCTGTGCCAAAGTATTTCGAAACGAAGCAGCATGGGGCATGCCTGCCATGACGCGCAACAAGGCTACTATCATGCGTGGCGTCAGCGCATTGGCAGGCGACAGCCCGCTCCCGTCCAGAATACGGGCTTGGTCAAGCACGACGCCCTGCCCCCGCCAAAAAGACTTGATGACTTCCGCTGCATCATTGTGTGGAGTGTGGGCGCCCATACGCACCGCCAAGGTTTTATACAAACCTTCGGCAAACAGATTGATGCTGCGCCGGTTGGTTTCACGAATAATATCCTCCAAGCGGGGCGAACGATGCACCCACAACAAGCGGCTTTCCTTGGGCAAGGCCACCCGGCAGGGCTCCGGCAGCGGGCTGCAACGGACACCGCCTGCCCGCAAGTGCTCGCCCATTTCTTGCAAAAAGTACACAGCCGGATAATGCATCATCAACTTCACCGGGAAAGTACCGTCCATGGGGTAAGTACCTCGCAAGAAGCCCTGCACTTGATAAGCTGCCCGGTCGGCATATACCTGGTCACCACTGCCCGCTTTGCCCGTAGTTACTTGGTTGGTCCATGCCTCTACGGCAAAGGGCAAGGCAGGTTCCACCTTGCGCAGCAAAGCCGGTTCACCGGGAGCTCGCCCGGGAGAAAAATAGGCATAAAGCGTATTGTCGCGCCAATTCAGGTCAAAAGCCGGGGCTGCATAGTAGTTGCCCAAATCTTCCCATATCCACCCGTCGGGGGTTACGTTGGGGTCAAAGTCAGTTTCCAATAAGCACACCCCCTGCGCTACAGAATCGATGCCCTGCTGCCGGATTGCCTCCGTCATGGCTTGCCAAAACAGGCCGGGGGCTGTCTCTTCAAAGTAGCGGCTTCCCAAAGTAGGGTCCCCCGAAGGGGCTATCATCAAATAACCATTCAACACCCGGGCGTTGACGGTGCCCACGGCATATATCCGGGTTTCATAGCGAAAATCAGGACCCAAGAGCTGCCAGGCAGTGGCCGTGGTAAGCAACTTCATGACTGACGCAGGTGCCAACAGGCGTCCGCCATGCACATCCAATATTTCTTTTTCCCGGCTTAAGTCGTAGATATACAAGCCGTCCCAAGCCGCCCGGTAAGCCGGCTGCTGCATCTGTTTTGCCCACCACTGCGCCAAATCGTTCTGCGCGGCGGCTTGGGCTCCATAGACCAGCATTAGCAAGAAAAGCGTATATTTGATAAAACATGCGTGATTCATGGCAAAACGTAGTATTGATTTAGAACAGATACGACAATTTAGCAATATAGGCTTACTTGCCAAGACTTTGGTAGAAGGCTTCATCGTAGGCTTGCATCGCTCACCTTTTCATGGGTTTTCAGTAGAGTTTGCCGAGCACCGCCCCTACAACACCGGCGAGAGCACCCGCCACATCGACTGGAAAGTGTATGCCAAAACCGACCGGCTTTATACCAAACGCTACGATGAAGAAACCAATCTGCGGGCTTATTTGGTTTTGGACGTCTCGGCGTCAATGTATTACCCTCTGCCCCACTTCGACAAGCTTACTTTCAGCGTGATGGCTGCCGCTTCCTTGGCTTACCTGCTTCACAAGCAGCGCGACGCCTTTGCCTTATGCACCTTCGATCAGCAGCCGGTCTATAGCAGCGAGCTCAAAAGCACCGCCACGCATCTGTCGCAACAGCTCGAACAATTGCAAGGTCTTTTGCAGAGCGAGCGCCCCCCTTTATCCAAGGGCACGGCTGCGGCCGCCGTCTTGCATGAACTTGCCGACAAAGCAGGCAAACGGGCTTTGTTCGTTGTTTTCAGCGACATGCTGGAGCAAACCGAACAAGTCGATGATGTATTTTCGGCGCTGCAGCATCTGCGCCACAACCGCCATGAAGTGCTGCTTTTTCATGTCTTGGACCACCGCACGGAAGCCTATCTTGATTTCCCTGACCAAGAACAAGAATTCATCGATTTGGAAAGTGGCACGCGTTTGAGGCTGAACCCCAAAGAAGTGCGCCGGCAATACCGCCAACAGGTACAACGCTATTTGCGCGCACTTAAACTGCGCTGTGGACAATACGGCATCGACTTCATAGAAGCCGACGTACGCATGCCTTTTGAGCAAGTGTTGAAAAGTTATTTGCTCAAGCGCAATAAAATGGCATGAGCAACCCGGTGCAGCTTATTGCAGGAAAAATTTTTTTCATTAAATTTATTTGTGTCAAGTTCAACATAAAACATCCCGGAAAAATGTCTAAGAAGAAAGAAAAAAAAGAAGAAAAAGGGCGTCGTAAGACTTCCTTGCAGAGCGAAATAGAAAAAGCACTGAATGAACAGGTAAAAAGAGAAGCCTTGTCATCGGCCAACTACCTGGCAATGGCAAGCTGGTGCGACGTTCATGGTTTTGAAAACAGCGCCAACTTCTTCTACCGCCAATCAGACGAAGAGCGCACCCACATGCTCAAGATATTCAAATACATCAACGACATGGGCGGGCATGCAGTCACACCACCCATCGAAGCCCCTAAACAAAATTACAACTCTTTGCGGGCTGTTTTCGAAGCTGCCCTGGAAAACGAAATCGAAGTGACGCAGTCTATCCGCAAAATAGTGGACATGTGCCGCGAACACCACGACTATGCCACCGAGATGCTCATGCAGTGGTTCGTGCGCGAGCAGGTAGAAGAAGAGTACATTGCCCGCCGCTGTCTCGAGCTGTTCGATATCATCGGCGAAGAAGGCTTGGGGCTGTTTATGATAGACCAACAAATTCCCAACATCAGCTACACCAGCCCGGATACCGAAGCGTAAGCAGAAAGCGAAGCGCTACCGGGGCAACCATCGTTACGATGGTTGCCTTTTTTATTTGCCTGCGGCTGCCTCTTCTGCCATCCGTAAAATGGTTTCATATTCTTCTTCGGTTACCGGCATCACCGACAGACGCGCCTGCTTCACCAACTTCATATCCGACAAAGCAGGTACCTGCTTAATCTCTTTCAGCGGTACGGCCGCCGGCAATCTGTGCTTGGCACGCAGCTCTACTGCCACCCAATCGCCTTCCTGCGCCGTAGGATCGGGAAAAGCCGGCCGGCTTACCTCGGCAATGCCCACTATCTGCTTTTCCTTTCCTGTGTGGTAATAAAGCACCAAATCACCGGGCTGCATTTCACGCAAGTAATTACGTGCCTGATAGTTACGAACGCCCGTCCATACTGTCTTTCCATCCTGAAGCAGTTGCTCGAAAGAATACTTTCCGGGCTCTTCTTTTACCAACCAATACGCCATTGTCTTTTGTTTTTGTTGTTTGCGGTAAGCAATATAAAAAAATGCACAAGCTCACGCCTAATTAGCCTCACTCACAAAGCAAAAGTGTGCTCTCATTTCGAAACAAGTACGGCGAAGCATGGTTATTTCGAATGAAACGGAATGCATCCTGTCATCTCGAACGAGCGAAGCGAATGAGAGAGCTCATGCCCGCCAAGCCGCAAGAAGCGAAGAGGTTTCCCGCTCACGCTCGAAATGACAAGGGGAGGCTCGAAAAGGAATACCCAAAAATCATGTTTTTTAAACAATCTTATTTTTTCAATCCATTACCCCGCCGGCCGGCTTTTACCCTTCATCATTCGTAAAAAGCAATCCATTATTTAAGTGTTTGCTTAAATAATGGACTATTTACATAACTTGTTGTGTTTTTTTGTTGACATTCACTCAAAAAAACAAGCGCATGCCTAAGAAAACCCCTTTATGTATTCGCCAACTGGCCAACCCGGCACAAATCGGGCGTTGTCGTGAAGCACTGGAAGACAAGCAATCCATCTTCCGGCAGTTCAGCCAAATATTTGCCCTAACAGGCAACGAGGTGCGGTTGAAAATACTCTTTTTGCTCGAACAAGAGGGCAAGTTGTGTCCTTGCGACTTATCAGACATTTTAGGGATGAGCATTCCGGCTGTGTCGCAGCATTTGCGAAAGCTAAAAGACGCGCAGTTGATAGAAGGGCAGCGCGAAGGGCAAACCATTTTCTACTCTATCAGAAAAGATGCCCTGCCTATCCTTCAAGTCTTGCTTCAACAACTCACGGTAGAAAGTCCATGATTTCAGCTCAGAACTTGTAAAAAAATGAAAGCAAACTCAAAGAAAAACAGCCAAGTCTTTGCAGGGGCAAGCATTTTGTCAGCCGTGGCGGCTTCGCTCTGTTGCATCACTCCCCTGCTTGCTTTTTTATCGGGGGCTACCGGCCTCGCTTCCACCTTTTCATGGATGGAAGCGGCACGCCCCTACTTCATAGGCATCACCGTGCTTATGCTGGGCTTTGCCTGGTACCAAAAACTAAAACCACGCAAACAAGAAACCGCAACCTGTGCCTGCGAAACGCCCCCGGCTTCTTCATTTTGGCACTCCAAAGCCTTTTTGGCCATTGTGAGCCTTTTCGCCATCATCATGCTTGCCTTCCCCTATTATGCCTCTATGCTCTACCCTTCGAAGCGCCAACAAGCTGCCCTGCCGGCCGCGAACAACGACAGTCTTGCCACCCGGTCCATATGGCTGCAGGTAGAAGGCATGAGCTGCGAAGGCTGTGCCCGGCATATCGAAGAAGCACTAAGTGAGGTGCCCGGCATCATAAAGGCACATGCCGATTATCAAAAAGGATTGGTAAAAGTAGAATTCACCCCACAGCAAGTAAAACAAGCCCAAATCAAAAAAAGTATTGAGGGAAGTGGCTATCAGGTCAGCGGGCAACCGTAATTTTTTTCACTGAATATTTAAGCATTTAATTAAAAGTTAAAAACCATGAAAAAGCAAAGTGTAACGCTTAGCATAGAAGGCATGACTTGTGCCCATTGCGCCCAAAGCATAGAGCAGCTCTTGAGGCGGAAGAAAGGTATTCTCGACGTTTCAGTAGATTTTGCCGCCGGCACCTGCCACTGCTCTTTCGATGCTTCTCAGACAAACGAACAGGACATTATAGACAGCATCAACCAAACACAACAATACAAGGCAAAGCAGGCAAACCCACCCCGCACCGAAGAAAAAAGCAGCGGTCCCTTTGTTTCTTCTTCTGCCGGCTCTTACGATTTGATTATCATAGGCGGTGGCTCGGCCGCTTTTTCTGCTGCCATCACGGCAGAGTCACTTGGGCTGAAAACCCTGATGGTCAATGCCGGATTGGACATAGGGGGCACCTGCGTAAACGTAGGCTGCGTGCCTTCCAAGTACTTCATTCGTGCAGCGGAAGCCGCCCACCGCGCCCGGCATGCACATTTTCCGGGCATTCGTCCCCAAGGGGCACATATCGACTATACTCAATTGCTGCAAACCAAACGGCAGTTGGTTGCCACCCTCCGGCAACAGAAATACATAGACGTGGTCAAAGACTTCAAACACTTGACCATCTTGCAAGGTTATGCCAAGTTCCGGGACAGTCATCATATTGAAGTCAATGGGCAGGTGTTCCGCGCGGTCAAGTTTTTGATAGCCACCGGCGCTACCACCCACATACCCAACATGGAGGGCTTGAAAGACATTGACTATCTTACCCACAGCTCGCTGTTCGAACTGGAGGCGCTGCCGTCCGGTCTCACCATCATGGGCGCCGGTTACATTGGCTGCGAGCTGGCCATGGCTTACAACCGGCTGGGCGTAAAGGTGCGTATCATAGAGTTTACCGACCGTGTGTTGCGGCATCAAACGCCCGATGTCAGCCAAGTCATCGAAGCACAAATGCGAAAAGAAGGCATCGAACTGTTGCCCAACCACAGAGTGGTGAAGTTCGAAAAGAAAGGCGAGCAAACCATCATTCATTGCCGCCGCCCCGACGGCTCCACCATACAGCTCACAGAAACGGGAAGTGTGTTGGTGGCTACCGGCACCCAACCCAACACATCGGGCATGGGCTTGGAAACTATAGGTTTGCAACTTAGCGATAGCGGACATGTGGTGGTCAACGAACGAATGGAAACCAACCTGCCACATATTTACGCTGCCGGCGATGTGGTCAACACCCCGGCTTATGTTTATACGGCTGCCTATGAAGGCAAAATAGCCGTAGAAAATGCATTTACGGCTGCCAACAAGCAGTTCGACTACAGCGCCCTGCCCTGGGTGATTTTCACGAGCCCGCAAGTGGCCGGCACAGGCTTGGACGAAGCCCAAGCAGCTGCCCGGGGCATTCCCCACGAAGTATCCAAAATTGAGCTTCGCGACGTGCCCCGCTCCATCGTAGCCCAAGACACCACGGGCTTCATCAAATTGATTCGCCATAGCAAAACCCACCGTTTGCTGGGGGCAAGGATTGTGGCGCCGGAAGGGGGCGAGCTGGTGCAAGCACTCAGTATGGCCATCCAATACGGCATTGACGTGCAAGCGCTTGCCGAAAACCTTTATCCCTACTTGACACTAAGCGAAGGCATTAAGTTGGCAGCGCTTGCTTTCAACAAAGATGTATCGAAATTGAGCTGTTGTGCAAGCTGATGCTTGCTTGCCTTCGTACAACAAGCGAAGCGGGCAATCGCAACCGGCTTCCCTGTAAAAAATGGTTTCTTACAACTTCCATACACCCGGGGCAAATGAGGGCGCTTCTCTCCTTTTGCCCCATTTTGTTTTTCACACACTTTTCAAAGAGTGCCATAACGCCCATTTTCAATATAATTGCTAACTTATTGCTAAAAAGCATGATAAAGGAAACAGAAGAAAATAAGTGGACAACATTCAGAGGAAACAAAGCACGTACCGGCTCTTATAGCGGAAAAGCTCCTTGGAAGCATCCCCATTTAAAATGGAAGTTCAAAACCGGGTATGTCGTATCGTCGAGCCCTGCCGTATCGGACGGAATCGTATTTTTCGGAAGTTGGGACTATTACCTGTATGCCCTGGGTTAACACAGTTTTGCATGGTTTCAAAAGCCCAAACAGCCTGCGTAACCCGCTCCTTCATTGTTACGTTCTGACCCAATGCTTAAATTGGCAATTCAATATCTGTGCTTCAGTTATTGTTTCCTAAATTGACAGCTATATTCTAAAACCGTTTTCAATATGAAGAAATACCTTTTGGCTATTGGCATATTTGTTTGGGCAGGCAGCCTTTATGCACAGTCACCGACCGGTATAGAAAATGCCGAATTTGTCATAGAAAAAGAACGCGAAAACAAACTCCCCCCTGCGCAACGCTCCTTCGAAAGAATATCATTTGTTCCTTATTGGGTAAAAGACAGCACTTTTAAAAATACACCTGCTTTTCAAATCATTGAACTAAACTTGCCGGTACTCGCCCCCATGCAGCCACAGGTAGAAGCCCAACCGGCACGTATTGTGAAAGACGAAGTACAAAGCGGCACAATGCTACGGGGCGGCTTTGGCAACTACGGCACCCCACTGCTGGTAGTGCAACATGCGCAAAAAGTATCCGACGAGCTTAGTTATCATGCCAACTTCACGCACCGTTCCTCTGCCACCGGTCCCACCGGCGACAACAAATCTGCCGATGCTTACAATCAACTGCGCATAGGCAGCCGGCACCGCTTACACCCCAGCTGGATGGTGAAGCCTTCGGCAGGCTTCGAGCGCCGCGGCTTTTACTTTTACGGCTACGCCCCTTTACAACTGGAATCCATCCGTCGTGATTCCATCAAACAGTATTTGCAGCGCTTCGACATCGATATAGAAATTCAAAGTGTGCAAAGCAAAAGCCCCTGGCAAATAACGGTACGCCCCGCCTTCTATCATTTCAACGACCGCTTCAGCGCACGCGAGCAGACCTTTACGCTTCCCTTGCGTTTACAATACCAAAAAATACGCTTTTGGCAGGCAGGTTTAGAAGCCGAATGGCTGTACAACCGGCGCACCGACAGCTCACGCGTCAAACGTTCGCTGCTGCAGTGGCGCCCTTATTTCAGATGGCAAAAATCACAATGGGACATACAAGCGGCTGCCCGCCTTACCATAGACAACGACAGCACGCTCAACAGCAGCCTGCATGTGTATCCCGACCTGGCCGTTGCCTACCATTTCCTGGTAGATTTTACCGCCAAAGCCGGTGTGCGCGGACGCATGCAAGCCAATACACTGTATGATTTTAGCCGGCAAAATCCTTGGCTGGCGCCTGAAATACAACTGCTTCATACGCACATACCGCTTGAAATATATGCCGGCATACAGGTAACGCCCACTCCGGCGTGGCGCATCGAACCGCAGATAAGCATTTCATGGCAGCAATACCGCCCTTTCTTTATCAATAGCCCCACTGACTCATCCCGCTTTGTGGTGCGCTACAACCAAGAGATGATGCAACAAAGTGAGCTAAGCTTGCAAGTCGAATACAACAATGGGCGTGGTTTGTATTGGACACTCCAGGGCAGCCTGTGGCGCTATGCTCTCAGCGACAAAGAAACGGTGCTCGCCGAACCCTATCACCTGCCCACTTGGGCATTCAATAGCCGTTTGAGCTGGCTGCCTCTGCCTAAATGGGAAATGCAAATGCAAGCCCACTTGCTGGGCGGCATTCAAGCCCTGCGCCCCGATGGCAGCACGGCTAACCTTGACCCTGTCTTTGACGTAGGTATTTACAGCCACTACCAAATCACCCGGCAGTTGGGCGCTTTCGTGCAGGCATCCAATATCTTTGGGCAGTCTTACAGTCGTTATTTGTACTATCCAAGCAGAAAGATTACTTTTATAGGAGGTCTTTCTTACCGTTTCTGAAACATGCTTAAAAGAGGCGCAAGCCCACGATTAAATGCAGTCTTATGGAAGAAGTAATTAAAACAATCAAAGAAACACTCTACCGGCACGGGCAAGTGTGCTTGCCGGAGCTGGGGTGTCTGCAAGTAAAGTATCAAGGGGCGCAAATCCACGCAGCCATCCATAAGATTTCTCCACCAAGTGGCAAAATTGTTTTTACTGCCGACAAGCAATCGGACAGCCACCACCTGAAGGAAGCTCTTCAACAGCAAACCGGACTGCCCGCCGGTGAAATAGAGTCGATATTAAAAAACCTTAGCACCGCCATTAAAATAGAGTTGGGCACCCATAAGAAGTTCACCATTCCGGAATTGGGCACCTTTAAACTACAATACGATGAAAGCATAGAATTTGAGCAAGATCCGGAAGTGAACTACCTGCCCGATGCCTTTGGCTTGCCCGAAGTATTTGGACAAGTAGTAGTGCGCACTGAAGAGGAAGAGGCAGCCTTGCAGCAGCAACTCACCGAAGCGGCCGGTGGCGCCGGTACAGCCTCCCTCCATGAAGATACCCCGCTTGCCATGCCCTCAAAAAGCAAGCACAATTGGGGTGGCATTATTGTGGTAGCTTCGCTTTTTTTGATAGCCCTGTTCGCCAGTTATGTGCTGTTCATAGACCCCTCGCTTAACCCCTTCAATGCCTTATTTGGCTCAGAAGCCAAGCAAAATGCCACTAAAAACACAGCAGAGCCGGCAGTGGTGGCAAACGAAGAAACCAATACCGGCACAAATGACGAAGCAAGCACCGAAGAAGAAACCATGGCAGAGCCGGTACCATTGGATACGGAATCTTCTGTGGCAGCCTCCGAAGAAGAAGAGAACAGCGCAAACGACAAGCAGGCAACACCCGATGCCAACACTTGGAACTACGAAGCCAATAACAACACAAACTCAGCCCCAAGCACCACACAAACACAGTCCACTTCCGCCATCGACAGGCAGCCAACACAACAAGAAAACTACAACAAAGCCGTTGAGTTTTACACGGTAAACAGCCCGCAAAACCAATACTTTATCATTGCCGGCAGCTTTACCAATAAAGTGCATGCCTACAAAGCTGCTGAAGACTTCCTTCATAAAGGATTCAAAAAAACCCGGGTGGTTGTTTCCGATGGGCGCTACCGGGTGGCCGTGGGCTTCGAAGCCGACAAAGACAAAGCCGACAGCCTGCGGCTTGCCTTACAACAACGCTTAGGAAAAAATGATCTTTGGATTTTGAGATACTAATTCATTCTGTATTGTAAATTTACGCGGTCTTAGTCCCCTTTCATCACACCAAGAGAAAAGTAGAAGCTCTATGTTGTTACAAGTAGATACATTACAAAACGCGCTTTTGAGTGCCGAGGCCCCCGCCGACGAAGCCATCAACCTTATAGACCTTCTCATGAAGGGTGGCTGGGTCATGGCAGTGCTCCTGCTGCTTTCTTTTGTTACCGTTTATCTCTTCGTGCAAAAAATTATTATTCTCAACAAAGCAAGCAAGACCTCGCCGGGCTTCATGGACCAAATACGCACCCTTGTGCTCAATGGCGACATCAACGGTGCCAAGATGCTTTGTCAGCGGGAAAACACCCCCACCGCCCGTATGATTGAAAAAGGATTGAGCCGCCTGGGCACTCCTCTAAAAAACATAGAAGCAGCCATCGAGAATGTAGGACGCATTGAAATTTACAAGCTGGAGAAGAACTTACCGCTGCTGGCAACCATCTCCGGTGCTGCGCCCATGATTGGTTTCTTAGGCACCGTTACCGGTATGATCAAAGCCTTCATGCGCATTGCCGAGCTCAAGAGCCAAGTGACACCCGGCGACCTCTCCACCGGCATTTATGAAGCCATGATTACCACTGCCGCCGGCCTGGTTGTGGGCATTGTTGCCTATCTTGCCTACAACTACCTGGTTACCAAAGTACAAAAGGTAATTCACGAAATGGAGTACAGCAGCATCCACTTTATGGACCTCCTGCAAGAACCTACCAAAGTGTAAAATCGGCAACATTTGCGATTATGAACGCCCGGTAGCAATGCCCGGCGTTTTGTTTTTTGTGCCTGCCACGCTTTATGGCATAGCCGGGGCAGTGAAAAAATAAAAAGGGAAGCAGCGGATGCTGCCCCCCTCCTTGCACCTTTAAAAGACACGTTATTTGGTGAGGGAAGTCAAAACGGAGGTGCCTATCAGTCTGCCTCTTTTGTCATATGATTCACTTTTTACCATACCTACCCCTCTTGCTATCCACGATTTACTTTTAGTAGTAACCGTGCGCCTCATGCCCATCATGTTCATGGAAGAAGTGGTGGTTTCAGAGAGACGGTAAGTCTCAAAGGTGCCGGCAGGTGTGGTAATTGTTTCTTTTCCATCAACCGTACGCTTGATGGAAATCTCATTCGTCATATTCATGGGGGCGCCTTCTACTTTTATGGTAACGGTCCCTTTTGCCTCGGGCAGTTCCTGCCCGGGCGTCAGGTCATTGGGCAATTCCATAAAGTCGCCCTCCATGATGATTTCGGCATCTTTTGCGCTTTTGTCGTTCAGGTTGCCCACGGCAAACTGCCGGAAGTCAATTTTTATGCGGTTGTCTTCACAAATAACCGTGTACTCATTATCAACGAGCTTGTTTCCGTCTTTGTCGTGCAGCTCGGCATGAACGAACGCTTCATTGCCTTCTACTTTCAGGATTTTGGTAATGTTTTTTCCGTCTTCTCGCCCTCTCTTGTCATAAGAAGTATATTCGAAAGTAGCACCCTCGTCAAAAGAGAAAAAAGCCTGCTCGCATTGAGCGTAAATGTTTGTGCTGAACAATGCCAGCAAAATTGTAATAAAAGGTTTCATCTTGCACTTATTTTGGTTGATAAAAAAACAAGCGCAAGAATCAAACCAAACAAAAACAATTAACAGGCAAGAAGATAAATATTTTACGGTAAGTAGCACCGGGTAAGGCAGTGCCTTACCCAACATGTAAGTTTATACATAGCCCTGATACTTTCTGACGGCCCATTCCACTACTGCCAAAGCAAACAACAGCCAAAACAACCAAGGCAGTGCCACCACTTCCATCAAGCGGTTTTGCGTGTGCAAGCGCGCTTTTGCTTCACCTATGGAAGCCTGCCAGGTGTCGAAGCGGTCGGTAGTAACGAAATCGCCGCCGGTGGCTTGTGCCAGCTGACGCAGCCAATCGAAGCGGGCGGTGCGGTCATAAAGCTCGCGCTCGGCACGGCGCACCACGAAGCCCCCGCGCACCTCTTCCTCTTTGCCGTTGATATTGGCTTTTGCCACAAAGCTATAGCGCCCGGAAGGCAGCGCTGTCAAAGCAAAGCGGCGCTCCGTTTCGCTCAATTGCAGGCGGTAGCGCTCTTGTTTTTTTTCACCTTGCAAAAACACCTCAAATGCCAAAGACTTGAGCGGCTGAAACAACTCATCGTAAGCCTCTGCCTCCAGCCATACCGGCTCCCCTTCTTCATAGTCTGCCTTGTTGGTACTGACCAGAAAACGGCGCTTGCTGCGATCGGCCGTCAAGTATTGCACGGTTTTGTCGATGAGCTCATCCACTATGCTTTGGTCTTTGAACAAGGCATAAGCCTCGAGGCGCCAACGCCACAGCCCTTCGGCTACCAGAACCGCCTGCCGTGGCGACGCCTGCCCCAACACCCACAAAGGACGCGTGGTGGTGGTTGTGCCTACCTGCTGATACAACAACACCGTGGCAGCAGGCAGCAGGTTGTAACGTGCATAAGGCGCCAATAAAGGGGGCAACTTGCGCAAGGATGCATTCAAGGCTACGGGCACTGCAAACGCCCGGAATTCTTCTGTTACATAAGCGCCTACTTCATCAGCACGGCTGCCCGAAGGCAATACGGTCAGCAGCTTTTGCATACGGTTCAGCGCGTTCCAGTCGGTTTGCGCGCCCCCAATCCACCACTTGGGCAACGGACTTGCCAGCAGTTCCTGCAAGGCGGCAGACAAAGGACGCTGCCGGTTGGGCAGCTGATACGCAATGAGCAGGTCGTAGTTTTTGCGGGGCAGCTCCCGGCTCACGCCGTCTATGTAAAACGACACTTCGTAGTTGCCCGTACGCTCCAAAGCACTGCGCAAGGCTTTCAGGTCGGGATGGGCCACCGAAGCCAAAATCAAAATACTTTTTTTACGGTCAATCACTTCCACCACCACCGAACGGCGGTTATTGACCGTATTCAACTCGCCGGCAACGGGACTTACCTCTACCGTATATTGAAAAACACCCTCTTCGGCGGCACGCAGCTCGAAGGTGTGGGCGGTAATGCTCCCCTCTGCTGCTTGGATGCTGCGCTGCTCTAAAACCTTTGTCCCCTGACGCAGGCGCAGCAGCAGCTCACGCTTGCCGGCACCCCTGTTCTCCACCTCCGCAGTCAGTTGAAAGCGGTTGCCTTTTTGCACGATGCGCAAGCTGTTCAGGCTGTAAATAGAGAGGTCAGGATAGCGGGTGGTGTCCCCTACCGCCAGCGTATGCACCTTGAAAGGGAAAGACATGTAAAGCGGGTTTTCGCCGGCATTCACGATGCCGTCCGACACCAGCAACACATTGGCGAGGTAGTCGCCTTCGTGTTTGGTTTGTATTTGCCGCAGCATGGCTGCCAGGTCGGTGCGGTCTTGATTGAATTTCAATGAATCGAGCGCCGGCAGTTGCCCGTTCAAGTCAAAGACAGACACCTCATAGCCCAGTGCCTGCAAGCGGGCTTGCAGGGCTTGCAACTGCGCCATGAAGTCTTGGCGCTGCGTGGTGTCTTTCCATGACAAAGCCACCGAACGGGAATTATCGATGGCGATAGCCCACACCGGGCGCTCTTCATAGCTTTCGACTATCCGCCACAGGGGCGCCCACAGTGTCCATACCAGCAGGGCTACCAATAAAAAACGTATGCCAAAAAGTATTTTTTTGGGCACGGGTGCAAAGGGGCTGCGGCGGTAAAGCCCCCATGCGTAGGCTAAGCCTGCCAAGACACACAAGCCCCCTTGCCACCATGCCGTATGTTGCAGTAAGTCGTTCATGGGCTTAGGTCAGCATTCCACCATCTACTTGCAGCACCTGCCCGGTTACATAGCTCGACATGTCGGAAGCCAGAAACACGCAGGCATCGGCTACCTCTTCGGGGCGCCCGCCACGCTGCAAGGGAATCTCTTTCAGCCATTCTTCTTTGTTTGCCAGCTCGCCGGTCATGTCTGTTTCAATGAAACCGGGTGCTACCACATTGCAACGGATGTTGCGGGAGCCCAGTTCCAAAGCCACCGACTTGGAGAAACCAATGATGCCGGCTTTCGAAGCGGCATAGTTGGCTTGCCCTGCATTGCCGCGAATACCCACCACCGACGATATGTTGATGATGCTGCCTTTGCGGTTTTTGAGCATGGTGCGCATCACTGCCTTGGTCAGGTTGAACACCGACTTCAGGTTGGTATTGATGACGGCATCCCACTGTTCTTCACTCATACGCATCAGCAAGTTGTCTTTGGTGATGCCTGCATTGTTCACCAAGATATCGATGTTGCCGAAGTCTTCCAGCACTTGCTTCACCAATGCTTCGGCTTCAGCAAATTGAGAGGCATCGGAGCGATAAGCCTTCACCTTCACCCCGTACTTCTCACTCAGCTCTGCCTCCAGGGCTTTGGCTTTCTCTTCGCTGGACAGGTAAGTGAAGGCTACGGCAGCGCCTTGCTCGGCAAAACGGGCAGCGATGGCACGCCCGATGCCTTTGGAACCGCCTGTTACAATCGCTACTTTGTCTGCTAATAACTTCATTGTGTTCTTTCTTTTGGTTGTTTAATTGATTTCCCAAAACTAACAATTTGCAAAATAATAAAAGGCGCACATATCTTTCTTATGCTTTTTCTTATTTTTAAGCCAAGCGCTTAATGTATCTGCCCCACTATGGAAGACATCAACTGGTTACGCCTGCTCTCTTTGCTTAGCATACCGCTCATTAGCGGCTTCATAGGCTGGTTTACCAACTGGCTGGCACTGAAAATGACTTTTTACCCTATAGAATATGTGGGCGTACCTCCCTTCGGATGGCAGGGCATCATTCCGGGCAAAGCCCACAAGATGGCAGCCAAAGCGGTGGATATGATTACGACCAAACTGCTGCGTATCGAAGAGCGCTTTGCGCGGCTGGACCCGGAACGTGTAGCCCTCGAAATGCAACCGGCATTGGAGGACATCAGCCGCAAGATAGTGAACGAGGTCATGCAAAGCCAGGCACAAGGCATCTGGGAGCGCACCCCCGACTTTGTAAAAAAGCGCATCTACCAGAGCATCGCTGCCGAGCTGCCCCACATCACCATGCAGATGATGGAAGACCTCAAACAGCACATCACCGAAGTGCTCGACATCAAGGCGCTGGCTATCAAGATATTGTTGCGCGACAAAGCTCTGCTCAACCGCATTTTTCAGGAGTGCGGAAAAGAAGAATTCAAGTTTATCGAACGGTCGGGCTTTTATTTCGGTGCTTTGTTCGGGCTGCCGCAAGCCGTCATCTCTTATTTCTATGCCCCTTGGTGGCTGCTGCCCCTTGCCGGGCTCATGGTGGGTTATATCACCAACTGGCTGGCACTCAAACTTATTTTTTACCCTCTGTATCCCAAAAAATATCTGTTTGGGCTGGTCACTTACCAAGGTTTGTTTTTGAAACGCCAGAACGAAGTGGCAGAGGCATATGCCAAGATAGTAAGCGAAGAGATAGTGAGCGTAGAAAATATGGCGGAGTTTGTGGTGCGCGGACCCGGTGCCGAGAAGCTCGCCAAACTCATAGAGAAGCATGTGGAAGCCTTGGTGGAGCATACCGTAGGCGATACCAGCGTGGCTATCCTGCGCACGGTGGCTGCCGACCGCATCGAAGCCATCAAAAACATAGTAACCTACCGCTTCATGGAGGAGCTGCCCATCTCGGTACGCCGCCTGTTTGCCTATGCCGAAGACGCCCTGTCGATAGAAGAAGAGCTGCGCGAACGCATGAAAGCGCTGAGCCCTCCCGAGTTTGAGCGTTTTCTGCATCCCGTCTTTGAAGAAGACGAAACCACCCTCATCATTGTGGGTGCGGTGCTGGGCGGCATCGCCGGGCTCATTCAATACTACCTACTGTTCGTGCTGTAGGATGTCCAGTAGATACTGCACAGCCAAGGCATAGCCGGCAAAGCCCAAGCCTACAATGCTACCCACGCATACCGGTGCCAAATAGCTGTGGTGGCGAAAAGACTCACGGGCATACACGTTTGAGATATGCACTTCCACGACCGGTGCCGCAATGGCGGCTACGGCATCTGCCAGCGCAATGGAGGTGTGCGTATAAGCCCCCGCATTCAACACGATGCCCACCTTGCCGAAACCCACCTTGTGCAGGTAGTCGATGAGTGCCCCCTCGCTGTTCGATTGAAAGTAATGCAGCCGGTGCCCGGCAAAACGCTCTTTCATCTCCTCGAAAAATGCTTCGAAATGCCGCTTTCCGTAAATTTCAGGCTGGCGGCGCCCCAACAAATTCAAATTGGGACCATTGACAATATGGATATCTGCCATGAGACTACTCTTTTGGAAAGCAATATAAACAAAAAAGCATCGCTGCGGTTTCGCGCAACGATGCTTGGCAGTGCAGGCGCTCCGGCGCTCAGGATTGCTGCTTCTGTTGCTTCACCGGACAGGTATTGATGCCCAGCAAGGCATACAAACCGCAAAAGCCTGTGGCAGCCGTAGCCAGCAACACAATAGAAACTACCAGTGCCACGGTGCCCCATGTGCCGGTAACCACATCGGCAAGGTACAAAGCCAGCAGTATGGCGCCCAATACAAAACGCACCAAACGGTCGATTTTTCCTTCATTTACTTTCATAAGGCATACAATTTGGTTTCTTTGATTAAAACATAAACATATTTTTAGATATTTCCTAAAACCTGTGTCATTTTCTTTGAACGGCAAAAAAAACTAAATTTGCGGCATTGTATTTTTCGTTTCTTAACCCTTAAAGAATATATGGCACAGGTTAATGAAATTACGCGCGGCTGTTTTGTCCGCTACAAAGGCGAGCTGTTACAAGTGCTCGAATATGAGCACCGCACGCCGGGCAACTTGCGCGCCTTTTATCAGGTAAAATTCCGCAACGTGCGCAACGGCCGTCTGGCAGAAGAGCGCTTCCGCCCCAGCGATGAAATCGAAATCGTGCGTGTAGAACGCCGCGAGCAACAGTTTCTATACCGCGACGGCACCCTGTTCTACTTCATGGACATCAACACCTACGAGCAAAACCCCGTGGACGAAGTGGTGGTGGGCGACGCCGTGAAGTACCTGAAAGACGGCATGGTGGTGTTCGTGCACTACGACGGCGACGAAGCCGTGATGGTGGAACTGCCCCCCAACGTGGATTTGGAAGTAACCTACACCGAACCGGGCATTCAAGGCGACACGGCCACCCGTACCCTGAAGCCGGCTACCCTCGAAACCGGCTTGGAAGTGCGCGTGCCTCTCTTCATCAACATTGGCGACGTGGTGCGTATCGATACCCGCACCGGCGAATACGTGTCGCGTGCAAAATAAGTCCGCACACCTTCTTTTTCTCTTATGATGAAGCAATAACGGACTGTCCCGCGCAGCCGTTATTGCTTTCTTTTTTCATGAAAGGAACCCCGCCCCTTTCTTTTCATGTTTACTCAGGCGTAAGTTCTTTTGTTTACAAGCCCACAAATATGAAGCACACCGTTCACATCGACGTATGGAGCGACATTGTTTGCCCTTTCTGTTACATAGGAAAAAAGAAACTTGAACGTGCCATTGAAAAGCTCGGTGCACAAGAGCATGTGCACATCGAATGGCACAGCTTTCAGCTGGACCCCCACATGCCCCGCCACCTGGCCGTGCCCACCGTCACCCACCTGTGCAAGACCAAGGGCTGGACTCCCGCCCAATTTGCCGAGATAAGCCGGCAGCTGCAGCAGATGGGGCTTCCCTACAGCATCCAATTCCGCTTCGACCAAGCCCTGAGCTTCAACACACGCGATGCCCACCGCCTGCTTCACTGGAGCAAAACATATGGCGCACAAAACGCACTGCAGGAAGCCTTGATGCGTGCCTACTTTACCGAAGGCAAAAACCTGGCTGAAACAGAGCAGCTGCTCGCCATAGTGGCACAAACAGCCTTGCCCGTAGCCGAAGCGCGCGCCGTACTCGAAAGCGAAGCCTACGAAGAAGCCGTGGAAGAAGACCTCTACCAAGCCCGCATGTTGGGCATACAGGGCGTGCCTTTCTTTTTGATAGAAGAAAAAGTAGTGATTGCAGGGGCGCAAAAAGACCTGCTTTTTGAACAAGTATTGAAAACAGCCCTGCAAAGCAAAAACATCACTACCGGCATGGCAAGTCCCGCAACGAAGCCGGCACAATGCGGCATCGACGGCAAAAACTGTTAAAAACACATGGCTTATGAAAGAATTTTGGAATGAACGCTTTGCACAAAAAAACTTTGTTTACGGCACGGAACCCAATGCTTTTTTCCGTCAGGAGATAGACCGGCTGTCGCCGGGGCATTTGTTGCTGCCTGCCGAAGGCGAAGGGCGCAATGCCGTGTATGCCGCACAAAAAGGATGGCAGGTGTATGCCTTCGACTATGCCGAAACCGCCCGCGAGAAAGCGCTGCAGCTGGCAGCCCGGCGGGGCGTTCAGCTGCAATACGAGCTTGCAAGCTATGATGAAATACAGCTGCCGGAAGCCCATTTCGATGCGCTGGCTCTCATTTATGCCCATACAGAAAACTGGCAACACATTTACCCGCGCCTTTTCCGGGCACTGCGCCCCGGCGGCACGCTCATAGTGGAGCTATTTGCCCCGGCACAACTGGGACGCCCCTCCGGTGGTCCCAAGCAAGCCTCCCTTTTGGTCAGTGCCGAAGCACTGCAAGCCCTGCTGCAAGACTTTTCCGAAAGCCGCGTGTGGGAAGAAGAAACCTTTTTGAACGAAGGCGCCTACCACCATGGCGAAGCGGCCGTCACCCGGGCGGTAGCCAAGCGGTAACTCCCCCTTCTGTGGCAGACTCTTTGCGGCAAAACATACACCCCTGCATTTTTTTCAAAAAAAATTTGCATATTTCAAACAAAAGCACTAAAATGCTTTCACTTTGCAAGTGGCTTACCGCATAGGCGGCAAGTAAAGATGTATGACAGCCGTGTACTGACATTTTGTACGAACGGCTGCATTTACCCGATGAATGAATGTTCATTTCAACACCCGCCCGACGAACGGAAGCCCGGCAAAGCACGTTCTTTGACATATTGTTTGGTGAAACCCTTGTTTTCTTAAAGAAAATTCCGGATAAAATTCCAACCAAATTGGAAAAAACGGGCTTTTTAAGCCTTTTCTTAAAGCTAATCACCTGTAAGTCAAATAGTTAAATATAGAACTCACACAGCGCATCTACCATTAAAAGAAGGATTGCGACCTTGCTGGGCAAGCAGCCGAGCGCTCTCCGATATGCCGCACACAGCGCATCTACCATTAAAAGAAGGATTGCGACGGTATTTCCCCCGTCGTT
>NZ_KE384579.1:0-15770 GCF_000426825.1 Thermonema rossianum DSM 10300 | reverse complement strand
TTTTCCCACAGCGCATCTACCATTAAAAGAAGGATTGCGACGAGCAAGGCAAAATGCCTTGCTTTTTTGTTTTACAGCCTTGCTTATGAAGGAGCTTAAACGCAGTCTGCCGGTTTCTCATCTCCGGCAGCATGTCACCCCGGACGAAGCGCAAAAACGTAGTTTGTCATTTCGAACCTCATGCAGTGAGGTGAGAAATCTCGACCTCAAACCCACCAAGCCGCAAGAAGCAAAGAGATTTCTCGCTACGCTCGAAATGACAAGGGGATAGTTAGTTGAAAGGACAGAGAGAAGCTTGAAAGCAAAAGAGAAAAACAAAAAGGGAAAGCCTCGAGGCAAAAAAACAAAGCCACCTGAAACAGGCGGCCTTGTTTGTGTCTTATGGCTTGTGCACTCCTCTCTATTGCCAGCCACCTCCCAAGGCACGGTACAATTGCACCTTACCTTGCAGTTGTTTGAATTTCACTTCTATCAATTCCAAGCGGGCATCCAGTGCTTCGGTTTGGGTAAGCAGTACCTCCAGATAGTCGGCATCGGCAGCCCTGTATAAGGCATTGGCGATGTCGATAGATTCGGTAAGAATACGCACCTCTTCGGTTTTCAGCTGCAGGCTTTGGGTATAGTTGTCGAGCTTTGCCAGTTGATTCAAGACGTCGGTATAAGCCTGAATCAAGGTCTGCTCATAGGTATAGAGCGCCTGCAGCTGCCGGGCATTGGCTGAATTATAGGCTGCCCGTATGGCATTGCGGTTGACCAGCGGCGCCATCAGGTCGCCGGCAAGGTTGTAGAGCAAAGACTCGGGCGCCAGCAGAAATGCCGGATTGAAAGCCTGAAAGCCTATGCCTGCGCGCAGGTCTAAAGAAGGATAAAACAGCGCCCTTGCCGACTGCACATCCAGTTTGGCAGCCTCGAGTTCCAATTCGGCGCGGCGCACATCCGGGCGGTTCTGCAGCAGCCGGGCAGGCACGCCTGTCAGGATGGAATCTACCGGCAACTCAAGGAAGCGTTCCGATGAGCGTGCAATGGAATCGGGCAGCTGACCGGTCAGGAGGCGCAGGCGGTTTTCGGTTTCGGTGATGCGCTGCCGGATGGCATAACGCAGGTTTTGGGTTTTGAGCAAACGCGCCGCAAAACGGTTGACTGCCAGGCGGGTATCGCGCCCTGCCTGCAGACGCTGACGAATCAGCGCCAAGGCATTTTCTTGTATGCGGGCATATTCATCGATGATGCTCAGCAGGTTGTCCAGTGCCATCAATTCGTAGTATGCCTCTGCCACCTCGGCAACCACCTGCGTTTGTACGAAGCGGCGCCCTTCGATGCTTGCCAAGTAACGCAAGGCGGCAGCTTTTTTGGCATTGCGCAGGCGCTTCCATATGTCCACTTCCCAAGAGGCATAAGCCCCCAGCTCGAAGTGCGAAAAAGGCTCGGGGAACTCCTCACCCGGGCGTATCTCCAGCTGTTTCTCTACGGCACCGTTGCGGGTGTACTCTCCCACTTTGTCGATTTCGGCGGCGGCACCCAAGCGCACAAAGGGCAGGTATTCCCCTTTGCGGGCACGCACTTCATTCTGAGCGATGACGATTTCCTGAAGCAATATATTCAGCTCTCTGTTGTGGCGGAGCGCCGAGTCGATGAGTGCCTGCAGCTGCTTGTCTTCAAAGAAAGTGCGCCAGTCGGGCTGCGCCGTAGCAACAGTATCAGCGCCCTTGCCGAAAGTGTCAGGCAACTGCATCCGGCTGCCGGGCAGGGTGTAGCGCGGCCCCACGCATGCCCCTGCCAATATAAGCCACAGCAGCGCCCATACGTATATTTTGACTTTATGCATTGTCTTCATCGTCTTTTGCGTTGTTTTTGTTTTCATCTTTGTTTTTAGCCTTGCGCTTGGCGGCTTCCCATACTACATCCAAATGCGTGAGTTTCTTCCACATGCTTGCCTTGTAGGCATTTTCCACCATCTCTTCGCTTAGCGGCGATACTTCCTCCTCTTGAAGGAGCTGTTTGCCTTCGGTCAATTTGGCAAAGATGTAGTAGAGTCCCGGAATGATGAGCACGCCGAAGACCGTACCCACCACCATGCCGCCCATGGCCGAACTACCGATGGTGCGGTTGCCGATGGCACCGGCACCGTGGGCAATGACCAAGGGAACCAAGCCGGCCACGAAGGCGAAAGAAGTCATCAAGATAGGACGGAAACGTACTTTAGCCCCTTCGATGGCTGCATGCAGGATGGTAGCGCCTTGCTCGTGCTTCTGCACGGCGAATTCTACAATCAGCACGGCGTTTTTGCCCAAGAGACCCACCAGCATGATGAGTGCCACCTGTGCATAAACGTCGTTGGCCAAGCCCATGAGCTTCAAGGCAAGGAAGGAACCGAAAATACCAATAGGCAACGACAAAATAACAGCCAGAGGCAAGATAAAGCTCTCATACTGCGCTGCCAATACCAGATACACAAAGGCAATCACCACGATGAAGATGTAGAGCGCTTCATTGCCCCGGTTGGCTTCATCGTAGGAGAGCCCCTCCCATGCGATGTCATAGCCGTTGGGCAGTGTTTGGGCAGCCACTTCTTTGATGGCCTCGATGGCATCGCCGGTGGTATAGCCGGGAGCAGGCAAGCCGCGAATGGCTGCTGAGTTGTACAGGTTGTAGCGCGTCAGCTCGTTGGGACCCTGGCGTTTTTTCAAACGCATGAAGGCAGAATAAGGCACCATTTCGCCCTCTTCGTTCTTCACATACAGATTGAGCAGATCTGAGGGGAAGCGCCGGAACTCGGGGGCTGCCTGCACATATACTTTAAAGAAGCGCCCGAAGCGGATAAAACCCTGCTCATAGGTACTACCAATAAGTATGTTCAGATTTTCCATGGCTTTGCCAATGGAAACACCCTTTTGCATGGCCAGCTGGTTGTCTATGATAAGCTCATATTGCGGATAGTTGATAGCAAAGAAGGTAAACAAGCCGGTGATTTCTTTGCGCTTGCGCAGCGCATCCATGAACTCTTTGTTCACGCGGTCGAAGGCTTCGTAGTCGAAAGAGCCGGTTTTATCGAGCAAACGCAGTGAGAAACCGCCGGAAGTACCGAAGCCGGGCACGGCCGGGGGCTCGAAAAACTCGATGATGGCACCCAAGCCCTGCGCCTTCTCTTCAAGTTCTTCCATGACTTCATGCACCGAGCGTTCGCGCAGCGACCAATCTTTCAGGTTAATCAATACCGTGCCGGCGTTTGATCCGCGCCCTTCGGTCATGATTTCGTAGCCTGCCAGCGAAGTGGCGGATTCCACCTCCGGTATTTCCTCGCATATCTTTTGCAACTGGCGCGCCACCTCATTGGTACGCTCCAGGGTAGAACCGGGCGGCGTCTGTATGATGGCATAAATGATGCCTTGGTCTTCATTGGGCACAAAGCCGGAAGGCAGCACTTTGCTCACCCCGACGATACCCGCACTGAATGCCAACAGCACGGCAAAAGTCACCAAGCGCCGGTCCACAATTTTGGTCAAAAAGCCTACGTAAATGCCGGTCAGGCGTTCAAACCAGCGGTTGAATTTGTCCATGAACCACTCCACGGGCGACTTCTTCCTGCCCGTCTTCCAATGCGGGTTTTTCAGAATCATGGCGCAGAGCACCGGCGTGAGTGTCAAAGCCACAAAAGCCGAAATCACTATGGAGCTGGCCATGGTGATGGAGAACTGACGGTAGAAGACGCCCACCGGTCCGGAAAGGAAGGTAATGGGCACAAACACCGACACCATCACCAGCGTAATGGCAATGATGGCGCCGCTGATTTCGGTCATTACTTTTTTCACTGCCTGATAAGGCGAGAGGTTGTCGTGCTCCATCTTGGCATGGACGGCTTCCACCACCACAATGGCGTCGTCCACCACAATACCGATAGCCAACACCAACGCAAAGAGCGTAATCAGGTTGATGGACAGCCCCAAGAGCGACATCACGAAGAAAGCCCCAATGAGCGATACGGGCACGGCAATGATGGGAATGATGGTGGAACGCCAGTCGCCCAAGAAAAGGAAGACCACCAGAGCCACCAGAATGAAGGCATCGCGCAAGGTGTGCACCACTTGCTCAATGGAAGCATCCAAGAAGCGCGACACATCGTAGCTGATGGTGTATTTCATGCCGGGCGGGAAGTCTTTTTCCAGCTCTTTCAGCTTGGCTTTCACCTGTTCTATCACCTCCTGCGCATTGCTGCCCACCGTTTGTTTAAGCACGATGGAGGCAGAGGGGCGCCCGTCCAGGTTGGAATAAATGTCGTAAAACTCCGAGCCCAGCTCTACGGTGGCAATGTCTTTCAGGCGCAGGATTTCGCCTTCTTCCGTGGCGCGAATAATAATGTTTTCGTATTGCTCGGGCGTATTGTAGCGGTCCGGTCCAATCAGAACGTACTCCAAGGATTGCGCCTGCTTACCGGAGCTTCGTCCCAGGCGTCCGGGACGCGCAATGATGCTCTGCTCCATCATAGCCTCCATCACTTCCTCTGCCGACACCTTGTAGGCGCGCATGCGGTCGGGGTTGAGCCATACCCGTATGGCAAAGATGCGGCTTCCCAATATCTTAGCCCTTGCAATCCCTTTGATACGCTGAATTTCGGGAATCATGCGTGTAAAAGCATAGTTGTAAAGAAATTTTTCGTCTGCCTCTTCGTCGGTACTGTACAGGTTCACGTACATGAGCATACTGGGCTGAATGGGGGTAATAATCACCCCTTCGCGCTGCACCAAAGGCGGCAAAAGAGGCATGACCTGGTCCACGCGGGTTTTTACCCGCACCACGGCATCGTTGGGGTCGGTACCCGGCTCAAAAATCACCTGTATGGTACCCTCGCCGGCACTGGTGGCGTCGGAGGTGATATAACGCATGCCCTGCACCCCGTTGATGGCCGTTTCCAGCGGAATGATAGTAGATTTAATCAACACATCGGCACTGGCACCCGGATAAGCAATGAATATGTTCACCGTGGTGGGAGCTATTTCGGGGAACTGTGACACGGGCAGACGATTAATGGCCAGCAAGCCCGCAAACACAATAATAATGGAGGTAACTATGGCAAGTACCGGTCTGTGAAGGATTCTGCTAAACATCGTTTTTTCTGTTTTTAAAGCTTATACCAACTGCACGTTTACTCGGCATACAAATCCAATTGCTGAAGCACTTGCTGCGGCTCCACATAGTGGTATTTGATGCGGTCGCCGTTGCGCAGCTTGTTCAAGCCTTCAAAAACGATGCGGTCGTTTTCGCTCAGTCCTTCTTCCACGGCATAGATATGCGGGAACTCTGCGGCTATTTTGATGCGCCGGGCTTGTATTCTACCTTCTTTGTCCACTACATACACATATTTTTTGTCCAACACCTCGAAAGTGGCTTTTTGAGGAATGAGCCACACGTTCTTCAGCGGCAAGGTCATCAGTATGTTGCCGGTTTCGCCATGACGCAACAAGGCATCGGGGTTGGGAAAAGTAGCCCGGAAGGCCACCGTACCGGTACGGTTGTCGAATTCCGACTCTATGGCTGTGATTCTACCTTCCCGGTCGAAAATTTCGCCATTGGCCATGCGCAGGCGCACTGTTTTGGAAGTGGGGTCAGTAGCGCGGTAGCGCATGTATTCGAGGTATTCGGCTTCCGGCACATTGAAATACACCCACAGTTGGCTCACGTCCGAAAGGGTGGTCAGCAGCTCGCCTTCTTCGAGCAGCGAGCCCAAACGCACATGAAAGCGCCCCACCAAACCATCGAAAGGTGCCGTAATTTTGGTAAAGGCAAGGTGCGATTGAGCCAATGCCAGCTCGGCTTTGGCCTTTTCGAGTTTGGCACGCACCAATGCCAGTTGTGCCGGCGATATGATGTTGCTGTCGGCAAGTGCCTTGGCGTTGTCGTATTCTACCTGTGCATAGTGCACTTCGGCTTGCGCCTTTTGCAGTTCTGCCCGATAAACTACTGGTAAAATTTGGAAGAGCAGTTGTCCTTTTTTCACATACTGCCCCTCATCTACATAGATATTTTGAAGGTAGCCTTCTTCCAAGGCACGCACTTCTATGTGCTGTATGGCGTGTATTTGACACACATACTCGCGGGTGAGGGAGGTATCTTTGCGCAGAGGGGAAGTAACCGGCAACTGCGGCACTTCCTCGTGGTGTTTTTTGTGTTGTTCACAGGCGGTAAGACTAAAAAAGAGTGCCCCAAAAAGCCAATAAATCCATTTTTTATTTTTCATGACGGGAAATATTTTTGTAAAGTACAAGGAATGAGGAGGAATGAAACATGCCAAGCGTCCGCTTGCTTTTTATGAAAAAAGCAAGGGCGCCATTGAGCGGAATGATAAGAGGGGAAAGGCTACTAAGGGGCTTCGCTAAAGGCACACCATATGTAGAGGCGGCGGCATGCCAAATGACATGGTCTGCTTATGGGTGGTTGTACACCGGCTTCATGCTCTGCCGGCAGCTGTTCGAAAGCGGGGAGGATATGATATGCTTCACCTGTTCCGGGGCGTTTTTCCTCTTCTTCTTCTTTCTCTTTTTCTTCGCCGGCGGCATTGTCCTCGTTGCATACGAGCCCCGGCAACACGGCATGCTCCTCTCCGGACAGATAAGGCAAAACGGTAGTATGGTGAGAGGATTCACCGGCAAGTGTCACGGCAAGGGCAGGCAGGTCGAAATCAAGGATGTGAGCTTGAGCAGCGGGCAGCAGGCACACTACCAAGCACACGGCAACCATCAACGCTTTTCGACTTACGCCCTGCAGCATCTTTTTTCCGGCATTTAAAATGCAGTTTTTTGCATGTGTCAAATGTAAAGCAAAAATAGCAAACATAAAAGCTTTTTCATATTTTTTGTAAGCTGCCGCCTTCTTTGTTATCTTTCCCTTTTGGTAAGAGCCATAAAGCATACACGCATGACACAGTTGATTCGTATTTTTTTGGCAGGCTGCCTGTTGTCCGGCACCTTATTGCCCTCATATGCCCAAGCCCCTTTGTATGACTTGGACGAAGACTACACCCACTTGCTGCGCCGCTATGAGCTGAAAGGCAAGCGCTGGGATACCCTTTGGCATTACAGTCAGTTGCCTGCAAGCAGGCAGGCAGTGCTTGGGCTGCTTCGCGACAGCAGCCGCTTCAGTTCGACTGCCGACCGCTTCAACCGTCACTACCTGCAAAGAGACAACTGGGACCAAAGCGACAGCCTCGCCCGCCTTTACGAAAGGAAGACAGCGCAAGGCTTTTGGGGTCACTTCTACCGTCAGCCGGCGGCACTCTACAGCGCACATGTGCCCGGCTTCCGCCTGGCGGTCAATCCGGTATTGGATTTTCAGGCAGGCAAAGACAGCCGCCTCGAAGCATGGACCTACCAAAACACGCGTGGTGTGCGCCTGCGCGGCAGCATCAATGACCGCCTCAGTTTTTTCACCTACCTGACCGACACCCAAGCGCGCTACCCCCTGTATGTGCAGCAATATGTGGATGCCACGCGTGCGCTGCCACATGAGGGTTATTTCAAAGACGGCGACCGCCCCTCGCCCACTACCTACGATTTCCTGAGTGCGCGCGGATACGTCGCCTTCCGCCTGCTGCCTTCCGTGGAGATGCAGTTTGGGCACGACCGCAATTTTATAGGCTACGGCAAGCGCTCGTTGATACTGTCGGATTTTGCGGCGCCCTACACTTTCCTGAAAATCACCACCCGCGTGTGGAAGCTGCAATACCAGAATTTGTTTGCCGAGATGGTTGCCGACGTGTCGGAAGCCGACGGGCTGCGTCCGAAAAAGTATTTTGCATTTCACCACCTGAGCGCCTACCTTACCCCCCGCTTGGAAATAGGCTTATTTGAAAGTGTGGTTTTCGGGCGGCAAGGGGGCTTCGAACTGCATTATCTCAACCCCATCATCTTTTACCGCAGCGTGGAGCAGCACGTAGGCAGCCCCGACAATGTGATATTGGGCGGGGACTTCCGCTGGATGGCGCTGCCCCGGCTGGCGCTCTATGGTCAGGTAGTCATCGATGAGCTGGTGGTGTCGGAGGTACGCAGCGGCAAGGGCTGGTGGGGCAACAAGCAGGCGCTGCAACTGGGCTTGCATTATGTCGATGCCTTCGGCATTGACAACCTGGACCTGCAAGGCGAAGTAAACATGGTGCGCCCCTATACCTACACCCAAGACACCCTCACCAAGGCGTACACCCACTACAGGCAGCCTTTGGCACACCCCGCCGGTGCCAATTTTTATGAGTTGCTGGGCGTGGTGCGTTATCAGCCGCTGCCCCGCTGGCGTTTCGAAGGGCAGTGGTTTTATATAGTGAAGGGCGAAGACCGTCCGGGCGAAAACTGGGGCGGCAACATCTTGCTTGACAACCGCAGCCGCGTGCAAGATTATGGCAACCACCTGGCGCAGGGCGTGCGCACCACCACCGCCTTGGCAGAGCTGCGCGCTTCCTGTCAGGTCTATCACAATGTATTTTTGGAGGCTTCGTATTTGTGGCGGCAGGTGAAGCAAGATACAGGCACGCGCACCAACACTTCTTTTGTGTCGGTGGGTTTGCGCATGAATGCCGCCCGGCGCCGGGCGGAGTTTTAGGACCGGGCTGTTTTGTCTTGCGCTCCGGAAACGGAGCGCTTTTTTCTTTTGCAGGATTCTCCTCTTCCTTTCATGCCTCCCACTGTCATCACAAGCCCTCCTCTGTCATTTCGGGTATCCTTCCCCCCTGTCATTCCGAGCCTCTTTTGTCATTTCGAGCGCAAGCGAGAAATCTCTTTTGCTTCTTGTGGCTTGGTTTGAAGAGATTTCTCACTCGCTACGCTCGTTCGAAATGACAAGATGTGGTTTGCTTGTTCGAGGATAGCCCCCGCCATGGCAACAAGGGGCATTACGACAAGGGCGGCAAGCCCAGCTCCTTGAGATATTCGTTGTGTTTGTCTCTGGCTGCTTTGATTTTCTGCTCTACTTCGGTGAGGGCTTGATGCACCTGCCGGAGGTCCACTTCGGGTTCGGGCTCGGCGGTGCTCACATAACGCGTGATGTTGAGGTTGTAGTCGTTTTCTTCGATTTCTTCCATGGATACACGCCGCGAAAAGCGTTCTTCTTCTTTGCGCTCGCGGTAGGTGTCCACTATCTTGCGTATGTGTTCGGGCAGCAGGGTGTTTTGCCGCTTGCCTTTTTCGTAGAGCTCCGAGGCGTTGATGAAGAGCACATCGTCGAATTTTTTGCATTTCTTCAAGACGATGATGCACACCGGAATGCCGGTCGAATAGAACAGGTTGGCAGGCAGGCCGATGACGGTGTCGATGTGGCCGTCCTTAAGCAGCTTGGTGCGTATTTGTTTTTCGGCATTGCCGCGGAACAAAACGCCATGCGGCAGGATGATGGCCATGGTGCCTTCGTCGCTGAGGTAGTGGAAGCCGTGCAGCAGGAAAGCGAAATCGGCGGCCGACTTGGGTGCCAGGCCGTAGTTCTTGAAGCGCGGGTCTTCGCCCATGGCTTCGGTGGGGCTCCATTTCAGGCTGAAAGGCGGATTGGCTACGATGGCGTCGAAGGTGATTTTATTGCCGGGACCGGCGTCGCGCAAGAGGGGCCAATCGTTGGTGAGGGTGTCGCCGTGGAAGATTTCAAATTCGGTGTCTTTCACGCCGTGCAGCAGCATGTTCATGCGGGCCAGGTTGTAGGTGGTGATGTTTTTTTCCTGCCCATAGATTTTGCCGATGGTACCGCCGGCTTCTGTTATCTTTTTGCGTACGTTCAAAAGCAACGAGCCCGAGCCGCAGGCAAAGTCATAGACGCTTTCGAGTTTGTTTTTCTTGCCGCGGGCAGGGTCCTGGCTGTCGAGAATCACGATTTCCGACAGGATGTCGGACACACGCTGCGGGGTGTAAAACTCGCCGGCTTTTTTGCCTGAACCGGCGGCAAACTGACCTATGAGGTACTCGTAGGCATCGCCCAGCATGTCGGCATCGGTGGAAAATTGGCTGATGCCTTCGTGAATTTTTTGGATGATGTTGCAAAGCTTTTTGTTGCGGGCGTCGTAGGTTTTGCCCAGCTTTTCGCTGGACAGGTTGATTTCGGAAAACAGCCCGCGGAAGGTGCTTTCAAACGATTCTTCTTCGATGAATTTAAATCCTTTTTCGAGGGTTTGCAGCAGGTCGGGGTGTTGGGTGCGTGCCATCTCGGCAATGTTGCTCCACAGGTATTCGGGTTTGATGACATAGTGCACTTTGCGGCGCATATGGGCTTCGAAGGCCTCAATGTCGCCGGGGTTTTGTTCGTACCACACAGCCAGGGGCGAACGGCGGTCGCCTTCGGGCAGCGTGGGGCAGTCGTTGCCCAGCTCCCGCAGGGCTGCCTGCTCGTAGTTGTCGCTGAGGTATCGCAAAAAGAGGAAAGAAAGCATATAATCGCGGAAGTCGTCGGCATTCATCGAGCCGCGCAGCTCATCGGCTATCTTCCACAGGGTCTTGCCCAAGTTGAATTGAGCATTGACAGTTGACAATTGAGCATTATTTTTCCCTTTTTCCATTTTTGTATCCTTCATTTTTAATTGAGAATTGACAGTTGAGAATTGAGAATTGACAGTTGAGAATTGAGAATTGAAAATTATTTTTATGCATTATGCATTCTCCATTATCCATCATGCATTCTCCATTATCCATTATGCATTCTCCATTCTCCCCCAAGTCATTTTTTCAAGCTGTTTTTTGATGATTTCACAATGCTAATCAATAATTTTAGCAATTCTTCACAATCGGAATAGATGGATTCAAATTCTTTTTCATTGATAAAGTCACTATCTTTTAGTAGTTGAAGCCAATAGGTACTTTCATTTGCTTCTTTTAGAGCGACATTCATTTTATTGATAAAATCAGCTTTTGATTGGGCGTGTTCGCTTTCTTTGATTAAAGCACCGATAGCAGTGCCACTCCTTAGAAGCTGTTTACTTAAAACAAATTCCTTTTTTTCGGATACCAAATATTTATACAACTTGACAATCCTTATCGCAAAAGCGTAAGACTTATTCATTACAATATTTTCTCTACCCTCTTTCATTATCCATTATCAATTATCCATTCTCCATTCTCCATTATCAATTATCAATTATCAATTCCCCATTGGAAAAAGCTGTTGCAGCAGCCCCTTTTTATGCTCCCGCAGCTGTTCTATCTTTTGCCTTTGGGCTTCTATTAGCTCATCCAATGCCGACAGGCAATCGGCGATTTTTTGTTGTTCGGCTTTACTGGGTGGAATAAACAGAGAATAAGACTTCAGTTGCTCTATGTTAATTCCTGGCTGTCCAGAACGAACTGAAACGGCAACTATCCACTTATTATATTTTTTAGTAAGTGTTTGTAAATAAACAAAGAATGGAATAAAATCTTTTTTAATTGAGACGCGAATTAAAAAACCAGCGAAATAGGCTTTGCCAAAACCATTTTTATGATAATACGACTTACCTACACTTGCCCCAGTTCTTGCAATAAGAATATCGCCAACATTAACTAAATATTTATTTTGTAATTCGCCTTTAGGTGAAGTTAATGGATTAGGTAAAAACTGTCTGCTTTCTTCATCAATATCTGTAATGCGGATATATATGTTTTCACCATCAAATTCAGTAGCAGCAGCATTTATACCATACATTAAACTGCTTGCCACCTCCCCCAACCTTTTCACTTCCCACGCACCGGAGTTTTGAAACTCGGGGAAGCGGAGTTTGGGCACTGTTTCGCCTTCGGCGGGGAAAAGGTTTTGCAGCAGGCCTTTTTTGTAGGTCTCCAGCAAGGTGAGTTTTTCTTCTTCGGCGGCGAGCCATTCATCCAAATTGCTTAGGAAAGCAGCGATTTTTTGTTGCTCGGGAAGGGTGGGAAGGGGAATGGAAATTCTAATCAAATTTTCAAAGTTCAATGTATTTCTAACACCTCCTTCAATGTTTGTTGTCATTTGTTTTTTGAATGAATTCGTATCAAACCAATGCAACAAAAAATAATCATTTATAATTTCCCGATTACATTTAAAACACACATACAATGGGCTTATGATAGAAATATTATCATCATTTTTGTAAGCTAAAGAACCCACGTCAATACGAGATGGATTGTAAGCAAAAGTACCTTTATCTACTACATAGTATTTTGAAGTGTCCATGCTTGCAACCTGTCTATTATCAAAATACTCATCTTGGTTAATAAAACCATGCTTATTGCTAATGCTTTGAACTAAACTATACTTTTTTTCCGAATTCCTTTTTGTATTCTTAAAAATTAATTTTTCAAGCAAAACCACTTCCCACTCTCCACTATTTTGGAATTCGGGGAAGCGCAATTTGGGTATAAGGGCGGTTTTGTTTGTTTTGGTTTTCATTTTTCAATTGTCAATTTTTAATTTTCAATTACGAATTGTCAATTCTCCATTATCAATTATCAATTTTCAATTGACTTACTCATACGCTTTCAATCCGCTGATTTCCCTGCCTTCTGCCATTTTTTTGAGCAGGGGGATGAGGTCTTTCATCAGGGCGGTTTCTTTCTGGCTGCGTGCTTTCCAGCCCAGATCCTGCCCGACAAAAAGGTCGCTGAGGCGTTGGCTGTCGAGAATGAGGCGATCGACGGTGTTTTGCACGAAGTCCTTCAGCAAGTCGAAGGGTATGCCGTGGCGTTGGGCAATGTTTTGCAGCTGCTGCAGGCGTTTGTTTTCTTTGAACTCTTCGTAGCCCTGCCGGATCTGCTCTTCGGTGAGGGGCACGCCCGCCTGCAAAGTGTTGATGTATTCGGCAAGGTCTTCGCGCTCGTCCATAAGGTTGGCATTGCTGCTGAGCATAGAGAGGAGTTGGTCGCGGGTGATTTTGTGCTTTTTGGTGTTGTGTCCGGTATATTCCGAAATCAGTTTCATGATATAGTCGTAATCGATGAGGGCAGAAGCAAAGAGCACCAGCTCGAGGTCGAGTTGTTGGATTTCGGGCGGGGCGTTGTCGCCTTGGGTTTGTTGTATTTCTCTGATCTGACGTGCCATTTCCAGATAAGCCGTGCGGAACTCGGTGAGCTTGTCTTCGGGCAGCAGTGACTCGATTTTTTGCTTTTCTTCTTCGGTGAGGTCGGTGTATTGGTCGAGTTGGGTGCGCAGGCGCTGCACTTCCTTGAAGCGGTTGATAAACTCTATTCTCGACTCATCGCCGCGCAGGTTGTAAACGGCCTGCGGTTCTGCCACCAGGTCTTGCATCTGCAGCCATTCTTCGAGTTTTTCCACGGCTTCTTCGTATTTTTCGATGACCACGGGGGCGGGTTCCACCAGCCACACTTTTTTGGATTTTTCGGGGGCTTCGCCGCCAAAGAGCGCAATGGCGCGGTCCACTTCGCTTTGCTGTTGGCGAAAATCGAGGATGTTGCCATAGGGCTTGGTGTCGTTGAGCACGCGGTTGGTGCGGCTGAAGGCCTGTATCAAGCCGTGGTATTTGAGGTTTTTGTCCACATAAAGGGTGTTCAGGTATTTGCTGTCGAAGCCCGTGAGCAGCATATCCACCACAATGACGATGTCGAGCTTTTGCGAGCGGGGCACTTCGCGGTTGGGGTATCGCTGCATTTTGATGCGCTGCTGCACGTCCTGGTAATAGAGGTCGAAGGTGGCAAGGGTGAAGTTGGTGCCGAAGCGGCGGTTGTAGTCGTCGATGATTTGTTGCAGGGCGGCTTTTTTCTTGCCGGGTTCTATTTTGTTGTCTTCTTTTTCTTGTTCGAGTTCTTCCTGCAGCTGGCGTATGTCTTTGTTGCCTTCGGCCGGCGGGGTAAATACGCAGGTAATATGAAGGGGCTCGAAGTCAGGGTCTTCTGCCTGCTTTTCGGTCTGCAATTTCTGAAACAGGTGGTAGTATTCGATGGCGTCGTTGATGGAGGCAGTGGCAAAAAGGGCATTGAAACGGCGGCGGTTGGTGGCGGCGTCGTGTTTTTGCAGAATGGTTTTGACCACGGCTTGTTTGTGTTCGGGGCTGTCGAAAGGCACCGGGGGTTCGGGCTTGTAGTAGTCGATATGGAAGCGCAACACATTGCGGTCGTCTATGGCGTGGGTGATGGTGTAGGCGTGCAACAGGGTTTCAAATACATCTTTGGTGGTGACAAAAGAGGCCGTGGTACCGTCGATTCTTTTGTAGGTGGCGTTTTCTTCGAAGATGGGGGTGCCGGTGAAGCCAAAGAGCTGTGCCCGGGGAAAAAATTCTTTGATGGCCCGGTGATTTTCGCCGAACTGCGAACGGTGGCATTCGTCGAAAATGAAGACGAAGCGTTTGTCTTTCAGCTTGTGCAGTTTTTCGGTATAGCCGTTTTTAGGGTCCAGTGCCAGCCCCAGTTTTTGAATGGTGGTCACTATCACCTTGTCGGCGTAGTCTTCGGAAAGCAGGCGCCGCACCAGCGTTTCGGTGTTGGTGTTTTCCTCTACACAGCCCGGCTGAAATTTATTGAACTCCTCGCGTGTCTGGCGGTCAAGATCTTTACGGTCCACCACAAACAAACATTTTTCGATGCCGGGGTTTTCTTTCATTAAAGTGGCGGCTTTGAAAGAGGTGAGCGTCTTGCCGCTGCCGGTGGTGTGCCAAATGTATCCGTTGCCGCTGCCTTGCCGCACGCTTTCCATGATGGCTTTGACAGCGTAGATCTGATACGTCCGCATCATCAGGATTTTTTTCTCCACTTCCACCAGCACCATGTAACGGCTGATCATTTCTGCCAGGGTGCATTTCGACAGAAAGGCATGGGCGAACTCATCGAGATGGGTGATTTTATTGTTTTTTTCGTCTGCCCAGCGGTACACGGGCAGGAACTGTTCTTCGGCATTGAAGCGGAAATGCTCTTCGTTGTTGTTGGTAAAATAAAACGTATCGGTGCGGTTGCTGACGATAAACAGCTGCATGAAGCAGAGCAGGGTGCGGGTATAGCCGTTGTCGGGGTCGGATTTGTAACGCACCACCTGTTCGAGGGCTTTGCGGGGCGACACGGCCAGGGTTTTTAGTTCTACCTGCACCAGGGGCAGGCCGTTGATCAGCAAAATGACGTCGTAGCGGTGGTGGCTGCTGCGGGTATTGACACGCAGTTGATTGATGACCTCGAAGTCGTTTTTACACCAGTCCTTGAGGTTCACCAACCGGTAGTGCAGGGGCGTGCCGTCGTCGCGCAGAAAGGTATTGATCTGACGCAAACGTTTGGAAGCCTCGAACACATCGGCGGTAATCAACTCATCGAGCAGGCGTTGAAATTCGTTGTCGGTGAGGCGCACTTTGTTGAGGGCTTCAAACTTTAGGCGGAAGTTTCGTTCCAACGCATCGCGGTCGCGTATATCGGGGCGATAGGCATATTTCAGTTCTTGCAGTTTGCCGATAAAACGCTGTTCAATCTCTCGTTCTTTCATGTATTTCCGGTTTTATGTAGTCAGCACTGTAAGGATTGCATGCATGAATTTAGTGATTTTGCAGAAAAAAAGAGAGCAGCCTGCAAGCTTGCGGTGTGCTTGGGTGGCTTTTTTCGCCCGGTTTTCAAGCAGATAAAAAGGCGCAGCCACACTGCTTTTTTCTTCTGTGCCCTGCCGTGCTTTGGTTTTTGTTATTTTGTTCTCTCCTGTCTTTTCGAGCGCCTCTCCTCCTATCCTTTCGCGCCTTCCCCCCTGTCATTTCGAGCGCAGCGAGAAATCTCTTTTGCTTCTTGCGGCTTGGTTTGATGAGATTTCTCACCTCACTGCGTGAGATTCGAAATGACAAGCTTCGCTTGTGTTTCGTTTGGGATGGCAAAAGGAAGCGTTTT
>NZ_AUGC01000001.1 GCF_000426825.1 Thermonema rossianum DSM 10300 | reverse complement strand
TTGGAATTTTATCCGGAATTTTCTTTAAGAAAACAAGGGTTTCACCAAACAATATGTCAAAGAACGTGCTTTGCCGGGCTTCCGTTCGTCGGGCGGGTTTTGGAATGAGTATTCATTCATCGGGTAAATGCAGCCGTTCGTACAAAATGTCAGTACACGGCTGTCATACATCTTTACTTGCCGCCTATGCGGTAAACCAGCTGCAAAGTGAAAGCATATTAGCAAATTATTTTAAATCATGCAAGCTTTTATCGCTTTTATTTTATCTGAGGGGCTTTGCAAAAGCAGCTGTTCTATCAGCCGGTAATTTTTTTAAACAAGCTTTTGAGCTGCATGTCTTTTCGAAAGTCGTTCAGGTCGGCGACATAGTCGATGCCCAAAAGGCGGGCTTTGCGGTCGACGAAGTCGCGCTGTGCCGACAAATCGACCAATGCAAATACCATTTTGCGGCAGGCAATTCCCAAGCGTTGGGCTACCGTGGTCAGGCGGTAAAAAGCGTCGTTGTGCACTTTGGTAGCTGCGCTTTTGCCCCGCAGCACCTTGCACTCGGCAAGGTAAAGGCGGTTTTCATATACAAAGGCGATGTCTATTTCGTTGTCGCTGTTGGCGGCATAGCGTTCAGCGGGGCTTAGCTCCATATTTTGCACTTTGATGCCGCAGGCAATTGCCTTGTCGGGCAGCCCGAGGCTTTTTTTAATCAGCAGCATACAATAGAGCTCGAACCACTCGCCGGTCAGGTATTTTTTTTCTGCTTCGCTCATATCGGCGTTTTCTTGCACGGCTTTGTTGTCGGGTAGTTGCCACTTGGCTTTTTTGAGCGCCTGCATCATCTGCTCCGGGGTGCTCAACTCTTTTGGCACGCTTGCCCCGCTGGCTTGTATGTGCATGCCATAGGCGGTGAAATATTCTTCGAGGCTGAGTTTGATGCTCAAGGGATAGACCGAAGAAGCGGGATACACTTCGTTGACTTGGTTGCGCCCAAAGGGCAGATAGAAGAAATAGCTGAGGTCGAAGTGTTGTTTGAAATAGTTGAAAACCGCCAGACTCATGATTTTGGTGCCACCGGTCAGGTTCACCAGAAAAGGGGTGTGGGGCGGCAGCTGCATCTTTTCGTCAACGAAGGTCTGCAAGTCGTTGAAAATGGCGCTATAGCCTTCCGGGAAGGTTTGCATGCTAAAGATGCGGTAGTTGCCTGTCTGCAGACCGGTAGCTTGGAGTATCCATTGCAGGTGCAGGCGGGTGCGCTCGGTGTAAATGAAAAGGTAATTTTGCAGTTTTGCTTTCAGTTGTTTGATAAGCATCACATTGGGTATGGTCTGCTCAGAGACCAAAGTAACCAATACACTGCCGGGTGGTATGTTTTGCAGTTTTTCCATAAGCAAGCCGGGCTAAGGCTACATTATTTTTTTGAATCCTACCTGAAGAATCTTTTTCTTCTTGTCCAGCTGATTGATAGACACTTCGCAGCGGGTGCCTTTTTCGAGTTCGGCGCTGTAGCCGGTCATAGGCACAAGTTCGCCCCCGTAGTGCTCATATTGAATGAGCAGGCGCACTTTGTTGGGCTTGCCGGGCTCTTCTACCACTGCCGGCACCACCGCCCCGCGTTTTATTTTGCCGGTGTAAAGTGTGGGGGTGGGCTGCGTTTCTTCTTGTTGTAATTCCGCTTCCATTGCCTGCAGCTCTATTTCTTCTTCCGGGAGCAGCTCTATCCAGCCCATAGGAGTATCGGCTTGTGTGGAGCTTAAAATACGCCGGCTTTTGGGGAAGCGGGCAGGCTTCATATAACTGCCTTCTGCAGTTACCTTAGGTGGCAGTCCTATTTTATAGTGCTCTAATAAACGGATGTAGTCTTTTATTTCGTGAAATGCCAGGAAGGAAGTGGTGCCATGAAAGCCGGTAGCATAACCCACATGCAGCAAGCAAGCCTGCTGTAGCTGCTGTGCAAGTTTATTGTAGGTGTTTTTCAGTCCGTTGAACAGCATGCGGTTCGATTGGGCATGAGGTGCAAGGGTTTCGAGCCATTGGCTGTCGTGGCTAAGCTGTGCGGCCGAGAAGCCGCGGATGGCATTCCATATGTGGGTCAGTATTTTTTTCCGGGCTGCCTGCATGCTTTCTGTCGAGGCGGGGTCAAAGCTCTTCCAGTCGAAATTGAAAGCATGGTGCATCTTTTGTGCAATGTCTTTCCAGATAATACCTTCTTTGGTCTGGATTTGGTCATTGGAAGCATCCCAAAGCTTGCGCAGGGCAGCCATTGCCTGCAGGTCTATGTCCAAGTCAAAGTAAAAGCGGCTTTCTTCGGCTATCACTTCTGCCCATGGGGCTTGTTCTTGTATTTCTATTTGCCCTTTTTGCAGGATACAGATTTTGATTTTATCGACCATGAGCGCCGGTGCCTGCTGCCGGTCGGGTGTGGGGTCGCTCAGGCGCAAAAACTTTAGCACGTCAAATTTTTCATCTTTGTAATTGATGCGTTTATTTTTTTCCACACCTGCATAAAACGCCATGTGCTCTATGCCGGCGTCTATTCTTTCTTTTTTTACCTTCTTTTCCTTAGCTTTCTGCAAAGCCCTTCGAATAGCATCTTCCAAGTCCTTTTTATCGGCACGGCGGGTAAGAAAATCGAACAAAAGAGCGCTGCGGATGGCGCCCTTCAAAGAAGTAGCCGGGATGTAGGGCAGCCCGTTGCTTTTTTGATGCGCCCTGATTTGCTGCTCGGGGTAGCCCGGGCTACGCAAGGGCACCCCTTGCCGCCCCCACTTCTCGAGGCATTCTGCAAATTTTTTCCTCAAAGCGGGGTCTTGTTTCTGTAAGAAGGCAGCAAAAGAGCTGTCGTTGCGCAGCTTGTTCTGCTCCCGGTTATGAGAAGAAGAAGCCAGCTTTCCGGCATACTGTTCTACGTGCTCCACATAGGCTTCTACCAAAGCGGGCGCTTCCTCTTTCAAAAAGCGCTGCACGAGCGCATCGGATTGAAAATAGGCCTTGTCTTGGTAAATAAAATAATCGAAAGGCAGATATTCATACTGGGAACCGATATGCACGGGGGTCAATACACGCAGTTCTACTTTCATGGCAACAGGCTTTAGCAGGGTTATGAATAATAGGCAGGAATGGTAAGAGCAAAACCATAATGGAACAGGTCATGCGGAATAGTAAGCGACACTTTGGACTTAGGCAATGGTCTTACTTTGGTGAGGGTGCCGTAACAAGCACCATCCGGTTTGACAGGCAACACACTGCCTTCTCTTAGGCAGGGCACTCCCACCTTGGTAGCGTTATAGAGGAAGCCGGTTTCGCCTTGCCGCGTTTCCAGCTCATAAGCCGTAAGTGCCGGATGGGCTTGCATCTGTTTCACCTCTTCTTCGGTGGGGTGGCACAGGCTCAAAGTAACCTGCGCATTGGCTTGTGCAGGAGGCTGCAATTTGAAAGCTTCGGGTGCCTCCACCGTGAACTTGCCTTTGCCTATGCTGCGGTTGCCACCTAAGCCGATGTGCGCCATAAAACGCAGGGCACCCAGCATCATCTGTTCGGTGGCGGGGTCGGCAGCGCTGTAAAGGAAATACAAGCCGGCTTCGAGGGGCAACACCTTGCCTTTGCGCCGTTTTTCGGCTATCACCTGCTTTTCTTCGGCATGGAAGACCAAGCCGGCACCGGATTTTATTTTGGTACCACCGGTCAGGCGGTTCACGCCTATGTGCACACGCTCTTCGGAAAGGATGCGCACCGAAAGGGGCTCTTTTGCCTGTTCGAGCTCCTCGACGATAGCCTGCAGCGCCCGGCGCTTGTCGTCTGCTGCCAGCAGCTTTTCGAAATAGGGCTTGGGCAGCCATTTTAGTTTCTTCAGCTTTTTGCGCCCGGTGGCTTCTGCCTTGCGCTCTTCTATTGAACCCCCTTTGCGCATGCCTTCTGCCTGCGGCAAAAACAAAGGCTTGGGCAGGAAATATTCAAAGTGCGCGCCGTTGCTTTCGTCTTTTACATAGGGAAAAGCCGAACTGAGCAGCAGCGGGGGTTGCCCGCCCTGTTGGTAGGCATTCAAGAAAGCTTCGAGACGCTCATTGCCATATACCGCCCGTATGCCCCAACAAATCAAGCCCCACAGGGTATCGGAACGCAGGTCGGTGCGGAAGGCGCTCTCCGGACGCAAGCGTATTACTTTCAGTTGTGTCATGGAAAGCTTGCTTTTTAGGGTAGTTGTTTAACGATTGCTTCGTAGATGTCTTTAGTAGTATGCGGGCAGTCTCCGGTATGAAGCTCTTCCTGTAATTCTTCGAACTTGTTTTCTGCTCCCTGCTCGTAGTCTTCTTTGGAAAGCACCACCGGCTTTGCAAAATGAAACTTCACCTTGCCGTAGCCACGGCTGCCCGACTTGCCTAAGTAGTTGCTTTCGAGCAGCTTCAAGGCGATGCACAGGCGCTTGAGGTCTTCGGTCTTGATTTTTTCTACGGTATCGTTTTCGTTCATGCGAAGGACAGTAAAGACCATTTCGAGGTCGAAGGTAGAGCCTGCCACCACGCGCTCAATAAAGCGGGGATTGGCAGCAGAGGTCAGGCGGTTGAGCGTATTTTCCGATTTGTACTCGGTATAGAGTAGTTCGCTGTCGAGGTTTTCCCACATTTCCACGGTGGCTTTGTCGGGCATGGCATCGCGCACCACCAGGCGGGTGGGACCTGTCTCGCTGCCGTCGTCGGCACTTTTGCCGAAAATGCGCACCACTTCGTCGGCAGACGACACTTTGCCGTCTTCAGACACCACGCCCAGGAAGTACTCCAGCAGGCTGCGCATCTTGCCTTTGATGGAACTGCCGGGCAAATAGGGATAGCGGGTGCGGGGGTCGCGCACCACGGGCGAGTCCACCCCACCGATTTCGAGCTTGTCTTTCGAGCCGCCAATATGCAAACCGGTCACGGCTTCTATTTTGCCACGCAAAATGATGTTGGCAACAAACTGCGGATATTGAGAGGTATTGCTCATGTTCGTTCGGTTTTTAAGTGCTTGTTGATTGTTTTTTGCTTAGTTGTCTTTTCCGCCATAGTATTTGTGGTAAGCCACCACCGACTCTACAAAGAGGAAAAAGCGCTTGAGCCCTTCTTCATTGCCGGCTTGGAGGGTTGCCTCTACCACTTTTGTCATTTCTTCGGCAAAGCTCTTTACCTTATTTTGCCTGCCGGCGGCATAGGCGAGCTTGGGTTTGAGCATAAGCAGCGCCAGGCGTACATCCTCATATTTGCGATTGACCGCAAAGTCGGTTTTGATGCGCAACACACCGCTGAAGAAGTTGCGCACCTGATTGGTTTTCACATCTTTGCTGATGTTCTTTGCCAGCGCTTCGCTGCACCGGATGAGCTCTTCTTCCTGCCATTGGTCAATAGGACCTTGGGGAAGTTTCAAAGACGGGGTTGCTTGGTCTTTATGGCTTGTCATAGATTTTTATGTTTTGTTGTTGTGCACATGCTCAGTTCTTGAGTTCGCGTGTTTTGAGTACCACATAAGAAGTGGGCAGGATGTAAGCACGCAGCAACATACGCTTCGAGAATGCCGTCAGTATTACCTTGATGACCTCTTTCACCACCTCTGCTTCGGCTTTCTCTATGACGTCGTGGGTATAGCCTTTACGGGCAAACCAATAGTGCAAGCCCACCATGTTGCGCTGCAGTGCCATCACATCCACCTCTTGTTGGTTTTTGAAAGAAGACTTGATGATTTGCAGAATGCGGTGCACCATCGAGCGGCTTACTTTTCCCTCTTTCGCACTGCTTTCTTCTTGGGTGGCAGTGTGCCGCAGCAAAGTGTGGGCAAAGTCCAGCATTTCTGCGTAAAGCGCCCAGTCCATGACTACCCCAAAGACCGACACGGCATTTTTGGCGTTCGTGTGACTCTCTTCTTTGCGCAGAGCCTGCACCCCTTTGGCTGCTTCTTCGGCTTCGGCAGCCAATTCGGCAAATTTGGGCACCGGGAAATGGTCGTGGCAGAAGAAAATGCCGGCACTGAAGGTCAGGTCTTTGTTTCCGGCACAGAAAGCAGAGAAGCGCCGGCGCAGCTCGGCGGCAAAATGCAAGATATTGTACCACGAACCCACCACAAAAGCATCATCGCCGCCGGCATAGAGCACATACACCTGAAACTGTTCCGCCAAATAATTGACATAGTGACTGAAGAAAAATGCCAGTTCGCGGCTAAGGGAAGCTGTATGCAATACCGAGGCTTTCTCGCCCAAGCCTATTTCAAACAGGGCACCGAGGTTGTCCACATCGAGGCGCAGCACGCCCAACAGCGGGTAGCTGAGGGGCTGGTCTTCGTTGTAACTCAGGGCTGCCAACTCGGCAAAGCTCATGGTGCTCACATAAGTTGTTTTACTCCCCTCTTTCACCGATCTTTCTTTGCTTGGCGCATACGTACCGAAAAGCTTAAAAGTATAGCTGCCGGTATATTCGTTGTCATAAGGGATGTAGGCAGTCGGCTTGGGGTGATTCAGATAAATGACCTTGTAGGCACGCTTCTTTTCCCATAGTTTGGGCTTATAGACCTCTTTGCGCCCTATGGAATAGGGCAAGAAGTAGCGCATGCCCGTGCTTGTCTCTAAATGAAAGAGTGTTTCCTTCTCAAAGCTCTTCTTTTCGTCTTCGCTTAAGGCATCCTTATCGAAGTGCAGTTCAATGAGCGCATCGAGGTAAGGCAGCTCACTGCCTAAATTCTTCATGAATGGCGGCGAGTAGCCTTTGCGCTTTTCCAAGGGCATGAGCATATCGCCCAAGTACCGCAGGTGGGCTTGTGCTTTTTTGCGCTGCAGGTTAAATCCCAGCTCCTGCATCAAAGCGCTGAAGTTTTGGTCGAGGTCCTGCTCGCTGACGGGTCCGGCAGCTGCCAGCAAGAAAGTGGCGCTTCCAAACGGCTTCAACAGCTTGTTGATTTCCTGCTCTATGTCGTCTATGCTTTTGCCTTCGGGCAGCACGCCCGCCAGCAAGAGGAAGTGCCCACCGCCGGCATAAAGCAGGTTGGCGGCTTCCAAGCCCAGCGTTTCAAGGATGTAGCCGGCGAAATAGTCAGTAAGAAAGCTCACCAGGAAAGAGCGGGCACGCAGGTTGCGCGCCGTGCCTTTACCTTCGCCGGCTTCTTCTTGCGACACCTCGCCGTAAATAAAATCCTGAATGCCTTTGAAGTCGCCCTTCAGCAGCACATAACGGGCTTGTGCGGGTGTGGTATTTTGCTTGACAGCAATAGCCTGTTTGGCGGCAGCCACGCGCACTTCGTCGAACAAACTGATATACTCTGCGCCTTGCTGTGTGCTGTGGCGTGCAGGCAAGCGAAACATATATTTTTTGCACAGCTCGAAGAGCACGGTTTTATATGCCTCCACACTGCGCAGGCGTGCCATCCTTTGCAGCTCGTCTGTCAAGTCCTGTATCAGATTTTTATAATCTTTAGGCGCCTCTTGCTTTGCTTTGTTTTCTTCGAGGGGAAAATAAAGCACTTCTACCTTTGCTTGTTCACGTGCTTGTTCACGCAGCTTTTTCAGCTCGCTCCAGCCATACAAAGGCATGGGCTGGTAGGCAAAGGGCTTGCCCGGCAGTCCGTAGTTCAGCTTCACACGCTCGAAGATAGAACGCAAGCAGGCATCCCGGCTTATGCTTTTGTGTTGACTTTCGAGGTCGCCGGGGGGCTGCAAGCCACAGCCTTTGGCGGATTCGCTCAACAGGGTTTGTGCCTCTTCGGGGCTTTTTTCTATGCGCAAGACATCGTAGATGCCCTGCCAAAGAATATGCAGGTATTCTTTTGCAACAGAAGCCATAGGTCTTGTTTATGTTGTGGGTTCTATGAAGAAATGCCGCAAAGCGGCTGTTATGACTCTTTTTCTTGCGTTGAATTTAGGGTATTGTTCCCTTCAATTTCTTTTTCTGCAAGCTTGTAGGCACTCACCACCCCAAAACCCACGCTGGCATGACGCCCCAAACCTATGTAGTGCGGAAGGAAGACATTTGAGCTGAATATCAGGTCAAATGTATGGTAGGCTTGCTTTTTATAGTATCGTTTTTTGGTTCGTTCTATGTGTTGTATTTCTACCTGCACAGCCTCATCGACCGCCCACTGCACGCCCTTGGCAAAGCTTAGTATGTTGCCGGTGAGCATGCGCTCGAGCAGACGGAAGCGGGTGGCATCGTCTGTGGCGGCGTGGTAGTCATCGTGGTTGTTGCGGTTGAGCCCCACCCAACGCGAGAGACGGTAAGTATATTGCTTTTCCGGCTCTATGCGTAAGTGGTGATAGCGCATCTGCACGCGTGCTATCTTTAGCGGCAGGCGGTAGCCGTTCAGGTTGACTTCTTCGGGCTGGCGGTCCAGAAAATGCACGAAGTCTTCGATGCCGTGCTCGAGGCATACCATAGCCACCTGCCCCTTTATTGTTTTGTATTGAATGAGCGGATAACGGTAAACAAAACGGTTCTCATCCAAATGATGGTGGAATAGCACCCGGTCGCGCACATGGGAAGCAAGCGCCGCACGAAACTCACGCAACTTGCCGAAGGGTACCTCCCCTTCAAAAAATATTTTACTGACTCTCAGGTTTTTCATAAAATAAAGGTCAAAGAGATATGTAGTAATGCATTGATTTTAGAAAGATTTTTTTAAAAAACAAAAAATATGGAAATAATTTTGAACAGCTACGGTTGCCTGCTCACGGCTAAACAAGGGCAGTTTGTGGTAGAAAATACCGAAGGCAAGCAAGCCATCCCGCCCGAAGGCATACGGCAGATAGTGCTTATGCGGGGCACGACCATCAGCAGCGAAGCCGCCCGGCTGGCTGTAGAGCACGATATAGACATTGTTTTTTGCGATGCACACGGCATGCCCATAGCACGCCTATGGAACGTGAAATTCGGTAGCATCTCCACCATCAGACAAAAGCAAATCAGTTTTGCTTTCAGCCCACTTGCCGTAGAATGGATAAAGGACGTCATTACACAAAAGATTAAAAACCAACAAAACTTGTTACAGGCACTTTGCCACGGCACCCCCGCTTTGCAGCGCGAGCTGCAGGCTGCTTTGCGCAAAAGCAACGACTACCTGAACAAAATAGCCCAACTGCAAGCCCTGTGTGTCAGCGATATAGCTCCGGCACTACGCGGCTGGGAAGGGGCAGCAACCAAAGCCTATTTCAAAGTGCTGTCGCTTTTGTTGCCCGAAACGTACCGCTTTGAGAGCCGCAGTCAGCACCCTGCCAAGGACCGCTTCAATGCTGTGCTCAACTACGCCTACGGCATGTTATACGGCAAAATAGAGTCTGCACTCATACGCGCCGGCTTGGACCCTTATGTGGGCGTATTTCATAGAGAAAACTACAATCGCCCGGTGCTGGTGTTCGACGTCATCGAGTTGTTTCGTGTGTGGGCCGACTATGTGTGTCTGTATCTTTGCCGCCAACAGGCCTTCATCGATGAGTGTTTCTTGAAGAAAGAAGACGGCAGCTTCTGGCTGGAAGACTTGGGCAGAAGAATTGTGATTCAGAGCATGAATGACTATCTTGAAGAAGTGATTGAGTGGGAAGGGCTGAGCCGCAGCCGCTCACAACACTTGCTCTTATATGCCCGGCGGCTGGCGCAGTATCTTCTCGACGCAGACCTGTGAGCGTATGTCGAAGCCTGTATTATGGAAAGCCGATGCACAAGCAGCATGGCAGGCGATTCCTTTAGCCCAACTAAGCCATGCGCTTTTGCATCCGCGTAGCGAGTGGCTGCAAGCCATGCGCCCCTTTCAGGAAGGGCAGGTGTTGAGTTATGCCCAAAAAACCAATATGCAGGCTGCCCTGCCTTGGTGGATGCCTGCTCTCTTTCACCCTGCCCAACCCAAAAAAGAACACTACCTACTGCAACACTATGTGGTAACGATGCTTCGCCCTGCCGAAGACACCGACCGGCTGTGGTTATATGAAGCCATTCGGGCAAGCCGGCAGCCACCGGTGCTGCTCTATGCCTATCCACCTGCCCATTATTTGGCACTGGTGTTCCGTTTGGCTTCGCCCATTTCCAATGCCGGGCAAGCTGCCCTCTTGAGCTATGTGCTTGCTTGCGAAACAGCCCGTTCCATAGAACAAGACGAAAGCATTTGTCTGCCGCCGCTTCCACCCTACCTGCCCTTGCCCTTGATGCCGGGCATGCCCATCCATTATGATGAACAAGCCCCCGCCATATTGCCCGAATACTATTTGCAAGGCATCGACCGGCAGGTTGTAGAGCTCGTGCAGCGTTTGAACCGGCATGAATACAAGAGGCAGGCGGTGCCCCCCTCCAAAACCACTGTCCGGCACATCAAGCAGCGCTTGGGCTTGCCGGTGCGCGGGCAACGCAAAAAACGCACCCATATCATGAAACCGCTGCGCAAGGTGCTTCCGTTCATAGAAGAAGAGCTGCGGCAACATGGCATTGAAATAGAAAGCACAGCCGGCATACGCTACGGCATGAAAATCAAAGTACGTGCCGGGCAGCAGCGCCACGCAGCTTTAAATGTGTATTACAGCAATTATGGCTACAGTGTGCTGGGCTCACCACAAAGCAGCCAAAACGAAGGGCTGATGACCGAAGCACGTCGTATCATTGAAGGCATTATTGAGTATTTGAATTACCTCAAACAGTTGGAAGATGAACAATAATGACAAAGACAAAGAACAGGACGAGCGCCCCCCTTCTTTGTCTGAGCTGATAGAGCAACTGCGGCAGTCCGGGCTTTCGGTTTCGCCCTACGACAGCGAAGCAGACGAAGAAGCACCCTTGCCCGAAAGTCTCGACCAACGCCTTGAAAAGATATTTGACTTTCTTCAAAAACCCACCAAAATATTTAGTATGCTGTTCGTGGTGATGTATGACATACAAGACAACCGCATACGCACTGCCATTGCCCGCTATCTCATAGAACACGGAATGGTGCGCATTCAGAAATCGGTGTATTTGGGCAATCTGCCTCCGCAGACTTACAAGCAAATAAGCGAAGATCTGCAGGCGGTCAATGAAATGTATGAAAACCAAGACAGCATATTGGTGCTTCCGCTTAGCCGTGACGAGCTACGCAGCATGAAAATCATAGGCAAGGAGTTGCAAATAGACCTCATGCTGGGCAACAACAACACTTTCTTTTTTTAGGACACAAGACGCCCCTATGGCAGTAGCCCGGCGCGATGTTATTCTTCCTGTAAGCGCTGCAAGTTTTGAAGTACAAACACCCCTTTTCCTTGTATGCCCAGCTTGCCACGCCAGCCGGCAGCCTTCAGGCGTTTTACGAGTGCCTGTGCCACCAGATGGTCATCAAGAGTGCTCGTGTCCAACCCTTCTATGATAAGCTCGCTCAACAGCATGCCATAATCACGTACCCACAAACGGGCTTGAATGTGCTGCGCCTTCATGAAGGCTAAAAAGTCTTTGAGCAGTTGAAAATTACCTTCGAGCTTCACCTGCCCTTTTGCCTGCCCCGGCGGCAGCAGTTCTATTTCACTTATTAAAATTACTCTTTTGCCTTGCTTCATTTTCAACGACAGCCGGGCTGAACAAGCGGCATTTTCCAGGCGCTCTGCCAGAAACAACAATTGGCGGGCTTCTTCCTCCAAGCCTTGAGGCAGCCACTCTTCTGCTTCCGGAGGGACAGAAAGGTCGTTTATCTGCCACATGGAACTATACTTCCGGAGCGTGCAATGCAAGCGGGCTGCTTCCATGCGGAAAAGAAAATCCCTAATACGCTTTGCAGAGTCGGGCAGCTTTACGTTTACGGGCTCTTGCCTGTCTTCCAATATTTTCACATTGGTTAGGTTGAACCTCCTATCTGAAACACGCCTTATATGGGCACTCACATGTACCTTTTCAAGCAATTGTTGCATCATGTAGTACGTGATGATTCTGCTTGAAATATAGGATTCAGTCTTCACGTAGTGGAAAGTAAAGGGCTTGACCTGCATATGGTCATAGTCTATTTCTCTGAGTTGGTAATACGAACCCATATATTCGCGCCGATACACGAGCAGCCCTTTGGCGCCCGCTGCATCCAGGCGCTTTGCCAAAACAACAAGTGTTTGCCTTCTTTGGAACCAAGCAGAGTCGTCCATCTGCCAATGCAGCGTATCTTTGTCTTTCAAAGACACCCGCGTCAGTTCCAGCTCTTGCCCGGAGCGTTTTGTTACACTTGCCTCTATCCCTACCTTTTTCAGACGTTCGTACAGCTCCAGCTCCACAAGTATGTGCCGCTCCAGCAAGACATTCTTTGTAACTTGTTGCACAGGCAAATCCGGCATATTGAACCGGTAAGTTCTCGAATCTACAACATCGATATTCAATGGAATCTGCATTTGCTCCATCCGCTGCAATGCCTCAAAGATATTGCTTATCTTTTCACCCGGGATTAAAGCCGCCGGACTCTGAGGCAGCTCCTGTGTTTCCTGTACCGTCAATTTTACTACAATTCTGATGCTCCTTAACAACCTAAGCGTTCCCGGTATGCCGGTTGCTTGCAGGTGTTTCAGGAAGGCATACAAGCGCCGGATTTTTTTGCCCGGATTCAGGTAGCGCCATGCCATGTCTTTGACCACATCGTAAGTAGTGGGTTCAAAACCCCGTTTTAGCTCAATTTCGTAAGAATACAGGCTCTGTCTTTTTACTTTTACCGGCACTTTTTGCTGCTCCAATCGCTCCAGAAGGCTTAATAAGTTTTGCACATGCGGGTGTAACTGCAGCTTGCTTTTAGGATAATCCGGCACTTTTTCATACCCATCTCCATAATAATTTTCGACCTCCTTGTAAGTATAAGGCAAGCAACGCACATCCTCCAAGGCAAAGCCTCTTGTCCGGAGAGAAACTTTTGCTTCAATACCGATTTCACGCAGGCGGTTAAAAAGGTAGTATTCGCTATGCAGATTGGGCGCAAGCTCCACATACTCGCCATACTGCCCCGGTAGCTTTTCATTGCTTGGCATAAGCCATAATGTTTTTCTACTGCTTTTCACTTTGGCACTCCCCGCCAAACGATTTTGCAGCTCTTGTATCAAATCATCTTGTGGTGTGGTATATGAGCGTGTCATGAAAACGTTTTTTTGGTGGTGCTTCTCTTGAAGTTCTTTCAATTTAAAAAAACAAGGGTTCCACTACAAGGAAACGACAAGCTTGTTTTTCGGGGCACTTGCTTGCTTTTTCCTTGTAGCTTTTTTAGCTTCAAGTACATATTTACTTACCTTCCACCGCAACATTTAAGCGCAGCGCTATGGCACACTGGCTTTTACCGGCAGGCACCCGGCTCGACAAACAGCACCCTCATTATTATGGCATTGATTTAGGCACCACCCATACACTGGTTGCCCGCATCGATGGCAAGCAAGCCATGCACGATGCAGCTAAGTTTCATATTGACTTTGTCCGCTTTCGTCAATATTCGCCCCTGCCACTCGATGCCCCTGTCGAAGACATCTACCTCACTTCTGCTTTGGCACTCGACGAACAGCTGCGCCCCTATGTAGGGCGGAAGGTGTATCAGCTCAAAGGCAGCCCCGGTTTTGAGCGTTATCGCAACTTATTTTATCATTTCAAGCTGGACTTGGGCATCAGCGCGTCCGTTTTTTACTATCAGCGGGCTGCCCACCCGGACTACAACCACCCGGCCAAGATTGCCGGTAAAATATTGAATTACTGCCGGAAACAAATCATGCAGAGCGATGTACCATGGACGCAGGTGGTCATAACCGTGCCGGCTTCGTTTCAGCATGCCCAACGCAACGACGTGCTTGCCGCAGCGCAATATGCCCAAATCATAACCGAAGGCAAACGCCTGCTTGCCGATGAGCCCAATGCCGCTTTGGTGGGTTATTTGAACGAAATGGAACCTGCCCTGCGCCAAGAACTCATCGCCCAAGAAAGTCGCTGGCTTATCATTGACTTTGGGGGCGGCACCTGCGACCTCTCGGTATTGGAAGTACGCCACAGCCCCCACGATGGCTTACTCATACGCAACGTAGCCATTTCGCGCTATCAAGATGTAGGGGGGCAGGACCTCGACCGCCTGCTGGTGGAAAAATACGTGCTCGATCAAATGCCGGTGCCCGCTTCGCCTACCGGTGCGCACCTGCTCGTTGAGCGCCTCTGCGCACTGATGGAAAAGCTTAAAATACGTCTTTCGCAACGCCTGACCGCCACGGCACCGGCTGACGACCGGGCTTCGGTGCTGCCCTGCCTCGACGAACAACAGGAACAACTGCAAGATATTGAACTAAACACCGGCGAAGCAGTTACTTTGAGCCTGACGCTTTCGGCGCGTCAGCTGCGCGAAGCCACCGAACTGCTGTTTACACATGAGCCTTACCATTTTTCCACCATTGAAAAAGAATTGCACACCGTGCCCCTCATGGTAAATGACATTTTAGACAAGGCATCCATGACCAAAGCCCAAATTACGCATGTGTTGCTTGCCGGTGGCAGCGTGCAAAACCCCTATTTCGTGGAAGGCGTGCGGCGCCTGTTTCCCAAAAGTCAAGTGATACTGCCACCCACGCCCGACCTGCTGGTAGCCAAAGGGGCTGCGGTGCTTTCTTTCTTCCGTCATGCCATAGGGCGTGAGCTCATACGCCCGGTGCTTTCCGACACAATCGGTGTGCTCACCCGCGAAGGCTTTTACCCTATTGCTGCGCAAGGCACCCCGCTGCCTTTAGAAGCACGCGTGGGGGGCTTTCGCCTGCAGTCCAATCTGCAATCGACCATAGACATCCCCCTGTGCCTGCACGATGCCTCACACCCCATTGGCAACATACATCTGCGGTTCGACAGCCCCCCCTCACTCCAGTCACACATTGAACTGCATACGGTCGTCAATGAAGAAAAAATCATAGAAGTCAGCCTTTACATCGACGGCAACTTTCGCAAAAAAATCAGCGTGGAAGGGCAACGGCATCAAGGCAGTGCCGACGCGCCCTTGCTCGAAGACCTGCAGCAAGCCATCAAGCAAGGCAAAACAGCCGAGCAAAGGCGCATTCTCAAAGAGCTCATGCGCCAATACTTCGATACCGGCAACTACCAACGCTTGGCAGAAGTGGCCGAACATTATTGTGAACTATTCGACGGCACCGACCCCAGTGTGCTCAATTATCTTTACATTGCCTATTGGCACAGAAACTACTTCGATAAAGCCGAACACTTTCTCAAAGAAGCCATCCGCTATGCTCCCAATGCCGAATACCTGCACCACAACCATTCGCTGGTGATAGAGCGCCGGCAAGGTGCCGAAGCAGCTCTGCATTATCTGGAAAACTTACCCGAAACACTGCGCCAAGGACCTTCGTTGCGTATGCGGCGGGCTTTGCTGTTGCACCGGCTCAAAGGCAACGAAGCAGCCCGCCCGCTCATGCAACAACTTGTAGAAGAAGTAAAGAGTGGTAAAATAAAAGTGGGAGGAGGTGCCGACCTTTCGAAAATGCAAAAAATTGCAAAAATTGTAGGTGAAAATCTGAATCTGTCCACCGAATCCGGTGAACAGGGCGCAAAAAATATTGAAGAGAACAACCTGCTGCATGCACCTTCGTTGCCAAGAAAGCACTCAACCTAATTTCCAAAAGACATGATAGATTGGCTGATTCCGTTCGATAGTTTAAATGCTACGCAAAAAAGCATCGTTACCTGCACCCCCTACGAGCAAAACATATACATCGAGGGACCACCGGGCAGTGGCAAAACGCTGGTAGCGCTGCACCGTGTCAACGTGCTGGTAAAAAAATCTTCTTTACGCCCGGCTGTCATCATGTACAACCATTCGCTCTATGGCTTTCTGCTCAAATCGTTCGAAGCCATGGGGCTTAAAAACAATGTTATTATCCATACCAAAGACAAGTTTATCTGGAGCATAGCCCGCAGTCAGGGTATACACTACAGCCGTGGCTACCACGAAGACTACGAAGCCGTTTACAACAGTCTTTTGCGTAGCATACACCTCGACCGCGTCCCTTATATTGCCGACATCATTGTGTTGGATGAAATTCAGGACTTTCGCCAGCGTGAATGGGAAATTCTGTCACGATGTGGCAAGTATTTCATCGTATTGGGCGATTTCGACCAACGCATTTATGACGGCGACATTAGCCGGGAAACGTTTGTAGGCAGCCGCGCGCCCGAAACGCTCAACAATGCTGCCGACAGTGAGTTTGTGCCGGGCGCAGAAGAAAAGCAACAGGCATACACCGGCGAATCTGGCGGACATACAAGGTTCCGCATGGCGCCCTCACAAGCACATGCTACGTCTTCGGGCGTTTGGCAAAGGTTAAAGCTCAACAACCCCCATACCATATCGCTGTTGTTGAACGGCGATTTAGCCAACGATTTTGTGGTAAAAGAAGCGGGCTTGGCTGTGAGTGGCAATTATGCCATCGACTGCGACCCGGCTTTTGCCGTGGGCACCCGCCTGCGCATCAAGATGAACAACCTCATGCGTATGTACTGGGAAGTAATGCCGGATGCATAGCCTGTCATTTGAATGAACCGTAAACGAACATGTCGTTATGCCAACACCACCCAAAGATTTCCGCTATTTTCGCCTGAATAAAGTCTATCGCTTCGGGCGCAGTATTGCCCAAACAGCCATGCGCTTTTCGGTAAGTGGCTATGACCTGGAGAGCATGGTCGATCGCAGCTCTGACCAAAAGCCATTTATCATCGATACCGGAAGCCAAAGCGAAACATTCGAGCGTATCCGCGACATACTGAACATCAACTTGCAGAAACGCCAGCGTATTGCCATTGCTGCCCCTGAACGCCGGCTGTTGGAAGGGCTACACTATTATTTAGGTCCTACGCGCACCTTCTTCTCCACCAAAAACACATCGCTGCGCACCTATAATTTCGAAGATGAAAGAAGAGCATTGCTCATTACCACCCACTCACTCAAAGGCTTAGAGTTCGAAACACTCATTGTGTTTGGTTTCAATCAAAGCCTTACGTCTGTGCAGCGCATGCGCGCGGAACAACGCCTCATGCAAAACGTATTTGTAGCCTTGACCCGTGCCAACGAAAACCTGTATCTCATACGGGAACCTGATTGCATCCCCGAATTGCGCGATATAGAAGGTTATACACTCAGCACCGAAGCTTCGCCCGATGAGTTCGACTTCTAAACAACAATGACCATGACAACAAGCAAGAAAACAACAGCCAAAAAAACAAAGGTAAATACAAGCATTACCCTAAGTACCCAAGAGCTTTACAACTTTTTGAACAACAAGCTCTGGATCGTATCCGACGAGCGTCTTCAAAACACTCCTCCCGAAGCCATTCATAAAATAAAGCTGCAAAGTAAGTTTGTTTACCAAATGGACAACAGTATTTTCTTAATACCACTCAGCAGCGTGCTCTCATTTACGGTAAAAGGCGAAGCCATAGCCGACACTTTGCAGCATATTTTTGGCATTCCGGCCGGCATGATTGACGCTTCGAAAGGCAAAGCCTCCAAAAAAGGGGCTCCGGAAGAAATGCCCCCTGTTTCTTTTCAGGAAGAAAGCAGCCGCCCCTTGCAGCAGTTCCGGCGTTTCAGACGTGCCTTGCTTTATGCTTTTGTGTGGCATTACAAACACGCTGAACTGAAAAAGCAAGACTCAGAGCAATACCTCCAAGAACTTTTCCGGCGCTTGGATGCCGAACATTTGACCCAAATGCCTTTGCTCAACTCACTGGCTACCCTTTTGGCACAAGCCCCTCACCCACCTGCTACTTTTAGCGGCAACTCGCTTGAAGCCAGCTCAGTGCATGTACAGCGCTGGTATTGGTTTGCGCAGTTTCTGCGTGACCAGCTCTTCAATGAAGAAGGCAAGATGGATGAAGCGCATCGTCAGTGGTATTTGCAATTCAAAAGCACGCCCTATCGTATAGAGAAAGACGACATTCCACCGCTTTTTACGCCCTTGTACAAAATCATTCTGGGCTATTTGCTGTTTTTACGTATCTATGATGCTGCCTCGCCCCAAGACGAACGCCGTATTTTTGAACAAGAGCTCCGCCAAGCTTACAGGCGCCTGCCCTACAACGAACTGGAACAAATTTACTTATACGCCCTGTTGTTCAAAGGCTTTTTTGTGCGCCAAGCCGATAACTACTTCATCGCTTCGAGTGGGCGGCACGTGTTTGCCTATCTGGAATATCAAGCTTTGTTGCTGGCACAGCTTACCACACAAGATAAAAGAAAGCAGAAGGCACTTCTTTCAACTGCCATCAAAGAGCTGCTCCAGGCACAACAGGAAGAAAACCTTGCCACTCACTTGCTGGCTTATTATGAAGGGCTAAACCCTTTACTAAAAAAACGGGGGGCCACCTGGCTCAACGAGCTATGGCATACCCTCAATAAAGACAAAGCATGGGAAAACTTAACGGCAGAAGAACGGCAACAGGTGCTTGCTGCGCTCAATCAAAGTTTGCGTAAGCAAAAGCAGGTGCTACTGATACGAAACAATGCTTTAAGCTGGTTTTTCCGGCATTGCTATATAGCTGTGGCATGGAAAAGCCTGCAGGAAAACAGCCTGCTGTTTTACACTCTCCCTCCCAAGAAGTGGCCTATCCCCGAAAGAACCGTAAACTTGCTGCATTTTACAAAAGAGGAAACAAACGATGCCAGCCTTTATGGCGACGTGCAGCTCTCTCACCCTCAAACTGCGGGCATCTACAGCACAAAGGCAGGCATAGAACAACTGCAAAACTTAGAGCTGTTTCATCCCAAACGCCTGCAAGCACTGAGCAGCCTGCTGCCCCAAGCCAAAGTATTGTTCATTGCCATTGACAACTACCTGCTGAGTCACATTGGGCAGCTATGGCTGGCACATTGGATAGAAGATGTCAAGCCTGAAAAAGTGATTTGCATCAATTTGACCACGGCAAGTCCATGGCAACAGCAAGCAAGCCTTTTTGATACTCCCTCACCGGATACTTCCCAAAGTACTCCGAAACAAAAAAAGAAAGGCAGCACCGGTAAACAGGCACCGCTTACTTCTCTGCCGAGCACACCCGCGCCTTTTGCAGATGAAGACGAAAAGAAACTGCAAAAAGAGATGATTTTGCGCCGGCAACTTCAAAAGCTCCATGGAAAGGAAGTACTGCTTTATCATCTCAATCTGTCGGAAGAGAACTACGAGCTGATTCGTTTGCTTCGCCCATTGCTGAAAAAATACCGGTGGTATGAAAGTGCTCTTATCTACATGGGACACCAGCAGCCTATTCCTTTTAAACTGGCTGACGGTCTGCTACGTGCACAATCGGATTTAATTGTTTACGACGAACAAATGCGGTATATGTTCTATAACCTGTAAGCGCCTTGCAAAAGCGTTTGGCTTGCCGGCACTCTGCTCAGCTCTGTAAGACACCGTAAGCTTATAGAGCTGAGTCTTTTTCTGCTGTTTTTCTTGCCCCGTTCACTTTCAACCACCTTTTTTCATCTCGCCCTTTCCTTTGTCACCTCGATTCCCTCTTTGTCATTTCGAGCGCAAGCGAGAAATCTCTTTTTGGAAAGAAAAGCTTGGCTTGACGAGGCGTCTCACTTCGTTCGACACAACAAAAAAATAAATTTGGTTTAATGAGCTCGAGATTTCTCACCTCACTGCGTTCGGTTCGAAATGACATGCTTCGCTGCGCTCGTTCGAAATGCCAAGTCGCGTGAGGTACGAGATGACAGGCTACATCCATGCTGCGCTCGAATAGCAAGCTGTGTCCGCCAGTGTAAGAAGGTCGCCTTCTGCCGGCTTCCGGATACAAACGAAGTCTCAGTAGTAATCCCGGAAACGCACAAACTCGAAACGGATTTCTTTGCGATTGTCAGCCAGCTGCTGCACCATACGGCGGCTGGTAGCCACCACACAACGTATGCCGGCGGCCTCGAGGCGTTTCGCCAGCTGGTAGCAAAAGGTAAATTCACCGGCAAGGTGGACTGCCGATGGCTGCCGCTGTACAAGCTGCCGTGCTGTTTCTTCCGCCAAGCGGCTCACTTCCTCTATACTCCAGTGCGGCGGAATTTCCGGGAAAGGCATATCTTCCACTTCGCCAAATTCCTTGATGGCGGCTTGTTTTTGCGCTTCGCCCCAACCTGCAAAAGGATGGTTGCTCAGGTTAATTAAATACTTTTTAGACGCTTGCTCATTCATAAACAGACGTTTGTTTTCTTATTAAGAACTAAAAAAACAAGGGCAGGGCATGCTACTTGCCTCTGCCCTCGATACACCCGTTTAGCAAAGTCGCTTGACCAAATCTTTTAAGTTGTCGAACTCAGGCAGGAGCTCATCCAATTCGTCCATACTCTTTTGTAAGCTGTCTGCCAACCGTGAGTTTTCCAACCCTTCCGGTAAATTCATCAGTTTCTCTTCTTCTTCATCATACAATTCTTGAATAATGCTTTCACAATGGGAAAGCAAATCCACTACTTTTTTCAGCCTCCTTCTTCCGTCTCTATTCATAATATATGCAGTTTTGTTTTTGTTATTTATATCTGCTTTTTATCAATAATTTACTTTTAGCTTTGTACATCCACGAGCAAAAACTGCTTGGCACCCTCTAACAGAGCCTTAAAGTTGTCGCGTATTTTGCTATCTTTTGCAGGATTTTCGCGCATGCCGGCGTGTTGTACGTCATTGCGCAGCGTCGCTAATTTTTCAACAAAGAACCGGACCAAGTCCTCGTTTTGTAGTTCATCCCATTCAAGCATTTCTTTCACCAGCTCCGGACGGCTCACCTTCCACTTCCCTTCCGGAATATTATTGTGTTGTATGCTGAATGCACTCGACAAGATGGTTCGCAATTCTTTGTCTTTATAGTCTTTTTCATGCGCCGCCAATATGACTGACAGCAGGTGTTCGCACAAGATGTTGATTCCAATGGCATACCACTCATACCGCAAGCACCAATCCAACACGACCCACGCATTGTTTAAGCTGTTTTCCTGCAAACCGTCAATCAGTTTTTTGAGCTCTTCGAGCAAGGGGCGCAAAGGGGGCAATACGCCCTGATTGCTAACGACTTGAGCCAATGCTTTTTTGGCTTTGTCTGCCCCTTTCATGGCATAAACCTCCTGCAAACGCACGAAACGCACCGTGGCAAAGGCTTTTTCTATGAATTTATTCACCTCACGTAGAGCGGCAGCATCCGGGTCTTTGCCTTTGGTTCGTGCCAATACAGGCCTGATTTCGTTTTCGGTAAGCGCCACCAACAGCTCCGGATTGCCATACTGCATCAAGACACGCACCGCTGTTGCCCACTCTTGCAAGGCATTCAACACCAGCAAATCAATCATCTCTGCCTTTCGCTCTTCCTCTTTCATCTGCCTCACATTGTTTGGCGCCCCCAGTGCTTCAAAGGCACCATAGTAAATGCCTTCTATTGCTACGTTTTGCAAAGATTTCAGGTAGTTGAGCGAAGTAATGGAAAGCAAAGGCAAGGAACGGAAGGCATGGGTCACATCCATGATGATGCGGGCTCCGGGTTCCACCGCTTGGATAAAGGCTTCAAAAATACCCAGCAGCTGATCGCGGCTAAAGCCATCGGGCACATCCACTTCTTTTATCTTCGATTCGTCATATCCCATATTTTGCAGGCGTTCTTTCAGCTTGCCTTCTCCTTCCCAATTTCTGCTGCGCGCCATGCCGGTCAAGAAAATCACGATTTTATCGACTTCATTTGCTTTGGCTTCCAACACTGCCTCTTGGGTATATTTCACCAAGGAAGAACAGAACTCCGCTTCACTGCCCTTGTTGAACACATAATGGCAGGGCACATAATCGCTCGTGCCCAAAAAAGAGAGGAAGTACAAAGGGGTTTGTATTTTTCCGGGTGCCTTCATCTTTTTTAATTGTTTTTAGTTGGTACTCAAAGATGAAAGAAAATAATAAAGCCTCCCTGTTCTTACAAGCTTGCAAACGGCAAAAAATCAGCTAAAGCAAAAAAACGGCAGCCGGTGAAGGCTGCCGTTTCCGGAAATATCAAAAGGTTCACGGGCACTAATTCAACAACTCATAAATGCCGGCAACCCCTTGCCCACCGCCCACACAGGCAGTAACCATACCATATTTTTGTTTGCGGCGACGCATCTCGTTCAAGAGCTGCACGGTCAATTTGGCGCCGGTGCAACCCAAGGGGTGTCCCAAAGCAATGGCACCACCATTGACGTTCACAATGTCGGGGTTCAGGTCCAATGCCCGGATAACAGCCAAAGACTGAGCGGCAAAGGCTTCGTTCAGCTCTATTTGCTCAATATCGCTTAGCTTCAGTCCTGCTTTTTCCAATGCTTTGGGTACGGCAGCCACCGGACCAATCCCCATGATGCGGGGCTCTACGCCTGCGGCGGCATACGACACCATGCGCGCAATGGGTTTCAAGCCCAGCTCATTCACCATCTTTTCAGACATTACCAGCACAAAAGCAGCACCATCAGATGTTTGCGAAGAGTTGCCGGCCGTCACACATCCATCGGCAGCAAACACGGGGCGCAGCTTTGCCAAAGCTTCCAGATTGGTGTCTTTGCGCGGTCCTTCGTCGGTATCTACCACCCAGCTGCGTTTTTGTTTTTTGCCGTTCTCGTCCACAAAGGTCTCTTCTACCTCTACGGGCACGATTTCATCTTTGAATAAACCGTTTTCAATGGCTTTTATCGCTTTTTGGTGCGATTCATAAGAGAAACGGTCTTGGTCTTCGCGCGAAATGTTGTAGTCTTTGGCTACTTGCTCGGCGGTTAGCCCCATGCTCAAATAGTAGTCGGCATGCGCCGAAGCCACTTCATAGTTCAAGGCAGTTTTCCAGCCCATCATAGGCACCAAAGACATAGACTCTGCCCCGCCGGCCACGATGCAGTCGGCTTGTCCGGAATGGATGCGCTGGGCTGCCAGTGCAATAGCTTCCAGGCCGGAACCACAGTAGCGGTTCAATACGAAGCCGGGCACATCAATAGGCAAGGACAAGAGCGAAATCATACGCCCCATTTGCATGCCTTGTTCGGCTTCGGGGATAGCACACCCTACAATCACATCGTCGATGCGCTTGGGGTCGAGGGCAGGCACCGAGCCTACCAAGTGTTTGATGACCTTGGCTGCCAGGTCATCGGGGCGCATGAAGCGGAACCCGCCTTTTTTGGCTTTACCTACAGCGGTACGATAGCCTGCTACAATATATGCGTTCATAATTGTTTGCTTTTTGGTTTTGAAAACTTTTAAAAATAAGTCTTTGTAAAAGGTGCGGCCATGTGGTACCGGCTCCACACCGCCGCCCTACGGGTATCGGTTTAGTTGCGTATGGGTCTGCCGGTAGTCAACACTGCCTGAATACGCTCCAGTGTCTTCTTCTCACCACACAACGACAAGAAAGCTTCACGCTCCAGGTCGAGCAGGTACTGCTCCGATACCAACTGCGGGCTCGACAGGTCGCCACCGCAAAGCACATATCCCAGCTTATCTACCACTTTTTTGTCGTGGTCAGAGATGTAGTGCCCACGCCACATGCCATGCAAGCCGGCTTTAATCAGAGCCAAGCCGGTGCGTCCTTGCACCTTAATATCTTTGCGGCGGATAGGCTGTACATAACCGCGGTCTGCCAGCTCTATCACCTTGGCTTTGGCATCGCCTATCAGATGCGCACGGCTGGTGGTGATGGCATCCGAGGGGCGCAAATAGCCCAGGTCGTAAGCTTCTACTGCCGAAGTAGATACCTTCGCCATGGCTATGTTCATCAGGGTATTTTGCAAGCGGTTCAGTTCCACATCGCCTTCTTGCAGAGAATCAGACAAGCGCAGCGCCATTTCTTTGGTGCCTCCGCCGGCAGGAATCAAGCCGACGCCCACTTCTACCAAGCCCATGTAGGTCTCGGCATGTGCTTGCACGTGGTCAGCATGCAAGTTCAGCTCGCAGCCGCCGCCCAAAGTCAAGCCAAAGGGGGTGCTTACTACCGGTATGGCCGAATAGCGCAGACGCATCATGGTATTTTGGAACTGGGCAATCATCATATTGATTTCGTCCCAGTCTTGCTCCACGGCATACATGAACAACATAGCCAGGTTGGCACCTGCCGAGAAGTTGTCGCCACGGGCAGTAATCACCAAGCCACGGGCTTCTTTTTCGGCACGCTCCACGGCATAATTCAACCCTTGAATGATTTCGGCACCGATGGCATTCATCTTGGTGTGCATCTCCAGGCAATACACCCCATCGCCAATATCGTAGAGCGTGGTGCCCGGGTTGTTCCAAATGATATTGCTGCTGTAGTTTTCGAGAATAATGAAGTTCTCGGTACCCGGAATCGGCTGGTAAGACTTGCTGTTGACGTCGTAATAAAGCTTGCGACCACCTTCTACTTTATAGAATGAGGTGAAGCCTGCTGCCAGCATGTCTTTTACCCACTGGGCTACCGTCAGTCCTTGCGCTTCGATGAGCTTCACGCCTTCCTCTACTCCTATGGCATCCCAAGTGGCAAAGGGACCCATCTTCCACCCGAAGCCGGCACAAACGGCATCGTCTATTTTGTAAAGCTCGTCGGCAATTTCGGGAATACGATGCGACACATAGGCAAACAAGCTGGCGAAAGTTTTGCGGTAGAACTCGCCGGCTTTGTCTTTACCATTCACCAATACTTTGAAGCGCTTGGCGAGGTCGTCGATAGCTTTGGTGGCATCCAAGGTTTCGAACTTCACTTTTTCTTGCGGACGGTAGTCCAAGGTAGCAAAGTCGAGCGCTAAGATTTCTTTTCCTTTGTCTGTTTTTACTTTCTTATAGAAGCCTTGTCCGCTCTTTTCGCCCAGCCATCCTTTTTCTTGCAAAGCCTTCAGCACTTTGGGCAGCTTGAAGGACTCGCGGCGCTCGTCGTGCGGCACAGCCTCATACAAGTTGCTGGCTACCAAAATCATAGTATCCAAGCCCACAACATCCAACGTACGGAAAGTAGCCGACTTGGGGCGTCCCAACACCGGACCTGTCAGCTTATCTACTTCTTCTACCTTCAAGCCCATTTCTTCAATAATATGCAGGGCATCCATAATGGCGAACACACCCACACGGTTGGCAATGAAGGCAGGCGTATCTTTACACAACACGGTGGTTTTGCCCAAGAAGCGGCGACCGTAGTCCATCAGGAACTCCACTACTTCCGGCTTGGTACGGTCGGTAGGAATGATTTCCAAGAGGGGCAAATAGCGCGGCGGGTTGAAGAAGTGCGTGCCGCAGAAGTGCGCTGCAAAGTCATCGCTGCGCCCTTCCAACATCAGGTGGATAGGAATACCCGAAGTGTTTGAAGTCACCAAGGTGCCGGGCTTGCGGTATTTTTCTACCTGCTCGAACACCTTTTTCTTAATGTCCAAGCGCTCTACCACTACTTCTATCACCCAGTCGCAATCGGCAATTTTTGCCATATCGTCTTCCATATTGCCCAAGGTGATGCGCTCGGCATATTTTTTTGCATACAAGGGGGCAGGTTTCGATTGTACCGCTTTTTGGAAGAGCTCGGTTACCTGGCGGTTGCGCACCACTTTGTCTTGCAGGGTCAAGCCCTTTGCCTTCTCGGCTTCGGTTAATTCACGGGGTACAATATCCAGCAACAATACTTCTACTCCTATATTCGCGAAATGGCAAGCGATGCCACTGCCCATCACTCCGGCGCCCAATACGGCTACCTTACGAATGCGGCGGCGCTCAGAAGGGCGCAGCCAAGTGGCTTGTTTGCTTTTTTCTAAGGCTGTTTCCATAGTTTTATTTTGTTTTTGTGAAAAGACAAGTTGAAATTTTTTTATGATGATTGAATCGAAAATTCATCGACGACCTGCATAACGGTACGAATCACTTCAAAGAAAACCTGCAGCTTTTCGGCAGGCACGCGTTCCCGTACCGCAAAATTGAACTGACGCACCACACGGCGGGCTACCTCTTTCTTCTCCCGCCCTTTGGGTGTCAAACATATGCGCACATAACGGCGATCCACTTCGTCTTGCTTACGCATAATCAAACCGTCCTCTTCCATTTTTTTGAGTGTGCGCGTAATGCTACGGGCTTCCAAACCGAACAGCGGCGCTATTTTGGTGGCAGGCGTTCCCTCCTCTTCGTCTATGTTCAGCAATATGTAGCCTATAGAGGTGGTAATGCCGTATTTCACCGCCTCGGCATTATACATGCGTGCTATGGCATGCCATGCCGTCTTGATGTTGTAGTCGATGGTTTCTTCCCGGGGTAATTTCACCTTTGTATCAATCATAGCCCAAATTTAATAAATTATTATGCTTGCATACTAAATTTTATCCCAAAAAATATCAGAATAAGTATAGGACATAGGCAAACTTACACAAATTTTATTGTTTATAACCCTCTGAATAACGATGGAAAGTACTTAAAAAACAGTATTGTGCTTTGTGTTGCATCCATGATACTTTCATGGCATCTGCGGGGCTTTAAGAGTCAAAGGGCTCAACAAAAAAGCATCTTTTACAGGACATCAAGGGGCAGATAACAGGATTTTGCTAAATTTACCACACCAACCTTTGGTTCATGTCTTACAATTAAAATTCACGTTCTTATGAAAGTAACAGTTATAGGTGCCGGAAACGTAGGTGCTACCTGCGCCGACGTATTGGCTTACCGCGAAATCGCCAACGAGGTAGTACTTCTGGACATTAAAGAAGGGGTAGCCGAAGGCAAAGCCCTGGATATCTGGCAAAAAGCGCCTATTACCCTCTACGACACCCGCACCATAGGTGTAACCAATGACTATAGCCGTACTGCCAATTCAGATGTGGTAGTCATCACTTCGGGCATGCCGCGCAAGCCGGGCATGAGCCGCGATGACCTCATCGAGGTGAACGCCAAGATTGTAAGCAGCGTTACCGAGAATGTCATTAAGCATTCGCCCAACGCCATCATCATTGTGGTATCGAACCCGCTGGATGTCATGACCTATGCGGCTCATGTAACCTCTAAATTCCCCCGCACACGTGTAATTGGCATGGCCGGCATTCTTGACACCGCCCGCTACCGTGCTTTCCTGGCCGATGCCCTGAACTGCTCGCCCAAAGACATCCAAGCGTTGCTGATGGGTGGACATGGCGATACCATGGTGCCCCTGCCTCGCTACACTACCGTAGCCGGTATTCCCGTTACCGAATTGCTCGACAAAGAGACCATCGACGCCATCGTGCAACGCACCATCCATGGCGGTGGCGAATTGGTGAAACTCATGGGCACTTCGGCATGGTATGCCCCGGGTGCTGCGGCTGCTCAGATGGTAGAAGCCATTGCCCGCGACCAACGCCGTATTTTCCCCTGCTGCGTGAAGCTGGAAGGCGAGTATGGCATCGACAACTGCTATTTGGGTGTACCTGTGATGCTGGGTAAAAACGGCGTAGAAAAAATCATCGAAGTAAGCCTCAACGAAGAAGAGAAAAAACTGCTCGACATTTCGCGCCAGAAAGTATCAGAAGTAATGGCTGTGTATGACCGCATTGCCGGTGTCAAGCAGTAATGCTTAAGCACGCCTTGATTGAAAGAAGGGGTACCGTGCACGGTACCCCCTTTTTGTGTAACTACTCTTTACTTTATGCTTTTTATCCTTTTTTATTTCCTGCCCCATTGTATCGCTCTGCAAAAAAGGCTTGCAGACGTTTATGCAACTCGTTGGGGTCGGTTTCGTATTGTGGCGCCAAGCTGCCTTGCCCCGGGGCTTCTTCGATATGAATGGTTTGCGTGGGGAAGGCAAAGCGTACGCCCAATTTCGCTGCCAGGCGCAGCATGTCCAAAATCAACTCGTGACGTGCCCGCAGCTCATTGCCCCAATCGGGCACTTTAAAGAATACATAGAAAAGGATTTCAATGGCGCTGCTGCTCAGGTCATTGACATACACATGAAAATAATCTTTGCGCGTATCGGGATGGGCCGTTACCAGGTCGCGCAGGCCTTGCACATAGGCTTCCAGCAGCTCGGGCGGTGTGTCATAAGTAACACTCAAACGAATCACAAAACGGCGGTAAATACGTGCCCCCATGTTATCAATAACCATGTCTGCCAGTTTACCATTGGGCACGGTAATCAACGAGTTGTAAAAAGTGCGAATACGGGTAGAACGGAAGCCTACCTCTTCCACCGTGCCGTCTATTTTGTCGGCTACAATCCAATCGCCAATTTGGAAGGGTTTATCCACAAAGATGGTAAATGAGCCAAACAGGTTTTTGATGGTGTCTTGGGCAGCCAATGCCACAGCCAAACCACTGATGGAAAGCCCGGTGAGCACCGCCGCTATATTGAAGCGCAGCACATTCATGATAGCCACCCCAATGGCCACCCACACCAGCACTTTCAAAGTGCGCTCTACCAAAGGCACCAGTTGATCATCCAGCTTCGATTCGGTTTTGTCTGCAAAACGGCGCATGTAGATGCTCAGAAAATCGACCGCCCGGATGAGTATAAAGCCAACAAAGACGGCAATGGATATGCGCACGCCCAGGATTAAAAACTTGCTCAATCCAATGGGCAGCTGCAGAACCGGGATAAGCAGTTTCAACAAATGAAAGACCAAAAAAAGGCTTGCCGGACGTGCCGTAGGCAGCAACAACTGTTGTGCAAGTGTTTTTTTGCGCCAGCGGATAATCAGGCGCAAAAGCACTTTTCGTATGATGAAAACAAAGATTTTGTGCAGGACAAAAGCCAAAACAAGCAATAAAGCCAGTCCCAACCACTGCCAGTAGCTCAATCCTAAAAAGCGGCTGCCTGCCTGCCGGGGCATCAACACAAGCAAGCGGTCTATGCCAAAAGGATAGGTTTCGCGATGCAGTTGGGGTATTTTCTTTACGGTCTTGGCAGAATACAACCACTTCTTGCCCTTCTTTATCACATACACGTCGGGCAGCTCTTCGGGAAAGGGCACATAGCGGTGCTCCCCTGTCAGCGAATCGGCGTAGTTCGGATCATTGGGAATAGCCTCTAAATCGACATACAAACCGCGGCCGTCATAAATCTGAATAAGCTGAATTGCCAAGCGGCGTTTTTGCTCGGGCGACAAGCCGGCGGCATCGAGCGTCTGCGCCGCTTTGTCCGGGTCGTAATTATCGGGCTGCAGATACTCGAGATGGGTGCGTATGGTTTCAAACGGGCTAAAAAGGCGGAGACTGTCTTCCTGTGCCTGTGCGCCCTTATATCCGCTAAGGATAATGACCGCAAGAAGGACAAGAAGGCGAAATGGTTTTTTCATTGCTTTTTTGTACAAAATTAAGAAGGCACCTTTGTTTATCCCAAATTATTTGCGGGCAATTAGTACAATATAAGGTGAAAACCACCGGGTTTTTATGGGGATGAGCTTGGCAAGTACCTTTCCGCCCAGCCAAAGCCCTTTGACCATGGCACGCACATACCATGGTTTGGGGGGTTGTTTTTCGAGCCACACGCTAAACACCTTATAGTAGTCACAATGCAATACACTTAAGCCCACGGCTTCGGCAGCGGCACGCAAATGCGCTTTCGACATGCAAGGGATATAGTGCTTATCGTAATTTTCACGGTCAAATGTCTTTTGTACCCACCCGTTGAGCCCTCGAAAATTGGGGACGGCTACCATCAAATGCCCCCCGGGTGCAAGAAACTTGACATGCTGCTGCAAGATATGGGCCGTATCGGAAAAATGCTCCACCAAGCCCACCGAAAACACCAACTCATAAAGGCGGGCAGGTGTATGTTCAAACAAATCGGCGTGGATAATCTCTACATCATCGAGCGATAAACCATTGCGCTGCCACAGGTCTTGCATCAACGGGCGATCTATGAAGTAGTCGAGCAAAGCCACCTCTGCCACCTGCATGTGTTTTTTTAAATAGAGCGCATAGAAACCGGGGAACCCGCCCAACTCCAAAGCAGAACGAAACGGCGCTGAACGGTATATTTTTTGAAACACGTCGCCAAAAATGTAGTTTTGTTCTATGGCTTTATAGAGCACCGGATGCTGCAACCAGTAGTCACGCCAGAAATCCTTTCCGGTAAGCTTTTCCATAAGCTTGGATTATTTCGTATTTTTTCAACACAAAGCGCAATCTAATGATAGAAATCCGGAATATAAAAAAGAGCTTTGGCTCAAAAGAAGTGCTCAAAGGCATCAGCGGGCGCTTCGAGAAAGGGCGCTGCAACCTCATCATTGGCGCCAGCGGCACCGGCAAAAGTGTGCTGCTCAAGTGCATTGTGGGGCTGATTCAGCCCGATGAAGGCGAAGTGCTTTTCAACGGAAAAAACTTTTGGGAAGCCTCCAAAGAAGAGAAGCTTGCCATCCGGCGGGAAATAGGTATGCTTTTTCAAGGGGGCGCCTTGTTTGACTCCATGACCGTAGAGCAAAACGTCATGTTTCCGCTGAATATGCTCACCAACATGCCTTTGAGCGAAAAGCGCGACCGCGTGTTTGAGTGCCTGCGGCGTGTAGGGCTTGAAGATGCCGCCCATAAGATGCCTTCGGAAATAAGCGGGGGCATGAAAAAACGCGTGGGCATTGCCCGCGCCATCGTCATGAATTCCAAATATCTGTTTTGCGACGAGCCCAACTCGGGGCTTGACCCCCTCACCTCCATCAAAATAGATGCCCTGATTAAAGAGCTGACCGAAGAGTATGACACCACTACCATTGTGGTAACGCACGACATGAACTCCGTGCTTGAAATTGGCGATTACATTATGTTTCTGTACCGGGGGCACAAGTTGTGGGAAGGCAACAAAGAAACCATTATCGATGCGGAAGTACCCGAACTGCAGGAGTTTGTCTTTGCCAACAAAATTTTGCGCTCAATGAAAAAGCATTTACATTAGCGGGCTGTATCAAGTCAAAAAAGAGTTGTCATGTCGAAAAATGAACAACAATATTTAAACCTGCTGAAGCACATTCTGCAGAACGGAACCAAAAAAGAAGACCGCACCGGCACCGGCACAATCAGTGTGTTCGGCTATCAGATGCGTTTCGACCTGCAGGAAGGTTTTCCCCTGCTTACCACCAAAAAAGTGCACTTCAAGTCTATTGTGCACGAGCTGCTGTGGTTCATCAAAGGCGACACCAACGTGCGCTACCTGCAAGAAAATGGTGTTACCATTTGGGATGAATGGGCAGATGAAGCCGGCAACCTGGGACCTGTTTACGGCAAGCAATGGCGCAGCTGGGGCACTGCTGACGGGCAAAGCATAGACCAACTCAAGCAGGTGATTGAAGACATACGACGCACCCCACATTCGCGCCGTCTGCTGGTAAGCGCCTGGAATGTGGGCGAACTGCCGCAAATGGCACTGGCACCTTGTCATGTGCTCTTTCAGTTCTATGTAGCCGACGGCAAGCTCTCTTGTCAGTTATATCAGCGCTCGGCAGATACCTTCCTGGGGGTGCCGTTCAATATTGCCTCCTATGCCCTACTTACCATGATGATAGCACAAGTGTGCGGTTTGGAAGCCCACGAGTTCATATGGACGGGCGGCGATGTGCATCTTTATTTGAACCACCTGGAACAGGCGCGCCTTCAGTTGTCGCGCACACCACGCCCCTTGCCGCGTGTGCGTCTCAATCCTGAAATAAAAGACATCGATGCCTTCCGCTACGAAGACATCGAGCTGATAGGCTACGATCCACATCCGGCAATCAAAGCGCCGGTAAGCGTATAGCATAACGACGCGGCAAGGTACAAGACTGCTTGCCGCGCTTTTATTTTACTTTGTGTTTTTTCTCGAAGTAAGTGTAGGCTTCGTTGAGCTTGCGGCATACCTCTTCGGCTATTTGCCGCTTTTTTTCATCTTGATAAAAGCGGTCCGGATGATATTGTTTCATCAGCTTTTTGTATGCCTTGCGTATGTCTTCGAAAGAAGCGCCGGGCTGCAACTCCAAATAAGCGTAATAACGCGCCTCTACGCTTTGCGTGGCGGTGTTCTTTGTGAATGAAGACTGTTTGTAATCGTTTTGTTGATAGGAATATTGTTGATAAAACTGCTCGTAGCGCTTTTGTTGATATTGCTGATAGCGCGCATACTTCTCCTCAAACTCTTCGAAGGGGTCTTTGCGCTTGTATTGCTGTTGGCGCCCGGCAGTGTCTTCTTCCTCCCCAAAAAGCAAGTCATCCAAGTCCTTGTCGAGGGCGTCTATCATGTGCGACATAAAAATTTTCCAAAACTTATCGGCAAGCATACTTTATTAGGTTTTTTGTGTATTTTAGAGCAAGTATTCGGGCAAAGGTTTGCAATTAAAACAACTATTTTAAAGGTGTAATTTCATCAAACAATTAAAATTATAGAAAATTATGGCATTGTACACACAACCTATGTTGCCTGAAGGCAGCATGAAAGACCGCGTGATAGTAGTAACAGGCGGCGGTACCGGCCTGGGGCGCTCCATGACAAAATATTTTTTACAGTTAGGCGCTCACTGCGTCATCACCAGCCGTAAGCTGGAGGTGTTGCAAGAAACAGCCAAAGAGCTGGAAAAAGAAACCGGCGGCAAAGTGCTGGCTGTAGCCTGCGATGTGCGCGACTACGAGTCGGTGGAAAATATGCTCAAGCAAGCAGTGGAACATTTCGGCAAAGTAGATGGCTTGGTAAATAACGCAGCGGGTAACTTCATTTCGCCTACCGAGCGTTTGTCGCACCGGGCATTCGACACCATCGTAGATATCGTATTGCGGGGCAGCTATTACTGCACCTTGGCGTTTGGCAAGTACTGGATAAAAGAGCAAATACCGGCTACGGTGCTCAATATAGTCACTACCTATGCATGGACCGGCTCGGCATATGTGGTACCTTCGGCTTGTGCCAAAGCGGGCGTGTTGGCAATGACGCGTTCACTGGCTGTGGAATGGGCAAAATACAAGATACGTATGAACGCCATTGCGCCCGGTCCGTTCCCCACCGAAGGAGCATGGAGCCGCTTGTTCCCGCCGGCATTGGCAGAGACAGAACTGGGACAAAAGCTCAAGCCTGAAAATAAAATACCGGTAGGGCGTGTAGGCGAACACCAAGAGCTGGCAAACCTGGCAGCCTATTTGATGTCCGACTTCTCTGCTTATATAAACGGCGAAGTGGTCACCATCGACGGCGGCGAATGGCTCAAAGGTGCCGGTGAGTTCAATATGCTGGATGCTGTACCACAAGAAATGTGGGATATGCTCGAACAGATGGTGAAAGCCAAAAAAGGAAACAAATAAACCGGATAGGCATAAAGCAAAAACGGGCGCCATTCTGCGGAAGGTGCCCGTTTTTGTGTGCTTGGCCGTTTTTTTAGTCTTCTATTTCAATTTCTTCCTCTTTCTCCTCTACCGGCTTGCCTCTTTTTCTCTCACCGCGACGGTGCTTGCGTACATCTTTGCGTTTTTCCACGCGCTCATGATGTTTTTCTTTTCTCTCTTCTATCCACCGGTCATACTTTTCGCGCTGCTCCTCGTTCAGTTCTGCGCGTATAGCTTCCTCTCTTTCTTTTTGCACTTCTTTCCATGCCTCATGGTGTGCTTTCATTTTTTCACGCATGGCTTCACGCTCTCCCTTCGCCTCTTCGCGCATGGCTTCGCGCTCTTTTCGCAATTCTTCCAGCTGCTTTTCAGCTTTCAGGTTAATGTCGTACACCTGTTGGTACTGCTCATCGCTGAGGGCAAGCTTTTCTTTCATGCGGTCGGTTACTGCCTTGGCGCGTTCTTCGGGTGTTTTATGTTCTTTTTGCGGTGGCTTGGGCGCTTCTTGTGCAAATACAGACAAGCTAAAACACATAGCTGCCAACAACATCCATACTTTTGTCAGTTTCATAGTACTTTCTGTTTTTGGTTTACATGCTATTAGAGCCGTTCAAAGCTCAAAGGTTTAAAGCGCCATTGAAAGAATAGCTCACTCTCTCATCTCCGTTTCTTTCATCTTTTGTTGCATGAGCCGGTCTCTCAGACGAAGCAGCGCCTGTTCTGCTTGCAAAATTTGCGATACCAGTCCGTTGATGGCTTGTTCTTTTTGCAGACGTTCTTCAAGCCATTGATTCGTTTGCTCGAAAATCTCTTTTTGAATCGCTTCCATCTGCTCCCGCAGTTCCTCCATCTTTTGATGCAGCTCCTGAGCCTTTTTTTGATATGCTGCGTCTTTTTGTGCAAGCTCTGCTTGAATTAGTTGCATCTGCCTGTGAAGCTTTTCGAGATGCAATTCAAGTTTGGCCGTTTCTTGTTGAATCCGGGCTTCTTCTTTTTGTAAGTCAGCGGTTGCCTCTTCTTGCCCGCTGTTCTGCGGATTTTTCTCTTGGGCAAAGCTATTGCCCACGTAGCCGCAGAAGAATAACATAAACGAAATCAGGAAAATTGCTCGCATGGTAACCTTATATTTGGTTCTTCTATCAAGTTACTTTTTTCCAAGCAGATAAGCAATCTATTTTGCTTTTATTCATTCAAAATAAACCTCCTTGCTTTTTGATGTGTTGTTATGAAGGTTTTTCCCTTTAACAAAACTAAAAAGTATAGATGCAACAGGGTAGAATTATCTTTCTTGTGGTACTCACCACTATTTTTTTGCTTTTAGATTGGTACGTATTTCAAGCCGTACGCACCGTATGGCACGACAGCCCTCCCACCACACGCCAACGCATTTATACCCTTTATTGGTCTATTTCTGTATTTAGTGTGCTGAGCGTGCTTTCCTATAATTTTTTAGGCACCGAATGGGCTACGTGGAAAACACTTAGCATTGGCTTTACTTTCGTCTTTTTCGTATCGAAACTGCTGGTGGCCGTGGTGCTGCTCATAGACGACCTCGGACGTCTATTCCGGTGGACTGCCCAAGTGGCTGTTTCGCATGGCAGCAACACGCAAGGCATCAGTCGCAGCGAATTTTTGAGCCAAGCTGCTCTGGTTACGGCTGCAGTGCCCTTGGCCACCATGAGTTTTGGTATTTTATCGGGCGCACATGATTATCGCGTACGCCGCCGGCAAATATACCTTCCCAACCTTCCCAAAAAGTTCGATGGTATCCGTTTGCTCCAAATATCCGACATCCACAGTGGCAGTTTTTTCAACAAACGCGCCGTGCAGGGCGGCATTGAAATGATTCTCAACGAAAAGCCCGATATTATTTGCTTTACCGGCGACTTGGTGAACAACGAAACCAAAGAAGTCAACGATTACATACAGCTGTTTGAGAAGCTAAAAGCCCCCTTGGGCGTATATTCCACGCTGGGCAACCACGATTACGGGGACTACCGCGCGTGGGCAAGCGCTGAAGACAAGCGCAAAAACTTCGAAGATATGTTGCTGGCACACCGCCGCCTTGGCTGGCGCTTGTTGCTCGACGAGCACCTGCCCATACAGGTAGAAGGCGAAGCCATTGCCCTCATAGGTGTGCAGAATTGGGGCACCGGGCGCTTTCCCAAATATGGTAAACTGCACAAAGCCTATCAAGGCGCCGAAGAATATCCGGTAAAAATTTTGCTTTCGCACGACCCCAGCCATTGGGACGCGCAAATACGTCCTGAGTTCCCGGACATAGACCTCACCCTTGCCGGGCATACCCATGGCATGCAGTTTGGTATAGAAATTGGCGATTTTCGTTGGAGCCCGGCCAAGTACCGTTACAAACAATGGGCAGATCTTTACCGCGAAGGGCAGCAGTATTTATATGTCAACCGGGGCTTTGGCTACATAGGGTTCCCCGGGCGGGTGGGCATTCTTCCGGAAATCACGGTATTGGAGCTGCGCAGTGGTAGAGCCTAAAAAAAACGTAGCTTTGTTTTTACATGAACATATTTTCATTTAAATTTGTTGCTTAAATGAGTTGAATACAGAAGCATATGACAACGATGGAAGAAGTAAACCTGCAAGGCCTTAGTGCAGAAAAAATCGAGAAGGTAGCTTTCATATTGAAAGCCATTGCCCACCCCATGCGTTTGGGCATTGTAAAATTGTTGGCAGAGCATGAAGAACTATCGGTGTCTGCCATTTGTGAAATGATGGGCTCGGAGCAATCGCTCACTTCACATCATTTATCCAATATGAAGTTGAAGGGCATTCTTGAGTGTAAGCGTGAAGGGAAAAATATTCTTTACTCACTCAAGATGAAAGAAGTGCTGGGCGTACTGAAATGCATGAGCAGCTGCGATGCTTTATAAAATAAAACCCCCGATAAATATGAAAGCCTTTGCCGTTTCTATCATAAGCATTCTTTTCTTGTTGCTTACTGCCTGCTCCGGTTCTTCGCAATCGCAGGGCGTAAAAGACTTAGACGCCCAAGCTTTTGCCCAACAGCTAAAGAAAGAACCGGGCGTGGTGCTGGATGTGCGCACGCCCGAAGAGTATAGCGAAGGGCATTTACCCAATGCCCAATTGCTGAATTTCTATGACGATGATTTCCGCAGCAAGTTGCAACAGCTGGACAAAGACAAGACCTATTATGTTTATTGTCGCAGTGGGGGGCGAAGCAGTCGCGCCGTTGCTCTCATGAAAGAGCTTGGCTTCAAGAAGGTATATAACCTAAAAGGAGGCATCATGCAGTGGCAGGCGCAAAAGTTGCCGGTAGAGCGCTAAAAATCGATACGGATGCGTGTACCCTTGCCCCATTCCGATTGCACACGCAAGCGCCAACCATGTGCCCTTACGATCTGTCGTGAAAGGCTCAGCCCTATGCCTGAGCCTTTTTTCTTGGTGGAAAAGAAAGGGACAAAAAGCCGCCTCATTGCCTCGGGGCTGATGCCCGTGCCATTGTCTTCTACTGCCAAATAACGCTCGCCCTCTACGGCCGTCAATTGCAGCTTGCGCACCCGTTCTGTTTCTGCCAAAGCATGCAAAGCATTTTTGCACAGATTGATAAGCACCTGCATGAGCAAGCCTCTGTCTGCCCACAGCTGCATATGGGCAGGCTCTACTCTTATTTCAATACTTGCCTGTATGGCTTCTGCCTCTTGTTGCATCAGCTGCGCCACTTCTTCAAACAACTGACGTACCTGCACCCACCGGCGGTTGGGCTCCGGCATCTTGGTTAAATTCCGGAACTCCTGCACAAAATGGATGAGGTCTTGGGCGCGGCGCTCCACCAAAGCCAATGCTTGTTGTATTTCGGCATGGTCTTCTGCCGTCAAAGCTTCGGCTTGCATCAGCTCGCGCACCGAAGACAATATGGAAGCAATGGGCGTTACCGAATTGCTGATTTCGTGCGTAAGCACCCTGGTCAGCTGTTGCCAGGCCATCATTTCTTTGTCTTCCATCAAATGCTGCAGGTTTTGAATACCTACGGCTATGAATGCTTCGCCCAATACTGCAAAGCGGCTCACTTTCGAAGCGAAACTCATCAAGGAATGGTCCATGGCTATTTCAAACAAACGCTCTTCGTGATGCGCAGCCTGCAGCACCCACTGCTTCCATGCTTCCCATGCCGGGGGCAGCTGCTGCACATGCCGTGCGGCCGGGGGCAGTTGCAACCAACGCATGGCAGCCGGATTGTGCCAGTAAATGCTGCCATCGGGGCGCAGCACCACAAGCCCCACCTCTATATTGGCAAGCAAAGTTTCTAAAAACAGCTGTCGTGCTTCTTGTTTTTCTTGTTGCTGTTGCAATGCCGCCATGCTTGCCAGCCAACGGTCATGGGCTTTCGCATAGTAGCGCTGAAAAGCAGCCGGCCGGCGCGGCTCACCTGCTTCCCATGCATCGAAAAGCAGCCACCATCTGCGCTCGATACGCCCCAAAACACGCCACATATGCACCAACGCCACCATAGCAAGCAGCATAAGCAACAAGGCTGTCAGTGGGCGCCCCTGTTCATAGCTCCACGTGCTTGTGCCCACAAACACACATGCCAGCACCGCATACACAAACAATTGCCGGTAGGGAGATTTAAAGTCCATATTTTTCCATACGTCTATATAAGGCGGCACGTGTGATGCCCAATTCTTTTGCGGCGCGGCTCACATTGCCCTGATGCTTCTTCAAAGCCCGCTCAATAGCTTGGCGTTCCAAGGCTTCCAAGTTCAAAGGCAAATCGCCGGGCAAGGCAGCAGGCGCCGCGGTCTTTTGCAGGAAGGCGAAATCGCTGCTGTCCAAGCTGCTTTTATCTGCCATGATAACAGCCCGCTCGATGGCATGCTCCAGCTCTCTGATGTTGCCGGGCCAGTGGTACGCCGTTAATGTCTTAAGTGCTTCGGCAGAAAACTGCTTTACTTCTTTTCTATACTTTTGGGCGAAGCGCTTGAGAAAGTGGTCTGCCAAAAGGGGAATATCCTCATTGCGCTCACGCAGAGGGGGCAAGTAAATCTCCACGGTATTGATACGATAAAGCAAGTCTTGGCGGAAGCTGCCTTCCCGGACCATATCATGCAAAGGCATATTGGTAGCACAAATCAGGCGCACGTCTATGTCTATCCAGTCATTGCTACCAAGCCGGCGAATGCGCCTGTCTTGCAGCACGGTCAACAACTTGGCTTGCAGCGACAGGGGCAAGTTGCCAATTTCATCTAAAAAGAGCGTGCCGCCATGCGCCAGCTCCATCTGTCCTATACGGTCCTGCTTGGCATCGGTAAAAGCGCCTTTTTTGTGCCCAAACAGCTCACTCTCAAAGAGCGTTTCGCTTACGGCGCCCATGTCCACACTGATGAAAGGCTTGGCTGCGCGCTTCGACCTGCGGTGAATCATCTTAGCCACCAGCTGTTTACCGGTGCCGTTTTCGCCCAAAATCAACACATTGGCATCGGTGGCAGCCACCTTGTCAATAAGCAGACGCACCTTTTGCATGGGGGCGCTCTCACCCAGCATTTCCACGTCTGCCCGGTTGATAAGGTCTGTGAGTTGCTCGTTTTTGCGTTCCAGCTGCTCCACTTGACGGTAAGAATCGCGCAACTTAAGCGCTGCCTGCACGGTAGCAATCAGTTTTTCATTTTCCCATGGCTTCAGCACAAAATCAGTGGCACCGGCCTTCAAAGCCTGCACAGCCGTATCCACATCGCCATAGGCAGTAATCATAATCACTACGGCATGCGGATCTATCTCCAATATCTTAGACAACCACTCAAAGCCTTCTTTCCCCGAAGTGGTGTCTTCGCGAAAATTCATATCCAACAAAATAAGGTCAAAAGCATGCTGCGACACCAAGAAAGGGATGCGGCGCGGATCCTGCTCGGTGCTCACCTCCCACCCTTGCCTTTTGAGCAGCATTTTCACTGCCCATAGCACATCCTCGTCGTCATCCACAATCAGTATTTTCTTTTTTGCTGCTTGTGCCATATCTTGCATATTTGAGCGTAAGCCTCTTCTTGCGAATGTACAAATTTTATAAACTATTTGACAGGTCTTCATTTCGACAGCCCACCACTGCCGACGAGCTCTACCCTATTCAACTGAAAGACGTGCACAAATATTATGACTCGGGCGGCATACAAACACCCGCTTTGCGTGGGCTCAACCTGCGCATAGACCACGGCGATTTTCTGGCGGTCATGGGACCTTCGGGCTGTGGAAAAACCACCTTGCTCAATATGCTGGGCTTGATAGACGTGCCCTCGTCCGGCAGTATATACTGGGGACAGCAGCCGGCGCCGGCTACCGAAAAGGGACGTACCACGCTGCGCCGCGACTACATAGGCATGGTGTTTCAGCAATTCAATCTGGTGGAAGAGCTGAATGTGTATGAAAACATCATGCTGCCGCTGCGCTATAAAAAGCAAAAAGCGACTTTCGACCCTGCCGAGCTCAAAGAATGGATGCAGCGGCTGCGCCTGTGGCACCGGCGCCATGCCTACCCTTACGAGCTTTCCGGCGGACAACAGCAAAAAGTAGCACTGCTGCGTGCTTTGGCAAGCCGCCCTTCTCTGCTGCTTGCCGACGAGCCCACCGGTAATTTAGACAGTACCGAAAGTGTGCAGGTCATGCAGCTGATGCAAGAGTTGCATCGAGCCCAACGCCTCACTATTGTGATGGTTACCCATGCCGAGCAATGGGCACACTATACCCAACGCATCGTGTATATGCTGGACGGAAAAATTATTGGCGAAAAACAAACATAGGGAACCCATGCAAACAGTTTTCCGGAGCGAACACAGCTGTATAAAAATAGATGCTTCTAAAGGATTGATTACGGTAGAATGGTGGGGCTTTGCCCCCTCAAAAGAGCACCGGCAGGTGTGGAATGAAAGTGTGCGTCTGGCAAAAGAGCAGGCACTAAAACGCTGGCTCATTGACTTGCAAGATGCCGCCTTGCAGACAGTCGAAGAAATACGCTGGACCTACGAAGAGTGGTATCCGCAAGCCATTGCCCGCATCCCCTTCCCCTTTCGCGTAGCTATTTTGCCATTCCGGAATGCTTTCGGCGAGCTGAGTTTGCACGTACAGCTCAATAAGAAAGTACCGGAGCGCGGCTTGTCGCTTCCCCCCATTCGCTATTTCCAAGACGAAGAAGAAGCCCTGCAGTGGCTATTTGAAGACATAGTACATTGATTTCCGCGCACTTAGCTATGGCAGCCGTAAGGGGGCGTAAAGAAATCATTACCAAAGAGTTAAAATTTTGTCAATCAAACACTTGTCACTTATCATTTGATTAAAAAAACTTAATTTTACCACAAAACAAAAACACACATACACTATGAGCACAAGCCCTTACAAGGTGTTAGTAGTTGACGATGAACGGGATATTGTTGATTTATTGAGTTATAACTTAAAAAAGGAAGGCTACGAAGTAAGAACGGCCTTCGACGGACAAGAAGCGGTAGAAGTAGCCCGGCAGTTTCGTCCCGACCTCATCATCATGGATATCATGATGCCCAAAATGGATGGCGTAGAAGCCGGACGACGCATCAAAGAAGAAAACGAAGACACCTACTTGCTCTATCTTACAGCCCGCAGCGAAGAGTATTCCGAAATAGCAGCCTTTGGCATTGGCGCCGACGATTACCAAACCAAACCCATACGCATACGGGCACTCATGTCACGTATTGCCACCGTATTGAAGCGGGAAACCAAGCGTAGTCGTGAGTTTCAGGGCAACCGCATAGAAATTGGTGACCTTGTCATTGACCGCGATAAGTATTTGGTTAGCTTGCGCGGCCAGGACATGGAACTCCCCCGCAAAGAGTTTGAATTGCTTTTCTTTTTGGCACAACACCCCGACAAGGTATTTAGCCGCGAAGAGCTGCTGCAGAACATATGGGGCGATGATGTGTTCATTCTCACCCGCACCGTAGATGTGCATGTGCGCAAAATACGCGAGAAAATCGGCGACAACTATATTAAGACAGTCAAGGGCGTGGGCTATAAGTTTTCCATAGAGTAAAAAAAGCCAAAAGTAGTTTTGAACTGTTAAGACCATAAATCATATGCTTCGTTCACCCAAACGATGGGCTGTGTTCATATCGGCATGTATTGCCGGCCTTACGACCCTTTTTGTCTCGCTGTTTCCTGAAAGCCACCCCTGGTTGCTTGTTACGTGCTTCGGCATTGCCTTTGCGGCCGGTGTCATACTCAACACTTTGGCTTTGGAGTTGCTCATCTTTCGCGAAGTGAATCAACTGTACACCTCACTCAACAAAATCAAAAAGAAAGACTTTAAGCTTGCCAAGCGGCAATTGGCTACCATATCGGGACCGCTGCAAGACCTGCACAAAGAGATATATAGCTATGCAGCCAAGAAACAAAAGGAAATTGACGACCTGGTAAAGTTGGAAGCCTTCCGGCGCGAGTTCATTGCTGACATATCACACGAGCTCAAAACCCCTATTTTCGCCGCACAAGGTTACATACAAACCCTGCTGGATGGCGCCATTGACGATGAAGAAGTGCGCTATGTGTTTCTGGAAAGGGCAAACAAAAGCCTCGAAGGACTCGAGCACCTGGTCCAAGACCTGCTCATGCTCTCGCAGATGGAAACAGGTGTCATTCAAATGAATTTTCAAGAAGTGGACCTGCACCGCATCTGTGCGGATGTGTTCGAACAACTGCAAAATAAAGCAGCGGCACGTGCAATCGAGCTGAAGCTGGAGTCGCCCGGACAATGCAAGGCATGGGCTGACCCACAGCGTATCCGGCAGGTTTTTGTAAACCTGGTAGAGAACGGCATTAAATATGGTAAAGAAGGCGGCTTTGTGCGTGTGCGTTTGCAGCCAAGCAAAGACTTTTGCCAGGTGGTCATTGAAGACAACGGCGTGGGCATTCCCAAAAAGCACCTGCACCGCATATTTGAGCGCTTCTATCGTGTGGAAAAAAGCCGTTCGAAAGAGAGCGGCGGCAGTGGGCTGGGGCTTGCCATCGTCAAGCAAATCATCTTGGCGCACCACAGCGAAATAGAAGTAAAAAGCAAAGTAGATGAAGGCACCCGTTTCAGCTTTTATCTTTCTACTCATGCGAAAGCCCTGCCCGTTTTACAGACTTCAACCACACAAAGCCAAAGCATGGAAGCAGGCAATTAGCTGCAAACTTTCGTATCTTTGGCGGCAGCATCCGGCTCTAAATAAGACGACATGTACACTTCCATTGCGGAGCTCTACCGGCTCTATAAAGAAAGTCAAGGCATTTGTACCGACACGCGCAGCCTGCAAGCAGGGCAACTCTTTTGGGCATTAAGGGGCGAGCGCTTCGATGGCAATCAATTTGCTTTACAAGCACTGCAGGCAGGTGCCATGGCGGCGATCGTCGATGACCCTGCCATAGCCCGGGCAGATGCGCGCTGCCATCTGGTAGAAGACAGCCTGCAGGCGCTACAAGCGTTGGCGCATCATCGCAGAAAACAATTCAATATTCCTGTCATAGCCATTACCGGTTCCAATGGCAAAACAACGACCAAAGAGCTCACCCGGCTGGCACTTGCCTGCCGCTATCGTGCTTTTGCCACTCCGGGCAACCTCAACAACCACATAGGCGTGCCGTTGACCCTCTTGCGCATGCCCTCTGATACCGAGATAGCTGTCATAGAACTGGGCGCCAACCACGAAGGCGAAATAGCAGCCCTGTGCGAAATAGCAGCCCCCACCCACGGACTCATCACCAATATAGGCATGGACCATCTCGAAGGCTTCGGCAGCTTGGAAGGTGTTGCCCGTGCCAATAGCGAGCTGTATTATTACCTGTTGCAACACGAAGGGACTGCCTTTGTCAATAGCCGCGATGAGTGGTTGATGCGCATGGCAAGCCGGCTGCCCCATCGAATAGAATACCCGGCGGGCATTGCGCTTGCCGAAGGAAACTACTTTGTCAGTATCCGGGACAACGAAGGCAATGTATTTCAAACCCGGCTTTTTGGTGAATACAACTTCGACAACATAGCTGCTGCCCATTGCATAGGCTTGCACTTCGGCGTGCCGGGGCACGAAGCGCTACAAGCGATTGCCACTTATACTCCACAAAACCAACGCTCACAGCTTATTGAGCAGGGGCAAGTGCGCATCATACTGGATGCCTACAATGCCAACCCAAGCTCTATGGAGCAGGCTATCCAGAGCTTCGCACGTCTGCCACAACGCCCTAAAATGCTGATTCTGGGCGACATGCTTGAACTGGGCACTTATAGTCAACAAGCGCATGAAGAGCTGGGGCGCTTGGTAGCCTCTTTCCAATTCGACAAAGTGGTGCTTTACGGTAAGGAAATACAAGCAGCCTTGCGCCACCTGCCGGCTGCCTACTATTTTCCCGATAAGTTTTCGCTGCATAACTGGTTGTCGGACCAACACTGGCACGGCTACCATATACTTATCAAAGGCTCGCGGGGCATGCAGCTGGAAAGTGTTCTTCCTTTTATTCATGACTAAACAGGCGGCATTATGGCGCGTATTTTGGCATTTGACTACGGCATGAAAAGAACCGGCTTGGCGGTAACCGACCCGCTTCAAATCATCGCCTCGCCTCTGGAAACGGTAGCCACTGCCCACCTTTGGGACTTCCTGCACGGTTACATGCAAAAAGAAGAAGTAGAAGCATTTGTTGTGGGCTACCCGCTCAAAGCCGATGGCAGCCCTACCGACTCCACCGCTGCCATCGACGCCTTCATCCAGGAATTAAAAAAACGATACCCCTCGGTTCAGGTACACCTCGTAGATGAATACGGGAGTTCCAAAGATGCCGTGCGGGCAATGATTGCCGGTGGTACCAAGCAAAAATACCGCCGCCGCAAAGAGAACATAGACCGCATGGCTGCCACATTGCTGCTGCAAGAGTTTCTACAGCAGCGCCTCTAAGCAATTTTGTTTGTATCTTTGTTACAGCAAACAGTTCATAAAAATATGATTTACCCTATTGTAGCTTACGGTGACCCCGTGTTGCGTAAAAAAGCAGAAGATATTGCTCAAGGCAGCGACCTCAAGCAGCTTATCGAAGATATGTTTGAAACGATGTACCAAGCCCATGGCGTAGGCTTGGCTGCTCCACAAATAGGCAAAGCCATTCGCCTGTTTATAGTGGACACCCTGCATTTGAAAGAAGAAGAAGAGGAAGCAGATACAGAGGAGCAGTATATTAAAAAAGCGTTCATCAACCCCGTCATAATCGAAACCGGCGGTGAAGAGTGGACAATGGAGGAAGGCTGTCTGAGCATACCGGATGTGCGTGAGAATGTAAACCGTCCGGAACGTGTTAAAATCCGCTACTTTGACGAAGATTGGCAGCTACATGAAGAAGAATATGACGGCTTTACTGCCCGTGTGATATTGCATGAATACGACCACATCGAAGGCAAGCTGTTCATTGATTACCTTTCACCTCTGAAGAAACGACTGATTAAGCGCAAATTGCAAAAAATAGTAAAAGGTGAGGTGAATACTTCCTATCCCATGAAATTTGCTGCGAAAGAGATTGCCCTGTAATTCTGCCCGCCGGAAAGGATAAAGGCATGCAAACCCCTTCCGGTGAATGTTTGCATGCCTTTATTTTTTTCAAAAGCGAAACAGCTGTAAGCAGCTCTTAACTCAGAGCCATGGTTCGCAGCCAGCTGCGCGCTTCTTCCACGTCTTTAAAGATGCGCACTTTTCCTTCCAACTCCGGCCGCCGCCGCATCAACATGCGATACAAATTGTCCAGTGAAATGCGTGGCAACAGTTCTTCCGGTGCCACAAAAGCAACGTATCGAAGGCGTAAGCTCTGGGCATCGCTTACCCATTTTTCCACAATCCAGCGGTTGGCTGAGTCCCAAGAGTTCGTTACTGCCCTGTGGTCTGAAAGCAACTTGTTGCTTTTCACTTCTTTTAAAATCTTCAATGCCTTCTGCATGGCTTCCTGCACTTCAGCAAACGAAATGTGCCCCTTCCATCGCATCTCCAACCAGTTTTCAGGGGCAGACACGTAAAACATATTCACGTGTTCGGTATGATAATAAGCGCTTGACAGGTCTATCATAAAATTCAGCTTTGAATAAGATTGATGAAGAAGAAACAGGCTTGCAAAGATAAAATTTCAAAGTAAACTGATGTGTTTTTGCCTTGGCAATATCCCTTTACATAATTTACAAAATCATTGGCACATAAGCAACTAAGCTACTGCAAAACAAAGCACTTATTCTCATATTTTTCTTTTTAAAAGAATATAAACTTATTATAACCTCTTCAACAGGTATTCTTTCTTTTTTGACAAGCGGCATTTTTTCAAAAAAGGGCATATTTCACTTTTGCATATTTGTTACTCAGCCTAAAAGTTTCTATCTTATAATTAGAAATCCCACTACATCGGTGCAGTGTGTCACGGTTGCCTCAAATAGAACGTACCTCCCGGTTGCCATTCGCTCTGCCACTAATGCAACATCCAGCTGTGCCATTCTTTCAACAAACAATCCAAAGACTATGGTCATTAAAAAAATCACTACTGTATTATTCGCATGCTTAGCTGTTGGCTGCTTTTTATTAATAAGCAGCTGCTCTGGCGACGGTGAAGATAGCGGCGACCGGTTATCGAACACCCTATCTGAAAAAATGGCAGATGCTGCTCTTGAAGCCGGCATGGATGAAGAACAACTTCAGTTTTTGGCCAACATCAAAAAACACACCCTGACAGAAAAAAAACTGCTTTCGTTTATAGAAACCATGCAGACGCTAAAGCAAAAAACGGGTAGGGAGGCCCTGCTTCGTTTTACTCAAAAAGAGCAGAAGTCGAGCCCGGAAGTAATTCAGGCTATCCGGGAAGCAGGCTGGGAGCCGGATGAGTTTTACTGGATATACCACAAAGTAGCCGGCATATGGACACTTGTCGGAGCGCACTCAACAGCTGTGTCAAGCCTTGAAAGCGCCTCCGATATGTACGAGAAAATGCTTCAAGATCCCAATTTTCCGGAAAGCCAGAAAGAACACATCAAGGAGCAGATGGAAGAGATAAGGCAAAAACAAAAGGAGCTACAAAGCAAAGAATCGAAGGAAGGCTTTGAAGCAGGTGAAAAAGCAATAGGACAAGTCCTTTACAAAAAAATGGCAGCACCAGAAGAAGTTGAGCTTATCAGGAAGCATAAAAAAAACATCGAAAAGGTAGCAGATCTCCTAAGCCCCGCTATCTATTAAGAAACATTTTCTTTGCAATAGTCAATAGTTTGCATAAATAAAACACTGCGGACGGGGTCAAGTATCGCCTCTCACCTTCTGGCAAAGCCCCCGCGTGTTTGAAAAAGCACACTCCGGCAAGAGATATACGTTTACCCTAAAACACCTCGACTATGAATGCTTATCGAAGAGTTTCTTTTGTAGGTATAGTATTGATGTTTATGGGTGCCGGCCTCATGTTTTGGGGAGCGCAGGCCTTGCTGCAGGCGCGTGCACTCAACAGTGGCGGAATTCGCACACAAGGGACAGTAGTCGATATCTATGAGAACGGTATTTATCGCTCTCCCGCCGTGGAGTTTTATACCCAATCGGGCGAAAAAATTACTTTCAGGAGTGATCTGGAAGTAAATCAAGACATGTTTAAGTATAGTATAGGCGATAAGGTACCGGTTATTTACAACCCGGATAATCCGGCTGAAGCACAAATAGACGCTTTTTGGGAACGTAATTTCCTGCATCTGTTTTTGCTTCTTTTGGGGGGCATCATCGCTCTGATTGGATGGCTTGTGCGGCGCAACTTCTTAAAAAAAGCAAGAAACTATGAAAGCTAACTCTTCGATATGGTCTTTTCTGTTTTTCATGCTTTGCCTTCTGACAGCCGGCTGCGACAGCAGCAATGGTAGTGAAGGCATGGGAAGCCTCACGGACAAAACGAAATATGCCCACCTGGAAGCACAACTGGATGCAAGCGAACGCAAGTTGTTGGCTATACTCAAAGCACAGCGTCTCACTGAAGACAAGCTATCGTCTTTTATTGATGCAACACAAACCGTAAAGGAGGTTGCCGGCGAAGAGGCACTGACGGCGTTTACGCGCAAGCATCAATTACGTAGCGAAGTAAAGCATGCTATAGAAGCTACCGGATGGGATGCGGAAGAGTTCTACCGGACAGGGCGTAAAATTGCTTTTGTTTTTACAGTACTAAAGGGCAAAGAAATGGCGGACCCGCGACATATCAAAGAAGAGTATGAGACACAAATGCAGGAATATAGCCACGCCATGGAAAGCATGCTTCAGGACCCCAACATAGATGAAAGCACAAAAGAAGAAATAAAGAAGTCTATACAACAAGCCAAAGAAAGCAGCCGTGCTTTCGACAACTTCGAAAGTAAAAAGTGGCGCAAGAAAGTCGAGAAAACACAACAAGAGCTTGATTATATATTACAAAAAGCCGCCTCACCTCAGGAAATTACGCTTGTAAAGAAGCACATGCAGCAGATAGAACCCATTATAGGGCTGCTGGACCCTTCCCTTGTTTTGCAGGGCGTGGACAATGCCACTGATTAATCATCGAAAAGCTCAATAAATAAAAAAAGAGCCTTCCCGCCTATGGAAAGGCTCTTAATCCATAACAGAAGGCATCGCATTGGTTATGTGCTACACGGCGAAGCTTTCGCCACAGCCGCAAGTACGCGACGCATTGGGATTGATAAACTGAAACCCTTTACCATTCAGACCGTCGGAATAATCGAGCGTAGTCCCCAACAAATAGAGCAGGCTGCGCTTGTCCACTAAGATTTTAATGCCTTTGTCTTCAAACACTTCGTCACCGGGCTGTATTTGGTTGTCAAAAGAGAGGTCATACATCAAGCCCGAACAGCCGCCGCCTTTTACTGCCACGCGCAAATGATAGCTTTCATCTTTGCCTTCGCCGGCGCGCAGTTGTATGAGTTTTTCTTTCGCTTTATCGGTAATCGTTACCATAGTGAGTTTTATTTTGAGGTCTTCTATTTTCAACTTTCCTGCTTACAGAATAGTTTCCTTTACTTGAATCGCTTCACAATTTCTTTCTGCGGAAACCGCAACAGCCACAAGCCGCTCACCACTTCTTTGGCTTGCGACTTTTCACGAAACTCTTCATACAACACAAAGGGCGCTGTGTACCAATACTCCCTGCGTGCTTTCATAAACTGCACGTTGGTATGCAAGTCATTGTCTTGTTCGAGCGCATAGAGATAAGCCGTCCACAGTTGCTTTTCTTGTTCGCTTTTGGCTGCACGCACCTTTTCTTGTAAGTCTTGGCTATCCAAGTACTCGTAACGAAAGCCATGAACGCGGGCAAGGCTGTCGGCATAAGGCCGCATTTGCTGTTTGCAGGCTGCAAAAGTAGTCTGTTGCAAACAGGTGCCCAAATAGCGATTCAGTGCCACCACCGCTTCGCTACCATGCTCATCTACCCAAGAAACAAACTCTGCCGGCGTGATGCGCTTGACTTTGCGCAACTCCATTTCTTCCCGGATGGCTTCTACATCATAGCCTGCCTCTTTGATGGTTTTCACCTCGCAAGCGCAACAAAAAGTGGATAGCAAGGCTATCCACCCACAGAAAAAAACCACTCGTTTCATTTTCCTGTTTTTTTTAAAAACACTTAGTTCACATGCAGCAAACGGGCTTCATTGATATCATCAAGCACGATCATATACTCAGTGCTTTCTCCGTTTTGAATGGTGCCCGCCAGTATTTTCACCCACAACTCATCGCCCGACTTGGCACGGATGGTTACAATACCGCGCCAGCTTTGTCCCCGTGACAGCTGCATGCGCATTTCTTCGTATTTGGCTTCGGAAGCGAACAGTTCATTCAGTGTCATGCCTTTGAGCTCCTCGGGTGCATAGTATAGCACCTGCGAGGCCAGCTCGTTGGCTTGCGTGATTTGGAACCGTTTGTTGACATGCAACACAATGGCATTGGAATAAATAACCCGCTCTTTGCTTTCAGCCAACAGCTGACGTTGTGCCAATTCTTCCTGCGTTGCCTGCATTTCTTCAATATACTGGCGTGTTTGCTCTTCCTGCGCTGCCATACGCTCAGCCAGCATCTTACTTTCTTCAAGCAGGCGCTGCGTTTGTTCGGTGTTTTTGAGCATGGCCAAGGTAGCCGCAATACTTTCTGCTACTTTTTCCACAAACTCCCGCTGATAGTCTTCAAACTTATCGAAAGAAGCCAACTCAATGACTCCATACACCACATCGGCTGCTTTCAAAGGCACAATCAAAATGCTATTAGGATTGGCTTTGCCAAGACCGGAAGTAATCATGACATAGTCATCGGGCACGTCTTCGAGGTAAAGCATTTCACCTTCCTGCCATACCTGCCCGGTCAATCCTTCGCCTTTATAAATTTTCTTTTCAAGAAAACGTTTTTTATCCCATGCATAACAAGCCACCAGCTCCAAGTAAGGCTCTTCTTCCCCCTCTTCGTCTTCGCGCACAATAAAGAAACCGCCTTGATTGGCTTTCAGATAAGTAACCAACTCCGAAATTACCACATCGGCCATGTGCTCCACATCATCACTGCTTTCGCGCAGAATTCTACTAAACTCTGCCAAACCACGGTTTGCCCAGTTTTGGCGTGTCTCCAGCGTGGTCATTTTGGCGAGGTTGTCACGCATGTTTATGAGGGCGTTCCCCAAAACGTCATTTTCACTGAGTGGCTTAAAGGGCACATCGTACTCTTTGCGACCAATGCTTTCGGCAAAGGCAGCTACCGAACGCAGCCCGCTCACCAGGTTATACACCGAACGGGCTATCTCGCCCACTTCATCGCTCCGCTTGCTTATCGTATCTATTTCGCTTTCTTCGGGCAGTTCCCCACGGCTCAGGCGCGCAATTACTGCATTGATTTTTTCAATGGGCAATACGATATCGTTGGTTACCAACCATGCCAATATCAAACCTACGAAGGTAATGAATAACACCAGCAAGATGGTCTGCAGTTTTAGGTTTTGAAATGCCTCCACCACGTCGTCGTGATAGATTTCTTTCTCCTGCTTCTTGGCTTGCTCGATTTTGTCCAGGTCGCCCAAAATGACAGAGGTAGCCGGCAGCAGTTTGTCTTCTACCAACTGGTTCAGATTCGATATTTTCAGGAAGTCGTTCCGGTCATCTACCGTCCGGAAAGTGCTAAGTGCCACTTTTTGATCTGCCATGAGCGCTTCCACTCTCTGAAAGGCATTCTCCATTTGCTCTACCTGTGTGCTGTCTTTCCAAAAGCCGGTGAGTGTGCTGATACGCTCTTTCAATTGAGGATATTCCTGCTCGTGCAAGTTCTGCAGCGCCTGCTTGTCTTCCTCGAGTGTGGGTGCTTGCGGGGGCGAATAGATGAAAGAGAAGGTAAGACGCTGCGAGTTGACTACCAGCAGTTTTAAGTCTTTGATGGCATCCAAAGAGGGGTCTATGACCCGGTTCCATTCATCTATTTTTACCGCATTGTTCTGTACGGTAACAATACCATACACACCATAAACAGCGAAAATAAGTACTTCCAAAACAAAGCCTAAAAGTATTTTTCCGCGTATAGTTAGCCCTTTTCGTTTCATATGTTTGCCTGTTGATGCGACTATTTTGCTTAAAAATACGCTTTTTTAACAAAAAAGAAAAAGAACTACAAGCTTAAGAGTGCATTCGAAAAAATAAATATTTTCCTGAAGTGCTTAGCTTCAATCAAGCCATCGCACCGGTTTATACAAAAATACCACCTCACCATTTGACCGGCAAGGTGGCAGCAAATACAAGACGTTTTTCGGTTAGCGTACCCGAATGGCTACCCGCAGCAGCTGGCTCGATACTTTTAAACCTGCTTTTTCCGTGGCTTCTTCATTGATTTCGAAGGTCCAACGCCCATTACGCACCACAAAGTTGATCATGCTTCCCTGGAGCGCCAAGCCGTTTTTCTCAGTGATAATCAGCGTGGGTTTCCCGCTCACGGCTTCCTGCACATATTTCAAGTAGCCACTTTTCGAGTATGGAATAAATATCATGTGCACTTTTTCGTTGCGCAAATCGTTGGGCGATTCGTATTGCTTCACTACAATAGGTTGCACACCGCGCACTTTCTTTTTACCCGCCCAATACTTCAACTGATTGGTCAAAGGCGACGCCCCCAAAACACCTATTACGAAATCGCCTTGTTGATAGTCAGAGGGCCAAACAATGTACTTTGTAAAGTTGTAAATAAAAATGTTGTGGAACTTGTAATCCCCCCCTTGCGCCTGTGCATATTGCACGAACAGTGTCATTACAGCCGATAAACACAACAATCGAATTGTCTTCATAGTATTTATGTTTGCTTTTTTCTTATAAGCGATTGGTTGACAAAGATAAGGCAATTTATGTGAATCGTAAACGCCAATCAGTCAAGTTTTTGTATGTTTTAAAATGGTTTTTTCAATTTTTTGCCTTGCTTGCTCCAAAGGTAGGGCTTCCGGCCCGTTTAGGAATATCAATTTAGTTAAATTTTAGTTAATTTTGCAAAAGCTGTTTTTTAAAGACGCAAAATTTATATGGACCTGATAGCTAAATTAGAGGCGATTGTTGAACGTTTCGAAGAAGTAAGTCGCCAAATGAGCGACCCCAATGTCATGAGTGACATGGACAACTACACCAAGCTCAGCAAAGAATACAAAGAGCTGGAAAAAATCGTAGATGCCTATAAAAAATATAAATCTGTTTTATCAAACATTCAAAATGCCAAAGACATTTTAGCCAACGAGAAAGACGAAGAGTTTCGCGAGATGGCTAAAATGGAGCTCGATGAGCTGCTGCCTGCCAAAGAGCAGTTGGAAGAAGAGCTGAAGCTGCTGCTTATCCCCAAAGATCCCAACGACGATAAAAACGCCATCCTTGAAATACGGGCGGCAGTAGGCGGCGATGAAGCAGCCCTCTTTGCCGGCGATCTTTTCCGCATGTACCAGCGCTTTGCGGAGAAGCAGGGATGGAAGATGGAAATACTCGACTACACCGAGGGCACTTCCGGCGGATACAAAGAAATTGTTGCCTCGGTAATGGGCAGTGGCGCCTATGGCACTTTGAAGTATGAGTCGGGGGTACACCGCGTACAGCGGGTGCCGGCTACCGAAACCCAAGGGCGGGTGCACACCTCTGCCGCCAGTGTGGCGGTGCTTCCCGAGATGGAAGAAGTAGATGTAGAAATCAACCCGAACGACCTGCGCATCGATACGTTTTGTTCTTCGGGTCCCGGCGGGCAGTCGGTAAACACTACTTATTCGGCAGTGCGTATTACCCACCTGCCTACGGGCGTGGTAGTAAGCTGCCAAGATGAGAAGTCGCAGATAAAAAACAAAGAAAAAGCAATGAAGGTGCTGCGTGCCCGCCTTTATGAACTCGAGCTGGAAAAGCACAACAAAGAAGTAGGCGAGCAACGTCGTTCGATGGTAAAAACGGGCGAGCGTTCCGAAAAAATACGCACCTATAACTTTCCGCAAAGCCGCGTAACCGACCACCGTATTGGTCTGACCCTCTACAACCTGCCGGCAGTGATGGATGGTGAGCTGGAAGAAATCATTGATGCCCTGCGCATTGCCGATAATGCCGAAAAACTGAAGGAAGGAAGCGTGCAATAAAGATGAGATTCAAAGGGCGGTATTCGTATGTTTTTTTGGCTCTTTTAAGCCTATTGGTTGCATGCCAAGGCTTGGAAGAGCCTGTTTCTTCCGATGGAAGCCTCAAGCTTTCATTCTCAAATGATGCCATCATATTGGATACGGTATTCACCGACCTGACCACCCCCACTTATCGTTTCAGTGTTTACAATAAAAACAGCAAAAACGTACGCATCCGGCGCATTACGCTCCAAGGGGGCAGCACTTCGCCCTATCGGGTCATCATCAATGGCAAAGAAGGCAGCCTTTGGGAAAACGTGCTTCTGCGTGCCGGCGACAGCCTGCGCGTGCTGGTGTCGGCCACCCTGCCGGGCAACAGCCAAAACCAAGAGCCGGAACTTTTTTATGATGAACTGCTTTTCGAAACCAACAGCAACCAACAGAAAGTGCCGCTCATCAGCTGGGGGCAGACCGTAGCCCATATCAGCGGCACCATTGCCTGCGATGCCGTATGGGACGCCGGCCGGCCTTATATTCTCTACGATTCGGTGAGTGTGGCGCCGGGCTGTAGCCTTACCATAGAAGCCGGGGCACGTGTTTATGCTTATAATCGCGCTGCCCTGCATGTCTTCGGTACGCTCATCATCAATGGCACCCCGGCCGACTCGGTGGTGATAGGTGGCTTCCGCCAAGAGCCGTTGTACGAAAGAGCTGTAGGCACTTGGCGCGGGCTTTTGCTCTATCCCGGCACCGGTCGTCACCTGTTGAACTACTGTACACTGCGCAATGCCGAAATAGGCATCTTATGCAGCGATACGGAAGTAGATATAAACGCTTGTCAGATTTATCATGCCTCCGTGGCCGGTTGCATTGCTTTTAACACGCAAATGCGCCTGTACAATACCATCATCAGCAATTGCATTGAACGCCTTTTTCAAGCCAACGACGGGGGCAGTTATGAGCTGGTGCATTGCACTTTTGCCAATTATGAATACAATTTCTTCCGGAACAACGAGCCGGGCACTGTCTTTTTTCAAAACGACGACGCCCCCCCCATGAGCATCAGCTTGTTTAATTCGGTATTTTGGGGCAGTCTGTCCGATGAAATATTTTTCATTGGACCCGGTCTAAGCTTACAAGCGGCTCATAATGTATTCAAAACAGCCACTTATTCTGCCGAAGTACTGAACCCCGGCAACAATCAAAATCAGGTAAACCCTTCCGGCGTACTTTTTCAAGATGAACGCGCCTTGAATTTGCGGCCGGCTGAAAACTCACCACTCATTGACCGGGGCTTACCCACCTCCATAACCAACGACATAGAAGGCTTGCCCCGCGATAACCAACCCGATATTGGGGCTTTTGAATACCGCCCTTGACATTTTTTGTTTTTTATGCTTCAAAAAGACACTTTTTGGCACATTTTTTCTTAGCTTATTGAAGCAAAGGAACCAATGTCAAAAGATTATGAAGAACTACTTACTTTTTTGTTGCTTATGCATACTTAGCCTATTGGCCGGCTGCAGCGGTGCTAAAAAATATCTAAAGCAAGGCATTGCCTTCGAGCAATCACGCATGTATCTGGAAGCTGCCAACAGCTATATGGAAGCCATCCGGCGCAATCCCCGCAAAACAGAAGCCCAAATGGGACTGAAGCGCGTGGGCGAACGCGTGCTGGACGATTACCTGAGCGAAGTGTTTCAAGCGCATGCCAACGGACAACATCGCGAAACTGTTTACGCTTTTCTGAAGGCGCAAGCGTTTCAACAGCAGGTGGCACAGCATTCCGTACAACTCCGGATTCCACCTACCCACCGCCAATACTTTGAAGAATCGAAAGGTATATATCTTGCACAACGCTATCAGGAAGGGACTAAAAAATTGCTTGAAGAGCAGTTCGATGAAGCAAACAATATTTTTGAAGAAATTCTTAGCATAGACCCCAATTACAAAGACGTTAAAAAGCTTAAACAAACCAGCACCTATGAGCCCATTTATCGCGAGGGCAACCGCCTGATGAACGAAGAGAAATATAAACAAGCCTTCTATAAGTTCGACCAAATATACCGCAACTTACCTGATTATAAGGATGTCCGCCAGCTGCGCGAGTATTGCCGCCGTAAAGCCATGCTCACGGTCAGTGTGCTGCCGGTCATTCCCGGCAATTACAACAACCGCCCCTACGCCGAAAGTCTACGCGGGCGCATCATCAACCGCTTGGTCAACAACAAGCATCCGCTTATAGAGGTAGTCGATCGCGACAACATAGACAAATTTCTCAACGAGCAGCAATTGGGCATGACAGGCGTAGTGAATGAAGGCACGGCTGCTGAAGCCGGCAAGCTGTTGGGCGCCAAAGCCGTATTGGCTGCTCGAATTATCAATGTTTCTATAGAGCAAACGCCCCTGCAAGCAGTAAATAAAATAGCTTATGAAGCCTATAAGGTAAAAGTTACCGATACCACTACCAATAAAACCGTATATGAGGTGCGTTATCGTAAAACCAACTATACAGAGTACCAACAATCCAAAACCGTAGAAGTAAGTGTGCAGTATTATTTGATTTCTTCGGAAACGGGAAAAATCATTTTCTCCAATATCGCACGCCAATCCAGCAGCGACCACATTCACTATGCCACTTATCGCGGCGACTATAAAAACTTGTATCCCGGCAGCGATGTCGGCGTGAACACCTCTTCCTCTGCTCGCAAAGAGTTGTATAACCTATTCACTGCCAAGCGGCAACTCAACTCCACCCAAGGCATGCTCGATCCGCTTTTAGAACGTATTGCAGAACAATGTGTAAATAATGTCATTCACTATGTTGAAACGGAATATGAAAACTAAATCGATTTACCTGTTTTGTATGTGGGTACTGCTGTGGGGCACGCTCGCCTGCCAAAAGCAGAGCGTGCCGGCATCTGCCCAAAATATTGAAGACGACCGCCCGGAGTGGGTCAAGGCACGCCCCATCTCTTCGGTCTATTACATAGGCATTGGCAGTGCAAGCATGCGGCAGCCCGACTACCAGGAAACTGCCAAAAAAAATGCACTGCAAGACCTCATTTCGGAAATAAAAGTAACTGTTTCCAGCACTTCCTTTCTTTATCAGTTAGACAAAAACGGCAGCTTTCGCGAAGAGTATGAGTCGAACATAAAAACCACTGCCACTGCCGAAATCGAAAACTTTGAAATAGTAGATACCTACGAAGACGGCGAGCGCTATTGGGTATATTACCGCCTGTCGAAAGCCGAGTATGCACGCCAGCAGGAACAGAAAAAAGAAAACGCACGCCAGACCGCCTTTGCTTTTTATCAAAAAGCCAAAGAGGCAGAGCAACGCCGCCAATGGACAGAAGCCATGGAGGGCTATTTTCAAGCCTTGTTTGCCATAAAAAATTATTGGGGCGAAAACCTTGAAATAAATGTAAACGGCGAATCCCGCTCGTTGATGGTAGAAGCTTACTACGGCATTCAAAACATATTGAATAAAATCGACCTTCAAATAACACCGCAAGAGGTGCGTCTTAAGCGTCGCAACAGCCGGCCTCAATTGCTGAAATTGAAAGCCACCGTGGCTAATCAACAAACATTGGCTTATTGGCCCCTGCACAGCTATTTCCAAGGCGGTGAGGGCTTGTTGAGTTGCCCCCCCACTACTGACGCAAACGGCACTGCCGGTCTCGAACTCAAAAAAGCCATCAGCGCTACGGGGACTCTCCACCTCATCGTAGCACCGGACCTCATGCAAATTGCCAAGGTCAAAGAAAGCGACAAGCTTGAACGTTTTCTTATTGAGCGCTTTTCCACCCCCAAAGCTACAGTTACCATTCATATTGAAAAGCCCGTCGTTTACATAGAATCAAAAGAATACAACTTGGGCAAAGCTCTCGACAACAATATTGTAGAGCAGTACATAAAAAACGAGTTGAGCAAAAAAGGAGTGGAATTCAGCCGCACACCCCAAGGTGCCGATGTGGTGCTGTCTATTGAAGCCAACACCGAAGCGCTTTCACGCAGCGGAGCTATTTATATCAGCAAGCTCAGCATTAAGGCGGTAGCGATAGACCCTGCCACACAACGCGAAATCATGAGCACCGTACTGGACAACATCAAAGGTTTTCAAACCGACTACGAAAAGGCAGGCTTGGATGCCTACAAAAAAGCCCAGCAGGAAGTGAGTCTACAGTTGGTAAGAAAGCTTACCGAAGCACTTTTGTAAAAAAGCTGTCAATAAATGGCAAGAGAGGGCAAATGCCCTCTTTTTTTATTTCCATACGAAGAAGGTGAAATGAAACCTAAGCCCCCCCACCACTCAAACGGAAGCCCAGCCCTTCCTCTTTGTCATTCGAAGAAGTCATCAGGTCGCGCAGGTCTTCTATAGTAACCGTTTCCAGCACTTCAGGTGTGCGCGCCTCTTTGGGCAAAGAAGCCATACGCAAATGCTGATGGCGCACAGCCTGCTGTACCACTTTCCTTACGGAGCGGGCATTGCCAAAGTATTTATTCCTTGTCCGGTAAAGATGTTCCAAGTAGCTTCTTAATTGTTGTTGTGCCGCCAGGTCTAAATGCAGACCTTCCTGCTCAAACATGCTCAGGGCAATGTCGTAGAGCTCATCCACCTTGTAATCGTCAAAATGAATGGTCATGTCGAAGCGGGAAAGCAAACCGGGATTGGCATGCAAAAACTCGTGCATATTATCAGGATAGCCCGCCACTATCACCACAAATTCACCCCGGCGGTCTTCCATTTGTTTAAGCAGCACTTCCACTGCTTCTTTGCCAAAGTCTTGTTCCGACTTGCTGGTTAAGGCATAGGCTTCGTCGATAAACAGCACCCCGCCTATTGCCTCATCTATTTTTTGCTTGGTTTTGATGGCTGTTTGCCCCACGTAAGCGGCAACCAGCGACTGGCGGTCGCACTCTACCAAATGCCCGCGTTCCAATATGCCCAAAGCCTTGTACACCTGCGCTATGATGCGCGCTACGGTTGTCTTGCCCGTACCGGGATTGCCCGTAAACACCATGTGCATAGAGAAGCGATTCAGTACATCACGCCCCGATTCGCGGTAAAAGCGTACCAGCTTCACCAGCTCATGAATTTCATTTTTTACATTCTCCATGCCTATTAAGGCATTGAGCTGCTGCATGGCATCGTGCAACAGCTCTTCATCTATGGGTATATCGGGCTTCTTTGCATGTTGCTTGCCAAAAATAGCCTTTACGTCTTCCAGCAAGATGGTTTCCAAGGCTTCTTTTGATAATTCCTTGGCATTTGCTTGTTGCATAATCCGAAGCCCCATATTCAGCTTTGCTTCTTCCACCAAAGAAGTTACCAGGCGGGCATTGCCAAAGGTGCGGTCCCGGTTACGATACAACTCTACCAGCTGCTTGTATATATACTCTTTGGCTTCCGGGGCAAAAACAACCCCTTTCTTCCGGGCTTTCAACTCTAAAATCTCCATCAATTCCTGCGGCGTATAGTCAGGGAAATGATAAATCAGGTTGATGCGGGATTTCATGCCCGGGTTCGACTGTAGCATGTGCTGCATCTCTTCGGGATAGCCCGCCATGATAATGGCCAAATCGCCGGGACCATCCGACATCTCTTTTATCAATATTTCAATGGCTTCCTTGCCAAAGTCCTGCCCGCCTTCATCGCCCTTCCGAGCCAAAGCATACGCTTCATCGATAAACAAGATGCCGCCGCGTGCTTTGTTGATGGCTTCTTGTGTTTGTGGAGCCGTCTGCCCGATAAATTTACCTACAAGATCAGCGCGCGACACCTCGTGAACGGTACCTTTGGACAAAAGCCCCATCTTATGGTAGATTTTACCCAGCATCTTGGCCACGGTAGTTTTGCCGGTGCCGGGGTTGCCCAAAAAAGCGGAATGTAAACTTATGTGGGTATTTTCTTCAAACCCCTGCGCTTGACGCAAACGCAAAAATTTCAAATAATGAATAAAGTCATTCAAACGCTTCTTGACCGGCTCCAAGCCTATCATTTCGTTCAGTTCCTGAAGCAGCTCTTCCAATGATTTTTCATCCATGGATGCTTCTGCGGCGGTGCCTCCGGCTATATATGGTTTATTTTCTGCCGGAAAAAACACTTCCGGCTCCCCCTCCACCTCCACCGTTTCGTGTACACGTAGGGGTGCCACTGCCACCAACTCCGACATAAACACTATTTCAACGCGATAGTTATCAGGCAGCCAAGAGCCGGGCGTATTGTTTCCCCAGCCTGCCAGAGAATAGAAAGTGGTAGTACCGGGCGCCACATATAACAAGTCGCTCACGCTGCCTTTCAGCTGTCCCGCATCATCGAAATAATTGAAAAATATTTCACAGTACCACGAGCGCGTCTGCTTATTGCGTAAGGTCAGCTCTGTCCATATGTATTGTGTTTTGTCGGAAGCAAACTGAGTCAAGTAGCGTCGCTTGCCGCCTGCCAGGTCATCAAGGCTATAAGGACCATTGAAAAAACGAAGGCTTTCAATATCGAAATAGGGGTTATTGCCCGGTGTCACTTTTCCACCTTCCTCAACGTATATTTTTTGTGAAGCCACCAGTTCTCCATCGATAAAGGCTTCCCAAAGGTAGTCGCCACGTTTCCAAAAGGCACCGTATTCAGGTGTGCCCCAACCTTCGCGCACATACACAATATTTTCTTCTTTGCGCACCTCCCGGTGAATGTCAATACTACACAGCTCTATTTTTTCATTGTTCTTGATGCGGTAAGCTTTCAACACACAATCACAAGCCCAATCTTCTTCATCGAACAGCTTGTTGAAAAAAGACAACTCGGCATACAAATAATTGACTTCTGAGGCTTCAAATACGCGGCGGTATTCATACTGATTGCCCATCAGTGCATTGCGGGAAGCATAGCACCGCAGGTCTCGAAGCTTGTAGTTTTTATCTAACTTCTTGGATGTCATGCACACATAAATTCTATGCTTGAAAAAAGGAATACCTTACTAAAAGGGTTTAGTAAGGTATAAAAGAGCTGTATGAAAAGCAAAACAAACAAGTATTATATAGCTGTTTCTTTTTGTAGAACGGGTTGTATGACCTCCTCTATGGCAAAAGGCAGGTGGTCAAGTACTTTTTTGTCGGGTCCTAACAGCACTTTGTGCTCCAACATCACCTCCCACAAGGCACGCCAATCCTGAATATCCATTTTGCCCCAATCTTTGCCTCCGTAGTACGGCAAAGCTCTTAGCTGACTTTGATACAGAAAACGAATATTGTTCAACGAAGGATGCCGTGCCCCTTCCATCAGCAGATTGGCGGCGCTGTCGGGGTGCTCAGTAGCAAAATAATAGCCCTCGGCCACCACCCGCAGGAAAGCACGAATGGCTTCTTGCTTTTGTTGCCACACATCATCGCGCACACACAACACATGTGTATAACGATAAGGCACGTGCTGCTCGTTTATCATAAAAGAAGTAAGGGGTATATGCCTGCATGCGGCATCTACCCCCTCCCAGATTGTATGATAACGCACCACATCTACTTGGCGACGCAGGAAGGCACGCCATGCCCCCGCTGTACCGGTTTCTATTGCTTCATATTTCCCCTTCCCTCTATCCTGTTTGATAAGACAACGTAAAAAGCGATGCTCATAAGGCAGCCCCATATAGGCATAGCGCTTGCCATCGAGATGCGCCAAACGCGCCACGCCCATTTCTTTTCTTATCCCAATTGCTTGTGTGTTGTCTTGCAAGAGAGTAGCCAAAGCTATAAAACGATGTGCCGGCTCCGAAATATTCAGACAGGTAAGCTCTTCCGGCCTCAAAATAGCCAAATCAACCTTCCCATGCCATAATTTCTGGGCAGGTGTCATGTAGTAGTTATCCTCGTCCGGGCTAATGAAGCGAACAGCCAGTTCTTCATCGTTGAACCAGCCTTTTCCTAAGGCAACATACATGCCTGTGTGAAATACAGCAGGTGTAGAATCCAAGGCGATTTTGAGGCAATAGCTTTCCATAGTTTTTAATTAAGTTAGTTTTGGTGATAAGAAAGGGCATAGAAAATTCTTCCGAAAAAGGAAGCAAGAAGCCATACCGACTTAGTTGTATGAATGTAATAAAAAGATATTATTTATTCAAGTTTTTTCACCAACTTTTTAAAAACGAAAGTAGGCATGCATAAGGTTTTAGAGGTATTGCAAAAAAAGGAACTTACAATTATAGGTTGCATGTCAGGCACATCGCTCGACGGCTTGGACATAGCCTTGTGCCATGTCAGTCAATCTGAAAAAAATAAAAATATTACACTACATCGTTTCAAAACACAGCAATACAGTAAGGTTCAAAAAGAAAAATTACAAAAAATTGTCTTCCAAAAGTATGTCAATTTCGAAGAGTTAACCCGCCTCCACCGTTTGGTGGGCGAGTGGCATGCCCAAATGATACTAAGCGCACTCAAAGAGTGGCAGCTTACCTCCGGGCAAATAGACCTTATCGCAAGCCATGGGCAAACGGCTTACCATGCACCGGACCCCGGGCATGGCTTACACAGCACCCTGCAAATAGGCGATGGTGACATCATTGCCTTACGAACCGGCATTCTCACCATCAGCGACTTCCGCCAAAAGCATATTGCAGGGGGCGGCGAAGGTGCTCCACTGGCCCCCTACGGCGATTACTTGCTGCTTGCTCACGAGCAAGAAAGCCGTTGGCTGCTCAATATTGGCGGTATTGCCAATCTCACCTATCTTCCGCCACGCGATAGTGGGCAAAGCTTGTGGGCAAGCGACTGCGGCCCCGGCAATACCTTATTAGATGCCACCACCCGCCACTTTTTACAACAAGACTACGATGCTTCCGGATGCCTTGCCCGCAAAGGGCATTTCTTGCCGGATTTGTTCGATGCCCTTACCGCCCACCCTTTTTTTCAACAAGCCTTTCCCAAGAGTACCGGTCAAGAGAGTTTTTCATGGCAATGGCTTGCCGCCTTGATAGAAGGCAAGAGGTATGCAGTACAAGATATTTTACATACCCTTTGCTGTTTTACAGCCTGGGGCATTGCCCAAGCCATCTGCCGGCAGCCACAATACAAAGCGCAGAAAATTTATGTAAGTGGCGGCGGTGTGCATAATCATTTTTTAATGGAAAAACTGCAGGAATATTTACCCCATCATGTTATTCAGAGCACCGAAGTGCTGGGCATTCCTCCCGATGCCAAAGAAGCAATGCTGTTTGCCCTTTTGGGCTATGAATGCTTACAAGGCAAGCCCGCCGGTTATCCGCCTCCTCTCATTCAAGTAAGACTTGGAAAAATTTCTTTGCCCGAATAAAAAAAGCCCCAAAGGGGGCTCTCTTAAAACAATACTACAAATTAAAAGCTTCGAAACAAGCGTGCACTTTCGTGCCAAGGAATACGGCTCAACATAAGTATCAAACTAATCAGGAAAAACACAAAAGCGTGTTTAAACTTTTGCTTGTGTGCCCGGGCACGTTTCGACTTCGTACGCCCTACCTGTGCCAAAATAACAGCCAACAGCATCACTGTTGCATGTTCCACTGCCCAATAGCGCAAGCCTGCATTTTTCATCACTACCTTGGCACCTTGGGCAAAGGCATCCAAACCGAAGGGGCTAAAAACAAAATAAAGCAGCAAACCCAACACCAACTGCAAATGCATCATGCCTACAAAGGCTGCCTGCATGCCATTGTCTGACTTTTTGAAAGGCAGTCCCATTTGCCATCCGCGAAAAGAACGGATGAGTACCCAAAGGGCTGTCAGCAAGATAGCCCACCGTAGCCATGAGTGCAAAAAGAGTAAAATTTGATAAAAGCTCATAGTTCTATGCATTTTGATGAATCAAACGACAAGATACCGCAAAGCCAATAAAGTTGCAAAGGCTATATTCATGCTCATGGCTCCGGTAATATTCATGCGCATGGCCTCTTCGTAGGTGGCCTCTTGGCGCCTGTATGCCCGGCGCATCCAATAAAAAAAATAGATACCGGGCAGCAACAAACATCCCGACAATACTAATAAATAAAGCCTGTCGGCGAAATAATAGGCATATGCAACATGGCCCAAAGCCGTGAGTAAAAGAAAAAATGATGCCCAAAGGAATGTTCCCTTTACCCCCAAACGCAAAGAAAGTGTCAGGTCTCCCCTTTGGCGGTCTTCTTCATGCTGATACACCTGCGTGAGCGGATACGTAGCCGCCAACATGAGACTACTCAACAGAGCGGCTGCCCGGTGCTGCTGCTCTGTTTCCTCGCCCGGTGCCACTGCCACTACGGTAGCCATATAAACCCAAGCCCCCTGGAAAAGGACCACTGCCAACCAGCCTAAATAAGGATGGCGCTTAAGACGGATAGCCGGATGGCTGTAAGCCTTCGATACCAACACATACACAAGCACCATGCAACCGTAGAGTACATGCACGACAAAAGCCAACCCCACTCCTAAGGCTGTCCATAGTAAGCTTATCCAATACAAAATTTCTGTTACAGGCGGTGGGCTCTTTAAACCGCCAATACTTCCCTCGTCTTTATCGAAATAACTATTGTAGGCGTTGCTTGCAGGATAAATAAACACATGCCACACAATGAAGCTTCCCCACACAGCCCAGCGGTCTTCAATGCGGTGCACCTGGCTCAGAGCGTATAAATACACCGGCATCAAAAACAATGAAAAAGGGAAGCGGAAGTGCAATATAACATCGCGTAATTTCATCAGCTTCCTTTTTCCAAGCTTTGAATAGTTCCATTATTTAGCAGGTGCACTTTATCAGGTCGATGCCGCTGCTTGGGTAACGTCATCGCCGGCACATAAACATTCCAAGCATCGTCAAGAATATAAGTATCTCCCAGCAGAATCCCCACCACCGGGTGCCCTATGCGGTTGAGCAGCTTATGCCAGCTTTCTTCCTTACTCAAAGAAATCCACAATTCATCAGCTGCCACCCCTTCCGGCAACAAATGGTATTGCTCAAACTTCACCCACAAAGGACGGCGGTTCATCTCCATCCAGTCCCAAGCTATATCCGGCACCTCGGCAACATATTGTGACAGCAAGCCGATGGACTCGATATGCAACACCACTTCTTTTTGTGCCAGTGTGCCTTTAATGTGCATCAGTCGTCCGGTTGCCTCTTTTTTCCAGCTGTCGGCAATCAACCACCAGCCCAAAGAAGAAGGATACAGGCACAAATTTCCGGTTTTTAATTGCTTTACAGTCTCTATCATTATGGTTTCTCTTATGCTGTTTTCCTCGCAAAGATACGAGGAAAGTCATGTAATACCCTGTTTTCTTTTTCAAACGCACTCATGCTTATTATCACTCGATATTTACTAACTTTGCCATGAGTTTTTAGTTTACAACTTCTTAAAAAGTAAGCCTTATGCTATTCGACTTTGATATGATTCAACGGGTGTATCAGCAACTGCCCGAGCGTGTGAATCAAGCGCGCAAAGTGCTGAACCGCCCTATGACCTTAGCCGAAAAAATTTTATATGCCCACCTCTATCCCGGGCAAGAAATCCGTGAGTTTCAGCGTGGAAAAGAGTACGTAGAGTTTGCCCCCGACCGTGTGGCTATGCAAGATGCCACTGCACAGATGGCGCTGCTCCAGTTCATGCTGGCAGGCAAAGACAAGGTGGCGGTGCCTTCTACCGTACACTGCGACCACCTGATTCTGGCCAAAACAGGTGCAGAGCAAGACCTGGAAGAAGCCTTGGGGCGAAACAAAGAAGTTTATGACTTTTTGGCTTCTGTATCCAACAAATACGGTATTGGTTTCTGGAAACCCGGTGCCGGTATCATCCACCAAGTGGTGTTGGAAAACTACGCCTTCCCCGGTGGCATGATGATTGGAACCGACTCGCACACCCCCAACGCCGGCGGTTTAGGTATGATTGCCATTGGTGTGGGCGGTGCCGATGCTGTGGACGTAATGACCGGCATGGCTTGGGAATTGCTCTTCCCCAAGTTGATAGGTGTAAAACTGACCGGCAAACTGAACGGCTGGGCTTCGCCTAAAGATGTGATTTTGAAAGTGGCCGGTATTCTCACCGTAAAAGGTGGCACCAATGCCATCATCGAATACTTTGGTGAAGGTGCCGACTCTTTGTCTTGTACCGGCAAAGCTACCATCTGTAACATGGGCGCCGAAGTAGGGGCTACTACTTCTGTTTTTGCTTACGATAGCCGTATGCGTGCATACCTCGAAGCGACCGGACGCAAAGAAGTAGCCGACTTGGCAGAAAGCATAAAAGACTATCTGCGCCCCGATGCGGAAGTATATGAAAACCCTGAAAAATACTACGACCAAGTCATTGAAATCAACTTATCGGAGCTGGAACCGCATATCAACGGACCTTTCACGCCCGACTTGGCATGGCCCTTGTCTAAGTTTGCCGAAGCTGTAGAAAAGAACAACTGGCCCGATAAGCTGGAAGTAGGTCTGATTGGCTCTTGTACCAACTCTTCTTATGAAGACTTGACGCGCGCCGCTTCCGTGGCAAAACAAGCCAAAGAAAAGAAACTGAAAGTACAAGCAGAGTTCACTGTAACGCCCGGCTCCGAAATGGTGCGCTACACGGCTGAACGTGACGGTCTGCTCGACGAGTTCGAAGCCATCGGTGGCGTGGTGCTTGCCAATGCCTGTGGTCCTTGCATTGGGCAGTGGCAGCGTCACAACAACCCCGACCGCCCCAACTCTATTATGACTTCATTCAACCGTAACTTTGCAAAGCGCAACGACGGCAACCCCAAAACCCATGCGTTTGTGGCTTCGCCTGAAATCGTAACCGCTTTTGCCATTGCCGGTTCTTTGAAGTTCAACCCCATGACCGACACCCTCATCAATGAGGAAGGCAAAGAGGTGAAGTTGGACGAGCCCAAAGGCATTGAGCTGCCCGAGAAAGGTTTCGACGTCAAAGACAACGGCTATATAGCCCCCGCCGAAGACGGAAGTCAAGTGGAAGTAAAAGTAGATCCGAAGTCGGAGCGCTTGCAGCTGTTGACACCATTCCCCGCATGGGAAGGTACCGACCTGAAAGGCATGAAACTGCTTATCAAAGCCAAGGGCAAGTGTACGACCGACCATATCTCAATGGCAGGTCCTTGGTTGAAATACCGTGGTCACTTGGACAACATCTCCAACAACCTGCTCATTGGTGCGGTCAATGCCTTCAACGGTGAAACCAACAAAGTGAAAAACCAGTTGACCGGCGAATATGACGAAGTGCCCAAGGTAGCGCGTGCCTACAAAGCCGCCGGCATCGGCTCGGTAGTAGTGGGCGACGAAAACTATGGCGAAGGTTCATCGCGTGAACACGCTGCCATGGAGCCCCGCCACTTGGGCGTGCGTGCCGTTATCGTGAAGTCGTTTGCCCGTATTCATGAAACCAACCTGAAAAAACAAGGTATGTTGGCGCTTACCTTTGCCAACCCGGCAGACTACGACAAAGTACAAGAAGATGACACCATCGATATCTTGGGTCTGGAGTCGTTTGCCCCGGGCAAGCCGCTGACCGTGGTATTACACCACAAAGACGGCAGCACCGACGAGATACAAGTAAACCACTCTTACAATGAAGCACAAATCGAGTGGTTCAAGGCAGGCTCTGCCCTCAACTTGATTCGTCAGCAAAACAACGCTTAATGCATTGCTTGACAATACATACATAGACCTATGGGCTGCGTGTCCATAGGTCTTTTTCTTTCATTTCCCAAAATACATGAAAGCCATGAAAAAAAGCACCATTCTTTCGCTGCTGTGCTGGCTTGGCTTGGCCATTGCTTGCGATATGCAGCCCCATTCCACAGAAGCAGACCCGGAGCAGTTGCGTGCACGGGCTGTCAGCGCCTTGCAAAAAGAAGACTACGCCACTGCATTGGCAAGGTATGACAGCTTGATTCTGCTTACCGACACTGTGGCTGATTACTTCTTTGAGCGCGCACTCGTAAAGGAGTTTCTTGCCGATACAACGGGCGCTCTACAAGACTATGAACGTGCCATTGAGCTGAAACAAGACTTTGCCGATGCCTGGTGTAACAAAGGGGAGCTTCTCAGGCTTCAACAGCACTACCCCGAAGCCATCGAAGCCTTATCGAAAGCCATTCAAGCACAGCCCAAAATAGCCATTCTTTACTACAACCGCGGCCTGGCCTACATGGCCACAGATAGCCTGGATGCTGCCCTCGATGATTTTACTACTGCCTTAGATTTAGCGCCTGCTTTTGCCTATGCGCATTTGGAAAGAGGGAAAGCCCTTTACAAGAAAGGGCATCACGAGCGGGCTTGCCAAGAGTGGGCAGAAGCTTATGAAGAAGGACTATCCGAAGCCGCAGACTGGATACAACAATATTGCCTTTCACAGTAGTTGTCTTGAAAAAGCAGAAGCCTTGAGTAGAGTCAAGGCTTCTTTCTTTTTTTATGTGAATATTGAAAAGGAGCTTATTCCCTGTCTCTTTTCAACTGCCACCACTTTTTCTTTTCCTGCTCTGTATAATCCCCCTCAGGCAAATCCTGTCCACCCATATAACTCATAGCACATCGGAACCCTACGGTAGCAGAGCTTTCTGTCATTTTCATAAAACGACGGGTACCGGGCGCCAACCAATAAGCCACATCTTTCCAAGAGCCGCCTTTATATACCCGGTAAATCTGTGGGTTTGCCGGATCGATATAGTCTTTGAAAAAACTATTGGGGAAGGTCATTAAATTCTCGTGCATCACCAAGTTAGAGTCCTTCAATGCCCCGTCTTTGCCCAACACTTCTTCATCATAAAGCAATACTTTCATGCGGAACTTGGCTGCCGAAGACGAGTCGGTAAAGCGCTCGTAGCGTTTGATGGCTTGTATATCTACAATATCTTCCCAACCTTCGGGCACATATACATCCTCCACCCACTCATTGACGTTACCTGCCATGTTGTATAGCCCGAAATCGTTTGGTGCATAGGCATAAATCCACTCAGTCATTACTGCCCCATCGTTTTGGCGGCCGGCTATGCCGGCATAGTCGCCCCGCCCACGCTTAAAATTAGCCATAAAATAACCGCCATGCCTTTTGTAAGGGTTGCGCAGCGCGCGCCCATCCCATGGGTATAGGCGCTTGGTTTGGTCGCGCTCGTCATCATAGCGCACACCCACCCGGGCCGAAGCCGCATATTCCCACTCTGCTTCGGTAGGCAAACGGTAATCAGGCAAGCGCAAACCATCTTTGGGCTGGGTTTGCACCACTTGCCCTTCGTCTATTTTATTGTTTTTCTTCAGACCTGTAACGTAAGTTTGGGCTTCAATGGCCTTATTTACCATCATGGTTCGCCACTTGCAAAACTCCTGTGCTTGAATCCAAGACACCCCCACGACCGGATACATCCGGAAACCGGGATAGCGCAAGTAGTTTTTCACATAGGCGTCGTTGTAGGCACCTTCGGATGCCCAAACGGTTGTGTCGGGCAACAAAATCAACTCACGATATTCTTCATAGGTTACCCCTTGAGGCACATCGCCGGGATTTTTTTCATAGTAGTTCATAAACTCGAGCCAATGCAAGTTGGCTACTTCCGTGCGGTCCATATAAAAAGAAGGTACAGTGACCCGGGTAAGCTTACTTGACGAAAGGTGCATGACGTCTTCTTCGGTAACGCCCATCACAAAACTCCCCCCCTCGATATAGACCAGTCCCGGCCCGGCTATTTGTCCGGAAAATTCACGCAGTTGATAGCTGTTTTCATAAGTAGAGTCATTGTAAGGAATGCCTGTCACTTGGCTTACTGCCCCTTTTTTGGGACCTTTGGCTGACTGCTTCTCAAAGTCATCTTTTTTCTGAAAGACTTTGCAGGAAGTCATAAGCAGCACCAACAGCATCATTCCTCCAAGACGCACCCTTACCGCAGGCATTTTCATCATTGCAATCACGGTTCTTTTACTAAGTGTAAAGTACAGGAACTGTACCAAATGCACCTTTCTTCTTTACGCAAAAAGATGCAAAAGGTTAAACAAATTTACATAAGCCCAATTTCAAATTTAGTTTTGCAGAATGCTCTTAAACAAGAAAAGGCTTTGCAAACAAAGCCTTTTCTTGCAATTTTTATACTTTTTCTTACTTCTTTCTATATTTTCTGGGATCGTTTTTCCGTCTGTTTTCCCCTTCTTTCTCTCCTGCCATGATCATGGCGCAACGGAAACCTATATCGTTGGTTGCTTTGTCTTTGTCGAGGAAGCGGCGTGTACCGGGTGACAGCCAGTAAGCCACATCTTTCCAAGAACCGCCTTTGTACACACGGGCATCATCGTTGATGAGCGAGTTCAGCTCCTTGCCTCCATCGGCTTTGCGTATCAAGTAGTTTTCTTCATCGTCGCCATATACGGACAAAGTAGAGTCCGGACGCAAGCGGGTGCTATCGAGACGTTCACGGCGTACGGGGTTCAGGTCGTCAAAGTCTTGATAAGCCAACGGACGGTACACATCCTCCACCCATTCGTTTACGTTACCTGCCATGTTGTACAAACCGAAGTCATTAGGCGGGTATGCGTAAATCCATTCGGTAATCAAGGCACCATCGTTTTGTTTTCCGGCAATACCGGCATAGTCGCCGCGTCCACGCTTAAAGTTGGCTAAGAAAGTACCCATTTCCTTCCCATAGGGGTTGCGCAGAGAGTGCCCGTCCCAGGGGTAAATCCGGCCATTGGACTGGTTCTCATCGTTATATTGAGTACCAATCAAGCCTTTGGCTGCATACTCCCATTCTGCTTCGGTAGGCAGACGATAGTCGGGCAATACCACCCCGCTTTCCAAGGGTACCTGTCCGGGTTTATATTCGTTGAGGCGCCCGTCTTTGTCTTTCTTCTTGGCTTCTGCAAACAAGTATTCGTTCACAGCTTTGGTACGCCACGCGCAAAATGCTTTTGCCTGCACCCAAGAAACTCCCACAACCGGGAAAAAGCGGAAGCCGGGATAGCGCAGATAGTTTTGTACATAAGAGTCGTTGAAGGCTTTATCGCTTGCCCAAACGGTAGTGTCAGGCAAAAGGATACGCTTACGGAACACTTCATAGCTGCTGGTGTAATCAGGGCTCAACACCAGTTTAAAGTCTTCTTGTATGGTTCCTTGGTTTTGAGGTTTTTCGTAGTAGTGCATAAACTCCAGCCAGTGGATGTTGGCCACTTCGGTCCGGTCCATAAAGAAAGACTGGATACTGATGGTGCGCTCTCTGTTGTCGCGTGTATAAAGGATGTCTTCTTCGCCTGAGCCCATTACGAAACGTCCGCCTTCAATAAATACCAGGTTGGGTCCGTCGGGTTGGCCAAGATATTCATTTACAACCAGGCTGGTTACGTTATTTACGGTGTCTTCGTAGTTATAGGGGATGCCCGTCACCTGGCTAATCATGCCCTTGCGGTGCACATCCGTACTTTTTTGAATCTGAAATTCAAAGCCCTGCTCCTTTTTCTTGAAGAGCTTACAAGAAGTAGCACCAAATAGCATCGCACCCGTCAACAGAAGGCTTCCGGCTAATTTCCCATGTTTTCTCATAACTTGTTTAACTTTTTGATAGCACCAAAGCTGAAGTTTCTACCACATGAATTGTACCAAACAATATAAATGATCGTCAGAATTTTGCAATATCTTTTAACTTTCTATTTACAAATAAAAGAAATTTTAAAGTTTATCGATAAGTCAGGTATGAAATTTACGCATTTTTTTCCATATCGCGCAATAAGTCAATCGCTTGCTTGACATTCATCACTCCTTGCGCTATCAAAACGGGCTTTCCCTTCGATTCCTTGAGACGTATTTTGTCGGGGTTTTGTTGCACGAAGCGCAAAATATGCCCGAATACTTCCGACTGAAAGTATTCTTCTTTGTCCAGGAAATAGGCTTTCATTTTATTGTTTTTCAAAACCAGCTTTTCAAAACCAAGCTTTTCGGCTATCCAGCGCAAGCGCACGGTTTCGAGCAAGTCGTTCACTTCATTGGGCAGAGGACCAAAGCGGTCGGCCAAAGCAGAGGCAAATTGCTGCAGGTCTTCTTCTGAGTGCAGGTTATCCAGTTCATTGTAAAGACGCAGACGCTCGGTGATATTGCTTACATACTCTTCGGGAATGCGCAGCTCCCAATCGGTTTCAATGATGCACTCCTGCGGACGCAACAGCTTTTGAGACAGTTCTTCGCTAAACAACTCTTTGAATTCTTCTTGCTTGACTTCCTGAATGGCTTCATCCAGTATTTTGTGGTAGGTTTCAAATCCAATATCATTGATAAAACCGCTTTGTTCGGCGCCCAACAGATTGCCGGCGCCCCGTATGTCCAAGTCGCGCATGGCTACTTTAAAACCATCGCCCAAGTCAGAGAACTCTTCCAAAGCTTTGAGGCGGCGGTGTGCTTCACGGGTAAGCGCCGTTTGCGAGGGAATGAGCAAGTAGCAAAAAGCCTTTCTGTTGGAACGCCCCACTCTGCCCCGCATCTGATGCAGGTCAGACAAACCGAACATATGCGCATGGTTGATGATGATGGTATTGGCGTTGGGAATATCCAAACCGGCTTCTATAATATTGGTAGAAAGCAAGATATCGTATTCGCCTTCGATAAAGCGGGTCATCACCTTTTCCAGATGCTTGCCGTCCATTTGTCCGTGGGCAATACCGAGTTTGGCGTCGGGCACCAGGCGCAAAATCATGTCGCCCACCGACTCGATGTCGTTCACGCGGTTGTGTACAAAGAAGACCTGCCCGCCACGCTCCAACTCAAAACGGATGGCATCGCGTATAAACTCTTCGCTGAAAGTGTGTACTTCCGTAAGGACAGGGCGGCGGTTTGGGGGCGGGGTAGCAATCACCGACAAATCGCGTGCCCCCATCAGTGAAAAGTGCAGGGTACGGGGAATAGGTGTTGCCGTCAGTGTCAGGCAATCCACGTTCACGCGCATCTGCTTCAGCTTTTCCTTTGCCTGCACACCAAATTTTTGTTCTTCGTCGATGATGACCAGTCCCAAGTCTTTGAACACCACGTCTTTGTTGAGCAGCCGGTGGGTACCAATGATTATGTCTATTTCGCCTTTGGCAAGTGCTTCAAGGGTTTGTTTAATTTCTTTCGACGATTTAAAACGGTTGATATAGGCCACCGTGCAGGGAAAATCTGCCAAGCGGTTGGTGAAAGTGTGGTAATGCTGCATGGCTAAGATGGTAGTGGGCACCAGCACAGCTACCTGTTTTCCGGCACAGACCGCTTTGAAAGCCGCCCGTATGGCCACTTCGGTTTTTCCAAAGCCTACATCGCCGCACACCAGGCGGTCCATGGGGTAAGGCTTTTCCATGTCGCGCTTCACTTCTTCCGTGGCGCGGGCTTGGTCGGGCGTGTCTTCATACATGAACGAAGATTCAAGCTCAGCCTGCAAGTAGTTGTCCGGTGGGAAGGCAAAGCCTTGTGCTGCACGCCGCTTGGCATAAAGTGTAATCAGCTCTTTGGCTATGTCTTTTACTTGCTTTTTGACGCGCTTTTTCTTTTGCTCCCACTCGTTGCTGCCCAGCTTGCTGATTTGGGGCACCTGCCCTTCTTTCCCGGCATATTTGGCAATTTTGTGCAATGAGTGCACATTGACATACAAAACATCGTTGTCTTTAAAAATAAGGCGCACGACTTCCTGCTTGCGCCCATTGGTCTCGAGGGTTGTCAAGCCAGCAAAGCGGGCAATACCATAATCGATGTGGGTAACGTAATCACCGGGCTGGAGTGACTGCAGCTCCTTGAGTGTGATGGCTTTGCTTTTGTTGAAAAGACTGCGGGTTTTGTAGCGATAATACCGGTCAAAAATTTGGTGGTCGGTATAGCATACAATACGCAATTGGTGGTCAATGAAGCCGCCCCGCAGCCCTATGAGCCACTCGTGGAATTGCACTTCGGCTTGAATGTCTTTAAAAATACGCCGCAGGCGCTCTATCTGCTGCGCAGATTCAGCAATAAGCACGCACATATATCCTTTTTGCTGCCACTGTGCCAGGTCTTCGGCAAGCAACTCAAAGCGTTTATTAAAAGAAGGCTGCGGTGCGGAAACATATTCCCAAAGCCGGCTTTCCTTCAGGAAGGCAGTGGATGAAAACTCTACGACCGCATGTGCATTTAATTGTTTTATGAAAGAAGTGGCGTTATCGAAAAGCTGCACGGGGGCTGTCACCACGCTGCTCTGTGCTGTTTTTTGCATGATGACATCGAAGGTAGCCGCCACTTTTTCAAAGGCTTTGTCCAGCAGTTCAAGCGTGTATTCCAAGCGGCTAAACCAAAGTACGCTTTCTTTGGGCAGGTATTCCAAAAAAGACTCGCGCGCCTCATGCAAAAACTTGGTTTGCAGGTTGGGCACAATATTCACTTCGCTCAGCTGCTCTTTGGAAAGCTGCGTTTCGGGGTCAAACTGCCGGATACTCTCCACTTCGTCATCGAAGAGCTCTATGCGGTAAGGGTATTCGTCGGCGAAAGAAAAGACGTCGATGATGCCGCCCCGCACAGCAAACTGCCCCGGTTCATATACAAACTCGCTTGCTTCAAAGTCATAGGTGCTCAAAAACTCCGTTAAGAAGGCAGTATCCAGCTTGTCGCCTATCCGTATGGGGAAAGTATTCTCTACCAACGTACGTTTGTTGACTACCTTTTCAAACAGTGCTTCGGGATAGGTGACTATCAAAGGCGCCTGTACCGTGCGCTTGCGCAAGGCATTCAGCACCTCCGAGCGCATCAATACATTGGCGTTTTCTACTTCTTCGTAGTGATAAGGGCGCCGGTAAGACGAGGGGTAAAGCATCACCTGACGACCGGGCAGCAGATTTTGCAGGTCATTGAAAAAGTAAATAGCCTCTTCCCTGTCGTTCAATACCAACGTATGCACTTTGGAAGGCTCAAGACGCGCCAAAGCAGCCACCAGCACTGCGGGCAAACTGCCGCTCAGCCCTTTTGCGTGTACCTTGGCATTTCCTTGCGAAAGATGGTGGTGCAAAAGCTGCACCAGGCTGTCGCGTTCGTAGAAAGTCAGTAGTTCTTGGGTTGTCAGGCTCATAGTTTCATTTCCTTCTCAAAAAAAGCAGCACCCTATAACAGGCCGGGCTGATATAGGGCGCAAAAAGGGTTATGACAAGATGTTTATTCACTGAGTACCGGTTGTTCGTCGTATTTAAACACCTTCGGCAACTACCTCTTTCACTTCGGGCACCATACGTTTAAGCAGGTTTTCAATACCGGCTTTCAGGGTCATGGTAGAAGAAGGGCAACCACTGCACGCCCCCTGCAACAATACCTTCACCTGTCCGGTGGCTTCGTCGAAGGAATGGAAGGTAATGGCGCCACCGTCTTGCTCTACGGCCGGGCGCACGTACTCGTCCAAGATGCTTTTTATCTTTTGCACTATCAACGAATCGCCTTCGCGGATGGCATTGCTGCTTACGGCCGCACTTTGCGCCAATACCGGCTTTTCTTCTTCCAAATACTGCTGCACAAACTGTTTGATTTGACGCACTACTTCTTCCCACTCGATGCTTTCGTTACGGGTCAGTGTGATGAAGTTGGCAGCAATAAACACTTTTTCTACAAAAGGGAACTCTTTAAAAATGGTTTCTGCCAAGGGCGAACCTTCTGCATGCTCCGGCGTAAACTCATAACTTTCACCATCGGCAACCAGCATAAAGTTCACCACAAACTTAAGAGACTGTGGGTTGGGGTTCGCCTCTGTGTACACATTCACATAGCGCTTTGGCTTCAGGGTTTGCATAATATTGTCCGTTGTTTTTATTTACAAACGCACAACAAAGGTAGCTTGTTCATTATGAGAATACAAAAGCAGCGCAAAGAAAAGCAGTTGGTAATTGTGGGTAAGGGCGGGCACGCCGCCGTCGTTGCCGATGCCGCTGCCTTGAGTGGTATGTATGCCACCATCACGCATGTTGAGCTCGATGCTCAATGGATGGCACAGCATCCTGAACAAGCTGCCGGAATGATTGCAGGGTGGCAAGCCCGCTGCGCGCCCTGTGCATGGATTGTAGGCATAGGCGATAATTACCGGCGGGCGCAGCTCATGACTCAAATAGAAGCACTTCATGCCGTAGAGTGGGCTACCGTGTGCCATCCGGACAGCGTAGTGGCTGCGTCGGCACACATCGATGCCGGCAGCTTCGTAGCAGCCATGGCCGTGGTGGGCGTTCGTTGCCATGTAGGGCGCGGCTGCATCATCAATCATCACGCCTCGTTGGACCATGACAGCTATATGGATGCATTCAGCAGCCTGGCACCGGGGGTAATTACCGGCGGACAAGTGCGCATCGGACAGCGCGCAGCCATAGGATTGGGGGTACGTCTGCTTCAGCGTGTTTGTATAGGTCATGACACGGTCATAGGGGCGGGCGCTTTGGTGCTACGGCATGTGCCTGCGGAAGTGGTGGCCTATGGCACACCGGCCCAAGTGATACGCCGACGCCGGGTGGACGAACCTTATTTATAATGCTCCACTATTTCCAAGAGCTGCTCTACTTCTGCCACTTTGTGTGTTTCGCCCAGCTCTTTAAATGAAAAAATAAGATTCCGGCAGGCACGCGCCAAAATATCGGCATGCGTGCAGGGCTCAAAGAAAGCAGGTTGCGGCTCTACGTTCAATTGTTTGAGATATTCTTCTATGTCGTTCCTTACAAAGACAGAACCTTGGTTAAAAACATTGATGTAGCACTCTAACTCACGACTGCGATAAAGCAAAACAAACACCACGGGCAAATTCACGCCGTACACGGGCAGGTTCAAGCGCTGTGCAACCAGCAGGTAAAGCACACAGAGCGTCAGGGGGTTGCCCTTGCGGCTTTCGAGCACCAAATGAATCATGCTGTTGGAAGGGGCATGAAAGTTTTGGGTGTTGCCCGTGAATTTCCATTCTTTAAAAAATACGCGATTGAGCAGCTGTATTTGGTCGAGCGGGTGCAACCCTTCACGAAACTGAAACCATACATCATAATACAGGCGATTGAACTCTTGGGCAAGGTCTTCAAATGACAAGTCGGGATATTGATAGCGCGCCAGCAACCACATCCCCTTGAGCAAATTTTCTTGTTCGTACTCCATCCATGCTTGCAGGTCTTCTTTTAAAGATTCGAACTGCATGCGGTGGATGAGTCCTTCAATACGGCTCTGCACCAAAGGGTTCAGAGAAGCCTCCCATGCCCGCTCGAGATAAGGGATGGCTCTTTCGCCTAAGGAAAGCAAACGGTTGCTTACTTCCCGGTACACCACTTCGTCTTCGTCGTCCAATAGTGTAATAAGAGCCTGTAGTTCGCGTTCGTTCATGTATTCATTGGGTTTTGACATGCATTGACAGGTGGTCAAAAGACCTGCCGGAGTGTATCGGGCAGGTCTTCCATATGAGAAACAGCCACTTGGGGCTTTAAGTTTGTATTACGCCCACATTGAAGCGCTTGGTGATGGGCGCATGATTTGCTGCTTCTATGCCCATCGATATTACTTTGCGTGTTTCGAGTGGGTCTATGATGCCGTCGACCCACAAGCGGGCAGCCGCATAGTAAGGCGACAGCTGCTCGTTGTACATGGTGGTGATTTCTTCCAATAGTTGCTTTTCTTCCTCCGGGCTGATTTCTTTTCCTTTGGCTTTGAGTGATGCCACCTTGATTTGCAAGAGTGTTTTGGCAGCCGATGCCCCGCTCATCACAGCGATTTGTGCCGTGGGCCAGGCATAAATCAAACGGGGGTCATAGGCTTTGCCACACATGGCGTAGTTGCCGGCACCGTACGAGTTGCCCACAATGATGGTAAATTTGGGTACCACAGAGTTCGCCACGGCATTCACCATTTTGGCACCGTCTTTAATGATGCCGCCATGTTCGGACCGGCTCCCTACCATGAAGCCGGTTACATCTTGCAAAAAGACCAAGGGTATCTGTTGTTGGTTGCAAAGCATGATAAAGCGGGCTGCTTTGTCGGCAGAGTCGGAATAAATGACACCACCCATCTGCATTTCGCCTTTTTTCGATTTCACAATGGACCGTTGATTGGCCACAATGCCCACAGCCCAGCCATCGATGCGCGCACGGGCACAAATGATGGTTTTGCCGTACAGGGGCTTGTATTCCTCAAACTCAGAGTTATCGACCAAACGTTTGATGATTTCGCGCATGTCGTAAGGCTTCACGCGGTCGGCCGGCAACAGGCTGTAAATTTCTTCCGGGTTTTCTTTTGGGAGCGCCGGCTCCGCACGGTCAAAGCCGGCTTTGGGGAAGTGCCCCATCTTATCCATAATTTTTTTGATGGCATCCAGGCACTCCTCATCCGAATCGTACATATTGTCCGTAACGCCCGATATTTCGCAGTGGGTGCTTGCCCCGCCCAAAGTTTCGGCATCTACGTCTTCACCTATGGACGCCTTCACCAAATAAGGACCTGCCAGGAATACCGAACCGGTACCTTTTACGATGAGTGCCTCATCGGACATGATGGGCAAGTAGGCGCCACCTGCCACACAGCTACCCATGATGGCAGCAATTTGCGGGATGCCTTCTGCCGACATGACCGCATTGTTTCTGAAAATGCGCCCGAAATGCTCTTTGTCGGGGAATACTTCGGCTTGCATGGGCAGATATACGCCGGCACTATCGACTAAATAAATGATAGGGATGCGGTTTTCCATAGCTATTTCTTGCGCCCGCAAGTTCTTTTTGGCGGTCATGGGGAACCATGCGCCTGCTTTCACGGTAGCATCGTTGGCAACCACTATGCATTGGCGCCCACTCACGTAGCCCATCACCACCACCACACCGGCCGAAGGGCATCCGCCCTCTTCCTCATACATGCCATAGGCAGCCAGCGCCCCAATTTCGAGCCGTGGCTTGTCTTTATCCAACAAATAATCGATACGTTCGCGGGCTGTCAGTTTGCCTTGCTTATGCTGTTTTTCAATACGCTTCTCTCCTCCTCCCAAATATACTTTCTCCAGGCGGCTTTTGAGTTGAAACAGTTTTTGTTTCATTTCGTCGGCATTGCGCTTCTGCTCCAAGTCGGTTGTTGCTGTGTTTTTCATGGCTTAGGTATAAATTGTTTTAATACAACTTTTTCTTTTCAAAATTACATAAAAACACATTCAATTCAACAAAGAGCATTCGAAATAGCGCAAGCCCGTATTCAATAGCTCTTGTGCATGCCGGCAGGGAAGACAATTATAAAATCGGCTTTTTCCTGATGTACTTCCTCCAACTTTTTCAACTGCTCTTGCTCCACGCAGCTGATGGTCAGCAAGCGCAAGCCGGGGCGCAAGCGCCGCAGATACCACACAATGCCTTCGTGGTAGTCGGAATGGAAGCTGCCATGATAATGAATGAGCTTACTTTTTTGTTCAAGTGCCTGCACAATAAAATGAGCCATGGTGGCATCTTTCAAAGCTTGTGCCGCTACGAAGTTAGTGGCTTGCATGCCTTGTCCGTGGTTTCCGCCCATCATCTCGCGCATTTGGCTGTAGCTGCGCAGCTCTTGGTCTATGGTGATGGGCAAAGGGGCCATCCATGCTTTGGCTTGCGCCGGCAGGCTGTCGAGTATGGCCGGCCCGTGGTGTGCCACCATGTGGGCATAGCGGCGGGGCACATTGGTTGCCCAAACCGGTATGCTGTGCTGCTTTGCCCACTCTATCAAGGGGCGATAGTCGGTGCGGTAGTTGTCCCACACCTTGGCTTCTTTTAGGAAGTAGGATTCTTTGATTTGTCCACGCAGGTATTCATCCAATATCAGTTGGTCGTCGGCTTCGAACATTTCCAGCCCCAAGGCATAGGTCCCGGGCATGGCGGTGGTCAAATCGCGCAGCAGCTCCCACTCCAGCCAATGGGCAAGGCTATTGTTGTGCTGTTCGCCGAACAATACCACGTCGGCTGCTTCAAGGCGTTTCAGCATGGTGCCATAGGCTATTTGCTTGCCTTTGGCATCAAAGATGACGTATGCCGGTTTGTCTTTGTCTTGTGCATATGCCTGCATGACTACCGATAACAAAGTGAAATAAACAGCAAGTGCAATTGTTCTCATGGTACTCTTTGTTTTACAACTTACATAATATCGCGCAGAATAGAAAGACTGCGTATTTCTTCAAAGTGTGTGGTGTGCTCGCTAATCAAGCGAGGCAAAGCCTCCAGCAGGTCGCTGCGCAGGGCAGGCGGCAACGGCACCTGCTGTGGTGGCATTGGTGCATTCAGGCAAGCAAGCGCAGGGGCAAGCGAAGCATCGAAATGATAAGGTGTGTGTGCATTGAGTTCTTGCAGCAGCTGCGTCTCATGAGCCGGCATTAAGCCCATTTGTGCCAAATAGTGTAGTAAAAACCAAAGGGCATAGGTACGCAGCTGTGGTGTTTCTTCCAATACCAGCAATGCATGATGCACGAAATCAAACATGGCCGGGTCAGCCGTCTCTTCTTTGCGCGTTTTATAAAGCAGCTCTGCCAGAAAATACAGTATCGACACTTTTAGCGGATGAGAGAGGCGCACCATGGGAAGCCATAAAGGCGTGGCTTCTTTTAGCCGTCCTAAGCCGCCGCTTTGCTTGGGCAGATACACCACCATATCCAACACACTCATGTGCTGAAACCAACCCATAGGAAACGACGGTTTGGCTTTACGCACACCATTCACCACTAAGGACAACCTGCCCTGCTCCCGGCTGTAAGTATGTACAATCAAAGAAGATTCTCTATATTTCAGTGTATGAAGAATAATCGCCTGAGTTTTGCTTAACATGTATCGTCCGGGATTTGCGCTTATCTGCTGTCTTTTGCTTCAAAGCTTTGCCGCTTGGTCGCAAGAAGTAAAGCTATCAAAAAAATATTATTTGGTGCATTGGTACCGCGAAGGATGCCGCCCTTGTGCCCGGCTGGATAGCGTGCTTGCTTTGTGGGTCCCCACACAAGACAGCCTGCATTATGAACGGCGCCTTTACACAGAGCAAAAAGACGTTGCCCTCACCCACCTGCCGGCTTTATCGCTGTATGCCCCCAACGATTCGTTGCTATGGACCCAAAGCGGCTTCCGGGCATATGAATGGGCGCAGAAGCGCCATACGCATTTTTTAAGAACACAAATGGCAGCCCGCTATGATTCGGCAGCCGCCGCCATGAGCGGCGAATGGCAAGAAGCGCTCAAGAGCGCCAAACGAAGCGGCAAACTTATTCTGGCATGGATGACACACCCGGAATGCTATGCCTGCCATCAGTTATTTGTAGAGACATGGCTGCAAGACAGCCTGTATCAACGCTTAACGCCCTATTTCGATGCCTACCTGATAGATATCACACGCGATGCTAATCGCTACTTTCGCAACCTTCTGAACTACCGCTCTTTGCCTGCGGTCTTTGTGCTCAACGACAAAGAGCGTACACAAGCCGAAATTACGGGCTACCTGCCCGCTCCCCTGCTCACCGACAGTCTCTTACAAACAGCTGCCAATATTGGTGCGGCGGCTTCGTTTGTTTATGAACAGAGTTATAAGGCGGCGCTTAGGAAAGCCAAAAATAACCGGCGTGCCCTGGTGTGGGCAGTGATAGGCGAAAAGAACTGCGAAGCCTGCGAATCTGTCTTTACTCAATACTTGCAATATGCCCCTTTGCGAAGCTGGACGCTCCGGTATGCCATAGCCGGTTATTTTCTGTTTCGACAACTGCCCGACCGCCACAAGCTGCGTTTTCTGAGCGAAGAGCGCCCCTTTGTGTTGGTACTCACGCCCGAAGGGAATATTATTGAACACCTTTCACCCGCACCTGCTCCACAACTGCTTTACGACCGGCTGCAGAACTATTGAAGCCCCCCCGGCAAACACAAACAGACCGCACAGCTTTCTACTTTTTTTCCGATATTTGCTAATTCGAACACAATAAAACAGTTATGTTAGAAGGTCCGTCGATACAAACAGACATGGTCAAAGCATTGGAGGACTTCCTTTCAGTGCCCAGAAAAGTAGCCATTACCATGCATCACAACCCCGATGCCGACGCCTTAGGCTCTGCTTTGGGATTGGCCCGGTATCTGAAGAAGAAAGGACATCAAACGCTCGTTATTAGCCCCAGCGCTTATCCCGGCTTCTTGGAATGGCTGCCTCAGGACGGCGAAGTCATTGTTTTTGAAGAAGCCGAAACCGAAGATATAAAGCAAGCCATTGATGCGTGTGATTTGGTCGCTTATCTCGATTTTTCGGTACCCTCCCGTATGGAAGCACTCGAACCTTTGTTTAGCGGACTCGACAAACCCAGTTTGCTCCTCGACCACCACATAGCCCCGACCATACAGGCCACCTTCCATTTTTGGGACCCGGCAGCCGCTGCTACCGCACAAATGGTGTATCGTTTAATAGCTGCCATGGGCGACCTCGAACTGCTTGACCCTCACATTGGCGAAGCCATTTATGCGGGTATAGTAACCGACACAGGCTCTTTCAAATACCCTTCCACCAGCCGGGAAGTGCATGAAATTGCCGGGCATATGATAGATATTGGCGTACCCACCTCCACCATACACTATCGCATCTACGACAACAACTCTGAAAACCGCCTGCGCCTGCTCGGCTATCTTCTATCGGAAAAATTGCGGGTTCTACCTGAATACCGCACCGCTTACTTTACCCTAAGTGCCGATGAACAGGAACGCTTTTGCACCGAGAAAGGCGACACCGAAGGCTTCGTAAACTACGCTCTTTCTATTCGGGACATTGTATTTGCTGCCATCTTCATGGAAAAGGAAGGGAAAATAAAAATATCTTTCCGTTCGATTGGCAGCTTCCCCGTAAACGAGTTTGCACAAGCCCACTTCAATGGCGGCGGGCATAAAAATGCCGCCGGTGGTGCTTCTCATGTGTCTCTTGAAGAAACCGAAAAATTATTTTTAAGTTTGTTACCTCAATACAAAGAGCAACTGTTAAATGTCAAAAGGTAAAAAATTTATGCTGAAGCACCTATATGCCTTGTTGAGTGCAGCCCTTTTTCCGGCTCTGCCCATCAGCTGCGACCAATTTACCTCCACGGTAGCAAAACTCCCCTCGGGCGTACGTTATGAAATCCTGTCACAACATCCCGACTCCACTGCCATCACGGATGGCAGCTTGGTATCTTTTCATCTTCAGGTAAAAGGCACCACACCCAGCGGTAATGATACCATCTTGCAAACCACCTATCCTTTCAACACGCCTATCCTTTATCGCCCTATTAAGAACCCGCCGAAAGGCTCTTTCATGGAGCCGTTTTTGCTGCTGCACAAAGGCGACAGTGCCCGTATTTGGGTACCCGCCGACTCGGTCGTCAAGCAAATCAGCATGCCCGAATTTCCTGAATACCTCAAACCCGGCAGCGATATTGAATACACCGTTACCATTCTGGACGTAAAAACGCCGGACTACTTCAAAAAGCAATTTGAACAGATGCAACAGCAGCAACGTGCCCAAGTAGAGCAAAGCGAGCGCGCTCAAATACGTGAATATTTAAAGAAGAACGGGCTAAAAGCCGACTCCACTGAAAACGGCTTGTATTACATCAAAGAAGTAACCACCGACGGACCACTTGCCCAAGCCGGCGATGTAGTGAGCGTGTATTACTCTTTACAGCTGCTTGCCAAACCCGACACACTTATCGAGTCAAACAAAGATGCACAGCCGTTCGAGTTCGTCCTGGGCAAAGGTGAAGTCATCAAAGGATGGGACGAAGGCATTGCCCTCTTCCGCAAAGGTGAAAAAGGCAAACTGATTGTTCCTTCTTATTTAGGCTACGGCGCAAGACGCATGGGCGAAGCCATTCCGCCTAACTCCATTCTTATTTTTGATATAGAAATAGTGGACATACGCAAAGAGAAAAAAATAGAAAAAGAATAAACTATGAAGCGATTCTGCACGGCAGCCGGCCTGCTGGCGCTCTTTGCTCTGGGCGCATGCAAAAATACCAACGAGCAAGCGGAGTTTCTCGACAAAAAAACCAAAGAAAACGAAAGCATCATTCAGCAGTATATTGCAGACAAGGGGCTGCAAATGCAAAAGACGGAAGATGGTGTCTATTATTATGTAGAAGGCACGCCCACAAGTACTCAAGCTGCCAACGACTCACTCTTTCATCATGTGTTCATTCAATATGAAACCTATCTTTTACCCTACGAAACCTTAATTGATGACCGCTATAAGCGTGCCGGCAACGACACCTTGCGCTTCCCTTATGGTACCACCTATGCCTACAACACACTGACCCTGCCCATCGGCATCAGTCAAATGGTTGATTTGATGAAACCCGGGCAAAACGGTATATTTTTGGTCAACTATTTGCGTGGCTATGGCGAAAGGGGCACTCCCTTCATGCCCCCTTATTCGCCCATACGGGTTGACCTGGCTTTGAAAGCAGTAAAAACCGACGCGCAGCTCATCGACGACTATATTGCCCGGAAGGGCTATTCCAATGTAGTGGAACTGGACGAAGGCGTGAAATATGTGCGTTTGATAGCTCCCCCCGATGGGGCTGAACAAGTAGGCGACTCCGTCAATGTAGTGGTGAATTACATTCTGCGCTCTGTAGAAGATAAAACCTACGACAGTGGCAGTGACTTCAAGTTTTTCTTGTTCCCGCGCGATACGACCCAAACAGACGAGAGTGACCCTGTCAACCTGAGTACTGTGATAGAGGGCTGGCAGATAGGTGTTTCGCAAATGTATGTAGGCGAACGGGGGGTGCTGTTTGTACCTTCCGGCGTAGGTTATGGCAAAAATGGTAGTGGCAGTATCCCCCCCTATGAACCGCTGGTTTTTGAAATAGAAGTAAAAGAACGCATATTACCCGGTGAATAATGGAAAAGATTTGCTTTGCTACCCATAATGCAAACAAACTAAAGGAAGTCCGGCAGCTCTTTCAGGAAGCGGGGCTTCCTTTTTTGTTGGTCAGCTTAGACGACATAGGTTGCACCGAAGACATTGCCGAAACAGCCGAAACCCTTGAAGGCAACGCCATGCTTAAGGCGCGCCATATATGGACACATTACCATATGCCTGTTTTTGCCGATGATACCGGCCTGGAGGTAAAGGCATTGCAGGGTGCACCGGGCGTGTATTCGGCACGCTATGCCGGTCCCCAAAAAAGTGATAGCGACAATGTGAAAAAGCTACTCGAAGCGCTACGGGGCATAGAAAACCGGCAAGCCCGTTTCCGCACTTGCATTGCCTTCATCGATACAGACGGACAAGAGCACCTATTCGAAGGAATCGTAGAAGGGCACATCACACATATGCCTCGCGGCACACAAGGTTTCGGCTACGACCCGGTATTTTGCCCTGCAGGCGATACGCGCACTTTTGCAGAGATGCCACTCGACGAAAAAAATAAAATCAGCCACCGTGCCAGAGCTTTTCAGGCTTTTTGCCGGTGGCTGCGCAGTCAAGTCTCGTGATTTTTTTGATGCTTATACATCAGTTTGGCATCAAAAATGCATATAGCATAAAATGTCGAACATCAAACGAATATAGTTATGAAAAAGATCATCTATTTAAGCGTATTTCTGTTGAGTGGCACTTTGCTTTTCAGTGCATGTAAGAAAAAGGCAAGCCTGCCACCCGACGAGCAGGAAGTGATTGTACCTTGCTCCGGTCCCGAGTACTGGACCAGCAAAGATGTTTTCCGTGCCAATGCCATTGGCGAAAGCTATGACCAAATGACAGCCAAGAAGAAAGCCCTGAGCAACGCACGCGCTGAATTGGCTGCCAGCATCTCTACCGTCTTAAAAGGTGTTACCGACAACTATGTGAACTCGCGGGAATTCAATAACCGGGAAGAAGTAGAAGAGCGCTACGAGAGCTTAAACCGCGAAGTAGTAAATCAGGAGCTGAATGGCATTCGCACCATTTGCGAAAAGCAAGTAAAAACCAAAGAAGGTAAATACAAAACCTATATTGCCATAGAATTGGCTTCTGAAAAACTGCTGGAAGCTTACAACGAGCGTATGCAAAAGCTATCACGTGAAGAACGCATGCGCATCGATTATGATTATGAGAAGTTTAAGAAGACCTTCGAAAAAGAAATGGAAAAATTCAGCGAAGGCAGACCTTAATCCCTGTTTCTTCCTGCACACAAAAGCAAGGCTCTTTCTACAAAAAGAGCCTTCTTTTTTTAATGGTTGTTGTCTGCTTTTTTGATTTGAATCTTCTTGTTGATATTGCGTATTCCCTCACGAAAAGGTGCTATTACTCGTAAAACCCCATCTTCAAAAATGGCTTCAATACGCTGTGCATCTACATGAGGCAAAATTGGGTACACGCCCATAAACATGGGAAACACCATGCCGTCTTCGCTATGAGTCAACTCATTATGAGTAAATACCACCAGTTGCCCGTTTTGTATCTCTACACCATAATTTTCATACTCCAAGGTAGGCGTGTAGAACTCGGCAACGTAGGCATTGGCCGTTTGTTGCAGTTGCACACGGGTAGGCACAATACCGCCTTGCGTTACCGTCAGGCATTGCGCTTGCTTTGCCAGCTGTTTGGTTAGTTGTTTGTCTATTGCCAACATCACTATTCCCTCCTTTCTCTATTTTTTTAATAAGATAAAACAAACAATATGCCGCCTTGCATTTTCCGACAAAGTGGCACCACAAGCTGACAGTGTGGCGCAAAATAAAAACCCGGCATGCATCCATGCCGGGCTGTTTATGACTTTTATGGCCTCTGCATTGAAACATTAGGCATTGGCTGCAGCTTTTAATGCTTCAACCATTGTGCTGCCTATTTCAGCAGGTGATTTCACTACATGAATGCCGCACTCTGCCATAATCTTCATTTTAGCCTGTGCGGTATCATCTTTTCCGCCCACGATGGCACCGGCATGCCCCATGCGACGTCCTTTGGGGGCTGTTTGTCCGGCAATAAAACCAACTACGGGCTTGGTACCATGCTCTTTAATCCAGCGGGCTGCTTCGGCTTCCATGCCCCCGCCAATTTCCCCAATCATGATGATGCCTTCGGTTTCGGGGTCATTCATCAACAGCTCTACGGCTTCTTTGGTGGAAGTGCCAATGATGGGGTCGCCCCCAATACCAATGGCTGTCGAGATACCCAAGCCGGCTTTTACCACTTGGTCGGCAGCTTCATAGGTAAGTGTGCCTGATTTCGATACAATACCGATTTTACCGGGCTTAAATACGAAACCGGGCATAATGCCTACTTTGGCTTCACCGGGGGTAATCACACCAGGGCAGTTGGGGCCTATCAAGCGGGATTTTTTGCCTTTCAAGTACTCCTTCACATACATCATATCACGCACCGGAATGCCCTCAGTGATGGCGATGATCACCTCAATACCGGCATCGGCGGCTTCCATGATGGCATCGGCAGCAAAAGCCGGTGGTACGAAAATAATAGATACGTTGGCTTGTACTTGTTCTACGGCTTCTTTTACAGTGTTAAACACCGGGCGGTCCAAATGTTTTTGTCCGCCTTTGCCGGGTGTTACGCCCCCTACCACATTGGTGCCATATTCTATCATTTGCTCCGCGTGAAAGGTACCTTCAGAGCCTGTAAATCCCTGAACGATAACGCGAGAATTCTTATTGACCAAAACGCTCATAACAATGAATTTAATATTTAACGATATGCACAAAAATAACTTTTTCTGTTGCTTTGGCAAAAGCAAAATTATAGAAGATAGCGCTTTTTCAACTGTTTGCAAGAAACTCTCAAGGGGGCGCCACTGTTTTAGTGAAAAGTCTCAAAAACCAAACTGTAGCCATGAGTAAAAAAAGTAAACGTCTTAAAGACAAAGGGAAGCCACGCGTTCATCCTGAATTAGAAGGCTTTGATATTACCATCAACTCATTTGGGGAAATCAACAGCACCTATGACATCGATAAAATCAATGAGTTTTTGAACCGGAAGGTAAAAGACAAAAAATTAAAAGACAGAGACGATTTGCCTTTCAATCAATTAAAAGACGAAGAAGAATAAGCTAACCCCATAATAAAAAGCAGATGCGCACAAGCACATCTGCTTTTTTGCCATGTTATTACAAGCACAGTCACGCCTTCTGCTCTTGTTCTGCCGCTTGCTGCTGTTCTTGGTTGTGAATATCTTCTTTAAAAAAGCGCTTTTGAAAAAGCAAGATAGCTGCCACTCCCACGAATATAGCTGCATCGGCGACGTTGAAAATAGGCCACAGTGCCATATAGTCGCCCCCAATCAGGGGCACCCACTCGGGCACATAGCCTTCCCATATGTCTATGTAAAACATATCGACCACCTGCCCATAAAGCCATGGCATGGGTGCATGCAGCGGGGCATTGTTGAGCCAAACACCATAAAAGACACTATCGATAAGGTTGCCCACGGCTCCTCCTAAAATAAGAGCCACACACAGCTGCAAACCGCGGGGCATGCCTTTCTTTACGATATGTACCAGATAGTAGGCAATGGCGCCCATAGCAATGATGCGAAAAGTGGTAAGCAACAGTTTGCCATAGCTACCACCAAAAGTTGCCCCAAAAGCCATTCCTTCATTGAGTGTGTAGTGCAACTTGAACCAGCCGTCAAATATGGGGATTTCTTCGCCCAGTTGCATATTATGAGCCACCCACAGTTTGACCAGCTGATCTATGATAATCACTGCCAATGCAAGCCCAAATACCGGAATATATCTTTTCATAAAATGTGGTGCTTATTGTTCCATGATTTCATCTAAGGATTCGGCATGTGCCTGTATGATATGCTGAATGTCTTCTTCGCTCAGGGCTGCCGAACAAAACCAGCTTTCAAATTGCGAAGGTGCCAGGTAAACCCCACGGCGCAGCATTGCTTGGAAATACCCGGCAAACAGCTGCAGGTCACAAGTTTTAGCTGTAGCAAAATCATACACCGGCTGCTCTGTAAAGAAAACATTGAGCATTGACCCTATTTTATTCATAGTAAAGTTTAGCCCACGCTTTTCCAGCTCTTCTTTCATGCCCTTGTACAGCTTGTCACCAATGCTTTCAAGGCGGGCATATATGGCCGAGTTTTCGCGCAATTCACGCAAGATGGCCAACCCTGCCGCCATGGCTACGGGGTTTCCCGAGAGCGTACCGGCTTGATATACCTTACCCACAGGCGACACCTTTTCCATGATTTCGCGCTTGCCACCGTATGCTCCCACGGGCATTCCGCCGCCAATCACCTTTCCTAAGGTGGTGAGGTCGGGCAAGATACCAAAGCGCTCTTGTGCCCCACCGGGTGCCAGACGGAAGCCTGTCATCACTTCATCAAAAATCAACACAATACCATGTTTGTCGCACAGGTCACGCAGCCCTTGCAAATAACCGGGCTTAGGCAGCACACATCCCATATTGCCGGCTACCGGCTCCACAATGATGGCAGCTATTTGTTCGGGGAATTGTGCAACCAAGGCTTCCACGGCTTCCAGGTCGTTGTAAGGGGCTATGAGGGTGTCTTGTGCCGTTCCCGGCGTTACCCCCGGGCTATTGGGGGTGCCCATAGTAGCTGCCCCACTACCGGCAGCTATGAGGAAGGAGTCACCATGCCCATGATAACACCCATCGAATTTAATAATCTTGTGGCGTCCGGTATAGCCACGCGCCAAGCGAATGGCCGACATGGTGGCTTCGGTTCCGGAATTGACCATGCGCACCATTTCAACCGAAGGCACCATGGAAATAATCAGTTCTGCCATTTCGACTTCAAGCCGGGTAGGCGCACCAAACGAGGGGGAATCGGCCGCCGCTTTTTGAATGGCTTCTACCACAGGGGCATAGGCATGCCCCAAAATCATGGGGCCCCAAGAGTTGATGCAGTCGATATAACGGTTTCCGTCTTCGTCATAGAGGTAAGCCCCTTCGGCTTTCTTAATAAACAGAGGTTGTCCCCCTACGGCTTGAAAAGCACGCACCGGTGAATTAACCCCACCGGGAATTACTTTCTTAGCGCGGTCAAACAGAACTACACTTTTGTCGATATTCATAATAGTAAAAGCTAGTTGTGAACAGGATAGTTTACAATCTGTATTTTTTCTTCTTCGTATTTCAGTATAGGCACAAATATATTGATAAGTCCTTGCCCTTTTTCTTTTTTGAAAAGATAAGGACGCAGTGTCATGGCTGTTGGGGGATTTCCGGCAAGCGACAGCCAGCCTGTGGCGGGGTCTGCTTGCAAAGCACGCCCCAACAGACGCAAGGCATCATAAGTAAGGTAAGCTTCTATGGGCGGGCGGCGGTAGTTGCCGGTGTGTGCAATGCGATATGCCCACCAATTGAACTTCGCCAAAAAAGGTTCTTGGGTGTTGAAAGGGCGAAATTCGGGAGCAACAAAATACACGGGCATGCCACTGAGCTCTTTGGCCTCCAAATGCCCATGCAAGCGCCATTCATCGGGCACCAGCAGCATATTTTTAAGCTCTTTGTCTTTCCAATATTGTAGCATGAGCTTTTCAAACAGCTGGCTTGTGCTTAAACAATATACAAAGTCAAAGGAAGTCACGCCCCATTCGCTTAGTAAGGTGGACAGTCGTGGCAAGTCTTCACTTTTAACAAGACGAGCACTTAAATCGATGCCTTCGGTGCGCAGCCGGTCCATTTGAGTCCGGGCTTTGCCTGCCATTTCTTCGGTGTACAGCAATATACCCCGTGTTTTTACTTTTTGTATCAGGAAAGAAGCCATGGCGCGGCTCTCATGATGTTCAGAGGCGCGCATCACAATACTAAAAGGCGAGGCTGCAAGGTCCTCACTCCCATGATGTACTTGCACCACCGGGATTCCCAATTTTTCGGCCAGCCGCAGCTGCAGCAGGTAGGCGTCCATTTCAGGCGAAGCAATCATGGCATCGGCAAAAGCAAACTCACCGTATTCTGCCCATGCAAATAAAGAATCTTTTGCTCTTTGCCAGTCGTAGGCTACCAAAACCCAGCGCTTGCCCAGCGAGTCGACGATGGCTTCTGCCGCCTTGGCAGCCCAAAAAGCCGAAGCACCGGGGCTGTGCATCATACGTTGCTTGTAAGTAAGGGTATCGATGGTTTTCAAGGTGTCCAGAGAGAAGTTGTAAAAGAGCACGGCGTAAAGCGTGTCGTTTTGCGGGCGCACCACTTCTATGCTAATTGACTCGGGCACTTCGAGGTTATACTCGGCAATGAGCCGTTTCATCAGTGCGATGTCCTCTACACTACGAGCATGCTTCGCCAAATGATTGACCATGATTTGAGCCAAGAACAAGTCTTCGGGATACAGCGCAAGAAGGTTTTCCAGTACTTTACGGGGGCGCCGCTGAAGGTAGTAGCCTTTCATGCTGTTGGCTGCGTTGTGCAGGTCTATATTGCCGATTTTTGCAATATAACGGAAAGCAAGCGGGTCCTCTTCTTTTTCAAAAGCTATGTTGGCAAGTAAGTAAAACACCTCGTCTATGCGCTCCCAAGGGGTGGTGCGGTTCAATATGTTGAGTAAAAAAGCTTCGGCATCGTCGTATTGCTGCATTTGAAAGGCACAAAGTGCAGAGAAGTAATAAGCTTCCACCTCATAGGGGTTGGCGGGCTCGCTCACGCGCAGCTGTGCCCATATGCGTGCCGCTTCTGCCCATTGGCCTGTGTCGGTATAGCGAACCGCTTCGGTAAAAAGCGCCTCATATTTGCTCGACTGTGCCCATGCCGGGCCGCCTGCCGTCAGCAGCAACAAAAACACGCAAAATATTGAATGTCGCAACATGATTCTCTCGTTTAATGAGACGGTAGTATTAGGCTCAAAATTAACAAAATTCAAAAGGAAGTGAAGGATTACAGCCAAAGAGTCTCTATGATTCTTCGGGCTCCTGCAAGGCGGTATTCAAAAAGTCGATAAATGGCTGCACAACGGTAGCATAGGCCAGCAGGCGATTCATAAAATCGGGCGCCAACACCTCCTCATCGCTGCATTGCTTACGTACAATCCACTGTTTATGACGAAGCAAGGTATGCAGCGCCTCCGGCGCATCGGCATATTCTTTGGGCAAACGCCGTAGTTTCTGCCCTTCCACTTCCGGGAAATAGCGTGCAAAGGTGCTTTGCTGCAAGATCGAAAGCAGCTTTTCCGCTTCGTAGTATATTTCCTGACGTACCGCTTTTTGCTGCGCGGTAGCCGGGGCATACAAACCTGCGGCTACAAAAGATGCTGCCGGCTCTATGTGTAAATAAAAGCCTGCCCACCCACTTTTGCGCCCTTCCGGTGCAATAAAGGCTCCAAAATTGGTTTTGTAAGGGCTTTTATCTTTACTAAAACGGGTATCGCGCGCCAAGCGAAATATGCACCGGGCAGCATGCAGGTTTTCTTGGCGATGCAAGTGCATGGTGGACTGAATGAAGGCTTCAACAAACTCCGAAAAGTTTTGCTTTGCCCGCTCATATGCTTGCCGGTGCGCCTGCATCCATTCGCGGTTGTTATTTTGCCCTATGCCCTGCAAAAAAGCAAGGGTTTCCGGATGAATCGTGTATTGCATCAGGCTTCTCCCATTGGTCCGCTATAAGGGATATGTTGATTTTTGCCGGCTTGAAGGGTAATCTCGCCAAAGTGGGCTTCATATTTTTTAATGTTGTCTTCCAAAGCCAATAAAAGGCGTTTGGCATGTTCGGGCGTCATAATCACACGGCTTTTCACTTTCGCTTTGGGCATGCCCGGCAGCATTTGAATAAAATCCAGCACAAACTCGCTGGGCGAGTGGGCAATCATGGCCAAGTTGGAATAAATGCCTTGTGCTACCTCTTCCGATATTTCTATGTTGATATTCTGCTTGTTGTCGTCTTGCATAACTTATTGTGATTTTTTTAAACAACATGAAGGTACAAAAAAGGCGCTCATTGTACAAATGAGCGCCTCGTGCTTGGCTTTATACCGGCTTAGGCTTTTATTTGCTCTTTGCCTTGCGCGTTGTTTTACGACGCTTGGGCTTCTCTTCTTCTTCTTTCTGAGCAGCCTCTGCCTGTAAAGCCTTTTCGTATTCTTCTTTCGAGAGCACGATATAATCTTGGTAACGACGGATGCCGGTACCGGCAGGCACAAGGTGTCCTACAATTACGTTTTCTTTGAGTCCGAGCAGCTCATCTGTTTTGGCGGCAACGGCTGCCTCGCTCAATACTTTCGTGGTTTCTTGGAACGAAGCCGCAGAGATGAAGCTTTCGGTACCCAGCGAAGCCTGCGTTATACCTTGCAGGGTGGGTTTTGCCACCGCTGGGCGGGCATCACGCACTTTCACCAGTTTCAGGTCTTTGCGGCGCAGCACAGAGTTCTCATCGCGCAGTTCGCGCATGGTCACAGGCTGGCCGGGGCTGAAACGGTTAGAATCGCCGGGGTCTTCTACAATCTTCAATTCAAGGATGCGGTCGTTCTCTTCACGGAACTTCCATTTTTCTACCAGCTCGCCGGGCAGGAAGTCTGTATCTCCGGGGTCAAGCACTTCTACCTTTTGCATCATCTGACGCACAATCACTTCGATGTGCTTGTCGTTGATTTTCACCCCTTGCAGACGGTACACCTCCTGGATTTCATTTACCAAGTAGGCCTGCACGGCGGTAGGTCCTTTGATAGCCAAGATGTCGTTGGGTGTAATGGCACCGTCGGAAAGAGGCGCACCGGCTTTCACGAAGTCGCCATCTTGCACCAGGATATGCTTCGACAAGGGTACCATGTATTTTCTTTGCACCCCGTCTTTGGCCTCTACAATAATCTCGCGGTTACCGCGCTTGATGTTGCCGAACTTCACAATACCATCAATGGCGCTCACCACCGCAGGGTTGGAAGGATTACGTGCTTCAAACAGCTCAGTTACCCTTGGCAAACCACCGGTAATGTCGCGGGTCTTACCAACGGCACGCGGTATTTTTGCCAACACCTGACCGGGCTTAATGGTGCTTCCTTCTTTGGCCACCACATAAGCCCCCACAGGGATGTTGTAGCTTTTCACCTCTCCACTGTCAGTAGTAATGACAATGGCGGGGTTTTTGGTTTTATCTTTCGATTCTACGATAATCTTCTCGCGGAAGCCGGTTTGCTCGTCCACTTCTTCCTTGCAGGTTACCCCTTCGATGATGGCTTCATAAGACACTTTGCCACCTACTTCGGAAAGGATAAGGGCGTTGTAAGCATCCCATTCGCAGATGATATCGCCTTTCTGCACGGTATCGCCTTCTTTCACATGCATCACTGCACCATAGGGCACGTGGTTGGTCACCAGCACCTTCTTCGTCTTGGGATCCACAATTTTTATTTCACCCATACGCGAGAAGACAATATCGGCTTCTTCGCCTTCGGTGGTTACCCCGCGAATCACCCGCATGTTTTCGAACTCAATCACGCCGGGGAATTTCGCCTTCAGGTTGGCATCTACCGCAATGTTGGAAGCTGTACCCCCTACGTGGAAGGTACGCAGGGTAAGCTGGGTACCGGGTTCACCAATCGACTGGGCGGCAATTACCCCTACTGCCTCGCCAATTTCCACCATGCGCCCGGTAGCGAGGTTGCGTCCATAACATTTGCGACAAATGCCCCGCTTGCTTTCACAAGTCAGCACCGAACGCACCTCTACCTCTTCAATGGCAGACTCTTCGATGCGCGCAGCGATTTCTTCGGTTATTTCTTCACCCGAGCGAACAATCAATTCATCGGTAATGGGGTCATATACATCATGCACCGACACCCGTCCCAAGATGCGTTCGCTAATGGGCTCTACAATATCCTCTTCGTTTTTCAGTGCACCGATGGAAATGCCACGCAGTGTGCCGCAGTCTTCTTCATTGACGATGACGTCCTGGGCTACGTCCACCAGACGGCGCGTCAAGTAACCGGCGTCTGCTGTTTTCAAAGCAGTATCGGCCAGACCTTTCCGCGCACCGTGGGTAGAGATAAAGTATTCGAGTACGTCGAGCCCTTCTTTAAAGTTCGACAAGATGGGGTTTTCAATAATAGCTCCCACCGAGCCTTGCAGACTCTTTTGTGGTTTAGCCATCAAACCACGCATACCACCCAACTGACGAATCTGCTCTTTTGAACCACGGGCTCCCGAGTCCATCATCATAAATACGGGATTGAAGCCCTGGTCATCTTCACGCATTTTCTCCAGCAAGATGTTCGTCAGCTTGTTGTTTACGCGGGTCCAAATGTCGATTACCTGATTGTAACGTTCGTTATCGGTAATCAGACCCATCATGTAGTTTTGATAAACGCTCTCTACTTCTTCCTTCGCTTTTGCGATGAGCTCGTGCTTTTCTTCCGGTACGATAATATCGCCCAAGCCAATAGACAAGCCCCCTTTGTAAGCCATGGTGTAGCCCAACTCCTTGATGTCGTCAAGGAATTTGGCTGTAGCGGGCACCCCTGCTTCTTTGTGCACCAAAGAAATGATTTTTTGAAGTTTTTTCTTGGTGAGCAGCTCGTTGATGAAACCAATATGCTCGGGTACAAACTGGTTAAAGATAACCCGCCCGGCAACGGTTTCAATCATTTTTTCAACCAACTGGTTGCCCTCTTTTACCTTCACTTTCACTTTAATGAAGGCATGCTTCGATATCTTGCCTTCATTCAGGGCAATAATTACCTCTTCGGGCGAATAGAAAATCATGCCTTCGCCGGGCACCGGTTGCTCTTCGGTGCTACGACGCCCTTTGGTGAGGTAATACAAGCCCAATACCATGTCTTGCGAGGGTACGGCAATAGGCGCACCGTTGGCAGGGCTCAAGATATTGTGGGTTGAAAGCATCAATAAGGATGCTTCAAGAATCGCTTCATTGCTCAAGGGCACGTGCACAGCCATTTGGTCGCCGTCGAAGTCAGCGTTGAAGGCGGTACATACCAATGGGTGCAGCTGAATGGCTTTCCCTTCAATCAATTTGGGTTGGAAAGCCTGAATCCCCAAACGGTGCAAGGTAGGTGCACGGTTCAGCAGCACGGGGTGCCCTTTCAGTACGTTTTCGAGAATATCCCAAATAACGGGGTCCTTACGGTCAACTATCTTCTTCGCTGTTTTTACCGTCTTTACGATACCGCGCTCAATCAGCTTACGGATAATAAAGGGCTTAAACAGCTCGGCAGCCATGTCTTTGGGCAAACCGCACTCATGCATTTTCAGTTCCGGCCCCACCACAATCACCGAACGGCCGGAGTAGTCCACACGCTTACCCAAAAGGTTCTGACGGAAACGCCCTTGTTTTCCTTTCAAGGTGTCGGAGAGGGATTTCAAAGCGCGGTTGCCGTCTGCTTTGACCGCATTCACTTTGCGCGAGTTGTCGAACAGAGAGTCGACGGCTTCCTGCAGCATACGCTTTTCGTTGCGCAGAATCACTTCCGGCGCTTTGATTTCGAGCAGTCGCTTCAAACGGTTGTTACGTATAATCACGCGGCGATACAGCTCGTTCAGGTCAGAGGTAGCAAAACGGCCGCCATCCAAAGGCACCAAGGGGCGCAATTCGGGCGGAATCACCGGCACCATGCGCACCACCATCCACTCGGGACGGTTTTCTATTTTCTTTTGCGCTTCCTGGAAAGCACGCACCACACGCAGGCGCTTCAAGGCTTCGGCGCGGCGCTGCTGCGAAGTGTCGTTGGCTGCCTGATGGCGCAGTTCATAAGACAATTTGTCTAAGTCAATGCGAGCCAAAAGCATTTCGAGCGCTTCGCCCCCCATCTTGGCAATGAACTTACGGGGGTCGCTGTCGTCGAGCATTTGGTTTTCGCGCGGCAGCTTATCCAAAATATCGAGGTATTCGTCTTCGGTAAGGAAGTCAAGGTAAGAAATGCCTTCCTCTTCGAGAATACCCGGTTGAATGACCACGTAGCGCTCGTAGTAAATGATTTGGTCGAGCTTTTTAGAAGACAGGCCCAATAAATAGCCTATCTTGTTGGGCAATGAGCGGAAGTACCAAATATGAGCTACCGGCACCACGAGCTCAATATGCCCCATGCGTTCGCGACGCACTTTCTTTTCAGTTACTTCTACCCCACAACGGTCGCAAACGATGCCTTTATAGCGAATACGTTTGTATTTGCCACAGTGACACTCATAGTCTTTAACCGGTCCGAAGATGCGCTCACAGAAAAGCCCACCCATCTCCGGCTTGTAGGTTCGGTAGTTGATAGTTTCGGGTTGGGTAACCTCCCCGTAGGAACTATCAAGGATTGATTCCGGCGATGCAAGGCTAATGGTAATAGCCTCGAAATTGCTGTTTACTTTTTTGCTTCTGCCGAATGCCATATCGTATATTTCAGGTTTGAGCTTGAATAAAAAGAGACGAGAGTATAAGTAAGAAGAGCGGGCCACCCACAACGGGTGGCTGCTCCAACGGAATTATCTGGCTGTTGCGTTTTTGATGCGCTGCAGGTCTTCTTTGTCGTGGAAGGTTACTTCAAGCGCCAAGCCACGCAGCTCGTGTACCAAGACATTGAAGGACTCAGGCACACCCGGTTCGGGGAAGGGCTCACCTTTCACTATACTTTCGTACACTTTGGCACGTCCTACTACGTCATCGGACTTGATGGTCAAGATTTCGCGCAGGATGTGAGCGGCGCCGAAAGCTTCGAGTGCCCACACTTCCATCTCACCAAAGCGCTGACCACCGAATTGCGCCTTACCACCCAAGGGTTGTTGTGTAATGAGTGAGTAAGGACCAATAGAACGGGCGTGCATTTTGTCATCTACCATGTGGCCCAGTTTCAGCATATACATCACCCCTACGGTTACGGGCTGCTCGAAGCGCTCCCCGGTCAAGCCGTCGTACACATGGGTGCGCCCCAATGGCGGCAAGCCGGCTTCTTGTATTTCTTTTTCAATGTCTTCGAGCTTGGCACCGTCGAAGATGGGGGTTGCATATTTGCGTCCCAGTTTTTTGCCCGCCCATCCGAGCACTGTTTCATACAGCTGCCCGATGTTCATACGCGAAGGTACCCCCAAGGGGTTGAGCACAATGTCCACAGGGGTGCCATCTTCAAGGAAAGGCATATCTTCCATGCGCACAATCTTCGCGACTACCCCTTTGTTACCGTGGCGCCCTGCCATCTTATCGCCCACTTTCAGCTTACGCTTTTGGGCAATATAGACCTTCGCCAGTTTCAAAATACCGGCCGGCAACTCGTCGCCTACTTCCAAATTGAAGCGCTCGCGTTTAAACCAGGCGATCACTTCATTGCGGGCACGCTGATAGTTGGCTACCAGCTTGGCAATCAACTGGTTGGTTTCTTCGTCTTCCACCCAGCCGTCGAGGCGTACTTCCGAGATGAGGTTCACCTCTTCGGGCACGTTGTACATGCTCTCGTCGCTGTAAGGGTTTTTCTTGGGGAAGAGGTTTTGTTCTATGTTTTTACGGGTAAATTTCGTACCCTTGGAAATAAGCTCATCACCAAACTTATGCTTCACCCCTTGCGACACCTTGCCTTCCAGCAGTTGGGTGAGCTTGTCAATCATCGTGCTGCGCAATTCAGCCAGTTTTTTAGAATAGGAATCCATGAGTTTTTTCACTTCTTCCTTCGCTTTTTTGCGCAGCTCTTTGTCTTTACGAGAGCGGGCAAACAACTTGGTGTTGATTACCACCCCATCCACTGCGGGCGGCAGGCGCAGGGAAGCATCTTTTACGTCGCCGGCTTTGTCACCAAAAATGGCACGCAAGAGCTTCTCTTCCGGTGTGGGGTCCGATTCACCCTTAGGCGTGATTTTACCCACCAAGATGTCACCTTCTTTAACGAAGGTCCCTACTTTCACAATACCGTTTTCATCCAAATGACGGATGGCATCTTCGCCTACGTTCGGGATTTCGGACGTCAGTTCTTCTTCCCCACGTTTGGTATCGCGCACCTCCAATTCATACTCATCGATATGAATAGAGGTATAAATATCTTCCCTTACTACACGTTCAGAAATTACAATGGCATCCTCGAAGTTGTAACCACGCCAAGGCATGAAAGCCACCAACAAGTTACGCCCCAATGCCAGCTCGCCCCCTTGGGTAGCATAGCCTTCACACAAGGGTTGTCCTTTTTTCACACGATCGCCCTTGCGCACAATGGGGGTCAAGTTGATGCAGGTACTTTGGTTGGTACGGCGGAATTTGGTAAGCGGGTAAGTCTTATACTCGCCGGTAAAGCTTACCAGCATGTCTTTGTCATCATAGTCGTATTTCACGACAATTTTGGTGCTGTCCACATAATCCACTACCCCATCGCCTTCTGCTACTACCAAAATACGCGAGTCAAGTGCGGCACGCTCTTCGAGGCCGGTGCCCACAATGGGGGCTTCGGGTTGAATCAGTGGCACTGCCTGACGCTGCATGTTCGAGCCCATGAGCGCACGGTTCGCGTCGTCGTGTTCCAAGAAAGGAATGAGTGAAGCGGCTACCGATACAATCTGGTTGGGCGACACATCCATGAAGTCCACCTCATCGGGGCTAACCATGATAAAGTCGCCCTGTCTGCGCGCCTTCACCTGTTTTACCAGGAAGTTTCCTTTATCATCAATAGGCGCGTTGGCCTGTGCTATAGTATATTTGTCTTCTTCTTCGGCAGTCATATATACCACCTCACCGGACATATCCACTTTGCCGTTTTCCACGCGGCGATAGGGCGTTTCAATAAAGCCCATGCCATTGATTTTGGCATATACGGTCAAAGAAGAGATAAGACCAATGTTGGGACCTTCCGGTGTTTCGATAGTACACAAGCGCCCATAGTGAGTATAGTGCACGTCGCGCACCTCAAAGCCGGCACGTTCACGTGACAAACCACCCGGACCCAAAGCTGACACACGGCGCTTGTGGGTGATTTCAGCCAGCGGGTTGGTTTGGTCCATGAACTGCGACAGCTGGTTGGTGCCGAAGAAGGAGTTGATAACAGAAGACAAGATGCGGGCGTTGATAAGGTCAACCGGCTTGAAGTCCTCATTGTCGCGCACGTTCATACGCTCGCGTATGGTACGCACCATACGTGCCAAGCCCACACCAAACTGTGCGTATAGCTGCTCACCCACGGTACGCACGCGACGGTTGCTGAGGTGGTCGATGTCATCGACTACCGCGCGCGAGTTGATAAGCCCAATCAAGTATTTTACGATGCTGATAATATCTTCTTTGGTCAATACCCGTACATCCAAATCTATATCCAAGCCCAGCTTGGTGTTGATGCGGTAACGGCCTACTTCGCCCAGGTCGTAGCGTTTTTCGCTGAAGAACAAACCGTGGATAAGATCCCTTGCGGTAGATTCATCCGGTGGTTCGGCATTACGCAACTGACGATAGATTTGCTCAACCGCCTCGCGTTCAGAGTTGGAATTATCTTTTTGAAGTGTATTGTATATGATTTGATAATCGGCAGTGTTGACGTCTTCGCGGTGCAAAATGATGGTAGTAGCACCGGAATCCAGAATCAGGGGCAAATGTTCTTCCTCAATCACAGTATCGCGCTCCAGCAACACTTCGTTACGGCTGATAGAAACTACCTCGCCGGTGTCCTCGTCCACGAAATCCTCTACCCAAGTGCGCAACACACGGGCAGCAAGCTTGCGACCAACTACTTTTTTCAGGTTCTTTTCATTTACTTCTACCTCTTCGGAAAGCCCAAAGATGTCGAGAATATCTTTATCGGTGCTGAAGCCAATGGCACGCAGCAGCGTGGTGACGGGGAATTTCTTTTTACGGTCGATGTAGGCGTACATGACGTTGTTCACGTCAGTAGCGAATTCAATCCACGACCCTTTAAAAGGAATAATACGGGCAGAATAGAGCTTGGTACCGCTGGCGTGCTTGCTTTGAGCAAAAAACACCCCCGGTGAGCGATGCAGCTGCGATACAATGACGCGTTCGGCACCGTTGATTACAAAAGAGCCGCGCTCGGTCATGTAGGGGATATTGCCCAAGAAGACCTCTTGTTCTATAGGCTCAAAATCTTCATTATCTTCATCATTGCAAATTAAGCGGAGCTTTGCTTTTAAAGGAACAGCATAGGTTAAGCCTCTGTCAATGCACTCATCTACGGAGTATTTCGGGGGATCTATTATGTAATCTATAAATTCAAGCACAAAATTTTCGCGCGAGTCGGCTACCGGGAAGTTTTCCATAAACACTTGGTAAAGCCCTTCGCGCTTGCGCTTTTCGGCAGGTGTATCTAATTGGAAGAAATCTCTGAACGATTGCACCTGAACATCAAGGAAGTCGGGGTAGTCAATCACCCGTTTGGTAGAAGCAAAGCTGATTCTCTTTGACATTGTAAAGTTTTTTTGGTGGAAGAAAGAACGAACAGAGGCGGAAGAGAAAGTAGTGTATTATTGAATACAAATAGGTTTAGACCTGACTGTAATGCCAGGCCTAAAACCTATTGTAAATGTGTAAAAGAACTCTACTTGACTTCTACTTTAGCACCTGCTTCTTCGAGTCTCTTCTTGATGTCCTCAGCCTCTTCTTTGCTTACACCTTCTTTGATAGGCTTGGGCGTGCTGTCAACCAATTCTTTGGCTTCTTTCAAGCCAAGACCGGTGATGTTTTTCACTTCTTTTACTACGTTGAGCTTCGAAGCACCGGCGTCAGCCAAGATAACATCGAAAGAAGTTTTCTCTTCGGCAGCCTCACCTGCACCGGCAGCACCGGGGGCAGCTACGGCTACTGCAGCAGCAGCAGGCTCGATACCATACTCTTCTTTCAAAATTTGAGCTAATTCATTAACTTCTTTTACAGTCAAGTTTACGAGTTGTTCTGCGAAAGCTTTCAAATCTGCCATTGTCGTACCCTTTTATAGTTGTTGATAACTTTTGATTAAACGTTGATAAAATAAAATTTGATAGAATGATTGAAGATTAGCTGGCGGCTCTTTCTTCGAGCGTTTTGAGGATGCCGGCAATCTTTTGCCCTTGTCCCTGCAGTGCAGAGATAACATTTTGAGCAGGCGATTGCAGCAAGCCGATGATTTCGCCCAGCAATTCTTGTTTGGATTTGAGCGAAGCGAGTGTATCCAGGTGCTCGTCGCCGATATAAGTATCGCTGTCAATGAAAGCGCCTTTCAAAATGGGCTTTTCTGCTTTATATTTCTTGCGATACTCCTTCACTATTTTAGCCGGAGCACTGGCTGCCTCTTCGGAGGCAAACATCACTGCCGAGTAGCCTTTCAGCACTTTTTCGTTGAAAGCCTCGAGGTCGCCTTTTTGGCTTTTTTCAAGTGCTTTACGAATCAAGGTGTTTTTTGCCACCTTATACTCTACACCGGCTTTGAAGCAAGCACGACGCAAGTCGTTGATTTGGGCTACGGTAAAGCCGCTTGCATCTACGATGTAGAAGTAATCGGTTTGGGCAAACTTATTGGCTAACTCTTCTATTAAGAGTGCTTTTTCTTCTCTTGTCATAATCCTGGCACTGTGTTTTTATCGATTTGAACACTTGGGCTCATCGTCGTCGACAAATAAATCGACTGGATGTAGGTCCCTTTAACAGCCGCCGGCTTCAGTTTCATCAAGGTAGTAAGCAGCTCTTGTGCGTTTTCGGCTATCTGCTCAGGCGTAAACGAAATACGTCCGATAGAAGCGTGCACAATACCGTATTTATCTACCTTGAAATCGATTTTACCGGCTTTTACATCCTTCACAGCTTGCGCAACGTCCATGGTCACAGTACCGGCCTTGGGGTTGGGCATCAAGCCACGCGGACCCAATACACGCCCCAGTTTACCTACCTTTGCCATGACGGTAGGCATGGTAATGACCACGTCGAAGTCAAGCCAACCTTCTTCTATCTTCTGGATGTATTCATCCAAGCCTACATAGTCAGCGCCAGCAGCTTTGGCTTCTTCTTCTTTATCGGGCGTACAAAGCACCAACACGCGCTTTTCTTTCCCGGTACCATGCGGCAAAGTCACCACGCCACGCACCATTTGGTCGGCTTTGCGCGGGTCAACCCCCAAGCGCACGTCAATATCTACCGACGCATCGAAGTTGGTATAGGTGATTTCTTTTAAGATTTTTGCCGCATCGAGGAGAGAGTAAGCCTTGTTTTTATCGTACTTTGCTAACGCCTCTTTGCGTTTTTTTGAAATTTTTCCCATGGTTTAAGGCTCTTTATTCGGTTGATTCTGTTTCCCAAGGCGCCTTACCGGTAACCGTGATACCCATACTGCGCGCCGTTCCGGCTACCATACGCATAGCGGCTTCGACGGTATAGCAGTTGAGGTCCGGCATTTTGATTTCGGCAATTTCACGCACCTGGTCCCAAGTAACCGAAGCGATTTTCTTACGGTTGGGCTCAGGTGAGCCTTTTTTCTGCTTGGTGGCTTCCATCAGCAATACTGCTGCTGGAGGGGTTTTAATAACAAAGTCAAAGGACTTATCCGTATAGTAAGTAATTACCACGGGCAGTACCTGACCCATTTTGTCTTGAGTTCTGGCATTGAACTGCTTACAGAACTCCATGATGTTAATCCCCTTCGCACCAAGAGCAGGCCCGATGGGCGGTGCCGGGTTAGCCTGGCCGCCGCGTACTTGTAACTTAAGATATCCTGCTACTTGTTTAGCCATTGTTTTTCTGCGGTTTGAATGTTGTGCGAACTGATTGGTGTTGGTGGAAGCAAGCCAATATTTTTGCGGAGAGCACTACACCTTGCTTAGTCGAGTTTTTCCACTTGTGTATAACTCAACTCCACGGGTGTGCTTCTTCCGAATATTTTCACAATTACATTGAGTTTCTTTCTGTCCTCGAAGACTTGGTCAATCACCCCGTCGAATCCACTGAACGGACCGTCTGCCACCTTCACATGCTCCCCAACCATAAAGGGTGTTTCGAGGCGCTCGGCTTCTTGCGACTCGTCTGCTTTGCCCAAAATGCGGTTCACTTCCGAATCACGCAAAGGGATGGGTTGTTTTACGTAGCCATCTTTGGGATTTTCACCGGCGCGGGCTTCTTCTTGCAAGAAGCCGATTACTCCGGGCAAGCTGGTAAGAGTGTGCACCAATTCGGGCTGGGACAAATCTGCCAGGATAAGCACATAACCGGGCAAAAAGATTTTTTCTCTAATCTTCTTTTTGCCATTACGCACTTCGTAAACCTTTTCTGTGGGAATAAATACCTCTTTTACTTGCTCTTGCCACCCTTGGCGAGCAATTTCGTTTTCGATGTAAGTCTTTACTTTTTTTTCCTGCCCGGCTATTGCACGGAGCACGTACCATTTATGCGTTTCCATTCCCACCCCCGAATTAGGTAATATAGGCTCTGATTTAGATTTGCTCGTAGAAGAAAGTCAAGGCTGTTTTAAAGACAAAGTCCATGGCACCGATAAGCAGTGCAAAAAGCAAAGAAGCGAAGAGGACGATAATAGCGTCTCTCCACAGTGTCTTTCCTTTGGGCCAGGTCACTTTGGTAGTCAATTCATGATAAGATTCGCGCACATAGTGCACGAATCCTCCCCAAAGGCCTTTCTTTTCATTTTCTTGTGTAACTGACGACATAAGCCTGTTTTTTGCACAGGTGGCAGGACTCGAACCTGCAGCCTGCGGTTTTGGAGACCGCTGCTCTGCCAATTGAGCTACACCTGTAAGTGTTAAATCAAAAGGAGTGCAAATATAAGCACTTGTTTTGAAAAAAGCAAGTGCATCCCGAAGGATACACTTGCCTGTTATGGTATGATTAGTCAAGGATTTCAGTTACCTGACCGGCACCTACGGTTCTACCACCCTCGCGGATAGCGAAACGCAGACCTTTTTCCAATGCGATGGGCTTTTGCAATTCCACAGTGATGGTTACGTTATCACCGGGCATTACCATTTCTACACCCTCAGGCAATTGGATAGTACCGGTTACGTCAGTAGTACGGAAGTAGAACTGAGGACGGTAGTTGTTGAAGAAAGGCGTGTGACGACCACCTTCTTCTTTGCTCAATACGTAGATTTCAGCTTTGAATTTCTTGTGAGGCGTTACGGTGCCGGGCTGGCAAATCACCATACCACGACGGATTTGAGTTTTCTCGATACCACGCAGCAACAGACCTACGTTGTCACCGGCTTCGCCTCTGTCCAAAATTTTGCGGAACATTTCCACACCGGTTACGGTAGAGGTCAGTTTTTCCTCACCCATACCGATGATTTCCACAGGGTCACCGGTTTTGATAACACCGCGCTCGATACGACCGGTAGCCACGGTACCACGACCGGTGATAGAGAATACGTCCTCGATAGGCATCAAGAAAGGCTTGTCAACCAAACGCTCGGGAGTAGGAATATACTCGTCAACAGCGTTCATCAACTCTTCTACGGTAGCCACCCACTGAGGCTCATCGTTCAAAGCACCCAAAGCAGAACCACGAATCACAGGAGTATTATCGCCATCGTATTCGTATTTGCTCAACAGCTCACGGATTTCCATTTCAACGAGGTCGAGCAACTCTTCGTCGTCCACCAAGTCCACTTTGTTCATGAACACTACGATGGCAGGCACACCTACCTGGCGAGCCAAGAGGATGTGCTCACGAGTTTGAGGCATAGGACCGTCGGTAGCAGCCACTACGAGGATGGCACCGTCCATTTGAGCAGCACCGGTAACCATGTTTTTCACGTAGTCAGCGTGACCGGGGCAGTCCACGTGTGCATAGTGACGCTTTTCGGTTTCGTATTCTACGTGAGCGGTGTTAATGGTGATACCACGCTCTTTTTCTTCGGGAGCGTTATCGATAGAAGAGAAATCTTTTTCTTCTGCCAAGTTTTTCTTAGCCAATACGTGCGTAATTGCCGCGGTCAAGGTAGTTTTACCGTGGTCAACGTGCCCAATAGTACCTATGTTTACGTGGGGCTTGGTTCTCTGAAATGTTTCCTTTGCCATATCTCTGTTTTTCTTTTGAAGTTATAAATACAAGCGATGGATAAACAAATAAGCTATTCACAAGGCGAATAGCGTCGTCCGTATGCTTTTGCGATATAAAATTAAAATAGAGCCAATGACGGGATTTGAACCCGTGACCTCTTCCTTACCAAGGAAGCGCTCTACCCCTGAGCTACATCGGCTTTACGAAATGATTCACAAGAAAGAGCGAGAGACGGGACTCGAACCCGCGACATTCAGCTTGGAAGGCTGACGCTCTACCAACTGAGCTACTCTCGCTTCAAAATAGTGGGGAGAGCAGGATTCGAACCTACGAAGGCATAAGCCAGCAGATTTACAGTCTGCCCCGTTTGACCGCTTCGGTATCTCCCCAAGTGTTTTATTCGATGTGTTTCGTATTAGCCATCTGCTAACGGAATGCAAAGTTAAAGGGTTCTTTCAAAGTTGCAAAACTTTTTTTAACTTTTTTTTAGCACACACCCCTACTGTGCTGATTTTCAAAAAATTGCTCAATCAAATTTTTCTACGGAAATAATATTAAACTTCATACCGGTACTCAATTGGAAGTCTTCTGCTTCCTCCAGCATGCTTTCGTCATGTAAGAGATAATACCAGTTGATGGTCACTTCGCCCCCTTGCTCTTGATATTCTTTCAATAAAAGAAAGATTTCCTGCAAAGCACGCGAAGAGGAAGTATTGAAATAGGTAAGCTTCAAGTTAAACGTAATCGGCTTTTTTACTTCGTGGATATAAGTATCGATCCAGTTGATAAGCGTATTGTAAAACTCAAAGGTATCTTCCTGGTAAGACTCGCCTTTGATTTCGCACACACCGGTCTGTGCCGAAAAGTAAACATCCGGTGTTAAGTAAGTACCTTTCTCACCTTTGACAACCAAATCATCCATTTTAGGACCACTGTCTTCTTTTTTATCAATATACGCTTTCACTATGAATAGAACAAGATTTTCGCCGGCATCTATCCATTGAAAATCCACTTTTTTATCGAGGCGCAAAAGGATTTCTATCAATCCTATATTGCCCGAGGGATGATGGTTTTGAATGGCCTGCTGGCGCAGTTCGTTTTTATAGGCGCGCAGTTCGCGGCGGCTCATGTTTTTGACCTGCGCCAGGCGCTGTTGCAGCTCCTTTTGCTGCTGCGGCGTAGCATAGTTGATTGCCTGAATACAATAGTTGTTTGGGTCTTCGCCAAGCGCCACCAGTCCGGTACCCACACGTTTATTACCTACGACTTCATAGGTCACCGCATAGCTGCCTATGTTTTCGCACAGCTCCACGAAAGCATAAAACACCTTGTCACGCACACTCTTTGAGTTATCGAGGTACTGTTTGATATGATACCCCAACTCATTGATGACATTATAGGTAAAAGGACCATAATAGAAGGTTCTTATGCCTTCGGTACGCAAGTATTGAATCAAACGGCTAAGTTCCACCTTGCTCTCCTTTGTTTGCGTATTAAACCATAATCCGGTCTGCATATTCTACTTGTTCGTCGGTGATAGAGGGCAAGCGCATGTATTTTAAATAAAGGCGGGCGGTTGCCAGCACATCGTTTTCGCAATAGCGGGCAATGCGCTCAAAGTCCCGGTTTTTCCAAAACACCTCCCCTACTTTGCTGCCATCGATATCAGACTTGGGCGAAGGAATATCGAAGACGGCACAAAGCAGCTCCAGACGGGTGAAGTTCTTCCTGTCACCAAAGCTCCACAGCTCCATGGTGTCGATGATACGCTTGGCTTCGTCGTCCCATGGCTTTTTCATGCGTAAGTCTATCATCTCCGGCACCGGCAGTGATTGAATCAGGTAACGGCGTGCCAGGAAGGGTACGTCAAACTCCCGTCCGTTATGAGCACAAAGGTATTTTATAGACTGATTATCAAGGATTTTAGCAAACTCCTGCAGCAAACGGCTTTCGTCTTCGCCACAGCAAGACTTCAAACGGAAGAAATACTGCCCTTCCTTTTTTCCGAGCAGACCGAAGCTCACACATACTACACGGGCAAACTCCGCATAAATGCCGGCTTTGAGAGGATACAGCTCCTCGGGCGACATCCCGCTGTCTTCGTAGCGATTTATTTTATCTGTCTGCCGCCGCCATTGGTCCTGCAAAGCCGGCGGCATAGCATCGAAAGAAGGAAAAGCAGGTGCTGTTTCTATGTCAAAAAACAGCACCTTAGTACATATATCGTCAAGGCTTTGAAATAGTGCCATAATCTAAGAAATAGGTTCAACACACAAGATTACAGCACATAAAATAGTATTTTATTTCAAAAACGTAAAGCAGAGCCTACATAATTAAAGGGTGTAATCTCACGAAGCTCGTTTTTCACCTCTTCCCGCACGTCGAGCGAATCAATGAAAGCACGGATGCGCTCCGCTGTAATACGCTCATTGGTGCGTGTAAGTGCCTTCAAAGCCTCGTAGGGTTTAGGATAGCCCTCGCGCCGCAAAATGGTCTGAATGGCTTCTGCCACCACTGCCCAGTTGTCTTCGAGGTCGCTGCGAATGGCTTCTTCATTCAGCTCGAGCTTGTTCATGCCACGCATGAGCGAAGTCCATGCCAGAAGGGTGTGTGCCATAGGAACGCCCAAGTTGCGCAAAACGGTGGAATCGGTCAGGTCGCGCTGCAGGCGTGAAACGGGCAGTTTGTTTGACAGGAAATCAAAAGCGGCATTTGCCCACATGAGGTTTCCTTCGGCATTTTCGAAGTCGATAGGGTTCACTTTGTGCGGCATAGCCGAAGAGCCTACTTCGTTGGGGTTGATTTTTTGCTTGAAGTAGTCAAAGGCAATGTAGGTCCACACATCGCGGGCAAAGTCTATCAAAATAACATTGATGCGGCGGAAAGCATCCAACAAGGCAGCCAGCTGGTCATAGTGTTCGATTTGTGTGGTAAAGTGGCTGCGGTGCAAGCCCAAGTAATTGCCTACGAAGTCATCGGCGAAGGCATGCCAGTCTATTTGAGGATATGCCACATAATGGGCATTGAAGTTGCCAGTAGCCCCGCCAAACTTGGCAGCATAGGGCACGCGCTGCAAATGAGCTATTTGCGCTTGCAGGCGTTCCACAAAAACCATCCACTCTTTGCCCATGCCGGTAGGCGAAGCGGGTTGGCCGTGGGTGCGTGCCAGCATGGGCACCTCACGCCAGCGGGTGGCCAATGTCTGCATGAGTGCTACCAGTTCATGCAGGCGTGGCAGCATCACCTGCTCCACTGCCTCCTTGAGCATTAAAGGGGTGGCCGTGTTGTTGATGTCTTGTGAGGTGAGTCCGAAATGAATAAACTCGAGGTAAGCGTCCAACCCCAGTGCCGGAAATTGTTCTTTTAAAAAATATTCTACGGCCTTGACATCGTGGTTGGTCGTGCGCTCTATTTCTTTGATGCGTGCGGCATCGGCTTCCGTGAAGTTGTTGTACAGCGCCCGCAATGCTTGTTTTTGTCCGGCGGTTAAAGCAGGCAAAGGCGGGATGCCCTGCTCACAAAGGGCAATGAAGTATTCTACTTCTACTCTTACCCTGTAGCGAATCAAGGCATATTCCGAAAAATAGGGTGCCAGTGCTTCCACTTTGCTTCTGTAGCGCCCGTCGATGGGCGAAATAGCGGTTAAGGGGGTCAGTTCCATGGTTAATTGCTTGTTTCTATGGGCACAAAAGTAGGAAAAACACGGCAAAGGCGATATGCTTGACGGACAACCACCGTTTGCAAAGCCTTTTAGAAATCTTTAAAAAGCTGTTATCTTTGAAAGCTTTCCATGAAAAAGTATAAATTTAACTTGCTTCAATACTATGAGTTTATCAAACGGAAACAATAAAGGTTTTTTGGCTTTTTACCAGCGTAATCTTTTCGTTTTTATCCTAATCGCCTTAGTGGCCGGTATTGGTGTTGGTTATGTTTTACCGCATCGAGCCACATGGTTCACCTGGATGGGCGACTTGTTCATTCGCGGTCTTAAAATGGTGATAGTTCCGCTTATTCTCAGCTCCATTATTTCCGGTGTCAGCAATTTGGGGCAAAACAATAGCTTGGGGCGCCTCACTCTGAAGACCTTGGGCTACTATGTAACCACCAGCTTACTGGCCATCCTAACCGGTCTGCTCTTGGTTAACTTGATAGAGCCGGGCGTAGGGGCGCCTCTGCCTGATTCTACCGAAAACCTGCCGGAACTGTCTGCCGAAGGGGCTTCGCTGAAAGATACGCTGCTACGCATGATACCCACCAATGTGTTTGCAGCTTTTAGCCAAGGGCAGATGCTCAGCACCATCTTTTTTGCCGTTCTGTTCGGCGTATTCATCACCAAGGTAAAAGAAGCGCGCTACCGTGACTTGTTGAGTGATTTTTTCAATGCCACCTTCGAGGTGATGATGGGCATTACTATGTTTGTGATATTGTTTACTCCTCTGGGCGTATTTGGTTTGGTAGTAGATGTGGTAGCCGAGCAGGCAGGCGACAAGGCAAAGCTTGCCCTTATGGCAGCCAGCTTAGGGAAATACATGCTCACGGTCATTGCCGGCTTGGGCATCCATGCTTTCGTCACCCTTCCTTTGCTTATGCTGCTGCTGGCGGGCATCAACCCCATCCATCATTTCCGTGCTATGCTTACCCCGCTCATTACCGCCTTTTCAACCAGTTCGTCGGGGGCTACCCTGCCGCTTACGATGGAAGCCCTTGAACACAAAGCCGGCATTTCTAACCGCATCACCAGCTTCACCATTCCGTTGGGCGCAACCATTAACATGGACGGCACGGCGCTTTATGAGTGTGTGGCTGCCATGTTCATTGCCCAAGCCTACAATATACACTTGGACTTCGGGCAACAGCTGATAGTAGTCATCACCGCCCTTCTGGCTTCCATTGGTGCCGCGGGCATTCCCATGGCCGGGCTGGTTATGATATCGGTGATACTCAGTGCGGTGGGGCTGCCACTCGAAGGCGTAGGTATGATATTGGCCGTTGACCGTATTTTGGATATGATGCGCACGGCCGTCAACGTATGGAGCGACAGTTGCGGGGCTGCCATCATTGCCCGCTCGGAAGGCGAAACCACGCATACCGTGGCCTGACGGCTTTCTGATAATATTCCACAAACAAAAGGCGCCGGCAAGCGCCTTTTTTATTTTATGGTCACTGCTTTGTATTCAATCATTTTTGTAGCTTTGCAGCCGACTTTGAACCCAAAAAGCCTGTGTCCATACGGCGCGTAATAGCACTCATACGGAAAGATTTGCTTTTGGAGTGGCGGCAACGCTATGCTCTCAACGGTCTGTTGCTTTATGTCAGTGGGGCTACCCTTATCATCTACATAGGTATTGAGCAAAGCGGAAGCGAGCTCCTGCCTGCCTTGTGGAATGTGTTGTGGTGGATAGTGGCACTATTTACGGCTACCAATGCCATGGCCAAGAGCTTCATGCAGGAAGAAGAAGAGCAGCAACTGTATTATTACACCATTGCCACCGCTCATGAAATACTGCTTGCCAAGGTAGTATATAACACACTGCTGATGTTGATATTGGGCACCGTAGGCTTTGGTCTGTACTACTGGTTTTTGCCGTTGCCTATTCCTCAAGCAAGCTTTTTACTCTGTTTGTTGTTGGGCTTCGTGAGCTTTGCCTGCTCGCTCACCATGATTGCCGCCATTGCTTCCAAGGCTGGCAATAACAGCGTATTGATGGCCGTGTTGAGCTTCCCTGTGCTGATTCCTCAACTGCTGATGCTTACCCGTGCTGCTTCTTTGAGTCTGATGTCAGCCGCTTGGGAGCTGATTCAGAAGGAGTTGATTATGCTTTCTCTGATAAATATCATTGTGTTAGGCGTTGCTTTTGTGTTATTTCCGCTGTTGTGGCGGAGCTAAAACATCTTTACTATGAAAAAATGGTATCAAATAAGCACCATCCTGCTCCTGCTTTACGTGATTGTAGGCGGATTCTTGATGCCTGTGCCACGGCTGCCCATTGTGAACGAAAGCATTCGCAATCTTTATTTTCATGTGCCCATGTGGTTTGGCATGACCATCCTTTTGGCAATTTCTGCCTACTACTCTGTGCAGTATCTGCGCAAGGGTACGGAAAGCCTGGACGACCACGCCGTGGAAAGCGTCAATACGGCAGTACTGTACGGGCTGTTGGGGCTTAGCACCGGTGCCATCTGGGCAAATTACACTTGGGGCGCTCCTTGGAACGGCGACCCTCAGCAAACCATGGCCGCCATTGGCATTTTGATTTACGTCGCCTATTTGGTGCTGCGCGGTGCCATCAACGACCCGCTGCGGCGTGCCCGCGTCAGTGCCGTTTACAATCTGTATGCCTTTGCCGTATTCATCCCCCTTATTTTTGTGCTTCCGCGTTATACGGACTCACTGCATCCGGGCAAAGGGGGCAACCCGGCCTTCAGCCAATATGACCTGGACAACACCATGCGCATGGTGTTCTACCCTGCCGTCATTGGCTGGACCATGCTCGCCTGGTGGATTACCAAACTGGCGGTGCGTGTGCGACAACTCAAAAGAAAACAAGAAGAAATTCAAGCTCATAGACAAATACAAATTGAAGAAAACACATGAAACGGTTATTCTATAGCTTATGCCTGTGGCTGTTTGCCGTGCTGCCTTCATGGGCGCAAGGCAACGAAGTAGAGATGGCAGATGCTCTGCGTGCCAACGGGAAGATTTATGTAGTAGTGGCGGTGCTTGCAACCATCTTTTTGGGCATCGTGTTATATCTTGTGTCAATCGACCGCAAGGTCAAAAAACTCATGAAAGACTAAAAAAACAATGCTCTACCTATGAAACGTATCCATATTTTCATCCTCATTGTAATTGCCGCCGCCATCGGCTTGATTGTGAGCTCCATGGGCAGCGCAAGCAAGTATGTGTCTTTCGACGAAGCCATTGCCATGAGCAAAAACGGCAACAAAAAAGGCATTTATGTGATTGGCGAACTGCCTAAAGATGCCCAAGGGCACATTGTAGGCATGGAGTACAACCCCTCGGTGAACCCTAACCTTTTCCGCTTCATGCTCAAAGATGAAAAGGGCAAAGTGATGCCGGTCATCTACCCGGATGCCAAGCCGCAAGACTTCGAACGCGCCGAAAAGGTGGTAGTAGTGGGAAACGTGGAAGGGGATGCTTTCCATGCCAAAAAAATACTGATGAAGTGCCCTTCGAAATACAACGACCAACAAAGCCAAACCGGCTTCACCGAAGTAAGTGCTTCGAACTAACAGGACCCCTCATGTTTGTTACAGTTCAAACTCCCTTAGGCGGCAACACACGCAAGGGAGTTCTTTTTCTTATGTATGCAACTGAATGTAAGCACCTATGATACATTATACCATTGGAAATATCGGGCATTTTTCACTCATTGCTGCCTTCGTATTGGCACTCATGAGTGCATGGGCCTACCTGCTCACCGGTCGTTCAAAGCTGCCTTTGCAAGCGCGTGAAAGCTGGCGCCGTTTTGCACGCCGGACTTTCCTGCTGCATGGTCTGTTTGTAACGACTGCGGGCATAGTACTGTTCGTTATCATCCTCAATCATTATTACGAATACTACTATGCCTATGCGCACGCTTCGCGTCACCTGCCCATAGAGTACATCATTGCCTGCTTCTGGGAAGGTCAGGAAGGCAGTTTCTGGCTTTGGATTTTTTGGAACGTACTCATCGGGCTGTTCTTTGTACTGCGCCGCCCTACCGAATGGGAAGCGCCCATTATGACGGTGTTGGTGCTGGTGCAGGCTTTTCTTACTTCCATGATTTTAGGCGTGGTTGTAGGCGAGCTGAAAATAGGCAGTTCACCTTTTGCCTTGACCCGCGACGTGCTGGACCTGCCCATCTACACGCCCGGCAGTCCTATGTATAACCCTGACTTTGTGCCTGCCGACGGCACCGGCCTCAACCCGCTGCTTCAAAACTACTGGATGGTCATTCACCCGCCCACTTTGTTTTTGGGCTTTGCACTCAGTCTGGTGCCTTTTGCCTTTGCCGTAGCGGCTTTGTGGAAAAAAGAATTTACTGCTTGGATACGCCCTGCCCTGCCTTGGTTGGTCATTTCGGCGCTTGTGCTGGGGCTGGGCATCTTAATGGGTGCCTACTGGGCATATGAAACGCTCAACTTCGAAGGCTATTGGAACTGGGACCCAGTAGAAAATGCCGTGTATGTGCCTTGGCTGGCACTGGTAGCTGCTATTCATACCGCCTTGATTGCCCGTAAGTCAGCCGCTGCCCTTCGCTTTACTTTCTGGCTGGTTATCAGCAGTTTTATTTTGGTGCTTTATTCCACTTTTCTTACCCGCAGCGGTATTTTAGGCAATGCCTCCGTGCACTCTTTCACCGACTTGGGCTTGTCCGGGCAACTGTTGCTTTACCTGCTGTTTTTCATGGTGGCATCGGTAGGGCTGCTCATTGCCCGCTACAAACAATTGCCCAAAGGCGACAATGAAGGTGACCTGTCTATTTACCAGCGTGAGTTTTGGATATTCACTGCGGCGGTCGTCATGCTACTGTCGGGCTTTCAGGTATTGAATACCACCTCTTTTCCCGTTTACAACAAAATAGCTGAGTTGTTTGGCTTTGAGCTCAACTTGGCACCGCCCGAAGATCAGGTCATGCACTACACCCGCATTCAGCTGTGGTTTGCTGTGCTACTGGCTATAGGCTCGGGCTTGGGGCAGTTTTTCTGGTGGAAAAACATCAAGGGCAAGCAGCAGTTGAGTGTGCTTTATCTGCCCACGGCACTGGCTATGATAAGCACTACGCTGGTCATCATATTCACCAGTGAAAAGCATCTCAACTATATAGCCCTTTTGTTTGCCGCTTTCTACTCTATCATCAGCAACGCATGGATACTTACGGAGTTGTTACGTAAAAAACCCCGGCTTGCCGGCGGCGCACTCACACACCTGGGCGTAGGTCTGATGCTCATCGGTATTTTGTACTCATCCGGCTATACCCGTGTGGTATCGCTCAATGTGAGTGGTTTGCTTTACACCACGGATGAAAGCGCCCCTTCCGATTTCAACGAAAAAAACACCTTGTTGTGGTTGGATGAGCCCACGCCCGTAGGGCAATATGTGGCTACTTTCGAAGGCACCGCCCTGGAAGTGGACGGCTACCCTTCGTATATCCCTTATGACAAGGTGTATTTCCTCGATGACCCGCACAATATCGTTGCCCTTGAAGACATTCAGTACCGGGGCAAAACCTACTTCAAAGCCGGTGATACGCTCTACACCCGTCCCGAAAATGTGTATTATCAGATTCGATTTGTTGACCAAACAACGGGCGATAGCTTCATCATGTATCCACGTGTGCAGGTCAATCCGTCTATGGACTTAACCCCCTCTCCTTCCATACGCAAGGAATGGGGCAAAGACCTTTACACGCACATCACGGCGGTATATCCTGACCCCAAAGAAGGGCGTGAATGGAGCGAAGCCGAGCGGCATGAAGTAGTTCCCGGCGATACGCTCTTTCTGAATGACTTTATTGCCATCTTCGACGGCGTGAAACAGGTGCGTGTGTATAAGCAAATGGCGTTGAAAGACCATGAAATGGCGCTACAAGCGCACTGGCGTATTCTGAGCAAAACAAAAGAATACCATTTATCCCCTGTGTTCATGCTCAACATACAGGATGGCATGATTGCCTCACCGGCAGAAATAGAGCCTGCCTTAGGCTTGAAGATGGCTTTCGTGCGTGTGAATCCTGACAAGGGCACATTCGTTTTTGAAACACAGCGCACCCAAAGAGATTATATCATTTTAAAAGCCATTGAAAAGCCACTTATCAACTTGCTGTGGATAGGCAGTTTGTTGATGATAGCCGGCTTTGGCGTGAGCGCCTACCGGCGCCTGCGGGCTGCCAAAGGCAAGCCGGTGGTAGAAAGTATCGCCTGATGTTTTTTAAAAACAAGCACATTCCGGCGCTGCCTTTCCCCATAAAGGCAGCGTTTTTTTATATTGAATCAACCAACTCGTATAATCATGCGCCCGTTTGTTGCTTTGCTCGCTTTTCTTTGCTTATGCCTGTTCGATGGCTGTCGAAGTCAAGAGAACGACATACACCCGCCACCGCCTTCGCTTATCCCCTACCGCATAAGTCAAAATTGGAAAGTGCGCTGGGGCTACTGCACACCAAGCAAGCAAATTGCAATCAAGACCGGATATGAAGCTGCCGAGCCTTTCGACAGCTTGTTTCAACGGGCAAAAGTCAAAAAAGGCGGCCTTTGGGGATATATTGACCCACAGGGCAAGTTTCTGATTCCACCTCAATTCAAAGCCATTGGGGCATTCCGGAACGGCATAGCACCGGCTTGCAACAAACAAGGCAAATGGGGGTTTATCGACTCATTGGGCAATGAAGTGCTTGCCTGCCGCTTCGAGCGCCTAAGCGAACCAAACGAAGCCCAACAAGCAACGGCTTTGTACCGTGGGCAATGGGGCATTATTCACCGCAACGGCACATGGTTGCTACCCCCCGCTTTCGAAGCCACTGCCCTGTGTGGCGAAGGGCTGCTCGCAGCGAAAAAAAAGGGGCAATGGTTCTTTTATGACGCCCAAGGGCATTTGCTCTCAGAAGAAAGCTACCGGCGCATCCGGCAATGCCGCGACGGACGCATAGCAGTTGCAAACATAGTCAATGGCGAGTACCGCTATGGTTTTGCCGGCAAGCATGGTCATTTGGTCATCCCTTTGCAGTTTAAGGAGGTGCATAATTTTAGCGAACAATTGGCTGCCGCCCAAGATGCGGCTACCGGCAAGTGGGGCTTTGTGGACACCACCGGGCAGTGGCACATTCCGCCCCGCTACGAACAAGTACGCGACTTCAAGCAAGGACGGGCAAGCGTACAATCAAACGGCTATTGGGGCATCATCAACACACAAGGGCAAGCGGTGGTTGAGTTCCTTTACACCATACTGGGCAACTTCTCGGAAGGGCTTGCCCCGGTTCAATATCAGGGGCGCTGGGGCTACATCACTTCGCAAGGCGCCAATGCCATTGCGTTTTTCGAAGCAGAACAAGCCGGGGCCTTCAGTCAGGGGCTGGCGGCCGTCAAACACAAAGGCCAATGGGGATACATCAACCGCAAAGGCGAATGGCAAATCCCCCCTCAATATGAGGAAGCCGCCCCCTTCCGGCATGGGCTTGCCAAAGTGCGCTTTCAGGGCAATGAAGGATACATCGATGCTGCCGGCAGGCAATATTGGAAATAAAAGGCGGCTTTCCGCTCTTTAAAAAGCATTAAAAAAATGCTGCCATGCTCCGGGCACGGCAATCAATGTAAACAGCACCCCTATGGCAGCACCGCCTAAGTGTGCCGCATGGTCTATGTTTCCTTTACGGGAAAACAATCCATACAGTGAGTAAGCCACAAAGCCCAACGCAAAAAGATAGGCAGGAATGGGCACCGGAATAAAGAACAAATACAAAACGGCGTCGGGCGATATGAGAATAAAGGAAAACAAAACGCCTACTACACCACCCGATGCCCCCACCGACTGAAAATAGCGGTTGTTTCTATGGCGCCACAGGTTGAAAAGCTGCCCACCGATGGCACTCAACAGAAAAAGAGCCAGATACCACCCCCAATAGGCAGTTCCAAAGAAATAGCGAAAGTACTTTTCCAAGGCACGCCCGAAGAAAAACAGCGTGATGGCATTGAATAAAAGATGCAAGGTATTCACATGCACGAAGACGGCAGTTATGAGGCGGTACCATTCGCCCTTGTGCCACACCACATAGGGATTGAAAGCCAAGCGCGCACGCAGGCGGGGCACAAAGTTTACAATGCCGGCTACTATCACCATAAGACCAATCAGGGCGGCTGTTGTCAGATTTTGAGTAATCATACTTTTTGTTTAGATAATAAAACTTTTAGTCATGCAATAAAAGCATTTTTCTATTTTTGAAGCCAACCATTCATTCAAGATGCATCTCTCCTACTATTTCATACGGCAAATAAGCCAATATTTGGCAGAAACAATTTGCGACTGGCAACTGGGCACTGCTTTTAGCCAAGAAAAAGACGAATTGATATTGGGCTTTCATCTTGGTGAACGGGAGTTCTTTATCCGGGCACAGCTCACCCCCCAATGGGCAAGCCTTTCCTTCCCCACACACTACGCCAAAGCCAAAGCCAATGCGGTGGAATTGTTCGAAGCCCTCCATGGGCGGCGTCTGTTGCGTGTAGAGCAGTTTCATAATGAACGCGCTTTTTGCCTGCATTTTGAACAAGACTACAGCTTGTTGTTTAAGCTCTTCGGCAACCGCTCCAATTTGGTTGCCTACCAAGGCGGGCAGGTCATCGAGTTGTTTCACAAAAAAATGGAAGAAGACCACCATCTTGAACTTGACAGCCTGCACCGCCCTATTGAACACTCAGCACAGGCATTCATAGCATCCGGCGGTAACATACAGGCATTCTTTCCGGCTTTCGACCGCTTCGTGATGCGCTACATAGAACTGCAAGGTTGGTTGCAGCTGCCCTTAAGTGAGCAATGGCAAAAGTTATTGACCCTCCACGAGCAGCTTCTCCATCCCGGCGCTTACTATATAGGCACGTGGAAGAACAAACCGCTATTGTCGCTTGTCGAGCATTCCGAGCTGCAAGTGCGGCACGTGACTACCTCGCCCATAGAGGCCGCCAACGAGCTGCACCGCTTGTATGTACATGAGGTTGTTTTTTTACAAGAAAAACAGCAATACACCAAGCAGCTTGAGCAGCAGCTTAAGCGCTGCGAAAACACCCTGCAAAAAAGCAAGGAGCGCCTGCAGGCCCTCCGGAACGCACGCTTCGAAGAGCTGGGACACTTGATTATGGCTCACCTGCACGCCATAGAGCCGGGAAGCGAAGAAGTGGAAGTATTCGATTTTTACAAAGAAGCGCCTTTGCGCATCAAGCTCAACCCACAGCTAAGTCCGCAACAGAATGCCGAACGTTTTTACCGTAAGGCAAAAAATCAAAAAATAGAAGAACAAAAGCTATTGCAAACCATCGAAACGAAAGAAAACGAATGGTTGCGTCTTCAAACGCTGCTCCAAAGTCTTGACGAATGCCATGATTTCAAAAGTCTGCGCCGTTGGGCAAAACAGCATGGTTTTGCCGGTCAAAGCAAAGCAGATGAAAGCCTGCCCTTCAAGCGCTTTGAATACAAAGGATTTCAAATATGGGTGGGCAAAAATGCCAAAAGCAATGACCTGCTTACTCAACGCTTTGCCCATAAAAATGACCTTTGGCTACATGCCAAGGACGTCGCCGGCTCTCATGTGGTCATCAAACGCAGCGGACAAAAGCAAATACCCCGGGATGTGATAGAAAAAGCGGCTTCACTGGCCGCCTACTATTCCAAACGCAAAACCGACAGCCTGTGCCCCGTGATTGTCACAGAAAAAAAATATGTGCGCAAACCGAAAGGGCTGGCACCCGGGCAGGTGATTGTAGATAAGGAAGAAGTGATAATGGTAGCCCCCGCACCTTTTGAGTAAACTTGCCTGATGCCTGCTTTTTTATTTAAAATAGCAATTTCAAAACCAATGCAACTTTATGATACTGGCCATCGTAGCAGGGATTTTCACCGGCATAGTGCTTAGCTGCACCTTGGGAACTGTCTTTTTTTCGCTTATTCAAAACAGCATTGAAAACGGCTTTAAAAGCGGCATGATGATAGCCGGCGGCGTGATTCTCTCCGATACCATGTTCATTTTGCTGGCTTACTTTAGCGCACGTTTCATTCCGGAAAACAACCACAACTGGGAATTTTATGTGAGCCTCGCGGGCGCATTGCTTCTATGGGGGCTGGGATTGGCTTCGTTGCTCAAAAAGCATATTAAAAAGCGCCCCGTCAAGCGCATGCAGTTTCAAAAGAAGGTTTATTTTGTTGTAAACGGCTTTTTGCTCAATACACTTAATCCCGTGAACTTCTTTATCTGGGTGGGCATAGCCGCACAGCTCGAAGCCAAAGGCTACTTCCCCGACAGCTACAATTGGCTGTTTTTTTGTTTTGCCCTCTTGGGTATCTTCAGCACCGAAAGCCTCATCGCCCTTTCAGCACAACGCCTCAAAAGAGTCTTCAATGAGCGTACGCTTCTTCGCATCAGCCGGTTGAGCGGCCTTGTTTTCCTGCTTATTGGCAGTAAGCTGTTCTACGATGCCCTCACCAAATACACTGACCACCTCATGTGGTAGGCTTTTGCCAATGCTGCCACACGAAAGCATAATCGTTGTGTTCATTGGCTTCAAAAAAGCGCTCTTCGAGCAGGTGCCACCCCTCCACCACATGTAAAGGAAAGAAAGTGTCGCCCTGTGGGGCTACCTGCACCAACGAAAGCATCAGTTCATCTATTAAATCACGCTTGAACATCTGTTGATAGAGTTCGCCCCCGCCTATCACAAACACATGCCCGCTGGTGAGTTCTTCTGCCAACTGCAGGGCTTGGTCGATGCTGTGGGCCACCCAAAGCGGCTTGCCTGCCTCTATCAGCTCGCGGGCATAATCTTTCTGCCCTGTGAGCACAATGTGCGGGCGCCCGGGTAAGATGCCGGGCAGCGATTCAAAGGTTTTGCGCCCCATGAGTAAGGGGGCGCCCATTGTTTGTTTTTTAAACAGCTGCAAGTCGTCGCGCAGATGCCATGGCATCTTTCCTTCCTTGCCAATTACCCCATTGAGGGCAGCTGCTACTATAGCTATTCGTTTCATATTGTGTGCCCTCTTAAAAACTCTTCAATATCCATGACACGCTTGCCTTCGGGCTGTAGTTTTTTTACAGACAGATAGCCGTCGCCCGTACGCACCAGCGCAAAACGCTTTTGGTCAGTAGCCCATTCCCCGGGCTTCAAGTGCTGCCACAAGTCCGGAGCGTATGGCTCTTGGTCAGGGCGCAGTGCCCAGTATATTTTCAAGTTCTTTCCTTGCCATTCAGTCCATGCTGCCGGATAGGGCGACAAGCCACGAATAAAATTATAAAGTGCTTCTGACGAACGCTGCCAATCGATACGGCAGGTGTCTCTGAATATCTTGGGCGCCTGGGTTGCTTCGCCCTGCTGCGGAACAGACGGGCAGCGCCCCCATGCGATGGCTTGCACCGTGCGCAAGACCAAAGCAGCGCCTTTATGCTTCAAACGCTCGTAGAGTGTGCCTACTGTGTCGTAGTCGTCGATAGGCTCCGTATCTTGAAAAATAATGTTGCCGGTGTCTATCTGTTCATCAATAAAGAAAGTGGTCACGCCTGTTTCTTTTTCCCCGTTGATGATTGCCCAGTTGATGGGCGCCGCCCCTCGGTATTTGGGCAAGAGCGAAGCGTGCAGGTTAAAAGTAGGTGCCAGCTGCCACACTTCCTTAGGCAGCATACGAAAAGCCACGACCACCTGCACATCGGGCTTCAGTGCCTGCAAGGCTTCCAAGAAGGCGGGCTCTTTCATGCGCTCCGGTTGCAAGATGGGCAGCCCTTTGCTTTCGGCATACTGCTTCACGGCCGAGGCTTGCAGCTTACGCCCCCGCCCGGCGGGCTTATCGGGCACGGTCACCACACCCACCACTTCATAACCGGCTTCTACCAATGCTGCCAAAGAAGCCACCGCAAAATCGGGCGTACCCATGAATACAATGCGCATAAGCTACGTGTATGTTTAAAGTTTGAACATCATGACTGTCAACAGCTGCAAAAGTACGCAAGCCCGGCTTGAGAACCAAAGGCGGCTCTCCCATGTTATGAATGCACAACAACATAAACCAAACAGCCGTATTCATCATGGAAAACTTTAGTGTTTACAACCCCACCCGTCTGCATTTCGGAAAAGGATGTGTGAGCGAAAAGCTCGCTCAAGAAGCAAGCGTATGGGGCAAGCGCGCCCTCATTCTCATTGGCAAGGGCTCGGTCAAGAAAAATGGCATTTTGGATGACGTCACCCGCCAATTGGACCAAGCCGGTATTGCCTACGAAGTGTTTGAAGGCATCAAGTCCAATCCCATTTACCAAGACGCCGACCGTGCCATAGCACAAAGCAAAGCCTTCAAAGCCGACATGATCATTGGTGTAGGGGGCGGCTCGGTTATCGACACCGCCAAGGCAGTAGCCTTAGGCCACTACAGCAATGCCTCCATCTGGGATATTTACATGCGCCAAGTGGAAGCCCCGGCACAAGCCCTTCCCCTCTTGTGTGTGCTTACTTTGGCAGCCACCGGCACCGAAATGAACATGTTTGCGGTGCTGCAAAACGACGAAGCACGCATCAAAAAAGGATTTGGGCACCCGGGCATGTATCCGAAAGTGTCGTTCCTTGACCCCGCCTATACCCTTTCGGTACCTTTGAACTATACCGCCTATGGCGTAGCCGACCTCATGGCACACACTTTTGAGCTTTATTTCGACCCCTCCGACGCACCGCTCTCCAACTACTTTGCTACCGACATCATCGCACTTGCCTTCGACTATGGGCGGGCGGTCATACAGAAACCGCAAGACTACGATGTACGGGCAAACATCATGTGGTTGGCCACCACTGCCCTCAATGGCACCCTGAATGCCGGTAAACGCGGGGGCGATTGGGGCGTGCATGCCATCGAGCATGCGCTCAGTGTTTTGTTCGACATCCCCCACGGGGCGGGCTTATCCATTGCTTATCCGGCATGGCTCAAGCACTTCCTGCCCAAAATCAAAGACAAGCTCACTTTTATGGCAGAGCGTACCTTGGGCAAAGGCACCACAGCAGAAGCCTTCATCGATTATCTCGAAAACTTTTTCAAGGAAATAGGCACCCCCATACGCCTTAGCGAAGTAGGTATAGGTGAAGACAAACACCCCCTGATTTTGGAAGTATTCAAGCAAAACCGTGTACGGGGCATGCACTTCGATATGAACGAAGAAGATCATAAAGCCATCTTGCAGTTGATGGCGTAAAAAAACACTGCTGCTCATATGCATTTGCACCGTCCCGCTAAAAGGGGCGGTTTTTTTGTGTATTTTTAAGCTTTGTGTAGAGGTTCATAAGTTTTAAAACAAGATTGCCCCATGAAATACCGCCCTCTTATTGCTTGTGTTTGCGTGTTGTTACTTGCCGGTTGCCGCAGCCTGCGCGACATGAAAAACTTCTCCCGCTGTGAGTTTCGTTTGGAACGTATCGAAGCGGTTCAATTGGCAGGACAGGACATCACCGGCTTGCAAAGCTGGAAAGAACTCAACATGCTTCAAGCCGGCCACATTTTGCGCCATGCCATGCAGCAAAAACAACTGCCTTTACAACTCACCTTCCGCCTGGCAGTGTATAACCCCAACCAAGCGCGCGCCGCACTCAACCGCATCGACTACGAACTGTGGTTGTTCGGTAAAAAGGCAGCTACAGGCAGCTCCGGGCAACGCATGGAAATAGAAGGCGGGCAAACGGCCTCTTTTTCCATGAGCATAGACAGCGACTTGTGGGCACTATTCCAAGGGCAAGGCGCGAAAGAAGTTGCAGAGAAAGGCTTTCGCTTGCGCCAAGCCGACGGCAAAGCCACCGGGGCGGTCGAGTTGCGCATCAAACCGTACATACGCATACTCAACCGCTCCATTGCCTATCCGGGCTATGTACGCCTGCCTTAGCGGCGCAGATTGAGTTCTTGCTCCAGCTGCTCCTCCAGCTTTTGAGTGGCAAAAAAGAAGGCATGTTCCATCAAAGAGCGGTAAACCACATCCGACACCTTGCGCCGTATATGCTCGGTAATCAGCTTTTTATTGTCGGCTGTGGGGTGCACCCGGTTCGAAAGGAAAACAATCAACAAATTATAGGAAGGGTCTGCCCATACGACCGTGCCCGTAAAACCCGAATGACCATAAGACAAGGGCGAGGCATAGCGCGAAATATAACTATACAGGTCGCCTTTGGGCGGTTTGTCCCATCCCAACCCGCGGCGGTTGGTACGCTCCTGCCGTGCCGAAAAGAGCGTGACGGTTTGGGGCATTAAGTAACGGCGTCCTCCATAATATCCCATCTGCAAATACATTTGCATGACCTTTGCCAGATCGTTGGCATTAGAAAAGAGACCGGCATGCCCCCCTACGCCCCCTTCCATGGCAGCAAACGGGTCATGCACATAGCCCTGCAACATCTGTTTGCGAAACTCCCGGTCGTCTTCGGTAGGGGCAATCAAGGTTTTCGGATAGCGCAAAGTGGGGCGATACATCAAACGGTAAGCCCCCAAAGGCTCGTAAAGATTTTGCGCCAGGAAACGGTCCATTGGTTGGTTGAGCAAACGCTCCGCAATTTCTTTTAACAAATAAAACCCTAAGTCGCTGTACACATAAGGATATTTGCCCTTCCGCTTTTTAAGCATTTCTGACTCAATCACCCATTTTTTTAAAGAGTCGGGTAAGGAACGGTGGGCATACATGCGGGCGGCCACTTCTATAGGATAATTGACAGAAAAGCTATTCAAATAGAACCGGGGCAGCCATTGGCCATCGGGGGAAAGCGTGCGTTGCCAGAAAGGAATGAATGCTTTCAAGCCGGCTTGATGTAAGAGCAAATCATAAATGGTGACTTCGCCTTTTGAACTGCCCTCCAGCTCGGGTAAGTACTTTTTAATGGGGGTGCGCAAATCAATGAAGCCCTGCTCATAAAGAAACTGTATGGCATAGAGGGTGCCGGCCACCTTCGATACCGAGGCGATGTCGTACAGGTCGCGTGTAGTAACCGGGCGCTCGCCAAAGTAGGTAAAGTGACCATAGGCTTTATGCCATACCACCCGCCCGTTGCGCGCCACCAACAGCTGCCCCCCGGGCATGGCTTGCATGTCTATGGCTTGCTGCATGAGTGTATCTACCTGTGCAAGCAGACGGCTGTCCAGCCCGGCGGTTTCCGGTACCTGCGAATACTGCAGGCGCTGCAGTTTTTGTGTGACAATGCCGGTTCCCTGCCGGAACTTGCCTGCCGACACCGGCAGTTGCCCTTCGAAGGCAATGGCGCCAAAAATAGCCTGCGGCACTGCCTGCAAGGTTTGCGGCGTTTCTTCATAGGCACAAATGAGGTGTTCGATGTCTTCGAGTTGTTTCAATGCATAGGGGCTGCCGAAAACAGCCACGACTACCTTGGTCTTTTTCTGCAACTCTTTCAAAAAGCGGATGCTTTCGGCCGGGATGCCAAAAGAGGGCTTGCGGCGCCAGCTCATGTCAAAAATCCCTACCACTACCAGAGAATGGCGCGATGCGTTGGCCAGTATCTCATTGTAGAGGTAGGTATTGTTTTTTTCTTCCTTGTCTATGGCGTAATGCGTAAACGAAGCGTAGAGGTCGAGGTAGTCCTGAAAATCGTTTCCATCGGGCAAGCCAATGCTCACCGAAGCCATCTCTTCGAGCTCTATATGGCGAAGGGGCAACAGGTCGTCTTCATTGCGCACGAGCGTCAAGGCTTTTTGGTAGCATTCTTCTATGAGTGCCCTATAAACGGGCTTGTGCAAGTCTTGTGCTATTCCTTCAATCGCCACTTCTTGGGGGGCTGTAAGCCCCAAGTCATATTTTGCCGACAAGATACGGCGCACATGGGCATCCAAGTCTTCTTCTTTCAATTCGCCTTTTTGCACAGCTTCTTCTATGAAAGCTACTGCCTGCGGCACGCTCTGCGGAAAAAGCAGTACGTCGTTGCCGGCTTGTAGGGCCATCAGTTCTATTTCACCGGCTTTAAAATAGGCGCTCACCCCCTTCATATTCAAGGCATCGGTAAACAACAGCCCGTCATAAGCAAGGCGCTTGCGCAGCAAGTCGGTAACGACGGGCTTTGAAAGGGTGGTAGGGCGCTTGCGCTTATCCAAGGCCGGAATATAAAGGTGGGCTACCATCATGCTTTGCACCCCCCCCAAAATCAATTCTTTGAAGGGGTATAGTTCGAGTGTGTCGAGGCGCAAACGGCTGTGAGGTATTACGGGCAGGTCGTAATGAGAGTCGGTGTCGGTGTCGCCATGGCCGGGAAAATGTTTGGCACAAGCTATCAAACCATGTTCTTGCATGCCACGGGCATATGCCAGCCCCTTGGCTGCCACCCGGTATTTGTTTTCCCCAAAAGAGCGATAGCCTATTACCGGATTGGCAGGGTTGTTATTGATATCGACCACCGGTGCAAAGTTGATATGCACGCCAATGCGGCGGCACTGCTCGGCTATTTGCTTGCCCATTTCATAAATGTAGGCATTATCGCGCAGGGCGCCCAAGGTCATTTGGCGTGGGTAGGAAAGCGTACTGTCCAGGCGCATGCCCAACCCCCATTCACCATCGATGGCTATCCACAAGGGTATTTTGGCTGCCGCCTGTAAACGGTTGGTGATAAGGGCTTGCCGCACCGGTCCACCCTGAAAGAAGATGACCCCGCCAATATGGTAGTCGCGCACAAGACGCTCCAAATCCTGCACGTGGCGCTCGTCTTTATTGGAATAAGCGGCCACCATCATCAGCTGTCCAATCTTCTCGCGCAAGCTCATGCTACGCATGACGCTATCGACCCAGCGTGCTTTATTGATCTGCCCGGGCGGCGCCTCCGGCCGGGGCGGTGCGGGTGGTATAAGTGCAGGTATCCATAAAGTCAGCAGAAGTGCCGCAAGTGTTCGAATCATTGAAGTGTACCCGGTTTTAAGATGGTCATTGCCCTTGGCTACAAGATGTAGATAAAGGTAAAACTTTAGTACTTTTGCAAAAAAGCAAATACTTTGCAACTTTTGAAGCAAAAGGCATCGTTATTTTTCTAAATACACAAATACCATGCGCTTTTTCCTGTTTAAATTACCCAAATACAAGCGTTTTCATTTTATTACCCGCTACTACGACCCCGAAAAAGAAGAAAGAGCGCAACGTTATGAACGCATTTTACGGGCAGCCCGTCCGGAACGCGACCCGGAAGAAATCAAAGAGTCAATCAGAGCTTTTTACCGCCGTCGTCAGGCAAGCAGTGCGCCGCCGGTCAAGACGCGCGGCCTCTACATTGGTGCTATAGCCATCAGCACTCTGGGCTTTCTGTATATTGGCTTGTGGGCATACTTGTTTGCCGGTATAGTGATTGCTGCGGACTGGTGGCGTCGTCGTAGCTCAAATGCATAAGCCTATGACAGACCGTATTCGACTATTACCGGACAATATAGCCAATCAAATAGCTGCCGGCGAGGTAGTACAGCGCCCTGCCTCGGTGGTAAAGGAGCTGCTTGAAAATGCCATCGATGCCGAAGCCTCACATATCAAGCTGATTGTAAAGGATGGCGGCAAGTCTTTGATTCAAGTAATAGACAACGGGGTGGGCATGTCGCCCAATGATGCGCGCATGAGCTTTGAGCGGCACGCTACCTCCAAAATCAAACAGGCCGAAGACCTTTTTCGCATTCGCACCATGGGCTTCCGGGGCGAAGCCTTGGCTTCTATTGCCGCCGTTGCCCAAGTGGAAATGAAGACACGCCTCAAAGGTGCCGACTTGGGCACGCTGTTGCGTATCGAGGGCTCGGAATTGATAGCCCAAGAAGAGGTCATATGCCCGGAAGGCACCTCCATCGCCGTCAAAAACTTGTTTTTCAATGTGCCGGCACGCCGCAAATTCCTAAAGTCGAATGCGGTGGAAATGCAGCATATTTTTCAAGAGTTTTACCGGGTAGCCTTGGCCTACCCCAACATTCACTTCGAACTGCACCATAACCAAGTGGAGGTGTACAACCTGCACCCAAGCAAACTAAGTCGCCGCATCGTTGATTTGTTTGGCAAGCAGTACCGCCAACAGCTTATCCCTTGCAAAGAAGAAACCCCTACGGTCAAAATCCACGGTTATATAGGCACGCCCCAGCAAGCCAAAAAGACACGGGGCGAGCAGTTTTTCTTTGTAAACAAGCGCTTCATCAAGCATGGTTATTTACACCATGCAGTCATGCAAGCCTATGCCGATACGCTCCCCGAAGGGAATTATCCCTTTTATTGTATCTTCATTGACATTGACCCCGAACAGGTGGACGTAAACGTACATCCCACCAAAACCGAAGTGAAATTTGAAGATGAGCGCACCCTCTATGCCTTTATGCTTACGGCCGTGCAGCGTGCTTTGGCTACCCACCATATCAAACCTTCGCTTGACTTCGAGGTAAACATTAACTTTCCGGAGTCGCTTTCCGATGTGCGCAGCATTCACACACAAGGCGAAGGGGGCACGGGCAGCAAAAGCAGTGGTAGTGGCAGTTTTCAATCGAAATTGCCTAAACAATCAACTAAAGACTGGAAACGCCTGTTCGAAGACTTCGAAGCAGAGCAGACACTGAATATACCACTGGAAGGCGAAGAGCTGGAGCTGTTTCAAAAAATACAAAAGCGCGAGCAGGAACAACAGAGCGGCAAAGTCATCAAGGTAAGCAGCCGCCTCAACCAAATCGACGATGAAGAAGAGAGCAGCAAGCAAGCTTTCAGTCCGGAAAGTGAGCCTGTCTTTCAATTGCACGAGCAATATTTGGTATCACAGGTAAAATCGGGCTTGCTGCTTATCAACATCAAAGCAGCCAAACAGCGTATTCTTTACGACCGCTTCCTGCAACAGATACGCTCCGGCAAACGCTTTGCCCAACAGGTGCTTTTCCCGGCGCGTGTCAGCCTGCCGGCTGCCGACCGCACTTTATTACAAGAAATAAGCCCTCAACTGCAGCAAGTGGGCTTCGAACTGGAATTCCTGCAAAGTGGCGAGGTATTGGTGCGCAGTGTGCCTTCCGACCTGCAAGATGAACCACAGCATATTCTTGAGTCCTTTCTGGAGCAATACAAGCAAATGCATACCGACCTTTCTTTGGCACAGGATGAAAAGGTGGCACGCACCTTGGCTGCCCGGGCTGCTCACCGCCTGCCCAAGCGCTTGTCGCAGGAAGAAATGCAAAGCATGATTGCGCAGCTGTTTGCTTCCAGCAATCCCAACTTTTCGCCCTATGGCGAGCGCATCTTGGTAATTTTGGATGCACAGCAAATTGCCGCTATGTTTGAGTAGGTAGCCGGTGTGCTAAGTTGTGCGCACGGCTGCGCGGCGGCTACCACTCAATAGGATAGTATTGCCGGCTGCCGTTCGGGTAAATTCCCTCCATATACAGCACATGACGGTGGGCTTCGGCGCTCCGCAGCAGTTTTGCCAGTTGGGTGGCACTTTTTACCTTTACTTTCTTTCCGTTGATGCTCAGGTCTGTTACAATGAACCCCTTTTCCAGGCCGGCATTGAACAAAGGACCGGGGCGCAGCTGCAAAAGACGGGCACCGCTCTCCAACTCGTAGCGGCTGAGCTCCTCACGGCTGAGGTTGGCCCATTCACCGCCCAAAGCAAAGGTGTGTACATTGTTGACTTTCTTGGCCACTGTCACGCCGCCCTTTACGTTGCGTAGCTTTGCCGATACGCTCAACGTTTTTCCATCACGCAAAAAGGTCACTTTCACCACTTCGCCCGGATAGTGCAAAGCAATGCGCTCTTGCAGTTCCGACATATTGCGCACCGGCAGGCTGTCCACCATCAGAATGATGTCGCCGGCCTTCAGTCCGGCTTCTTCGGCACCACTGTTGGCATTCACCGCCCTTATCAACACACCATTCAAGTGGGGCAGTTTGTAGGCACGCGCCGTTTCTATGTCCAAATCTTGGATTTGCACGCCCAAGATGGCACGCTGTACCTCACCATACTCAAGCAAGTCATAGGCTACCTTGCGCACCAAGTTGGAAGGCACGGCAAAAGAGTAGCCCGAATAACTGCCCGTTTGGCTGGCTATGGCTGTATTGATACCAATGAGCTCGCCCCGCAAGTTGACCAAAGCCCCTCCGCTATTGCCCGGGTTTACTACCGCATCGGTTTGCAGAAAAGATTCTATCTGCAGGCCGTCTTCTTCTCGTATAATGTTGATGTTTCTTGCTTTGGCACTGATGATGCCGGCCGTTACGGTGAAGCTCAGGTCAAAAGGGTTGCCCAATGCCAGCACCCACTCGCCTACTTGCACTTGGTCGGAATTGCCAAAGGGCAGGAAAGCCAAGCCGTCGGCATCTATTTTGAGCAATGCGAGGTCGGTACTGGGGTCTATGCCTATGACTTCGGCTTCAAAATAGCGCTGGTCCCACAAAAGAACTTGTATTTCATAAGCGCCCTCTACTACATGGTAATTGGTGATAAGATATCCGTCTTCGCTGATAAGCACACCCGAGCCGGTGGTTGTGCGCGGCACGTTGAAGCTGCGGTCATGGAAGCTGTAAATGTGGTAATCTTCGTCTTCTTGTGGGGGACGCATGCGCGACTTGATATGCACAATGGCCGGTGCCGCCTTGTTGGCTGCTTGCAGGAAAACCCCTTCTTCTATTACCTTACCTTTCACCGCTGCCACGGGCCGGGACGAAAAGTCGGGCTGATGCTTGAGTGCCTCGGGCTTGGAGGGCGAACTCCACCATTGAAAGAGAAGCAAGACCACCACGGCACCCGCCGCTCCCCCTGCAAAAGGGCTTAAGAGTATATTTTTGATTTTATTGCTCATTGTCTCCTGTTCGTTTTTTTTTAGAAAGTTAGCACGGCTTCATAAAAACAGCAAAAAGCATGCAAGAAAACATGGCTTTATTTTAACTCTATAACAATTTGACAAACAATTAGTTGTTGGTTTTACCAAAAAAATTTTCACACAAATGCTTGCATAGTTTTTTCAAAGCTATTAATATTGCATCAGAATTCAGGAACAAAGAGCAACACTCCTCAGTAGCTCAGCTGGTTAGAGCACCTGACTGTTAATCAGGGGGTCGCTGGTTCGAGCCCAGCCTGAGGAGCACAAAGCCCGCCAAAAAGCGGGCTTTTTTCATTGTGCTGCTTTTTGCTTCTCGCGGGCTTTCAAGGTTAGTTCTATGGCATACTCTGCGGAAGGCAGGGTGCTTATGAAAAGAAAGTATTGATTGGGTCTTTTAGGCACTTTTATTTCTTCCTCTTTGCTTAGAGTCACTTCTTTTGACCGGTCTTCGCTTGCTATTTCGTATTTCCACCCATCCGTTGTGTTCAATGTCACCTCATGCACAAATAGCAACCGATGCTTCGTCTCCTTCTTGTATCCCATCATCACAATCGGGTAGGCATTCAAACAGGCAACAAGCTTTGAGCCATCTGTAAAAGAAGCTTCAAGTTTCACTGCCGGCGAAATGAAGTATTTCGTGATATTGTATCCATCGGCACGCTGCTTCTCCTTTTCCAAATCCGGGCTGTCGTAAAAGTCTGTGTAAACCTGAAGCCCGGCGGGTGCTTCTTGATTAAGCTCGTGGCGGAAATGACTCAAAAAGTCGTATGCATACAACATCAGCAAGTAATTGAAACCGAGTGACTTGTACACACTCCATGATAAGGAGACATATAGAATCAAGCATATAACTGCTGAAGAAGCAAGGGGGAACATGACAAGCGTGAATCCCTCCATGTCCTTATCAATAGGATAGACGCCTATTATAATTAAAGCCAGTATAAAAAGTGCAACTGTGAGCATTCCTAAAAAAGAAAGCTCCCGCTTGGCTTTTGATACCACTTCATCTTCTCGTTTGACCTCTTCCAAGATGGACATAATTCGTCGCAGGGGCACAGCATGTAAATGAAAATAGTTCTCCTGCATATAAGGTTCTATCATATTCAGAATAGCTCTTCTTGCGTTGCCGGCTTTTGTAATGTTAATCATAGACTTATTTTTTTACTTTAAAATTTAACATACTTTCCTCATGAAATAACCATCATCACATAAGGTATCTTCGAAGCAAATCGTGTTTAGTTTAAGCAAGACAGAGCAGCTGCCAAAAAGCATTTATTCAATAGTTCTGCGGACTATGAAAGCGATGATACGCCTCATACAGCAGCTTTTCGGTAACCTCCAACGACGGTGCCGCTTCAAGATGAATTGTATTCTTATCAGACTCTACTTCTTCCAATTCGAACAGGCGCACTGCCTGCCCCTTCCTTACCAGCTCTTCTATCTCTTCACCGGTCAGCTGATTGAACGCATCCGGCACACCGGCAGGAAGCAATACAACTTCATGGACAAAAAAAGAAAAATAAATGTAAGTCCTCTCTGCGTTCTTACCGGTTCCGATTACTATGCAATGCTCACGCCCGAACTCATGAATGGCAACACACAGGCGTGTATTGTCTGAAAGAGTAACATGCAACTGCAAAGAAGGCGACCATTCATAGTAATAACGCCAGCCTTCGTTTTCGACTTTCTCTTCCGTATCCAATAGTTGTTGCAAGGGGACGGGCAACTGCCCGTATGTTTCCGAACGGAACCTTTTCTTACGACTGCTGCTATACAATGGAATAACCGAAGCACTCAGGTCGATGGTTGCATCCCTGTGCAGCTCAGTATGCAAACGCTTCATCAAAGCGGGGGCATACTTCGAAAGCGTGTTGTTTATGCTAAGATTCATCAGAAGATTTGTAACTGCCGATGCAAGCACCCATCCTGCATAAATGGCAAGTATTGCGCAAAGAAACACTACCAATATCGTTGCCGCTGCACTCATCCCTTTATAGGAAAGCGGGTTAAAGTAAATAAATGCAAGCGGCAGCAATAATATGAACACACCTATTGTCCCCACCGTAATGATGAAATTACTTACAGGGGCATCATAGAGATTTTTAAATCGCACATCCTGCTTACGCACCTTATTCAACAAAGTCAACAACTCATCCGGCGGCATTTCCTGTATGTGTACTTGGTCGCCTGTGCGGTAGAGGCTCAAGAGCGCAAGGTTGGCAAAGCCGGCTTTGATCATTTCTCTAATTTCTTTCATTGATGCCATGGTACTCTCTTTGCAAAGACGTGGTGAGAAGCGAAAGCCCACAGATGGTAACTACCCAAAACTGACATGACAGTGAAAAGGCAGCCTCGTTGTGCAGATGCCTGTGGGCTTCCCTGTGATTGAGGCGGCTTATGCAGCCTGCCCGGGCTTCAGCATCTGATAAGCCCGGTAGAGCAGTTCCATGGTAATATCGACCGAAGGGGCCAAGTGTATAAGCGCTATCTTGTCTGTGCCGGTTTTGTGCTTCTCTTTTTTTGCCAGACGCACTTTGTCGCGCTTCTCGCCTTCTTTGATTTTTGTTTTGATACCTGCAACCGGTGAAGCCGTCAAGGTCATTTCGGTGGGAATTGCCAAGTTCACCTCATGCACAAAACGCAAGCCGTACTTCGTTTTGGTTTTAACCTTACCACGATAGTTTACCCGGGTTACGGTCTTTTCATAAGGGTATTCATGGATGATGGCACGCAGGCGCGACTTATCTGCCAGAACGGCGTCTATTTGTACCGAAGGGGATATTTCGTAATACTTGGTGCGTGTTCTTCCCCGTTTAGTTTTCTTTTTAAATGCCTCTTTGGAGTATCGCTCAGCCACAAAGGCTGTCAACGCAAGAGGTGCCTCTTCGGCGAGGTCGAAACGCAAACGCTCCAGCAATTCAGGTACATACTGCGAAAGTGTATTGTTTACGTCGGCACGCTTCAATTGTGAATCGGCAACGAAGTAAAAAACAGTGAGAGCAATAAGCAGTACAAAACCTATAATGCCGGCAACTACCGACACAGCGGCCATTAGAAAAACACATCCCACCAAAAGGATTATCAACACCGCTAATAAAATATTTAGCCCTTTCCTTCCTTTATCGATGAACTCATCTTGTTCGCGTATTTGTGCCAGTAGCTTCAGCAAGTCGTCAAGAGGCAGGTTTTGGATATACAAGTGGTTGCCCTCCCGGTAGGGGCTCAACAGGTCTTCCACGACCTTGGCAGCTTTTTGCGCCCGGAGTATGCTTTTCATGGTTATACTTTTTCATGAACTTAAAAAAAACCGAGTAATAGACCTAATATTTGACGTAAAACATTCAGTCAGTTTGTCTTTTTCAGGAAAAAGGAAGCCGCCCGGCTTGCCGGATTGGTGTTGTCTTGCGCCTTTCACCGTTTAGAAGGTAGCTTGTGCTGTGCCAACCGAAGGGGCGCCTCGCTTGCTCTTATCGCACGAATAGAAAAACCGGCACTCATCTTTACAGAGTGCCGGTTTCAATGCCAAGGCGCATGCAGCGGACTACGAGCGGCGCTTGCGTTTCTTTTTATTTTGCTTGCCGTTGCTGTGTCCGTTGCCGTTGCGGTTTTTACTGCTGCGCACGCTCAGGTTATCGAAAAGCCCCAATGACTCTGCCTCTTCCAAAGAGAAAGGCAAGTCGGTGCCTGTCATCTCTTTCAGGTGTTGATAAATCACGGCATTTTCCACACTGTCGTGATTCCACGACAGGCTTTGCATTTTCATCAGGCTGCCGATGTATGCGAAAGTTATTTTGCGCTCTTCTTCGTCTTCTATGGTTTTTGCCATCGCAATCAAGCGCTCTATGTTGCGCCCATAGTGCTTGTATTTCAAATCTTTTTGTGGATAAGGTACGGGGTCGGGGCGGCGATTGAGCTGCTCCGGGTCGGGCATGGGAAAGGGGGCATCCACATCCAAGCGGAAGTCCGTCATAATAAACAAGTCGTCCCACAGTTTGTTATACACATCCTCGCCGTCGCCATAGTTGGGCAGCATGTCTTTCATAAGCTCCACCAACGCATGGGCGTAATCGGTACGCTTCTGCCGGTCTTCAATGGTGAGCAGATATTCTGCCAGCCCTTGTATATTACGCCCATATTCGAGCAACTTAAGGGGTTTTTTCTGTTGGTATTCAAACATAATTGTATTGTTTTTTAATCGTTGGGGTGTACTCTCAATTTGGCAAATTTCAGCAGCAGGGTTTTTTGCCCTACTTCATCAAATTGAATGGTGGCTTTCTTGCCGTCGCCGCTGCCTTCTACGGTCAACACGCGTCCAAATCCGAACTTTTTGTGCTCTACTCGCGCGCCTTCCACCACCAAGCCAATGTCGCTGGGTTGGAAATCTGCCGGCGGGCGATAGCTTGTCGCCTTTGGCGGCATTTGGTTTTGCTTGTACTGCCGGATGGCACTTGCCAAGTGCGCTTTGGTATCGTCACCATTGGGGCGGCTGCTTGCCATGCTGCCCCGCCAGTCAAGATAAGCCGGAGGAATCTCCTGTAAGAAACGGCTGGGGGTGCGGTCTTTTAAGTTACCGTAAATATAACGTTTTTTGGCGAAAGAAAGCGTAAGGCGCTCTTTCGCCCGTGTCATGGCTACATAAAACAAGCGGCGCTCTTCTTCGAGCTCTTCGGCTGTGCCCGATGAAATATAGGACGGGAAAAGCTCTTCTTCCATGCCTACAACATATACCTGCCGGAACTCAAGCCCTTTGGCACCGTGCACGGTCATCAATGACACGGCTTCTTCGTCGTCTTCGGCTTCGTCCACCGAAGTAAGCAGCGCCACTTCCTGCAGGAAAGCACTCAGGCTTTTATCTTCCCTGTTGGGGTCTTGCACAAACGCCTGCACACCATTCAAGAACTCTTGTATGTTTTCGTAACGGACGATGCCCTCCACACTCTTATCTTCATAATATTCTTTGAGCAAGCCCGAGCGCCGTACCACTTCGGTGGCTACCTCGTAAGCATCCCGCTCTTGAATCATCAGCCTGAAAGCTTCTATCATCAGCGTAAACTCTTCGATGGCACTGAGCGTGTTGCCTTTCAGATAACGGTTTGCCTGCTTCAAAGCGCCCCACAAGCCCAGTCCTTCGGTGCGGGCAGCCACCAATACTTTATCTATGGTTACATTGCCCAAACCTCGCTTCGGAAAGTTTACAATACGCTTAAATGCCTCCTCGTCGTTGGGGTTGAGAGTCAGACGCAAATAAGCCAAAATATCTTTGATTTCTTTGCGCTGATAGAATGAAATGCCGCCGATGATGCGGTATTTGACGCCGGCACGACGCAAGGCTTCTTCAAAAGCCCTCGACTGTGCGTTGGTTCTATACAGAATGGCAATTTCGCCATTGGGCAGTTGTTTTTTTAGTTTCTGCTCTTGCAGGTCATCTACCACCAGGCGTGCTTCTTCGTTGTCGCTCCATGCTTCTATCACCTTGATAAGCTCGCCTTTGGGATTGCTTGTCCATACTTTTTTGGGCAGCTGGTTCAGGTTGTGGGCAATCACTTCGTTGGCTGCGTCCACTATCACCTGTGTGGAGCGGTAATTTTGCTCCAAACGCACCACCACCGCTTCGGGGTAATCTTTCTGAAAGTTCAATATATTGCGTATGTCGGCACCGCGAAAAGCGTAAATGCTTTGGGCGTCATCGCCCACCACGCCTATGTTGCGATGCACATTGGCAAGCTTCCGTATAATCCAATATTGAGCCAGGTTGGTATCTTGAAACTCATCGACCATAATAAACTGAAAACGGTGCTGGTATTTGTTCAGCACGTCGAGGTGGTCACGAAACAGCACATTGGTATTGAACAGCAGGTCGTCAAAATCCATGGCATTGGCTTTGAAGCAGCGCTCCTGGTACATTTTGTAAATGGTGCCTATGTGGGGGCGTTCCGCCGCTTCGTCTTCTGCCAAAAAAATAGGATTTGACAAATATTCACGGTAAGAAATCAGGCTGTTCTTGAGCAAAGAGATACGCCCGTGCACATAAGCCGGGCGATAGAGCTTATCATCCAGTTTCAGCTCCCGCACGATGCTTTTGATGAGCGAACGCGAATCGTCGGTATCGTAAATTGTAAAGTCACGGGTATAGCCCAAACGTTGGCCTTCGATACGCAAAATTTTGGCAAACACCGAGTGAAAGGTGCCCATCCATAAGCTGCGTGCTTCGGTGCCCACAATGCGCTCAATACGCTCGCGCATCTCACCGGCCGCCTTGTTGGTAAATGTAAGTGCCAATATTTGAAAAGGCTCCACGCCCAACTCCATCAAACGGGCAATGCGAAAGGTAAGCACACGCGTTTTGCCGGAACCGGCACCGGCAATCACCATCAAGGGACCTTCTACATGCTCTACTGCCTGCCGCTGGGGCTCGTTCAGTGTGGCTAAATATTGCTCCATGCTGTCTTGTGAATTCATGGGGGCAATTTACGAAAAACAAGGCACTTCAAACCGCCCGCCATAAGTGACTGCCTTGCTTTTGAAAACAATAGTCTTTATCTTTTTTTAAAAAAAGAAGCCTCATGAAGAAACACTACTTGCTAAGCCTGCTATTGCCCACGGGCTTTTTGCTCTTATGTCTGCTTGGCGGCTGCGCCAAACGACCGGTTTCCCGAAGCCCGGATGAGAGTGTGGGGCTTTTTCCTTATCGCCAAGGCGAGCGCTGGGGCTTTTGCGACCGGCAAAAGCAAATAAGCATTCCCTGCCAATACGACTATGTGCAGCCGTTTAGCGAAGGCTTAGCCAAAGTAATACGTCATGGCAGTGTGGGTTTTATAGACACCTCAGGCAGGGAAGTGATTGCCCTGCTGTATGACGATGCCGATGCTTTCAGTGAAGGACTGGCCAAGGTGAAACACAAGGGAAAATGGGGGTTTATCAACCGGCAAGGACAGTGGGTTATTGCGCCCCGCTATGAGGCGGCTTCTTCTTTTCGAAATGGTTATGCCGTCGTTAGCCTGCACGGGAAACAAGGCATCATCGACCGGCAAGGAAGAGAAATAGTGGCTGCACGCTATGAACAAATAGAGCCGTTTCACGAAAAAAGGGCTGCGGTGTTGCGCAACGGCCAATGGGGGTTCGTCAATACGAAAGGTGAAGAAATAGTGCCACCGGTTTATGAAGAAGTGGGTCCTTTCCGGGAAGGCTTAGCCCCTGTACGCCGCAACGAGCTGTATGGTTTCATCAATCGAAAAGGTAAAGAAGTGATTCCCCCGCAGTATGAAGAGGTCGATCTTTTTCGTGAGGGCTTGGCACTGGTAGTCACCGATGCACTGGTGGGCTTTATCGATAAAAAGGGCAAATGGGTCATTGCCCCACAATATGACTACGGGGGCGGATTTCACGAAGGGCTGGCCGTAGTTCATGACAAGCGTGGTTATTTCTATATCAATCGCCGCAACGAAGTCGTAATTCCCGGACCTTTTGAGGTGGCTTTTGAGTTCATCAACGGCTTGGCAATGATACGCCAAGGCCGGCACTTCGGCTTCATCAACCACCAAGGCGAGATGGTGATTCCCCCTGTTTTTGATGATGCATGGCATTTTCAGTTTCCGGAATACACATGGGTTGCACAAAACGGCAAGTATGGGTTCATCAACCGGAAGGGACAAGCCATTCTCCCTTTGAAATACGCAGAAGCTTACCTGGTGTCGAAAGAAATGGCTGAAGTGAAGCTGTTCAATGGAAAAACCGGCTATGTGGGCTTGCACGGTGCCGAGTTTTGGGATGAAGCCGACGCCGCGCCCCAAGCCCCCTGACCTTCATACTAAAAACACAAAAAATTCACGGAAAAACAACATTAAATACTTGATTTTCAAAGACAAAAAAACTAACATCATGACATGTTCAACTAAATCTTTACAATCATGAAAAAAGTACTGCTGCTTACCGGCGACTACGCCGAAGACTACGAAACCATGGTACCCTACCAAATGCTACTGATGGTAGGCTACGAAGTGCATGCCGTCTGCCCCGACAAAAAGAAAGGGGAAAAAGTGCGTACGGCCATTCACGACTTCGAAGGCGAGCAAACCTACAGCGAAAAGCCGGGACACTGGTTTACCCTGTCCTATTCTTTCGATGAGGTGCAGCCCGAACAATACGACGGCCTGGTCATTGCCGGTGGACGGGCGCCCGAATACCTGCGCCTCAATAAACGCGTGCTCGACATCGTGCGCCACTTCTTCGAAGCCGACAAGCCGGTAGCCGCCATTTGCCATGGCATACAAATCCTTACGGCTGCGGGCGTGGTAAAAGGGCGCACCTTGACCGCCTATCCGGCAGTGGGTCCGGAAGTAACGCTTGCCGGTGGTACTTTCAAAGAAGTGCCTGCCGACCAGGCCGTGGTAGATGGCAATCTGGTAACAGCGCCTGCATGGCCTGCTCATCCGGCTTTCATTCGTGAATTTTTGAAGCTCATGCGGGAAGAAATCCCTGCCTAAGCAAAAAAAAAAAAAGCGTTTACACTTCATGGGTAGTGGCCATCCACTACCCATGTTTTTTTAATACACCCGCACAATTTGCCCATGTATGCGTCCTTCTACACTCTTGGTATAAGCCTGTATCACCCGCTCCATAGATACGGGCACATGTCCGGGAAAATAAGAGGCATAGCGTTCGGCTGCCGGCTCCACCAAGCCGGGTGATACCACGTTCAAACGCACCCCATAAGGCATTTCCAAAGATGCTGCCTTCACAAAGCTGTGCAACGCACCATTGACCATCGCCGCCGAAGTGGTCTGATAAACCGGATCATCGGCTAAAATACCTGTAGTAAGCGTAATGGAACCACCGGCTTTTACATAGCGGGCGCCTATCTGCACCACTCGCACCTGCCCCATCAATTTGGACTCCAGCCCTATCCGAAAATCTTCTTCGCTCATTTCTTCAAAAGGCGCCCAACGCGCTTCCCCCGCCGTGCATACTACCGCATCGAGCGCACCGGTCTGTGCAAACAACTGCTCAATGGAATCACGGGAGCGCAAATCAACCTTCAATGAGCTGCGTGCATAAGAAGCTTCCAGCACTTCGTGCTTGTCTTTCCATACATGCACCAGAGCGCTACCAATAGTGCCCGTGGCGCCTATGACTAAAATTTTCATGCCTCGAATATTAAAACATTGAACACCTCAGTAAGCAGAACTATTTCGAGCAAAGCAAAAGGCATATACAGGGACAGCCGCCTGCCCCCGCTCCCCCTGCTCTACGATTTACAACAGCTGCTTGCCGCAGTAATCGCCTCGCCCTCGCCTTCTGTTTGCTCCGGTGCCGACCACTCGGCATCTTGATGAAAATAGTAAATTTCCAACCAATTTCCCTCCGGATCCTGCACCCAAAACTTATCTTGAATGGCATAACAGCAGTTCACCCCCTTTTCTTCACGCACGGCTATGTTCTGTGCCAAGCAATGCTTTTTCCAAGCTTCGACCTCTTGTGGGGAGCTCACCCTTATGCCCAAGTGTCCGGGTACGGCAGCTGCCATTTCCGGTTTCAACACAAACGACAACACCCACGGCGGAACGTCCAAGTCGTATTTGGCATAGTCTTCCCGTCTTTTGTCGGGCTGCTGACCCAAAAACCGGCTGTAAAAGTCAGTCATTGCTTCAATATCTCGTGTGTAAAGACTGATGTGTACTTTGGGTGATACGGTTAACTGATTCATGATTTTTTAATTTTTAGTTATTGCAATATTGCGATGAATAAATAAAATCACTTTTGATTTTAATAGCCCTTTTCTTGCTTTTCAAGCTATTTCAGACAAAAAAGACATGATTTGCTGCTTCACTTCCTGCCAGCGTTCCGTGTCAATACAATAGCACAAGCAATTTCCCTCGATGCTTCCTTGAATAATGCCGGCTTCTTTCAGTGCTTTCAAATGCTGTGAAACTGTTGCTTGAGCCAAGCCCAACTCCTGCACCAAATCGGTGTTGATACAACCGGGTGTACTTGCCAAATGCTGCAAGATGGCAATGCGTGCCGGATGCGCCAACACCTTCAACAGCGTACTCAGACGATTCTGCTCTTCACTAAACAGGTTGCTCTTGGTAATCCCCACTGCTTTGCTTTTTTACAAAGGTAGTTACTATTTTTTAATATCGCAATATTACGATGAATATTTTTAAAAACTCTTCTAAAAACAGCCAAGCTTTTCTTCTTTGTCTTTTCGGGCACAAGCAAGAAAGTGCCGATTCTTTTTATTTTGAAAATATGGACTTGCGATTTCTCTCCTCACCACATGGGGTTCGAAATGACAGGTTTCGAGGATCGAGAAGTGACAGGCTTGGTTCGTCACTCCATGCTGCATAAGCGGCTGAAGGCAATGCTCTCTCCGTTTGGTGTTTACCGTAACAGCTTGGACTTGTATTGCGCTGCCACCGGCATTCTTTTGATATGGCGCCTGTTTTTTGAGCAGTACACTTCAGAAGTTGAAATATGCGCCCACTGTCAGGGTGCGTGGACGTAAAAAATAAACGGCTTGCAACAGACGGTTCTGCTCGATAGACTGCTCTACCCACTGCTTTTCATTCCATAAGTTCAGGCAACTAAAAAACAAATCGACCATTGGAAGCCTGTATTGCAAGCGCCCATCGGTTTGCAAGAACTCATATGCCTGCCCCGTTTGCAGATAGTAATACTTGTTTGTCAGCTGCAAAGACCACTTCCCCGCTTTCATGTTTACTTTCGCTTCTATGCTTAGGCTGTTGACAGGGGTGCCCAAGCGTTGCGCCCGGCTCGCATCATAAACATCATTTCTTGTGTATTGTACGTTAGCATCCATATCCAGCCACTTTAAAGGTGACAGCTGCAAGCGTGCGACGTACTGCCACCTCCGCTGATACACAGCTTGCGGCGTACTTTGTTGCCATATCCAGTTGCGTATATGACTGTAATACAGGTTTAAAGTAAGCAGCAAATCCCAAAAGCTCCAGCGTTTATCCAAACCACCGTTGAGCATGTAATGCTCGCTTTGATTGTCGAAAGTCTGTTGACGGCTGCGCAGAAGTCCATTTTCAAAAACAACTTTTGTCAAGAAAGGGCTATGCTGCCGCTCGTATGTTGCCCGCCAATGGAAAAATAAACCTTCAGACAACCATTTGTAATCAAGGCGCAAGCTGGTATTTTGCCTTTCCAGCAGCTGCACCTCCATTCCGTTAGCTGTCAAAGTGCGATAATCGGTAAGCACATAGCCCGTGGGCAGCTGCCACAAGTCAGTGATTTCTTGCTTGCGCTGCCACGACAATACACCGCTCCAGTCGCCCCACCTATAGGCTATGTGTAGTTGGGGCATGAATAGCAAAAAAGCCAGCTGTTGCCTTTGTGTTTCTATGGGGTGGTTGCGGTACCAGCCGCCCATGTAACTCAATGGCAAAGTCCCTTTGAAGTTCCAACGCCCATGCTGCCGTTGCCACTTCAGTGCGAGCTCGCCCTGCTGTTTGAAAAAAGTAAATGAATTGATAAAAGCAGCACTATCTATGCGGCGTGCTTCGGCGTACAGGTCCGAATAAATTCCGGCATATTCCAGCCGGTGGGCTGCCTGCGAAGTCAATTGCCATGCCCCCCATTGCCACTGCCTGTCAAATCCCAAGTCACTTTGGGCATAGGTACTTTGCCAGTGCTGTCGGAGCTGCTCGAATGCCTCCCCACGATTGAGCAGTGCATCATATATACCGGGACGCACCTGCAACTGCTCGCTGCGCCTGCGGAACTGCAAATGGTGATGCAAGTCCCAAAAGCCCCCTTTGGCAAGCTTGCTTTGCCGAAAGGTGTTATTCAAGCGATAGCCTTCACGTGAAATCTCTTGTTGTTGCACAGGCACTTCGGCTTGTAAGTGTCCGGCACCTGTGTCTCCGGCATATTCCAGTTCCAAATGATTGGAAAGAAAATAGTTTTGGGCATTATCTTGATAGCCCACAGAAGCAAGCAGACGGTTTTGTCCTTGCCCAAGCTGCTGCCACTCCTGCTGCCGCAGCGTATCGGTAGGCAAAAAGTAGCTATAATCTGCCTTGTATTGCTGCCAGTCAGTATGACGCCATGCATACACATTGCCCCGCCAAGTAGCCTGCTTGCTTACAGCACGTGAAAGGTTTAAAGAAAGCAAAGCGCTTTCGTTGAGCGGATAGTAAGCCTTCGGTAAAATATTTGCCGAAGGTGTAGGAAAACGCAAAGACAGCTTGTTGAGATAGCCTTGTTGTTCAAGTTGTCTTTCTACCTGCGTCAATACATCAGCGGTATGGTCTATCAAATATTGCGACAGTGACTCACCCAAAGTATTGTAGTAGGCACTGCCCATCAACTTCCACTTTTGATTGACCGACAGGCTGTTCATCTCCCCTCTGTAGGCTTTTGCCGGCATGCCTGCCTCTACTTTGGCAGTACCCTTCAGCTGCATTTTGGCTTCTTCCTTCAGCTTCACGTTCAGTGCTGCCCCTTCCCCTTGGACTACCCCCTGCAACATACGCAAGGGCTGATGCTTTTCATATATCTCTATCTTATCCACATCTTTGCTTTGCAACGCTTTTGTAGCAATGCCGTAGCGCCCTCCCAAAAAGTCGTCACCTTCGATGTAAAACTTCCGTATGGCTTCACCTTGGTAAAATATGCGTCCGTCGTCACTCACCTCTATACCGGGCATGCGGCGCAGCACATCAGCTAAAGTGCGGTCTTGCGCTTTGGTGAAGGACGCCACATCATAAACAAGGGTATCGCCCCGGCGTTGCACGGCGGCATCGCGAATAACCACCTCTTCGAGGGCAAAGGCAGCTGGACGCAAGCGCAAAATCAAAGGCGAAGGCAGTTTATTTAAAGGCAACTCGAGGGGCTCATAACCCATGAGGCTTGCCTGGAGGCGTGCTCCGGCAGGCAGTCCGTCCGGCAGGGTTAGCACAAACCGCCCCTCAGCATCAGTGATGGCATAGGCAGCGACCGTATTTGCTGAATCAAGCAGCAAGACAGCAACACTTGGCAAAGGAACAGAGCTGCTGTCATCCAGCACTTGCCCGTTCAAATTCTGTGCCCACAAGCCACGAACCCCCAACAAGTACAATCCCAACAAAAGTCCCCAACAACAATTACCTGTTCTTTTGCTTTTTATTGACATAAAACAGTTCTAAAGGATTATAGGAAGCTTGTTTATGGTACTTTTTCACGTATTCTTTTAAACTGAGTCTTTCGCCATCCGGAGTGCCTATTTGAATTTGGTCAGATGTAATACCTATCCCACTGTTCAAAGCATACTCCACGTCGGTGCTTATGCGCTGTTCTTGTTCTGCATACTCTTCATAGGGCATCATACGGTAGGGTTTTCTTTCAAAGGGAGTGAGCTCAGAGTAAGTGATTGCCTCTGCTTTGTCTTTGACAGGGCTCACCTTCAGCAATGAAAAGCGGAAATTATGCTTGCTGTCGCCGGCTTCCACAACCAGCCCCGGCAAGCCTTTAAGCTTCCAAGGACCTTCGGGTAAAGGTAAGGCAGTGGTAAACCAAACCTCCCAATGGCGCCCCCGGTAAAAAGTAGTTGCTTTTTGACATGGCAACAGACGGCTGCTGTCGGCTATTGCCAATTGTTTTCTTTCATTTGTAATGGTCCATTGGGGTACTTCCATCTCTTCGCTATAACCTATGGCATTCGTCAGCACCTCATTTTGCCATGTATAACTGCCGGCTTGCGGATAGTTCGTAAAAAGAATCCAAGGGGATGCCGTACACCGGTACTCGCCCGGATTAGCCAATATCATAGCCGGGGTAGCCGAGCGTTTCTTTTCCACACAGGCTTCATAATCCAAGCTATAAAACTTAGATACCCGCCTGCCTACCTCCAAACGCATTACCTCATAGCGCGAAAAAGTGGCTTCGGCAGAGTCTGCCTTATGTTCAAAGGCATAGTCTATATGCCACTGAGCCGTATCTACGGCAATTTGCGCCGAAACAACACGCACAAAAAAAAGTGCAATAACAAGTAAATACAACTTCTTCATACTACGTATTTATTTAATCAAGCTTAAACATAAAATAATAAAGAAGACAGCTTACAAACTCTTGTAAGCTGTCTTCTATTTTTCAATTACTACCCACAGAAGAATGCATCCACAACTAATGCAAACCGTATTACCTGTCCGGTATCTTCAAAAGCATCTGCGGACACCCATACGGTTACACCACAGGATGTTGTTATTGTTATTACATCATCTTCTGGTGGTATTGAGCTAAGTATTTGTAAATCAATATCTTGATAAACTTCTTTTTGCTCTTTAACTGATGAATCTATTAAAGACTGCGGCTCATCAATATTGCTTGCATAAATGTTGGTTGCAAACAGCAGCATCAACAAAAATGCGAAAGTCTTTTTTATATTTTCCATATTTTGCTCATTTTTAATTGTTAAGCATTTGATACTTTCGTAGCGCTACGGCAATCCCCTAAAGTTCCCGGGTGCACTTAAGGGACTGCAAAAGCAATAATAATAATAATAATAATATCCAAAACTTACAATGTATTTTTTTAGATTACAAAACAAAAACGGGGCAATCAAGCTTGCCCCGTCATTTTCTCACTTCAAACAAAAACTAAAAAACTCATGCCTGCTCGAGTGCTTGCTTCAGGTCCCAGATGAGGTCATCGGGGTGCTCCACACCTACCGACAGACGCACCATCTTATCGGTAATACCCATTTCGGCTTTTCGCTGTGGCGGCACACCGGCGTGTGTCATGCTGGCAGGGTGCTGCGCCAAAGACTCGGTGCTGCCCAAACTCACCGCCAGCTTCACCAATTTCAGGCTATTGAGCATGCGGAAAGCAGCCGGCTCACCGCCTTTCACATCGAAAGAGAGCATGGCACCGGCATTTTTGCACTGCTTGCGGAAAATGGCGTATTGTTCGGGCGTGTTTTCATCCAAGAAGCCTAAATAATGCACCTTTTCCACCTTGGGATGCCCGCGCAAAAACTCGGCAACCAGGCGGGCGTTTTTGGCTTGGCGTTCCATACGCAACTGCAGCGTTTCCAGGCTGCGCAGCAGCAGCCAGCCCGTCCATGGACCTGCCATGTTGCCTAAAAACGTACGCAATACTTTTACGCGCTGCATGTAATCGGCTTTTCCGGACACAGCCCCCGCAATCACATCGCTGTGCCCGCCAATATATTTGGTTGCCGAATAAGCCACCAGGTCGGCGCCATGCTTGAGCGGGTGCTGCCAAAGAGGACCCAAATAAGTGTTATCGACAACCACCACTGCCTTGTGCGCGTCGCTGCTGAAATGCTCTGCCAGGCGCTTGCCCCACTCAATATCATAAAGCGTATTGGTAGGGTTGGCGGGCGTTTCTATATAAACCACGCCCAAGCGCTTGCCTTGCAATTTGGCTTCAAGCCGCTGCTGCAAGGCTTCGTAGCTGTCGCAGCTGTTCCACTCCACCGATTCTATGCCATATTTGGGCAATATCTCGGAAATGAAGTGGTCTGTACCACCATACAGCGGATTGGTATGCAGGACCACGTCACCAGGCTGCAAAAACTCGAGCAGCACCGTCGTAATAGCCGACATGCCGCTTTCAAATACGGCGCAATCATCAGCTTCATCCCACAGTCCCAAACGGTCTTCAAGAATTTCCAAATCGGGGTTGTTGATACGGCTATAAATCAAGCCTACCTGTTCGCCTTCTTTCGGCTGACGTAGGCCATACGCCAGTTCAAAATGTGCTTTGCCCTCTTCGGCTGTTTTAAACACAAAAGTAGAAGTCTGGAAGATAGGACATTTGACTGCCCCCTCCGACCACTCGGGGCGATAGCCGTAAGACATCATTAAGCTTTCGGGATGAAGGTCCGGCTTGTTCATAATTTTTTGAATTTTTTATTGAAAAAATAGCATTTATACACGCTCAAATGTAAGAAATTTTGCAAGATATTAGTTTGATATTGGCGGTTTTCGTCGTACTTTTGAGTAACACCTTTTAGACTTCCATTGGCTTTTTGTGGATTATGATTATTGTAGGGAATGTATATCTGTCAGACGATATTGCAGAGCAATATTTTGTATGTGAACTTTCTGCCTGCAAAGGGGCTTGCTGTGTGGAAGGCGACGCCGGTGCCCCTTTGGAAGAGGCTGAGTGTGAAACCATAGCCCAATTGTTGCCTACGGTGCGCCCTTACCTTTCGCAAGAGGCGCTTGAAGTAATAGAAGCGCAGGGCACCCATACCATTGACCAAGAAGGCGACCTGTCAACTCCTATCCTGCCCACGGGCGAATGTGTGTATGCCTTCCGTGATGAAAAAGGGCAGTTGAAGTGCGCTTTCGAACAAGCTTATTATGAAGGAAAGAGCGACTTCAAAAAGCCGGTTTCCTGCCATCTTTATCCTATCCGGATTACTCGTTACGATGAATTTGATGCGGTCAATTACCATCGTTGGGAAATATGCAAACCGGCGTGTGCACATGGCAGTGCCCTGCGTGTGCCGCTCTACCGCTTTTTGAAAGAACCTTTGATAAGGAAGTATGGCAAACGATGGTATGACGAGCTGTGCCGAATCATCGAGCTTCAATTTGGCGCTTCACATACCGAAGACTCCGGTCAAAAAACATCACAATCATGAAACTTACCTACCTGTATGCCATGGCTGTTTTGTTGCTGTTGACTGCCTGTGAAGGCACTACACAGCAAGAGGGGCAAGAGCTGTCTGCCAACAGACAAGATGTGTCTTCTTCAGAAGAAGAGCAAACAGCAGCCGGCGATGACAACGACCATTTTCAACCATTGATTAGTGAATTTATTCCCGAAGTCAGTTTGTTGATAGAGCAGCTTATCGAGTACCCTACCCAACTGCAGGATGCCGACGAGCTGCTTCAAAAAGTATCTGTTCCGGAAAACGCGCGTCTGTCGCGTGCTGCTGCCCTTGCCTGCCGTTTGCATTTTGCCTTGGCACAACAAAACAAGTCGCAAGCGCTGGTGTACCAAAAAGCATTGCAAAGCCATGTGGAAAGCATGCAGCTTGACTTTCTGCGCCCTATTGCCGGTGCTTCCATAGAAAGCACCTCCATTGACTCACTGCTCATATTGAGCCGCCGCTCACTGAGCCTCGAAACAGCGCAGCAATTTTTGCTCAATCATTATCGTTCGGCCTACCCGGCAAGCCGCTATGTGCTGTCCATGTGGCTGGAGCAGCTGTACCTTAGCTGTTTGGTTTTCGAAGCCCATCCAAAGCCCTCTACCAAAAAGCTTTTGGCAGAACAAAAAATTTATCTCGGCAACCTGATGATGTATTTGTCTTTCTTTGACCGGGACAAGCAGCTGCAACAACTTCAAAAAGAATTTGAAAAGCTCATGCAAGGTTTTGAGCCCATCACCATCACCTACGACTACCAACACCCTACTACTGAAATACAGGGCAATGTGTTGGTTGTAAAACAAAATGACATTATGAGTTTCCGTATGCCCGAAGAGAGTATCTTGCAGATTAAAGAAGAAACGGAACGTTTACGCAACTATCTTTTGCAAAAGCCTTGATTTCAAAAAAACGGGCATAAGGCTTTTTCAATTGCCGTGGTCTTCTTCATCGTCCCATATGGAACGGGACGCATAACGCAGGCGCCACTGTGCCTTTTTTTTCTCCCGTTCGATAATGATTTCTGCCAAAGCCATCAAGTCGCCTTTGTTTAAGCAGGCCCGCACCTTGTTCTCATCTACATCCAGGCGGTACATAATTTGAAAGAAACGCTCGGGAGCACGCTTCAGGTAGTAATCCACCACTTCGAACACCGCCTGACGCAAGGCGTCCCAGTCGTGCGAGCGAATGGCCGGCACATCGAAATCACGATGAAACAGACGCTCGGTTGTTTCCATCAAAGCTTGGGGTTCCCGGGATTGTAGTTCGCTGCTCATCGCCGCTTTAAGTTTAGATATTCTTTATGAAACAAAAAATAAAAATCTACAGTTCAAGCAAGCTTGTTTTTTAACTTCCTGCATATTCCCTTTTTCAACAAACAAAAAAAGGCACCGGGCGGTGCCTTTTCTGCTGAGATATGACAAAAGGAATCAGCAAAATTCCTCAAATACTGCTACCAGATGGTCGGCCAACATTTGTGCCGTGCGGCCTTCAATATGATGGCGCTCAATGAAATGCACCAGCTCGCCGTCTTTAAACAAAGCAATAGAAGGTGAAGAGGGTGGGTAAGGCAACATATACTCACGTGCTTTGGCTGTTGCCTCTTTATCCACGCCGGCAAAGACAGTTGCCAGCTTGTCGGGGCGTTTTTGGCTCATCGAAAGCGCCAGCTTGATGGCCGGACGCGCAGCCCCGGCAGCACAGCCACACACAGAGTTGACCACCATCAGAATGGTGCCTTGGTTGTTGTTTTCCAACAAATCAACTACCTCTTCGGGCGTTTTACATTCTTGGAATCCTACTTCGGTGAGGTCGGCACGCATGGGTGCCACTAATTCTTCCGGATACATATTGTTCTCTTTTTTTAAAACCTAAACAAAAATTAAAGCAGTCCCAATTCAAGGCGCGCAGCTTCCGACATCATATCCATAGAATAAGGCGGGTCGAAGGTAAGCTCCACTTCCACCTCGTTCACGCCTTCTACGGCAGCTACTTTTTGTTTCACCTCGTCGGGGATAAACTCCGCCGAAGGACAGTTGGGCGAGGTAAGCGTCATCAAGATATACACATTATTGACCGGGTAAATTTTGATATCGTAAATCAGGCCCAATTCATAAATATCTACCGGTATTTCGGGGTCATACACTGTCTTGATGGCTTCAATAACCCGCTCTTTCAAGTCAGGGATGTTCTCCAAATGTTTGCTTTTATTTTCTTCGCTCATAACAATGGCTTTTTTATGATTGACTGCTGACAGCTTCGGCGTAGGCTTTCATATGTTTAATCATGGACACCAAGCCGTTGGCACGTGTCATAGACAGGTGTTGTTTCAAGCCTATGTCTTCAATCACATGCAAATGGGCTTGTGCTATTTCTTCAGGCTTGTGCCCTGAAAGCACTTTAATCAGCAAGCTGACAATGCCTTTGACAATAAGCGCGTCACTGTCTGCCAGGAAGTAGAGTTTTCCATCTTTCATGTAGGCATGCAGCCATACTTTCGACTGGCAGCCCTTCACGAGCCTATCGTCGGTTTTCAGTTCTTCGGGCATGGGCGGCAACTGCTTGCCCAGCTCTATCAAATAGGCGTATTTGTCTTCCCAGTTATCGAACAGGGCAAAGTCTTCGGCTATTTCTTGTTGTATTTCTTCAATGGTCATTGTCAAACAGGTATAAAATAAGTGTGATTCACTAACGAAGCATGTTGACAGCCTTTTGCAAGGCTTCGGCAAAGCGTTCTACTTCTTCCGGTGTATTGTAAACAGCAAAAGAAGCGCGGCTTGTTCCTTCCAAACCCAAATAACGCATCAATGGTTGCGTGCAGTGGTGCCCCGTGCGAATGGCTATGCCCATGTTGTCGAGCAATACGCCAACATCGTGATGGTGCACCCCTTCTATCACAAACGAAAGGATGCCGGCTTTTTCTTTTGCCTGCCCTATCACCTGCAAGCCATCGATGCGGCTGACCAGGTCGGTAGCGTACGTAAGCAGCGCCTGTTCATGGCGCAACATAGCCTCTTTGCCTATCTGTTCCACAAACTCAAGAGCGTAACGCAGCGCAATGGCATCGGCAATGTTGGGCGTGCCGGCTTCATACTTAAAAGGCAAGTCGTTGTAGGTGGTTTTTTCGAAGGTAACCTCTTTAATCATTTCACCCCCACCATGGTAGGGCGGCAGCTTTTCCAACACCGAACGCCTGCCATACAATACACCGATGCCTGTGGGCGCATACACCTTGTGTCCGGAAAAGGCATAAAAGTCACAATCCAAGCCTTGCACGTCCACCGGCAAATGCACGGCCCCCTGCGCCCCATCGATGAAAGTAAGAGCCCCTACGGCTTTTGCTTTGCGAACCAGTTCCTTCACGGGATTGATGGTGCCTAAGGCATTGGATATATGCACAACCGACAGCACCTTTGTACGGGGCGTTATCAGTGCCTCTGCCTGTGCCATATCCAGCTCGCCCAAGTCATTCAGGGGAATGACCTTCAAGACTGCCCCCGTACGCTCACAAGCCATCTGCCAGGGCACTATGTTCGAATGGTGCTCCATGGTAGAAATCACCACTTCATCGCCTGCCTGAAGCCAGGCCCGCGACAAGCAGTCTGCCACCAGATTCACGGCTTCGGTAACCCCACGTACAAACAGGACCTCCTCTATAGAAGAAGCATTCAAAAAGCGGCGGGCTGCTTCGCGGCTTTGCTCATAGGCTTCCGTTGCTTTGGCTGCCAGATGGTGTGCCCCGCGGTGTATGTTTGAATTGTATTGTTCGTAGTATTGTTTGAGCGCCTCGATGACCACACGTGGCTTTTGAGAGGTAGCCGCATTGTCGAAATAAATCAAAGGTTTTCCGTTGATCTGCTGATGCAATACGGGAAATTCTTCGCGAAGGGCGCGCACATCAATCGATGAACTTGTAAGTGAAGACATAGCTGTTGGTGTTTCTTCTGTTTATGCAAAGTTACAAGTTTAGAACTATTCTAAAAAAAGAAAGTTTGCGAATACGTCTTTTTTAGTAGCTTAAGGAACAAAAACACCAACAACAAGCTGCTGACTACCCCTTGTGGAAAGATATTTGCACTCTTAAAACCTTAAAAAAGACTCTTCTAAAACCTAAAATGTAGCCAATTCTATGCGTACTTTATTTGTTTTACTATTGTGGGCGGGCATGCTGCCTGCTTATGCCCAGGACACTATATCCGTTAGCCACACACTCAAGAAAGCAACTGTTTACTTGAAAAATGCCGAGCTAATACATGAAGGGAAGGTGCGCCTGACTGCCGGCACACATGTACTCGTATTCGAACAATTGCCTTTGGAAGTCTTTGAAAACAGCGTACAGCTTCAAATGCAAGGCAATGCCACCCTGCTCAGTGTGAAATATGAGGTAAACTTCTTGCAAAACAATGTCCAGAAAGCCGAAATAGAAGCCTTGCGCCAACAGATGCTTGCAGCCGAAACCAAGGTGGCGCGCCTGCAGGCAAGTAAAGAAAGTATAGAAGAAGAGCAGAACTTACTGTTATCGAACAAACAAATTGGGGGCGCCAATACCGGACTCACTGCCGAGCAACTACGCCAAATGGCAGACTTTTACGGACAGCGGCTGCTCTCTTTGAAGAACCGCCTTTTTGATACCGAGCGCGCGCTAAAAGAAGCTCAAGAAGAGCACCGGCGGTTGAAAGCCCAACTACACGCACGGGCACGACAAAAGCCTACCGGCGAGGTGAAAGCCATCGTACGTTGCACGGCACCGGCTACCCTGCAACTCTCACTGCGCTATTTGGTACGGGGGGCTGCATGGTATCCGGTGTACGACTTGCGCGTGGCCGATGCCAACGCCCCTGTGGAGCTGAGCTACAAAGCCATGGTGATGCAAAACACAGGCACCGACTGGGACAACATAAGCCTCACGCTTTCCACCGGCAACCCTTCGATAAGCGGAACCAAGCCTGAGCTTAGTCCCTGGTTTGTTGATTTCATCAATACCTACGCTTACCAAAAGCGTCATGACAAAAAGAGCAGACGAAACTACGAAGAAGTGGACGCCGTAGCCGAAGAAGTTGCCCCGCCCCCCATGGCAGAATTCGAGCCCACCACGGTTGCCGACTTCACAAAGGTGAACGAAAGCGGCTTGCAGGTCCTGTTCGAAATAGGCATACCGGTCAGTATCCCCGGCGACGGCAAAGAGCAGCTTGTGGACATACAAAAACACGAAGTGGACGCCGTTTATACTTATGCGGCCGTACCCAAAGCCGCCCCGGAAGCCTTCCTGATGGCAAAAATTTATGATTGGGCAGCGCTCAACTTATTATCCGGCGAAGCCAACGTATATTTTGCCGGCAATTACGTAGGCACCACCTCGCTTGACCCGGGAGTCACCGGCGATACCCTCACTTTTTCTTTGGGGCGTGACGCACGCATTGTATGCAAGCGGAAAGAAATCAAGGACTTTACCAGCAAACGTTTTTTGAAAAACGACATAGAAGAAGAGCGCGCCTACGAAATCAGTGTGCGAAACAACCGGAAGGAAAGCATCACCTTGACAATAGAAGACCAAATACCTGTTTCAAAACAAAATCGCATTCAGGTAGAAGCCACCGAACTAAGCGGCGGGCAGCTCGATGCATCCAACGGCATTGTTCGCTGGCAGCTAACCCTTGCCCCCGGACAAGAAATCAAAAAGGTAGTACGCTTCAAAGTGAAATATCCCAAGGGCACACAAATCAGATGGTAATAGCCCAACATTTTGAAGAAAAGGAACGCTACTGCCGGCAAATTTGGTTATATTGGTTGCCAAGTAATCAATAAAGCAATCAACAATTAAAAAACAACATACCTATGTCAAGTAACGAAAAGTTCAGTAAAGAATTCCGTGACTTTGCCGTAAAACACCAAGGCATTAGCAGCCTTGCTTTTGACAAATATGTAGAGACCGTCACCAACCTGACCCCCAATATCATCGAAGAGCGTCGTATGAACGCCGTAGCCATGGACGTTTTCTCCCGTTTGATGATGGACCGCATCATTTTCCTGGGCGTGCCCATCGATGATTATGTGTCGAATGTGGTCATAGCTCAGCTGCTTTTCCTGGAGTCGGTCGATTCCAAAAAAGACATTCTGCTTTACATCAACAGTCCCGGCGGTTCGGTATATGCCGGCTTGGGCATCTATGACACCATGCAGCTCGTGAAGCCCGACGTAGCTACTATCTGTACAGGCTTAGCCGCCTCGATGGGCGCCGTGCTTTTAGCCGGTGGCACCCAAGGCAAACGCGCTGCCTTGCAGCATGCCCGCATCATGATTCACCAACCGATGGGCGGTGCCGGCGGACAAGCATCCGATATTGAAATTACTGCCCGTCATATCCTCGAACTCAAAGAAGAGCTGCACCGTATCCTGGCAGAACACACCGGCAAAAGCATCGAGCAGATAGAGCAGGACTCTGACCGCGACTTCTGGATGAAAGCCGAGCAGGCCGTAGAATACGGCATTATCGATGAAGTATTGGGAAAGCGAAGCTAACTAAGTAGTTAATAAACAAGGCTTTTCCTTCTGTTTTACACTTAATTTTGTAACTTTGCAACGCATCAAGTAGCCACCGGAACAAAGTGGCTACTTGTGTTATTGTTATTACCTAAAAAAACCGGCAAAGAAATATGTCTAACCATCACAATTTGAGCTGCTCGTTCTGCGGAAGAAGTAAGAAAGACGGGGCGGTATTAATCAGTGGCATCAAAGCGCATATCTGCGAGCAGTGCGCCACGCAAGCCTATCAGATTGTACAAGAAGAACTCAAGCACCTTCAAAATAAAAAGCGTCCTAAAATCAATCTGATTAAGCCCATTGAGATAAAGAAACACCTGGACCAGTATGTCATCGGGCAAGACGAAGCCAAGAAAGTGCTTTCAGTGGCCGTATATAACCACTACAAGCGCATCATGCAGCCCCCACGGCAAGACGATGTAGTTATTGAAAAATCAAATATCATCCTTGTAGGGCAAACCGGCACCGGCAAAACCTACTTGGCGCGCACACTCGCACGCCTGTTGGATGTGCCTTTTTGCATTGCCGATGCCACCGTATTGACCGAAGCCGGCTATGTGGGCGAAGATGTGGAAAGCATTTTGACACGCCTGCTCCAAGCTGCCGATTACGATGTGGAAGCTGCCGAGCGTGGCATTGTGTATATCGACGAAATCGACAAAATCGCCCGCAAAGGCGATAACCCCTCCATCACACGAGATGTGAGCGGTGAAGGTGTGCAGCAGGCACTGCTGAAACTGCTGGAAGGCTCTATTGTGAATGTGCCCCCACAAGGCGGGCGCAAACACCCCGAGCAAAAAATGATACCCGTCAACACGGAAAATATTTTGTTTATCTGCGGGGGCGCCTTCGACGGCATCGAGAAAATCATAGCCAGTCGCCTGAATACCAACCCCATTGGTTTCCACCCACAAAAGCAAGACTTGGTGGACGACCGCCAGTCCTTGCTGCGCTATGTGTCGGCACAAGACCTCAAGACCTTCGGTCTGATACCCGAACTTATTGGGCGTTTGCCGGTCATTGCCCATCTGGACCCGCTCGACAAAGCCGCTTTGGTGCGCATTTTAAAAGAGCCCAAAAATGCCCTCATCAAGCAGTATCAAAAGCTGTTTGAAATGGAAGGCATACAACTCACCTTTACCGACGAAGCCATTGATTACATGGCAGAGCAAGCCATCAATCTCAATTTGGGCGCCCGGGGCTTACGCTCTATCTGCGAAGCCATCGTTACCGACGCCATGTTTGAGCTTCCTTCTTCACCGGTCAAAGAGTTGGTCGTTGATTTGGCATACGCCAAAGAGAAGTTCGAAAAGTCGAAGCTTGCCAACTTGAAAGTAGCTTAAAATATTTTCCTTCTGAAAAGGAAAAAGCCGTGACGGTAAACTCCTGTCACGGCCTGTTTTTTTTGCGGGCAAGGATGCCCAAAATTAAAGCTTTCTTTTGATGAAATCCGTCATCAAGTTGTAAAGATGCAGGCGCGTATTGCCGCCGTAGATACCATGGTTGCGGTTCGGATAGAAAAAGACTTCGAACTGCTTGTTTGCTTTAATGAGGGCATCCACCATCATCACGGCATTTTGGAAATGCACGTTGTCGTCGCCGGTGCCATGAATCAATAAATAGTTACCCTTCAGGCGCGCTGCATGCGTGAGCGGTGAATACTCATCATAACCTCCGGGATTGTCTTGCGGACGCTGCAAATAACGCTCTGTGTAAATGGTATCATAATAGCGCCAAGAAGTAACCGGTGCCACGGCAATGGCTGCTTTGAACACATCGTTGCCCAGAAGAATACAAAGCGAAGACATGTAGCCGCCATAGCTCCACCCCCAAATGCCGATGCGGTTGGCATCTACATAAGGTAGTGTTGTCAAATATTTTGCCGCATCGATTTGGTCGGCTACTTCCAGCTTGCCCAGTTGTTTGTAGGTGGCATGTTTAAAATCGCGCCCACGCCCACCGGTGCCCCGGTTATCTACACACACGACCATGTAGCCTTCGGCTGCCAAGTGTTGGTACCAAAAGAAGTTGAAGCTGTCCCATTGGTTCATAACCTGCTGCGAGCCCGGTCCACCATACACAAACATCAATACAGGATATTTTTTTGTTTCGTCGAAATTCAAGGGCTTGATGCGCCAAGCATTGAGCTCTATTCCTTCACTGTTTTTGATGGTAAAGAACTCCTTGGGACTGATGGCATAGCGGCTCACTGTTTTGGCAAGCTGTGCGTTGTCTTCCAATACGGCAATTTCTTTACCGTTGCCGGTGTGCAGGCTATAACGGGGCGGTGTTTGGGCACTGCTGTAATTGTCGATATAGTAGCTGCAATCGGGGCTCATGTCGATGCGGTGCACGCCGGCGGCTTGCGTGAGCTGTGTCAGCTTCCCTTTTCGCCAGTCCACTACAAACAGATGGCGCTCAATAGAAGACACCTTGGTGGCGGTGAAGTACACTTTGCTGCTTTTTTCGTGAATGCCCACCACTTCATCCACTTCCCAGTTGCCCGAAGTAATTTGCTTTTTGAGCTTTCCGCTCATGTCATACAAGTAGAGATGTTTGTAGCCGGAACGCTCACTGCTATATAAAAACTCTTTTCCGTTGTCTAAATAAGTCAAATCGTCGTTGAAGTCAATATCTACATAAGTATCGGCGGTTTCGGTAAGCACCACTTGTTGTTTTCCGGTCGCCACATTGGCATGAATCAACTCAAGGCGGTTTTGCAGGCGGTTCAGCTTGCGAATCGACAGCAGGTCGGGATGCTTGGTCCACTTTACACGGGGCACGTAGATGTCTGTCTCGGCGCCCAAGTCGATAGTCTTGGTCTCTTTGGTGTCGAGATGATAGACGCGAATGCTGACTACTGAATTCTTTTCGCCTGCTTTGGGATATTTGAAGCGGTAGTCTTTGGGATACAAGTCGCCCCACATTTGCATATTGTACTCGGGCACTTCGCTTTCGTCGAAGCGGTAAAACGCAATTTTCTTGCTATCGGGTGCCCAGTAAAAGGCTTTAGCAAAAGAAAACTCTTCTTCATATACCCAGTCGGCTGCCCCGTTGATGATATGATTGAAACGGCCGTCGGTGGTAATGGCTTGCTCTTGCATGCTGGCCAGGTCCACTACAAACAGGTTGTTGTCGCGCACAAAAGCCACTTTCTTGCCATCGGGCGAGATGGTAGCATACGATTGTTTTCCGTTTTTCGAAAGGCGCTTCAAAGAGCCGTCTTTCAGGTCATAAATAAAATATTCAGCCTTGTAGGAACGCCGGTAAATAGGCTCTATGTCCGTTTTAATCAATATTTTATCTTCGGTGGCGTTCAGCTCGTAGTCTTCTATTTCTATGGCACGGCTTTCGCCTTCGGGCACCAAAGGTTGGTCACCGGCAAGTGTTTTCACTACCTGCCCCGTGGTGATGTCATACTGCAAAATTTTGCCATCCACCAAGGCGGTGTAATACTTGCCGTCTTTCATCCAGTTGATACTCCCAATTGATTTGGGATAAAAACGATAATAGCGCCATACATCTTCGACGCTTACCTTCTGACGCTCCTGCGCATATATAAACGAAGCGCCCAAACACAAAAGGGCAGTCAGGAAAACAGTTAATCTATTCATTTTCAGAACTTTATTTGTTTGCACATTGTTTTTGGTTTGAACAATATAAAAAGAAAAAGCCCGAAAAGCCAAGACGACTTAACGGGCACTTGTGGCATAGAAGTTGATATACAATAAGATAGCCGTAGTTTCTGTTTGTTTATGTTGTTTAATTGTTACCGAAAAAACCTACCCCTTTGGGGTAGGCTTTTTTCTTTTCTGTCTATTGAGACGGTTTCTTATTGGAAGATATAACGGATACCCAGTTGGGCTTGCCAACGTGAGCTGTTAATACCGCTATCATCAATGGTAGCAAAATCTTTTACTTTCTTGGTGTTCACATCGAAAGTAAACTGCGGGGTCACGCCGTCAGACTCATAGCCTGCGAAGTTGATAACACGGTAGCGTGAGATGAAGTATCTTCTACCCCAGTTTTTGTTCAACAAGTTGGTAAAGTTGAATACATCGAAGGTGATTTGCAGACGGTTTTCCTTGCCGTTGTTCATCTTCAACTTAAATTCCTGCATCAACTTCAGGTCTACGATGTGGGTGAAGGGGGTGCGACCGGCGTTGCGCGGCGCAATTTCACCACGGTATTTGCGCAAGTAAGGATCGTCTTCGATGAATTTATTCAGTGCCTCCCACTGTTGTGCTGCCGTGATGGTGTTGCCATTGCCATCTACGTAGTCAACCAAGTTGATTTCGCTGGCATCGCGCGGCACGTAAATCAAGTGATATTGGCTACGCTCTGTGCCACCTGATTGGTCGTTGCCACCAATGGCACCGTTGTAAGTGTAAGAGAAGCGGTCGCCCGATTGCCCGTTGTAGAAGAGCGAAATCATAGTAGAAGCATACTTGCTGTATTCGAAGCGATAGGCTACGTAGGCGTTGATACGCGAGCCGAGGTCGAAATCGGAGAAACCAAGGTCGAGGTTGTTCTTGTCGGTCGATTCCACACGGCGCCAGTTCGAAGAGTTTTGCGAAGACAAGCCGTCATGCAAAGACATGGCGCGCCCAAAGGTATAAGACAGGCCGGCAGTCCAGTTGTTTGAGAAAGGACGGCTCAACGAAGCGGTCAGGTTGTAGGTGTAACCTTCGTTGGTGTTGTCTGCCCAAATCACACGGTCATAAGCGGGGTCCACTTTCTGGCCGTTGTAGATGGGACGGTTGTCACCATAAGGTGTATTCAAGAACTGGGTAGGCTTCTGAATGTTCAGGTTGCGGTAATACACGTAGTTGATATTTTTGGTGTAGATACCCTCTACGGTGGCTACCCAACCCATCGGCAGTTTGTAATCCACTGCCAAGCTGGTGCGGAACACTTGCGGGAACTTAAAGTTATCGGTAAACAGGTCTATCTGGCTGGGCGAAGAACCTGCACCGGCGATGTCACTACCTACGTAATTTTTGGGGTTGGGATTGAAAGGCAAGGGCTGACCATTCGATGCCAAAGTAGGATTCGAGGCATTGATGGTTGCCAGATATACGCCGTTGTTGGTGTAAGCACCACCGGGCCATACAAAAGGAATGCGACCGGTGAAGATACCTGCACCACCACGTATTTGCAGGGTTTGATCGCCTTTCACGTCGTAGTTGAAACCTACTTTGGGCGAGAACATCACCACACCTGAAGGCATGTTGCCGCTCTTGGCTCCTTTCAAGTCACCCCATTCGGCTTCGAGCAAAGGCAAGGTGTTTTGGTTGAAGTTTTCGTTGGCTTCGGGCTTATCCAAGAAGAAAGGAATGTCGATACGCAAGCCACCGGTGATTTTCAAGCGGTTGTTTACTTGGAATTCGTCTTGTGCATACCAGCCGGTTTGCAATACGCGGAACTGGGCAGCTACATCTTTGGCAGCATCGCCTTGCGCCGCATCGATACTGGGCTTTAGCACATAGGTACGGGTATAGAACGAAGGACCGGCATCGTTCAAGAAGTCTTGCAGGCTGCTGTAAGTATATGAACCGAAGTTCTGACGAATAAACAAGTTATAGATATTGTAATATTCGTTGTGAGTTCCCAAAGTGATGGTATGGCGGCCTTTGTAAATAGAGAAGTTGTTGGTCAAGGTGAGTATATCCTGATTCAGTTCGTTGCCTATTGAGAACTGCTCTGAACCGAAGTTGATTTCGCCATTGCCGTCAATGATGGTCACGAAGGGGAAAGGATTGCCCGTATAGCCACGGTCGTCGCGTACTGCGGTATAACCGAGGATCATCTTATTGGCAGTGTTGTTGCCATTATAGGACCACTCCAGAGCAGTAGAGTTGGTAGTGCTGGGGAAGAATTCGGCAGTATTGAAGAAGTTAATTTCTTGCGAAGTACTGCGGTTGGCTTCCAACTCTTCGGCATAAGAGTAGCTGTGACGCAGCGACAACTGATGCTTCTTGTTGATGTTCCAGTTCAACTTCACGAACAACTTGTTGCCGTTTTGCTCACGGGTGTTGTCGCGGTAGTCACCGGGGTCATAACCATACTGGGTAATGAGGTATTGACGCAGGTTGTCTAAGTCTTGCTGGGTGGCGTTTCCTTGATAGTTTTGGTCGAAAGGCTGCGGAATGCGGTCGCGCTGAATTTCGCCATTGATGAAGAAGAAGAGTTTATTCTTCACTATAGGACCACCCACACGGAAACCATAGGTCTGAGAGGTAAAATCGTTCAGTTTGGTGCGCTCGGCATTGGGGTCGTTGGTAGGTGTCAAGCCGGCAAGCTCCTGGTTTCGGAAGAAGTAGTAAGCCGACCCTTCCACGTTGTTGGTACCGCTGCGGGTTACGGCGTTGATGCCACCACCGGTAAAGCCACCAATGGTTACGTCATAGGGCGAAAGCGATACGCTCAACTGCTCGATGGCGTCCGGGCTGATGGGCTGAATACCGGTTTGCCCACCGTTGGTACCACTACCCGACAAGCCAAATACGTCGTTGTTTACGGCACCATCGATAAAGATAGAGTTGAAACGGTTGTTTTGACCGGCAAACGAAATGGCAGGACCGTCGTTGGTTTCCAACACAGACGACTGAGGCGTAAAGCGCAGATAGTCAGTCAGGTTACGCGAGGCTGTAGGTGCCACATAGTTGATGATGGTTTCATCTACCACGGTTTTGGCACCGGTGCGGTTGCCGTCGAAGAGGTCATCTTTTTTGGCAGTTACCTCAACGGCAGCCAATTCATACTCTTCGGTTTGCAGGCGGGCATCGATACGGAAAGTCTGTCCCAGCTGCAAGTAGATGTTCTCCAAGGTAAAGGTTTTGTAGCCTACAAAAGAGATTTCCACTTTGTAGGGACCACCCACGTTCATGTTGCGGATGTTGAAAATACCGTTTTCATTGGTCACGGCACCATACTCAGTACCGGTAGGCTCGTGAATAGCCAATACCACGGCGCCCGGAAGGGGCTGTTTGTTTTCATCGACTACCTGCCCGTTCATAGAGGCAGTAGTTACACCCTGGGCGGCTGCGGTGAGCATCCCTCCCAGCAGGAATACCAAAATTGATAGATACCAGTTTTTCATGACAAAAACTCCATTTTGTTTGGCGCAAAGTTATCATTATCAAAGCAGTTCAATGTTAAGACATTATTAACAATCGCAGAGTTGTTCATATTTTTTAGTTTTTTTTATTACCCCCTCCTTTGAAAGCAAGCGCTTACACGGAAAGTTGTTTGGTCAAGCTCTGCTCATTGCCAAAAAAGCAGTTATAAAAATTGAAGAACAGCTCTATATCTTTCTTTTTACCTCAAACAAGGCGGTATCTTAGTTTGTCTTCTCTTAAAATCCACCTCATGCATAACGCATTCACTATCAATCAAAAAAAATTAAAACAAGTATCTTTTTTGGGACTTAAGTCGATAAAAAATTACATAATTGACACACTAAGCCCACCCGGTTTTTCTCATCAAGCAAAAAGCAGCAGACTTTTTTAAGTACTGCTGCTCTTCCTCTTGCCGTCCGGTCAAACAGGCGATATAGCATGAACAGAATCAGGCTTGACACATTGCCAACAGCTCGTCTTCTGTAATGACTTTAATGCCCAGTTTTGTTGCTTTTTCCAGCTTGGAAGCTCCGGGCGCCTCCCCTACTACCAAAAAGTCGGTTTTGGAAGACACCGAGGACTTCACCACCCCGCCATGCCGTTCAATAAAATCTTTTATCTCATCGCGGGAAAAATGGCGAAATGTGCCGGACACAACAAAAGAAGCACCGTTCAAAACATGACTTTGCGCCCGCTCTTCTTTCGGCATTTCAAGCTGCACCCCGGCCCGTCGCAGGCGCTCTATCAACTGCATGTTTTTTTCGTCTTCAAAAAAGGCACGGATGCTGTCGGCAATGACCTCGCCTATTTCCGGCACTTGCATCAGCTCTTCTTTGCCGGCACGCCGCAAATCGTCGATAGAAGGAAAATGTTTTGCCAGCACTTTGGCGACCGTTTCGCCCACATGCCGGATGCCCAAAGCATACAATACGCGCGGATAGGGCACCTGCTTGGACTTTTCAATGGCATTGAGCAGGTTTTGAGTAGAACGCTCTTTGAAGCCCTCCAACTGCAGAATTTGCTCTGCTTTCAAATCGTATAGATCGGCAATATCCCGCACCAGGCCTTTTTCGTAGAGCAAAGCAATGATGCGCTCACCCAGCCCTTCGATGTTCATTGCACGCCGGTAGGCAAAGTGCTCAATGCGCCCTTTAATTTGCGGGGGGCACCCCCAAGTATTCGGGCAAAAATAAGCAGCTTCTTGCGGCTCACGCTTCAAAGGCGTGCCACATTCAGGACAGTTTTTGGGGAAATGCACCGGGCGTGCCCCTGCTGGGCGCCTGCTTGCATCCACACCGGTGATTTGCGGAATGATTTCTCCGCTTTTTTCCACACGCACCCAGTCGCCATAGTGCAAATCCAGCTTTTTAATATAGTCTTCATTGTGCAGCGAAGCCCGCTGCACCGTAGTGCCCGACAGCTGCACCGGACGCAAGACAGCCACGGGCGTAACGGCTCCCGTGCGTCCCACTTGAAACACCACATCTTCCAATACGGTCAATGCCTCTTCCGGCTTGTATTTATAGGCAATAGCCCAGCGTGGGCTTTTGGCGGTGGTGCCCAGCTGCTCCTGCCAGTCATAGCGGTTTACTTTTATTACGATGCCATCGATTTCAAAGGGCAAGTCATGGCGTTTTGCCTCCCACTCTTGCACATAGGCCAACACTTCTTCTATATTATTGCACAGGCGGGCGTGGGGCGACACCGGCAGCTGCCAACGTTCGAGCTGTTGCAGTGCTTCCCAATGACTGGACACTATTCTTGGCTCTGTCAGCAGAAAATAGGTATAGCAGCTCAAGCGCCGGCGGGCTACTTCTTTGGGGGCTTGTAATTTCAAAGTGCCGGCAGCCGTGTTGCGCGGGTTGGCAAACAGAGGTTCCCCATCCATAGCCCGCTGCTCGTTTAGCTTTTGAAACTGCGCTTTGGTCAACACCACTTCGCCGCGCACTTCCACATAAGCGGGCAAGGGTTCCCGGCTCTCGATACGCAAGGGGATGGAAGCAATGGTTTTGATATTGGGCGTTACGTCTTCTCCTTCCACACCATTGCCCCGGGTAACACCCCGCTGCAAAATACCGGCACTATCATAAATCAAGCTGATAGATACCCCATCTATCTTCAGCTCGCATACATATTCTATAGGCTCTGAGGCAGTCAACCCCAAGAAACGACGGATGCGCTGCTCGAACTCCCGCAGTTCGCCCTCCGAGTAGGTGTTATCGAGCGAAAGCATGGGATAACGGTGGCGCACCGTAGGAAATTCTTTAGTAAGGTCTGATCCTACGCGGCGGGTGGGCGAGTCGGGCAATGCCAAGTCGGGAAAGGCTTCCTCCAGGCGGCGCAGTTCGTCCATCAGTTGGTCGAACTCGTAGTCGGAAATTTCCGACACATTGTCCACATAATAGCGTTTGTTATAATAATTGATGCGCTCAACAAGCTCTTGTATGCGCTTTTTGGCAGCTTCTTTATTCATGACTGTTTGAGTTTACCTACTACCGGAAATTTTTCAAATACGCCTGCCGTATGGGGGGCATCGTGGTCCAGCTCTTCTGTCAGGTCTTGCCCTGCCCAATGTTCATAATGTTTGCCATTGCGCCACAAACGCGAAGCCGATACGTCGTAAATCACACCACGGTAGGCTACCCATATTTCGGCTTTGTCTTGTCCGTTGCGCAGGGCAAGCTGTGCACGAGTATATTCTTTCCGAGTATATTCTTTCATACAATACTATTGACATTGAACGGCAGTCCGTAAAGTTGCAAAAAAGGCATGTATTTTTCGCCTGACAGAGGTTTGAGCATCGCTATTTTTTGCCTGCGCAGCTTATGCTTTTTATTCGTACAAGCCTCACTGCCAACACCAACAGCTGCTAAAAGCATATTTTTCCCAAAAACACATGTAAATGAACAGACAGGGCAAGGGAAAAACCCAAAAATTTACTAACTTCCAACAGGCATCATGCACAAAAACAAAAATACTCATTTGTAAAACCAAACAATAGAAAAGTATGAAATCGAAAACCATCATTACCATTTTTGTAGGTGTCGTTATAGGCCTTGTGATTTTGGGCATGATTTCCAACACCTTTGTGCAAATTGAATCAGGCACCGTAGGGGTAGTCAAAAAACTGGGTGCCGTGCAAGAAGAAGTCCTTCAAGAGGGGCTTCACTTTGTCAACCCCTTTATTACCGATGTGGTCATCATGGATGTAAGAGTGCAAAAATATGAGGTGGACGCCACCGCTTCTTCCAAAGACTTGCAGCCCATAACCGCCCGTGTGGCAGTAAACTTTTACATAGACAAAGAAGCGGCATCAATCATTTATCGGGAGTTGGGGCTGGGCTATTTGAGCACCATTATCGACCCTACCATTCAAGAGTCCATGAAATCGGCTACTTCGCGCTATACCGCCGAAGAACTTATCACCAAGCGCCCGGAGATAAAGCAGGTAGCCTTTGACTATGTGCGCGAGCGTTTGGGTAAAAACCATATCATTGTTACCGACTTTTCTATCATCGACTTTGCCTTCTCACCCGATTTTACGCGTGCCATTGAGCAAAAGCAAATCGCCGAACAAGAAGCATTGGCAGAGAAAAATCGCCTGGAGCGTGTCAAAATGCAGGCGCAACAGGAAATAGAACGTGCCCGTGCCCAAGCCGAAGCTCAACGCTTACTGCAGCAGTCTATTGACGATAAGGTGCTTACGCTGCGTTTTCTTGAAAAATGGAACGGCGAATTGCCCATCGTCATGGGCAGCAGCGACGGCGCCTTCCTCGATGTTACCCAATTTGCCCGCACACGGCGTAAATAACCCCTTACACGGCGGAAGTTTTTCTTCCGCTTTTTTTCTTGCCCGGATAAGCAACATAATTCCACGCCTGTTCGTAAGCTAAACACAACAAAACAGGCTTTTTCCTTTGCTTTTTTAAAGGGAAAAGTTATTTTTGAAAGGAATCACCCACCTTTAAAACAAGCACCCATATGAAAAATGTATTTACCCTTGCCTTCTTGCTGGTCTTTCTAAACGTTTTTGCCGTTTGTGCACAGCAAAAAGCCCAAAGCTACGAAGACCCTTCACCGCTGAACAGCGCTTTGGTAGAAGAGCAAACAACGGCTCCGGTGGCAGATGTGCGTACGGCACCCGCCCATATTCAAAAAGAAGCACCGGCAGTGAAAGCCCCCGAATCCGTGCAGTTAACTGAAAAACAACAAAAGCGTTTTGAGCGCATTCAAAAGAAACTGGAGAAAAAGGTCAACAAGAAAGCCGACAAAGCCAAGAAAGCATACATGAACAACTATGTGCTCATCGGCATCATACTGATGGCTGTGGGCTTGATTCTGGCACTCTTGCCGGTAGTAGGCATCATAGGCATTATTCTTTTGATTGTAGGCTTGGTATTCCTTATTTTAGGCTTGGTTGGCTAAGGTCCATAGTTCTTTTCTATAAATTTCTAAATTTAGGGGCTGTAAGCAGCCCCTTTTTTATTGCATACAAGCAGCCTAAACCTATCGAAGAATGAAAACATATGCCGTTTTTTCCGCCTTACTGGCAATGTGTCTGTGCAGCTGCGGTGATAGCCGCCACCATACACAGAACACCACACAGCAGCAAGAGAGCCGCTCAACAGCATCGCATGACAGCTTGCGTTATCCACAAGAACACCACCTGCGCAATGTCCGGCAACTCACCTTCGGTGGTAACAATGCAGAAGCCTATTTCAGCTTCGACGGGCAAAAGATAGTTTTTCAGTCCGACTATGCAGCCTGGGGCGTCAACTGCGACCAAATCTTTTATTTCGACCTGCAGCAGGGCAATATGAAAGAGCACATGCCCCGGCGCATCAGCAATAACCTCGGGCGCACGACCTGCTCCTATTTCCTGCCCGGCGATAGCCTCATTGTTTTTGCCTCCACTTTTAAGGCCGACAGTGCCTGTCCTCCGCCCCCGCCACGCCTCAAAGGTAAATATGTATGGCCCGTTTATGACAGCTACGATATTTACGTTGCCGACCTGCAAGGCAACATAGTGAAGAAACTCACCAACACACCCGGCTATGATGCAGAAGCCACCGTTTCGCCCCGTGGCGATAAAATTGTGTTTACTTCCATGCGTTCGGGCGACTTGGAACTGTGGGTCATGAATATCGACGGCAGTAACCCCAAGCAAATCACCCACGAGCCGGGCTATGACGGGGGCGCCTTCTTCTCGCCCGACGGCAGTAAGATTGTGTTCCGGGCTTCGCGCCCCAAAACAGAGGCCGAAATGAAAGAATACAAAGAGCTGTTGGCACAAGGGCTGGTGCAACCTACTGAAATGGAAATATTTGTTTGCGATGCCGATGGCAGCAACCTGCAGCAGGTTACGCATTTGGGCAAAGCCAACTGGGCGCCTTTCTTTCATCCTTCGGGCAAAAAAATCATATTCAGCTCCAATCATGCCTACCCGCAAGGCTTCCGTTTCAACCTCTACATGATCAACCTTGACGGCAGCGGCTTGGAACAAATCACCTACGACAGTGTGTTTGATGCCTTCCCTATGTTTTCGCCCGACGGCAAAAAACTGATTTTCAGCTCCAATCGCAACAATCAAGGCACCCGCGACACCAATTTATTTATTGCAGATTGGGTGGAAAATAACTAACCAAAAAAGCAACCGTGTTATGAAAAAATTGTATCCACTTTTAGCAAGCCTGGTAGCAGGCCTCATATTATGGCAATGCAAGGAAAGCAAAAAGCAAGAAATGCCGCCCGTGCCGGTCAAGCAACAAGGCTATTACGAAGTGGCACTGGGCGATACTGTTTACAAGGACAGCTTGCTGCACTCCGACAGCCGCTTTCAGTATCCATACAATGGCAAGTTTCCGCTCGTAACGGCCATCATTGTGGACTCGCTGGCTCCTTACCATCGCATTATTGCCAACTTTTTTGTAAAAGACACGACCCGTTACCTGACCGACACCGTATTCCATTTACGCAAAGAGCAATTCATGGATACGCTCAAACCGCAAAGCTTTTTAGTCTTTATCTTTCACGGCACCGACCACTACTCTTTTCTTGACAACTTAGCCTTGCAAGAAGGAAGCATCCATGTAAAAGAGCTGGGCAAAGGGCGCTTACAGGCTACCTTCGAAGGTACTGCCTATACCCTGCGCGACAGCCTTTATCAAAACGGAAAAAAAGTGAAAGGGCGTATTTGGTTTGAAACTCCACATATCGTGTATAAAAACATGGGACCAAAAGAACAATAAACAGCATGCAAAAAGCCTGTAAAATAAGAGTCTATGGCCGGGTGCAGGGGGTGTGGTTCCGGGCCTACACCCAACGCAAAGCCGAAGAACTGGGTATCAAAGGGTTCGTACGCAACGAAGCAGACGGTAGTGTGTACATAGAAGCCGAAGGCGAAGAGCAAGCCTTACAAGCATTCATTGAGTGGTGCCACGAAGGCTCGCCTTTGGCAAAAGTAGAACGTGTGGAAATAGAACCTTTGGAACCGCCCCCCGGCTATCAAGAGTTTGCTATTCGTCGCTAAACCGGCAGAAATCCTCTGTTTTTTAGTCGTTTCCCTTTCACAAATGCCATCGTTTTTTTAAATTTAAAAAGAACGATGGCTTACTTTTTCTATGGCAAACCTGACTGCTCAACAACAACTTTTTTTGGACTACTGCCTGAATGGGCAAGTTGCCGAGGCCGAAGCCTTGCTGAAAGCAGGCGTTCCGCCCAATACACGCGACAACCTCGGACGCACGGCTTTGATGCTCGCCTGCATGCAAGGCGATACGCCGGAGCTGGTTGCCCTTCTGCTGGAATACGGTGCCAACCCGGCACTCATAGACCAAGAAGGGCGCACCGCCATCGATTATGCAACACAAGCACAGGCGCAGGAAAGCCTGCGTTTGCTTCAAGGCTACCCAAAGAAGCCGGCCCCTTCTGCCAACCCATTGCCAACCAACGAAAACACTTCAAGCATGGATAAAAACAACGCTGCAAAAGCCCCCTCAACCGAAGTACTCGAAGCCATTTTACAAGTATGCGACGAACTGAAAGGCTTACACCCCGAAGTAAACCCTTTCATTTATTTCAAAAAGGCATCGGTGTACTTGCAGATGGGCAGGCGCCACGAAGCGCAAAAGCTTCTGCACATCACCTTCGAGACCTTCAAAGAAGCCTATGGCGACGCTACCCAAGCCGCGCATTGGCGCAAGGAAGTCAAAGAACTGTACATACAAATCATACGCCTCAAAGCCAGCTTGCAGGCCGAAGCCATTTATGAAAATATGTGGCTTTACAACGAAGCTTACCACCTGGCCGAAGAGCCGGAGCTTCGTTTCGAAATGCGGGAAAAAAGAGATGAGCTATACCGGCGCTTTGTAAACAGTGCCCTCCGGTTGAATGACAAAAAAGCCGCTTTCCTTACCGATGACCTTCCGCTTGAAGAGCCGGAAATCGTTTTACCTCTTATAGAAGGCGCTACCGGCATCTTTCGCTTTCTGCACGAAGCCCCGCAAAAAGGAAATCTTTACTTGTTGCACCCCTATCGCCGCCACGTTGCCTATCCGTTCAAGCATGCCTACGGTGCCTTGCTTGAAGACAAAGTCAATGAGCTGGTGCGTATCTTGCAACATTTGGGCGCTCAAAAAATTGAAATCTTCCATGAAACCCTGCCCCCCGACCCGGCTGCCGACAGCGACCGGCCGGCCGACTTCTTGTATGAACTGCATCCCACCCAGCGCCCACACATTCCTTCTGACGTGGTGTGGTACCCCTACGAAACAGAGTGGCAACGTATGGTCAAACAACGAATGCAGGGGGCAATTTTCTCTGCTGAGTTTGTGTGCAGCATAGAAACCCTTCCCACTTTGAGCGACGAAGAACTGGATGCAATAGACAAGGACCTCGCAATGCTCATGCAGGAACAAGAGCATGCAAGCAAACGCAAAAAAGGCAAACGAAGCAGTAAGGCGTCCATCCCCAAAGCCGAAATACATCGTCCTGCCCTGCAATATCGCATCCGCGTACACTTTAGCCCACTCGATGCCCTCACCGCCGACATAAAAATGGAAGAGATACCCACCATCGATGTGCAGCTGTTGCGCCAAGGGCAACTCACGCCCCCCGATGTGACCACCTCTTTCAAAGAAGAAAGAAAAGAGACGGATGCTCCCACGCCTGTCTCCGGCAAAGACACCCGTGTTGAGCCCATTGTGCCCAAAGAAGACACCGAGAGTGCGCCCGCCCCCCCGGTAAAAACAGTAGAAGAGAAAGCAGAAGAACCCCTTGTGCCGCCGCCCATTCGTCGCGACCGCCCCGAAGTGGAAGATGTGCTCGCTCAAAAAAAGGCAAAAGCAAAAGAAAACGGCGACAAAAAAGACGCAGCAGGCTCCAATAATAAGAACAACAACGCCCAACCAACAGAAGAAATGCAGACACACCCCGGCAATTTTATTCAGAGCCTGACGCAGGAAGAAAAATTCTACTTTGAAATGCTGCAACACGCCTATCAAGACGGCGAAATATCGGCAGATATTCGAAAAGTGCTGGACCGCCGGCGCGAGCGCCTGCAAATCTCCTTAGAGCGGGCACAAGAGCTGGAAGAAGTAGTAAAAAAATATTACAGTCCTCAATAAAGCTTTGTGCATGCCCAGCACTTGTACGCCCTTTGCTTTTGGCAAAGGGCTTTTTTCAATGCCTGCCTAATAATTTTGCTTATCTTCGTTTCATGTATCATGTGCAAACCTAAGCCTTGTAGAGCATCGTGGCAAAACCCAAAACCCAATACTTCTGTCAGAACTGCGGACATGCCTCACCTAAGTGGATGGGGCGTTGCCCTTCATGTGGCGAATGGAACACTTTTGTAGAAGAGATTACCACAACCACTCAAGAAAAAAACGAATGGCGCCAAAGCAGCAGCAAGCAAATAGCCAACAAGGCTCGCAAGCTGCAAGAAATAAGCTATGAATCCCGCCGGCGCATAGAAGTGGCCGACCGGGAACTGAGCCGGGTACTGGGCGGCGGCATCGTTCCGGGCTCATTGGTGCTTATAGGCGGCGAACCGGGCATAGGCAAGTCAACGCTCATGCTGCAATTGGCGCTTTCGCTTGCGCAACTCAAAGTACTGTACGTTTCGGGCGAAGAAAGCGAACAGCAGATAAAAATGCGGGCAGAACGCTTGGCTGTACATAGTGATCGGTGTTTTATTTTGGCAGAAACATCTACTCAAAACATATTCAAGCAAATAGAAGCCATAGAGCCCAATTTGGTCATTATTGACTCCATACAAACCCTGCATTCGGCATTGCTCGATTCGGCAGCAGGCAGCGTGTCACAAGTGCGCCAATGCACCGCCGAAGTAATGAAGTTTGCCAAGGAAAGCAATACGCCTGTGTTCTTGGTGGGGCATATCACCAAAGAAGGCAGCCTGGCGGGTCCTAAGGTGCTGGAGCACATGGTCGATACGGTGCTTCAGTTCGAAGGCGACCGCCACATGACCTACCGCATTCTGCGCACCATCAAAAACCGCTTTGGCTCCACCTCCGAACTGGGCATTTATGAGATGCGTGCCGACGGCTTGCGCGAAGTAAGCAACCCCTCCGAAATACTGCTCTCACAGCGCGAAGAAGAGCTGAGCGGCGTAGCCATCGGCTCCACCATAGAAGGGAACCGCCCCTTGTTGGTAGAAGTGCAATCGCTGGTGAGTCACGCCACCTATGGCACCCCCCAACGCAGCAGCACCGGCTTCGATGCCAAACGTATGAACATGTTGTTGGCAGTGCTTGAAAAACGGGCCGGTTTTCGTCTGGGCGACCAAGATGTGTTTTTGAACATAGCCGGCGGCCTGCGCGTAGAAGACCCCGCCATTGATTTGGCGGTATGTTGCTCCATAGCTTCTTCTTACGAAGAAATTGTATTGCCCCCCACCATTTGTTTTGCCGGCGAAGTGGGCCTGGGGGGCGAAGTGCGTGCGGTAGCCAAAATAGAGCAGCGTATTGCAGAAGCCGAAAAACTGGGCTTTCGCACCATCGTTACTTCCAAGTACAACCTCAAGGGGCTTGATTTGAAAAAATTCAATATAGAAATCCGTGGTGTGGCTCAATTGGATGAAGTGTTCCGTGCTTTGTTTTAAACTTGGTCTATTTTTTGCCCTTTGAAAATCCGGTACACCAAAAAGCAAAATTATGAATACCAAGTTGTTTTTATTGTTCACCGTCACCTTGCTCCTTGTCTTATGGGCAGGTGCTCATGCACAGTCCCGGAAGGTACAAGAGAAATGGCTTTGCCAACGATGGATCTACGAGCCTTCTTTATCGCAAGCCCCTGCTTCGCTCTTGGAAAAAGAAGCACTCGACAAATCGGATACCGAGCTGCAGCTTGAAAGTGAGTTAAGCCAAAAGCATGTAGAGCATTTCGATTTTGCCACATTGCAGTTTAAGCGCTCCGGCAAACTTCGCTACCGCAACCAAGGCGATATAGAACGTGACGGACGGTGGCGCCTCAGCGGCGATGGACGCACCCTCTTTATGGAGCTCGACGGAAAAACATACCGCTACCGGGTAGTGGCACTTACGCCTTCCCAACTGGTTATCAGCCATGAAGACGGCAGCCGGTGGGTGTTCGCACCAGAGAAATAGTGAAACCAATGTTACAAGTGTAAAGTCTTTTTACACATTTTTTGCGCCCTGCCGTTGGTCGTTTGTCTGCTTCCGTTCGTCCCTTAAAAAATTTGGTCCATCGGCAGGGCGGCTTATGCTGCTACTACCCACATTTGTTCCTGCGTTTTTGGCGAATGTCTATGCCTGTCAATCTTACATTGCCCGCCGGGCGGACAGGGTACACAGAGCCCTAACCTTTTGTTATTTAGAGGAACAAAAAGATGAAAACTGCTATAACTTTTGAGAATCATGAAAAAGCTTGCTGAACTTCCCCCCGTTCCTTTCACTGTGCGCATGCATGACTTGCGCAACCTGGAAGAATTCGGTGTAACCCCCAATCAGCTGTACACCGTAGTGAAAGTACTGGAGGTCAATGGGCAAGTAGTAGGGTACCGCCTGTTGGAAATTCCTCTTGCCGAAGATGAGGTATTCAATGCCAGCAGGTTTTATATTTACGCCATAGCCAACCCCAACTAACCCCATGACTACGGAAGGAGGCTTACATATCCGTCATCATTTTATTCCGTTCGCGGCTTGCCGGCACCTGTCTTCCCTTCCCGGCGATCTTGATGATTACGAACGACAAGCCATTCATTTTTGCCATCACTGGCTGAAGGGCACCGCCCATTTTACTTTTCACACTTCGGGCTCTACGGGCACCCCCAAGCGCATAAAGCTCTCCCGCCGGCTCATGGCATGGAGTGCCCGCAATACACTTCAATATTTCGGACTACAAAAAGGCGATAGCCTCCTGGTCAATATGAATATTGCATTTGTGGGCGGTGCCATGATGCTGGTGCGCGCCATGGAAGGGCAGCTGCATGCCTATGTGCAAGCCCCTTCGCGCTTGCCCTTGAGTGAAATTCCCGGCAAGCAGTTCGACTTTTACGCTTTTGTGCCCATGCAGCTGCAAAGCATGTTGCACGAAGCCCCCCGGCTGCTTGCCTCTTTAAAACAAGCCAAAGGCATATTGATTGGCGGTGCACCGCTTTCGAAGCATTTGGAAAAGCAGCTATTGCCTCTACAAGCCCGCATGGTTCAAACGTATGGCATGACTGAAACAGCCTCGCACGTGGCTTTGCGTCCTTTGGGAAAGCCTCTGTACGAAGCCATGCCCGGGGTGCATTTCAGCTGCGACAAACGGCAGTGCCTGGTGGTGCATACGCCGCATCTCCCCCCTTTGGTTACTAATGACCGCGTCCGCCTGCACGATGCTACCCACTTCGAGTGGCTCGGGCGCATCGACAATGTCATCAACAGCGGGGGCATCAAAATACAAATAGAACAGGTAGAAGAAGCCACTGCCCGCCTGCTGGAAGAGATGAGTATCCGGTGCCCTTTCTTCGCGACGGGCATTCCCGACCCGCTCTTAGGTCAAAAACTTGTACTGGTGTTCCCGGAGAAAAGCTTGACCAAAGCTGCCGAAGAACAATTGCTACAAGCCCTGCGGCAGCGTATGGAGCACTACAAAGCGCCCAAAGCCGTGCTTTATCAAGCATATATTCCACAGAGCCCTTCCGGCAAAATACTCAGACAGCTGCTCGACGACTCGCCATCCACAGACCCACAAAACAAAGCAGACCATTAAGCAACAACAACTCATAGCCAAACTGGTATCCGTTGAACCAGCGTTCGCTGTTTTCGGCAATGCCCCAAGTGATAAAAGGCGCGGCAATGGCAATCCACGGCACCAGCTTGTCGTTGGTACGGCGGCGGGTAAGCAAACCGAAAGCATACATTCCCAAGAGTGGTCCATAGGTGTAGCCGGCCGCTTTGAATATAGCGCTTATTACACTTTCGTCGTTCAGGCGGTGGAAAACCATAATCACCAACCAAAGCAAAGCCGTAATGCCTATGTGTACACGACGGCGCAGACGCTCCTGTTTGTCCTTGTCTTTTATTTTTTCAAAATCGAGTATGTCTATACAAAAAGAAGTAGTGAGGGCAGTCAAAGCCGAATCGGCACTTGAATAAGCCGCTGCCGTAATACCCAACAAAAAAAAGAGGGCTGCCGTCCAATGAAAATGATTAAATGCTAAAGTCGGATACAACATGTCTGACTTGGCAGGCATAGGCAGCCCGTGCGTTTCGGCATACACATACAGCAGCAAGCCCAATGTCAAAAAAAGCCAATTGACCGGCAGCAGTATCCAGCTAAAAGTAATCATGTTTTTTTGCGCATCACGCAATGTGCGGCAACTCAAGTTTTTCTGCATCATGTCTTGGTCCAAACCGGTCATGACAATGGCTATGAAAGCCCCGGCAATGAACTGCTTCCAGAAAAATTTGCCGTCTTTCCAATTATCCCAAAAAAAGACCTGACTGCGCGCATCTTTCGACAAGCGTTCACTTAGCTCTGTCCAACTCCATCCCAAATCTTCCTTAATAAACCAAATGGTAAATACCACTGCCAGAAGCATGAAGGTAGTCTGCAGGGTGTCAGTCCACACGATGGTTTTGATGCCGCCCCGTGCCGTGTAAAGCCAAATGAGAAGCAAGCTTACCAGCGTGGTCAAGCCAAACGAAAGCCCCCACTGCCGGAAAATGCCTACATGCAAAACCAAGGCAACCAAGTAGAGGCGGAATGCCGCGCCTATAGTACGTGATAAAAGGAAGAAAGCCGCCCCTGTTTTATAAGCCCGCTCTCCGATACGCTCTTGCAGGTAACTGTAAATAGACACCAAATTGAGGCGGTAATACAGCGGCAAAAGCACAAAAGCAATCACGGCATAGCCCAGCAAATAGCCCAGTACCATTTGAAAGTAGGAGAATGCCGAAGTACCCACCCAGCCGGGCACCGACACAAAAGTAACGCCTGACAGCGAAGCCCCTATCATGCCAAAAGCCACCACATACCAAGGCGACTGCCGGCGTGCCACAAAAAAATCGTAGCTGTCGGCTTGCTTGCCTGTCAGATAACCAATAAGCATCAAAACACCAAAATACAGTAGTAAAACCAGTAAAATCCAGTGTGCACTCATAAAAAACTTGTTTTTGCAGGGACTAAACTAATAAAAATACGCACTTTTGTGTTTCCATATAAAAAGCTTGCATATATGGCCGGCTTTTTTTACATTTGACTAACAAAAACACATTGAATATGAGTAGCTTAACCAAAGAAACACCCGCCGTATTTGAAGAGCTGGACACAGTTATTGTAGAAGAAGAGGTGCACGATTTGGTCGTTTTCAATGACGATGTAAACACTTTTGACCATGTCATTCAGACCTTGATTGAAGTATGTAAACATACCCCCGAGCAAGCCGAGCAGTGCACTTGGATCATCCACTTCAAAGGCAAATGCTCGGTAAAGAAAGGCAGTTGGGACGAACTGGTGCCCATGCGGCAAGCCATTTGCGACCGGGGCATTCAAGCCGAAGTGGTATAACCACGCCGCTGCCGGTTTTATTCTGCAAAAGCTTGGCTGAACCCTTCCGTTCAACCAAGCTTTTATATTTTTGTATGCCAAAGACATTGCCTTATGCATTACTCTTCGAAGCTTATAGAACGTGCAGTGGAGGAAATAGCCAAGCTGCCGGGCATAGGAAAAAAATCGGCCTTGCGCATCGTTTTGCATTTGCTCAAACAAGAACCCCGGCAAACCCATCAGCTGGCAGAAGCGCTGCTTCAACTGCGCGACCACATTCAATATTGTAAAGAGTGCCATAACATTGCCGATGAAGCAATATGCAGCCTGTGCAGCGACCCGCGGCGCCACCGCGAAACCATCTGCGTAGTGGAGCATTTCAAAGACATTGCCGCCATCGAGCGCACCGGCCATTATCAAGGCTTATATCATGTGTTGGGCGGCTTGATTTCGCCTATTGATGGCGTCGGTCCACAAGATATTCACATAGAAAGCTTGCTACAGCGTGTACAGAAGCACAAGGTGGAAGAAGTCATACTGGCACTCAGCTCTACCATGGAAGGAGACACTACCGCTTTTTATCTGACCAAGCGTCTCAAAGAACTGCAGGTAAAAGTAACGGCCTTGGCACGTGGCGTGCCCATAGGCAGCGAACTGGAATTTACTGATGAACTCACCTTGGCACGCAGCCTGCTCGGGCGCGTGGAGTTTTAAACTACACTGCGCAATGAAACAGCACGAAAAACATTCATTTTTCAACGATGTGTATGCAGTGGTCCGGTGTATCCCACGTGGCCGGGTAAGTACCTACGGCGCCATTGCCCACTATTTGGGACTGCGTTCGGGGGCGCGCATGGTAGGCTGGGCACTCAACCACGCCGCAGCCTTGCCGGACATACCTGCCCACCGGGTAGTCAACCGCCGTGGGGAGCTCACCGGAAAGCGCTATTTTGGCAGCCCTGACCGTATGGCAGAACTATTGCGCCAAGAAGGCATTCAAGTAGAAAACGACCGCGTGCAAAATTTCGACATGGTTTTTTGGGACCCAAGCCGGGAGTTAAGCCTATAAGCCGTTTTTTTAAAATTTAATTTCGCAAATCAAAGGTAACACAAACGACTCTACTGCGCAGTAAAATCCACCCTCAAAAGCCCTCCTCAGCCCTTGCAGTTTGGCACGCACTTTGTAATGATACTACATGCGTTCGTTAATGAGCGTCAGTTTTAATGTTTCACTTAAAACTCATCAGAACTATGAAAAAGTTATTGTTGACACTCGCAGCCGGAGCCCTGTTCTTTGGCGCACAAGCACAAATCTCTATCATGCCCAAAGCCGGCGTTTCATTGGCCAGCACTGCGTACAAATCTGCCGGGGAATCAGATAAGACTGACATGAAAACCGGCTTTGCCTTTGGTGTAGCTGCTCCCATCAGCGTATCTGACCAGTTCTCTGTACAACCCGAGTTGCTTTACATCCAGAAAGGTGGTGAAGAAAAAAGCAATGGACTCACAAGCTCTGCCACTATCAACTACTTGGAAATCCCTGTGATGGCACGTGCTCATTTCGGCGGCTTCTATGTAGGTGCCGGTCCTTACTTGGGTATTGCTTTGGGTGGCAAAGCAAAAATTGATGACGGCAGCGCCTCAATCGAAGCAGACCTGAACATCGGTACAGACGAAGCAGAAGATGACGTAAAACCCACTGATTTCGGTATGTACTTTGGTTTGGGCTACGGCTTCGAAGTAGGTTCAGGCAAGTTGGTGTTGGACGCCCGCTATGGCTTGGGCTTGTCTAACATTCAGCCCGGTGGCGACAGCGACAACTTCTCTAAGAACCGCAACATTGCCATCACCGTAGGTTATGCTATTCCTTTGGGTCAATAATCCCTGAAAAGCATCCATCCTTTAAAAAAGCTGCCTCTGTGGGGGCAGCTTTTTTTGTTGTAGAGAACAATATACTTGCTTGGTAGTACTACTCAATGAGAGATGCCGGGAAAAACACCGGTTATCATTCCGAACCTCACGCAGCTTGTCATCTCGAACGAGCAAAGCGAGTGAGAGCTCTCATCAAACTATGCCACAAAAAGCAAATAGATTTCTCGCTAACGTTCGAAATGATAAAGAGAGTTCCGGAAGTGTAAAACCTCATCTACTTTTAGCTTAGATTTTCTTTTCAAGAACAAAAAAAGCGGCACTTTTGGATTGTGCCGCTTTCCTCCGGTGTTTATCAGGTTTTATGCCTTCACCGAAGCGTTCATCAATTCTTCTATTTCCTCGGCTTCTATAGGGATGTCAGCCATCAGGTCAAGCAAGCCGTTTCCGGTAATGACCACATCGTTTTCCAAACGAATGCCAAGCCCTTCTTCACGGATATAGATGCCCGGTTCACAGGTAAATACCATACCCGGTTCAAACTTGCGGTATTTGTCGCCCACATCGTGCACGTCCAAGCCCAGGTGGTGCGAGGTACCATGCATGAAGTACTTTTTGTAAGCAGGCCAATCGGGGTTTTGGTTTTTCACTTCGTCCATGGTCAACAAGCCCAAATCCACGAGCTCTTTGGTCATCAATTCGCCCACGGCGGCATGGTACTCATCCAAGGTGTTGCCGGGGCGCAGCATATCCATAGCCCCGCGCATCACGCGCAATACCGCGTCATATACTTGACGTTGGCGGGGCGTAAAGCGTCCATTCACCGGAATAGTGCGGGTCATATCGGAGGCATAGTTGGCATACTCTGCCCCCACGTCCATCAACAACAGGTCGCCATCTTGGCACACTTGGTCGTTGTCTATGTAATGCAACACGCAGGCATTGGCCCCCGAAGCAATAATGGGCGTATAAGCAAAGCCACGCGAGCCGCGGCGCAGAAACTCATGCGCATATTCGGCTTCGATTTCATATTCTTTTACGCCCGGCTTCACGAACTGAAGCACGCGCCGGAAACCGGCTTCCGTAATTTTGCAAGCCTTCTGTATCAGGGCAATTTCAATATCGGATTTAATAGCCCGCAAGTCACGCATGATAGGCGCCAAGCGGCGATAGCTATGCAATGGATAGCGTTCTTTGCACCATTTAATGAAACGGGCATCACGGGTTTCCACTACTACTTCTGCCCGCGGATGTTCGTTGGTATTCAAATACAAATGTTCGGCATCGCCCATCAGGGTGTTGAACACCTTTTCGAACTCCGAAGTCCACATGACCGTGCGGATACCGGAAACTTCGGTAGCCTCTTCTTTGGTGAGCTTATGCCCTTCCCAAATGGCTATGTGCTCGTTGGTTTCACGCACAAACAAAATTTCACGGTATTTTTCTTCCTTGGCATCCGGATATAACAACAAAATGGTCTCTTCTTGATCCACACCGGTCAGATAAAACAAGTCTGTATTCTGCTTGAAGGGCATGGTGCCGTCGGCACTGGTAGGCATAATATCGTTGGAGTTGAAAACAGCTATGGAATTGGGAAGCAGGCGCTCCGCCAAACGACGGCGGTTCTCTATAAACAGCCGGTTGTCAATGCGTTCGTATCTCATAACAGACAGGTATTTGGTTTGAAAAGAACAAAGTACAAATTTTTGATGGTCTTCGGTAAAAAATCAAGCTTGAAATGGGTCTTCCGGCGGGTTTTCTGCCTTCACCGTAATGCCATGATAAGTTTCTTGCGCCTGATAGTCTTTGCGCAGCGGATGCCCTTGCCAGTCGGCAGGCAACAAGATGCGACGCAAGTCGGGATGCCCCGTAAAGCGAATGCCCAACAGGTCGTAAATTTCACGTTCGTGCCAGTCGGCTGTGCGCCATATATCGCTGACCGTGGGCACCTCCGGTAGTGGCTCGCCCTCGCGGTTGCGTGCTACTTCTACCTTTACCACCAAAGCGTGTTCATAGGGAATGGAAAAAAGATGATAAAGCACTTCCATGCTGCCGGCTGCCGGTCCGTTGTCGATGCCCGTGATGCAAGCCAAATAATCGAAATACAGGTCTTTGTGCTCATAGAGCAGGCGGGCAACCGTAGGCAGGCGCACCGGTGCCACTTTTATGTAGGGCTGTATTGCCTCTTCGTTGACTTCTTCCAGATAGTCATCGCCCAACAAATGGCGAATCAAAGCAACTATATCGCGAAATAACATATCCTCAGGGCTTTGAAGTACTGCTGCTGTCAGCTGTTACGAATTTCTTTTCGCCTGCCAAGATAGCAAAATCCAGATGGTTCTGCTTCGGAGGAATGGGACAACTATAATCGGGACTATAGGCACAATAGGGATTGTAAGCAAAGTTGAAATCCAATATCAAAGTGTTGCCTTTGGGCTTTTCCACGTCCAGATAACGCCCGCCTTCATAGGTTTCTTTGCCATTCGAAGCATCTTTAAAAGGCAAAAACCAATAGCCGGCATTGTCTTCTTTTTCAAATAATAAAAGCTGATACTCTTTGCCTTCATACTCAAAAAAAGCATAGGCTACCGAGCGCAAGCGGTCGAAGGTGCTATCGGTCATCTGCACCAAAAAATCGGCTTCGTTTTCATCTACGGGAACCCAACGGGCTTTGATACGGTACTGCACATTGGGTGGAAAATAATTCAAGTGAGAAAAGGCTTCCCTGTTTTCTATGGGCGAGTCGTCGCGGTATTTGAAGGCTTCGTCTTTTTCACGACGAAACTTCTCTATCTTTTGCATTACGTCCTCTTCTTTACGCTGGTCTATGAGCGAATAGGCAAGAATGGCTATCAGAATAAGCAGCACCCCAAAAAAGAAAAGACGGTTTTGCTTTTGCTTCATGGCTCAGTGTTTTGTATTTCAACTGTTAATAGAAAAACGTATTTTTGCACCAAAGCTATTGAAAAATAAGACATAAATATGAATCCACAAGCCGGTATTTCGCTTTTCAACCCTCGTCTGTTTGAAGAAGCTACCATTGCACAACTCCAAAATGAGTTCAACACAGCACGGCCTTACCGCCATGTTGTTATAGATAACTTTCTGCAAACCGACTTTGCAGAAAAGCTATACGAACACTTTCCGCCTACGAAGGTACTGCGCAAGCATTATGACGGCATCAATGAACGCAAAGCCGAAGGCGCCAATTTCGAAGACTTTCACCCGGACTTCAGCCGCCTGCGCGATGCCCTTATGTCGCCGGAGTTCTATGCTTGGGTCAGCCGTGTCACCGGCATTCAAGATGTATTCATCACCAATGACCACCTGGGCGTAGGCTTGCACGAAGGCGACAACGGCAGTTTTCTGGATGTGCATATCGACTTCAACATACACCCGGAAAAAGACGTACACCGTCGTCTGAACCTGCTCATTTACATGAACCGGCATTGGGAACCTCATTATGGCGGCGATTTGGAGCTGTGGAACGCCGACGTGACCAAGTGTGTAAAGAAAGTACCGCCGGCTTTTAACCGTGCCGTCATATTTGAAACCAGCGAAATCTCGTATCACGGTTACTCCCGCATACAAGTGCCCGAGGGCATGTCGCGCAAATCGGTGTATGCCTACTTCTACACCACCGAGCGCGAAGACGCCGCCCCCTATCACGACACCATCTTCAAGGCGCGCCCGGAAGACAGCACCGTAAAGAAGGTGGTAACCCCCATCAAAGAGCGCCTCAAAAACGGTATTAAAGCGGCACTTAAAAAGGTAGGCATTGTATTAAAGTAGAAAAAGAACCATCAAAGGATAGTTTGTAAACCGGAAAACTCTATGTTTGAAAATTTAAGTGAGAAGTTAGAAGGTGCCATACGCACGCTCAAGGGCTCCAATCGCATTACGGAAGTAAACGTAGCCAATACAATTAAAGAGATACGCCGCGCCCTTTTGGATGCCGACGTAAACTACAAGGTAGCCAAGGAAGTTACCGATAAAATCAAAGAGAAAGCCTTAGGGCAAAAAATACAAATTGCCGTAGAGCCCGGTCAGATGCTCGTCAAAATCGTATATGACGAGCTGACACAGCTCATGGGGGGCACCAAGCAGGACATCAAACTGGATGGCAACCCTGCCATCGTGCTGATGGCCGGCTTGCAAGGTTCAGGGAAAACAACCTTCTCTGCCAAGCTTGCCAACTACTTAAAGAAACAGAACAAACGCATTTTGTTGGTTGCCTGCGACGTGTACCGCCCGGCTGCCATAGAACAGCTCAAGACACTGGGCGAACAATTGGGCATTGAGGTGTACAGCGAGCCGGAAAACAAAAACCCGGTAGAGATAGCCCAACATGCCGTAGAATATGCCAAGCAAAACAAATATCAGGTGGTGATTGTCGATACGGCCGGCCGCTTGGCAGTCGATGAAGAGATGATGGACGAAATCAGCCGCCTGAAAGAAACGCTGCAGCCTTCCGAAACACTCTTCGTGGTGGATGCCATGACCGGTCAGGATGCCGTCAATACAGCCAAGGCGTTCTATGATCGCATTCAATATGACGGCGTGGTGCTCACCAAACTCGACGGGGATGCGCGCGGTGGGGCTGCCCTCTCGATTCGTGCCGTCGTGGACCGCCCCATTAAGTTCATAGGTACGGGCGAGAAAGTCAATGACCTGGATGTATTCCACCCGGACCGTATGGCAAGCCGCATCCTGGGCATGGGCGATGTGGTGTCGTTGGTAGAGCGTGCCCAGCAGATTTTCGATGAAAAAGAAGCCGAGCGCATCAACAAAAAGCTGCGTCAGAACCAATTCGACTTTCAGGATTTCTACTCTCAAATACAGCAAATCAAAAAGATGGGCAACGTCAAAGATTTGCTGGGCATGTTGCCGGGCGTAGGCAAAATGGTCAAAGACCTCGACATAGACGACGATGCTTTCGTGCCTATAGAAGCCATCATACAGTCTATGACCCCGCAAGAGCGTGAAAATCCTGCCCTCCTGCTGACACACCGCACCGCTGCCAGCCGTAAACAACGGATTGCCAAAGGTAGCGGGCGCAGCATACAGGAAGTCAATAATTTGCTCAAGCAGTTCGAGCAAATGCAAAAAATGATAAAGAAGATGAACCAGATGGAAAGCGGCGGCGGTGGGCGCCTCAGCCGCATGCTCAAGCGCAACAAGAAGAAGAAAAGAAGATAAGAACCAAACAGCCTGCGGGCACCCGCAGGCTGTTTAAAAGAAAAAGCACTTACACATCAAGAAAGCTGCTTTTGCTTGGGCAAAAGTAGCTTTTACATTAGAAGTTCAAGCCGGGATAGTAAGCAGCCTCGCCGAGTTCTTCTTCAATGCGTAACAATTGGTTGTACTTAGCCATGCGGTCCGAACGCGATGCCGAGCCTGTCTTGATTTGCCCGGTATTCAAAGCTACAGCCAAATCTGCAATGGTACTGTCTTCGGTTTCTCCCGAACGATGCGACATCACGTTTTTATAACGATGGCGTTTTGCCAACTCAATGGTATCGATGGTTTCAGTAAGTGTGCCTATTTGGTTCACTTTAATCAATACGGCATTGGCTACCTGCTTGTCTATACCCTCACGCACACGCTCCACATTGGTCACAAACAAATCATCACCCACCAACTGCACTTTGTCGCCGATAGCTGCTGTCAGGCTTTGCCAGCCATCCCAATCGTCTTCAGCCATACCGTCTTCAATCGAAAGAATCGGGTACTTCTTCACCCACTCTTGCCAGAAATTCACCATATCGGCAGAAGTCAGTTCGTCGCCGGTCGATTTTTTCAAACGATAAACCTGCTTCTCTTCGTCGAACAGCTCGGAGCTGGCGGCATCCAGCGCAATGAAAATATCTTCACCGGGACGATAGCCGGCTTTTTCTATGGCTTGCAATACCACTTCAATAGCTTCTACATTTGACTTCAGGTTGGGCGCAAAACCGCCTTCATCCCCCACGTTGGTAGAAAGCCCTTTGTCTTTCAGCACCTTTTTCAAGTGGTGGAACACCTCTGTGCCCATGCGCAAAGCCTCGCTAAACGAAGGCGCATTCACCGGCATAATCATAAACTCCTGAAAGTCGATGCCGTTGTCGGCATGCGCCCCTCCGTTCAGAATATTCATCATGGGCACCGGCAAGGTAGCCGCGTGCACGCCACCTACGTAACGGTAAAGCGGAAGTTGAAGGGCCGCTGCTGCCGCTTTGGCTACTGCCAGCGAAACGCCCAAAATGGCGTTGGCGCCCAGCTTCGACTTATTGGGTGTACCATCCAGCTCCAGAAGCAAGTGGTCTATCATCTTTTGCTCATACACCGACACCCCAATCAACTCGGGCGCAATGATTTCGTTGACATTCTCCACAGCCTTAAGCACGCCTTTGCCTAAATAGCGTGTGTTGTCGCCATCGCGCAATTCTACTGCTTCATACTTGCCGGTAGAAGCCCCTGACGGCACTGCTGCACGGCCTATGAAGCCATCTTCGGTGATAACATCTACCTCAACCGTGGGATTGCCACGGGAGTCCAATATCTGACGGGCGTGTACGTGATCTATAAAACTCATTGTTCATCAATTTTTTGCTGCCAAAAATAGAAATATTCCCGCATTCAACAAGAAGATAGCGAGGCTTGCCTGCCAATAAAGTTTGCGTATATTTGCAGTTGTTGTCAGAAACAAAAGAATCCATTTTTCAAAATTCGAAAAAGATGAAAAAACATTTACTACCTCTGGCTATTTCCCTATTTTTATTTGGGGCATGCCAAAACAACGAACAAAAGACCGACGAGCAAAGCAATCAGACCGCAACCGAAACAAACACTCAAGAAAAAGACGAAGCGGCAGGCATTGTTTACATCAACTCTGACAGCCTGCTTGCCAAATATGATTTCTACAAAGACGCCCAAAAAGAGTTGGAAAAGAAGCGTCAATCGTTTGAGCAAGACCTGAACCGTCGTGTCAGCAGCCTGGAGCGCGACATTGCCAACTTCCAGCAGCAAGCCAACAGCATGACTCTGCAGCAAGCCAAAGCCACCGAGCAGTCGCTCATTGAGCGCCAACAGAACTTGGCACAGTATAAGCAAACGCTCGAAAATCAATACTTGGAAGAAGAGTTCAAGATGGCTGAAAAGCTGAACAAGAATTTGGAAGACTTCATGCAGCGCTATGCCAAGGAAAAAGGCTATAAGCTCATTCTCGGCTATAAACCGGGCGTAACCGTATGGTATGGTGATCCTGCTTTGGACATCACCGACGAAGTGGTGAAAAGACTCAACGAAGAGTATAAAAACCAAAGCAAACAAACAGATAAGCCCGCCGAAGAAAAAAAATCTGAAAAAAAAGCTGAATAATTTTTAAAAGCTTTTTATATTTGCGTCTGCAAAGACGCTGCGCCGAAGTGGCGGAATTGGTAGACGCGCACGTTTCAGGGGCGTGTGGTGGCAACACCGTGCGGGTTCGAGTCCCGCCTTCGGCACACTGAAAGGCTCCATAACGGAGCCTTTTTTCATAAAGAAAGCGGCAGCAACTGCCTGAATTTCCGTGGCATATTTGCGTAGCATCGGAAAAGGTCTTATATTTGCCGTCCTAAATGAGTATATGTGTCACCGTTTTAATAAAAGATAGTTTATCATGGCAAAGGTTTGTCAATTAACCGGGAAGCGTCCGCGTGTGGGAAACCACGTATCGCACGCTAACAATAAAACAAAGCGCCGTTTCTATCCCAACTTGCAAAAGAAGCGCTTTTATCTGCCTTCGGAAGACCGTTGGATTGAAATGAAGGTTTCTACCCACGCCCTGCGCATCATCAACCGCATTGGCATAGAAGAAGCCTTGCGCAAAGCCAAAAAGAAAGGCACTCTTAACTTGAAAAAAGGCGTGATTGCGCTCTAAGAGCAAGTCTCTGTTTTCATAACTAAGCAAAGCGGTTGTCAGGATACAACCGCTTTTGTTGTTTTATACCGTGTCTCACCGGTTCTTCTGAGAGCAGGCGGCATAAAGTTGCTCGCCTGTCCCCTTCCCTGCCTTCCCTGAAGTTGAAAACAAAACCTGCCGTGCCGGGCAAAAGCAACGTGGCTTGTCCCTTCAAACGAAGTGCAAATGCAGTTAAGAAGCCCGCTGAAGCTATTTGTCATGTCGAACGAAGTGAGACTTCTCGTCAAACCAAGGCAAGAGATTTCCCGCTTGCGCTCGAAATGGCAGCAGGGAAGCTCGAATTAACGAGGCAAGAAGCCCGAAACGGCAAAACAATACCAGTGCCTGCCTACACTAAAATCATGGTGCTTGACAGACGGCTTGTATCCACTGATTCACAATATGCCCAATAACAGGATTATAGGGCGCCACCACCTCGCGGTATGAAGTAGTCCAGCGCATGCCGTGGTCGGCTTGGGGCACACGCACATACACTGCCCGTTCGGGCTGCCGTTTATTCACGATATGGGCTATCATTTGGTGGTCTTCTTCAAGCGAAGCCACATCGAACTCGCCCCACAAGCTAAGCACAAAGCCATCGTAACGGCTCCACTCTGCCGGCACATTGACCTCCTGCAGCTGAAACCAATATTGGTCGCTGCGTATGTCGAACAGCCTTAAATAACGCTCATAAGCGGGATTGGCATTGGCCACTTCGCTCTTAGGGCGATGCAGCACGAAGTACTCCACATTGCAACGGTTGATACCATTCAGGTAATCGTCGATTTCGGCTTCAGGCTTGCCTTTCATCATAAACAGACGGCGGCGCGATTCCAGCAGGTAGTCTGTCCAGCGACGCCCTACCGTTCCATACACAATGATGCCTTTGACCGGTTCATGGTTGGCTATTTGTACTGCCAGAATGCCCCCCACACTATGCCCCAGCAAAAAAACCTGTGTGCTGTCCACGAAGTCGTATTGCTTGACTGCCCGCAGGGCTTGCAAAAAAGCTTGGCGTTCGGTTTCAAAATCTACTTCTATGCAGTCGGGGCCTTCGCTGTCGCCAATACCAAATTTTTCTACGCGTATGGTGGCCACGCCTTGGCGTGTCAGTTCATAAAGCAGTTGTGTATAGGGGCGCTGCGTGTCGAAGGGGGTATCGATACTTTGGCAGGCAATGCCTTGTATGAAAAGCACGGCCGGCACCGCTTGGCTATTTGGGGGGCGCGTAACGATGCAACGCAAGTGTCCTTGCGGGGTTTTTATTTCGCGATAGTCTATGGCAAAATCGGGGGCTTGTTCGGTAGGATACTTCCCCAGCCGCAGGCGGTAGCTTAACAACTGCCCGCCACGCCGGATGCTTAATGTAACCTTGTCGCCCACTTTGTAATTACGCCTTACCAATTCAAGTAGCTGGGTATAGCTTTTCAAAGGGGTGTCATCGAGACGCAATAGACGGTCACCGGGCAAAATACCGGCTTTTTCGGCAGCACTTCCGGCGTGTACTCTTGCCACTTCAAGCACCTCTTCCTCGGTATTCCAGCGTAAATCCAAACCTATAAAGGGACGACGCGGCAAGGATTGCGCACTAAGCTGACAGAAAACGCCTATCCCCACAATAAATAGCAGCGCTCCCAAGACCTTCTTTCTTAATTGCATAGTTTTTATTTGAATTCTTTGGCTAAAAAGATAACGCATAAGCACATGTGCTTAGTATGCAGCCATACAAGCCCGGGCGCTACGTAAGCTTAGGGCAAGCTCCACAGGGGCAATCCACTCAGCCAAAGCACTTCTACCTTGAGCTTTTCGTAGGCTGCTTGTGTCTTCGCCAGCTTGATTTCTGCATCAAGCAGCTTCTCCTCACGTTTGTTTACCAAAAAAACGTAACTCTCACCGGCTATAAACTTGGCATACTCTCCATCACGCAAAGCGCGGTAGTTCTGCACCATGCTTAAAAGATTGCGCAAGTTTTGCTCCGTAAGCAAGAGTGTACGGTAAGCGGCCTCCAGATCATTATACAGCGTGCGCACTAAATAAAGCTGTTCTTGCTCGTTTTGCAACTGTTTCACTTTTACCTGCTGGCGCTTGCCACCGGCCTCACGCATGAAGAGCGGAAAAGCCAATTCAATGCCAAATTTGTAGTTGTTCTGCAAATAAGTGCCGTTCCACTCGCCACTCTTTACCGGTTGTGCCGAAAGAAAATTATAGTTTAAGTTGAGCTTGGGTTTCATCTTTTCGGCATACAGACGGCGCTCAAACTCTAAGCTTTGGTATTTCAAGCGTAACTTTTGCAATTCGGGATGTTGTGCTTCCAACTGCTGTTTGAGCGTTTCGAGTGGATAGCGTTCTTGAAAAGGCTGCTCGGTAGCCTGCTTGGGTTCGTCGGGTGCCACTTCCGGATTTAGCTCTACGGGCGTGCCGTCTTCGGTCCACAAGTGCGCCGACAACGCCAAGCGTGCTTGTGTAAGCTCGGCCTCGGCTTCCAACAACATAATCTGGCGGTCCTGACGGTTGATGCCGGCCTCCAGGGAATCGATAGGCGCCTCTTCGCCCATCTTCACCTTTTCGAGGGTAAACTCATAACGGGCATTTACCAAGTCATAGGCACGCTGAAGCGCCTCCTTTTTGCGGTAGGCAAAGTACCAGTTCCAGTAGTCTTTCACGACTTGATAATACAGCTTGTTGATGGTCTTCAGCCGCTCGGCAGCGGCCATTTCTTGCATCAGCTGTGCTTGGCGCAGGGCATTGCGCCGTTCATCGATAAACAAACCATAGCCCAAAGGCACCTTTATGCCGGCATACCATAGCCCTTCTTCGGGCACTGTGCGATCCGGGTTGATATACAAACCTTGGTTACGCTCATAGCCGGCTTTCAGCTCGCCAATCCATAAAGGCACCGACACATACGTATTGATATACTGATAGTATTGTTTGGTTTTAAAATTTTTCTCGTCCCATGTACCTTTCAGTTGGGGATCGAAGTTGCCACGTGCCTGGCGCAAGGCAAAGCGCCCCTGCTCCAAGTAGAGGTCGGCCTGTTTCATCACAGGGTGGTAGGCAGCCACCCACTGCAACACCTCCTGCAAGCTCAGGCGTTTGGTGGTGTCTTCTTGCGCATAGGCAGTAACTGCCAAAAACTTTAATATCCAAAAGAGAAATTGTTGTTTTCGAATCACCGGCTTATTTCTTTTTTGCACCTTTGTCTTTATCACCTTTTTCATCGGGCGCTTCTTTTAAGCTGGGCGGGAAACCGTTCAGCTGTCGCCAGATTTCATACCACACGGGCACATCATCGAGCAGGATGAATGCCCGCACAGCCGAGCCGATGCGCAGTTGCTCGGGCCATTCGGGGTCGTTGGTAGCATCGGGCAAAGCCAAGATACGATAAGTACCATCAGGCTGGCTTACATAGTCGATGACCTTCACCCTGCCGGCAAAGGTACCTACACTCACACTGGGCCATCCCGAAAATTGGAAAGCAGGCCATCCGGCAAATTCGATACGCACCTCACGCCCGGGGGTAATCAAAGGCACGTCCATGGCTTTCACATACAACTCCACTGCTTTTTGCGGGCGTGCCGGTTGGATTTGCACCACGGGCTCGCCCTCCTTTACGATTTCGCCAATCCCTTGGCTCATTGCCTTGACCACATAACCGGACTGCGGAGCTAAAATGTAGTAATTTTCATTCCGTATGACCGTGCTGGCATATTTGTTTCTGTAGGCAGCCAATTCCAGCTGAGCATTGGCAAGGTAGGATTCGTAATTGCGCAGCTCTGCTTCGGCTTTCAATATTTTTTCCCGGTACTCTGCCCGGATAGAGCTAAGCTCAATCAAAGCGTTCAGATATTCTTGTTGCGAGCCTAAGTAGTCGTTTTCGGCTTTTATCAACTTTGCCTGCGATTCTTGATATTTTAATTGGCGTTTTTGGTAATCGGTCAATGAAATAAGTCCTTTTTGATAGAGCGTATCATAGCGGCGCAATTGGTTTTCTGCCAACTGAAAATTAACAAGTTGTGCCTGGTAGTTCGAGCTGTCGCTGCTTACCTTCAGGCGATACTGCTTCACTTTGTTTTCCGCCTTCTGAAGGCTCAAATTTGCCGCCTGCCGCAATACGGGCAAGCGCTGCTTCAAAGCTTCGATATTGGCTTTGGTGGCTTCAATGGCCGCTTCTTTGGCTACCACTTGTTCGCGCAAGCGCTCCAAGAGGTCGGGGTCGAAATACTCCGGCTTGATTTCCCCAATGCGCAGCAAAGTATCGCCCCGGTTCACAAACTGCCCCTCCTGCACATACCATTGTTGAATACGCCCCCCAATCACTGCCGGCACTTCTTGTGGGCGGTCTTTCGGAAAAAAGGCAGTTACCTTTCCGCTGGCGGGTATGTTCTGCGTCCATGGTAAGAAAAGGGTTAAGAGACCAAAAGCAAACAGCCCCACCAATACTTTGGCAAAATTGCGCGCCGATCGCGGGGTCTGCAGCAGGCGGAAGGCATACACCCGCCGTTCAATATATTCATTTTCAATGCTTTCTTTCGATATCTTCAACATAACATCATACGTTTTCGGTCATAAATGCACGGAAGTGACGCTCATTCATTAACTCTTCGTAGGTTCCTTCGGCTACAACCTGTCCTTTTTCCAATACTATCACCCGTTTTGCCAAAGACAAGAAAATAGGGTCATTCGACAACATCAACAGGGTCCATGGGTGCCTTTCCTGGGTGAGCCACTGCAAGATGCGCTTCTTCTCGGAGTTTTGCATTTCTTGGAAGTGGTCTATAATAATCAGCAGTTTAGGCTTCGACACGATGCAGCGTGCCAAAATGAGTTTATGACGCTCGCTGATAGAGAGCGGGCGCCCATCTGCCAAAAGCTCGGTATGAATGCCTTTAGGCAGGCGGCCTATGACGTCGGCCAGTCCCATAACTTCTATGGCTTCATACACGTCTTTCATCTTTACATTGGGCTTGCCCATGACAATATTTTCCAGGATGGTGCCTGCAAAGACTTCATCTTCGGAAAAGTTGTTTTCCACTACTGCGCGCCACATGTCCACATCAATATCCTTGAGTGAAAAGCCATTGACGGAGATATAGCCTTCGTATTCCACAAAGCCGGTAAGCACCCGCATGAGTGTATGCTTGCCCGCACCTTCGGGGCCTGCAATGCATATGGCTTCTCCCGGCAAGGCAGTGAGGGTAATTCCTTTTAAAATACGCTTACTGGAATTGTAGGAAGCACGCACGTCCTCCATTTGTATTTCCAAGCCTTCGGGATAACGATGAAAATCGACCAGCACACCGTGGCGCTTTTCCAGGGGCAAATCGGTTACCTGCGCTATTTTTTCCACTGCCGTCAGCGCATCGTAAACGGTGGGCAGGCCCAACACCAGCTTTTCAATGGCATTGACCACCAAAATAATCATCACTTCGGAAGCAACCAGCTGTCCTAAGCTGATTTGCCGCTCCACCACAAGGGTGCTCCCCAGTATCAACAAGCCCCCAACAATGATGATTTTGAACACCAACACAAACAAGTATTGATTCACCAGCACTTTGAAGTGCTCTTTGCGATAATACAAATAGTAGTTTACCAGCTCGTCCATCTTAGAGAGGGGCAGCCGGCTGCTTGTAGATAAACGAAAAGAGCGCACGGTGCGGGCTATCTCTTCCAGCCAATGGGCAATTTTGTATTTATAGGTTGACTCCTTGATGGAAGTGTACAAGCCACGGTCGAAGGTATAGTAAAGCAAGATGCCAATAAACAAAAAGGTAAAGAATATCAACCCCAAGAAAAAGGGGTGGTAAAGCGAAAGCAACAACAGCCCGAAAACCACTTGCAAGGCGGCTGCCGACAAGTCAACCAGCAGTTTGGGAAGCTCTTTTTGCAGAATGACCACATCGAAAAAGCGGTTCATGAGCTCCGGCGGATAGTATTTTTTCAAAACCGAAGGTAAAATTTTGGGGATGCGATAGGCAAACTCAAACGCTGCCTTGGCAAAAACCCGCTGCTGAAGAATTTCCACCAGCCAAAGCTGCATCAGCTGCAAGCCACCCGATGCCCCCAAGCCCACAATCACCAAGGCTATGACAACAATCACCGAAGTCAGTATTTTTCCACTGGAAATCAGCCGGAAAGTAGCTTGCACACCCAACGGCAGCGAAAGGGCTATTAGACCGGAAATGATAGCATACACATAAATGTAAAGTAGAATATGCCGCTCACTTTTAAGCAAAAGAAGCAGGCGCTGAAAGGGAGTCAAAGCCTTTTTTTCCTCATACTCCTTAAGAGCATAGGGCATGGGGAAAGCCGTCAAAGCTATGATTTTGTCATTGAGCGACACATCTACCGGGTCTTCGAAGCGTATATAAACGTTCAGGTCTTTCACCTCACGCTCTTTCCATGCTCCGCTTGTTTCGTCGAAATACTCTTCTACAACAGTCTTTGACCCTTTCTTTTTTAAGATGACGGGCACAATCTCACCATTGGGCAAATAGCGGAACAAAATAATGGGGGAATCTGTCTCGTAAAAGTAAGCCAAGAGCTCATCATTACTGTATCCATGCACGACAATGGCAAGGTGCAGGTCCTCGCCTCGATCGATGATGGCACGAATCCACCCATCGGGGCTCAGGTCCCCTTCGGTACGCTCGTTTTGAATGCGTTCCAGCTCTGACTCGGGAAATTCAGCCATTTTTTCGCGCAGGTGAAAAGCCACCCGGCGCACAAGCCTTTCAGATAAAAGCATAGTTTGCTATTTTCGACGTATCTTTGATTTTATACAAAAGTAGTTATTTTAAAAGTTTCTAAATAAGTGTTTTCCCAAAATGCAAGAAGCCCCCATCAACGCTCCTCTGCTTGAAACACAAGACGGTTCGTTCACACTGCGCCATCCTTTGCTGGGCGCTACCTACCACTCCACACACGGCGCACTGCAAGAATCCATGCATGTGTTCATCGAACAAGGGCTTTTGTTTGTTGCAGAACGCCAAAGCAAGATAAAAATTTTAGAGATGGGCTTTGGCTCCGGCTTGAATGCCCTGCTGAGCCGCATCATCTTAGAAGAGCGGCTTCCCTCACACTGCCTCGCTTATGAAGGCATAGAAGCCTACCCACTGGCTCTTGAAACCATACGCGCCTATCCGCTGCCTCCGGCCCTTAGGGCTTGGCATCCCGCTTTCATCGAACTGCATGAAAAACCATGGGCACACGCTTTCGCTTGGGGGGCACGCATGCAGGTAATGAAACACCACATCACATGGCAGGCGTTTCAAAGTGAGCATACTTTTGACCTTATTTACTACGATGCCTTTGCACCTTCGGCGCAGGCAGAGCTATGGGACACGGCAAGCGTGCAGAAGCTGCATGCCTTGACTCACCCGGGCAGCGTAGTAGTCACTTACTGTGCTCAAGGTGCATTTAAACGCCTCTTAAAAAGCCATGGCTTTGCCGTGGAAGCACTGCCCGGACCACCCGGCAAACGGGAAATGACCCGGGCAATACGGTTATAGAATCATTGCCGGAGTTCGGTAAGTGCCAGCCACGCCATCAGGCCGGCCCCTATGGGCAGCGCTGCTTCGTCTATATCGAAAGTGGGCGTGTGCACCGATGACACAATGCCACGCGCTTCATTGCGTGTACCCAAGCGGTAAAAACAAGCATCGGCTACTTGGCTGTAGTAAGCAAAGTCCTCGGCTGCCAGCCATAAGTCCAAATCTACCACGTTTTCTTCACCCAAATACTCAATGGCGGCTTGCTTGGCTCTGCGCGTCAATTCGGGCGCATTGTAAAGGAAAGGGTAGCCTTTGCGTATTTCCACCTCACAGCGGGCGCCCATGCTTTCGGCTATGCCGGTGGCCATTTGTCTAATGATGTCGTGGGCTTGAGCACGCCACTGTTCATCGAAAGTGCGGAAAGTGCCTTCGAGGTACACCTCATTGGGAATGACGTTGGTAGCTCCATTGGCTACCACTTTTCCAAAAGTGAGCACCGTAGGCATTTTGGGGCTGCTGCGGCGGCTGACGACTTGCTGCAAGGCCACGATGATTTGCGCAGCAATGGCTACGGGGTCAATGCACAGCTCGGGCATGGCACCGTGCCCGCCCTTCCCTATGACGCGCAAATACAACTCATCGGTGCTTGCCATGTACATGCCTTCACGAAAGCCAACCTTGCCTACCGGAATCAAGGGCATGACGTGCTGGCCTATCACTGCCGAAGGGCGCGGGTTTTCCAAAGCCCCCTCTTTTATCATCAAAGAAGCCCCTCCGGGAATGCGCTCCTCGCCGGGCTGAAAAAGAAGCTTGACAGTACCCTCCCAGTGGTCTCTGCATTCATACAACAAACGGGCGGCGCCCAGCAGGCAAGTGGTATGCACATCATGCCCGCAGGCATGCATAACCCCCGGGTTCTGCGAGCGGTAAGGCACATCATTGGCTTCTTCAATGGGCAGGGCATCCATATCGGCACGCAGGGCTATGGTCTTTTTCTCCGGATTTTTGCCTTCTATCTTCGCCACAATGCCCGTGCCGGCAATGCCTGCCTCAAAGGGAATGCCTATATCGCTAAGACGGCCGGCTACATAACGTGCCGTTTCGTGTTCTTGAAAAGAGAGTTCAGGATGTTGATGCAAATGCCGGCGGATGGCTACCAGCTCACCGGTTAGTGCTTCGGCTCTTTGCTTGATTTGGTCTTTCAGTGATTGCACAGCTTTTTGTTTATTTTTGGGAAAAATAAAAAGCTTAGAGCAGAGAATCAAATGGTCGTTTACTTGATAGGAATGCCCGGTGCAGGCAAAACCACTTGTGGCATGGCATGGGCACGCTCCATGGGGTACAAGTTCTATGATATGGACGTGTTCATTGAAGCACTGCACGGGCAGAGCATCCCGGCACTGTTTGAAGCATCGGGCGAAGCGCAATTCAGGGAAATAGAGCGCCAGGTGCTTCATCAGATTAGTCAAGGAGCGAACCGTATCATAGCTACCGGCGGCGGTACGCCCTGTTTTTTCGACAACATGGCATTCATGAAAAAAAATGGCTTGGTGGTATTCCTGGATTGCCCGCTTGAAAGCATCATACAGCGTCTGTGGCATGGGCGGGCGCAACGTCCGCTTTTAAAGGAGTGCGATACGGAAGAGCGTCTCCGGCGCTTTGTAATCGAGCTTTATGAAAAGCGCCGCCCTTTTTACGAACAGGCACACCTTCGTTTGCATCAGTATGATTCCAACACCTTCCCGGCAGCACTGCGCTCTGCCGTTCGTCAATAGTCAAAACTAAACCGGCAACCATATGGGCACCAATACATCCGGCACACTTTTTTTGATTCCATCGGCACTGGCAAGCGGCAGCGAGCAGGCAGTCACCACGCCGCAGGTCATTGAAGTGCTGCGCCACGTGCGTTGTTTTTTTGTGGAAAATGTGCGTTCTGCCCGCCGTTTTATCAGTGCTTTGAAAATAGGCGTTGACATTGGCGCTCTGGAGTTTTACGAGTGGCATAAAAAAAGCGACTTTCATAGCTTGGATGCCCCGCTGAAAAAGCTGCTGGCAGGCACCGATTTCGGCGTGATATCAGAAGCCGGCTTGCCGGCAGTAGCCGACCCCGGTGCTCAAATTGTGGCATGGGCCCATCGCCATGGGGTAGCCGTGCGTCCGTTGACAGGCGCTTCTTCCATTTTTTTAACACTTATGGGCTCGGGACTGAATGGACAGGCTTTTTGCTTTCATGGTTATCTGCCCATAGACAAGGGCGCACGTGCCCGGAAGCTGAAAGAAATAGAGCAGGCTGCCCGGCAAGGCGCTGCTCAAATATTTATGGAAACGCCTTACCGGAACAATGCTTTGCTGGAAGCCGTGGTCAAGCAAGTACAGCCCGACTTGCACCTGTGTATTGGGGTAAGTTTAACTTCCCCGGATGAGTGGATATTTACGCAGCCTGTCAAAAGCTGGAAGCAAAACCTGCCCGACTTACACAAGAAGCCGGCTATTTTTATATTGGGACAACCTTCAAGATAAACATTTGCAACATTTTCTTCGTAAGAAGCCTAAGGCTTTCACAATTTTTGCTATCATTGTAAGATAGGGTAGGTAAAAATGCATTTTTTATGCCGGCAACTATACGCTTTTTAAGTTTGTATTTGATTTCTTTTTGCATGCTGGGGAGCTTTCATGCCCTGAAAGCTCAAAATGTGTTTTTCACACAGTATCAACAATCCCCTTTGTTGACCAACCCGGCTTTACCTGCCACCTCTGACGTCATGTCGGCAAGTCTGCTCTATAGGCGCGAATCGGTGGGTGGTGGCACTACCTTTGCCACGCCTCTCTTGAGTCTCACCTACCCTCTGTATAAGCGTTTCGAAGACACCTTGGGTTACCGCTGGGCAGGCATAGGTGCCACCGTACTGAGCGACCAAGCCGGTGCTAATGGATTGCTGCGTACTTCCGGGCTGAAAATAGGTTTTTCCTACCTATGGAAGCTCTCCGACAGCAGCCATCATTACATAAGCATTGGAGGGCAAGCCGGCTTCTTTCAAAGAGCACTGAACCTGAACAGCCTCACCACAGGCAGCCAATGGAGCGGTGGCGGTTTTGACCCTACCCTGCCCAATGGCGAAAACATAGAAAATGCAGCCGTGTTTTTTCCTACCGGTGATGTGGGACTTCAATGGCGTTGGGACGACAGCATACGCCGCCCCATAGCTTCTGCCGGTGTGGCACTTATGCAAATCAATCAACCCAATACTTCTTTTATTGGCGGTGACGACAAGCTGCCCATGACCTTGGTTGCCAATGCTTCGTTCAAAGCCATTGAAAAATACTCGGTGTCTTTGCATCCGAATGCCCGTTACATTATGGCTTTCAACGGTCCTTCACAGCTCAATGCAGGTCTAGGCGTATTTTATCATTTCAACAAAGAATGGGACCCCGACTCCTTGCTTTACCGTGAAGCCACCCTGGGCGTCAATGTATGGTACAACCCCGATGGCGTAGTGACTGCCGGTATTCAGCTCGAGCACCAGCGTTATGCTTTTAGCTTCAGCTATGACTTCAATATGCCTTCGGCCGAAGCCCTCAGTGTGCCGCAAAATGCTTTGGAGGTGCAAATAGGCATCCGGCGTGATTTCGGATACAAGAAGCGCCCCATCAAGCGCATAGTGCCTCAACCCGATACCCTCTTGGTAGAACAAAACCTGCCCGACAGCTTAAAAGATTTGGCGCCACGCTTCTTGCGCCTGGATGCGGAACTGGTTTATGCCAAGCGTGAAGACGTAGAGCTGGCAGAAGCCGAATATAATTTATTGTTGCGCAGTATCTTGTTTCACTTTGGCGAAACAGAGCTAAGCCCTGGCAGCCGCTTGTTCTTGGATCGCTTGACCACTATCCTGAGTGCCAACCCTGACTTAAAGCTGGAAATTGCCGGCTATACCTGTAATACCGGCGACCGCCGCACCAATGTCAAAGTATCGGAAGCACGCGCGTTGGCTGTATGGAGCTACTTCGTGAAGGCGGGCATATCCCCCGACCGGCTCTTGCTACGGGGCTGGGGCGACCTCAACCCCGTGGCCGACAATGCTACGGAATCGGGACGCATACGTAACCGGCGCGTGCAGCTGCGCCTTGTAAAAGAAATGCCGGGTCCGGAAGCCTTCCGTGCCGAAGGCGAGGAGGCAGATCTTCCCGAGGAGCAGCCGGATATCGAAGCCGTACCTATCGATGACGTGCCTATCGATGACGTGCCCATAGATGACATTCCCATAGAAGATCTTCCCGAGGAGGATCAGCCCGAAGAGCCGGATTCAGAGTAGTTTTTCCAACAAGAGGTTGACAACCTCTACCAAAATCAAAATAATGATAATCCATTCCAGACGACTGCTTTCGCGATGGTGGATAAGGTCAGTAAAGAGCGTGAGGTTTTCTTCTATGATGCGCAGCTTATAGTCCATGTCGCGAAAGCGGTTGTAAATATCAAAAGACTCTTTGAGACGGCTGTTCAAACGGCTCAAATCGGGGTCTTCCCACGTAATCAAAGGTTCATCGAGAATGTAGAGGTTATCCACAATGCTGTTTTTTACATTGCGGCAACGCCCGATGAAGCGCAGCAGGTTGCGCTTCGATATTTTTAAACGCCCGTTTTCTTCCAACTCATCCACATAGGCTTTGTTGGCTTTCAGCAGCTGCAGTGCCAGCTCTTCATAGAAATCGAGTGCTACAGACTGCGCCAAATTCAGGGTGATGATACGAATGTAATCGAGCGATAAGTCCGGAATCATCACCACATCGTCTTGGACGCGCGGCTTAGCCAAACGATCGTTTACTTCTACTTCTATGAAGTCCGAAAGAGGCTGTTCGAGTGCTGCTTCTGCGTGCTTTTTTATGAAAGCAATATGGTCGCTCATTTCTACCTCATCGAAACCATAAAAGGCAACCACACCGTAGTCGAAGACGTGCAGAAATTTTTTATCCTGCAGAATATACAACAGTTCGGCATTGGTGGCTACTTCGGGCGCAGCAGCAAAGCCTTGCCGCAATTGTTTGATGTGTATTTGCTCGGCTACCTGAAATGCAAATGCTTTTGCCATACATTTGTTTTTTTAAGTTTGAAAGTCTTTTTCTTTATAACCTTCGCCAAAGGTTATTGGAAAAATACAAGGATTCGTTTAGTCAAAATTACTATATTTGCAGGCATTTGCATGAAGTAAGTAACCTAAAAAACAACATAAAAACGAAAGCGTTATGAGTATTGACTTACTAATTTACTTAGTCCCTGCCTTAGGCGCAGTGGCTTTGTTCTTCACCTGGCTAAAAGCCGTTGAAGTAAAGAAAGCCGAACCAGGCGACGAGCGTATGCAAGGCATCGCCAAGAAAATTGCAGAAGGTGCCATGGCCTTTTTGAAAGCCGAGTACCGCATTTTGATTCTGTTTGTTTTGCTGGTGGCCGTCATATTGGGCTTGAGTGGTGCCAAAGAGGCAAGCTCTTCAAGCTTAATTGCCCTCTCATTCATTACGGGTGCTATCTGCTCTGCCCTGGCCGGTTTCATAGGCATGCGTGTGGCTACCCAAGCCAACGTGCGCACTACCAATGCCGCCCGTAACAGCTTGAGCCGTGCGCTGAAAGTAGCCTTCACCGGTGGTACCGTTATGGGCTTGGGCGTAGTAGGCTTGGGCTTGTTCGGTTTGGGCGTGCTTTTCGTGGTGTATTCTAAAATGTGGGGCATCAATGATCCGGCTTCTGTTCAAAAAGTTATCAACGTATTAACCGGCTTTTCGTTTGGTGCTTCTTCTATTGCACTCTTTGCCCGTGTAGGTGGTGGTATCTATACCAAAGCTGCCGACGTAGGTGCCGACTTGGTGGGTAAAGTAGAAGCCGGCATTCCGGAAGACCACCCGCTGAACCCGGCTACCATTGCTGACAACGTGGGCGACAACGTGGGCGACGTAGCCGGCATGGGTGCCGACCTCTTCGAGTCTTACATTGGCTCCATCATCGGTACCATGGTATTGGGTGTGGCATTCATGCAACACGGCTTGGCTGACGACTTCGGTGGCTTGTCTGCTGTGTTGTTGCCATTGGTGCTTGCCGGCTTTGGCATCATCGCTTCTATCATTGGCTCTTATCTGGTGCGTGTAAAAGAAGACGGCAACCCCCAAAAAGCTTTAAATACCGGTGAGTTCATTTCTGCTATCATCATGCTGGCAGCTTCTTATTTCATCATTGACTTCTTGCTGCCTGCCGAGTGGACTTTCGAAAACAAAACATACACTTCTCTGGGGGTATTCTGGGCAACCATTATTGGCTTGGTAGCCGGCTTGCTTATCGGTTTGATTACTGAATTTTATACCGGTACCGATACGCCGCCGGTACGTCGCATTGTGAAGCAATCGGCTTCGGGTGTAGCCACCAACATTATTGCCGGTCTGGGTGTGGGTATGCAATCTACTGCCCTGCCCTTGATTATCATCTCGGCTGCTGTCATTGGCGCTTATCAGCTTGCCGGGTTATATGGCATCGCCATTGCTGCTGTGGGTATGCTTGCCAACACCGGCATTCAGCTGGCTGTGGATGCTTATGGTCCTATTTCGGACAACGCCGGTGGTATTGCCGAAATGAGCGAGCTGCCCAAAGAAGTGCGCGAGCGCACCGACAAGCTGGATGCCGTAGGAAACACCACGGCTGCCATCGGTAAAGGTTTTGCCATTGGTTCGGCTGCCTTGACTGCCCTGGCTCTGTTCAGTGCCTTCAAAGTAACGGCAGGCATCAGCGCCATCGACGTATCGTCGCCCGTAGTAATGGCCGGTTTGTTTATTGGTGGCATGCTGCCTTTCCTCTTCTCATCTATGGCTATGGATGCCGTAGGACGTGCCGCCCAGTCGATGATTCAGGAAGTGCGCCGTCAGTTCAATGAAATTCCTGCGCTGAAAGCCGCCTTGAACGTAATGCGCAAAAACGAAGGCAAAGACATGAAGCAGTGGTCCGATGCAGACCGCAAGACTTTTGAAGCTGCCGACGGCAAAGCTGAATACGGACGCTGCGTGGAAATTTCTACCAAAGCTGCTTTGCGTGAAATGGTACTGCCCGGTATCATTGCAGTAGTCACCCCCGTACTGGTCGGTTTCTTTGGTGGTGCCGAAATGCTGGGCGGCTTGTTGGCAGGCGTTACCGTGTCGGGCGTATTGATGGCCATCTTCCAATCGAATGCCGGCGGTGCCTGGGACAATGCCAAGAAAATGTTTGAAAAAGGTGTGGAAATTGAAGTAAACGGCAAAAAAGAAATCTTCTACAAAGGTTCTGAGCCTCACAAAGCGGCTGTAGTAGGCGACACCGTAGGCGACCCCTTCAAAGATACTTCCGGTCCTTCGTTGAATATCTTGTTGAAACTTATGTCAGTGGTGGCTCTGGTAATTGCTCCTTATATTGCCATGGACAACGCCAAAGCTACACAACAAGCTGAAAAGCAAGCAAAGAAAGCCAAAGTAGAGCAGGTGAGCCAAAAGATAAAATAAGGGCTTATCATATTGCTTATGCACATAATTATTAAAGGCAGTGTGTTGATGCACTGCCTTTTTTCTTTTTGATTAGATGAATTCACCCCAATGCCTGCCACAAGACACGATGTATAGGCTCCTGTAAACGAAGGCGGTGGTAGTGCACGCCTGTCTGCAAACAGCTTTGGCGGGCTTCTTCGAGAAAAGCTTCCATCTTGGCCAAATACAGCTTCCGGTAGCTGTCGATATGCACCTTTTTTATCCGTTTGCTTTCCAGGTCCTTGAACACCAATGTCCCTTTCCACGAAGCATTGATTTCCTGCTCACCCAAAATATGCCAACAATGCACTTCATGCCCCAAAGCACGCAGCCGCTTCCACAAAGCTACCCATGAGGCAGGTGTATCGTATAAATCAGTAAAGAACATCCACAAGTGCTGTCCCTTGGTTGCCGGGACTTTGGTTTCCGCTAAGTCGGGCAGCTTTTCACCTGCGCGCATCCGGCTTAATTGATGCAACAAAGCATGCAGATGGTATAAGGCAACGCCCCCTTTGAGCTGCGCCTCCATGCTACCCCATACCCTCAGCCCTTCGCCCTGCTTCAAAGCAAGATAGCCGAGCGCTGCCGCCAGCAATTGCGCATAAGCCCACTTGGAGCGTCCGGCTTCTTCATACAACATGGAAGCAGACACATCCAAGACGCAATGCACTACAGTATTTGATAAAAAAGGCGACTGCCTGACCCACAGCTTCCGGCTGCGCAAAAAAGCCCGCCAATCTATTTTGGTTACATCATCGCCCGGCTGATAAGCCTTGAACTGCTCGAATTCCATGCCCTCATGCAAGCGGCCGGACAGGTGCTCACCGGCAAACAAGCCTTCTACACGATGGCGCAAGAGCAAGCGTAAACGGTTCGCCGGCAGATGTATTCCCTTCCATTCGTCGATGAAGCTCATTGGTTTTTGTTTGTTCAACTATATGACATGCGTTTTTAGTATGTTTTCATATACGAAAGAAGCCCGGCAGAAGACTATAGAGCTTCAACTATACCTCATGATAGCGGCACGCAATGAAGCTACACAAAAAGACAATTTGTCTTATCTTTGCATAAAGCTGACATTTTTTCACAAATAGTATAAGACGGTCGAATGCTGAGAAGAAACAAAGATTTTGATATACAGTCCATCAAACAGCGGTTTGGTATCATTGGCAACTCACCACTACTCAACCAAGCCATTGAACGCGCTGTATTGGTAGCTCCCACCGACCTCAGTGTGCTGATTCTGGGCGAGAGCGGTGTGGGCAAAGAGTCTTTTGCCAAAATCATTCATGAGCTAAGCCCGCGGCGCCACAACACCTTTTTAGCCATCAACTGCGGAGCTATTCCGGAAGGCACCATCGATTCGGAGTTGTTTGGGCATGAAAAAGGGGCTTTCACCGGTGCAACCGAAGCGCGCAAAGGCTTTTTTGAAGTAGCCGATAAAGGCACCCTCTTCCTCGACGAAATAGGCGAAATGCCTCTGGGCACCCAAGCCCGTTTATTGCGCGTATTGGAATACGGCGAGTTTATCCGCGTCGGTTCGTCCAAGGTACAAAAAACAGATGTGCGTATCATTGCTGCTACCAACGTAAACCTTGAGCAGGCAGTAAGGGAAGGCAAATTCCGCGAAGACCTCTACTACCGTCTGAGCACCATGACTATCTATGTGCCGCCTTTGCGCGAGCGTGGCAATGATATCTTTCTACTCTTTCAGAAATTTGCCATTGACTTTGCCGAGCGCTACCGCGTGCCCCCCATAGAGCTCACCGAAGACGCCATGGAGCTGCTGCGTGCCTACCGCTTTCCGGGCAACATACGGCAACTGCGTAACCTCGTCTATCAAATATCGCTGACAACGCCTCAACGCAAAATCAATGCTGAAATACTCAGCCGTTTTTTGCCGAAGGAAGAGCGTAGCATGGTGCCGATGCCGCTTCATACATCACAAAACAACGGTGCGCAGGACCTAAACGAGCGGGAAATTCTTTACAAGGTGCTCTTTGACATGCGGCGCGACATCACCGAGTTGAAAAAGCTGGTTTTTCAACTCATAGAACTGTCGGGCAGCCAAGCAGGTGAGCGTATCATCGAAGAACACAAAGAGCTGTTTCAGGATATTGACACCCAAGAGTTGCGGCGTGAAATGCGCCTGATCGGCACACGCTCAAGCTCAAAAGAAACAGAAAGCACACCGCCGACCATCGAACTGCCCGACAGTGACTCGGTCATTGAAATAGAAGCAGAAGAGAGCCTTTCGCTCGAAGACAAAGAAAAAGAAATGATAATCAAGGCGCTGAAAAAGCATAACCACCGGCGCCGGGCTGCTGCCGAAGAGTTAGGCATTTCGGAACGCACGCTTTATCGAAAAATAAAAAAGTATGGTTTGGAGAATCTGTAAAATCAATCCAGCACTCATATTGAGTCTTTTGTTGTTGCCCGGTCTTTATGGCTGTGGACATTATAGCTTTTCCGGCGTAAGCACCAACGCACAAAGCATCACCGTTGCTACCTTTTTTAATAACGCGGGCGCCGGCCCGGCCGATTTGGCACAAAACCTCACCATTCAATTGCGCGATTATTATCAGCGCAATAGCCGCCTGGCAGTAGTCAACGATGGAGGCGATTTGTATGTAGAAGGTGAAATCACCGGCTATTCAATAGCCCCCATTGCCCCCACCGGCAACGATCAGGCAGCCCAAACACGTCTTTCCATCTCGGTGCGTATCCGCTTTGTGAACACCTTGAACGAAGAAGAAAACTTTGAAGAAACCATCACCCAATATGCCGACTTCGACCAAGGGCTCAGCCTTTCCGATGTAGAAAGCAGCAAAGTGCAAGAGATTTTGGACAAAATCATTTTTGACATTTTTCAACGCACGGTTGCCAACTGGTAAGTCAAACATTTCCGGCTCAAGGTAGTTTTTTACAAAAAACACAAAGCACATGAGCCGGAAATATTTTTCTCAAAATGATATATTGGCGATGGATGTACTCTATCGCCGTACTTTTATGAACACATTGAGCGGCTTCAAGCCGGCTTTTCTGATTGGTACCACCAACGGACAAGGCACACACAACCTGGGCACCTTCAACTCAATTGTACACATAGGGGCCAACCCACCACATATAGGCTTTATTATGCGCCCGCTGACCGTGCCACGGCATACTTACAGCAATATAGCCAACACGGGACATTACACACTCAACTTGATTACGGCCGGTTTTGTGGACAAAGCCCATCAATGTTCCGCCAAATATGCGCAAGATGAGTCTGAATTCGAAGCCACGGGACTACGACCGTGGTTCAGCGAGTCGTTCCCGGCACCTTATGTCAAAGAAGCGCCGGTAAAGATAGGGCTCCGTTTTGCAGAAAAGCACCACATTGCAAGCAACGATGTGTGGCTTATAGTAGGCGAAGTGATGGAAGTGATTCTTGAACACGACGACCTCCTGCAAAACGACGGTTTTCTTGCACTGCATGAAGTCCAAGGTGTCAGTGCTCTGGGGCTGGATGCTTATTATTTACCTGCCCCTTTGCGGCGCTTCGCCTACGCACGCCCTCACCAAAAACTAAAGCAACTGCCTTTCAAACAATAAAGGCAGTTGCAGTTGACTTCACACCTTAAAGCAGCTTAATCACTTCTCCGCCTCTTTGTCATCTTGAGCGGCAGCGAGAAATATTTTTTGCTTCTTATGGTTGGGGCTTTGAGATTTCTCACTACGCTTCGCTCCGTTCGAAATGACAGGCTGCGTGGGGGTCGAGATGACAAGGTGTGCATAAGTTTCATTTGGTAGGGCAGCTTTACCGCTTATAGGCATGATGAAGAAATAGCTCTCCTTTAGTTGTTGTCTTTTGTCTTTTAAACTTCCCCCTTTGTCATTTCGAGCGTAAGCGAGAAATCTCTTTTTATATTGAGGGGTTTTGAGATTTTTCACTTCGCTGTGCTTCGTTCGAAATGACAGGCTATATAATGGAGAGTCGATAGAAGCACAATAGCCAATCAACACATTATCAACCTATTAGAAACTATAATTGATGCCGCCACGTATGATGGGGTTGGTAGTAGGTGTATTCTCGTTTTCAATCACATTCCATAATACCATAAATTGGGCATTGATACGGTCGGTCAGCTGTTGATTGTAACCGGCACCTACCGGCAATCCTACCACCCATGTGCGATCATAAGGCGGCAGCCCGTCGGCATCATTGGCGCGATCTTCCACATTCAGGCTTTCGAATTCAGCATGAAGAAAAAACCCTTGAAAGACGGTGTACTGCCCAAACAGGCGTGCACCAAAGCTATATTGCGCATCCTGATTGGTGGTTTTACTGTAATTGAACACAGGTGACACCCCTACTCTTGCCTTTCCCATTTGATACCCTAAAACAGGTGCGATATCGGCATAAGTGGTGTTGTTGTCGAAGCCAACACTTACATTGCCTCCGGTATATACCTGGGCTTGGGCTAAGGTAGCCATACATACAAACAAACCCGTCAGATACAGACTTTTGATTATTAATTTCATGGTTTTGAATAATTTGGTGAAAGTCAATATATCACAAATTCCATGCAAGGCTACCATGTTTATCAGCAAGACAAAGGAATATATTTGCAAAAGCCCTAACTTTGGGGGACAATAAAATAATTCCGGAAAGCCATGTATTTTTGGTCAGCACTTTTATTTGTGGTTGTGGCGGGCTTTACCTTTTTGTGGGTGTATGCGCGCCGTCAAAGCCGCCGTTATAACGAAAGGCTTGTCCGGCAGTTTGAAGCGCTCAAAAAACAGTTTGAAAAAGCAGAGCTACAACTACGCACACAAAGCAATGAAGTTTATCCGTTGCTCAAAACCGGCATGGAAGGGCGTGCCCTCCTCATTGAGCGCACACTACGCGATAAATTCAACTTCTTTGTCATTAACTTGCATACCGGCAACCCACAAGGGGTGCACGTGCAGCTTATTCCGGAAACGCACTACCATGGTTTGAAAGAGAAGGAAAAAGAAAGCTTCTCGCTGCTTCCGGATGCCGGTTGGGCATATGTAGGGCATGCCTCACTTGCTCAAACCATAGCCAAAGACTACCTGAACCCGCTCATGCAGCAATACCCCACACTCCGGGACTTATTCAGCACCTTGGTTATTTATCAACAAGCCATTACACTGGTTCTTTTCTCTTCTACCAAGCCCATAGCCTACGACAAGGTGTTGATGATAGGCAGCCGCCTGTGTCTGCAACTTGCCCGGCTGATAGAAGCGAACGACGCTCAAAACGAAAGCAAAGAAACGCATGGTCAAGCCTAAAAAACATTTAGGGCAGCACTTCCTGAAAGACGACAACATTGCCCGCAAAATAGCCAAGCAGTTAACAGGACATGGCAACTACCGGCAGGTGATAGAAATAGGTGCCGGTACGGGCGTGCTCAGTCGCTTTCTTTTAGAATTGCCCTATACCGTTTATCTGCTCGACATAGACCGGGAATCCATTGCCTACCTGCAAGAGCACTACCCCGGGCTGCATGCCCAAGGGCGCATTCTTTTCGATGATTTCCTTACGATGGATTTAAGCCCTTTCATACAAGAGCCCGTGGCCATCGCCGGCAATTTTCCGTATAACATCTCCTCCCAAATCTTTTTCAAAGTGCTGCAACACCGCCGGCATATTCCCGAAGTAGTATGTATGATTCAAAAAGAAGTTGCCGAGCGTTTGGCTGCCCCGCCCGGCAATAAGTCTTACGGCATTTTGAGTGTGTTGCTGCAGCGTTTTTACAAGATAGAATATTGCTTCACCGTGCCTCCCCATGTGTTTCTGCCGCCGCCCAAAGTGCAGTCGGCTGTTATTCGCATGCAGGCAGCGGACACACTGCAGCCCTTACGCTGTGATGAGAAGCTTTACTTCACCATCGTGAAAGCAGCCTTCAACCAACGCCGCAAAACCTTGCGAAATGCTTTGAAGGCCTTTTTGCCTGCCGGCAAGAGCCATAATTTCCTGAGCCGGCGCGCCGAGCAGCTCTCTCCTCAAGAGTTTGAATCATTATGTGTATGGTTGGAAGAAACAAAGTAAACACCCTCAAAACCATATCATTCATTAAAATCAAGCGTACATAAAGGTTTAGCAAACAGCTTACTTGACTTTATTCCGGCGAGAAAGAACAGTGACAACGGGCACCTCTCCACTTATTTCCATTGCGCTTACGTTGAAGTTGCTTAAAGTATTACCATCTTGGTCGGCGTCTGCCGGATCATCTTTCACGGATATACTAAATTTTAGCTTGCCGGAGTTCGCGTCGTAATTCCATTCATTTACTACAATATTATCTTGATTGGATAGTTCTGCATCTCCCATACTCAGATACTTCTCGTGCAGAACGGTAGAACTTATCTGCTTTTCCAATGCTCCCTCTATCCGGACATCACTTATTGTCGTGCGGTCACTTACATTCCCTAACGAAATACTCAGATAAAGGAAAGAGCCGTCAAAAGAAATTACATTGAAATATTCGTATAGCCATATATCGAGACTGCCATTTGCGTATCGAAAATAAGGAGTTTCCCCACGCGTCAGGCTCAGGGTATCATCGCCGCTGTCGCCGCCAAAATCGGTCACGCCATCGGAGAGTGTCGCCCCTTGCAGTATGACGGTCAATCCGGGGTTAAAAGTAAAATAAGCAGCTTCACCTTGTGCACCTTGCGGCCCGGGATCGCCTTTATCTCCTTTACAGGCAGATAATACACCAAATGTTATCAAAAAAATTATTGGCAATTTCATTTTACAAAGCATGAGTCCTTTAGTCAAGAATTAAATAATCCTTATAAAGGGCTCAATAAGGGTGCCAATCCTTAAACTTTTCTATTGATAATCCAAGTCTTTTCTTGAAAAGAGGAAAAGCGCCATAAAAAAACAATCTCCCGAGCGCCAAAGGCATCCGGGAGATTCAGCTACCACTACATATATAATCCGACAAGCGGAAATCTTATTTCTGATTTAATGTTACTACAATGATAAAAGGATTATTCCGGGCGCGCAAGCACTTCTCGACGAATGCATACTTTTATACGATAAAAATATAATTTCACTCGATTAACGTTCGTCGAATCATTCGTCCACACGCATCATCACGGCGGCTACCGTGTTGTACGTATTCGGATCAATGAGTATGGCACTGCCGGTAGCACGATTGATACGGTAATCATCAATACATAATTCTTCCGCCAGGCGCAAGCGCACACGTCCAATATCGTTCATAGCCAGAAGGGGCTGCCCTTCCATGGGCTGCAAGCTATGAATATCCGTTTTATAAACGATGTGCTCTACTTTGCATTGTATTTTTTTGCTATGGTGCTGCAACCAATATTTTCCACCTTGCATCAAAGGCTTTTGGTCGAGCCAACAGATGTCAGCTTCTACTTCATTCACTATGGCAGGCATTTGCTCCGGTTTGAAGATGTAATCGCCCCGTGAAATATCGATATCGTCTGCCAGAAGCAGGGTAGCAGACATGGGCGCTTGTGTTTCGTTGAGTGGCCGGTTGCCCAGCTCTATGCCGGTGACGGTCGTTACCATACCGGCAGGATATACCATTACCGTATCGCCTGCTTTCAACTCGCCGCTCATCATCCTGCCTGCATATCCACGATAATCATGGAAACGGTCATCTTTGGGACGAATAACATATTGCACCTGAAAGCGGGTCAGCCGGTAGTTGATATCATCGGTTACGGGCACCTCTTCGAGATGCTGCAACAAAGGCTTGCCTTCATACCAAGGCATGCGCCCCGATGGCTTCACTACATTGTCCCCTTTTAAGGCGCTCACAGGAATAAAGGTCACCTCTTGTACAGGCATGGACTGCGCCATTGCCCGGTAGTCTTCTACTATTTCTTCAAAACGCGCTTGTGAATAGTCCACCAAGTCCATTTTGTTCACACAAACCACAAAGTGAGGGATGCCCAACAGTGCCGAAATATAGCTATGGCGGCGGGTCTGCTCGGTCACGCCATGGCGGGCATCTATCAAAATAATTGCCAGTTGGCAGTTCGAAGCACCGGTTACCATATTGCGGGTGTACTGCACGTGTCCCGGTGTGTCGGCAATGATAAACTTACGTTTGGGTGTGTTGAAGTATTTGTAAGCTACATCGATGGTAATTCCTTGTTGGCGCTCATCGCGTAGCCCGTCGGTAATTAAAGACAGGTCGAGCTCATCACCGGAAAGTCCTTTATTTTTACTGGCACGGGCGATGGCTTGCATTTGGTCTTCGAGCAATGCGTGGCTGTCGTAGAGCATGCGCCCGATGAGTGTACTTTTTCCGTCATCTACGTTGCCGGCTGTCAAAAAACGAAGTATATCCATAGTTGTAATCCGGTTCAGAAGGTTTTTAATTAAAAATAGCCCTGTTTTTTGCGGTCTTCCATGGCCGCTTCCGATACTTGGTCATCTACGCGAGTACCGCGCTCGGTGGTTTTTGCCGCTTTGATTTCTTCTATCACCTGTTCTACGGTTTCTGCCTCTGACTCAACGGCAGCCGTGCAAGTCATATCGCCTACGGTGCGGAAGCGTACTTTCTTTTCTACAATTACGTCTTGTTCATCTTTATAGATGAAGTCAGAGTTTGCCAGAAGCTGTCCGTCACGCAAGATGCACTCGCGCCGGTGTGCAAAATACAAGGAAGGCAACTCTATACCTTCACGCAAGATATAATGCCATACATCCAGCTCCGTCCAGTTGCTGATAGGGAATACACGCATGTGCTCTCCTTTGCGTATGCTGCCGTTGTAGATATTCCATAATTCGGGACGTTGCTTTTTGGGCTGCCACTGCCCAAACTCATCGCGATGCGAAAAGATGCGCTCTTTGGCACGTGCTTTCTCTTCGTCGCGGCGTGCCCCGCCTATACAGGCATCAAAACCGTGGGCTTGGATGGTATCGAGCAATGTCACACTTTGCAAAGCATTCCGGCTGGCATATTTGCCTGTGGGCTCTACCACCTTGCCCTGGTCTATAGAGTCTTGCACATAGCCCACCACCAGGTCGGCGCCAATTTTTTCCACCAGCGCATCGCGAAAAGCAATGGCTTCGGGGAAGTTGTGGCCGGTATCTATATGCACCAAAGGGAAAGGCAATTTGCCCGGACGAAAAGCCTTTAAAGCAAGATGCACCAAGGTAATAGAGTCTTTACCACCAGAAAAAAGCAAGGCGGGGCGTTCGAATTGCCCGGCTGTTTCGCGTAATATGTGGATGGCTTCAGCCTCCAGGTAGTCTAAATAATCGAAGTATTTCATGGCATTGAGCAGTTAAAAAGGTCAAAAAAATAAGACTAACGAGCGTGTAAGCCGCACTCTTTGTGGCTTTGCTCCCACCACCAGCGTCCGGCGCGAATGTCCTCACCGGGGGCAACGGCACGCGTACACGGCTGACAGCCAATGCTTAAAAATCCTTGGTCGAAGAGTGGGTTGTAAGGGATATTGTGCTCTTTTACAAAAGCCTCTACTTGTGGGGTTGTCCAGTGCAATAAGGGCTGATATTTTACCATTTGGCGGCTTTCGTCCCATTCTATCAAGCGCATATTGCTGCGCAGCGGCGAATGCTCGGCTCTGATGCCGGTAATCCAGCAAGCTACGCCCTTCAACGCCCGGTTGAGCGGCAATACCTTACGAATAAAGCAGCACTCTTTTCTGTTTTCCACCGACTCATAAAAACTAAACATGCCTTTTTCATTGACCATGCGCTCCACTTCTTCCTGCGGTGGGAAATACACTTCTATGGTCTTACCATACTTTTTGCGGGTGCGCTCCAGCGTTTCATAAGTTTGAGGAAACAAACGCCCCGTGTCGAGTGTAAACACCCGGATAGGCAGATCGTGGCTAAAGATGAAGTGCGTAATGATTTGGTCTTCCAGGCTCAGGCTGGTAGAAAAAGCCACGCGCTCCTTAAAAGCCTCACTTAGTTCTCGTAAGGTGGCCACGATGTCTTGTTCATGCAGGCAAGCTTCTGCTTTTTTCATTAATTCATTCATAGCCCGTGCGGTTTTGTAGACTGCAAATATACAAGAATAAAACAAATTAAGGTCTCATTATGAGACCTTAAAAGCAGTTAAATATCAAAAAAAATACAAAAATGTTCATATTATTGTTTTTTCCTGAATGGCATAGGATGTTTCAGGTTTTTATACTGCTCAATATCCACCTCCACGGCACCAATCAGCAGTTCGGCAGCAATTTTCACAGGGATTTGGTTCTTGTCTGACGAAACCCACATTTTCACGGGGTGGGTACCTTTGAAGAGCTCATTGGGCGGCATGACGGGCGAGAGCACATGGCAGTCTATCCATCCAAATTTGGTTTCTACCTCTTCCGTGCCCAAGTAAATGACTGCCAAGTCGTAGATATCGTCTTCCAAGATGCCCGGAATGCGCAAAGTATCCCCTTTTTGATATTGGCTGAAATCCAGTGTACGCACATAATAAAAACCGCTCACCAGGTCTTGCACATAAGGGGGCGTTTTCACCACCGATACACCGTTTTCATCTTTTACTTTTGCCAGACGTTTCAAAGGGTAAAACTGCGTGGTTTCTTCTTTTTTATAGTTGCCCTCTTGTATGTTCCGGTAAAAGCGATGCGGGGCAATGGCTGCCGTATCGATATAAGAGCGCCAAAAGTCGCGTATTCGAGTAACCATTTCCAGCCCTCCGATGCTCTTACCATACACATCGACCCGGTAACAGGGGCGCCCATTGACAGAATATAACTTTTTGCTCATTTCAATGTGCGCCGTACCGGCATTCACAAACATATAGTGCACCAAATAATCGATTTCTTCTCCGGCTTGAAAGGCGTCGTGCTGTACTACACGGTAACTTTCTTTCCAGCTTGCCGCTGCCAGCAGTACCCACAAAAGCCCCAAGGATATTAACTTTTTCATAGCATTTTACTTTGTTCTAATTTATTCATTTTCAAAGATTGTACCAAGCCGGCATTTCTAAATTTTTAGTTTTTAAAATGTTGTATCATAGTAGCAATGTCCCGGTGAAACTTTTCGCGAAAAAGCTGCTGCAGTGTATCTTGATACCTGTAATAACGAAGCACATCACATAATTCCACATTGTTAAAAACCGGTGGATGCGCCCGCATACGCTCCAGTGTGGATGGGCTCAAAGGCAATGCAAGCAATGCCTTTTGCAATTGTGCATAAAACAATGTCTTGGTTTTCTGCTTCTCTTCATTGGTGAGGGCACGAAAGCCTTCGCTGCGATACAGACTATCCAAAGTCTGCGCTTGTTGTAAAAGGCAAGCGGTATAAAGCGCCCGGTCGTGCAAACGGCGCACATAGTTTTGATAAACAAAACTGTGCTTGCCGTAGTGCTGTGCCAGGAAGCGTTTAGCCCCTTCTTGCCCTACAAAGGAAGCGAGATTTTCGTTGAATTCCACACTATCGGCTAAGTAAACGCTTGCATGCGTGAGCTCGTGAATGATGAGCTCCGCCAATTCGCCTTCTTCGCGTGCCGTCATGGAAGACAACACCGGATCACTCAATATGCCCAAGGTGGACCACGCAGCTACTTCGCCAATAGACACTTCGTAGCCTTCGGCAGCCAAGCGGGCAGAGTCTTGCTCGGCATAGCGGCGCTCAAAGTGTCCTTTGTACGAAACCCGGCCCAGCACAGGAAAGTGCCAGTAGTAGTAATCCAAAGCATAGGGCGGTGCCGCAGTTACCACCCACAACACCGCTTTGCCCTGCGTATCATAAAAAGTGCGGTAGTTGTCTGTGGGCATCAACCCCAGTTGTGTTTCTGCAAAGCGTTTGATTTCTCCTATCAGATGCAAACGATAGCGCACTACCGGCGGCAGTGTGTCGCTTTTCCACACTTCTTCAAGGGGGACCGTATGCCATAAGATACGCAGCTGCCCTTTCAACTGGCGCCAACCATAGGGCAATAAAGGGGCATAATACAGCAACACCATGCCTGACAGCCCCACAAGCAACCACAGACTACGCAGCAGCCATTTCTTTATGTTCTTCACAAGCTTCGTAATTTTGAGAAAAAGAAGATAATCAATTTTTACGATGAGAAACTACCGCCGGCGTCCTCCACGTGCCATCCCCTTCGACGAAGTATATGCCAAGGCTTGCCGCTATTGCGCCTATCAAGAGCGCGCCCCGCGCGAAGTGGAGCAGTTTCTCAAAGACAAATTCACCCTTTCCGAGCAAGAGCGGCGCCAATGTATAGAGATGCTTATGGACGACGGCTTTCTCGATGAACGGCGTTTCGCATGCCTTTATGCACAAAGCAAATTCAGGCAAAAACAATGGGGCAAACAAAAAATAGCCTTCCATTTAAGGCAAAAAGGCATCGATGAAACGCTGATTGCCGAAGCACTTGACGGCATAGAGCCGGAGCAGTACGAGCGCTGTTTGCATAAACTGCTTCAACAAAAAGCAGCACAACTCGAAAAAACAGAAACCGACGGCCGGAAACGGAAGGCTAAACTCATCCGTTATGCCCAACAAAAGGGATATGAGATGGATTTCATACAAAAGCTACTGCAGGCTTTAGGAAATTAATGTTACTTTTGCTTTGAAGTACGGGCATTCCTGCCCGGCTGAAATTCAATTCAAATGTTTCAATGTAATTTAAAACAACTGCCATGAACATAGGAGACCGCGTACGCCTGCTGCACGACAACATGGAGGGCGTCGTAGTGAAAATACAGGGCAACATTGCCGAAGTAGAAATTGAAGATGGTTTCATTATTCCTGTGGCAGCCAATGAGCTGGTACTCATTGCAGGCGAAGAAAATGAATATTTCGACAAGCCGGCACCTGCCAAAAGCAGCCGCCCGGCAAGCGAAAAAAGAGCTTCGCAAGAAGGGAGCAAGCAGCAAAGCGGCGGCACCGAATCACCGCTTTACAGCTATAAAGGGTTGTATCTGGCTTTTATTCCCACCAATGACCGTTTATATCAGCTGTACTTCATCAACAATACCGACTGGACTACGCCTTATGCCGTAAGCAAAGAGCAAAATGGCAATCATATGGGCGTGGCAGGCGGTGTATTGGGAGCACGGCAATATGCCCGTATCGATGAGGTAAACATTGAACAGTTCGATAAGTGGGGCATCTACTATTTTCAAGTGTTGCTCTTCCGCCAAGGCTACTATCCTTTGCCGCAGCCTTTGCTGCGCAAGTTACAGTTCCGGGCTTCGACCTTCTTCAAGGCATCGCAAATAGCACCGGTGCTTGATAAACAAGGCTATGTTTTTCAGCTGGACAAAGATTTTCAATGGAAGGCTACCGAGTGGGAAGTCAGCCGTGCCATCGATGCCCAGCAGATTATTCACAACCTTTTGAAGCAAGACCAAGCCGGGCAAAGCCATGTGACGGTAGAAACGCCCGAATATGAAGTGGATTTACACATAGAAAAGCTGCTGCCCGAGCACAAAGGCATGAGCCCCGAAGCCATCTTCGCCTATCAATTGGATGTGTTCGAAAGAAAGCTCGATGCGGCCATTGCTTCCGGCATGACGGAAATCATCTTTATTCATGGAGTAGGCAACGGCAAGTTGCGCGACGCCATTCAGAAAAGAGCAAGCGGGCATCCACAGGTAGAGTACTTTCAGGACGCGCACAAGGAAAAGTTCGGATATGGTGCCACGCTCATTAAGTTAAAAAGCAAATAACGGGACATGCAGTTCTTTCTGGGCATTGGTGCTATTCTCTTTTGTATTGGCTTGGGCATTGTGCTCACCAAGCGGCAGGCAGTCATGTGGCTGGTGGGCATAGAACTCATGCTCAATGCCGCGAATATCAACATGGTGGTGTTCTCTAAACTGTATGACCCCACCAATCAGCTCTTTGCTCTTTTTGTTATGGTGATTGCCGTTGCAGAAGCCTGCATCATCTTGGCACTGCTGTTGATGTTATACAAACAACACAAACACACGAATATAGATCAACTGAACGAACTCAAGCACTGATGGAGCTTATCCACAGCTTATGGCTTTTGCTTTTGATGCCTTTGGCATGGGGCATCTTGTTGCTGGTGCAGCCTTTTGCCCGGGCGCGCGTCGATGGCGTGGTGTCGGTGGTGCTCTATGGCGGCCTGAGCATGGCAGGCTGGTTGCTCTTACGAAGCACCGGCCAAGTGCCCGGCACGGTCATTGAGCTGCCCGTTCACTGGCAGTTGCTCAAAACCTATTCCGTCAACAGCGGCATTTATATTGACTACCCCACCGCCTGGATGGTCTTTATCGTGGGCTTGGTGGGGAGCTGCGTAGCGCTTTACTCTTGTCGCTATATGCAAGAAGAAACCCACCGGAGCCGCTATTTTGCCTACTTATCGCTTTTTGTGTTCGCCATGCTGGGCATCGTGCTTGTGCGCGATTTGCTGCTCATTTACGTAGGTTGGGAGCTGGTGGGGCTCTGTTCTTACCTGCTCATCGGCTTTTGGCACGAAAGAAGCGAAGCACGCAGAGCAGCCTTGCAGGCTTTTGTTACCAACCGCCTGGGCGATGCGGCTTTCGTGGTAGGCATTGGGGCTTGCCTGCTGCTGACCGGCAGCACCGACCTGCTTCAAATGCAACAAACTTTGCCTTGGTGGGCGGCATTGTGTCTGTTTGGGGGCACCATGGGCAAGTCGGCGCAGTTTCCACTGCATTTCTGGCTTCCCGACGCCATGGCAGGACCTACCCCCGCTTCGGCGCTCATACATGCGGCAACTATGGTGGCGGCCGGCGTGTACTTGCTGTTTCGCCTGCACCCCCTTTTCCCTGACAGCACCTTGCTCGTCATTGCCGGCTTGGCTCTGATAACCATACTATGGAGTGCCCTGCTGGCTTGTGTTCAAAAAGACATGAAGCGCGTGCTTGCCTACTCTACGGTATCTCAACTGGGCTATATGATTCTGGCAATTGCGCTGCACAACCCGGCCGGTGGTTTTGCACACCTGCTCACTCATGCGTTTTTTAAAGCCGGCTTGTTTTTGTCGGTAGGGGCGGTTATTTACTACCTGCATCACTGGCAAGAAAAGAAGGGGCTACACTTCGATGCACAGAATATGTTTTTAACCGGTGGATGGGCACGCCGCGCCCTTTGGTTGGCAATACCCTATGGCATATTGGCTGCCGCCCTTGCCGGCTTTCCACTGACTGCTGGCGCCCTGAGCAAAGAAAACATCATCATGAGCGTGTGGGCGTCCCATGCACGCTTTGGTCAGGTTGCTTATTATTTGGGCAGTGGTGCCATCTTGGGCGCTTTACTCACGGCTTTTTACATGGGGCGCCAAACCGGCCTGATTTGGTTGCGACCGGCACCACCTGAACAAGCGGCCGCCTTTCCGGCTCAGCCCCATGCTACCTTTATCATTCCACTTGCCTTGTTATCCGTTGGGAGTTTATGGTTTTGGTGGAGCCCCAACCCCATGTCATTGGAAGCCGGCGCCATTTGGCAACGCCTGAAAGCCCCTGAAGCTTCCCTGCCGCACGCTATAGGCTACCTTACAAGCGCAGGCGCTTTGTTTATGTTTGCTCTGGGCGCATGGCTTTATGGATTTTCCCCTAAAGGAAAAACGGCACACAACGAGCCTTATTTACAACCTCTTGCCCGTTTGCTCTACCGTTTTTGCTGCTTACAAGACCGTGTCATTCGTTACTTGATGGATGTAGCAAAGCCAAACGAGCAAACGGAGAGTATATGGCTGCAAGACCGCCTTACAGCATGGGGACTGAAACTATGCAGGGCAGCCCACCAATTCGACAGTAAAGGCATTGACCGGCTCATCAATGGTTTAGGCAAAATCACGGTGGTAGCTGCCCATGTGATTGCCTGGACAGACCGCCAAATCGTCGATGGCATGGTAAAAGCCATAGTAGGCATGGCACGCTTGGCTGCCTACATAGGTAGCCGCCTGCAAAGTGGTATTTTACAAGAATACGCTTGGATAGCCATCGTTGCGCTGGCGCTGATTGTCTTAGGAGTTGCAATATAGATTGGATATTGGCTTATGAGTCAACACGAAGATAGAGTATGGATGCAACGTGCCCTGCAACTGGCTACTTATGGCAAAGGGCAAGTAGCCCCTAACCCGTTGGTAGGCAGTGTAGTGGTTCATCAAGGGCGTATCCTTGGCGAAGGATGGCATCAGCGATATGGTGAAGCACATGCCGAAGTAAATGCCCTGCGACAAGTGACCAACGAAGCACTCTTAAGAGAAAGCACGGTATATGTCAACTTAGAGCCATGTGCTCATTTCGGGAAAACGCCCCCTTGCGCCCGCCTGCTGGTGGAAAAGCAAGTGCGCCGTGTGGTGGTGGCCAACTTGGACCCCAACCCATTGGTGGCAGGCAAAGGCATCGAGATACTGCGGGCGGCAGGCATAGAAGTAACAACAGGCGTTTGCCAAGAAGCCGGCTATTGGCTCAACCGCCGCTTTTTTACTTTCATGACTCAACGGCGCCCGTATATCGTTTTAAAGTGGGCGCAAAGCAGTGACGGCTATTTAGCCCCTTTGCCCCCTGCGCCTTTATGGATGACCGGCAAACGAAGCAAACAGCTGGTGCACCGCTGGCGTACGGAAGAAAGTGCTATTCTGGCAGGTAAAAACACCTTGCTTATCGATAATCCACAATTGACGGCCCGCCTTTGGCATGGGAAACAACCTCTGCGCATAGTCATAGACCGCCAAGGGCAGTTGCCGCCCTCTCTTAAGGTGTTTGACCGGCAAGCCCCCACGCTTTACTTCGGTCCTCAACAGGGCGCCGCACGCCCTCTTCCCGGGCATATTGAACACTGCGCCATTCCTGCTGCCGAAGCCCAAGAGCATACGACCCTTTTGGCTTTCGTGCTCGAGGAGTGTTACCGGCGCGGCATTCAATCCATTTTTGTGGAAGGGGGCAAACAGACCTTGGAAACATTTTTAAAGATGGGCTGTTGGGACGAACTGCGTCTTTTTATTGCGCCCTGCTTGCTGCAACACGGGCTTGCAGCCCCCACCCTGCCGCCGGGCGCACGTCTGTTAGACCGCCAAGAAATAGATGGGGACCTGCTTTTGTTTTATTCAAACCCTAAAAACCCTTACCATGCGCAATATCATCCTTCATATACCTAATATGCTTACGCTAAGCAATGCCTTTTTTGGCTGCTTGGCCTTAGCAGCTCTTTACCAGGGCGCCCCTTATGAATCTGCTGCTTGGTGGATTGCCCTCGGTGCCCTCTGTGATTTTTTGGACGGTGCCGTTGCTCGAGCACTCAAAGTGAGTTCGCCGCTCGGCAAAGAGCTGGACTCACTGGCCGATATGGTAACGTTTGGTGTAGTGCCTGCCTCTGTTGCTTTTCGCATGCTTCAAAATGCCGGTTTTGCATGGGCATCGCTGGCTTTTCTTATCGCAGCGGCTTCGGCACTGCGCCTGGCACGCTTCAATTTAGACGAACGCCAAACCAACCACTTCATCGGCGTGCCCACCCCCGCCAATACCCTCTTTTGGATTGGCCTGCCCTTTCTCTTACGACAATTCACGCCGTCGCATCATGCTACTGTCGCTGTCTTACTGCTGCTGGTGGTTTTAAGCAGTTACTGGCTGTTGGCACCTTGGGCTTTGCTTTCTCTCAAATTCAAAAATTTATCTTGGCACGATAACCGCATTCGATACATTTTTGTAGTTTTGAGTATCCTTTGCCTCCTGCTCTTGCAATGGAGCGGACTACCTCTCCTTATCGTTCTTTATGTGCTTTTATCTTGGTTATTTTTCTCTCCAAAACAATAGTTTAGTATGAAATTTGTAGCAGAAGTAAACGTGATGCCCAAAAAAGAATTGCTTGACCCACAAGGAAAAGCCGTTAAATTGGGCTTGAAACATTTACACATTGAAGGTGTGAAAGATGTGAGAATAGGCAAGCATATTGTATTGACTTTTGAAGCGGAAACCCCCGAGCAAGCGCGTGAAATTGTCGATACGGCTTGTCAAAAATTATTAGCGAATGTTATCATGGAAGATTACAGCTTCGAAATCAAGGAGCTTCAAGAAACGCTTAAAAAATAAGAATACAACAAGGCTTGGCAGTTGCTTGGCTGCTTTTTTGTTTTGTCTTTTCCTTTGCTTGCCGGATGCACACGCTCAGCGTGTCGTACCGTCAGATACCATTTCTTCGCATGAAGCGGTACTGCATGTGGGCGAAGAAGTGGTTGTGAAAGGCGTCATTGCACAGGTGGTAATACCGGCCAAAGACACACCGGGGCGTCCTGTATTCCTGAACATGGGGCGCCCATATCCTTACCAAGACATGACCTTGGTTGTATGGCGCGAACAGCTGCCAAAGTCTTACAAAAAATACAAATGGACTGCCTTGGAAGGAAAAGAAGTGTGTGTTACCGGAAAAATGCGCATTTATAAAAACAACCCGGAAATTCACATTTACCATCCTCGCCAAATTCACATTATAGATAAACAGTAATTCAAAGAGTGAAAAAGCAACAGCCATGAAAAAAATAGTTGGTATTATTGTAATGCTGGCAATAGCCTTCCATTTTTCTGCCTGCAAAAAAGTAATAGAAGACCTGCTTACATTTAACATCGATTACAGCAGCAGCTTCACCGTGCCTTCTGCCATAGGCGTCAATACACCATTCAACGTGCCTACGCCCCCCGTACAGACCAATGCCTCGCAAAAGTTTCAAAACAACGGCACCAGCAAGGATAAGGTCAAAAACATCATTCTGAAAAAACTCACCTTGACCATCACCAATCCTTCGCAGGCCAACTTCAGCATGTTTAAAAGCATCAAGCTTTATATATCGGCTTCGGGGCAGCCGAAAAAGCTGCTGGCTGAGAGCGGCGAAATCTCTACTTCTGCCGGCAAAACCCTCACGCTCACTCCTACCCCCGACAACTTGGACAACTACGTAAAACAAGATGAGTTTGAAGTGGAAGCAGAAGTAATCATGCGCGAAGCGCCTTTATATGAAATAGATTTCCGTGCCGATATGACCTTTCAAGTAACCGCTGATCCTTTATAAAAAACTATGCGCATCAGTTACAACGCCCCGGTTATTTTAACCTTTACCTTCATGGCTGCCGGCATCCGCCTGCTTTGTGACTGGATGCCGGGGCTCATCAACTATTTCATTGCCCCCCCTGTCTTCAATGTGTCGTGGAGCCAATACCCGGCATTCGTTACCCATATGCTGGGGCATGGCAGCTGGGAACACTACTTCGGCAACTTCTCTCTTATGCTGTTGATAGGTCCCATCTTGGAAGAAAAGTACGGCTCCAAGCGCTTGTTGTATATGATACTGATTACCGCCTTGCTTGGGGGCGTGCTTAATGCCACCTTTTTCGATACGGGGCTTATCGGTGCCAGTGGCATTGTGTTCATGATGATAGTATTGGCCTCTTTCGTAAACGTGCGCAGGGGCACCCTGCCTCTCACCTTCCTGTTGGTATTGATACTTTACATAGGGCAGGAGGTCGTGCAGGCGTTTTCCGACGATAACATTTCACAGTTTGCACACATTATGGGGGGCGGTGCAGGTGCCCTGTTCGGTTTCATGATTCCTCCCAAAGGTAGCAACAAGCCCACCCCGCCGGTTTTGTAACTTTCGCTTTGTTTTTTGCTCTTTTGGTCATTTTTAAACGGTATTTAAACACCCTGTTTCCTGTTTATGAAAGTATTCAAATTTGGTGGTGCTTCCGTAAAAGATGCGGAAGCCATTCGCAATGTGGCACATATTTTACAAACGCAAGGCACAAGCCGGGAACTGCTTGTGGTGGTTTCGGCTATGGGCAAAACCACCAATGCACTGGAAAACTTATTGGACGATTACTTTGCAAAAAAGGACTATGAAAAGCGTTTCCGGGAAATTTATGATTACCACATAAACACCGCACGGGCATTGTTCCCCGAAGGGCATCCGGCATTTGAAGCCATGGAACGCTTGTTTGTCCGGCTTCGCTACACACTGCTGCACCATACCCGTCCCGAAAATTATCATGAGTCCTACGACCAGGTAGTAGCTTTCGGCGAGCTGCTATCGACCACACTCATCAGCCATTTTTTGCATGCAAGCGGCATACAACACCGGTGGATCGATGCCCGGGATTACATCAAAACAGATACCACCTGGCGCAAGGCACAAGTAGATTGGGCCTGGAGCGAACACCTCATTCAAACCGGGCTGCGTCCATTGCTGGAAACCCAATTGCTCCTTACTCAAGGATTCATTGGGGGCGCACCGGGCGGGCGCACTACCACCTTGGGGCGCGAAGGCTCTGACTATTCGGCTGCCCTCTTTGCAGCGGCACTCAATGCCGAAGATCTCACCATATGGAAAGATGTGCCCGGTGTGTTGAATGCCGACCCAAAACACTATGCCTTTGCTTCTTTATTTGAACATTTATCATACAGGCAGGCAGCTGAAATGACCTTTTACGGTGCCAGTGTCATTCACCCCAACACCATCCGCCCCCTGGCAAACAAGAACATTCCTCTATTGGTGCGCTCTTTCATGATGCCCGAAAAAACGGGCACCCGTATTGATGCCCAAGAGACAGCCCTGGAACAAGCTTGTGTAATACGCAAAGAAAACCAATGCCTGATGAGCTTTTCGGTTAAAGACTTGGCTTTTATTACCGAAGAGCGCATCAGCTATGTGCTGGATGCCTGCCACCGCCTGCATTTAAAACTCAACTTAATTCAAAATTCGGCGCTTTCGTTGTCTGTATGCTTCGATTACCGCCCCGAATATGTGGAAGAGCTGCGTCAGCTGTTGCAAGATGACTTCAGTATCACCTACAACACCAAGCTGCTGCTCATAACCATTTTGAACTACGAGCCGGCTTTATATGAAAAAGTAAGGGGCAATCGTCCGGTGCTGTTGCAACAGGCTACACGGAAACATATTCGTTTTTTGGTGCCTATGGACGAAGCTTAAGGTAAGTGCCTGCCCGCAGGGCGTCGCTGCTCAATCCGTTGATTTTTTTCAGATACTCTACCGACACACCATAGCGGCGGGCAATCCCCCACAAAGTGTCGCCCCGCTGCACATAGTGCCGGGCGGGCGTTGTTGTCTGTGGCCGGCGGTTCGAATACACTACCAATTTTTGCCCGGGATAAATAAAGTAGTCGGGCAAACCATTCCAGCGCTGAAGCTCGGCAATACTTACGCCGTACAGCTGTGCAATTTTGCCCAACGAATCTCCTCTGCGTACGGTGTAAACCTGTTTTGTGGCATTTTCGCCGGGGCTATACGATACCTGCTGAAAAGCCTTGTTCTCTGTTTCCGGCACCACCATTTTCTCTTTTTCCGCGCTGTCTGCATGCTGCCAATCGAGCGTAGCCAGCTGCTCTACACTCAATGCCATCACCATGCTGTTCAGAAAAGCATTGGCATACAATTCCCCTTTGACCGTGTATCCGTTATTGGTCAGGTGAATACGGTCTCTTTTGGCAAGCCCTGTTTGCAGCCAGCGCATCATGGAATATTGTCCGCCACTGATATGATAGTAGTCGTAGAAAGCACAATGGTAGGCCCTTGCCAGCTCTTTGAGCAATGCCGCATAGTCTTTACATGCCGATATGTTCCGGCGGTAGCGATAAGCATCTTGTGGCGAAACCAATAAAATCACGGTTTCGGGATTTTGCGCACGGATGCTTTCTATCAAAGTAACCAGTTGATGCCGCAAGGCGTTTTTATCAAAATGGTTGTTCAGATAGAAATCGTTGATGCCCACATCCAGCACCACCAAATCGGGCTGAAGCACAGCCATTTCCTCTGCCAGCAAAGACTCTTTTGCCCATGAACCAACCCCCGCCCCATTGACACCGGCCGAGCTATATACCACCCCCTTGTCTTCTACCGACTCCAGCCACAGCCCATAACACTCAAAGAAGCGTTGCTCTTCCCTGCTTTTGTTGACCAACACCTCTATGTATCCATCAAAAGAAGGCAAAATAGTCTCAACATAAGGTTTGCCGGGGACAGCATGCAGGCGAATAGGCTCTGCCGTAGGCGATGTTTTTACCAATATATCGAAGCTGCTGCTATCGGCGCGGCAAAAGATGCGCAATTTACGGTGCACCGGCTCATAACTGCCTTTGTTCATACGGATGGTAAAGGAAGCCTGCGGATCTTCGGTATAAACAGTTACGCCGCTGCTTCCCAAAGGAAAAGCCGGCTTGTATTTGGTGATTAAAGCCGATTGCCATATGCCCCGGTGTGACGAACGGTAGTCCACCGTGCCATGGGTGTGGGCAATAGAGTAAGGGACAATCCAGCCTATGCCGCCATTGCCCCAAATGGCAGACAGGCGCTCCCGGATAACCTTCGTTTGCAAATCATAGTGCACGTGCGAGTCACCAAGATGCAACACACGCACTTTGCGGCTCTTAGCCTGTGAAAAACGCTCAAAGAACTGCCTCATGGCAGGCATGTCGAACCACTGCCAATGGTTCTTTTCATATTCTATGAAAGAATACGTATGTGTGTAGCGAATATACTTCTGCAGACTGCCTTCCCTTTCGGTTGCCAAAGAATCAACAGGATAAGCCATGAGCAGCTGTCCTTCGCCCCAAGCCATGAAGGCAAGCAAAAAAACAATCAATGATTTTCGAAAACGCATATCTTCAAGCCAATTCTTCAGTGAATGAGCACAACGGTGAATTCTTCAACGAAGTTTCTTGGTGTACGTAAATTCTTATAGCTTTGTCCAACGAAAGTAATAATTTCATACTCATTAAGCAATTGCATTAATCTTGCCAAAGATGATTCAGCCCATTCGCCCTTTTCTTTTGTTGTTAATTACCGGCGCCATTTTTGCCCTGCTGATGACCTTTATGCCCGAACAAGTAAGCATCGCCGCTTGGGAAATACGGTTCCCCACCTGGCACAATACAGTGCTGAAAGAAAAGCCTCAATATGCCGATATAAAAGCCATCACCAAGCGCCTGGAAGAGACCGAAGCAGCTGAAGCACAGGCGGCCGACTCTTTGAAGCCAACAGCCCAAGACAGCATGGCACAGCAAACGCCCCCACCGCCACAAGCCGGGCGTTTCGAGTATGCAGCCGGACAAGACACCTTGCTTTATCCTTTCTTTCGCACCTTGGATGCCCTCAAAGACGGGCAGCTCCGGCAGAGCATTCATATTGTACACTTCGGCGACTCACAGCTGGAAGGCGACCGCATTACCGCAGAGCTGCGCCATCGCTTACAAAGTCGCTTCGGGGGCTGCGGTCCCGGGCTACAAGGCATCAGCAATCATTTGAATGCCAAAATATCGGTTTATCAAACCAACGACAAACGCTGGCAGTGGTATCCACTCTTCGGCAAGCGCTCCAAACAAGCGCCCTCTAAATATTTTGGTTTGTTGGGCAATATGTATGCATTCGCTCCTTCAAGCCCGGCACCTCTTGATGCAGAAAAAGACATGAGCGATAGTCTTGACTCGCCTGCTCTGCCCGATACCACATCCGGCATTGCCCGGGAAACAGAAAATATACCCGGGCAAAGCATGCATTTTCAAATAGGCACGGTATATCACCGTTCCAAACAAGCCCATGCCAAGGATCGCGAAGTGCAAAGAGTGAAGGTGCTTTTTCGAAGTCCCGAAAGCTCCCTGCGCGTGAAGGTACTGCACAACGGGCAAGTAGCATGCCAAGAGTCTTTCCAAGCCGCCCCTTCGTTGCAAATGCTGGTTTGTGACATAGATAGTGAATTTCAAAACATCAGCATTCAGTTTGAAGGCAGCGGCGCATTAGAAGTGTACGGCAGCAGCTTAGAGTGCCGCTCCGGTGTGGTGGTGGACAATGTGCCCATGCGCGGAAGCTCCGGACTGGAGTTTACCAAAATACCGCCCGCCCACCTACGCGCACAACTCCGCGCACTCAACGTGCGCTTGTTGATTTTTCAGTTTGGCGTAAATGTAGGTGAAGCCGAAGATTACGGCTTCTATGAAGAATTGTTTTACAAGCAATTGAAGTATTTCCGTGAAGTGGCTCCTGATGTTCCCATTTTAGTTATCAGTACCTCAGACCGCTCAAAAAAAGAAGGCACGCATTATGTTTCTTTGAAAAACATTGATAAATTGAGAGATGCCCAACGCCGGGCGGCCTTCCGGGCAGGATGTGCCTTCTGGGATTTGTTTCAAGCCATGGGCGGGCTCCACTCCATGCCTGCATGGGTAGAAGAAAAGCTTGCCAATAAGGACTATACGCACTTCTCGCTGCGGGGCGCCCGCCTGGTATCGGAAATGCTTTATGAAGCTTTGATGTATGAATATGAACTTTACAAAATGGCACAAAAGCCTCGCCCTTAGTTTGCTTTTTGTTTCATGGCTGCTGAACTGCCAGCACCGGCAACCGACGCACTTAACGCCCCAGCGTATGGCTGTGCCTGTTGACAGCAGCGCCAACATCATTCTTTTCGACACAAGTGCTGCCTATGTCCATTTCATTCAAGCACTCGACAGCCTGATTCAATACCGGAACCGCCCCGTTCGTATTCTACACTTCGGCGATTCGCACATACAAGCAGACTTTTTTCCCCACCGGCTCAGGCAGCAGCTACAGCAAAATCCGCTGTTGGGCAATGCCGGCCGGGGCTATTTCTTCCCTGCACGCTTGGCAGGCGCCGGTGCGGACCCGCTTAATATCCCTGGGCAGTATTATTTTGGCACATGGCATGGTTGCCGCAGCATCATCAGCAAAGACAGTTGCCAATGTGGCATTGCCGGCATGAACGCACTTACCTTTCAAGCCATGGCCGGCTACACCTTTGCACTTGATTCAGCTTATGCCGGCTGCCGGCGCATCAAGGTCTATTATGACACCCAAAGCGACAGCACTTTTTATCCTTTGTTATGGGCAGGCATGCGCTGGCACATGCCCCGGCGTATCCACCGCCGGGGCTACGCCGAGTTTGTCGTAGATGCTCCGGCGCCCTACACCCTCGGCTTTCAACGTTTGCGCCTTGCTCAACGTTACTTCCGCTTGCAGGGCATAGTCATCGAAAACGATGCGGCCGGTATTCTCTATCATTCGGCCGGCTTAAACGGCGCCACGGTAAGTTCTTATTTGCGCTGCTCGCAACTCGCAGTGCAAATCGCAGCCCTTCAGCCCGACCTGGTGATTGTGTCGCTTGGAACAAACGATGCTTACCGGCAGTATTTCGACGACCGCCGGTTTAAAGAACAATACCGCGAGCTTATCCGGCAAATCCGCCGGGCAGTTCCTCGCTGCAGCATTTTGTTGACCACTCCCGGTGATTGCTACTTTCAGCGCCGGCACCCCAACCCTCACATAGCCACCGCTGTGCAACGTCTCAAGGAGTTGGCACAGGAAGAAGACTTGCTGCTTTGGGACTGGTTTGCCGTCATGGGGGGCAAAGGCAGCATATATGCCTGGAAACAAGCGGGCCTGGCCAACCCCGACCTGGTGCATCTACTACAACCGGGCTACGAATTGCAAGCCAATTTGCTTTACAGTGCCCTCATGCAGTTATACAAACTGCATAAAGGCTCACTGTAAACGCTTGATAAAAATTGCCCATCCGCCCAACCGGGCTATTCCTGCAATAGCCAAAAGAGAGACCAGCCAAGCGGTAGGCTTACGCCCGTAAATATCGACCAGGCGCCGCAGCAGTCCGTCCCTGTCTAAAAGTTCATACACCAGGTTTTGCAGGGCTTGGCTATCCACTTGCTTCACCAAATAAGCAGCATAAAACAACACACTAAACAACATCAGCACCAGCAAAAGCACCACATACATAGGCACGGAAGCCCAAAACTGCACTTTTTTGTATTGCTTGGCTGTTTCGGCTACAAACTCACGCGCCATCAACACACGCACACGGCAAATGCGCCAAGCCGCCGGCACCGTAAACAGCAGCAGCATCGCCCAACTCCATGCGCTCAAAGTGCCGTCGAAAGCCAACCACAAGAGCGCATAACCTAAAAAAAACACTGCCAAAGCATCTAAGAAAAGAAAGCGTGTGGCTTTCATCGGTCATAGTCGTTTAAGATGTTCATCTTACGCCGGCAGCGCTCTATGCACTGCTTGTAATAATTTATATCGTCATCGGACAAGGCGAAAGCAATGGCTTGCTTGTACGTTTCAATTGCCTTGGCATAATCTTGCTGCATTTCATACATGATGGCTTCCTCTCCCAGCAGGCGCGAGCGGCTAATGCCCGGCACCTGCCGTGCTTTTTCAAGCAAGCTCTTCAACTCATCGAAACGCTCCAGTTTCGACAGGCACACAATAGCATTCAAATACACGGGCAAGTAATCAGGCGCATATTTCAATGCCAAGCTGTACAGCTCCCAAGCCTTCTCCAGGTCTTGGTATTTCACTTCATATACCCACGCCAAGTGGTTATAGGCACGCCCATAAGCCGGCTCGCGGGCAACGATTTGATTCAACAACTCCACCCCACTGCCTATGCGGTTATCTTTCAGCAGCTGGTCTGCTTCAAAAAACCAATCATCTAATTCCGGGTCAAAAAAACGGTCACTCATTTTTCAAATGGTTAGTTATAAGAATAGTGTAAACTCTTTGCTATGCATTCCGCCGGGCTATTTTCCAACTGCGCTTGACACCGCCATTGGGCGATATATTGCCTGCCGGCACTTGGCTTTGCTGCTTTTGTTCAGCCCACAGATGTGTTGCAAAAGCGGCAGCTGTTTGCAGTTCTTCTTCCGACAAGGCAGGATTGAGCACCTCCGGCGTGAAATATTTTTTCACGAAGTTGGTATCGAAGCTACCATCCACAAAAGACGGATGCCGCAAAGCAAAGGCGCAAAAGTCGAGCGTGGTGGCAATGCCCGTAATTGTATATTCACTGATGGCGCGTAACATGCGCGCAATGGCTTCCTCTCTGTTTTTGGCATGCACTATCAGTTTTGCAATCATGGGGTCGTAATAAATGGGAATTTGCATGCCTGCTTCAAAGGCGTCATCTACACGCACGCCGGGGCCCTGCGGGCGCTCATAACTCAACAGCTTACCTACGTTGGGCAAAAAGTTATTGCGTGGGTCTTCGGCATACACGCGCACCTCAATGGCATGCCCATTGATTGCCAGCTCGTCTTGTGTAAAACTCAAAGGATACCCTTCTGCAATTCTGATTTGCTCTTTCACCAAATCCACGCCTGTAATCATTTCAGTAACCGGGTGTTCTACCTGCAGGCGTGTGTTCATTTCCAGGAAATAAAAATTACGCTGCTCATCTACAATAAACTCCACCGTGCCGGCATTGTAATAACCACAGGCTTTGGCAACACGCACGGCGGCCTCTCCCATGGCACGCCGCATGGCTTCATCCACCACTGCCGAAGGCGCCTCTTCTATCACCTTCTGATGGCGACGCTGCACCGAACATTCCCGCTCAAACAAATACACCATGTTGCCATGGCGATCACCTAAAACCTGTATTTCAATGTGTTTGGGCGAGCCAATGTATTTTTCAATGAATACCGCACCATCGCCAAAGGCAGAGACCGCCTCGCTGACTGCCCGCTCCATTTGCTCGGCAAAGTCCTCCTCTTTTTCCACCACACGCATTCCTTTGCCTCCACCGCCGGCGCTTGCCTTGATAAGCACGGGATATCCAATCTCACGGGCAATGCGTTTGCCCTGCTCTACGTCGGTAAGGGCTTCGGCCGTACCGGGCACCAATGGCACACCATGCTTTTGCGCAGCCTCTTTAGCTGCCAGCTTGCTGCCCATCAGCTCGATGCTTTCGGGCGATGGTCCAATGAAAATAAGGCCGGCCTCTTCTACGGCACGCGCAAAGCGGGCATTTTCCGACAAGAAACCATAGCCCGGATGCACTGCATCGGCACCGGTTTGGCGGCAGGCCTCCAAGATGCGGTCAATACGCAAATAGGACTCCGACGATGGCGGCGGGCCCACGCATACCGCCTCATCGGCATAGCGCACGTGCAAAGCTTCGCGGTCGGCTTCGCTGTAAATGGCCACCGTGCGGATGCCCATTTCTTTTGCCGAGCGCATGATGCGCAAGGCTATCTCGCCACGGTTGGCAACCAATATTTTACGGATTTTTCGATTCGAAACACTCATCATCATTGCAGCTTATGTTCATTCAAGTATATTGCTTCTAAGCAAAGAAAAGAAAAATTTCAAAAATCACTTTGCCGCCAAAGGAAAGCCTCTTGCCAAAATCACTTATTTTAAAGAAGTCAGTATCTTTGTTTCCCAGCAATGACCCCAACTTATGAGCAATAATTCTTTTTATACCATCATCATGGCCGGCGGCGTAGGTTCCCGCTTTTGGCCCATCAGCCGCGAGCACTCTCCCAAACAATTTCATGATATTTTAGGCAGGGGCAAAAGCATGATTCAAGAGACCGTAGAGCGCTTCGAAGGCATCTGCCCACCGGAAAATATTTATGTAGTTACCCACAAAAAATATGTAGGTAAAGTCAAGGAACACTTGCCCTTTCTTTCCGATGAACAGATATTGGCAGAGCCCAGCCGTCGCAATACAGCCCCCTGCATTGCCTATGCTTGCTACAAGATAGCACAAAAAGACCCGGATGCCGTGACCGTCATTACGCCGGCCGACCATGTCATTCAGGACGTAGAGCGCTTCAGAAAAGCCATACGCACGGCAGTCAAGCATGCACACAAAAAAGAAATCTTGGTTACCCTGGGCATCAAGCCCAACCGCCCGGATACCGGCTACGGCTATATTCAGTATCGGCAAGGCAGCAAGCTTTTTCAAAAGTTCAAGCCTTACCCTCTGCTACCTGTCAAAACCTTTACCGAAAAGCCCAATCTCGAACTGGCAAAGAAGTTCATAGAAAGTGGTGACTTTGTATGGAATGCCGGCATTTTTATCTGGCATGTGGAAACCATCAAAAAAGCATTTCAGCGCTACGCGCCCGAAATGGCGGAAGTGTTTGAAGAAATAGAAGAGCAGTTTTTTACCGAAACAGAAGCCGAAGCCATTCATCAGGCTTATCCGCTTTGCAAAAAAATATCCATTGATTATGCCATCATGGAAAAAGCCGACAACGTGTATGTCATTCCTGTTGACTGCGGATGGTCTGATTTAGGCACCTGGAAATCGCTCTATGAGCTGGCACCAAAAGACGATAACCAAAATGTCATACAAGGCACCGTGCTTGCCTATGACAGTCAAAAATGCATTGTAAAGACGCCCAAAGAGCAGCTGGTAGTGATTCAAGGGCTGGAAGGCTTCATCGTAGCCGAACACGAAGGTGTGCTGCTCATTTGCCGGCAAGACCAAGAGCAACGTGTGAAAGAGTTCGTGGCAGAAGCCAAAAAGATAGACAAACGCTTTACTTGAAAAAGAACTACTTTTGTAACCAATTGGTTTACAATAAGAATTACAGAAGGGAAGACGCATGCAAGCAAGTAAGAAAGATATACGCACCATCAAACAAGAAGAGTTGGAAAGATGGCTGAAAGAAGCAGGACAGCCTGCCTTTCGCGCCAAGCAAATAGGGCAATGGTTATGGCAAAAAGAATGCCGCCGCTTTGAAGACATGACCAACCTGCCCAAAGCCTTACGCGAAACCCTCGCCCAACACTTCGACATACGTCCCATACAGCTAAGCCGTGCCCAAAAAAGTGCCGATGGCACCATTAAGTGCACTTTCCGCTTACATGACGGGCACCTCATCGAAAGTGTGCTTATTCCTACCGACACACGCATGACGGCTTGCGTGTCATCGCAGGTAGGTTGCTCTCTTACCTGCAAATTTTGCGCTACAGGCTACATGAAGCGCGAGCGCAACCTCACTGCCGCCGAAATATACGATCAGGTCATCGAAGTCAACCGCTTAGCCATAGAGCATTATGGCAAGCCACTGACCAATATCGTGTATATGGGCATGGGCGAGCCGCTGCTCAACTATGCCGAAGTGATGCGTTCTACAGAGCTTATCAGCGCTCCCGATGGCTGGAACTTCTCTGCCAAGCGCATCACCGTTTCCACGGCCGGCATTGCCAAAATGATAAAACGCCTGGGCGATGAGCAGCGCAAATTCAATCTGGCGCTGTCGCTTCATGCCGCAGACGACCCCAAGCGAAGCCAAATCATGCCCATCAACGAGCAGAACTCCCTGGAAGCCCTCATCGAAGCCCTGCAGTATTACTACCATCAAACCAAACAAATCGTAACCTTCGAGTATATTGTCTTCCGTGACTTTAACGACTCACTCGCCGATGCCCGTAAGCTGCTGAAGATAGTACGCAAAGTGCCTTCCAAAGTCAACATCATCGAGTACAACCCCATAGACAAAGCGCAGTTTCAAAATACCACACCCGAACGCCTCGACGCTTTTGCCCACTTCCTCGAAGCGCAAGGCGTAGTGGTCAAAGTACGGCGTAGCCGCGGCAAAGACATAGATGCAGCCTGCGGCCAGTTAGCAACCAAAGAGAACGAACAAGCACATGCGTAAACGGCTGGCTTGGTATGTGCACTGCATGCGCAAACTTACCGCCCGGCGGCTGCTGAATTTTTTTCAACTGTGGTTAAGCTTTCATCTGTCGAAAGCGCTCCGGCGTCCGCTGGTATGGGGCGCACCCGCTGCCATAGCCGTAGAGCCCACCACGGCCTGCAATTTGCGCTGCCCCGAATGCCCCAGTGGTCTGCGCCGCTTCAGCCGCCCTACCGGCAAGCTCTCCTTCGAGCTTTATCGTCGCATGATAGACGAGGTGGCTCCAAAGGCTTTATACCTTACCCTTTATTTCCAGGGCGAGCCTTATTTGCATCCTCAATTCTTTGAGTTGGTCAATTATGCCCACCGGAAGGGGCTCTTCACCATCACCTCTACCAATGGACATTTTCTGGATGCTGAGCGGGCACGCCATACCGTGGAATCCGGCTTGGACCGCCTCATTGTCTCTATTGATGGTGTGACACAACAAAGCTATGCGGCTTACCGCAAAGAAGGGCAACTTCAAAAAGTGCTCGAAGGCATACGGGAAATAGTGGCTTGGAAAAAGAAGCTTCGCAGCCTCACGCCCGAGGTCGTTTTACAGTTTTTGGTCGTACGACCCAATGAGCATGAAATACCGGCCATTCGCCAGCTGGCAAAAGAGCTGGGGGCTGACCGCCTGGTATTAAAAACTGCTCAAATCTATGACTTCGAAGATGGCTCCCCCCTCATTCCTACCATTGAGCGCTACAGCCGGTACCGCCAACTGCCCAATGGAAAATATGCCATAAAAAACTCTTTAAAAAATCAGTGTTGGCGCATGTGGAATGGCTTTGTGATGACTTGGGACGGGCGCCTGGTCCCCTGCTGCTTCGATAAAGATGCACAGCACCAAATGGGACAATTTCCACAACAAAGCATCGCCGCCATTTGGCAATCGCCGCCTTACCGGCAATTCAGACAACAGCTGTTACACGCCCGGAAAAATATTGACATTTGCCGCAACTGCAGCGAAGGGCTGAAAGTGTGGTCTTGATGCCGGCGACGGTGTCAGGCCGATTGTGCCCAAGTATCATCCTCCGACAACGCACACCCTTTCTTACGTATTCTGTCTATTGATAAAAATGCCCAACGGCGAAAACGAAGCACTTCTTCTTTGTGCCACCATAGGCTCAGCTGCTCAAGAAAACCAATGCTGCCGGTGCTGTGCTGTTTCCAATAGGCGTGAATGGCATCCCAAGTATCCAAAGAAGGACTTGCTACATTAAAAATGCCACTGATGTCTGTGCGCTCTACCACAAACTGCATGGCTTTGCAATAATCATGGGGCAGCAAAGTAGCCATCGGGGGGCGTTCATGCAGCTGTTTACAAGCCGACGGCACCCAACGCCACCAACGGGCCTGCTCATGCAGCAACAAGCCCAAGCGCAAAGCCACTTTACGAACCTTAGGCACATAAGCTTTATGAAACAGGCGCTCTATCTGAAGCAGGACTTGCGAAATGGCATGCCCGCCGGCCGGGCTGTCTTCACTCACCGGCAAAGACGAACGCTCATACAAGGCTGCATCCATGAAGAAGGGCGTGCCTCTTTTTCATTAAGCAAGTCTTCGAGATACTCGCCTACGGAACGATAATAAAGATATAGTTCTTGACTTTTGGCACCCGGTTCAAGGGCTATAGTAGAAATATCCCACACCACTACGTCTGCCTTGCGAAGCAGCCCGTCGCGGGTAAGGTCGCCCCATGCCCATTGAGATTCGTCATGTTGCAGGGCAATAAAAGAAACCTGCCATCCCAAAGCATTCAATAAATCGGCATAGGTGCGCTGTGTGGACAAAACCACACAACGTAAAGAAGAATGAAATGTTTTCATAAAGCTGCTGTTATAACATAAAGCCCTCAACAAAAATAACAGGCATTCAGTGTTATAACAGCAAATATTATGCTTTAAAAATGCTTGTGTAATATTCGTTAAAAAAATACTACAAGGCTGCCAATCGTTTTTTTACGTAACTTCTTCGTACCCCTCTGACCATAGCTTCCCGGGCGAGCTGCGCGCAAAAATTCTTTAAGATTTTTACTACAAAATCGGGTGCTAAGTCCCTGTAATGTGGCAAAGAGAAGTCCGGAGCTACACGCCCAAATTCACGGATAAAATAGGCCGCTTCGTAGTAACGGAACATGCTGGCAAGTGTATGGAAAAAGGTATCGCGCTCTATCTGTTCTTGCTGGTGCTCACTTGCTGCGTCCGGTTCTTTGGTTTCCAACACCACATCTGTCAGCTTGGCAATGGCTTTGCCTTCGGTTACACACAACAAGCGCACCCACCACTCCTGCAGCCCCCATAGTGGCAGGCGCTCGTCGATATACCCCACCCAGTCAAGCGTTTCTCTTCGAAAAAAACACTCACCCACTGCCATATAGGCACGGGCAATGGAGTCTGTTATGTCATTCACATCAAAATAAGTACGGTGCAGCTCCCCCCTTGCTGTCTTGGTTTTACCAATGGCACACAGCATGGTGCCTTTTTGCAGCTGATTCGATATTTTGTAAAGACTATAAGGCGCCAATTCCGCTCCCTTGGACAAAAAACCAATCACCTCACCGACCGATTGCTCCAGAGCCAGGTTCAAGTAATGCACCGGGGCAGTAGTGCCAATGACCTTTACCTTCAAGGAAGGCGCCATGTAATTGGGCTTTTCGCTGCTAATGACTTCCACATGGGGATATTGCTGCCGGACGATGCTCTGCATACACGCCTCGGCATCCCCTTCCCCCGGTGGGATGATAAAGGTAAAACGCAAGTCAGAAGTTTGTTCGGAAGAAACGCTCATATGGTCTTTTAACGCAACAGGGTCAAAGGGGTTGTCTTTCAATTTCTCACAAAAGTTTGGCATTCACAAAAAAACTCTTAAATTTGCAGGCTCAAAGCTAAGAATTGAAAACGATAAATTCCAATGAAGCGTACATATCAACCATCTCGCAGAAAGCGCCGCAACACACACGGGTTCCGTGCACGTATGAAAACTAAAAATGGGCGCAAAGTGTTGGCTCGTCGTCGTGCCAAGGGTAGAAAAAAACTGACCGTATCGGACGAATACCGTCATAAGCTGCGTGTAAACGCTTAATGAGCAAGCGGGCAGTGCTTGACAAAAGCCAAAAACTACCCAAGTCCGAACGACTATCCAACCGAAAAATCATTCAGGAACTATTCGATAGCAATAGTTCCTCTTTTTTCTTTTATCCGTTTAAGTTTTTTTTTCTTGTGGATGAAGGCAACATGCTGCCTCATTATCCACAGGTGCTTTTTATTGTCCCCAAAAAACGCTTCCGGCGTGCCCACGACCGCCACTATCTACGGCGACGCATGAAAGAAGCCTATCGTTTGCATAAATACGACTTCTTCCATGATTTGCTGCCCCCATGGCGTGCCTTGGCCATTGTGTATGTAGGCAAAACCCTCATGGATTTTCACCAAATAGAAGAAGCCCTCTGCAAGGCATTTGCAAGATTCAAACAGAGTCTGTAAATTCAAAAGATAGAGCACTTGCTTGCTCCCGATAAAAAGAAAATGCCCTATGAACTTTATGCGTTCTACCATGCATGCAGGCCTGTTGTGCTTGCTTTCGTTGCTTTTGGCTCTGCACGGCACTGCCACAGCTCAACAAAAAGACAACGCTTTCGAGATAGCCAAGAACTTAGACATTTTTGCCACCTTATTCAAAGAGTTAAACACCTACTATGTAGATGACATAAACGCCAACCGCCTCATGCAGAAGGCCATCGATGCCATGTTGAGCGACCTGGACCCTTACACCAACTACATATCGGAAGACCGCATTGAAGACTATCGTACCATGACCACAGGGCGCTATGCGGGCATTGGTGCCACCATACGCACCCAAGAAGGCAAGTGTGTGATAGTCCTTCCTTATGAAGGCTCTCCGGCGCAAAGAGCCGGCCTTAAAATAGGTGACCAAATTACAAGCATCAACGGCGTGAGCACTGCCGGAAAAAGCAGCGATGAAATATCGACTTTGCTCAAAGGGCAAAGCGGCACACCCGTAGAAATAGAAATACTGCGCCCTACTACCGGCGAAAGAAAAACCTTTTCTATCAAAAGAGAAGAAATACACATCAGCAATGTGCCTTATTTTGGCATGCTCAATGAGCAGGTAGGCTATATTCAGCTGTCGGACTTCACCATGGGCGCCTCCGAAGAAGTGCGTGCTGCCATGGACTCCCTCAAGAGAGCCGGCGCCCAAGCTTTCATTATTGACCTGCGCAATAACCCCGGGGGCTTGTTGAGCGAAGCCATCAACATCGTCAATTTGTTTGTTCCAAAAAATGAGCTCGTTGTTTCCACCAAAGGAAAAATCAGTGAGTGGAATAAAGAGTACTACACCCTCAATGCCCCTTATGACCTTGAAAGCCCCTTGGTGGTGTTGGTCAACAACCGCAGTGCTTCGGCTTCTGAGATTGTAGCCGGCGCTTTGCAAGACTACGACCGCGCCATTTTGATAGGGCAACGCACCTTTGGAAAAGGGCTTGTGCAAGTGACCCGTCCACTCTCCTACAACGCACAGCTCAAAGTAACCATTGCCAAATACTATATTCCAAGCGGGCGCTGCATTCAAGCCATCGACTATTCAGTGCACAACGCAGACGGCAGCCTTTACCGCATTCCCGATTCGCTGCGCCGCAGCTTCAAGACCCGTGCAGGACGCATGGTTTTCGACGGTGCCGGCTTAGAGCCCGACATCGTCGTTCCGGCAGACAGCCTGCCTGAAATATGCAACTATCTTCTTCAAAACTATTATATCTTCAATTATGGCGTAGATTACGCTGCCCGCCATACACTCGGAAAAGAAATAACACTTCCACCCGAAGTGTTGGAAGACTTTATTCAATGGCTCGATAAGCAGAATTTTCATTATGCCACCTCGCATGAAGAGTATGTTTCGGTGCTGGAGCAACAACTAAAAGAAACCCCCGACCTCTATGCCTCGGTGGCAGAAGACCTCAGCCGGCTGAAAAAGAAGCTAAAAACAGACCACCGGCAGCTTATTCGCCAACATAAAACGTGTGTGTTGGAGCTAATAGAAGACGAGCTCTATAAGCACGTGTATTTTGAAAAAGCCGAAGCGCTGGCTTCCTTCGATACCGACCGCGAAATACAAAAAGCCATCGAGCTACTGCGCGATGAGCAAAAATACAGTTTCATTTTAGGGCGCTCAGACTGATGCAGAGCGCAGTGCTTCCAAGGGCAATATATAGCGGCGGCGCTCTGCTTTCAGCTTACCCTCATCCTGAAGCTCATTGAGCAAGGTGGTCACGGTTTGCCTTGAACTGCCGATAAGCTTGGCTATGTCTTTGTGTGTCAGACGGCTGTTGACATGCACCTCATTTCCCTTTACTACCCCTTCTTCTTGTGCAAGGTCGCACAAGAATTCATACAGGCGTGTTTTGACATCTTTGAACAAAAGCAGCTCCAGTCTGCGTTCTAAGCGCTTGAATCGCAAGTTGATAAGCTTGTGAATATAAAGGCTCAGGGCTTGATTGTCGCGCATCATTTCCTGAAGGTCTTCCAGGTGCATGCGGCAAATAGTCGTGGGCTCAATGGCCTGTGCGAAGTCCGTGCGCTGCCCTTCGCCCAAAATAGACTGCTCGCCAAAGATTTCGCCTTTACCCAAAATAGCCTTTACAAACTCTTCGCCTTGCTCGTTGTAGGAAAAAATCTTCACCCTGCCCGAAGCTATCAAATAAATCTTGTCAGAAGGATCCTCTTCAAAATAAATGAATTCGTCTTTTTGATACTCCAAAAAGACATGCCGCTCTCCCAGATGCTTGGACTTATGCGGGCAAAACAAATTGAAAAGGTTGGTTTCTTCAAAATACCATATGCGGCTTCCTTCTGCCATCGTTTCTTTTGTTTTTTCGTATATCATTTAAAACGTCAAACTCAAAAAAAAAGATTCAGTATGAAAATGGTGCTTATTCAACTGCTGTTGGTGGCTATATGCTGGGCTTTCTTTCCGGGCTTTACGTTCGATACGCTATCTACTGCCCTACTCTCGGCTTTGCTCGTGGTGGCAGGCTATCATTCGACCCGCTCGCTCATGTTTCTGCTGCTGTTTCCAATCAGCCTGCCACTGCTGTATATCAATATCAAAGGTGCCCGCGGCTTCCTGCCCATTGCCGGTCTATGGCTGTGGATTGCCGCTGCACATTTCGTATGGCTGTGGATTGTTCAAAAGCTGTTTTCCGGCTTCCGGATTACGCCAATATGGTACGCAGGCATTGCCGCAGCGCTGATTGCTGCCGTTTATGTAGGGATCATGCAGTGGATGGCACCTCCTAAGCATCGCACCTTCTTAAAGCTTTAAAAATGCTTTGATGAACCTAAAACACCATATTGTTTTTTTTCATACATTTATGAACAAGCATTCAAGATGTTTCACTTTTAAACCGACAAGCTCATGAAACTAATCGGCAAACTGCTTATTTACGGTTTAGCTATTGTGCTTTCAGCTAAAATTTATCCCAAAGTGCAGGTAGATGGCTACGGCACTGCCATTATTGCCGCCATTTTACTGGCTATTGCCTCTGTCACCATCAAGCCTATTCTTACCTTCCTTACCTTACCGGTTACCGTCTTCACCTTAGGCTTGTTCCTCATCGTTATCAATGCCGTCATTTTGCTGATGGTATCTGCCCTGCTCGATGGCTTTCAGATAGGCGGCTTCTGGAATGCCGTTCTTTACAGCATATTGCTGGCGATAGTACACGCCATTCTCGAGTGGCTTTTTGAAGCACTTTTTTAGTTTGTAACTTTGCCTTTGTTAACGGGCAACGGTTATGCATCTGTTTTATTTGGAAGAAGGACAACTCAGCCGGGACGAGTGGCAGCACCTGCGTGCGGTGCGTCTTCGCCCCGGTGATTTTTTTTACTTGACCGACGGCCAAGGCTATAAAGCCCGCGCCGAACTGCTTCACATAGATAAAAAAGGGGAAGGCAGCTACCGCATCGTTCATGAAGAGCAAGTGCCGGCGCCTTCTTATACCATTCATCTGCTGGTGGCGCCCACCAAAAACCACGACCGCATGGAATGGTTGGTCGAAAAAGCCACGGAAATAGGTGTCAGCAGCATCACCCCTTTGCTTTGTCATTATTCGGAACGCAGCAAAGTACGCACCGACCGCCTGGAACGTTTGGCTGTTCAAGCCATGAAACAATCACTTAAGTTTTATAAGCCGGTCATTCATGAACCTATCGACTTTACCGAAGCTGTCCGGCGCCCGCCTATGGGCCAACGCTTCATTGCTCACCTGCAAGATGAACATACCCCCTTGCTCTTGCATAGCATACGCAAAGGGCAAAGCTATGAAGTGTTTATAGGTCCTGAAGGCGATTTTTCGAAAGAAGAAATAAAAGAAGCCCTTGAAAACCATAGTTTGGCAGTATCTTTGGGGGAAAGTAGATTAAGAACTGAAACAGCCGGCATTGCTGCCTGTCTCATTATTCAAATCGCCCAACAACTATGAGCATCTCACAGGTTCTTTTTCTACCTTTTTTAGGTGAACATACGCTCCACCCACACAACAGAGTAGAAGAAGCTTTGATGAATCGGCCCGAGTGGCAAAAAGGCTTGTATTTTGGGCGCCCCCGCAGCGGACACCCCGAAGGCATGGTGTTGTATCATGTGCAAGAAGTGCTTTACAATATTTCACTTATCGACCCTTTCATCAACGATGAAACACACGACAAGCTTCGTTTCATTGCTTTGATACATGACAATTTTAAATACGAAGCACTATACAGAACGGGGCAAACGATTCCCCCTCAGCGCCATCATGCCTACCTGGCAAGGCAATTTGCTGCCCGTTTTACCGACGACATACAGCTGCTCAACATTATTGAATGGCACGACAATGCCTATCATATCTGGCGCAAAGGCAAGCAGAGCAGTGACTGGCAAACAGCCGAAAGAGAGCTACATGCCCTCGCAGAAGCACTGGGCGAAGCGCTGCAGCTGTTCTATCTCTTTTTTAAATGCGATACCCGCACCGGTGATAAAATTCAGCAGCCTCTTCAGTGGTTTGAGTCGTGTTTGCGGCATCGAATTCATTTTGTACCTTTAAAAGAACATTGGACCATCTGAAAATAAGAGATGCTGTTTTGCCGTATTCTTTGCTTTACCGTAGGGCTGTTATTTACGTCTTTTTCAGTGCAAGCCCAAGAGCCTACCATACGTATTGCCAAGTTGAAATACAACGGTGGTGGTGATTGGTATGCCAACAAAACAGCTTTACCCAACCTGATTGCTTTCTGCAAAGAGCATTTAGCACTGCCACTGGCTGACGAAGAAGACATTGTGGAAGTGGGCAGCCCCGATATTTTTCAATACCCCTTTGTGTACATGACGGGGCATGGTCATGTGTCCTTTACGGCGCAAGAAGCCCAAAATCTGCGCAATTACTTAATTGCCGGCGGTTTTCTGCATATAGACGACAACTACGGCTTGTATGAGCATGCCATCCGGGAAATGAAAAAGGTCTTCCCCGAGCTCGATTTTGTCGAGCTCCCTTTCAGTCATCCTATTTACCACATGAAATACGACTTTCCCAAAGGCTTGCCCAAAATACATGAGCACGACGGCAAACCACCTCAAGGCTTTGCACTCATTTATGAAGGCAGAGTCGTATGCTTTTTTTCGTATGAATCGGACTTGGGCAACGGCTGGGAAGACCAAAGCATTTACAATGACCCCGAGGAGCTGCGCCAACAGGCATTACGCATGGGCGCCAACCTGTTGTTGTATGCTTTTACTTACCCTTAGCCAGATGGCGCTGCCGCAACACCTCAGCCACAGCATCAAAAGAAGTGTCACAAGCCTCGAGCAAAACCAACAAGTGATACATCAGGTCGGCCGCTTCTTCATGCAGGCGGGGCAAGTCTTGCTTCATTGCCTCGATGACCGTTTCCACAGCTTCTTCGCCTACTTTTTGAGCAATTTTGGGAATGCCCTTTTCAAACAGACGGCTTGTATAAGCGCCTTCTTTGGGGGCCACTTTACGCTCATGAATCAACTGCGCCAACTCATGAAGAAAAAGAAAGCCACCGGGAACATTGTTTTCGAAGAAGCAAGTATCTTCGCCGGTATGGCACACCGGACCTGCCGGCTCTACCAACAACAACAGGGCATCTGCATCGCAATCTAAGCGTGCTTCACGCAGGTGCAAGTAATGCCCGGATGTCTCGCCTTTAGTCCACAAACGTTGTTTGCTGCGGCTGAAAAAAGTGACTTTGGCAGTTTCTATCGTCTTTTGCCATGCCTCACGGCTCATATAGCCGAGCATCAACACTTTGCGCGTGCGAACATCTTGCACTATTGCCGGCACCAGGCCGTCGGGATATTTGTCAAATTGAATGTTTTCTGCCTGAAAAAGAATTTGAGCAGTTTGCATAGCCGGTTGGTTTCAAAAAAAGCAGTAAAGCGTTTTTACTAAGCCTTCACTGCAATACACGATATTTCCACATTTACATTTTTGGGCAGACAGCTGACTTCCACGGTTTCGCGTGCGGGAGGCACCATGCCTTCGAAGTAGCGCCCATATACTTGGTTGATACGCTGAAAATCCTGCATGTTATTAAGAAAGATGGTGCACTTCACCACATGAGAAAAGTCCATGCCTGCTGCTGCCAAAATAGCCCTTATATTCTCCATGACCCGCGTGGCTTCTTCTTCCAAGTTGGAAGTAAGTAAGTCGCCGGTTTCCGGGTCTATGGCTATCTGCCCGGATACGTAAAGTGTATTGCCCGCCAATACAGCTTGACTGTAAGGGCCTATGGGGGCGGGGGCTTGTTTGCTTTCTATTGCTTTTTTCATATTTACTCAACAGTTACCGATTTAGCCAAGTTGCGGGGTTGGTCCACATCGCAGCCACGTAACACGGCAATATGGTATGCCAGCAGCTGCAAAGGAAGCACAGAAAGAATAGGTGATAAAATCTCTTCGGTTTTGGGGATTTCAATCACAAATTCCGCCATATTTTTTACCACCTCATCGCCTTCGTTCACAATAGCAATCACACGTCCATTGCGCGCTTTCACTTCTTGAATATTGGAAATCACCTTTTCATAGGAGCTGTCTTGCAGGGCAATGAAAACCACGGGCATTTCTTTGTCAATCAAAGCAATGGGCCCATGCTTCATTTCGGCTGCCGGATACCCTTCGGCATGAATGTAGGAAATCTCTTTCAACTTAAGAGCCCCTTCCAAAGCCACGGGGAAATTACACCCACGCCCCAGATAAAGGAAGTTGCGGGCATCTTTGAACAAGGCGGCAATTTGTTTAATAGGCTCATGCACCCGCTCGAGCGTTTCTTCTACTTTCTTCGGCAGCGTTTCCAAGCCCACCAATAGCTGACGGAAGCGGGCCTCTGAAATGGTTCCCTTTTTATGGGCTGTAAACAGCGCCATCATGGTCAAGACAGTAAGCTGTGCCGTAAAGGCTTTGGTGCTGGCAACCCCAATTTCCGGCCCGGCGTGGGTATAGGCACCGGCATGGGTCATGCGGGCAATGGTAGAGCCCACCACATTACAAACACCTAAAATAAGAGCACCTTTTGCTTTGGCTATCTGAATAGCCGCAATGGTGTCGGCAGTTTCGCCGGACTGAGAGATAGCAATAACTATATCATTTTCACGAATGATGGGGTTGCGATAACGAAACTCTGAAGCGTATTCAACCTCTACGGGAATACGTGCCAGCTCTTCAAAAATATACTCTGCCACCAAGCCGGCATGCCATGAAGTGCCACAAGCCACCATAATGATACGGTCGGCATTGGCCAAGCGGTTTTGATATTCAATGAGCCCCCCCAAAGTAAGCCGTCCGGTAGAAGCATCCAAGCGGCCGCGCATGCTGTCATAGATAGAGCGCGGTTGCTCAAAAATTTCCTTCAGCATAAAATGCGGATAGCCCCCTTTCTCGATGGCTTCCAGCTCAATGTCCAGCTGTTCGATGTAGGGGGTGGTAGGCACATCCTGCAGGGTGCGGATATCCAAGCTATGATCCGTAATGACGGCATATTCGTCGTCATTCAAAAAGATTACTTTATTGGTGTACTCAATAATTGGCGCGGCATCGGATGCTACAAAATATTCGCCATCGCCTACGCCTATTACCATGGGGCTGCTGCGGCGTGCCGCTATCAGCTTACGCTCGTCATCTTGCGACAATACCACGATGGCAAACGCCCCGACTACCTTGTTCAAAGCCAAACGTACGGCTTCTTCCAGCGAGCAGTTTTCTTGCTTTTTAATTTCTTCTATAAAATGAATCAGTACTTCCGTGTCGGTATCAGATTGAAATACATGTCCTTTATTTTCGAGCTCTTGGCGCAGCGTAGCATAGTTTTCAATGATACCGTTATGGATAATAGCCATCTTGCCATCGCCTGATACATGGGGATGTGCATTGCTGTCGGTAGGTTCACCGTGAGTTGCCCAGCGTGTATGCCCAATGCCTATGTGGCTGTGCAAGTCGTCAACATTGGCAAGTAGCTTTTCCAGCTCTTCAACTTTGCCTTTTTTCTTATACACTTTCAAGCCGCCATTGAGCAGCGCAACTCCCGCGCTGTCATATCCTCTGTACTCCAGACGCTTGAGTCCTTTTATGATGACAGGGTATGCTTCTCTATGACCAATATAAGCGACAATTCCACACATAAACTACTCGTTTTGAATGATTGAATAAAAGAGTCTTAAATGTAAACGTTTTTGCGGGTGCAAATGTCCACCAATAATGATGCGATTTACTTCATTATTGAGTGTAGAGGGTGCAATCAGCAATCCGTAATTGTCTTTTTTGGCATTGCCCTGATAGCGTGCGCTCAGGCCATTCATCACATACTGCGTATAACTCGTGATATTGGCGTTATAGGAGCGCGTCAGAGGGTCGTAGTACACAAGCATATCTTGACTAACACCCAAAGGATCGAAGCCTTCGGTTTGCACCTTGCGGTAAGTAGTATCTTCCCATACGATGGTGGAGCCGGAAACACTGCGTGTAACAGGTATTTTCACCGGCTTACCTTCAGCATCAAGCTCTATGAAATGGAAAGTGGCGGGCAGGGAATAAAAAGGATTTTCCACATCTACGATGGGCGAAAAAAGCAGATAAGCTTGATTGATGGCAATCAAACCCAACTTGTGAAACTCTGCCAAGTAGGGGAACTCTATTTTTGTGCCCACGCCCAGAAGCCCCTGCATATAAGCGGCATTGCCCAAAGATGTTTCAGGCACAGGCTCATAAAGCCCCACACCGGCCAAGGCGGTACCGCTGCGGTCTGCTGTCACTTGGTTGAATCGCACGGCTTTCGGGGCAGTCTCACCGGTGGTGATGCTTGCCGGACGCACGCCTATGTAATAATACTGTGTGTCACCATTATCGTCGAGGTATTCGAGGCGTAAAAAAGAAAGCAATGCCGATGAAGCAGAAAAACCCAAGATAGCGGCATCGTCGCCGGCATCGGGCACAAGCGCCAAACCGTTGAGCACGCCGTCCAGCTGCTCTTGGGTCAAAGAGTCGGTGCTTTGCAACAGGCTTACAATCTCGTCGCGAAAACTGTCAGACAGGTCTATTTCCACTACTCTGCCAAAAATATCTTTAGCGGCAAAAGTCTTGCTTCCCAAAGGCGTGGGGTCTATGGCTTTGGACTCAAACGAATAATAGCGCCCGTCTTTTACGATAGGTTCTGCCACTTTGTGCACATAGACCGTTTGCGAGCGGGTAGTATCACCATAAGCATACTGCTTATACAACACCATGGTCAGCTTTTGAAACTGCGGATTGCTGCCAAAGTCATGTGCAACCGGCCGTGGCGACAGGGCAAAGAAAGACTTGGCGGTTATTTTGCCAAAGTAGGGGTCGTTGTACTGCCCCACTAAAAGGTAAGCCCCATTGCTGGTTTGCACAGAGTCGATAAGTACGGTGCTGGTCTTTACCGTCACGGTATCAGTAAAGACAACCGCCATATTGCGGGGCGGTTGTCCTACTTCTATGTTGTCTTGACAAGAAAAAAGAAGATGGCTAAAAAGAAGTGCAAAAAATAACGGCAGCTTACTTTTCGCCTGCCAACTCATTATACAAGTTGTAATGGTAGTCGGGCATGTTTTCTTCGTCAGTGATTTGCCCAATAGGTTTGTTTTGTGCTTCCAGCTCTTCGAATAGCTTCTGAAGTTTTTCATCATAATCTTCATTTGTGCGAAGAACCACATCGGCATATGCCATACCTGCCTTGATGAGGGCACTCATATCAGCCCCTTTCAATACTTCCAGGCTGGCATCGTCCATGTCGTTCATTTTCACTTTCTCAATTAAATCATCCCCAAATTTATAAGAATAAAAATTATTGTACACAGTGAAGACCGTTTTTGTATGCTGGAAGAGGGGATCTTTTTTGTACACGGTTTTAATGTACATGGGAATAAGGCTGGTAATCCAATCGTTGCAATGCACAATGTCGGGAGCCCAACCGAGGCGCTTCACCGTTTCGAGCACCCCTTTGCAGAAAAAGACTGCCCGCTCGTCGTTATCTTCGAAGAATTGATTGTTTTTATCTACAAAAACAGACTTTCTTTGGAAGTAATCGTCATTATCGACAAAATAAACCTGCATTTTGGCATTGGGCACCGAAGCCACCTTGATAATCAAGGGTTTCTCCTCGTCGCCCACCGATATATTAATCCCTGACAAGCGAACTACTTCATGTAAGCGGTTTTTTCTCTCGTTGATAATACCAAAGCGGGGCACCAGAATACGAATTTCCATCCCGCGCTCTTGCATTGCCTGGGGCAAGCGGCGCACAAAGTCAGCTACCTTGGAGGTTTGAAGGAAAGGGTTGATTTCGCTCGCTGCGTAAAGGATCTTAAGCTTTGACATCTCGGTAATCGTTTTGATGGACGAATACAACTTGGCAAACACTTGAAGCAGAAGTGTGCTAAGTCGCTTAAACTCATGCAAATTTACTAAAAAAATTTGTCTTTTCAATTGTTTTTTTCAAAAAAGCCTTATTATTGCGCTCGATTCATGCTATAATGCCTAATCTATGCTCTTTTTGAAAAACCCGCAAGAGGCTCATTTACAATGCCTGACTTTTAAAAAAGAAGGGAAAAGCATCGGCTTTGTACCTACCATGGGGGCTTTGCACGAGGGGCATTTGTCCTTGGTGCGCCGCGCCAAGGAAGAAAATGACGTGGTGGTGTGCAGCATCTTTGTGAACCCTACTCAGTTCAACGACCCTACCGATCTGGCCAAATACCCGCGTACGTTGGAAGCAGACCGCCGGCTGCTGGAGTCTGTAGGCTGCGATTTGCTGTTTGCCCCCCAAGAACAAGAGATGTATCCTGCCCCGCCGGTGCTTCGTTTTTCATTTGGGCACTTAGAGCAAGTGATGGAAGGAGCGCACCGCCCGGGGCACTTCAATGGCGTAGCCTTGGTGGTATCCAAGCTATTTCATATTGTTCAGCCCAATAAGGCTTATTTCGGGCAAAAGGATTATCAACAATACCTTATCATTCGTCAACTGGTAGCGGACCTGTCGTTTCCGGTAGAAGTGGTGCCCTGCCCCATTGTGCGTGAAGCCGACGGCTTGGCCATGTCGTCACGGAACCGGCGCCTGACGCCGGCGCAACGCCGCGAGGCTGTCATCCTCCATCAAACACTGCAAGAAGCCAAGCAGCGTCTTCTCAATGGTGTTTCAGTAGAAGAAGTCAAAAAGTGGGTGGCGTCGGTCTTCGCACCTTTACAAAAAAAAGACATCCGTTTGGAATATTTTGAGGTGGCAGATGGTTATACTCTTAGCGCAGTAAAAGACATACACCGTCATAAGGAAGTAGTTTTGTGTATTGCTGCCTATGTGGGCGAAGTACGATTGATAGACAATGTGTTGTTGTTTTCTTAACTTTGCTGCCTCAAACCCCAAAGAGTCATGATGATTCAAGTATTTAAATCTAAAATTCACCGAGTAAAGGTAACACAAGCCGAGCTGCATTATGTGGGAAGCATTACCATCGACGAAGCTCTGATGGAAGCAGCCAACCTGATTGAGGGCGAACGCGTGCAAGTGGTCAATATCAATAATGGCGAGCGGCTGGAGACCTACGTTATCAAAGGGGAACGCAACAGCGGTATGATTTGCCTCAATGGTCCGGCGGCGCGCAAAGTGCAAGTGGGCGATGTGGTCATTATCATATCCTATGCATTCATGAGCGTGGAAGAAGCCAAGAACTTCAAACCCACTGTTATTTTTCCCGACGAAAACAACCGCTTACCTTAATGAAAAAAGTAGTGCGTTATTTGCTGTCCTATGCCCTGCCTTTAGTTGCCGGCATAGGACTTCTTATTTATACCTTTCGCGATCAAGACCTGAGCCAGGTAAAAAGCCTCTTTCAGCAGGCACCCATTGGTTGGATACTTCTTTCCTTCTTTTTTGCTTTTGTATCGCATTGGGCACGTGCCTATCGCTGGCTTTATCTGCTTGATCCGCTGGGTTACAGGGTGAAAATAAGCCATTCATTTGTGGCGGTCATGACCGGCTATTTTGCCAACTTGCTGCTGCCCCGCATGGGTGAGGTTACCCGCTGTGCCTTACTGCAAAAAACCGACAGGGTGCCGGCCAATGTGTCGTTTGGCACGGTGATTACCGAGCGCATCATTGATTTGTTCATCCTGCTGGGCTTGGTCATGCTTACCCTTGTCATGGAGTCGGCGCGTATCGGGCAATTTATCTTAAACTTATTTGGTGAAAAAGCCAATCAGTGGATCACAAGCCTGCAAAATAACGTATGGGCATGGGTAGTGTTGACGGCCGGTGCAGTGGGCTGCTTTGTCTTGCTGTTTTTTATTGCCAAGCGTTACCGCCACCTTGCCTTTATACAAAAGGCGCTGCGCTTGCTCGAAGGGTTATGGGCCGGTGTGCTCAGCGTACGCAAAGTAAAAAACAAGCCTGCCTTTTTCTTTTTTACTGTTCTTATTTGGCTGATGTACTATCTGATGGCTTATGTGCTCTTCTTCTGTCATCCGCAAACGGCACAACTGGGCATACTTGCCGGGCTCAGTATTTTGGTATTGGGTGGCTTGGGCATTGCAGCCCCTGTTCAGGGAGGCATTGGGGCTTATCATTTCCTTGTTATGAACGCCTTCATGATGTATGGATTACCCAAGGACTTTTCCCTGTCTTTTGCTACCTTCATGCATACTATTCAAACCTTGGCAGTCGTTATCTTGGGTGGGTTGAGTTTCATTGGCAGTTTGTTCATTAAAAGCCAAAGCACGGCACCGGTAAAAAATTCTAAAAAAGTGTAACCTTTTTTTCAGACTATCGTTATATTCACCATAGACAACAAAATTGCTTTTTCATTTGTAGTTTTCATAAAGTTAGGTTGGGACTTCCGGGCGGCTTTGCTGTTCGGAAGTTTTTATATTTTACCATCTCTTTGATTTTCATAAAGATACCCCCTGCCCCGCAATCCGGCAAATATATTCCCTTCTTTTTCAAAGCTTTTCTTTCAAATTCGTTTTTTATTGTGCTTTTGAGATATGTCATTCCCACATATTTGCCATAGCTATTATCTTTGCTCTGAATAAAACACTTTCATTTTTTCAACAATTAAAACAAAGTAAAACTATGGAATATCGCATTGAACACGACACCATGGGCGAAGTAAAAGTGCCTGCTGATAAGTATTGGGGTGCGCAAACCCAACGCTCAAGGGAAAACTTTAAAATCGGCGGGCACCGCATGCCCATAGAGGTAATCCGTGCCTATGCCATATTAAAAAAGGCAGCTGCCCTCACCAATGCCGAATTGGGGGTGCTTTCGCAAGAAAAAGCCGATTTGATTGCCAAAGTGTGTGACGAGATACTCGAAGGCAAGCTTGACGATCAGTTTCCTCTGGTCGTGTGGCAAACGGGCTCGGGCACCCAAACCAACATGAACGTAAACGAAGTGATTGCCAACCGCGGACATGTGCTTAAAGGCGGACAACTGACCGACAAAAAGAAGTTTTTGCACCCCAATGATGATGTAAACAAGTCGCAGTCATCGAATGACACCTTCCCCACAGCCATGCACATTGCCGCCTACAAGATGATTGTAGAACACACCATTCCCCATATCGAAAAACTGCGCGATACTTTACAGCAAAAAGCCGAGGCTTTCAAAGATGTAATCAAGATTGGGCGCACCCACTTCATGGATGCCACCCCTCTGACACTGGGCAATGAGTTCTCCGGCTATGTAGCCCAACTAAACCACGGATTGCGTGCCCTGCGCAACAGCCTCGAACACCTGCGCGAATTGGCGCTGGGCGGCACTGCCGTAGGTACGGGCTTGAACACACCCAAAGGATATGCCGAAAAAGTAGCTGCCCGTATTGCCGAATTCACCGGCTTGCCATTTGTCACTGCGCCCAACAAATTTGAAGCCTTGGCTGCCAGCGACGGCATCGTGGAAGCCTCGGGTGCACTGAAACAATTAGCCGTCAGCCTGATGAAAATAGCCAATGACATACGCATGTTGGCTTCGGGCCCCCGCTGTGGCATTGGTGAAATCAATATCCCGGCCAACGAACCCGGCTCTTCCATCATGCCCGGCAAAGTGAACCCCACGCAGTCGGAAGCCATGACCATGGTATGTGCTCAGGTGATTGGCAACGATACCGCCATCAATATTGGTGGCATGAACGGGCACTTTGAACTGAACGTGTTCCGTCCTATGATGATATTCAACCTGCTTACTTCTGCCCGCCTGTTGGGCGATGCTTGCGAGTCATTCAACGATAAGTGTGCCGTAGGCATTGAGCCCAACTATGAGCGCATTCAACATCACCTCAATAACTCTTTGATGCTGGTAACCGCTCTTAACCCCTATATTGGGTATGAAAACGCAGCTAAAATAGCCAAAAAGGCACATGCAGAAGGAAAAACCCTAAAAGAAGCGGCTATTGAGCTGGGCTTGCTCACCGCCGAACAGTTCGACGAATGGGTGGATCCCAAGAAAATGATTGGAAGCTTAGAATAGCTCAAAAAACATCATATTTTCCAATAAAAAGTTGCTTGGCACCAAGCAACTTTTTATTTTTTGTTGGCGTAGGTGTTTAGGACTAAAAAAATGCCCTTTATGAAGCTTTTGTTTTTTTCTCTTACTATATACTTCTTTTTGGCAAACGCCCCCGGTGCAATTGCACAGATGTCACGCGAAGAAGCCAAGCATTGGTACAATATTTACAAAAAAACATCACCTCTTGAATTCAAGGCACTTGTAGAAGGCAACGACTCACTACGACGCATAAAAGCAAACAAACAAAAAGAAGTACAGGCACTCCGTACCGCTATTATAGAAAAGGAGCAGCTACTTATGCGGCTTCGTAACGAGAACCGGTTGCTGGAAGAAGAAGTGCGTGAAATTAACGCCTCGCGCCCGCTTCCGAGTGTGCGTCAGGGGGTTTATATGCGCATACGCTTTCAGGGCGTGGTCAAGGGCGTGGAAATCCCTGACAGAATATTAAAAAATACAGATATGCATGCCTATCAATATGACAATGAAACCTTTTATGTAGTGGGTTACTTCAAAGATTATTGGCTGGCTGAAAACTTCCGGAAACATCTGCTGCAGCTGGGCATTCCCAATCCCGAAATCATTGCTTTTTGCAATGGTATCCCTATGGATATGAAAGATGCACTTGCCATTATTTTGGGCGGCGAGGTAGAAGACTGCAGCAAAAGATAATGTAATTACTACCACATAAATGACAACTTTTTCGTACTTTAACCGTAATTTTCAAATGTTCTGTCTGTTTTTTAGAATCTACTGACCTATGAAAGTATTTAAAACAAGCTTACTCATGCTTCTACTGGGGGGTTTTTTATGCCTGAATCCCTCCTCGCCGGCTTTTGCTCAAATGAGCAAAGCAGAAAAAAAAGCGTGGAAAAAGAAAAAGAAAGCCATGAACCCACTGGCTTTTAAGCAAATGGTGGAAGAACAAGAAGAAATCAAGGAAAAAATCAATCAAACCAGACAAGAGTTGGAAATGCTACGCTCACAGCTAAGTGAGAAAGATAGCCGCCTTGCTCAGCTGCGTGAAGAGAACCAACAGCTGGAGCAACAGCGCCAAGAAGTAGATGCCACCAGCCGCCAGGGACCGGACGAGCGCGGTGTGTACTTCCGGGTACAGGTAGGAGCCTATGAGCGTATTGACCTAAGCAGCCGCATTACACAAGAGGCCGATATGAAGGTGGAAGATGAAGGGGGGATAAAAAAATACACCATCGGATATTTCAATGATTATTGGGAGGCCGACAAATTCAAAAAATATTTACAAAGCATGGGTATCAAAGATGCCTGGATTGTGGCCTATCGCGATGGTGTGCGCGTGGATATCAAGGAAGCCTTGGAAGGCATTCTATAAAAAAGCTTTATGTTGAATCGAATAAAAAGAATTTAAACGCCATAAAATCATGAGATTTATTTTACTGATAATAAGCTTTGTTCTTGTAGGTGGCCACCTGCAAGCACAGCGCATGAGCAAAGAAGAAAAGAAAATCTATAAGGAGTGGAAAAAGAAACTCAAATCCACTTCCTTAGAGGATTTGAAAGCCATGCACGAGGAAAAAGACCAGCTTAACCAAGAACTGCGTACCTTAGAGGCAGAGCTTCAAGAGCTACGCGACCAGCTGGCAACCAAAGACAATCAAATCAGCGCCTTGGAAAGCCGTAACCAGCAGCTGAAGCGCCAAATAGAGGAGAACGCACAGCGCAAAAACGAAGAGAAAGGTATCTTCTTCAAAGTACAGCTCTCTTTTACCGATGAAGACGCCTCGGGAAATACCGTCAACCGCTATTATACACTTGGCATCTTCCGCAGCTATGAAGATGCCGTCGCTTTCCGCGATGCCGTGCGCAAGCTGGGCATCAAAGATGCTTATGTGCAAGGATACAAAGACGGTGAGCGTCGCCCGGTAGATGAGCTGCGCGGTATGCAATGAAACACTGTTGCCAAACAACCATAAAGAAACAGGTAGGAACCGGGTTCTTACCTGTTTTTATTTTGCCAAATACCTGCCGGTGATTAAGCTAAGCTATAATAAGGTTTTCAAGTCGAAATCCTGCAGGTTGGAATCAAGCAAGGTGCCATGCTCACATTTCAGCACACGTGCCGGGAATTGTTCTATGAAGTGGTAATTGTGGGTTGCCATCAAGACAGCCGTGCCACTACGGTTAATCTTCATAAACAAATCCATAATTTCTTCCCCCACTGCCGGATCCAAATTGCCGGTAGGCTCGTCGGCAATGAGAATAGCCGGCTCATTCAATAAAGCACGGGCAATAACCACCCGCTGCTGCTCACCGCCTGACAGCTGATGGGGCATCTTGGCAGCCGCCCCGCTTAACCCCACCCGTAGCAATACTTCATTCATGCGTTGTTTCATTTTGGCTGTACTGCGCCAGCCGGTTGCCCGCATCACGAAAAAGAGGTTTTCTGCCACACTGCGATCCATCAATAGCTGAAAGTCCTGAAAGACAATACCAATACGCCGGCGCAGTTTCGGTATTTCTTTTCGCTTGATATTGAACAATTGAATGCCGGCCACTTGTGCATCGCCTTTGTAAAGTGGCAAATCGGCATACAGGGTTTTCAGCAACGAGCTTTTACCACTGCCCGTACGCCCTACGATATACACAAACTCGCCTTTGTGCACGTCGAAATACACATCGCTGAGCACCGGCATACCATTTTGATAAATAGTAGCCCCTTTGACGCTCACAACTATATCCGGGTGGTTGTCCATCATATTCACAAGTCTAATTTTTGCAGCTTCCCATAGGGAATCTGCTCTATCAACTGTCTGAGTGCTGCTTCTTTACCTACAAGATTCAGCTTTTCCAAATCTTTATCTTTCAGCGGGCGATCGGCGCGGAAATAAGCAACCAATACAAAGTTATCGTCGCGGATTTGAATATAATCCGGAATTTTTGCTTTGCCCTTTACTTTGATGATATACATATTGCTGTACACGAAAAGTATTTTTGATAGTAAACATACAAAAAACCCTCAAAACCAAGAAAGGTTTCGAGGGCATTCACGTTTTAAAGCATTTATAAAATCAGGGTCTGTAAACAACTTCCAACACGTGCACCTTACCGGAAACGACAGCACTTGTATTCTTGGAGTTGAGCCCTTGGGGGTCCGATGCTACCTGGTCAAAGGTCAATGTAATTTCAAAAGAAAGCATTTCCGTGGCAGCATCATATGCAAGCTTATTGATTGTCAAATTTTGCCCTCCTGGGAAAAAATAAACATTGCCCTGCCAGCGCTTAACTTTACCCTGCGTTTTTATGTCGTGGGTTACTTCAATATTTAGGCTTTGTACTTCTTCTATAGTGATGCTCTCAAGAGAAGCCCCTTGTAAAAACTCCATGTACATTCTCACATTGTTAAGCAAGGTTGAATCTATCAAATCTATATCTATTCCTGATGGATAGCCCGGTCCGGAAGGTTTAAGCTCAAGGAAAGGCTTTCCGAAATGATACTTCACAAGCAGCGTATCGGGGTCGGGCGTTCCCCCCACCGGTGTGCTATCGGCGTAATAAGCATCACGCAACACAACTTGTACTTCACCCACATCAAACAATAGTGCAGAGCTGTCATTCTGCGCACCGGCAGGTCCCGGAATACCCGGGTCGCCTTTGTCGCCTTTGCAGGCAGTCAGCAACAATATCATCAGAGTCAAAGAAAATAAAGGATACAAAAACCTTTTCATAATTTTGAGAATTTAGGGTTGAACAAGATAAAAACAGCAAAATCCATGCCTTAAACTTACACACTTCCCACGTTTCTATTCATTCAAATAAGGGCGGAGCCATTTTTCCATTTCACTCAATTCCAAGCCCTTACGCTTTGCATAATCTTGCAACTGATCGGAGCCAATCTTACCTATACCAAAATAGCGCGATTCGGGATGGGCAAAATACCAGCCACTCACCGAAGCAGTAGGATACATGGCATAGCTTTCGGTCAAGGCGACGCCCAGCTTTTCTTCTGCCCGGAGCAAGTCGAAAATCAAGCGCTTTTCCGTATGGTCGGGACAAGCGGGGTAGCCGGCTGCCGGACGAATTCCTTGGTACTTCTCGGCAATAATCTCTTCCATCGATAGCTTTTCTTGGGCAGCATATCCCCAGAACTCACGCCGCACACGCGCATGCAACAACTCAGCAAAGGCTTCTGCCAGACGGTCTGCCAGTGCTTTAGCCATGATGGCGCGATAATCGTCGTGCTCCGCTTCCAATTGCTGAACCCACGCATCCAAGCCGATGCCGGTAGTCACGGCAAAACAACCGATATAATCGACACGGCCGGAAGTAACGGGCGCTACAAAATCAGCCAATGACAGATTAGGCAAGCCTTGCGCCTTTCGTTTTTGCTCGCGCAGCATGTGAAAAACTGTTTTCACAGGCAAAGGCAAGGAAATGCCCGCATAAACGACAGGACCTTGGACTTTGGCTTGTGTGTCATATACCACAATATCATCGCCCACGGCATTGGCAGGCAGCAGGGCAAAAGCGGCATGGGCTTTCAAACGCTTTTTCTGAATAATTTCCTGTAGCATCTGCCGGGCATCGGACAAGAGCTTGCGGGCTTCTTGCCCATAGGTTTCATCTTCCAAAATGGCGGGGTATTTGCCTTTCAACTCCCATGCCCAGAAGAAAGGCGTCCAATCTATGTAGGCGGCAATTTCTTCTATGGGGTAGTCCATCAGATAGTGAATGCCGGGCTGCCGTGGCTCATAGATAGGCGAAAGCTGCCAATCTATTGCCGGGCGGTTGGCACGTGCCTCTTCTATGGGTAACAGGTCTTTGGTGTGCTGCTTACGCTCATATTGCTTCCGCAAGGCTTCGTATTCCTTCGATATGCTATCCACAAAAGAAGCTTTTTCTTCGCCCAACAGGGCGCTCACCACCGGCACACTACGCCCGGCATCCAGTACGTGCACCACCGGCGCGCTATAGTGCGGCGCTATTTTCACGGCTGTGTGCGCCCGTGAAGTGGTAGCCCCTCCAATCAATAAAGGCACTTTCATGCCTTCGCGCTCCATTTCTTTTGCTACATGCACCATTTCGTCAAGGCTGGGGGTAATCAGGCCACTCAACCCGATGATATCTACCTTTTGTTTTTTGGCTTCCTCGATGATTTTATTGGCAGGCACCATCACGCCCAAATCGATGATTTCGTAGTTATTGCAAGCCAGCACTACGCCTACGATGTTTTTTCCTATGTCGTGCACATCGCCTTTCACGGTAGCCAATAGTATTTTGCCGGCGGCACTGTTGTGTGGGTTTTGCTGTTTTTCTGCTTCAAGAAAAGGAATCAGGTAAGCCACGGATTTTTTCATGACCCGGGCACTTTTTACCACTTGTGGCAAAAACATTTTACCGGCGCCAAACAAATCGCCCACAACCCGCATGCCGTCCATCAGTGGACCTTCTATGACTTTTAAAGGGGAACCGTACTTGCGGCGTGCTTCTTCGGTGTCGGCTTCTATGTAGTCCGTGATGCCTTTGACCAAAGCGTGTTTAAGGCGCTCCTCGACACTGCCTTCCCGCCAGGCTTCGGCTTGCTTTTCGACTTGCGCCCCATCGCTCTTGAGCGTTTCGGCAAAAGCAATGAGCCGTTCGGTGGCATCGGGGCGGCGGTTCCACAACACATCTTCGACGTGTTCGAGCAGGTCTTTGGGAATTTCTTCATACACTTCTATCATGCCGGCATTCACAATGCCCATATCCAAGCCGGCGCGAATGGCTTCATATAAGAAAGCCGAGTGCATGGCTTCGCGCACGCGGTCGTTGCCACGAAAAGAAAAAGATACGTTACTGATGCCACCACTGGTTTTGGCATGGGGCAAGTTTTGCTTTATCCATGCCACAGCCCGCACAAAGTCAAGGGCATAGTTGGCGTGCTCGGCAATGCCGGTGCCCACAGTCAACACATTGGGGTCGAAGATGATATCCTCCGGGGGGAAATTCAGGCGCCCGGTGAGCAAGCGGTAAGCACGCTCACAAATTTCAATGCGCCGTTCGAAGGTGTCGGCTTGCCCCCGCTCATCGAAAGCCATCACTACCACGGCAGCCCCATAGCGACGTGCCAAGCGCGCACGCCGTAAAAACTCTTCCTCGCCATCTTTCAAAGACAAAGAATTAACCACTGCCTTGCCCTGCACACATTTCAAGCCTGCCTCCAATACACTCCACTTCGAAGAGTCAATCATCACCGGCACACGGGCAATGTCCGGCTCCGAAGCAATCAGATTCAGGAAGTGGGTCATGGCAGCCTCGGCATCAAGCATGCCTTCGTCCATATTGACGTCGATCATCTGCGCACCGTTTTCCACCTGCTGGCGTGCTACCGACAGGGCTTCTTCGTAGTTCCCTTCCCGAATCAAGCGGGCAAACTTGCGAGAGCCCGATACGTTGGTGCGCTCCCCTATGTTGACAAAGCCCGTGACCTCGTTTACATACAAGGGCTCCAAGCCGCTCAGCGCTGTCACATGGCGCTTGGCAGGGCGCTGCCGCGGGGCATAACGTTGTGCCAGCCCGGCAATCAGGCGGATATGTTCCGGCGTGGTGCCACAACACCCCCCTACGATATTCAACCAGCCTTCGCGCAAAAACTCCTCTATCATTTGCCCCATGATTTCGGGCGTGTGGTCATATTGTCCAAAGGCATTGGGCAAACCCGCGTTGGGATGTGCCGAAGTGAAAAAAGGGGCTTGTTTGGCCAAGGTCTCCACATAGGGGCGCATCAGGTCTGCCCCCAAGGCACAGTTCAGTCCAATGCTTAGCAAGGGGAAGTGCGACAAAGACACCAAAAAAGCTTCAACGGTTTGCCCCGACAAGGTGCGCCCGCTGGCATCGGTAATGGTGCCCGAAAGCATCACCGGCAAAGGGGCTTTGCCGCTGTCTTCGAAGTACTTTTCAATGGCAAAAAGAGCTGCTTTGGCGTTCAGTGTGTCGAAGACGGTTTCAACCAGCAGTAAATCGACGCCCCCCTCTACCAGTCCGCGCACCTGCTCGTAGTAGGCCTCCACAAGCTCGTCGAAGGTAATGGCACGATAAGCCGGCCGGTTCACGTCGGGCGAAAGGGAAGCAGTCCGGTTGGTGGGTCCTATGGAACCGGCCACCCAGCGGGGCTTGTCCGTAAAGCGGCGGGCTACCTCTTTCGCCAAACGCGCCGAAGCATAATTCAGCTCATATACCACCTCTTGCAAATGGTAGTCGGCTTGTGAGATGGCGGTACTGTTGAAGGTGTTGGTTTCGATGATGTCGGCACCGGCCTTCAAATACTGCTCATGAATTTCCTGAATGATATGCGGCTGTGTCAAAGATAAGAGGTCATTGTTTCCCTTAAGCTCGTGGGGGAAATCGCGGAAGCGCTCACCGCGATAGTCGGCTTCGGTGAGCTTGTAGCGCTGAATCATGGTGCCCATGGCACCATCTAATACCAAGATGCGCTGCTTCAATGCCTCTTCAATAGGATGTACACTCATAGCTGTTGGTTTAATTAAAAAGTAAAAACAAACTTCTTTCTGTTTGGCAAGCAGAAAAAAGGTGATACCACCGGTGGACTTATGCACAGAAAAATCAGCGACGGCTCGAAGCTGACTTATCTTTCCCTCCACACAGCGAGAGGGTGGGAATTAGCACCTTATGCACGGGCGTGCATGGTTGCTAAGACGTCAACGGCCCCATTGCCTCGGTCTTTCTGGATAAGTCGTTTCAACAAATGTACAGGCTTTTGATGAAAGGTAGAAATTTCAATGCACTATTTTTGTAAAAAGCCTGTGAACATGTGCACCTTATGGAAATGGCTGCGTGCCCTAAGCATCGATGTTTGTTTGAGTGCCTGTGCGGTTCTGTATGCTTTCAGCTACTTGTCGCAGCAAGCACTCACACAACTGCCCCCCTATTTGATACTGGGTATTTCGGTGTGGCTTATTTACACGGCTGACCACTTATGGGATGCCCTGCGCATCCGTCATCGTGCACATACCTTCCGTCATCGTGTTCACCAACGTTTTTTTAAGCCTCTAACTGCGGTGGGCGGACTGTTGTTGGTGGTCGATGTGTGGCTTTTATGGCGGTGGGCACCTGCTCCGGTTATTTATGCCGGCTTGGGCTTAGGGCTGTTTTCAGCCATACACTTTGCTTTGGAACTGCTGCCTTATTGCTGGGTTGATGTCAGTAAAGAGCTGCGCGTGGCTGCTATTTATATAGCCGGCGCCGGCTTGTGGCACTGGGCAGCTTGCCGGCTGCGTTGCCTTACAGGCGACACTTACTTGCTGGGGGGCAGTCTGCTGCTGCTGGCATGGGCCAATTTGCTCATCATTGCCATGTATGAGCGGCATTCCGACCAAAAAGACGGACAACGCTCGCTGGCTCAATGGTTGCCTGACCGGCACATGCACCGTTTGATTGTTACGCTCATCATCTGGGCAGCCTTGCTGGCTGCCGCTTTGTGGCAACACCCGGCTTTGATGCTTGTGCTTTGGGCAATGGCAACTACCTTGTGGGCAGTGGTTCGCTATCCTTCTTTTTTTTCTAAAAAAGAACGCTACCGCATCGTGAGCGATAGCGCCTTTCTGTATCCATTTCTACTGCTGCTGACAGCCTAACGATTGTTGATTTGGTCGGGCGCACGGCTCTCAAACGAACTAATCAACTCGTAGTCGGCAGTCAACAGTTTTACACATACTTTTTCGAAAAAAATCGTTCCATTGAGCATCCAATAAAATTCATATGCTTGCTCGAAACGCTGAAAACGATGAATAAAAAGGGTTTTTCCTTGTTCTATGGATATTACCTTTACTACAAACTGCATTGCTTTCTCTGCCTATACATACATGGAAATGTCGCCTGCACCCTCGCGTATTACCTCTACCTCTCCATTTGAGCAATCCACAATAGTAGAAGGCACGTTGTTGCCCGGTCCGCCATCAATGACAATATCCACCAAATGCTTAAAGCGCTCGTAAATTTCTTGTGGGTCTGTGGTGTATTCTATGATTTCGTCTTCATCATGAATCGACGAAGTGATGATGGGATTTCCAAGCTGCTCTACTATCATGCGCGGAATGGGGTGGTCGGGCACACGAATACCTACGGTGTTGCGCTTATAAAGCACGCCGTCGGGGGCTTTGCTGTTGGCAGGCAAAATAAAGGTAAAAGGTCCGGGCAGTGCTTTCTTCATGATTTTAAAAATAGGCGTTTCCACCTTGGCATACTCGGCAATATGGCTCAGGTCATGACAAATAAAAGAAAGCCGTGCTTTTTTGGGGTCCACACCTTTGATTCTGCATAGACGTTCCACAGCCTGCTTCTTGTGGATATCGCAACCAATGCCATAAACCGTGTCGGTAGGGTAAATAATCACGCCCCCTTCCTTCAGGCATTCCACTACCTTCCGTATTTTGCGCTCTTCCGGATTTTGCGGGTGTATTTTCAACAGTTCTGCTGCCATAAGCCTTGTGTTTAGATGGTTTAAAAATAAAATCTAAATGTTTAGATAAGCTAAGGAATTTTGGCATGAAAAACAACGCGCCGGAAGGGCTTTTTTATCAAAAAACATACAAGCGGGGTGCTAAAAAGCACCTCGCTATTGAGCCTGCAAAAACGCATTCATCTGCAGCACCGCCCATAGTTCATGCGTAAAGTCATCGTGGTGGTGAAGATGTTGTTTCCATAATGCCTGCACATCTTCAAAGTCAATATGCTCATAAACAGGGGCTTGGGCATTTCGAAACACAGCCCACAAAGAGGCGTCAGCCGTTTGGCGCATCCAGTCTCCCAGAGGCACCCCGAAGCCTTCTTTTCTGCGCTTGGCTACCGGTGCCAAGCCGGGGGCTAAGCGCTGCAAGAGTGTTTTCAATACCCACTTCTTGCCCTTGGCTAAAAGCATATCGGCAGGCAAGCGTTGCAGTAAGCGTAAAATAAAAGGCATCAAATAGGGCACTCGTACTTCCACGGCATGCCGGCCGGCATAGTAATCTTGGGCAGACAGTAGCACCTGCGGCAAATAAAAATTGCGGTCAAACTGCAGGGCGGCTGCCGTTGTGTGCAAAGGTGGCAGGTACTTGGGCAAAGCAGCAGGCAAGCGCAAAGAAGCCCATTCGTAGTACAAATATTCGGGCGGCGTGCCGGTCAGAGGGAAGAGCCATTTTTTCAGTTGACGCACCCGGTCATGCATCAAAGGCAGTCGCTTTACCCATGGTTTGGCGAGGCGTGCAAGCCGGTGCCACCAGGCGGTATGGTTCAAATAATAAGCCCATGCCCGGTGCCGTTCATAACCGGCCCACCATTCATCTGCCCCGGTGCCCGCCAACACACAGCGGCTTATGGGGGCGGTTTGCGCTGCCAATAGGTGCACCAAGGCAGTAGCCGGGTCGGCAATAGGTTGGTCTGCAAGCTGCCAAAAGCCGGGCAGTTGTTCAAGGAATTCATCCCTTCGCACCTCCACCGGATGCCACTCGGCTTGAAAATAACGTGCTACTTTCTGCGCGTAATAAACATCTTTCGTGGCAGTGCGCGGTCTTTTTCCCTCTTGCCCGGGCACGATGGTCAGTGCCGGCACTGCTTTTTCTCCTCCTTCATGCAATAGAGCCAACAGCAAAGAAGAATCAACGCCCCCACTTAACCACACTGCCGGACTACCCACCCGGCTTTGCATGGCTACCGCCTCCAATAACCAACCATAGGCACTTTCTACTATTTGTGTTTCGGACAGGTGCGTATAGGTAAAGTGCAAAGGGTTTACCTCGCCCAGCCGCTTCTTGTGGTGTGTGAGTTGCCTTTGTGGCTGAAGCGGGAACTGCCACATGCCGGCCGGCAAAGCTTTGATTTCCCGGAAGAAAGTGTTGCCCGTTTCCGGTGCCCGGAACCGCCAATAGTGCTGTATTTGCCGGGCACAGAGCGTAAGGCGACACAAACCACTTGCCTGAATCGCCTTGATTTCCGATGCAATAATCAAGTAGTTTTCATCTTCATAGTAATATAAGGGCTTGATGAGTTGTTCATCACGTCCCAACAGCAAACGGTTATTTAGGTGGTCGTAAGCTACCCATGCATACATGCCTTCCAATGCCGGTACACTCTCTCCATTAGTCTGTGCATAAAGGTAGTACCAAAGCAGCTCCGTATCGGAAGGTACATGAGACAAAGAGAAGCGCCTGCTTAGCTTTGTAGTGTTGTAAATCTGCCCGTTGTAAACCAGATAAAGCGGATACGCCGGGTTGCGCACCGGTTGGCGGGGCGCATGCTCATAGAAGCGAAGCAAAGTGTGCCCCATAAACAACTGTCCATGAGTAAGAGGTAGTTGCAGGAAATGTTCATCATCGGGACCACGCTTGCTCAGCTGCTTGAGCATTTGCCGCATAGGGTGGTCGTTGAGGCGGGCATGCTTGTCCCATATAACGGCAACCCCACACATAACCGCTCAGCCTTTTTTTGCGCAAAAACTCAAAAAAGCCGTGCTGCTTAAGCAGTTCAGACACACCTCTTTGGTCATGCCGCCTTTTCGTGCCAATTGCAAGCCCCAATCCATATACTGCAGTTCTTCGCAGCTGTGTGCGTCAGGCGTAATCAGTAGTTTCACCCCCTGCTCCATGGCATAAAAAATCCACTCCCAATCCAGGTCCGAGCGCGAAGGGCTGGCATTCACCTCAATGGCCACCTGATGTTCGGCACACGCCCGTATGACTTGCTCCATATCGAGCGGATAGCCTTCGCGCGCAAGCAAAATACGCCCGGTCAAGTGTCCCAAAATATCAACATGCGGATTTTCAATGGCCTTCAATAAGCGTTGAGTTGCCTTTTCACGGCTCGTGGAAAGCGCCGAATGGACAGAAGCAATCACAAAATCGAACTGCGCCAGAAAGTCATCGGGGTAGTCCAAGCTGCCATCTGCCAAGATATCCACCTCAATGCCCTTCAACAACTGAAAGTCCTGTAGCCGGCTGTTGATTTGCTCGATTTCTTGCCACTGTTTGCGCACGCGCTCCTCGCTTAACCCGTTGGCATAAAAAGCCGACTGCGAGTGGTCTGTGATGCCCAAGTATTCGTAACCCAAGCGCCGTGCCTCTTCTGCCATTTCGGTAAGGGTATTTTTGCCGTCGCTGTAGGTTGTGTGAGCGTGCACCACCCCCCGCAGGTCTTCCCGCTCCACAAGCTGCTCCGGTGTGTATTTTTTTGCCCACTCCCATTCGTGCTTTCCTTCTCTCATTTCGGGAATGATGTAAGGCACCCCCAAGCGCGCATAAATGGCCTGTTCCGATGGGGCAGCCGGCATGTTGAGCGCTGTTTGAAGCAAGGTTTGGCCGTTCAGATGATACCCCAAATGCGCCTCTGTGGCCGTCAGTATCAAGTGCATGGAAGCACGGTGTTCCGGCGTGACGGTATGCACCTCGACCGGCAACTGCGCCCCTTCATCTATGCCCCGCCAACAGAAAAGCCCACTGCTTTCAGGTGTCTCTTTCAGGTAGTCAATCTTACGCAAGCAGGCATGCAGGGCAGCCGGCGACTCAGTCAATACCATCAGTTCAATGGCAGACACCACCGGCTCTTTGCGTGCCAGCTGCCCTACACATTGCACTTCGGTTTTCAATTGGTTTTGTATTTCCTCTTGCAGGCCGGTTGCACGTGCTGCTGCCTGTACCCACAAGCGCTTGCCCTGTGTCTGCTTCAAAAAAGCAATGCTTTCCATGATGGCCTGCTGGGTCTTTTCACCCATACCGGGCAAAGCAGCCACCTTTCCCTCCAAACAGGCCTTTTCAAGGCTTTCCAAAGAATCAATGCCCAACTCTTCCCACAACCGCCTGATTTTTTTCACACCCAACCCCTTGACCTGAAACAGGTCAAGCAATCCTTGGGGTGTGCGCTCCAACAGCTCGTTCAACTCTTTGAAACTACCTGTTTCAACAATTTCTTTGATTTTTTCGGCAATGCTTTTTCCGATACCCGGCAGCTTTGTCAAGTCAGACACGGCCAGTCCGGCTACGGGGACCTCTTGCTTTTCTATCCGGAAAGCAGCAGCATGGTACACGCGCGCTTTCTGTTCCACTCCGTGCAGGTCAAGCAGTTGTGCATATAATTCCAATTGGCGTGCTATAGCCCGGTTGTCCATATCTATTTGATTCATTATCTTGCTTGTAAAGTACGATTTAATATAAGTTTCCTATGCAAACACCATCCTGTAAAATGTTTATCTTGACGATGCTCGGCTGCCTTTGGGTAGTGGCCTCCGCTCATCAATGTAGTAAAAAAAGCCAACAAAGCAGCAGCAACGGGCAAAATAAGCAATACGAAAGTATCATTTTTCAATCGACTTGGGTGCACGCGCGTGAGCAAGACCAAAATGGCATGGAAGTCTATGTCAAGGAAGGCACGTCGTTGCCGCCGGCCCGCTTTCGCGAACGCATGAAGTTCGATGAAGACGGCACCTTTCATTGGCTGACCCTTGCCCCCAACGATGCGCATGAGATGGTCAAAGGCAGTTGGGAAAAGATAGATGAGCGCAAAGTGCGCGTCCGGGTGGGTGACGAGCAGTGGGTCATCGAATTCAAGGAAATAAGCCCCGAAAAAATCAGCATCATGTGGCAATAAAAAACCAACCCGTAATTAAAAGTAAACGGCGGAAGGCCATGAGAGCTTTCCGCCGTTTTTGTTTTATGCTTGCCCCTGCAAGCCTTTATTTGATCTTTGCTAAGATTTGCTCCATCACGTATAAGAAGCGATCGGGTGTGTGATAGCCTATCACTTTTTCAACCAGTCGCCCTTCTGAATCAAAGAAGTAAATGCTCGGATAGGCACGTATGCGATACTTATCGGCCAGTTCTATGCCCTCGCCTTTTTCGGCATTTATCCTGTAGGCAATATAATTTTTATTGGCAAAATCACCTACTTCTTTATTCCGGAAGGTATTTTTTTCAAGCATTTTACAAGGTCCGCACCAGTCGGTATAGAAATCCACAAAGAAAGGTTTCCCCGTTTTCTTTGCCTCGGCAAGTAACTCCTGCCAAGAGCCCTCAAAAAAGACAATACCTGCTGTGCTATGCTGTGCGTGGGTTTCCACTCCTATAAGCAAGCACAAACCCAATACCAATTTGTAGATCCATTCCCTTTTCATAATAACTTTTGTTTTTTCTTTCTTATTTAAAGCATACAACCAAGAACAATGCCACAGGACATCCCGTAGTAAATATACAATAGATTTTTGAGAAAAAACATTCAAAACATGGCTTTCTTTTTTTCAAACACAACGGAACTCCCGCTTGGTGCTCCGGTTCTTTGCTGCAGGAAACAGCGTGCTCCACGGCATAAAATCTTTATTTTTTCCTTATCTTAGGGTTTAGATGTAAAATAAATGCGAAAGCTAACTCGAGTGTAGAATATGATACAAAAAATAAAGCAACTGAGTCTAAAACAAAAGCTGGCAGTGCTTTTTGGTGCCATGCTTTTGGTTGTGTTGTGCAGCTACTCGATTGTTTTTTGGCAGAGCATGGAATTGCGCAAAGATGCCGGCGCTATTGAACTGTCGCGTAGCAATGAGCGGCTTCTGCGCGAAACCACTTTTTATGCCACGCTTATTTTGAACGAAGAGCTGGAAGCCAAAAGAGAACTACGAAAGAATATAGAGCAGTACAGCCATAACCTCAACTATTTGGACAAAGGCGGGGTGGTACAAATACAAACAGAGCGTATCCGGGTTATTCCTCTTGAAGGCGCCGAACGGGTAATCTTAGATAAAATCAAAAGACAATGGGAGCGCTATCGCGATGAGCTGAATGTGCTGCTTGAAAAACAAGTGGTGTTGGATACCGTTGTGAATGAGCAGCAGATGAAGATGCCCAATGAAGTATTTGAAGACTTCGAGGAAGTACAAACCATCGTATTGGAAACGGTGGCGCCCAAGGTGCAGAAAAAGCTCAACCCGGAAGTGGAGCGCGCCTTTCAAAATATTATTGAACAATATCCCGGACTGCAAGAAAGCCACCACCAACTCACCGAGTTGCTCGTGCAAGACTATATCAAGCGTCAGTTTCTCATTCGCCTGGCAATGGTACTGGGGGCGTTGGGGCTGCTGGCCCTTTGTGTCATAGGCTATATTTACTTTACCCGCGCCTTCATCAAGCCTGTTGAAGCATTCAGCCGGACGGCCGCCGAGCTGGCACAAGGCAACGTGGAAAAAAAAGTGTTGTATGAAGCCCCCGACGAGCTGGGCAAGCTGGCAGAACACCTGAATGCCCTCACCAACAGTCTGCGTGAGACCACCCGCTTTACCGAGCAGCTGCGAAAAAGAAACTTCAATTTTGACTTTTCACCCCGAAGCCCCAAAGATGCTCTCGGAAAATCGCTGGTGGAGCTGCGCGAGCAGTTACGTCAGCTGGCCGAGGAAGAACAGCGCCGCCAATGGGCAAACGAAGGCTTTGCACAGCTTATTGGCATTTTGCGCGAATATACCAACGACAGCGAAGAACTTGCTTATCAGGTCATTGCCTCTTTGGTGAAATATTTGGGCGCCGACCAAGGTGGTCTGTTTGTGCTGGAAGAAGACGAAGAAGGAAACCGCTATCTTGAATTAAAAGCCGGTTTTGCCTATAACCAACGTAAATACCTTCAAAAACGCTTGGAGTTGGGGCAAAGCCTCGTGGGGCAAGCTGTACTTGAAAAAGACACTTTGCACTTAGACAAACTGCCCGAAGACTATCTCGAAATATCGTCCGGCTTGGGCGAAGCCACACCACAAAATTTGCTGATTGTGCCCCTCATTGACCATGAAGAAACTTACGGTGCCATAGAGATAGCCTCTTTCAAAAAGCTCGAAGAGCATGAAGTAGAGTTTGTGCAAAAGGTGGCGGAAAACGTGGCTTCGACCATTGCCACCATCAAGCGTACGGCGCGCATGAACAAGCTTCTGGAAGAATCGCGAGAAGCCACCGAACAAATGCGCAAACAGGAGCAAGTGATGCGTAAAAGCTTGGAAAAGCTGGCGCAAACGCAAGAAGAGATGGAGCGCAACAAGCAAGAGCTGGAGCGCATGAAAGAAAACCTCGAGCGGCAAGTGCGGCAGCGCACAATGGAACTGCAAGAAAAAGAAGCGCAGCTGTCAGAAGCCTTGCGACTGGCCAACTTGGCACCTTGGAAGCTCGACATAGAGCAAGAAATGATAATTGCCAACGAACACCTTTACAACCTGCTAAAAACCAACCGTGAAGTAGAGAACGGCTATCAATTGCCCACTACCCGCTTCCTCAACAAGTTCGTGGTAGAAGAAGACCGCAAGCTGGTCTCCGATACCTTAGCCGAAGCCATCAAAACGCAAGACGTAAATTATGAGGGCTTCGCAGAGTTCCGAATCCGCCAAAGCGATGGCGAAATACGTTACGTTACGCTGTCCATCAAGAAAGAAATGGATGTCAACCGGGGCAAAGTGCGTTTCCTGTACGGTACCATTCAAGACATTACGCGCCAAAAACGCATAGAAGACCGTATTCGCCAGCAAAACGAAGAGCTGGAGCGCCAAAAGGCCGAACAAGAAAAGTTTGTTGCCATCATCGACAACACCACCGACCTCATCTTAATGACCGACCTGCAATACCACATTACTTATTCCAACAAAATCAGTGAAAAGCAATATGGTATTGCCCTAAGCAAAGGCGCCCGCCTGCAGGACCTCTTCGAAAAAGCAGAGTGGAAACGCTTTACTCAACAGGCCATTCCGCAAGCGCTGGAAAAAGGTTTTTGGGAAGGCGAGCTGGAAATTATCAGCCAGCGCACCTTCTTGCCGGTGTATTGCATCGGTAATGTGATAGCTGTACGGGATGCCCGCAACGAAATAGTAGCTTTGGCGCTTATCCTGCGCGACATTACCGAAAAGCAAAAGATAGAGAAAGAGCGCGAGCTGGAAAGTGCCCGTATGCGTGCCATCCTGGAGAGCACCGAAGATGAAATAGTGGCTGTGGACGAGCAATTCCGCATTATTTCTTTCAATACCCGCTGGGCAGAATTCATGAAACGGGAAACAGGAAGCATGCCTGCCATAGGGCAACATATATTCAATGATTTCGAATACAAACGCTCTGAACTGAAAGCCCAGCTCGAAGAGGACTTTAAACGTGCGCTTGAAAAAGGTGCCTTTTCTAAAATAGATACCTACAAAGAAACAAAAGAGGTCGGACTCAGTAAAAAGAAAAAACAAACCGAAATTATCGAGCACGAGTATTATTATCTTCGCTTCTACAACCCGATGTACGATAAGTCCGGCCAACTAACCGGCATCGTTTGCTTTACCAAAGACATTACAGAGCAAAAACTGGCAGAAACAGCCATTCAAAAGAGCGAGCAACGGCTCAAAGCCATTTCCGAGGCCACCACAGAAGGTATTATCATTCACGACAAAGGCTTTATTAAGGATGTAAACAGTGCTTTCTGCCGCATTATCGGCTATTCAGAAAAAGAGCTTATCGGACAGTATTTCTTTGACTACTTAGACCCTGAAAGCAAAGCACTGGCCATCATCAACATGCAGTTAGGCTATGCCAAACCCTTTGAGGCTATACTGATAAACAAAGCCGGCGAAGGCATCCCCATAGAAATACACAACAAAGTGCATGAATATGCCGGACAACGCATCCGCATATTCTCGGTACGCGATATATCCAGCCAAAAAGAGGTGCAAGAAGAACTGCGCAAGTCAAAAGACACGCTGCAGAAAATCATCGACACCCTGCCGCACAGTGTCTTCTGGAAAGACCGCAACTCCATCTACTTAGGTTGCAATCAGCGTTTCTTACAAATCATCGGCGCTAAAAGTATAGATGACATCATTGGCAAAACTGACTATGACCTCTGGGATGAACACGAAGCAGAATTTTACATTGCTTCTGACCAAAAAGTAATGGAAACGGGCATCCCTGAAATCGATGTGCTGCAGTCTATTGTGCAGGCCGACGGCAAACAAGTATGGCTGCGCGTAAGCAAAATACCATTTACCGACAGCGAAGGCAATATCATTGGCATCATCGGCACTTACCAGGATATCACCGAGCAGAAAGAGAATGAAGAGGCTATTATTGAAAGCAAAGAGCGCCTACGTCAGCAAATAGAAATACTGACTACCTTGGGCGCGCAGCGTGTCGATGAAGAGGGGCTGCGTCCTTTTGCGCAAGAAGTAACTAAAGCCGTAGCACATACGGTCAATGTGGCGCGCGTAAGCGTATGGGAATATCAAGACGGACAGCTCAAGTGCGTGGACCTCTATGACAAGACCGTCGACAGACATACTTCCGGAAAGATATTGTTGGAAGACAAAGCACCTAAATTCTTCAAAACGCTCAAAGAAGAGCCCGTCATAGTGGCAGAATATGCCCAAGTGGACCCACGCACCAAAGAACTCACCATGGAGTATTTGGCAGCAGCCAGCATTACTTCGCTCTTGTGCTACCCCATACGCATAGGCAACCGTCTGAAAGGCATGATTGCCTGTGAACACGTGCGCACCCCACGCGAGTGGCATATTGAAGAGCAAAGCTTTGTAACTTCTATGATGGACTTGCTAAGCCTGCGCATGGAAGAAATCGAGCGTCAGCAAATAGAAAAAGCCATGCGGGCTGTGTTGCGTCTTACCGAGCAGCTCATCGAACAACGCACCCTGCCCATTGCTACTTTGGACCTGGATGCGCGCCTGCTCAACTTCAATAAGGGCTTCCGCCAAGAAATAGAAAGCATTTATGCTGTGGGCATTGAAAAGCGAACCTCCTTACTCAATGCCATACCCATAGAAGCCGACCGGAAGGCTGTTGAAGGCATACTGGACGAAGTCATGAAAGAACGAAGGAGCATTTTCAGGAAAATAACACTCGGGCGCAAACACGTGGATGTAATTGTGAATGTAGAACCAATCATCGACGAAAACGACGATATTTTAGGCTTTGCCTTCTCCTTCCGTCAAGAGCCCCAAAACTAAAAAGTAGCACAGCCGGTTTCAAGAGCCTTCACCTGCCGGTGGCGGCTCTTTTTTTTTCACCTGCTACAAACCGGATGTTGCGTTTCAAGCCTTCATAGGCAGTACGCTTCACCGCGCTGCCCCGGAACAGTGTCTCAAATACTTCTTCGGTCAGTTCCATCCAATCGCCGCGGCGCATCTGTTTGAGCTGTTCCGAAGGCAAAAAGTCCGGTTCGTGGTGTGGGCGCGCAAAACGGTTCCACGGACATACATCTTGACACACATCACAACCGAACACCCATCCCTCCATTTTATCCTTGAAGGCAGCCGGCAGCTGCTCTTTCAGCTCAATGGTCAAATACGAAATGCAACGGCTGCCATCCACCACATAGGGCGCCACGATGGCATCGGTAGGGCATGCCTCCATGCAGCGTGTACAAGTGCCGCAGTAGTCTTTTATGGGACCATCGGGCACCAATTCAAGGTCAATAATCAGCTCTGCAATAAAGAAAAAGCTGCCCATCTTACGGTTGATGAGATTGGAATGCTTGCCTATCCAACCCAAGCCGCTACGTTTTGCCCACACTTTATCCATCACCGGGGCTGAATCTACAAAAGCACGCCCGTGCACCTCCCCCACTTCGGCTTGCAGACGTTGCATAAAATGCTTCAGTTTCTTTTTAATCACCTTGTGGTAATCTCTGCCGTAGGCATATTTCGAAATCTTAAAATTGTCTTCTTCGGGCAAGGTTTCGGGCGGATAGTAGTTGTAAAGCAAAGAAACCACCGAACGTGCGCCTTCTACCAACTTGCGCGGATCAAGGCGCTTGTCGAAATGATTTTCCATGTAGCGCATTTGCCCATGATAGCCCTTTTTGAGCCATGCTTCCAGGCGGGGGGCTTCTTCTTCCAAAAAAGTAGCCTCCGATATGCCGCAAAAGTCAAAGCCCAAGTCTGCGGCTATCTGTTTGACGATGGCAGTATGCCGCTCTTTCAGTCCGTCCCGGTGCATAGTTTTTTCCTTTGTAAGCGCTACCAATGTAAACACAAAAGTAAGGCTTTTCTTATCGTGCATGCCCCATGAGATTTTCGAAACCATTCGTAAACATGGCTTTTCCCAAACAATTGCCCCCAAAACAAGCAAAAAGACAGCCCTCAGTAAGGACTGCCTTTTTAAAACCTATCTTTCGTTATATGGATTTTAAAAACTGTTGAAAACAAAGCTTAAAACTGCTCTTCTTCGGTAGAGCCTTTGAAGGCGAGTGTGGAAGCCAGGCCCCCGGTGACTGTTTCTTGAACGGCATCGAAATAAGGTACTCCCACAAAGCTTTGGTGTTTCACTGCCTTGAAGCCTTTTTCCTGCAAAGCAAATTCGCGTTGCTGCAGCTGTGAGTAGCCCAACATGCCGTGCTGCTTGTAAGCCATTGCCAATTCAAACATGGCCGTATTTAAAGCATGGAAACCTGCCAAAGTGATGAACTGGAACTTATAGCCCATTTCGGCTAACTTTTCACGGAAAGTAGCCATCTCCGACTCAGACAACTTCGCTGCCCAATTGAACGAAGGCGAGCAGTTGTAAGCCAAGAGCTTGCCCGGATATTTTTCATGGATGGCTTGTGCAAATTCACGAGCTTCGCCCAAGTCCGGATGCGAAGTCTCCATCCACAACAAATCGGCATAGGGGGCATATGCCAAACCGCGGGCAATGGCTTGTTCTATTCCGTTTTTCACATAATAGAAGCCTTCTGCACTGCGTTTGCCGGTAATGAAAGGCCGGTCGCGCGGGTCAATGTCGCTGGTAATCAAATTGGCGGCATCGGCATCGGTGCGTGCAATCAAGACAGTGGGCACCCCGCAGATGTCGGCAGCCAAACGTGCCGCCACCAACTTTTGTATGGCTTCTTGGGTAGGCACCAACACTTTGCCGCCCAAATGACCGCATTTTTTTGCCGACGACAGTTGGTCTTCGAAATGCACACCGGCCGCGCCTGCCTCAATCATCATTTTCATCAGCTCAAAGGCATTCAGGTTGCCACCAAAGCCTGCTTCTGCATCTGCCACAATGGGCAAGAAGTAATCAATATTACCTTCGCCCGAAAGTGTCTGCAGTTGGTCTGCCCGCATAAAAGCATTGTTGATGCGTTTTACCAACATGGGCACACTGTTGACAGGATACAGGCTTTGGTCCGGATACATTTCACCGGCCAGGTTGGCATCGGCAGCCACCTGCCACCCACTCACGTAAATGGCATTCAAGCCGGCTTGTGCTTCCTGCACCGCCTGGTTGCCGGTCAGCGCCCCCAAACCGGCCACAAAAGGCTCGGTGTGCAGCAGTTTCCACAACTTTTCGGCACCACGCTTTGCCAAGGTGTACTCTATTTGCACACTGCCACTCAAAGACACCACCTTTTCGGCAGTATAAGGGCGTTCAATGCCTTTCCAACGCGGATTGGTGTTCCATTCGTTGACCAATTGAGCGATTCTTTCTTGCTTGTTCATAGGGGTTCGTGTTTTTAAGGTTTTTATAAGGGGTTTCTTAGGGGTTCAGATTCAAGAGACTTAGTCCAAAAGTTCATAAGCCGGCAGGGTCAGAAAGTCGATAAAGTCTTTTTCCAGCACCAAACGGTCGAAAAGCTCTATTGCCTGTTGCAACTTGCCTGTTGCCACACGGTCGGCGCCCAGCAGCTGTTTTATCTTTTCTACTTCTTCGGCTTTCAGACGCCCGTAAAGCTCGGGGGTGAGGCGGCGCCCGTCGTCCCATATGGCACGCGGATTGTGCAACCATTGCCACAGCTGGGCGCGCGATATTTCGGCAGTCGCCGCATCTTCCATTAAATTATAAAGTGCAGCCGCCCCCACGCCTTGCAACCAGGACTCAATGTAGAGAATCCCCACATTGATATTGGTGCGCACGCCCTGTTCGGTAATTTTTCCACCTTCTACATGGAAGTTGGTCAGGTCGTTGGGGGTAATGACATAAGCCGCCGAACGCTTTTCGTCTTTTTGATGCACGCTGTCGCCAAGCACCTCTTTGAAAGCCTGTAATGCCACAGGCACCAAGTCGGGATGCGCTACCCAAGTGCCATCGTAGCCGGTATGTGCTTCCAACGCCTTGTCTTGATACACTTTATCGAAGGCGCGGCGATTCACTTCCTCATCTTTGCGGCTGGGAATAAAAGCCGACATGCCGCCAATGGCATGGGCACCATGCAAATGGCAAGCCTGCACCACACGCATGGCATAGGCGCGCATAAAAGGCACGGTCATGGTTACTTGGGCGCGGTCGGGGAAGAGCACCTCCGGCCGGTTTCTGAATTTCTTGATGGCACTGAAGATGTAGTCCCAACGTCCGGCATTCAAGCCTGCCATGTGGTCGCGCAGGGCATAAATGATTTCTTCCATTTCAAAAGCCGCCGTGATGGTCTCTATCAGCACGGTGGCTTTGATGGTGCCCACGGGAATGCCAAGGTATTGTTGTGCCTCCACAAAAACCTCGTTCCACAGGGCAGCTTCTTGATAGCTTTCCAATTTGGGCAGATAGAAATAGGGACCGGAACCGCGAGCCAACAGCTCTTTGGCATTATGGAAGAAATACAAGCCAAAATCAAATAAGGAAGCCGAGACAGGCTCGCCGTCAATGAGTACATGCTTTTCGGGTAGATGCCAGCCGCGGGGGCGCACTTTCAACACCGCCACTTTTTCTTTAAGGCTGTATTGTTTGCCATTGGGGGCAGTAAAGTCTATTTGGCGCCGGATGGCATCATACAGATTGATTTGCCCCTCGACGCAGTTGGTCCACGTGGGCGAATTGGCGTCTTCAAAATCCGCCATGAATACTTTAGCCCCCGAGTTGAGCGCATTGATAATCATTTTGCGGTCAACCGGACCGGTAATCTCTACCCGGCGGTCCTGCAGGTCCTGCGGTATGGGCGCTACCTGCCAATCGCCGCCCCTTATTTCTTCTGTTTCTTTTGGAAAAGTAAGGGGCTGCCCTTCACTGATGGCTTGGAAACGCGCCTCCCGCTCTGCCAGAAGTGCTTTGCGCTTGGCATTGAAGGTGCGGTGCAGGTGAGCCACAAAGCGCAGGGCTTCCGGACTCAATATCTCTTCATAGCGTTCATGCAAGGGGGCTGTGATACGAATGCCTTCGGTGGTAACAGGTGTGGACATGGCTCAATGTTTTTAATTGATAGTTTGTGTTGTATGATTCAAATGTAAAAAAGCGAAAAATAAAAAACAAGCGAATTTTCGCTAAATTTATTTTTTCGCAAAAACTTCTTTATTTTGTGCAATCAAACCTATGTAAAAGGCAAGCGGGCATGCCGCTGCCTTCGCAATAAAAAGCGGTAAAACAGCACAAAAGCCGAATAAAACACAGACATGGCACTGCACGAACAAAACATCCGGTTAACCTTTGGTCTTAAGCTTCGACAATTGCGCCAGGAAAAAGGCTTGTCGTTGCAGACACTTTCGCAGCGCACCGGCATTTCGGTGTCTTATTTGAACGAAATAGAAAAAGGTAAAAAATACCCCAAAGCCGATAAAATTGCTGCCCTGGCAGAAGCCCTCGAAGTAAGCTACGACTGGCTGGTGTCGCTTCAGCTGCACCCCAAGTTGGCCCCACTGACCGAGCTTCTGCAGTCCAATTTGTTGCAGGAGCTTCCTTTAGAAGTATTGGGCATAGACAAAGCCAAACTTATTGAGCTGCTGGCCGATGCACCGGCCAAGCTCAGCGCTTTTGTAAGCACCCTGATCGAAATCAGCCGGAACTATGACATGCAGGTAGAGCAGTTTTTCTTTTCTGTGCTGCGTTCCTACCAAGAAATGCACAACAACTACTTTGAAGACCTGGAAGAAGCAGCGACCCACTTTCGCCAACAATACCTGCCCTCGCAAGAGACGGACAGTCATACCCTTGCCGGCGTTTTGCGCGAACACATGGGGATTCAGGTCATTTATGAAAATTTCCAACAAGAAGCGTTGTATGCCTTGCGTTCTGTTTTTATTCCTAAGAAACGCCTGTTGGTAATAAACCGTCGTTTGTCAGAAGCCCAAAGACGCTTCGTATTGGCACGTGAGCTGGGCTTTGCCCACTTGTCTCTTTCGCCACGCCCCTATACTTTTTCATGGGTTACCATCAGTTCTTTTGAAGAAGTTTTAAACAACTTCAAAGCCTCTTATTTTGCCGGTGCTTTGCTGCTGCCTGTGGCAAGTTTGCTTCCTCAAATAGAGTCGCTCCTGAACATGCCCGGATGGCAACCCTCGGCTTGGCTGGCACTGCTCGAGCGCTATGTGGTAACACCCGAAACATTGCTGCATCGTTTCACCAATCTTTTGCCTCATTTTTTGGGGCTGCAAGAGCTGTTTTTCTTGCGTTTTAGTATGGACACCGCCTCCCAAAAAGTGCGCTTAACCAAAGAAATGCACTTGGGGCAATTGCACAACCCTCATGCTACTGCCTTGCATGAACATTACTGCCGGCGCTGGGTATCGCTGCAGGTGCTGCAGTCCATGCAAAACCAACGGCACGAAGGCTACCTTTGCGATGCCCAAATATCGGAATACATAGACAGCCCCAACCGCTATTGGGTGCTCACCATGGCGCGCTCCATGTACCCCACACCGGCTACTTTAAGCAGTGTGTCCATAGGCATTTTGCTTAACGATAACACAAAACAAAAGCTTCGCTTTCTTGAAAATGCACAGCTGAGCGGCCGGAAAGTGGGTGAAACCTGCGAACGTTGCAGCGCTCCCGATTGCAAGGAACGTGCGGCACCTGCGGTTGTACTGGAAGAAAAGCAGCGTCATCAGGCACGCTTGAAAGCTTTGCAACAATTGGTGCAACATTATGAACAATCTTAAAACAAGCCTGATGAATGCCGGCATAAGCTGCCTGGCAATAGCCGGCATGGTCATACTACACCTTTACTACGCACCCGGCTTTCACCTGCCCGACTACGACGCCCATCGCTATGCGTGGAATGCCCAGCAGCTGGCAACAGGGCACTTTAACGAGCTGTTCCATCACTTAGCCCCTCTGTATCAGCTGATTTTGGCTGCTGTTTGGCGCTTGTTTGCATCCATAGAGGCGTGGATAGTACTCACCGCCGGGCTCTATGCGCTCATTAGCGTTTATTGGTGCTTTCAAGTAGCTTGTAGCTGGTGGCAGCGCCTCAGCTTGTTTGTCTTATTGCAATTTACCCCACTGCTGTTTTATCACAATGGGGGCATACAAACAACCGCCTTCTTTCTGCTGGGATTTACTGTGTGGTGGCGGCTTTATAAGAATCGCTCAAACCGGCTGTTGCCTACGCTTGCCGAAGCGCTTTGGTGGGGCATTTGCCTGACGCTCGAGTATAAGTCCATCTTTTGGCTTACCGGCTTATGGCTACACGACGGTTACTGGCTTATGACCGGCCGCCATCACGGTCATCTGATACGCTATCTGCGCCAAGGCGTTCACATGCTGTGGGTGCCTTTCTTGCTAATGTTTACAGGTGCTTTGCAAGGAATTCCCTGGTGGCGTTATCCGGCTGCTTGGGTGGCATTGTTTTTCCGAAAAGATTATCTCCGGCAGGCAAGCTCTTTGGACATACTTTTTCACTTCAAATATCTTTTGCAATATGAGCCATTGGCGTTGGCAGGGGTGCTGCTGCTTTTGTTTTGGTGGCTACACCTGAAAGACATACCCTCTCAAAGACAAGAGTCAATACTTTACTTTCTTGCCTTATGGCTATTGCTGCTGATGAGCTTTTTGCCCAAGGCTCCCCGCGGCATTTTGTTGAGTGTGTTCATTGCTTATGTGGCTTTGGTGCAATTGATGACACACATGCTTGCCTCTCGTGTGCTCCTGCAAAGCCTGTTGATGAGCTTGGGCGTGGGATGGGCTTGCTGGGTTTCCACACAACGTTTGTTGCCTTATGCTACCTTCCATGCACCTTATAAAGAAGCAGCTCAACGGCTTGTAAGCTACACCAAAGGCAAAGGCGAAATACACAGTGTGCTTGCTTTGGCTACGGCTTTGCACCTGCCCCCTGATGTTCGCCTGCATGTGCACTTTCATCAAGCGCTTGCATACCGCCCCCTTTTAGTAAGCGATGCAGCCCTGCTTTTTTATCCGGAAGCCCAACTTCAAAAACTGCGTAAGCAAGCAATATGGGTGCTTCCGCATCCTTTCTTGGGCTTTCCGCTTTTGCATTTGGAAAGTGCCGAATTTCAAGGACACAGTTATGAAGAAGCCCTCACCTTTGCCAAGCGCATGCAACGGCATGCTCCTGCCCTTTATTTTTTGCCCCATTGAGCATATAAATGACTAATGGCCTCTGCCATCCGGCGGTCTTGTTCGGTAATTACATTGCCGGCATCGTGTGTGCTTAGTTTTATTTCCAGACGGTTATACACATTGCGCCAATCGGGGTGGTGATTCAGCTGCTCGGCAAGCAAGGCTACCTGCACCATAAAAGCGAATGCCTGTTTGAAATCAGCGAACTGCAACTCGGCGTGCAAGGCATTGTTTTCTTCTTTCCAGTGAATTTTTTCCATACCTTTTTCTTTAAATGCCCCTGTCTATCTCCTGAAATTTAGTAAATTCCTTTCTATCGTAACTAAGCTCTAAAAAGGGATACTATGTGGAAAAATATTCAATCATTTGTGGAAAGCATTATACGCTGGGAAGAACTCAGCCTGCACTTTTTGTGGTTCTTGGTGCCCATTGTCCTGCTTTATATGGCAGTCAAAGACATCTTTTTCAATAAAAAGCACACCATCAAGCACAACTTTCCGGTAGTAGGCAGGCTACGTTATCTGCTTGAGTCCATTGGTCCGGAACTACGGCAATATATTGTGGCACACAACCGTGAAGAACGCCCTTTTAACCGTGCCGAACGTTCCTGGATTTATGCCTCTGCCAAAAAACAAAACAACTACCAAGGATTCGGCACCGATGCCGATGTGTATGCACAAGGTCATGTGTTCATAAACCCATCCTTGTTTCCTTATGTGCCACCGGAAGGGCACCCCAATACGACCGACCCCTACTTTCTGCCCTCTGCCAAGGTGATGGGGCTGGCCAATGGACGAAAGCGCCCCTGGCGTCCTTACTCTATCATCAATATATCGGCAATGAGCTATGGCTCTTTATCAAAGAATGCAGTAATAGCCTTGAATAAAGGCGCCAAGATGTGTGGTTGCTGGCACAATACAGGCGAAGGCGGGCTCTCGCCTTATCACTGCCACGGCGCCGACGTGATTTTTCATTTTGGAACCGGTTACTTTGGCGTAAGAGATGCCCAAGGACGTTTTTCGATGAGCAAGCTGGTGGACTTGGTGCAGCAACATCCCTTTGTTCGTGCCATAGAAATCAAGCTATCGCAAGGTGCCAAACCGGGCAAGGGCGGCATCTTGCCTGCCAAGAAGGTGACGCCCGAAATTGCACGGATACGGGGCATTGAGCCCTACACACCGGCACTTTCACCTTCGGCACACACCGCCTTCCGCAATGTACCCGAGCTGCTGGACTTTGTGGAGTCCATTGCAGAGAACACGGGGCTGCCGGTGGGCATCAAAGCGGCAGTAGGTAAACTCGAATACTGGGAAGAGCTTGCCGACCTAATGATGGCGCGCGGTACCGGACCCGACTTCATCACCATTGATGGCGGCGAAGGGGGTACCGGGGCTGCTCCCCCCCACTTTGCCGACCATGTATCGCTGCCATTCATTTTTGCCTTTACGGCCGTTTATCAAATTTTTCTTGAGCGCGGTCTTACCGACCGGGTGGTATTTATAGGCTCGGGCAAACTGGGGCTTCCGGCACGTGCCATGATGGCTTTTGCCATGGGGGTAGATATCATCAACGTAGCCCGCGAAGCCATGATGGCCATCGGTTGTATTCAGGCACAAAAGTGTCATAACAACCACTGCCCCGTGGGAGTTGCCACACAAAATAAGTGGTTGGTGTCAGGCTTGGACCCTACCAACAAATCATATCGTCTGGCAAACTATATGAATGTATTCCGGAAGGAGCTCTTGGAGCTTACCCACGCTTGCGGCTATGAGCACCCCTGCCAAATGACCATGGAAGACATAGAAGTGGGTATGGGCGATATCAAAACCCGTCAAACATTGGAAGATGCCTTCGGATATAAAAAACAAAAGGTGGCATTTCAAGGTATGGAATCACTAAAAAGCTGCAGCTACCTGGGCGGGTTGGCACAGGGTTTCTCTGCCCCCTATGAAGTGCAAAGCGTGCTTCAAAAATAGCCTGCTAAAGTAAACCCCAAGTTTAAAGTTCAAGAGAATATAAAAAAAGTACAATAAAATAGATAATATTTATATTTTGATATAAAAAAATTAACATTTTCATTTGCAATGAATTAAAACAATGGTTATATTTGTATTGTATAAAAGTTTCACTTAAAAAAGTATAATTATGGATATGCAAGAAGTTGTAAAAAAATTCATCTACACCAGCGTAGGTTTGGTTTCCATCACTGCTGAAACGCTGAAGCAAACGGTAGATAAGCTGGTAGAAGAAAGCAAACTCTCTACCGACGAAGGCAAAAAAATCGTAGACGAGTTCTTGAAGAACACCGAAACCAAGCGCGAAGAGTTTGAAACTCAGCTGCAAAGCTTGGTAGAAAAAGTAAGCAAAAAGCTTAAGTTCGTAACAGAAGACGACTTGAACGAAGTGCTCAAACGTGTAGAAAAGCTGGAAAAAGCTTTGGCAGAGCAAGCAGCTGCTCAAGGAGGCAGCAAAGCCGGCAAGGCTAAAAAATCAGAAGAAGCCAAAGCTTAATCAAAAAGTAAAGATTTGACTTTCATATAGAAAGCAAGGCCGGTTGAAGGTATTCAATCGGTCTTCTTTTTTAAAAATGCTTATTTTTAAAAACCACACTGAACAACATCATGGCAACCGTCTTCCAAACCATACGCAATATCAACAGGCTGCGGCAAGTAATCAACATCTTGCTGAAGTACGGCTTTGAGGAATTTGTCACTACCACGCCACTGCGCAAATTGATTCCTGCACGCCAGCAGTCTGACTGGTTTCGAGGCGAACGCCCCGTGTTCTCCTATACTACCTGGGAGCGCATACGCATGGTTGTAGAAGAGCTGGGCCCCACTTTTGTAAAGCTGGCACAAGTAGCAAGCAACCGCCCAGACTTGCTGCCCGACCCGCTTATCAAAGAGCTGGAAAAGCTGCAAAGCAGTGTGCCCCCTTTCCCTTATGAAGAAGCCCTGCGCATTATAGAAGAGGAACTACAGCGCCCTGTGGATGAGTTGTTCGCTTTCTTTGATAAAATCCCTTTGGGCTCGGCTTCCATCGGGCAAGTGCATCGCGCACGCCTGCATAGCGGTGAAGATGTGGTGGTGAAGGTGCAGCGCCCCGACATAGAAACCAAAATACACACCGACCTGCAGCTTATTAAAGAGCTGGTGAAGCTCACAGAGAACTACTTCAAAAACCTTGGCATACTGAACCCCAACGAGATAGTAGAGACTTTTGAAAAAAGCCTGCTACGTGAGTTGGACTACCAACATGAGCTTCGTCACATAGAGCAGTTCCGGAAGCTATACAAGCATGTTCCCCGCCTCTATATTCCCAAGCCCTACCGCGAGCTGTCGAGCAAACGGGTGCTTACGATGGAGTTTGTCAGCGGCTGCAAAATCACCGACACCAAGCAGCTGCGCGCCTGGGGGCTCTCGCCCGAAATACTGGCACAACGTGGGCTTCAGCTTTACCTCATGCAGATTTTTGAATATGGCTTCTTCCATGCAGACCCCCACCCCGGCAACGTATTGGTGCGCCCCAACGGGGATATTATCCTGCTTGACTACGGTATGGTAGGTAAACTAAGCCGTGCTCAACGTTTTGCTTTTGCCGGTGTATTCATAGGCATGGCACAGCGCGACCCCCGACGCATGGCGCTTAATCTGCAGCAACTGGCAATAGAACACGAAATAGAAGATATCAAAGAGCTGGAGCAGGACCTCGAAGAGCTTATCGAAGACTTGGTCATACTCGATACGGGGGAAGCAGGCATGACGCTTTTCACCGAGCGTCTGCAACGCATTGCCTACAAGCACAGCTTGCAAATACCGGGCAATATATTCCTCATACTGCGTGCCCTGGCTATTCTTGAAGGCATTGGGCTGCAAATATACCCGGCATTTGACACACTCGAGGCTGTCAAGCCCTATGGTGCCAAACTACTGGCAGAACAGTTTTCTTGGGAAAACATGCGTGCCGAATTTGCCAACACATTCCTGCAAATCGGTTACCTGGTTGCTCAAATGCCGGATGATGTACGTACCATTTTAGGCAAGCTGCGCCAAGGAAAGCTGCACTTCAATATGCAAGTCACCGGATATGAGGAGCTACTCAGTGAAATGGAATCGCTTATCCGGCGCTTGTCATTGACGATCCTTATTGCTGCCCTGCTTATCTTCTCCGGTCTTAGCCTGCGTGCAGATTACGGACAACACATTCCCCAATTATGGGGCATTTCTTACGTGACGCTTATCAGCTGGATCATTGCCGGCATCTTGTCCACCATTTTGTTGCTGCTGACCCTCAAGCGCAAAGAATGATTGCCATATTTTTGCTAACTTAGATGGTGGTTCGGAAAAAGCTATGTTTATCGTACACAACAGGAAGCGCTACGTCGGTTATTTGCTATTCAGCGATTTGGTATCATTGAGTCGCTACGCTGCCGGCATTGCCTTAATTGTCCACTATTTCTTTACGCCGGTTCTTTATCCACATGTTTTCACCGGCGTATTGCTGGCTACCGTTCTGTTCCGCTTGTTGGAAATTTATATCAAGCCTTCATTTTTTCAGTTACATGTGGAAGGCAATAACATAAGCATTACAGATATACCCTTTCGCTATAATATGCTGTGGATGTGGGTGTTGATGCGCCGGCGCCTGCTTACGAAAAACACGATTCCCCTTGAAGAGTTCAACGGTTTTGAAATCAGTTTTCAAAAGGGCGGCTGGCAACGTCTGTTGGTAATACACCGCAAGCGTGGTTTTCAACTGCTAAAAAGCATGCCTTATAATATTTCATGGCTGTCTATACGTGACTATACCCGCCTGATTATGTTTTTAGATGAGCTTACTTTTCAACAAAAAGTAAGACAAACCCCCAATATACGCCATGAGTAGCCGGTATTTTTATTCAAAAATAAGTACCTGTTTAGATGAAGCCCATCATGAAATTGTGAGTCATTGGGAGGCTGCCCTGCAGCTTGAAACCACTGCCATTCACGATGTGCGTGTGGGCATGAAACGCTTTCGTGCCCTGTTGCATCTGGCACATTTTATCCGCCCCGACAAGATAGATAAGCAATCAATAAAGGGGCTCTTCCGGCCGGTGTACCCTGTCTTAGGTATTATCAGAGATACACAAGTGCAAGAAGAGCTTATCAAGTCGTTTTATTACCTGAAAAGCCGGTTCGAGTTTTATCATCATTACCTGAAGAAGAAGCGGGAAAAAGCGCGCATCCAACTACAAGACAGCCTGCATGAATTTGACCTGAAGCCACTGACAGAGACCAAAAAGCGTGTCAAGCTGCTGCTTTATTACAGCGACGACGCACAAACTGCCCGCTTGCTGCGCATGCATCTCAAGCAACTGAAACAGAAGACTTACAAAAAGCTCAAGAATAACGATGAGGAGAGCATGCACAAAGTGCGTAAGTACCTCAAAGAAAGCATGTACATTGTAGAGACTACTTGTGAGCCTCTTCCGGAATTTTATTCTTACTTAAAAAGGCTGGCACGCCAACTGGGGCATTGGCATGACCTTACGGTTATGAATCAGACACTGACCGAAATAGAAAAAGAAGAAGCAAGCATTGTACTAAGCCCTGAGTACCTCTTGCTTCGCAAGCTTGCCCATATGCAAGAAGAAGACGAACGAAAAAAGCTACAGAAAAAAGTCCGCAAGTTTCTGGATAAGCAATACAAGATCAAGCGTTTAATATTCTTCGAAGCAGAAGCAAACAGTCAAAAATAAATTCTGTCGCAGCTATTGACTATTTACAATTTATTTTGTACCTTTATCATAGGTAACATTTAGATGCTAATGACATGGCTGCCCTTTATTTCCTTGTGTGCGTGTGTTGCTTCTCTGTGATAGCGTGGGTGATGGTGCGCTCTATCGGCAAGCCCAACTTCCCCTCTGATGGCGATGATGATGGAGGGTTGCCCGGCAATGGGGGGTTTCCTATCATAGACCTGCCGCCGGGTGGAAGAACAGAGGATTTGCTGGTAGATCGGTGGTACTCGACGCCCGTCAAGCAACGTACGAAATCACCGGCTTAGTTTCTCATGTCCTAAGCCGCTCCCATAACCAAAAAGCAGACATAGCTCCCAAAGCAATGAATGCCCACACCCAAGCGGGCATTTTTTTATTTTCTGCTTTCTTTACTGCTCCTTTTGTTTTTGCCGGATGGCCGGCTTGCCGTTGATACCACTGCTCCATATAAGCATAACGCCCGGCAGCCATCCAAGAGGCGGGCATTCGACTTATCCACATACCTCTTTGAGCTACCTTCGTGGTTTTGTCTGCAATGGCTACCCATTGATAGAATCCTTCGTGAGGCGGATACCACGCGCCCTGCCAAACCGTTGTATCAGATAGTTGCTGGGTAAGGTTCAAGGGGTAGCGCCGGGTATTTTCTTCCAAAACATAAGCGTCCCGCACAGATTGCTTGCTGTAAAGGCGGAAATCGAGCCGGTGGCGGGCGAAGGCTACTGCCGGGAGCTTCCACAAAGCCTCGGGGGCATAAGGACGTGCCAGCGCACCGGCTACAAACAACCAATAGCGTTGGTAAGACTCTATATTTCCACCCAAAAACCAACTGTAGGTGTTGTCGATGGTGGTCATAGCCAGCTTACCACGCCCATAGTTTTCGCAAACGGTCAATGCCTGTCCTTTTTCATCGGCAGCAAGCACGAGCACCCCTCGCGCAGTGCGAATGCGCCACCCACCAAGAGGCAACTCCCCTAAAGTGTGGTTTTCCAGGCGAACCGTACCGCGCACTTCCTTTACACGCGCAGGCAACATCCGGTAAGACGGGTAACGTGTATTGCCTTCACTAAATATCCACAGCACCCCCAAACCCTTATTTTTCACTTCTGACAGCACCCAAGCTTGCTCTTGACTGCTCAGGCTCTGCCAACCGGCTTCATCTATAAGAAGCCAGTCAAAATGCGCCAGCACCCCGGGCGTAATTTTTTGTAAAGACATTGGTTCACTCGCATGCCACTCTTCGGCATAAACTCCCTCACTCATATGGGAACGCAAGGCATACTCACCGCCTTGCTTTTTTATCCATGACTTCAGAAACTTGCTTTCTGCCCGTGGCGCACCTTCAATAATCAGCGTACGAACATTGCCCCGTGTCAACTGCGGTTGATTGCACCACAGCGTATCACTTTCATATACAATGCCTATGGGCATCCAGGCCAAAGGCGAAAAAGCCACGGAAAAGCGCTCTTTGAAGGGCTGTGCAGTAGCAGCGGTTTTTATAGATGTTTGGCTACCATTGGGCAATAAAATACTCAACTCGGGCTTGCCTGTCCAGGTAACAGACACCTGCAGGCTATCGAGCATGTACTTGGGCGTCACTTCCACAGCCTGTACGCCCTCGCAAAGCGCCGGCAACCATTGCACTTTTACGGGCAAGCTGTCGAGCACTGCCAAGAAAGCAGGTGGCAAGCCGGCTCCCAAGACATAGAGTTCTTCGTAATGCTGTGCCAGCCGGCGCAATTGCCCGGGTGTTTTCAGCAGCTTTTCGCCTTGCGAAGCCTCTTCCGGCTGCAAGGGCTCATACAAACGGTAATAGTCCCCTTCGGGAAGCGCCTCATCTGAAAGCTGCTCGCTACATAGGGTAAAAATAACCAAGCGCTTAGTGCCGGCTTCATGCGCCTGCATGGGCAGATGCAACACATAGAAAAGGGCGAGTAAAGAGGTTCCGCCCAATAGTCCAACTGTCAGCCACTTTTTATTCTTCAAAACCGCCACGAAATTCCACTTGATATTAAAACGCTTTGGTTAGAAGTGGTAGTATTCGATTTCAAGTAAATTTCATCTTTTGAATAAAACGGACGGCACTCCAAACGGCACTTGACCTGTTTCACGGGACTATAGGCTGCTCCCAAAGTCCATGAAGTATTCACAAAACCGTTGGGCGTGGCCGTAGTATAAAAAATCTCATTTTCATCCTGAAAATGCTCGATACGGGCATTGATACTCCACTTTTCTGTAAGGTAATAATTTCCCGTGATATTTACAGCCCATGCCTCGTTTTTTTGTTGACTGCTGCGGGCGGTCGCCAATAGCCCTTCTACGAGCAGGCTCCAGCTGTCCTTTTCATAGTACACAAAGGGGTTGTGCACCCACCAAAGAGAAGTAGCGTTCACGCCTTCGTTACCATAAAAAGTAGCATAGCTCAGCGTAAGCCCTTGTGCAGGATAATATTGTATTTGAGCACTCAGTGCCTTGTCCCGGTTGTTATCGGCAATGCGCTGCCATCCATTCAGGAAAGAAGCAATGATTTGCCAGCGTTCGGCAGGCAGGAAGGTCAGGCGCACCCCTGCCTCATAATAAGGGGTGGCTTCGGCAATAAAGGAACGGCTATACACGGCATTGTCTGCGGACACAGGCGACTCAAAGCCCAAAAAAGAAGAGAAAACGCCGGCATCGAACCACCAACGCCCGGCTAAACGCACGCCGGCATTGGCCTCCAGCACATAGCGTGCCCAATCGGGCTCAGAAGCGTAATTGGTAGCCATATAGGTGCCGGTAGCCAAGGCGAGTGTGGCACGCCAGCTTTCTTCTGCTATGCTTGCCTTAAGGTAGGCAAGACTTACGGAGAGTTGGTTGTGATAAGCCGGATGCGTCAATGTGTGCACTACGCTTTGTTGTGGCGGGTCATTGGCATCATAGGCGAAATAGGTGTCGCCGTAAACCTCCCACCGGACCTTAGGAATGGGCAAGCTGTCGTTTTGGGCAATGGCAGTTATATAGCCGCTAAGAAAAAACAAACAGAACAGATAAAATAAATTGCTTTTACTCATGGTACGATAAGTTTTGTCGTGTCTGCTTTATTAGACGGCATTAGTCACCGTATTTTGCCAGCCAACGACTAATGGCTGCCGCCACTTGCTCGAGTCCCTCTTTGTCTTGCTCGTCAAAGTCATTGAGGGCCTTGCTGTCCACATCAATCACCATGCGCACCTCACCATTGAGCAGCACCGGCACCACTATTTCCGAACGGGATTCCGAGCTGCAGGCAATGTGGCCGGGGAAGGCTTCTACGTCGGGCACTATGAGTGTTTGTTTTTCGCGATAGCAGGCACCGCACACGCCTTTGTCGAAGGGAATGCGGGTGCATGCCAAGGGACCTTGGAAAGGTCCTAACACCAACTGTCCGTCTTTTACCAGGTAAAAGCCCACCCAAAAGAAATCAAACGCTTGCTTCAAAACAGCTGCAATATTTGCCAAGTTGGCAACCAAGTCAGATTCCGAAGCAATCAAGGCTTCAATTTGTGGCACCACTGCAGCATAAATGTCTTTTTTTGTGCCGGTTGAAGGAATGGTCAATTGTTCTGCCATAGCTGTAATTGTTTATTTTTGCTTGATAAATTAAAACAAATTTTCCTTGAAGTCTAAAACTTTGGTGGTAGTTACCGGTCCTACGGCGGTAGGAAAAACGGCGCTGTGCGTGGAGTTGGCCCAAGCGCTGCAAACAGAAATTGTATCGGCAGATGCCCGGCAAATCTACCGCGAGATGCGCATAGGCACTGCCCGCCCTACACAAGAGGAAATGGGCGGCGTTGTGCATCATTTCATAGCTTCGCACTCCATCCACGACAACTACAGCGCCGGCAAGTACGAAGCCGAAGCACTTCGGCTGCTGTCTTCTTTATTCGAGCGTTATGACACACTGCTGCTTACCGGCGGCTCCGGCTTGTATATCAAAGCCGTATGCAGTGGACTGGACAACTTCCCTGAAATTCCCCCGAGCATACGGCAACAATTGCAACAAGAGCTTGAACAAAAAGGTTTAGAATCATTGCAGAAAGAGCTGTTGGCTCTTGACCCCGAAAGCTACGCAGAGATAGACCTGCAGAACCCAAGGCGTGTATTACGTGCACTGGAAGTATGCCGGGCATCCGGTCGCCCCTACGCCTACTTCAAACGCCGGGCAGCTGCAAAGCGTCCTTTCCGCATAGTGGGTTTTGTGCTTCATCGTCCCCGCCCCATCCTTTACAAGCGCATCAACCAAAGGGTAGATATGATGATGCAAGAAGGGCTGTGGGAAGAAGCACAGGCTTTGTTTCCTTTTCGCCATTTGACTGCCTTGCAAACCGTGGGCTACCAAGAGTTATTTGAAGCCATGGAAGGAAAATACGATCGCACTACTGCCGTGGAGCTTATCAAGCGGAATACCCGGCGCTATGCCAAACGACAGCTTACGTGGTTCCGCCATCAGCATCCGGCGTTCGAATGGATAGACATGGAAGGGCGCTCCCACGCACAAATCATTGAGCACATAGTTGGCCGTTTACACGCCTAACAGCTTGGCAATGGCTTTTGACGGGTGGTGGGTCCGGTAGTAATGATAGCGTCGCTCGGCTATAAGCAGTTGCTTACGGGCAAGAATCAAAGCCTTGATTTCTTCATCCAAAGCGCTTGTGCCGGATTCATCAAAAAAGCGCTTTACCGACTCTTGCATTTGCTCAATGGAATGTGTCGCATCGAGCACTTTTACCAAGGTCTGATGCCGGCTTTTTGCCTTCAGCTGCTTCCAGGCATCCATCGCCTGCTGATATTCGCCCTGTGCTCTTTTCAAGCTATAATACCCAACCATAGCTACGAAAAACACCAAAGCTATCGACCAGATGATGATTGGTGCAAATCCCATAGTTCTGTGATTTCTTTTATCTTTGACAAAGATAAATAAGTATTTTATCAAACAAACCTTTGTTTTCTATGTATAAAACCATAGACCCGAAAGACATCAGCACACGGGAGCTGCACGGCTATTTGCTGGGAGCAGTGGCGCCGCGTCCTATTGCCTTTGCCAGCACCATCGACAGCCGGGGCAATGTAAACCTAAGCCCTTTTAGCTTTTTCAATGTTTTTGGTTCCAACCCGCCTACCCTGATATTTTCGCCCGCACGCCGGGTGCGTGACAATACCACCAAACACACACTTGAAAATGTTCAAGAAGTGGGCGAAGTGGTAATCAACGTAGTCAATTATGCCATGGTAGAACAAATCTCCCTGGCAAGCACCGAGTATCCCAAGGGCGTCAACGAATTTATTAAAGCCGGATTCACACAAGTACCTTCCCTGAAGGTGAAGCCTCCCCGTGTAGGGGAGTCGCCTGTAGCTTTTGAGTGCAAGGTGAAACAGATTATCACTACCGGCGAAGAAGGGGGCGCCGGCAACCTTATCATTTGTGAGGTAGTCATGGTACACATCAAAGAAGACATTTTGGATGAGGGCGGAAAAATAGACCAGCACAAAATTGATTTGGTGGGGCGCTTGGGCGGCTTATGGTATGTGCGCGCTTCGGGCGATGCCCTGTTTGAAGTACCCAACCCCAGTGGCACACAAAATATAGGATTCGACGGACTTCCGGCTTTTTTATTGGAAACCGATCGCTTAACTGCCAACGAATTGGCCAAGCTGGCACGGCACGAAGCCTTGCCGCCTGCTGAACAGGTCAAAGCTTTTGCTCAAAGCGAAGAATACCGCAAACAACTGGCCGGCAAGCCTGACGAAGAAACAATATACGACCTTGCCAAGCAGCACCTGCGAAACAACGAAGTAGAAAAAGCATGGCTCTACCTTTTACAATTAAACAACCAATAATTCATTCTGCTTTAAACAAGTATTACTATGAGTGAACAACTGCTTATTCAACAAGAGGGGCAGGTCAAATACATCACCTTGAACAACCCCCGCCGCAAGAATGCGCTTACCAAAGACATGATGACCGGCCTGCTGGCTGCCATTCAACAAGCCGAACAGGACGATACGCGGGTAATTGTGTTGCAAGGCGCCGAAGGGAATTTCAGCAGCGGTGCCGACCTCATGGCAGGCGACGAATTGCGCGCCGACGTAACCACCTACCTCAAAACAGCCGTAAATCCTACCATTTTAGCCATACGCAATACCGATATTCCCGTGATAGCTTCTATCAGTGGTGTATGCGTGGGCTTGGGCTGCAATCTGGCATTGGCTTGCGATATGTTGCTGGCATCAAAGGATGCGCGTTTTAGTCAAATATTCACCAATATAGCCCTCTCTGCCGATGGGGGTGGTTCTTATTTCTTGCCCCGGATGGTGGGTTATCAAAAAGCCTTCGAATGGATGGCGCTGGCAAGCATGGTGCCTGCCGAAGAAGCCCACCACTACGGCATGCTCAACCGCTTGTACGAGACCCCCGGCGAGCTGCAGGAAGCTACCCGCGCCTTGGCGCAGCAGCTGGCTGAAGGTCCCTTCATTGCCATCAAACATACCAAAGCCAACCTGCGCAAAGGCATGGAAAGCACCTTGGAAGAAACGCTGAACCTGGAAGCCGAAAATCAAGGCAAAAACTTCCTAACCAAAGATTTCCTCGAAGGGATACAGGCTTTCTTCGAGAAGCGAAAACCAAAATATCAGGGGAAATAAAGAAGCTTATTCTTGGAACATCTTTTCACTCTTCTTATCTTCATAAGAAAAAGAAGAAAACAATGAAAGCTTATTATCTCCTGATTACCTTATTATTAGGAATGGCCTTTGCCTGCTCACAAGAAAAAAAAGAAGAAGAAAAAGAGTTCAAGCATACGCCGGAGATGAGTCAACGGCTCGAGGAAAGTCACCAAGAATGGCTCCGGGAGCACAGCCGTTGGGTAGAAGAGCATCGTAAGTATGAAGAGCTATTTCAACGCTTGCGTAATAGCTATTTGGAAACAGCCAACCCACCGGCAGCTTCTTTCGACTCGCTGAGCCGGGCGCTGCAAAAAACCATCGAAGAGCATGCGCAGCTCTTGTCCGACCATGTCGTGCGTCTCGATGCCCATGGCGAAACGGTGCTTCGTCACAAGAAAAAAGAAGTAGATGATGCGTATGCGCAAAAGAAAGAAGAGAAGTTTAAAAAGCAGCATCAAGACTTGCTTAAAAGGCATGATGAGATGCTCAAACACTACGAAGAGCAACTGCAACGCCTGACAGAGATGATAAAAGAAGCCGGCGGCACCCCGCCTTCCATGGAGGAGATAGACCGCGAGCTGCAAGGGCAAGCGGTACCTTCTGACAGTACTCCGTAATGGCACTTCCCCGGAAATAAAAGAAGGGCTGCGTAGCCCTTCTTCATTTATTCCTTGATTTTTCCTTCATTTAATGCTTCCTCCTTTGCCGTGCGTTCTGCTTCATCCCAAGGCATCGGCACTTGGTTTCTCAACAGGTCGTCGAGTGTTTCAGCCTTGCGAATCAAATAGGGTTTTCCTTTGTATAGCAAGACTTCTGCCGGGCGCAGGCGCGCATTATAGTTGGAACTCATGGTAAAGCCATAGGCGCCGGCATTGCATATTGCCAAAATATCGCCCTCGCGCACTTCATGCAACTGGCGGTCCCATCCGAAGGTGTCGGTCTCGCAAATATATCCTACCACCGTATAGATACGTTTTGCCCCTTCGGTGTTGGATATATTCACAATTTCGTGATAGGCATCATACATCATGGGGCGGATAAGATGGTTCAGGCCGGAGTTAACGCCCACGAACACAGTGGCAGGTGTTGTTTTTACGACATTGGCTTTGACCAACAGATAGCCGGCTTCACTGACCAAGTACTTGCCCGGCTCAAACCATATTTCTACTTCTTTGCCATATTCCTTGCTAAAAGACTTGTATTCTGACTGCAAACGCTTGGCAAGCGTTTCGAGGTCCGTCACCACGTCACCTTCCTTATAGGCTACTTTAAAGCCACTGCCAAAGTCGATGAAATCGAGGTTGGGAAACTCCCGGGCAATGTCGAACAAGATGCGCGCGCCCTGCAAGAAGACCTCCGCATCCAAGATGTCGGAGCCTGTGTGCATATGCAAGCCATTGACCCGGATACCATAGGTTTGAATTACCCGCTGCAAGTGGCGCATTTGCAGGATGGAAATACCGAACTTAGAGTCGATATGCCCGGTCGAGATTTTGTGATGGCCGCCTGCCATAATGTGCGGATTCAGACGGATACAGCAAGGCACCTCGCCCCCGTAGGCATGTCCAAATTGCTCGAGAATAGAAATATTGTCTATATTTACCACCACGCCATAATCTACCGCGCGCTTAATTTCTTCAAAGTCCACACTATTGGGAGTAAACAAAATCTCATGCGGTTCAAATCCGGCCTTTAAGCCCAATTCTACTTCTTGTATAGACACCGCATCCAAGCCCACACCCAAACGCTTCATCAGTTGCAAGATGGCTTGATTATTCAGCGCTTTCAGGGCATACTTTATTTGTACCGGCATTTGGCGAAAAGCCTGCTGCATGTGTTTAACTTGTGCTTCTATTTTCGATGCGTCATATACATACAAGGGGGTGCCAAATTGCTCACACAGCCCGGTGAGTGGAATTCCCTGAAGGCAGTATTGCCGGTTAATAAGTTCCATAGCTTTGCTTTTATGATTATGAACAAATGTGAACAAAGATAGTGTATTTTACGCTTGCATGGTTTGGTTTTTGCAGATAGTACCTTTGATTGTCCCTTTCTTAAATCTTTTTTGAAGATGAAACGATATTTTTTGATTTTATTGCTTTTGCCCGGCTTATTTGCCGGTTGTGATCTCCTGCAAGAGCCGTCCACAGGTATTTCCGATGAAGAGATAGCCCGCGGGCTGAAAGAAGCACTGCGTGTAGGTACCGATAGCAGCGTGGCATTGCTTAACAGAACAGATGGTTATTTCAAAGACGAAGCAGTAAAAATATTCCTTCCGCCCGAAGTACAGCAAGTGCAGCAGCTCATTGAAACCACCGTGCCGGGTGCCAATTTGTTGCTCAATGAAGTGGTTTTAAAGATGAATCGTGCTGCTGAAGATGCAGCTGCTGAGGCCGCCCCTATTTTTAAAGACGCGATTACGGGCATGAGCATTCAAGACGCCCGCGATATACTTTTTGGTAGCGACAGCGCTGCAACTGTTTACTTGGAAACCCAAACCCGCAGTCAGTTGTTTGCAGCCTACAGCCCCAAGGTGCAGGCTTCTTTGGATGAAGTAGGGCTTCCCACACTTTGGAATCAAATTGCCACTCCCTACAATCAGTTTGCCAATAGCTTGCCCGGCCAGTTGGCAGGTGCTCAACCTATTCCGGACGATCTGTCGGAATACGTTACCAATAAAGCCCTGGACGGCTTGTTTACAAAGGTTGAAGACAAAGAGAAAGACATACGCTACAATCTGAATGAGCGGGTAACCGACTTGCTTCAAAAAGTGTTTGGACTGCTCAACAAGTAATAAGCAAGCCTTGCTCTTGTCTTTACTATCGCTAATAAAGGTAGCACGCCCAAAGGCTACCTTCTTTTTTTACCTCTACATGATTCTGCAAGGTGGTAGAAAGCGACAAGCCCACAAAATCAGGCACTACGGGAAAGAGTTTATGATCCCGGTACACCAAAACGGCTATCTGCAGTTTGGGAATGGCAATACGGTAAAAGGGCTGGAGGGCATAAATCAAGGTGCGGCCGGTGTTCAACACATCATCTACCAATACCACCGGGCGGTTGCTTAGAAGCTCCGGTGCGGCTTTTAGTTGCACATCGCCACACACAGGCGCCTGCTTGTCCACTTCTATTTCATATAAGCCCACAGCCTGCCGGCTTATTTTTTTATACTCGCCGGACAGCGCTTCTGCCAAGTGGTAGCCGGTTGGCGCCACGCCCACAAATGCAATTTCTTCATAAGCGTGATTTTCTTCATAAATTTCGAAAGCAATACGCTCTATCTTTTGCCTGATTTGCTTATCTGTCAGAATGCGTGTAGCTTGTGTATTTGCCATGGTCAGATGCCTGTTTTGTCGGCAAGATAGTAAATGTGCCTTGAAATGAGTAGCTATGTTTCGAATGACTATTGAAGATATCGTTTTCTTTCCTTTCTTCCTGTTGCTGATATTGCTGCTTGCATTCCTGCTCAAACCGGCAGTTACCAACCCCATCAGCCGGCGTTATTATTTTCCGGCTTTGGGTGTAAAGCTGCTGGGGGCTATAGCTTTGGGGCTCATTTATCAGTTTTACTACGGTGGCGGCGATACTTTCAACTTCTTTCACGATAGTTATTTTATCTGGAAAGCCTTCATAGACAACCCCATGAAGGGGCTTTTCATTATTTTCTCTGGTCCTGATTTTGAGGATGCAGACACTTACCTGTATTTGCGTAATACTTACTTTGCTATTGACCCCAATACCTTTTTCGTCATCAGATTGGGGGCGCTCTTTGGTATTTTCACCTTGCATCACTACTCTGCCATTGCTCTGTGCTTTGCTTTTGTAAGCTTCACAGGCGTGTGGGCGATGTACCGCACCTTTTTTGTCATGTATCCCATGCTTCACCGCCCCTTGGCAGTGGCTTGTTTTTTTCTGCCTTCTGTTTTCTTTTGGGGGTCGGGCTACATGAAAGATACCATCACCTTGGGAGCACTCGGCTGGGCTTTTTATAGTTTTTACTGGGGCGTGGTGCGCCAAAAAAAGATGGTACGCCACCTTATTATCTTCGTAATAGCTGTTTGGTTTATCTACCGCATCAAAATTTATATTTTGCTGTGTTTTTTGCCGTCCCTCATATTGTGGGTATTTTTAAGGTTCCGCAACCGCATGCGTCCGGGGGTGCTCCGGGCTTTGGTGGTTCCCCTACTTCTACTGCTAGCCACTCCTATTGCTTATGTGGTTGTGAGTGAAATCACTGAAGGTACGCGCTACTCCATAGAGTCGCTGGCAAGCACCACACAGATCACAGCCGAATGGCTTTATTATGTGAGTACGATGGAAAGTGGTTCTGCCTACAGCCTGGGGGAGTTTGACGGCACATGGCAAAGTGTGATAAGTAAATTTCCGGCGGCGGTGTGGGTGTCTCTCTTTCGCCCCTACTTGTGGGAAGTGCGCAACCCGGTCATGTTGTTGGCTTCATTAGAAGCCACGGCATTCTTTTTTCTCACCTTCCGCCTGTTGTGGCAAATGCGCAATAAGCTGATCACTCTGACACGCTACCTTTTTGAAGAACCCCTTATCATGATGAGCCTCGTGTTTGCCATCAGCTTTTCTTTTGGTGTAGGGGTAAATAGTTATAATTTCGGCACACTGGTGCGGTATAAAATTCCTATGATGCCTTTTTATGTATCGGGGCTATATATATTGCGTTATCACGCGAATAAACGCACAACCCTCATTTGACAGGCATGCACGGAATAATGTTTTTCCACAAAATTCCGCCCCGCCTGTCCAAACTTTGTTCGTAAGGCTGGATTCTCTATGAGCAGCTCTAAATAATGCAGCCAATCCTCAAAGGAGCGGGCACAGAAGCCTCGTTGTCCGTGCTCGACTATCCGGGCGTTCACCCCTACGGGCGATACCACCGGTGGTATTTCCAAGGCCATATATTGCAAAGCCTTAAACCCGCATTTTCCTTTTGCCCATGCATCTTCTATCAGGGGCATTAAGCCAATGTCTATGGCTTGCAGGTCTTCTATTTCCCGCTCTTTGCTCCATGGTACAAATTCCAAGGAAGGCAATTCAAAGTCGGGGGCAACATTGCATATCACCCTTACCTTTATTGGATGTGCTTCTGCCAGCTTCCACAAAACAGGCGCTATGGTTTGCAAATAGGGCAAGGTAGAGTGCGTGCCGGTCCATCCAAGTACGACGGGCTTGCTGCTGTCCGGCTTTTTTTGGCTGTCCGGGCGATGATAGCCGGTATCAATGGTAGTAGGAATCACCACTACGTTTGTATTCCATTGGCGTGCGAACGCTGCCAAATAATCATTGCCTACACTTATTTTGTAAGCATAACGGCAAATGTGCTTCACTTTAGAATGCCACTTTAAAAAGGCAGCTATACGGTTTTGTTGTGAAGTATTGGGCAGCCAAATGGCATCATCAAAATCATAAACCAAGCGTTTGTTCAATATTTTACTTATCCACCACTCAAAAAAAGGCGGTCCTATGGGTGCCAATTCTCTATGCACGAACACGAAATCATAGCAGCGTGCCCGCCACAGCAGAGTCAAGCGCCTCACGAATCCCCGCAGCATTCCCAAAAGTTTGGCGCCCCAGGCCCCCGGGCGGTAGAGCACCTGCCAAGCCCGTTGATCCCAAAAACTTTGAAAATGTACTTCAAAACCGGCCTCGCGCAGGCATGAATAATACTGCTCAAAGCGAAAACGCTGCGATGGTGCCTCACCTTCAGGGTAAGGGGCTAAAAACAAAATACGCTTTTTCATGACTACATCATGCTTTGATAAATCTTCCAGTAACGCTCTATCCCTCCTTCCAGGCTAAAATATTGTTGTGCTACGGTACGAAAAACCTCCGGTGGGGTGCTTATCAAAGAAGGTATTTGCCGGACCACCTCTTCGAACGCATGCTCTTCATAACAATAGGTCCAAGGTTTCTTTCTGGGCTTTGAGCGAAGCAAGGCACCACAAGGGTAAGTAGAAAACAAAAAGTCGTGGTCGCCTACCTGCTCGTTGGCAATCACGGGCAAGCCACAAGCCAGCATCTCGCCCATTTTGGTTGCCGAAGAAGCTATCTTTGAGAATGCCGGCTTGATAAAGAACACCCCGGCGTCTGCTTGTGCCAAAAGTGCGGGCACTTCCCGGCGCTCTGCCGGACGCACTTCTATCCCCTCAAACGGTATTTGCAAACGGGAACAAGCCTCCTTCACGATGCTTGCCGGTTCGCGGGTAACAATTAAAAAGGTAGCCGACGAATAACGCCGGCGCACATGATGAAAAAAACGCAACATGTCGTCAAGCAGATACCACGTGCCCAGTGAGCCAAGGTAAATCAAGCGCAGGGGTGTTTCAGCTGTACAGACACGAGGCATGCGCAGTTTATTGAAGTGTGCCAGATCCACACAACAAGGAATGACTGTTATTTTCCCGGCATCCACTCCCCAATGAGTAGTCATCCAATCGCGGGCAGCATGTGTCAGCGATATTATATGATGCGCCTCTTGCAAAAAAAAGCGCTCCTCTCTTTTAAAATAGCGATATACCCAATAGTGGAAGGGGTTGTTCAGCTTCCATATCTTTCCATCTATGCGCTCATCTGCCCAGAAACCGCGCATGTCAAACAGAAAAGGGATACCATAGCGCTTTTTTATCCGCCGGGCAACCCACGCCCCCATGTAGCTGCGTGCATGCAGAAAATCAAATACCTTCTGCCGGTGCAGGTGGATTGCTTTCCGGTACAGGCGGTAAACATTTGCCCACTGAGCCAACAAAGGGGGGCGGCGGAGATAGCTCACAGGCTGCCAGTCGATAGAAGGATGCAGAAGCGCAGCGATATGGGCGGCTCCGTGTCTGTATCGCTCCGGTTTTTCCAAGCTAAGCAAAGTAATATCAGCCCCTTTTCCGGCTAAGCCGTTCAGGTAAGGAATCACTTGCGACTGCCCCAAAGGATCAGTCATGCCATCGGGTGAGATATAAAGTACTTTCATTGAAGACAATCCGGCAAGATTTGTCTTTCAAAGATAGGAAAAGTTGTAGCTTTGCAGCCTGTATCTAAACCCAAAGTCGTAGAGTGAAGATGAAGCCGGCACCTCTCAAAGCAGAAGTTAAAAAAGCTTTTAAAAAACTACTCAAGCAAAAAGGGAAACAGCGCCATATTGAACAATTAGCTGTTGAACTGCATCATGAGGTCTTTGCCGTCACCGACTGCCTTGCCTGCGCCAACTGCTGCAAAAGCATACCACCTATTGTTACGGGGCAGGACGCACGCCGTATTGCCAAATACTTGGGCATGAAAGAGGGAGATTTCGCGGATACTTACCTTCGAGTAGATGAAGACGGCGACCAAGTGATGAAAGCCACCCCCTGCCCCTTCTTAGACGAACAGAACTACTGCAATATCTATGAAGTACGCCCCAAAGCATGCGCCGAATACCCGCATACAGACATGCGGGACTTTTGCAAACACGCATCTCTCCATTTGCGCAATGCACAATTGTGTCCTGCGGCTGCCAGCATTGTAAACCGGATTGTAGAGCAGTGCCCATAATAACAGCGGCAGGTGCCCTTTTGTAGGAGAGCACCTGCCGGCATACAGTAGCACCTTTATCCGGACTAATGTCGAACAATCACGCGCTTGTCTATCCGTTGATTCCCCTGCTGCAAGCGCAAGATATAGCCTCCTTCTTGCCAAGAGGCGGTATCGATGCTGAGTGTGTAGTTACCCGCTTGATGTCGTTTTTTCAAGGAAAACAACAGTTTCCCTTCCATACTCCATATCTCAATGTTTACCTCTCCCGGACGTAGCACCGCATAATTGAGCAACAGCAAAATGTTGGCAGGGTTCGGATACAGCCCAAGCAACACAGGTGCTATTTTTTGCTCACTTGCCGTCAGCACATAAGGTAAGGGCTCGGAGGGGGCCAAAGGCGGCTGTATGCTTTTGGGCTCGCTGGGGCTTTCGCTGCGTCGCAAGCGGCTTGTTCCGGCATCACTATAATAAGAAGCGGCAAAGAACTCTTCAATTGACGGTTGTAACACAGTAGGCACATAAAACCAGTCAGCTTGCACCCGTTGACTTTTAAGGTCAAGAATCAGATACCCATGCCGCGTCAAATCCACATACTTTAAATGCGGGTTGGGATTGAATCCTGCCAACGGTCCTGCCGAGGCGGGTAAGGGGCGGTTGATTTGATATTCTAACTGCTTGGCTAAAAACGCCCCTTGTGTTGAGTCTCCGGTGAGTTTTGTCAAATTCTCATCAAAGTTGGCCGAAGTAATGCTGGGCGTGGCAAATTCTATAGCCAAAGTACCTTTCCCACTTTGTTCATCGTAGGTAGCCCCGCCACTTGCCGGCACAGGCACTTGTTTTAAAACCGACACAAGCGAGTCGGAAGCAGTGTAGGCTGCCGGCCTCAAAGGAACATCAAAAGCAAAAGCGCAATGGAAGTCACCTGTTAGCCATACCAGATTGTGAATTTTTTCCTGTTCAATAAAATGAAGCAACTCCTTTCGCTCCGCCGGATAACCATCCCAAATATCCAAAAAGCTGCTTTCAATCTGTTCGGCTGTACCTATAGCCGGTGCGGCTGCCCACCATAAATTCAATTCTGAAAAAATCACTTGATTACCAATCATCTTCCATTGTGCTTTACTTTTCTTCAAGCCTTCTTTTAACCATGCCTTTTGTGCTTCTCCCAGTAAAGTGCGCGCAGAATTGTATAGCTCGGGGCTGGTGACATCATTAATTTGTATTTCACGACCTTCAAGGCGTGTATCTATCATAAATATATCGGCCAAGTCGCCGTAATTCAACACTCTGTAGAGTTTATGTTCTGCTTGCTCACGAACCGGCATCCATTCATAGTACACCTGTTTGGAAATTCGCTTTCGTTCTTCCCAGCTCCCTTCGCCCGGGTTATGATTCTCAGCTCCGTCTTTATAAGCATCGTTGGCAGACTCATGGTCGTCCCATACACAAATGAAAGGATGCTGCTGGTGTGCTTTGCGCAGGGCGGGGTCCAGTCGATATAAGGAATAACGCGTGCGGTAATCTGCCAAGGTTAAAATCTCGTGCGCAGGTTGGTGCCGGCGTGTTTCCAAACCGGCACCATAGGTGCCTTGCCCATATTCGTAAATATAATCACCTAAATGAATGACTGCATCCAGGTCTTCGCGACGAGCGATGGCTTCATAAGCATTGAAAAAGCCGGCTTCAAAATTGCTGCATGATACTACCGCAAAACGCAAATGATGCACGGTACCAGACGGAGCCGTGCGCGTGCGCCCCACTACCGAGTTGGCACCCAATGCCTGAAAGTAGTAATAATAAGTGGTAGCCGGTTGCAAGTTATCCACATCAACTTTCACTGTGAAGTCGCGACTTGCCGTTGCGTAAGCAAGGCCGCTCTGCACAATATTATGACAAGCAGAGTCAAGTGCCATTATCCAACGTACTTCAATAGAATCTGCTTCTACTGTACCGGAAGGCGTTACTCTGGTCCATATAATTACTTTGTCAGGCAGGGGGTCGCCTGATGCTACTCCATGGTAAAAAGGCGCTAAGGCCGGATCAGGTGCCGTAGCACTGCTTTTTCCAATAGCCCGGCCCAATGACAATGAATAGGTTGCCGGTGAGTGAGTGTGACTAATACTTGGCTGGGCAATTCCTTGCAAAACACCAAGCAAACAACAAAGCATGAGAAAGTAGTTGGCTTGCATATCTATCTTTTTTTCTGCGAATGACGCCAACTACTCTTACTTAATGATTAAGGATAGATAAACAGATTTTCAATTTTCACTCCAAAAAAATGCGTCAAGAACGGAAAGTCAAAATATTGAATTTCAATTTCGACAAACAATACAAAAGACTCGACAAGCGACTTGTTAATATTTCAAAATATTATTTCATTTTATATACAAAAACAAAACATACTATGCTTTATGAAAACATTACTTTCTTTTAGCCTTGTTTTCTTTTGCATAAGTCGAAGCATTTATGCACAAGAAGAGCCTGCCGCCGTAAAAAAGCGGGCAATGAGCTTTTCGCACTTACCATCGATGATATCGCCTATCAGGAGATAGAAAGTGCCTCGAAAAACAGCGAAAAACTCAACGAAGCTCCGGCTACTACCATCGTTATTACTGCTGAGGACATTCGCTTGCGTGGTTATACTTCCCTTTTCGATGTTTTCAACGATCTCCCTTCTTTTGACTTGTCGCGGGCATACGGAGACGACGAGTATTACATCCACACGCGAGGCAATCTTGTGTCTTTATCCGGTCAAATGCTTTTCATGATTGATGGTAAGATTATGAACTACTTGTATAACAACCGGATGCAGGCTTATTTAATGTATCCGCTTTACAACATTGAGCGTATCGAGATAGTGTACGGTCCGGCATCGGTTGTTTACGGTGCCAATGCCTTTATGGGGGTAGTGCATATCATTACCAAAAAAGAAGGCAAGAGTAATGTCTTCTTGTCCAAAGGTTCCTACCAAAACCATCTTATTGAGCTCAACTTAAACGAAATAAACGAAAAAGGGAATGGACTTTCTGTTCATGCACGCTTTCTGCGTGGCAATGCTCCTTCTGACATTGTAGATAGAACTCCTACCCTGCGCAGCTCCATTTTGACTGATCCTCAACAATGGGGCCCTTTCCGTAATACAGAGTTTTTTGGTTATCGAAGCCCCATTAACTCCAATTATCTACAGGCGACTTTTCAACAAGGTAATTTCCAATTTGGCTTTATGGGCTTCTTTCATGAAAGTGGATATGGCAGTGAATTTGCTTTTGATCGCTCACAGCCCAACGCCCGCTGGCAATTTGATGAAGAGACCTTCTTCATTAACTATAAACGCACAATAAATCGCCTTAAAAGTAATACCTTGGTTCATTTTCGACAAAGTGGCGTTCCCGGCACCAGCTTCTTCGTAGGGCGTTGGGATGCCAACACAAAATATGCCAGCTACTGGGCTACTTCCAACCTTTCGCTTACTTTATTTCAGGACTTCAGTCTCGATGCCGGCGAATCGTTCAAGCTTAACTTTGGAGTCAAGTTTCAATCGCGCTATTTGCAAAAAACTTACGAGACCGTTGACGGTCCTCCGGTAGCCAACGACTCTACGGCTTATCCACTCAACACCCTGCAACCTCCGATTCGGGGCATCTTTGCCTTGGATCAAGACAATCACTACTCGCTCAATGACCAAGGCACTTACGTACAGGGTAAGTATTACCTACAGGAGGGCAAGCTAATTATGATAGGGGGCGTACGCTACGACTACAATGATATTTGGAAAGATATATTTACGCCACGCGTTGGGGTAATATGGAACCCATCTCCAAGGTGGAGCCTCAAAAGCTTTTACGGCACTGGCTTTCTTGAACCAGCACCTCGTGTACTTTATGGTGGATGGGAAGGCAGCTTATCCAATCCCAATATTAAACCGGAACGGATGCAGACCGTCGAAGCATCTATAGCCCATATTAACCAGTTTTTCACTGTTGGATTAAGTAGCTATTGGAACCAAGGGAGTAATTTAATCAGTATCCAATCCGGTGCACCGGTAAATGTGGGTAAAAATCAAACTATAGGGGCAGACCTTTATTTTCGTTTTGCCAAAGAAATTTACGGCGAATGGGTGAACCACCTAAAGCTTGATGCCTACGTCTCTTACACCAAAGCGAAAATGGCTCTGGACGGCACCAATATGGAAACAACCGGCAACATAGCGCCATTCAAAGTACGCTTTATTCCCACTGCCCTACTGTTCAACAAAGTCTCTGTGTCTGTTCCTACCCGCTTTGTAAGCGAAACGCCCACTGTAAACACCAACCCCATTTCATCCATAGGGGCATATGTTGTAAGCGACCTCTCGCTTATCTATAATGACTTTTTGGCAGAGGGGCTATCCTTAGGCATAAAAGTGTACAATTTAAACGATGCAGATTATTATCATGCAGGCTATCGCGATGCCAGTGCGGGGGAAGCCCCCGATGGCATTAGCCAAGGCTGGTATAACAGCCGTTTGCCCCAGGCAAGAAGACATGGCTATGTGACTTTGCGTATGGAATTTTAGAACAAGAGTAAAAGAGCGGCGCAGTCAAAAGCGCCGCTCTTTTACTTCCTGTCTCTATTGTTTTCTATGATTCACAATATCGTGTTTATGATCGCCAAAAATCACATCTTGCACGGTATCGTAGCGTAAAAACTCATGAGGGAAGCCCAAATCGACCCGGCTGATTTCATCGAGTTGCTGCATGTGCTCTTCCGGGAGTTGCCAATTCAGACATCCCATCGATTCACGGAGTTGCTCCACACGCCGCGCCCCTACAATAGGAATGATTTGCGGATGCCGCCGGCGCAGCCAGTTCAGTGCTACCTGCGAGGCAGGCACTCCCAAGGACTCTGCTATCTCTCCCACTTTCTTTGCAATGCGCAAGTTGCGTTCTGTTACTTTGCGGCTCTGTGGCGAAAGGCGCCCCTTCCCCTCTATTTTGCCATCATTGTATTTGCCGGTAAGCAAACCGGCACCCAGTGGCGACCAAGGCGTAATGCACATATCGAAGTGATGTGCCATAGGCAACAGATCAGCTTCGGGTGTACGTTGAATCAAACTGTATTCAATTTGCAAGCCGGTGAAAGGTGTCCATCCCCGCCATTCGGCTATCGTATTGGCCTTGGCAACAATCCAGGCCGGCGTGTCAGAAATGCCGATATAGTGTACTTTGCCCGCCGACACCAAGTCATCGAGTCCCCGCATCACTTCTTCAATAGGTGTGGTAAAATCCCACATATGCACCCAAAGGATGTCTATATAGTCGGTATCGAGGCGGCGCAAGCTCCCTTCTACCGAGCGCATCATGTTCTTGCGGTGATTTCCCATGGCATTGGGGTCAGTGCGGTCATCGTAGAGGGTATATTTCGTGGCTATTACGTAACGGTCGCGGTGTGGTTTTACAAACTCGCCCAGCCAGCGCTCGCTGGTTCCTTCCGTATAGCGGTTGGCGGTATCAAAAAAATTTCCTCCTTGCTCTACAAAGGCTTCAAATATCTTTCTGCTTTCTTCTTTGTTGGCGCCCGTGCCCCACTCTTCGCCAAAGGTCATGGTACCCAAGCAAAGTTCTGACACCCGCAAGCCGGATTTCCCGAATAGTTTGTACTTCATCATATCCTTCAATGGTTTTAAGTTGTTTAAATTGTCTTGTGTTTAAAACAAGCCGGCTCAACCGGTATGTTCCTAGGAAAATAAAAAGCCCCCTTGGGGGGACTTTCTATGTCAATGTAACCATTAAAATGTCACGTTTATGCCGGGGTCTGCGCCTGCACCATAGACATCAACGCCTCCATGGTTTTCTTGACTCCCTCGTAGATGTCCACAATAGAAGCCTCCATCATATAGCAAGGCGAAGTGACGAGGCGGTTTTCCTCATCTACCATAATTTCGTTTACGGTTTTATTCACCGGCTCAGCACCCACTTTTCGCAGTCCCTCTTGTATACCGGCGATATCATAGGGCGAAGTCGCCGTCGTGCTTCCAATAGTAAGCTTCAAGCGGGCACCTGTGCCTTCCAATGCTTTAGCCACGGTAGTGGGCGACATGCAGACAGCCGCAATGGGCTTTTGGGTTTTATAGAAAGCTTGAATAAACTGTTTTACACTATCTACTATATCCCCTTCGGGGCCTTTAAATGCCCAAGTGGTGAAGTTCTTGGCTACACCAAAGCCACCGGGCATAGCCAAAGCGTCGAAGCTTTCCACCGCTGCTTTTTCTATGTCTAAAATATTGCCCCGGGCAATACGCGCTGCTTCAATCAACACATTGCGGCTTTCGGGCATTTCCTCGCCGGTCAAATGGTTGATGACATGGTATTGCGGGATGTCGGGGGCCACACACACAGGCTCGGCACCCAGTTGCTGCAGGCTCAGCAAAGTGCACACGGCCTCGTGTATTTCGGCACCATCATACACACCACATCCGGATAAGAGTACAGCTACTTTAGGTTTCATGGCTTTTTATCATTTTTAGTGATGTAGTGAATTTACAAATATTCTCTTTCTCGCGCAAAAAACACTATTCAAGCGGACGGCGCCCTTTTCCGGGCAAACGGTGAAAAGGTCTCGACTGGTGTGAATGATATTTGAGCGGGAAGTCAACCATTCTGTCAAAGAGGTCGAGCACTTGTTCGGGATTCGTCATATTGTGGCGAATCAAGGTGCGCACAATGCGTTCGGCATGCTTGAGCATTTGGTATTCGTAGCTATGCTCCAAAAGCAAACGCCTTTTGGATTTTTGAGAAGACAATATACGCATAGAGTAAAGTATTTTAAGAGCAAATTCCCTTGTTGAAAAGAAAGCTTTAAACAAAATAAAACTATTTTTGTAAAATATTGACATTCAACAGAGCGTTTCTGTCACCTTATGTAATATAAAAAGCAAGATTATGCCTTTCTGGGATAAGTTTTTAAAACGCTTGCTGGGCGAATCGAAAGCAGATGAGGGCTTTGAGCTTCCCGAAAAGAGAGAAGCCTTGGTGCACGAAGTACTCCGGCGCAGCCCCTCTTTCAAACAAGAATACTTTCAGTGGGTAAATGAAGGCAAGTTTGCAGAGCCTTTGCGTCGTGTGTATGAGGCTTACTGGCTCAAACGGCAAAACGTAGCCATGTCGTGGGAAATCCACCTCTTGCAAATGCCCTATGCCAATGGTTTTGCCCTGACATTTCCCGCACATGAACTGGGGCAAAAAGATTTCATTTTTTTGTTTGAGTATCTCAAAGACAGGGTATTGAGTCTAAACTACCGCTTGGCTGATGCCAGTTACAAAATGTATGACCGCGGCGAATACGTGGAAACCATTGAGCAGTACCATCTCAAGCCCCGGGTAAATTGGGGTGAAAGTGACAGCGTCTATCAACAAGAGTTTGGCAACGTTACCTTAGAGCTTATTAAAATGGATGATTTGCCCGCCTATTGCAAAGTGGTAGCCAGCATTTACTCCGGCAGGCAGTACAGCCAAGCCCGGCATTTCGATGAGTTCATCGAGTTACTGCTGCAATGAGGCATAGCCCAAATGCTGTTCTATCAGCGCAATCCATAGGTGAATCACTTTGATGTGCACCTCCTGGATGCGGTCAGCATAGCCCCCATGGGGCACGATTAAAGCAATATCGGCCATCTGTGCCAGTTGCCCGCCATCTTTTCCGGTCAAGGCAATCACACTTATGTTTTTTTTTCGGGCTGCTTCTGCTGCTTTCAACACATTTGCCGACTTACCGCTGGTCGAGATGGCCACCAACACATCGCCGGGCTGCCCCAATGCTTCTACTGCACGTGCAAAAACATATTCAAAACCGTAGTCATTGCCTACGCAGGTCAAGTGAGCCGCATCGCCCAGCAAAACAGCAGGCAAGGCGGGGCGGTCTTGGCGGTAGCGCCCTGTGAGCTCTTCCACAAAATGCAGGGCATCGCAATAAGACCCCCCATTGCCACAAGCCAATACTTTCCGCTGTTGGCGCATAGCTTGTGCCATCAGCTCTGCTGCAGCGGCAATAGCCTGTATGTTGGCTGCCTCGCTCATAAAGCGCTGAAGCACCCGGGCTGCCGTATTCAACTCTTGTATTATCAATTGTTCGATTGGTGAAGCCATGCCAATAAACGCTTTTGCTGTTCTTGTGAAAGATTGCTTTTCAACTGCAAGAAATATTCTTTGAACGAAATTACGGGGTCAGCCTCCAGCTCTATTTCTTTAAGATACGCTTGGCGCGATACGGTCAAGCGGGCCACCGTCTGAACACCTATGAGGCGCTGCACCTGCTCTATAGTTTCGGCACGTTTGCCGTTCACGGCAATCAGCTCATCATTGAGGCGCAACTGCTGCGAAGCGTTCGAGTCGGGCACAATGGCACTGACCAACAAACGTCCTTCTTTTTCCTGCAGCTGAAAGTTGAACAATTCCGTTCCTTTATTCAAATAGTTGGTAATAAAACTGATACCTACCTCTTCCATCAAAGGCTCCAGATATTTTTCAAGTGGGGTGATACCTTCTATGCAATCGGCAAAAAAGGAATGCAAGGGATTGCCTGCCACCTCTGCCACTATGTTTTTAAAATCCCGCAAGGAATAGCCTTTCTTAAACGGTTTTCCAAACCGGTGCCACATCTTACGCATCACATCATCCAACGAGGCTTTGCCGTTGCTGTGCTTACGAATCAGAAAATCGAGAATGAGTGCCACCAAAGCCCCCTTGGCATAAATAGACACCTTGCGGCCGGGGGTCACTTCGGTATATCCGTCGAGCCACAAGTCCACGGAAGCCTCCACCAGCGAGCGGTGATGACGCCCGTAATTTTCAAAATGACGTTTGATGTATTTGTTCAGCTCACGCAAGTACTGATTGTATTTCCACACGCCCGAACGTATCAAAAACAAATCGCCGTAATAGCTCGTGATGCCCTCTACCACAAACCCCGTGGGGAAATAGCACTCCCGTGTCAGGTCATATGGAAAAAGTTCTTTGGGACGAACCCGGCACACGTTCCACACATGGAACAACTCATGCGAGCAAACGCCCAGCAGCTCGTCATACATTTCGTTTGTATCCATGGCTTCGGAAGGTCCCAATACCACCACCGTGCTTTCGGTATGCTCTACACCATGATAAAACCGGTAAGGCACCACTTGTATCAAAAAGTGATATTCTTCAAAAGGGAACTCCCCCATCATATCGAGCTGCGCCTTGGTGAAGCCTTCAAAGTCGCGCAGCAACTCGTGCCAGTCGGGTGTCCAGTTGCCTTGTATCCACACATAAAAAGTATATTGCCCCACCTGATAAAAATTGCGTTTCAGGGTAGCCGAAGCTATCATGGGGCTATCTATCAGGTGGTAATAGTCACGCGCATACAGGGTCTTGTCTTTGCGGGGCAGCGCACATGCTATTTCATAGCCGGTGGGTACGTCAAGGCTTACTTCATAGGGCACATCAAGTGCTTCTTCTGAGAAGAATATGCAATTCACAAAGTTGACATACAGCTGTTCTTCATCGAGCCAACATCCGCCGGCATCGAGCCGGTTGGCATAGAAGTCGTATTGCACGAACACCTCATCCACTGCGGAGGTGTCGATACACCAACCATCTTTAATATATTTTTTCACATTCAGCGGCTTGCCCTTGGCATCGCTTACCCGGAAATCACGCACATACTTGGCGTAGTTGGCAAGTTCGTAGCGTCCCGGGCGCCATACCGGCAAACGCAACAACAAATGCTCGCCGGGTGCCGGTATGCGGGCTTCTATTTGCAAAAACTGCGTGGCAGGCGAGTCATAATGAATGCGGAAGCGGTAAGGCGTTGCGTTTGAAGACGATGACATAAAGCAAAAAATAATTGGTTGGATTCCGTAACTTTGTTTCAGTGCTAAGATAAGAAGTAAAATACAAAAACAGTCAATACGATGGTAGATTTAAGCAGACGCCCAAGGCGTAACCGTAAGAGCGAAGCCGTGCGGGCGCTTACCCAAGAAACTTTTCTTCATAAAGAAGATTTGATTTATCCTTTGTTTTTAATCGAAGGAGAGAACAAACAAGAACCCATCGCTTCCATGCCGGGCATTGCCCGTCTTTCTTTGGATTTGCTGTTAGAAGAAATTGCACACTGCATGGAGCTGGGCATTCGTGCCTTCGCTTTATTTCCTGCCTTGCCCGAGTCGAAAAAAGACCGCTTCGCTACCGAGAGCTACAACGAAGAAGGCATTTACCTGAAAGCCATCCGTGAAATCAAACGCCAGCTGCCGGCTGCTTGCCTCATCAGCGACGTGGCTATGGACCCCTACAGCAGCGACGGACACGACGGCTTGGTGGAAAACGGCAAGATACTCAACGATGAAACCCTCGAGATTCTGGCAAAGATGGCAGTAGCCCAAGCCCGTGCCGGTGTCGATATTGTTGCCCCTTCTGATATGATGGATGGGCGCGTAGGGTATTTGCGTCAAGCCCTCGACGATGAAGGCTTCACCGAGGTATCCATCATGGCATATACAGCCAAATATGCCAGTGCTTTTTATGGTCCTTTTCGCGATGCCCTCGACTCTGCCCCAAAATTTGGCGACAAAAAAACTTATCAGATGAACCCGGCAAATGCCAAAGAAGCGCTTATAGAAGCCGACCTTGACTTTGCCGAAGGCGCCGACTTTCTGATGGTAAAACCTGCCCTGCCCTACCTCGATGTCATCAAACTGCTTGCCGAGCATTACCCTCTGCCTATTGCAGCCTACAACGTAAGCGGCGAGTATGCTATGATAAAAGCCGCCGCCAACCAAGGGTGGCTCGATGGCGAAAAGGTGATGCTCGAGAGTTTGTTGAGCATCAAACGCGCCGGTGCCAAAATTATACTAACCTACTTTGCCAAGGAAGTAGCTGCTTTACTGTAATTCTTTGAGTACATAGCCATAGCGCCACTGCTCTATGGCTGTGTACCATATGGGTTCGTACTCCAGATAGCGCACCAGCACATAGTGTTGGTCGGTAAAGGGGTTGTTTTGCCGTTTAAAAGTGAAGGTAATCTTTGAAAAGCTGTTTTTGTTGGTATATGCCCACTGCTCTATATCCTGCCCCGCACTGATTTGGTGGGGAGGTCCAAAGATGAGGTATATCATCCCTTGGTCTGTCTTCCAGCCTTCTTTATAGTTTGTAAACATCATGTTGGCTTCTTTCAACTGCCGGTAATACAGGCGAATCACCGTGGCAGCTTTTTGGGTATCGCCATTGAACATTTTCAGCCAATAGCGGTCCAATGCAGGCTTCAGCTCCGGTGCTGCCTGTAGCTGTTCCATTTCTTTTGAAGTGGAGACATACACCAGCGGAGCTATGGCTTCTTCCTTGCGGCGGGCTATTTGCGGAAAAGGCTGTTTTTCTACACGCAAGCCAATGCCCCCATAAATATCGTTGGTGTCTTTTTGAATCAAGTACAAACCTTGCTCTTGCCAGCTCAAAAGCGACTCGCCACGGATTTGAAAGGTCGAATCCGGCTGCAGGGTAGGACTTGTTTTTTCGCCCTTCAAGTCCATCGGGGGAGCTGCCTGCGCAAAAGAGTGTTTGAAATAGCGCACCCAGAGGGCTTCCTTGCTGCCTTTCAGCTGAAAAGATTCACCTGTACGCACAAAAGCGCGTATCAGGGGCAAGCCTTTGGCGTCGGCTACAAAAACAGTATCGCGAAAACGCAAACGCCCATATTGTACCGGCACCGAAACGGCAGTTTGCAAGCCCGTTTTTTCATCTTTGACTGCCACAAACAAAGTAGCCGGTGTATCGAAGCGGGGCAGTTGCCACTTCACCACCAAGCCGTCGTCGCGGTAGCCGGCAAACAAATCCGCAAGCTTAAAGTCTTCCACAGCTACTTCGTGCACTACATTCGCAGCTTGTATGAGCTGATAGCGCCCTTTCATAGATGCCAGACGGGCTTGCCCCAAGGTATCGCCGGCAATGCGAATCCAGAGGTAAGCCTCCGGGCGGGCGTTTGCCCCGGCGGTATATATCACCTGCCCTTTCAATTGCAATGCCGGCAACTGCGCCCATAGCGGCGACAGGCTCAGCAGCGGCAAACACAGAACAAGGCAGAATCTTTTTAGCGAAATAAGATAAGGTGGCTTCATGGTTCGTTTTCTGAAATGATTACACATGTTTCGTATGGGAGGGTATCCAGGAAACTGTCCCCAAACACTCTACCACATCGGTAGGCAGGAGGGTACTTAGTGCCTGTTTTTTGGCGGCTTCGCCGGCTGCTGTGGCGTGCCAATAAACACCCAGACAAGCAGCCTCTTTTGGAGAGTAGCCTTGTGCCAGCAGCGCCGTGATGATGCCTGTGAGTACGTCGCCACTTCCACCTTTAGCCAAACCCGCATTGCCTGCCGTATTGAAAAGCAAGTCGCCGGCGGGGCAAGCGATTATGGAATAGGCACGTTTCAGTATCACATACACCTGATGCTGCTGCGCAAAAGCACGCAAACTGTCGAGCAGCTCAAAGTCGTGTTGCCAGCGGTAGCCCAGCAGACGCTCAAACTCTTTGGGGTGCGGTGTAAGGATACTGTGCGCCGGGATGTGCTTTTTCAGCTCGGGGTGGGCAGCAATCAAATTCAGGGCGTCGGCATCCAACACCAATGGACAAGTGGCACGCACCAGCAACTCCTGCAGGGCATGCAGTGTTTCCTCTTGCTGCCCGATACCTGGACCTGCCCCTATGGCACTATAAGGCTTCATCGCCGGAAACGAAGTCAAATAATCGTCTTGCTCATCTATCGAAGTCATGGCTTCGGGCACAGCGGTTTGCAAAGGTACGTAGCCACATGCCGGCGTATGCACGGTAAGCAAGCCTGCCCCCGCACGCAAACAAGCCTTTGCGCTTAAGATGGCAGCGCCTATCTTGCCTTTTGAGCCGCACCAAAGCAAGGCATGTCCATAAGTTCCTTTATGGGCAAAGCGGCTTCTTGGTCTGTATGTTTGTTTTGCCCAGTCTTCTGTCAACAGATATTCATGCGTATCAGCCAAGAGAAGCGGATAATAAGCAGCAGTCAAACCTATATCCACCACTTCCCATGCCCCCAGGTAAGGGGCAAAGTCTTGCAAAACAAAACACAACTTGGGCACTTGAAAAGTAATGGTCAGCTGCGCCCGCACCACGCTGTCGCTTTGCGGCAACTGTTGCGCCAACAAACCGGAAGGCATATCTACTGCCACTATGCGGCGGGCATGGGCATTGAGATGCTGCACCAAAGCCGCAGGCAAACCATCCAAAAGGCGACTCAAGCCCGTCCCGAACAGGGCATCCACCACTACCACATCGCCGGGAATGGCAGGGAAGTCTTCTTCCGAACGAATGGGCATGGCAGTTTGCATACGCTGCCAGCGGGCAAGGTTGGTTTCAAAATCGGGGCTTCCTTTCTCTTTGGTTTTCAAAATCCACACCCGCACACTGTAGCCACGCTGCCGCAACAAGCGGGCAATAGCCAATCCATCACCGCCATTGTTACCCATTCCTGCAAAAACCCATACTTCCCTTTTTCTTTCTGCCTCTCTTTTTTGAAATGCACGTACAAAAGCGAGCGCCGCCTGTTCCATAAGCTGCAATGAAGGCATGCCTTGTGTGTGGATGGTTTCGTAATCCCACTGTCTTATTTGTTCCGTGGAAACTAAAGGCAGTAAATTCATGCTTGCCGTTGTTTATCTATGGAAAGTTAGTTAAATTTTTCGAGTCAAAAAGATTCAATCGTTGTTTTCTTCCGTCGCTTCATGCCTATGCTGCATATCATAATTTTTGATGCTTATGCCCACACCTACACACCACAAGTCTTTTTTATTAGCCTACCGCTCTTCTCCTTACAATGAAGGCAGTTGTTTTCTTGCCGACTTCCATCATGCCAATGGCGACATTTATATTCTATGCGATGCCGAAGCTGCCGGGCAATATGCCCCACAGGTGAGCCGGCAAGTTACCGACTTATTGCAAACGCACATTGAGCAGCATGTGTACAAAGACCCGCAAGAGCTCATAGACGACGCCCGGGCTCTTCTGAATGCTTCGCCCACTGTGGCGCAACTGCCGCTGCCGGTTCAAGAACTCAGTTTGGGCATCGTGATTTGGTCGAACCATCAACTTTTTTGGCACCTGCAAGGCAGTGCCGTTCTGTATCTAAAGAAGGGCAAACATCTGCTAAGCTTTTATGCCGACACCCCTACCCGGCGTTTCTTGCCCGGACCACGCCACATGGCACTCGTAAGCACCTGCCCTCTGCTGCAAGAAGAATTACTGAGGACTCACTTTGTGGAAGCTGCTACTGCTTCACAGGCGCATGCGCGTATCATGCAGGCACTGACGCAAAGCCGCTTTGGGAAAGATGTCGCTGCCTGTTTTATTGACTTTGAAGAAGCCGAACTGGTAGAAAGCCCCCGTAGTGCCAAGCGGGGCATCTTTACGCTGTTCATCATTTTGGCAGTATTGTTTGTGTCGGCATGGATTATCCACTTGGTTTACAGCTATCAACACCAACGAAAAGAAGCAAAAGAAATAGAAGCAAGGCAACGCGCCATGCTGGTGGCAAAAAGGACCGCCGACAGCTTGCGCCTTGTGGACCAACAGCCCGACAGCATCATCATACACAAGGTAAAAGCAGGTGAAACCGCCACAACCATTGCGCAAAAATACAACACCACACTTGACTCGCTGCGTGAATGGAACGACTTCGTTCCCTTAGACAAGCTGTATCCCGGTTTTCGTTTGCGTGTGAAAATAAAAATGCTTTTCACCCTGCCGGAAGCCATGACCTTGGAAGAGGTGCATCAGAAATATTTTAAAAGATGGGAAAAGCATGGCATCACCGTAGAGAGCCTGCGAAAGCTCAACAGCACCGAAAGCGATTCGCTCAAGGGCGTCATCCCGGTAGGCTACAGCTTGATGATTCCCGTATGGAAACCGGCAGACTCTTCGGCTGTTTTGGCTGACAGCAGCCGGCAAGACAGCCTCAGCGGGCAGTAAAAGTTTTACTTCTTGCGCTTGATTACAAAATGAATCAAGCCGGCAAGGGCTTCCTTGTAAGGTGTGTCGGGCAATACATCCAGTCGGCGCAGTGCCTCCTCGTAATAATCATTCATGCGATGCCGGGCATAATCAATGCCGCCCATACGATGCACAAAGTCAATCACTTCTTGCACCTTCTCTTTTTTGTGGCTTTCATTCTTGATGATACGCCGGATACGGGCGCGCTCTTGCCCGGACGCTTTCGACAAAGCGTAGATGAGCGGTAAAGTCATCTTCTTTTCTTTGATGTCTATGCCCAAGGGTTTGCCTACATCCTCTGTTCCATAGTCAAACAAGTCATCTTTCATTTGAAAGGCGATGCCTACGGTTTCGCCCAAGCTATACATTTGCTCGATGGTCGTCTCATCGGGCTTTTCTACCGAGGCGGCTCCTACTGCACAGCAAGAGGCAATCAAGGAGGCTGTTTTTTGGCGTATGATTTCGAAATACACCTCTTCGGTGATGTCCAGCTTACGCGCCTTGGCAATCTGTAGCAACTCGCCTTCACTCATTTCTTTGACGGCCCTCGAGACAATCTCCAGCAGACGGAAGTCTCCGTTTTCGACAGCCAGCAGCAAGCCACGCGACAGCAGGTAGTCGCCCACCAGCACCGCCACTTTATTTTTCCACAAAGCATTGATGGAAAAGAAACCCCGCCGATACAGGGAATCGTCCACCACGTCGTCATGGACAAGCGTGGCGGTATGGAGTAATTCGATAAGAGCCGCCCCCCGGTGCGTGGCATCGGTGATGCCCCCACAAGCGCCCGCTACCAAAAAAACAAACATTGGGCGCACCTGCTTCCCCTTGCGCTTGACCAAGTAGTTGGTAATGCGGTTCAAAAAGAAGTTGGAGCTTTTCATGTAAGCGCCAAAGCGCTCTTCGAAGCGCTTCATCTCCCCGGCAATGGGCGATTGTATGTGCTGAAGTGTTGTGTGCATGAAAGTCAGCTTAAAAATTCTCGATGCTCACAGGGCAAGCTCGGCAAAGTTACAATAAAATCAACTGATTGGGCTCATTGTTGGGTCATAGCCCTGTCTAATACAAGGCGCACCCGTGCTTTGGCACACACCCCCCCAATGGGCGGGTTGTGTTTGGCTACCGACACTTCCACTTTTTCTACCCCCTCGAAATGACGCAAGACCTCATCGGCAATGCGCCGGGCAAGGTGCTCCAAAAGACGGGTGGGCGTGCCCATCACTTCGGCTACCAAACGGTAAAGCTTTTCATAGTTGACTGTATAGCGCAGTTGGTCTTCCACGGCTGCCCGGTGAAAGTCGACCCATACGCGCAAATCCACACTGTATTTGTTGCCTATCTTTTGCTCTTCATCATAAAAGCCGTGGTAGGCAAAAAATTCCATGTTTTCAAGGCTGATTTCTCCCATGCGACTTAGATTTCATCAAAAAAGGAAGCCGGGGGATTTTTTTTATTGTCCTTGCCGGACAAATCGTCTTCGTCAGATAGCGCAGAAGATGTAGTTTCCGTTTCGTCCGGCTTGTCATCGTAAGCCTTCACTTTACTTTCCATACGCTGCTGTTGCTCTTCAATGGTATTTTCCACTTCGCTCAGGCGGGCTGCTATGCGCTCTTTGGCTGTGCTTTTCTTCTCTTCGGCACGCAGTACCTTCTCCTGCATGCTGTTGAGCAGGGTTTTCATTTCCAAAATCAGGTTGTCGCGGTGGTTTTCCAGTGCGCGGTATTCCGCTTCCATTTGCTTGAGTTCGGCCAGTGTTTCCTGCATCAGCTGGCGTGCCCGCTCTTCGGCCCGTCCTACAATACTGCGGGCTTGCGCACGCGCATCGTTCAATATTTTCTCTGCCTGAATCTGTGCTTCTTTTATCTTCAGGTCTGCCGTTTTTTTGGCTTGCTCTATGAGGGTGCTGCCGGTATCTTCGGCTGTTTTGAGGGTTTTAAACAAAGAGTCCTCCACTTCGCGAATACGCTGCAGCTCCTTTTCTGCGTTTTCGAGTTTGAGCTTATAGCGTCGCAGTTCCTCTATCATGTCTTCCCACTCTTGCGACAGCATCAGCAGAAAAGCCTGTACTTCTTCTTTGTCGTAACCGCGGAAATTTTTTTCGAAGGTCTTTTGCCGTATTTCGATGGGTGTGATTTTCATATACTTAGGCATCAAAAGTCAGGATTCATCGAATCCAATCAAAAATAAGCCGAATTTACCAAAAAGCCAAAAGGGGTCATGGGCAGAAGCGTTCAAAAAGCAAGCGGGCATCGTCGCTGCCTGCCTGCATGGCTTTTTGCCAGTCGGCACAGGCTGCTGCCTTGTTTCCGCTTTGATGGTATATCTGTGCCCTCAGCAGCAGCCCTTCCACATGAAAAGGCGCTACGGTCAAAAGACGGTCCAGCCAATACAAGGCAGTGGCAGCATCGCCACCTTCGGCATAGCTCTCTGCCAGACTAAAATAAGGTTCTGCCCATCCGGGACGATACGCAACCGCCCGCCGGAAGGCATCTGCTGCCAGCGAGTCTTTGCCTGTGTAACGGTAAGCCAAGCCCAAGTTGTAATAGGCAGGGCTGTAAGTAGAATCCACTGCTACTGCCCTGCGTGCAAAACGTATGCTTTGACGGGGTTTGCGTCCTTGCAAGGCGAGGGCGGCAAGCGCCGTCCATGCGGCTACCTGCCTTTTGTCTATCTTCAGGCAGTGCAGCAGCTTTTCTTTCGCCTCTGCCTCCCTGTTTTGATAATACAGGCTCACGCCCCATGCATACCACGCCTCTGCCCAAGCGGGACGCCGGGCTACCGCCTGCCGGAAAGCACTATCGGCACGCGCATACTGTCCGGTTCCATAGAATGCCAAGCCATAGTAATAGGCGCAGCTGTCGTCCGTCATTTGTGTGCAGTGCTCCTGCAGATATGCAAAAGCGGCTTCGAACTGCTGTGCCTTTATGAGCGTGTCGAGCGGAGGCGCTGCTTGCGCATGTATATCTTCCTGCCATAAGAACATGCCCAAGCTTATGATAATAAGCGCCCAAGTCTTTTGTTGCATAATCAAGTCAGAAAAAACTTTGATATAAAGACGCAGTCGGAAGGCAAAAAGTTTGGACTTTTCCAAGCCTTGCCGCAAAACATGCTAGCCCGCCTGTAATTGAGTTTTCTTAAATAATCTTAACACTCTTATGTGTCTCCGGTAACAGGAAGGGCGCATACAATTGTGCCAGCTCGCCATGTAGCTGCCGGGGCTCTTGCTTATGCGCTACTTTCCCTTTCACCGGGTCAAAGAAATAGTGTTGCTTCCATGAGTGATGGTGCTGCACCAGCTCCCGGACTGCCTTCACCATATACTCCACCTCTTCTTCGGTATGTGTAGGGTGTAATGAGAAGCGCACCCAGCCCGGTTTTAAGGAATAATCGCCTTGGTCTATACGGTCAGTAATGCGCTTCGACTGTTCTTTATTCACATCCAAGAGGTAATGCCCGTAAGTGCCTGCACAAGAGCAGCCGCCGCGGACTTGTATTCCGAAATAATCATTCAGCATCTTCACTGCCAAAATATGATGCAAATCTTCTATGTAGAACGACACGATGCCCAAGCGATGCCGGTGTTTTTTGGCAAGTATGTGCACACCGTCTATAGCCTCTAAGCCTTCCCACAAAATACCTAACAGTCTCTTTTCACGCTGCCACATATTTTCTACTCCCATTTCTTCCTTCAAACGTATGGCAAGTGCTGCCCGCATGGCTTGCAGGAAGCCGGGGGTGCCTCCATCTTCGCGGACTTCCACATCAGAAAAATAGCGACGTCCACCCCATGGGTTGGTCCACGTTACCGTGCCCCCACCGGGATGATCAGGCACTTCATTGCCATATAACCTTTTATTAAAGACAAGCACGCCGGCACTGCCCGGACCTCCCAAAAACTTATGAGGTGAGAAGAAAATAGCATCTAAATAGCGCCCCCGGGCGTCATCTTCATGCATGTTGATAGTCACATAGGGAGCCGAGCAGGCAAAATCTACAAAGCACCACCCACCGGCTTCATGCATCAAGGCAGCGATATCCATATAGGGCGTAATGATGCCTGTAACGTTCGAACAAGCGGTAATGGCAGCTACCTTCCACTTCCGGTGCTGATGCTGCTCAAGTATCTTTTTAAAGTTCTCTATCGAAACACTGCCATCTTCTGCCGGGGGTACCACCATTACCTCGGCGATGGTTTCGAGCCAAGAAGTATGATTCGAGTGGTGCTCCATGTGGGTAATCAACACCAGCGGTCTGTCTTCTTCGGCAATGCTCAGCTGTTTTTTCCAAGCCTCGTGCAAACGCCATCCCAACAAGCGTTGAAGCTTGTTAACTGCTGCCGTCATACCATTACCTGTCCATATCAGGACGTCATTGGCATTGGCTCCCACGTGTTCTTTTACAATAGCTGCCGCCCTCTCATAAGCCGCAGTCATTTTTGAAGCCGTAAAATTGGTATCAGTGTGCGTATTCGCCACATGAGGATAGACATACTTTTTTAAACGCTCCTCTATAGGTTCATAAATACGACCACTTGCAGTCCAGTCAGCGTACACCAAGGGAATCTCATCATGAACAGGGGTTTTTATCTTTGCATCATGCCCGGCTATCCCTTTGCGAAACTGCATAAAATAATCTCTCATAACCTGTTGACATTTGCGAGTAATAAGTTTTTCTCATGAAGATATAATATTTACAGAATAAAACAAAAAATAAACACACATTACAAACATAATAAAACAAAAAAACACCAAAATACTACTATATGCACGTTTATTGCTTGTAATATCAAAAAAATACACCTCATGTATATAAAATACTTACACGCTATATTCAAAAACATAAGAAGGCCTTTTATGCACAGGATGTTTTTATGGATGAGTTTGGTGTGCGGCATATATTGCCAATGTCATGCCCAACACAAAGCCTTTAAGTTCTATGCCGCAGGTGCCCAATATGATTACGGATTCATTTTGCGGCATACCCCCAAAGTAGGCCACCTTATTGTGGCTCCCCCTTATGCCTTGAGCCTGCAAGCACATTGGCAAAGCACAGGCAATGAGCTATGGCAACAACGACTCAACTACCCCGAATTCAGCCTGATGGCTACTTATTTTGACTATCGCCACCCGGCCATCGGCAAAACACTGGCTGTCAGCGGGCATGCTCGCTTTGCCTTGCGCCCCCATCACAGAAAAATGCAATTGTGGCTTGGTATAGGCAGTGGCTTGGCTACCGGCAACCGCCCTTTTGACCTGAACGACAACCCTAAAAATGTAGGCATCAGTAGCCCCATCAGCTATGCCATGCAAGTCGATGCGCAAATACGCTACCACACCAATACGCACTGGCTTTTATTTGCAGGCGGGCGCCTCACGCATTACTCTTGTGCCGCTTTTGTTCAGCCCAACAATGGACTGAACATGGTAACTGCCACCCTTGGTTTAGGCTATGCGTTTCACAATACCAGGCTGCTACCCCGGCAAACGGCTGCCTTACCATACGAATCCTACTGGCATCTGCAAGCTTCGGCACAGGTGGGATGGCTGCAAACTTATGTGAAACAAAAAAACAAAGACTTCTATAATAATGTGCTTGTTTACATAGGCAGGGACATGGGCAGCGCCAGCCGCTGGCACCTCGGTTTCGACGCATCATGGAACCGGGGCATTCTGCGGCAAATCCGGCGTGTTTATGCCGACAGCACACAGCATCCCGACTACAGGCGTGTGGGGCTACTGTTGGGACACGAGTTTACCTTTGGGCGCCTGTGTCTGCTTACCCAAGCGGGGCTTTATATTTACAAACAGTTTGAAGGAAAAACCGATCAAGTTCATTTTCAGCGCTATGGCATCAAGTATTGGATAACCCCTAACTACTTCTTCAACATAAACCTCAAAACCCACGCTTTCACTGCCGAAGTAGCAGAGTGGGGCATCGGTTACCGTTTCAAATGGAAAAAGTCATGAACATCATATCAAAGCAGTGGTATATCATGGTGTTGTTTTTGCTGAGCGCTTGCCAAGCGCCATGGGAATGCCGCCAAAACAACCTCCGGCAAGAAGTGCGCATTTTGCCGGGCAGCTTCAAAGAAGTAAAGGTTTTCGACAACGTCCACCTCATATTAACCGAAGGGCATGAGGTGCGTGTGGAAGCGCCACATGATTGGTTGCCTCATATCTACACCAAGGTAGGAAGCGACTCTGTCTTGCGCATTGGCAATGAAAACCGTTGTCTAAAAGCAAAAGAATATGATGCCCCCATAAAGGTGTATGTGGGTGTGGACGGGGTAAAGCAAATCACTCAAGAAGGATATGGCGACCTGTTGAACGAGGATACGCTTCACCTAAACCGGCATTTGGATATTTACAGCCTCAATGTCAATGCACATGTTGAGCTTATCCTCGACGCGCCAAGATTGTATATTTACAGCAATTTGGGCACCGACTTTTGCATAAAAGGGCGTGTCGAAACACTTACTGTTTTCACACAGGGCTTCGGGCGCATTGACCTCCGGCCTGCCCATATCAATCATTTTTATACAAGGCACAACGGCGAAGGTGATATTTTGGTAGCGCCACTGCAAAGTGCCGATATATGGATAGAAAACAGCGGCGATGTGTTTTTATATAACATGCCTCCTGTGTTCAAAAGTAAAATCACGGGCAGCGGGCACATTGTCTTGCCTTAAAACAGCATACTATCCATAACTTTGTGTCTTGCACCATTTTTTACCTTTTTCAAAAAGACCATGAGCGCTATTCTGCAACTCAAGGAACTGCTTGATAAAAAAGCAGCCCGGTACAACCACCCTGATTTTATAGAAACAGACCCTATCAGCATCCCACATGCTTTTGCCAAAAAGCAAGACAAAGAGATTGCCGGTTTGTTTGCGGCGGTCCTGGCGTGGGGCAATCGAAAAACCATCATCAACAAGTGCCGCGAGTTGATGCAACGCATGGACAACAGCCCGTACGAATTTATTAAGCACCACCAAGAAAGTGACTTAAAACAGTTGCTGGGCTTCAAACACCGTACTTTCCAAGAAACAGACTTGCTTTATTTTGTGGCTTTTCTGCATCACCACTACCAACAACACGACAGCCTGGAGCAAGCCTTCCTTCCGGATGACCCTGCTGCCCTGCAAAGTCAAGACGTAGGTCCCCATCTTGACTCTTTTCATCGCTACTTTTTCAGTCTTCCTTATGCCCCCCGGCGTACACGCAAACATATACCTACGCCTGCCCGGCAGTCGGCATGCAAACGCCTGGCTATGTATTTACGCTGGATGGTGCGCCGCGACCAACAAGGTGTGGATTTTGGCTTATGGCAAAAAATCAAGCCGGCTCAACTCATCTGCCCATGCGACGTGCATGTGGTGCGCACCTCCCTGCGTTTGGGCTTGCTTCAAAAAGAGCAAGTCAATTGGCGGGCGGCTGTCTCACTTACCGCGCAGCTGCGTTTGCTCGACCCGAACGACCCCGTACGCTACGATTTTGCCCTTTTTGGCATGGGGCTCGAAAGCCGGTACGGTAGCTAAAAACAAAAACGACCGGCGATTGCCGGTCGTTTGCCTTAGTAGCGGGGGCAGGACTCGAACCTGCGACCTTCGGGTTATGAGCCCGACGAGCTACCAACTGCTCCACCCCGCGATGTTGTCTCATTTGCGATTGCAAATATATGCGATTGTTTAAAACAAAACAAGTATCTTTGCAAAAAAATTTAAGTTACTTAAATCTTTTACACAGTACACAATTCATTTTCAATGCAAAACGAAGCAAAACACAAGGCAGGATTTATTAGCATCATTGGCAAGCCCAACGTGGGAAAATCCACCTTGATGAATGCCTTGGTTGGCGAGAAGTTGTCCATTGCCACCCCCAAAGCACAAACAACCCGCCACCGTGTCACAGGCATTCTCAACGGTGAAGACTATCAGATTGTTTATCAGGATACGCCCGGTATTCTGGAACCCAAGTATGAGCTGCACAAGCGTATGATGAACTATGTGCAGCAAGCCCTCGAAGACGCCGATGTGCTATTAATCGTGGTGGAACCACAAGAGCAGTGGGAAGATTCTGCCTTGCTTGACTACCTCACCCACACTGCCCAACCTATTATTGTGGCCATCAACAAAGCCGACACCACCGAACAAGGACAATTGGCACAGGCAGTAGCATACTGGGAAAGCCGCCTGCCCAATGCCAAAGCTGTCATTCCGGTATCTGCGCTTTACAACTTTAATTTGGATACGCTGCTGAGTGCCTTGCTCTCTTACCTGCCCGAACACCCCCCTTATTTCGATAAGGAACAAATCAGCGATCAAAGCGAGCGCTTTTTTGCAGCTGAAATCATCCGGGAAAAAATATTTCTGCTTTACCGCGAAGAAATCCCTTACAGCTGCGACGTGCAGATCTTTTCTTTTAAAGAAAAAGAGCATATCATTCACATACAGGCAGATATTATTGTAGAGCGGGAAAGCCAAAGAAAAATACTGATTGGCAAGGGCGGCAGTGCCTTGAAGCAGGTAGGTATTGCAGCCCGCAAAGACTTGGAAGCTTTTCTTGGCAAAAAAGTCTATTTGGAGTTGCACGTGAAGGTCATCAAAAACTGGCGCCGGCAAGAGCGCTGGCTCGAGCGGTTCGGCTATAAAAAGCCGTAATCTCCCTCTTTTCTTTTCGTCATATCAAAGAATACTGAAAACAGAAAAATACTTATGGGAAATATAGTAGCAATCGTAGGGCGCCCCAATGTGGGGAAATCTACGTTTTTTAACCGTCTTATTGGCGAACGCAAAGCCATCATGGATGACGAAAGCGGCGTGACGCGCGACCGCCACTACGGAAAAACCGAATGGACGGGCGTGCCTTTTACCGTGGTGGACACAGGCGGTTACGTTGTAGGTTCGGAAGATGTTTTTGAAGCCGCCATTCGCCGCCAAGTAGAAGTGGCCATCCAAGAGGCCGATGTCGTGCTGTTCATGGTAGATACGCAAGCCGGCTTGCACCCCCTCGATGAAGAGTTTGCCAAAGTGCTGCGTCGCTACGAAAAGCCCGTACTCTTGGTTGCCAATAAAGCCGAAACACCGGATCGCACACAGCAGGCGGCCGAGTTTTATGCTCTTGGCTTCGACAAGATTTTTCCTATTTCGGCACAAACAGGCAGCGGCACGGGCGATCTGCTCGACGAGGTAGTGAAGCACTTAACCCCCACCCCCGACGTTGACCCATACGAAGGCATTCCCCGCATAGCCATTATAGGAAAACCCAACGTCGGAAAATCGTCTTTTGTAAACCTGCTGTTGGGAGAGGAGCGCAACATAGTAACCGACATTGCGGGTACCACGCGCGATGCCATAGACACCCACTACAAAGCCTTCGGCAAAGAGTTCATTTTGACCGATACCGCCGGCTTGAGGCGCAAAAACCGCATCAAAGACAGCATTGAGTTCTACTCGGTAATGCGTACTTTGCGCGCAGTAGAACAAAGCGATATTTGTATTATGATGGTCGATGCCCAAGAAGGCATCACCGCTCAAGACATTTCCATTTTGCGCCTTGCAGAAAAGGACGGCAAAGGCATGGTGCTGATGGTCAATAAATGGGACCTTATAGAAAAAGACCACATGACCTATAAGCACTATCTGGATGCCATTCGCCAAAAACTCAGCCCCATGGATTATATCCCGGTGCTGTTCACCTCTGTGCTTAACAAACAACGCGTCTTTCAAACCATCGAAACAGCCATCCGTGTATATGAAAACAAACAAAAACGGGTGCCTACCTCCAAGCTCAATGATGTGATGCAGCAGGTGATTGCACACTATCCGCCGCCGGCATACCGTGGGCATCATATCAAGATTAAATACATAACCCAACTGCCGACGCGTGTTCCCTCTTTTGCTTTCTTCTGCAACCATCCCAAATACATACCCGAAACCTACCGTCGCTATCTGGAAAACCAGCTCCGCAAACATTTTGACTTCGAAGGGGTTCCTATCCGCCTTTACTTCCGGGAAAAATAGGCATCATTTTTGCTTTTGTAAACAACAGAAAGTATTAAAAATTCAACAATCATGAAAAAAGCTATTTACCTGTCTCTATTGTTTGTTGCAAGCCTATTGGTTGCATGCTCCGGAAGCGAACAAACCCAAGAAGGCAATAAGGCAGACAGCACAAACTCTACGACCGGCGTGCCTTCTTCTGCAGAAAAAGCTCCGGTTGAAATGCAGCCGGAATCTACTACTATACCCGCTGACAGCGCTCCGGAAGAAGTAAAGGTGGTGAATAAAACAGAGGTAGAGACTCCATGAGGAGAAAGGCAACTTTTTTCACATGTCTCAGATTATTTTTATTACTTTGTATTCTTGGCAAGAAGTTTGAAATTGGTATAACTTTGTAAAATTAAAAGCTTATGTTACAGCAAGTATCCAAAATCCCTTCCTCAACTTCATCATCATTTTTGTCTCCCAATTTCAAAATATCTATCACTACCCCCTTAGACAAGCCGGGCAATGCACTGCTCAAACGGGGGTTCGACATTGTCTTTTCGCTATTGGTCATCCTATTTATTTTCAGCTGGCTCATGCCCATACTCGCTCTGCTTATTAAGTTGGACTCTCGCGGTCCTGTTTTTTTCATACAAGAGCGTGGTGGAAAAAATGGCAAAACTTTTCGATGCATTAAATTCCGAACCATGAGGCACGCCCCCCATTGCAACAAATATCAACCAACTCTAAAAAATGACTTTCGTGTAACACGCATAGGAGCTTGGTTGCGCAAAACCAGCTTAGACGAGTTGCCTCAATTCTTCAATGTGCTGCTTGGGGATATGTCGGTGGTAGGTCCTCGCCCTCATGCAGTGCAAGAAGATGAGAAGTTTTCCCAGCTCATAGAGAACTATTCTTTACGATACTTAGTAAAACCGGGTATCACGGGCTTGGCGCAAATCAACGGAAATCGTGGCTTTGACATCCAACTCTATAAAAGCCGGGTCAAGTATGACTTGTATTACATTCAGAACTGGAGTTTCTGGCTTGATTTAAAAATAGTTGTTTATACCGCACTCAAAGTAGTTTTTGGAGACAAATATGCTTTTTAAAAGTCTAAAAAATATGTATCTTTAAAGGATGGACAAGGATGAGATAGGTGTATGTATTACCAATTGGCTTTAGTATTTGTATGTGCGGCACTGGGGGCGTGGGTCAGTATATCGGCAGTTATCAGGCTTGCCCGGGAAAAGGGCTTGCTGGATTACCCGGATGTCCGCAAAACGCACTTCATTCAAACCCCCACCTTAGGTGGCGTGGGTATTTTCATTGGTTTCATCCTTAGCTTTACCATATTTAGCACCTACGATACCAACGGTCACCAACTCTTGGGAATTATAGCGGCGGTCATATTTCTCTTCTTTACAGGCACAAAAGACGATTTAGTGCCCTTGCCGCCACTCAAGAAGCTGCTTGCTCAGCTCTTTGCCATCTGTTTGGCAACATTCAAAGGGAATGTATGGCTGCACGGTTTATATGGTTTGTGGGGGATTGACGCTTTGCCGCCCGTGCTCGCTTACACACTCACTTTTTTTGTATATGTGGTCATCATCAATGCAGTAAATTTGATAGATGGCATCAATGGGTTGGCCGGCAGCTTGGTTTTTATAGGCACCCTGTACTTGGGCTTTTGGTTTACCATCCATGATGTACAGTATCTTGCGGTCATAAGTTTTGCGGTATCCGGCAGTGTGCTTGCTTTTCTTTACTTCAACTTTCGCACTCAGGCCCAAGTATTCATGGGCGATACCGGCTCCCTGGTCTTAGGCTTTTTATTGGCAGTCTTGTGTATTGGATTCATTGAGCATGCTCATCAACAGCAGGTCTATTCGCCGGGCGTTGCCCCTGCCATGGCCATGGCTGTGTTGGCAGTGCCGCTGATTGACACAGTCAGGGTGTTTATCATACGGGTTATGAACAAGCGTTCGCCGTTTTCCGGTGACAGGAACCATCTGCATCACTCTTTGCTCAATGCGGGCTTCAGCCACCTGCAGGCAAGCGGTTTCTTGCTTGTATTTCAGCTGTTGGTGTTAAGCAGCATGTCTTTCTTGCCCGACAATGCCATGCATATTCACCTTTATGCACTCATTTTTTGGGGCATTGTACTGCACCTATTGCTTGCCTCTTTGGAGAAACGGCACCGCCTGCTTATTCGGCAGCAGTCGGCAGCATCACAACAAAAAACCAAGCATCAGAAGGCCTCTTCCCAACCGCCGGCAGCTTAGGGCATATGTTTTTCTTTTGCCTTCTGCTTTATAAAAGTTGCCCAATAATTGTATCAAGACCAATACCCTCTGCTTCTGCCTTGAAGTTCCGCACAATACGGTGGCGCAACACAGGCAAAGCAACTGCCTGCACATCTTCTATATCGGGCGATAGCTTACCATGCAGCAAAGCATGACATTTGGCGCCCAATATCAGATATTGCGAAGCGCGTGGTCCTGCCCCCCACTCTAAGTATTCTCTTGCTACTGTGTTTTTTTCGTCGGTAGGGCGCGTTTTCTGAACCAAACGAACGGCATATTCTATGACGTTGTCGGCAACCGGCACCTTGCGCACCAAATCCTGGAAAAGCAACAACTCCTTTTCCTCCAATACCTTATTGACCTCCGCAGTGTAAGCACCGGTTGTGCGTTTGATTACTTCCACTTCTTCCTCAAAAGAAGGATAGGTAAGCTGAATTTCGAACATAAAACGGTCAAGCTGCGCTTCGGGCAAGGGGTAAGTCCCCTCCTGCTCAATGGGGTTTTGGGTTGCCAGCACAAAGAAAGGGTTGGGCAAAGGATAACGCTGCCCTCCTATGGTTACTGCCCGCTCCTGCATGGCTTCAAGCAGGGCAGCCTGCGTTTTCGGGGGCGTACGGTTGATTTCGTCTGCCAGAATAATATGTGCAAAGATAGGTCCTTTGACAAACTTAAAGTTGCGCTCTTTATCCAGCGTTTCCGAGCCGGTAATATCTGCCGGCATAAGGTCGGGGGTGAACTGTATCCGGTGAAAAGAAAGGTCGAAACATTGGGCTATGGTTTGTATGAGCAAGGTTTTTGCCAAACCGGGCACGCCTACCAACACACAATGGCCTTTTGAAAACAAAGCTATCAACAATTGGTCTATCACTTCATCTTGCCCCACAATCACCTTGTGTATTTCTTCCTTCAGCTTGTGATAGGCGGTGGCAAAAGCCTTGGCTGTGTGGTTATCTGCTTGATGGTTTTCCATAGGTTGTCGCGGGTTAGTCTATTCCAAAGATTTTGCATGTGCGGTACTCCGGCGCTACTTGAATATACAATTCATCTTTGGCTTTTAAAAACCATTCATTGAGTGCTTTGTTTTTCTTTTCCTCCAAAGCCATTTCGGCAATGCGGTCAAAATCTGTTTCCAAAGAAGCAAAATGAGCCGGATATTTTGCCTTGAAATAAATAATGCGCAGGGCACGCTTGCCATCAGGCATACGATATTCCATAGGCTCCGAAATAGTGCCTACTTTCATGGTGTCGAGCACACGGTAAAGGTAAGCGTCCAACTCTTTGTCAGGCACACGGTAGCTTCCTTTACGGCTCATAAAATAGCCCCCGTTGGCAGCCGTATTGAGCGATTGCATGCCTTTGTCTTGCGAAAACTCAATGGCTGCTTTTTCAAAGGTGATGCTGTCTGCCATGATAACCTGCCGCAGGCTGTCCAAAAACTTATACTCTTGCTCCTTTTCAACCTTCGACCAATCGGGGATAATAAGAATGTGCCGGCAGCGGAATTCGTCGCCACGGCGCTCTTCCAGCTTTACAATATGAAACCCGAAGGGGGTCTCAAACACACGGGACACTTCGCCGGGCTTCAGCCGGAAAACAACCGCCTCGAACTCAGGCACCAAGTTGCCACGACGCTGCCAGCCCAAATCACCTCCAAAATCCCGGGTGCCGTCTTGCCCGTAGAGCTTCGCAAGTTTTTCAAAAGGTTCACCGTCTTCCACAATACGCTTTCTGATGGACTCGAGCTGTTCTTTTACCCGCTGCCGCTCTTCTTCCTTCAAAGGCAAGACACGCACGATTTGCGCCACCTCAAATTCGGTAGAAATGATGGGGATGCTGTCTTTGGGCAAACGTTTAAAATAGCGCTTTACTTCGGCAGGTGTCACCTCAATGCCTTCGGTTATTTTTGAACGCATGGTTTGCGTAATGCGCTCTTCTTTGAGCGATTGCTGTAGTTCCCGCTTGAGGTCTTCGAACGATTTTCCATAGAGCTCTTCCAGTACTTTGGGCGAGCGGCCTTGCAAAAGGGCATCGATACGCTGCTCCGTTTCAACCTCAATCAGTTGGTCATTCACGGTCACGGAGTCAATTTCTGCCTTGGCAAGCAGCATCTTATTTATCAGCATGCTTTGTAAAAGCTGACACTTGGCCTGTTGGGTGCGCGGCAAGCGCCCATCGTTGACCAGTTCTTCGAAATACAACTCCAAATCCGACTGCAAAATAACATAGTCATCGACCCGGGCGATAATCTTATCGAGCACTTGTTGCTGAGCCTGAACCATGAAATGATTGGTGCCAAACAACACCAATGAAAAGATAAGGGATAAATAAACTTTAGTTGTTTTTTTCATAAATCTCAAATAATTTTTTCTGTTCTGCTTCTTTGTACACATCTTCTTCCAAGCGCTGAATGGCTTGTATGCGTCGCCGGTTGTAAATCATCTCTTTGATGCGGTCTTCTACATACTCGAGTGGTGCGGTAGCCCCTGCCGGCAAAAAATCCTTGACATACAGCAAAGCCACGCCGGCTTCGGTGGCTTTTTCCCAAATCTGCCCTTTCTGTAGCAAACGGCCGGGGTTCTCTTCTTCGGCAAAAGGCGTAGCCACAAGCACTTGACGCAAAGATACCCAGTTGGTATCGTTCAAAGAACAATTAAGCGCATACTGCAAACAAAACGCTTTCAATTGGCTTACATCTTCCGGTTTATTGCTTTTTATCTTGCGTTTGATGTCTTCCAGCTGCTTGCTTTCCGCGGGAAGCTCCACCAGGCGCACTTGTACCAATGGCTCTTGCAGCTTGAATTCTTCCTGATGCTTTGTATAAAAAGAATCGAGCTCGGCCTGCGTAATGAGGGTATCTAAATGCTGCTCAAGGTACTGTTCTTCAAATTCAAACAAAATCAGTGAATTGCGATAATCTTCTACTTTTCGCTCCAGTGCTTTTTCATCAATTTTTGTTTCTTGTAAAGCTTTTTGTATGAGCAGTTGTTTACGCACCCAGAGGTCAATATAGCGCTTGACCAGCAAAGCGCTGTCCTGTGGTGTAGCGCCTTTGGGCACTACTGCCTGCAAATCGTCTTCATACAGCACCTTGTCTTTGACACGCGCTACTATATGCTTATTGGTACCGCTCTCCACCTGGCATGCCACCAGCAACAAAGCGGCACCCCAAACCAACAAATAATTTTTCATTTTATTTTTTTACTAATGCCAACAGGTTTTCTTCTATAATACGCACAGGATAACGCGCCTGTAATTCCTTCACCCATTCTTCTTCAAGAAACTTCTGATAGTCATTGATTACTTCGCCCCGTGCTTCCTTATAGTCTTTTAAACGAGCAGGTTCCACTTTTATGATGCGCACAAAATAGTGCTTACCCTCCTTGGAAAAAGTATAGTCGCCGGGCTTTAGTTCGACATTGTCCAAAACAGGCTCTTTGCCTACTTCAAACGCGCCGGAGCGCACCTCTACGCCATCGACCAAGCCGGCAAGGTTTTGGGGGTCGGTGGAAAATACCTGTAACTCTACTTTCCGGCTATTGCGATAATGCATATAGTCTTTTTGTACAATCTGTGTGGAAGTAACTCCCCGCTGCGTCAAGTATTGCACGACGGCTTCGATACGGCGCTTCGAAAGCCCCGCCGGTTCTTGCTTTTCTTGATAGCCTGCCACTTCAATCTTCATACTCTCGTCGTCGAGCAGAAGACTCACCAATTGGTCTATTTTGGTAAGATGTGCACGGGCAAAAGTCGCCTCACCTTTAGCATAAGTAATCACATAGGGCTCGGCTATACGGTAGCGCCCATTAGCGGCTTTTAGCAGGTCTATTGCGTGTTGAAGTGCTTTTTTGTCTTGACTTGCCATCACCAGAGCCTCTACCCGTTCCGGATATTTGTAACGCTCGCGATGCTGTTCAAAGAAACGGCGTGCCCCGGCCGTGTCCTCAATGGCACGTGTCCACACTTTGTCGGTCATCACTTGGAAAAGCAACATCCCCTCATAGTATTCACGCAGCAAGTGACGATATTCAGGATATTTTTCGCTTAAATGGGCTTTTTCAAAAGCCAAAGCTTGCTCATTTGTGTAGCGCTCGAAAAGCGCATCTAAATACATTTGTGGCGACATGTGTGCTTGAGGAACCTGCACCCGCTTCACATAGTCCACAAACTCTTTTACTGTCAGTTCTAACTTTTCTTGTACTTGCGGATGCTCAAAAGAAATCAAAAGCTCGTTCAATAGTTTTTCGGGTAAAACAGGCGCCCAATGAGCCTGCAGCAGCGATGAGTCGGCATAAGCCCGGAGTTGCTTATATGCTTTTTCATTGACTTTTAAATTATTTTCCCGCTTCAGGCGGCGCACCAAGGCTTGTTCGCTCACCTTCGAACGGCTATCACGCGCCACACGCCGTTTGATGAGCTCTTCCACCTCCTCGTAGGGCTCCAGCTCTTGCCGCTTGATGAGCTTGACAATATGCCATCCATAAGGGGTCAAAAAAGGCTCGGAAATATCGCCGGGCTTTTGCAAGGAAAAAGCCACAGCTTCAAACTCCGGCAAGGTAGTCCCTACGGTAAAGGGCGGTAGCTCCCCACCTCTGCTTTTGGTGTTTTGGTCTTCAGAATACTTTTTACATAGCTCATCCCAAGATTCGCCTTGCTGCAAGCGGCGATAAATATCCCAAACTTTATTGCGCAGTGCAATGGAGTCTTTTTCGGAAATGCCTTTGGGCACACGCAACATGATGTGGGCTACCTGCACCTTGCCACTGTTGGGACGCTTGTCGTGTACTTTCAAGATATGATAGCCGTACTTGGTACGGAAAACGGGCGAAACCTCCCCCACAGGTGTTTGGTATGCCATGTTTTCGAAGGGATACACCATCTGCAGTGCAGTAAAATAGCCCAAATACCCCCGGTTGGTTTTGGCCGAAGGGTCGTCGGAATGGCGGCTTGCCAGCACACCAAAATCCGCCCCGCTGACTGCCTCCCGGCGTATTTGCTCTATACGTTCATAGGCACGCAGGGTATCGGCCGGTGCAGCGTCTTCGGGCACGGCTATCAATATGTGTGAAGCACTGACTTCTGTTTTCATGCGTTCGTAAGCCTGCTTTGCCAAAGAGTCAATGGTGCGGGTATCTTTTAAATAAGGCTTGGCAAGCTGCTCTTTGTAGGTTTCAAACTCCTGCAAAAACTGCCCGGTCGTATCAATACCTTGCTCACGCGCATACAACACCTTCAGCTTAAACTTCACATACAAGTCCAAATATTCGCGCAAGCTTTGCTCGCTGTAAGCCGCCTCGTCTTGGGCAAGGTTCTTCTCATAAACAAATAAAAACTCTGAGCGGCGAATGGGCTCATTGCCTACATAAGCAATGATAGGGTCTTGTTCTTCAAGGCGGGCTTGTTGTTTGGCGGTATGTGCTGCCGGCTTGCACGATACTAAAAAAAGGAGTAAACCTCCTATCAAGTAATAGACTCTGAAAAGATTCATATAGCTTTACTGTTTGCCTTTGAGAGAAATGGCATCTGCAATTTTACGAATTTTCCACGAAAGGAACTAAGAGGCTTTTTCAGATACCAGCGCCTTCTGCAGACGCCACACGCGGCAACCTTCTCTTTCAAAAACATCTACTTTATCCATGATAGAGCGCACCAAACGCAGCCCCAAGCCCCCTTTACGGCGGCTTCGAATCAAAGCTTGAATGCGGGGAGGCACATATTCTTTCATGTCAAAAGTGGAGCGCCCCGAAGTATCGACTATTTCAATAGTAAGCCACTCATCTTGAACAATAATCTCTACGGCAATGCGGTCGGTAGCAGCTGCCGGCACATGAATAATCAAATTACTGCATACCTCATCAACAGCCAACACCAGCTGATTCAATGTAATTTCAGATAACTCCAACGGACGAAGCGCACGCCAAACGAAACGGCGCAAGTCAGACAAATAACGACTATCGTAAGGTATGTGCAGGTTAAGCCTCATTTAAATAAGCATTAGCTTCACTTCGGTTATGGTAAATATTGAGCAAACGATCCACGCCTAAAATTTCAAATACATTGGCAACTTTGGGCTTCATCGAGCAAATCGCCAGCTTGATATGCTTCTCTTCAAATTCATCCAAATGCGACAAAATCACCCCCAAGCCGGCAGAAGAGATATACTCCAACTCTTCAAAGTCTATGAGTATCTTTTGAGCACCTTGGGCTTCCGCTTTTTCTATCGCCTCATCGAAAACAATAGAAGAAGCTGCATCCAACTCGCCCTTCGGACACAATACCCATATGTCGCCTTCTTGTATAATAGCCACTTCCATTTTATCTCTTTGCTGTTTGATGATACGCAGGTAATCAAATGAAGGTTTTAAAAAAGCAAATTGAGCAAAGCATCTTTGGTAAAGAAAACCACCTACACCATGCTTTTAAAGCGCAAATAGGTTCCTAAAGGAAGTTTGCGCCGGGCGTGGTCTGCCACATAAAGTTCGCCCACCTCCGGCTGCCGGGCGGCCGGTAAATGCCGGAACACTGTCTTCACCAAACTCTCGGCCACCAAAGCCGAAAAGCCCACTGAATAAAGATTCAGGAGGAAGAAATGCCGGCGCTCATCGAGCAATTCCGCACACAAATGCACAAGCTCGTTGATATGCTCCTCCAGCACCCACTTTTCCCCGTTGGGACCTCTTCCGTAAGCCGGCGGGTCCAATAAAATGCCTTGGTATTTACGTCCGCGCTTCACTTCCCGGCGTACAAACTTCATGGCATCCTCTACTACCCACCGGATGCCATCCAGCTTAGATGCTTCTTGGTTCTGACTTGCCCAATTCACTACCTGCCGCACTGCATCCACATGCACCACTTCGGCGCCGGCCTGCCGGGCAGCCAATGAAGCCCCGCCCGTGTAAGCAAACAAATTCAAGACTTTTGGCTGTTGCAACTGCCCACACACCGAAGCGATGTATTCCCAGTTGGCAGCCTGTTCAGGAAACAAACCTACATGCTTAAAGGCAGTGAGTGCCAATCGAAAACGGAGCCTCAGTTGCTTGCTCTTGTAGTGCACAAACCAAGGCTCTTGCACCGGGCGCCGGTGGCGCCACTCGCCCCGCTCTTCGCGTCCTCCTTTGCCCGTCAATGCAAAGTGCACGTCTGCCAAGCGGTTCCACTCCTCTTCGGGCAAAGCGGGGTCCCATACCGCCTGAGGTTCCGGACGCGATAGCACATATTTTCCGAAACGTTCAAGCTTATAACGATTGCCACTATCTATAAGCTCATAGTCTTGCCAGCGGGGTGTTTCTATCTGAATCATAGCCGGTACATTCTAAACTTCAATACCCGGCAAAACTATGCAAATTCGACAGATGTTTTTTATTAAGAAAAGCCACCACCGGACACTTCTCTTAAATAAATTAAAAAAAGCGTCTAAAAACTCACTTCAAAAAGAAAACCTAATCCAATATACTCTTTACAATAAAATAACATTAATTCACTGACTAATAACAGTCAAATTACTATTTTTGGCGTGCATTTTGCTTGCATCTCATACACAGACAATGAAGACACAGTATAAATATTGCGAAAACAAGCTTCAAAAGCTTTATGAACAGCCCCTAAGTGTAATGGACTTAGGGACCAACACCTTTCATTTGCTTATTGCCAAGCTCAAAAAACCACTTCCCGACTATCAGCCCTTCGAGGTGATTCACAAAGAGAAAGTGGCCGTCAAGATAGGACAGGGCGGCATCAGCCGGGGTATTATCAACGAGCAGGCCCAAGCGCGCATGTTCGAAGCATTGCGCTACTTCCGTCTCAGCTTGGCCGAGTACAACATACCACCCGGCGAAGTAGAAGCCATGGCCACCAGCGCCCTGCGGAGCGCAAGCAATGGCGCTTTATTGGCACAGAAAATAAAAGAAGAGTTTGGGATAAACATACAAATCATCAATGGCGAAGAAGAAGCCGAACTGATTTATTATGGCGTCAAAGCCTACATGCCCATAGGCAACGCTCCTGCCCTCATCATGGACATAGGCGGTGGCAGTGTGGAGTTTATCATCGGCACCGACCAAGGGATATTATGGAAAAAAAGTTTCGAGATTGGGGCGCAGCGTCTATTTGACTTGTTCATGCAGTACGACCCCATTCATCCACGCGATATAGCCCGTCTGCGTCACTATTTGGCACAAGAGCTTGAGGAACTGCAGGCTGCCTGCCGCCAATATGCACCTGCTTATCTTATCGGCTCTTCCGGCACCTTCGACACCCTCAAAGACATAGAAGAGGCACAAGCAGGCATGCATTGCACTGAAATCACCTTTTCCCAATTCGAAAAAATCCATTGGCAACTACTCAAGAAAAACCGGCAAGAGCGTCTGCGCATCCCCGGCATGTCCGAAATGCGGGTCGATATGATAGTGGTTGCCTCCATTCTGTTGCACTATGTGATGCAACAAGCGGCCCTCCCCTATATGAAAGTGTCGCTATATGCTCTAAAAGAAGGTGTTTTATTCAAAAAGTTAAATCATTTATTGACTACATAAACAGCTTTTTGTACCTTTGCTGTAAGAACGGTTACTATTGCAAGAGGGGTAGCGATACCCCTCTTTTGCTTATGGCATCCGTAAAACACAAGTCTAAGGTATGGAGGTACAGGAACTAAAAGAGCGCATACGGGAGCTTATTATGCCCCTCATTCAAGAGCCTTATTATTTGATAGACATAGAAGTGAAGCCTTTCCGCCGTAAAACGCGGGTAGCCATCTTCGTAGATACCGACGCCGGCATTCAAATAGATGAATGTGCGGAACTGAGCCGCCAAATAGGCGATTTATTAGATGAAGTAGCAGAGTTGGACGAAGGATACACTTTGGAAGTATCGTCGCCTGGTTTGGACCGTCCACTCAACAGTGAGCGCCAATTTCGAAAAAACATAGGGCGCCACGTAACTGTGCATCTGTCCGATGGCAAGCAGATGCTTGCCCGCCTCGATGCTTACACCGGAACCGCCTTGCAGCTCACGAAGCTTGACCCCCACCCTACTGCCAAAGGTAAATGGAAGGAAACCCCTATGGAAGTCAAGCTTGAAGATATACAAAATGTGTATGTTGTTGTTGAATAAAAGGAAGAAAAGATATGATTGATAACAGAGAATTGACCGAATCGTTCATGGAGTTGGCCCGGTCCAAAGGTATTGACCGTCCTACCATGATTCGTATCATAGAAGACGTATTCCGCACTATGATACGTAAGCAATATGGCGATGATTCTAATTTTGATGTCATCATTAACTCCGACGGCGACCTCGAGATATTCCGGTATCGCGAGATCGTGCCCGACGACTCTCCCGAACTGGCCGATGACAATACCAAAATAAGCCTTTCGGAAGCCCGGAAAATAGAAGCCGATTTTGAGGTAGGCGAGGAGATTGCCGAGCCCATCGACCCGCAAAGCTTTGGGCGGCGTGTTATCATGACCGGACGCCAAACCCTCATCCAAAAAATAAAGGACTGGGAAAAAGAACGCATGTTCTTGAAATACAAGGACCTGGTAGGCACCATCGTAACCGGTGAGGTGTATCAAATCTTGCGCAACCGCGACATTATTGTACTCGACAACGAAGACAATGAGTTGCTGCTGCCACGAAACCAACAAATCCCCAAAGACCGTTACCGCAAGGGCGACAGCATACGTGCGGTGGTGGACAAGGTAGAGCTCATTCATGGTTCGCCAAGAGTCATTTTGTCACGCACCTCCCCCGTCTTTCTTGAACGCCTCTTTGAACAAGAAGTGCCCGAAGTGGCCGACGGTATCATAGCCATCCGCAAGGTAGTGCGTGAACCCGGTGAGCGCGCCAAAGTAGCCGTGGAGTCATTCGATGACCGCATAGACCCGGTAGGGGCTTGTGTAGGGATGCGCGGTTCCCGCATCCATGCCATCGTGCGTGAGCTGAACAACGAAAACATAGACGTCATCAACTACACCGACAACCTCGAGCTGCTTATTGCCCGCGCTTTGGCTCCGGCCAAGCTTTCGGCAGTCAAGCTGGAGGAAAACGGGCGTGTATCCGTGTACCTGAAACTGGACCAAGTGCCCCTGGCCATAGGTAAGAACGGATTGAACATCAAACTGGCCGGCAAGCTTATCGGCAAAGAGATAGACGTGTTCCGTGAAATAGACGAAGAGGATGAGGAGGATGTGGATTTGAGAGAATTCCGCGACGAAATAGACGAGTGGATTATAGAAGAATTTCGCAAAGTGGGGCTCGATACCGCCAAAAGTGTGTTGGCAGTGCCCAAAGAAGACCTGGTGCGCCGCACCGACCTCGAAGAAGAAACCATCGACTACGTGCTGGAAATCCTTCGTAAAGAGTTCGAATAAAATTCACCAAGGACCTCTTCGTACGCCCAAATACTTTTCAAGCCGAAGAGGTCCGGCGTTTTTAATACCAAATTAAATTGTGTAAATTTGCGTTGACTCCTGCAACAGGGTCACTCTAAATTTAAATTATTAAGGAACAGTATATGAGGCTTAGTCAGGCTGCAAGAAAACTAAACACCGCAACTACTACCATCGTGGAATTTCTCAAAGAGAAAGGCCACGAAGTGGAGAATAATCCCAATGCAAAAATTACCGATGAGCAATTTCAGTTGTTGGTAAAAGAATTTCAAGACGCTGCGCTTGAAAAACAGGAAGCCTCAACCAAAACCATCCGCCATATCGACAAAACGGTGGTCATTAAGTCCGAAGACCGGACCAATAAAGATACTGAAAACGAAGACGAGGAGGAGGAAGTACTTGTAAAAAGCAGGGAGTCCAAAACCATCGAATCGAGCACCAAAAAAGAGGACAAAGCGCAGCCACACGAAGAAAAGACAAGTGAGCAGCCCCGGACAGATGAAGAAAACACCGGGGATGATGCAATTGAGCGTCCTAAAGTGGGTTTAAAAATCCTGGGTAAAATAGATCTGGACGCCATAGAGAAGAAACCTGCCAAGAAGCAAAAAAGCAAAAAGAAAGCAACTTCTAAGCAGGAAGTAGCTCAAAGCAAAAAAGAAAGCAGCCCTGTTGCAGAAAACAAAGAAACACCTGCGCCTCAAACCCAAAAGCAAGAGACAAAAGAAGTGCCGCCTGCTAAAGAAGAAAAAGAAGAAGTAGTGGAGGTATCCCAAGAAGAGAAAAAAGAAGCCATAGAAGAGAAACAGCCTGCCGTAGAGCAAGTGCAAGAAGAAAAGCCTGCCGAAGTCAAAAAAGAAGAAGCAGCTGTCGAGCCGGATAACGCAAAAGAGGTTGAAGGCGAAGAAGAGGAAGAAGATGTTATTCGCGGGAAAGCTGAAAAGCTGGAAGGCTTAAAAGTACTTGGCAAAATAGAGCTCCCCGACAAAAAGAAGAAAAAAGCCAAGCCCATTGCTTCTTCCGACGAACGGAAGCGCAGCCGGGTACGCATAAAGAAAAACAAAAAAGACGGCGACAACAAAACAGACAACCGTCAGTCCAAGGACAACCGCAACCAAGACAATCGCTCTCATCGTACCAAGAGCAAGAAAAAAGCTGTTGAGAAAAAAGAAATCAGCAGTAAGGAGGTAAAAGAACAACTCAAAGCCACCTTGGCCAAGATAAGCGGTGCCGGAAAGAAAAAGGTAAGCCGCAAGCGCAAAGAGAAAGTAGAGATAGAAGGGCAAGAGGTAGAAAAGAATGTATTGCAGGTAACAGAGTTCATCTCTACAGCCGAGCTGGCCAGCTTGATGGACGTGCCGGTCAACGAAGTAATCACCAAATGCATTCAATCCGGCATTTTCGTATCTATTAACCAACGCCTTGAAGCCGACATTATCGAGCTTATAGCCTCCGAATATGGTTATGACGTGGAGTTCATCAGTGCGGAAGAAGAAATTACGGTAGATATAGAGGAAGAAGAAGACAATCCGGAAGACTTGGTGCCACGCCCGCCGGTAGTAACCGTCATGGGGCACGTGGACCACGGGAAAACTTCCCTGCTCGACTACATACGGAACACCAACGTAACGGCCAAAGAAGCCGGTGGCATTACCCAGCACATCGGTGCCTATAGCGTCACAACCGCCGACGGCAAAAAAGTTACTTTCCTTGACACCCCGGGACACGAAGCCTTTACCGCCATGCGTGCCCGCGGTGCCAAAGTAACGGACGTTGCCATTATCGTAGTAGCTGCCGACGACAGCGTGATGCCTCAAACCGTGGAAGCCATCAACCACGCACAGGCCGCCGGCGTGCCTATTGTCATTGCTATCAACAAAATAGACAAACCCACTGCCAACCCCGACCGGGTAAAAGAGCAGTTGGCAAAAATCAATATTCTGGTTGAAGACTGGGGCGGTCCTTATCAATGCCAGCATGTGTCTGCCAAAACCGGCGAAGGCATTGATGAGCTATTAGAAAAAGTATTGCTGGAAGCCGAATTGCTGGAGCTGAAGGCCAACCCCAAACGCAAAGCTTCCGGTACGGTCATCGAAGCCGCCCTCGATAAAGGAAAAGGCTACGTAGCCACCTTGCTGGTGCAAAACGGCACCCTGCATGTAGGTGACATTGTACTGGCCGGAACCCATTACGGTCGTGTGAAAGCTATGACCGACCACACCGGCAAGAGAATCAAAGAGGCCGGTCCTTCCACACCGGTGCAAATCTTGGGCTTGAATGGTGCCCCACAGGCCGGTGACAAGTTCAACGTGATGGATAGCGACAAGGAAGCACGCGAAATTGCCAACAAACGCGAGCAAATCTTGCGCGAGCAGCGAATCCGTGCTACCGAACGCATCTCACTCGAAACCCTGAGCCGCCGTCGTGCGCTGGGCGATTACAAGCAGCTGAACCTGATTGTGAAAGGCGATGTGGACGGTTCGGTAGAAGCGCTAAGTGACGCACTGCTCAAGCTATCCAAGCCCGATGAAATAGAAGTGCGCATTGTGCACCGCGGTGTAGGTCAAATCACCGAGTCAGACGTTAACCTTGCGGCTGTATCGGATGCCATCATCATTGGTTTCCAAGTGCGCCCATCGGCAAATGCCAAAAAGCTTGCCGAGCAAGAGCATGTGGAAATACGTCTCTATTCTGTCATCTACGACGTAATCAACGACGTAAAAGATGCCATGGAAGGCATGCTGGCGCCCACAGTAGAAGAAGTAATTGTGGGCAATGCCGAAGTGCGCGAAGTATTCCACATATCGAAAGTGGGCACAGTAGCCGGTTGCTATGTAACCGACGGGTATATTAAACGTAACCTCCCTATTCGCGTTGTGCGTGATGGTACTGTGATTCACACCGGCGAGCTGGCAAGCTTGAAGCGTTTCAAAGACGATGTATCGGAAGTAAAAGCCGGCTTTGAATGTGGTCTGGCAGTAAAAAGCTTCAACGATATACAAGTAGGCGATATCATAGAAGCATTCGAACGCCGCGAAGTAAAACGCACCTTAGACTAAAACACAAGTAAACGGCATAAAGCAAAGCGGGGCTTTCAAGTCCCGCTTTTTTTAATTCCCGCAAGCAACTCATAATAGGGCTTGCTACTTCAGTGCATAAAAGCTGTGCCTACCAGCATGCGCACAAGGAAACTGCATCAAACGCAACGAAGTAAGTTGGTTCACGAAAAAGACAAGCAAGTGATTTTCCTGCTTCAATACCGGAAAAACGAGCCCACGCCCATGCCAAGAAAAAGACGCGCCGGGCGAACACGCTGATTCTCCTCGAATAAAAACAGTGTGCCGTCGTCGGCAATCATGGGCACATGATAGTTGTCAGTGCGCCAAGGTTTAGGCAAAAAAATCATATCGTGCATCAAGCGGTTTTGTGTCCAGTGCCGAATTTGTTCGGCATCAAGCCCTATAGACAGGCTCACCGGCGGTGCCTGTGGTCCATACCGCACATAAGTTAAAGCAAGGATGCCATGCGAGCTAAGCCCATAAGGTGCCATGCGCATATCTAAAAAACCCACCTGTGCCGGATAAGTAGCCGAACGCACTCCGCTTGCCCGGCGCGTGTCGCCCGTCCACAGCAGGTGCTGCAGCTGCCAGCGCTCTTGCCCCCGGTGATATTCCACCCAAACGGCAGCCGTTCGATAGCGGTCTTGTGCCGGTGCCCCCAACAAATCATTGAAAAAATAACATAGCCATTTGCCGCTTTGCAGTGCTACTGCCCCTGCTGCTTGCCCGGTGTGTGCGTTGTCTATGAAAAAATACCAGTCATAACCCGCTATATTGGCTCGCTGCGTAAGATTCTGCCCAAACACAGGGGGCAAATACCAAGCCGTTGAGTCTGCCATGACTTTTTTCCCCCATCCGGCACGCCCCCCTATCAAAAATAAACCTTCTACCACCCCTTGCTTTTCACTCCAATGCAAGGGATAGTATGCAAGGCGTGCAGCGGTATGCCATTGCCAACAAGCCCCCTTTTGGGCAAAGGCAGCGGTTACGGCCACCCGTTGCCAAGCCGTCGTAACGGCAAGCTCAATGCCTATTTGCACTTGTGCAAGACTAACGGGCGGCAGCAGACAAAGCAAGCATGTGCCCCACCAGCTGCTCAAAATACGCAGGCGCTTCACGCATGCGGCTGCCATACCATGAAAACATTTCGCCATCGACCAGCACCACTTTTGCCTTCGGACAAAGCCGCCGGACTTCATCCATATGTTTTTCTTTAAAAGGATAAGGTTCGGAAGATAAAAACACCCAGTCCGGTTCTGCTTGCATGGGTAGCTCTACTGCCGGATAACGCGCCTGCCTGCACACATTTTCAAAACCCAGAAAGTGCAGTACCTCATTTATGAAAGTATTGCTGCCCGCTGCCATGTAGGGCTTCCGCCAAATAAGATAAAGCACGCGCCTATGCGGAAGAACCGCTGCCCTGCGGTGCACCTTCTGCCAAGCAGCCGCTATTTCTTCACGCAGCTGCCTGCTTTCTGAATGCCTGCCTACCAAAGCCCCCACCCCTTCTATCATCTCCAGGGCATCGGCAATGGTTTCTATGTCGCTCATCCAAACAGGATAGCGCTTTTCCAGTGCTTCAATCTGTGCCTTTTCGTTTTCTTCTTTGTTGCCTATAATCAAGTCGGGTTGCAAGCGCTCCACTACTTCCATGCGCAGCTGTTTGGTGCCCCCTATCTTGGTTTTACTGTGATACCACCGCCGGGGATGCACGCAAAACTTCGTAATACCCACTACTTCTTCTTCCAGCCCAAGCGATGCCAGCAGTTCCGTTTGCGAAGGCACCAAAGAAATGATGCGCCGAGGCGACACGGGCACCTCGACGCACCTTCCCATTTGGTCTATGACGGTATGAGTTTTCGCCTTCATTTTCAATTATGAGAAGTAGCGAAAATCCTGCCCTGCTTTTAAATGCAAGATAGTATGGTACATAAGCTGAATGATACGCTCCACATCTTCTTTATGCACCATCTCCACGGTTGTATGCATGTATTTCAGCGGCAAGGAAATCAGGGCTGAAGGCACACCACCGTTTGAATAGGCAAAAGAGTCGGTGTCGGTGCCTGTAGAGCGCGACACCGCCGCCCGCTGATAAGGAATACCCTCTTTTTCGGCTACTTCCATAATAAAACGAAGCAGGTTGTTTTGCACGGCCGGTCCAAAGGTCAATACCGGTCCCTTGCCTGCCTTGAAATCGCCATCTTGTATTTTGTTGTAAAGCGGCGCTTGTGTGTCATGGCATACATCTGTTACAATAGCCACATTGGGCTTAATGCTGTCGGCCATCATTTGGGCACCGCGCAAGCCTATTTCTTCCTGTACGCTATTGACCACATATAAGCCAAAATCCGGTTTTTTACCATTTTCATGCAAGCGGCGCACCACTTCTGCAATCATAAAGCCGCCAATGCGGTTGTCGAGGGCACGCCCTACCCAGTAACGGTCGTTCAACTCCATGAGCTCATCGGCAAAAGTCACCACGCAGCCCACATCTACGCCCATCTCCAAGACTTCTTGTTTCGACTCTGCCCCCACGTCTATGTAAATATTTTTGATTTCAGGTTTGGGGTCACGCTCTTTGTCGCCATGGCGCACATGAATGGCCGGCCAGCCGAACACGCCCTTCACGATGCCTTTGGGCGTGTGAATATTCACGCGCTTAGAGGGGGCAATCACCGGGTCGGAGCCTCCGTTCCGGATTACATAAATGTAACCGTTGTCATCGATGTAGTTCACAAACCAGGATATTTCGTCGGCATGGGCTTCTATAACCACTTTGTAATCGGCTTCGGGGTTCACGATGCCCACCACCGAACCGTAATTATCTACGCGGTAATCGTCGATATAAGGCTTGATGTAGTCGAGCCATATTTTTTGCCCTTCGGCTTCAAAGCCCGTAGGCGATGCGTTGTTTAAGTATTTTTCTAAAAACGCGCGGCTTTTGCTGTCCATAAAACAATGATTTTTTAGTTGTGTGGAAAAGTTAATCAAAAATAAGGTTTTCCCGGTGTATGCGAAAACAGAAAAAGCACAAGCAACTAAAACACAAAAAAGGGCGGAGGATAAGACTTCCTCGCGCCCTTGGGGTATCTTCCGGAAGCTACCTTACTTCACTTCAATCAAGCGGGTAGCTTTCTTCTTGGCTTCTTCGCGTTTAGGCACGCTCACATGCAAGATACCGTCTTTGTACTTGGCTTCGATTTTTTCGGTATTTACGGTATCAGGCAGCACAAACGAGCGTTTGAACGATTGATAGCTGAACTCGCGGCGTACGTAGTTGCCTTTTTCGTCTTTCTCTTCGTTTTTCACTTCTTTTTCCGAAGAGATGGTCAATACGCCGTCTTCTACTTCAATTTTGAAGTCTTTTTTGTCCATACCGGGAGCAGCTACTTCCAACTCGAAGCTGTCCTCGGTTTCTTTTACGTTCACAGCCGGCACAGTGAAGCTGCGCATCGGCATTACATCACGACCAAAGAACCAGTCATCGTTGAAGAAGTTTTCCAGCATGTTGGTCAGGCTGGGGAACAATCCGGTGTTTTCGTTTCTTTTTACCAGTGCCATAGTCTCATCCTCCTTTTTTAGGGTTTAACATTTGTTTTTTGTTGTTCACCCTTCTTTTATTCAACTCTTGTGCCAGCGCCCAAAAACAGACATTTTGTCATTATTTTTTACAAAAACTTAACAAACAAAAGACACTTTGTCATAAAACACTTTCAAATTGGCAGATAAAAGGCACTACATGCAGTCTAAGTTTTTGTAAATTTGCATGCTCATAAACTGAATCATAAGCTATGATAGTAATTGTTGGAGGTGGCATTAGTGGTTTAAGCCTTGCCTACTACCTACAAAAGCAAGGAGTTGCTTTTAAGCTGATAGAACAAAACAAGCGAACCGGAGGATATATACGTTCCATTCGCCAAAAAGAGTACTTATTTGAAGAAGGTCCCAACTCTTTGTTGGTAGATGCCGAAATACAGGCGCTGCTCGACGAGTTGAACCTGACGGAAGAAATCGTGGAGGCGAACCCTGCCAGCAAGAAGCGTTATATTTTACGCAAGGGGCAATATCGCGCCCTTCCGTCTTCGCCGCCCGCTTTGCTGTTCAATGGTTTCTTTTCATGGAAAGCCAAGCTCGACATTTTCCGTGAGATGTCGCGTCCTCCGGCACCTCAAGAAGGAGAACATGTGGCAGATTTCTTCGAACGGCGTTTTGGAAAAGAAGTAGTCGATTATGCGGTTACGCCTTTCGTTTCCGGCATTTATGCCGGCGATCCGTACCGCCTGCGCCTTGACAAAGTATTTCCACAAATGCCCGACTACGAGAAAACGTATGGGTCGGTACTTAAGGGCTTTATAAAAAACAAAGGAGGCGCCCGGCGGCGCAGCCTTTCATTCCGGAATGGCATGCAAACCTTGCCCGAACGGCTCACACAAGCTGTCAAGGAGCATTTGTTGCTGCAAACCACAGTCGAGCGCATAGAAAAACAGGGTAGCGAGTGGTTGGTGCACGTCAACGGGGGCGAAATCATCCGTGCTTCGCATGTGGTGCTGACAGTAGGCGCCCATCAAGCCGCCCGCTTGCTACCGGAGTACTACACGGCAGCGAAGGAAGTATGGCAACAGGTTTACTATCCACCTTTGGCAGTGGTGCACAGCGCTTATTACAAGCATCAGTTTAAACAAGTGCCGGAGGGCTTTGGCGCCTTGCATCCTATAGTAGAAAACAGTTTTAGCTTGGGAAGCATATGGAGCAGCAGCCTTTTCCCTGAGCGCTGCAAAGACAATGAAGTGCTCATCACCACTTTTGTTGGCGGTGCTCTTCAACCCAACAAAGCACAATACGAAGACCGGCGCATTATGCATGAAGTCAATTTAGAACTCAAGCAGTTGCTTCATATACAAGGCGTACCGGTATTGCAGCGCATTACCCGCTGGGAAAAGGCCATTCCACAATACCACGATTATATGGATGCCGTGGAAGCACATGCCCGGCAACTACAAAGCGAAGGTATTTACGTAAGTGCCAACTGGATAGGGGGCGTTTCTATTCCCGACTGCATCAAGAAAGGCAAACGCTTGGCCGAAACCCTTGCCCAAACAGTAAAAACATCTTAAAAAGACAAGGAAAAATTACACCAAAATGCTTATTATTCCGTTTTGTAAAATAAAACATCATGAGCGATACACCCGCTGTGAAAGGTATCGTAGTAGTACCCACCTACAATGAAATAGAAAACATAGAACCACTCATTCGCACAGTGATGGGCTTGGCTGTGCCTTTCGACTTGCTCATCATCGATGACGGCTCGCCCGATGGCACTGCCGCGCGTGTGCGTGCGTTACAGCAAGAGTATCCCGGGCGCCTTCATCTCATAGAGCGCCCGGGCAAACAAGGGCTGGGCACCGCCTATATTACCGGCTTCCGCTATGCGCTGGCACACGGCTATGATTATGTATTTGAAATGGATGCAGACTTTTCGCATAATCCACACGATTTGCTGCGATTATATGCAGCCTGTGCCGAAGAAGGCTATGACGTGGCTATAGGCTCACGCTATATTACCGGCGTGAATGTTGTCAATTGGCCCATGAAACGCGTCCTGCTCTCTTATTTTGCCAGTCAATATGTGCAGTTTATTACCGGCATGCCTGTGAAAGATGCCACCGCGGGCTTTAAATGCTACCGTCGCGAAGTGCTCGAAACCATCGATTTGGACAGCATCGCTTTCGTGGGCTATGCCTTTCAGATAGCCGTTAAGTTTCAAGCATGGAAATATGGATTCAAGCTCAAAGAGGTGCCCATCGTATTCACGGAGCGCACACGAGGGCAGTCCAAAATGAGTTTTCGTATTTTCAAAGAAGCCTTTTGGGGGGTCATCAAACTCAAAATCGAAAGTTTGTTTAAAAGCTATCGCCGCCCCATGCCGCAACCGCTTAAAACCACACCCCAAAGCGGATAACTAAAGGACTGGCATAAATCGTGCGATTGCTGTCATAATTCATGTTGTAAAGCAACATCAAGTTGAAGCTGCCGGCTTCGCCCATAGCCTGCCGGTAGCCGCCGCCAAGCAACGGGCTCACCAGCCAGTCGCGCACGCTTTCACCTGTATTTATGTCGTATAGCTCGGCATTCAAGGCCTCTACTTCCCCCCATGCAAACACGTTGGGATGCACGACATATTGCAAGAATGAGCGCCCCCCATAAATGCTGGTGCTGAAGGTAGTATTGCTATATTTCCTGCTATAATAAGAATACTGTGCACCCAAGCCGGGGCGCAGCCGTTCGGAAGCCAAATACATGACACTGGGCGCCACTTCTATGTTGGTAATGGTGCCAAAAGCCAACCCAAGACTTCCCCCCACAGCCCAACGCCTTCCTTCCATCTTGTTTTTCTGCTTCACGGCAGCGGGCTTTTGTGGGGCGTCTTCCTGCCCGGTAGCAGGGGGCGACTGCGGCACTTCCTGCGGTGGTTGTGAAGGCTGTTCAGTAGGGTCTTTGTATTGTGCTATGCCCTGCATGGCAAAACATAACAGGCATATAACCAACAAAAGTCTTTGTGCGGCGTACATCATAACACTCATTTTGAAGACTCTAAAATTAAAAAAATTTCCCTGCCGAATCAGTTTTTTTATCTTTGTTTGAAACCATCCTGCTTATGATTATTTACAATACCAAAGACTGGGTAAAGATATTTTTGAGTGCCTCCGGCTTTGGCAATGCCTATAATGCAAAGTATTTGTTCAAAACACAGGCTTTTATTTTAGTTTATTGCTTTGCGGTGGTGTATCTGCGGCACTATCACTATCCGCCGGAGCGGCTCGCCATACGGTTGGATCCTACTTTTTTATCTTTGGTAGGGGTCATTTTGGGACTTTCCTTGGTGTTTCGAGTGAACTCTTCTTATGAGCGATGGTGGGAAGGGCGCAAACAATGGGGCGCCTTGGTAAACCACTGCCGCACCTTAGCTGCCAACTTTCATGCGGTATTGCCCCTGCACGACCACGAAAACCGGCGCTACATAGCTGCCCATATTGCCAACTTTCCTTATGCTTTGAAAGGCCACCTGCGTGCACAAATACATTGGGAAGTGTTCGAGTACCCTTGTCAAGAGGAGAAAGAAGCCATGCAGCGTACCGAACATCTGCCCTATTTTGTTGCCGGGCAACTTTTTGCAAAAATGGAAGCACTGTTCCGGGCAGGGCAGCTGTGCGAGGCAGACAAAATCAACCTTAAACAGCAGATACAGGGGCTTATTGACGTACTGGGCGCCTGCGAACGTATAAAAAACACACCTATTCCTTTCTCTCATACCTCTTTTATCAAAACATTCATTATCTTTTATGCTTTCTTCTTGCCCATTGGCTTGGTTGATAAATTCGGGTGGTACACCCTGCCGGCGGTGTTTCTTATCAGCTATGCATTGGCAGGCGTGGAAGTGATTTCAGAAGAGATAGAGCAGCCTTTTGGCACGGATGCCAACGATTTGCCTCTGCGCCACCTGTCCAATGTTATCAAACAGAATATTTATGATATGTTACAAGTAAACCCACAGGCAAGCCTTCCGGTAGCCATCACCCATGACGGAGTGCTTATTTAACTTTCACTTATGCTATGATACAGGCAATTGAGCAGTTCTTCCCACAGTACAAAGTCGAAAGTCTTCTGAAAGAAGACGACTACTTCGTATATCACCTGGCACGCCACAGCAGTGGGCGCTTGGCCATGATTCAGAGCATAGCACCCGCCTATCAGGGGAAAAGCGCCGTGATAGAGCGCATCCGGCAATATGCCGGGACAGTCAATGAGCTGCAGCATCCCGTCTTGCCCCTGCTCTATGATTGCTTGATTACCGAAGACAATGCCTTTCTCATTTGGGAACACCTCGACGGGCAAAACATAGAGCACTACATGCAGCAGCAGAAGCAAGCCCTCTCGGAGCGAAAAGCGCAACGGTTGGTGCTTTCGCTTATCAGTGTGTTAGATTTTCTTATACAAAAAGGCGAAGCGCCCCCACGCTTAGATACGGAAATGATATGGATTACTTCCGACGAGCGCATCAAACTGCGCGGTATTATTGACGAGTCCACGCCCAAGGGCATGCCCTACCACCCCAGCCGGGAGCAGCTGCATGCTCCACAAGATTACGTGCAGGCGGTAGGCTTGGTGTGGTATCATCTGATTACCGGCAAACACCCGCTTCGCTTAGGCGAAGAACATATACTAAAAGGCAGCTTACCCCCTGCCGGTAAGTTTTATCCCGGTGTGTTCGAGCACATCGAAAACTGCTTGGCAAAAGCCATTCATCCCACCCCCACCAAGCGTTACAAGGACTTGCAAGAGTTGCAACAGGCTATTCTTTCTGCCCGCATACAAGCCATGACACCCGAAGAGTACAGCTTCGTAGAACTCAATGCCCCCCTGATTTTACTCATATTCATCACCCTGCTGACAGGCTTGGCACTGTGGCGAGGCAGCCGGCGCGACCTTCACAGTGCAACCCGGGTGGCTTATTATCCACAAGACACCCTCGCGTGGAAAGAGTTCAAAGAGCGGCAACAGTTTATAAAAGAGCAAAAAGCAGCTACCGACAGTCTCTTCCTACTGCCACAAGAAGAAGGAACAGACATCACACGTGATTACCTGCACAAGGTCAGCCGGGGCGAAACACTGACCGATATTGCCGAGCGTTATAACATGACCACCGAGCACCTCTTGCGTATCAATAACCTTGCATCGGGCGACAACATACAGGCCGGCGTAGGATTGAAGGTAAAAGTTCGTGCCATCCATAAAATCAATTTGAACGAAAGCCCACAATCCATCGCCAAGAAATACAACATCAGTATGGCAGAACTGTTGAAAGCCAATGGGCTTTCCGGAATCGATACCAACGACAGGAAAGCACTGGAAAAAGTATTTTATCCCGGAAGAGAACTCATCATTCCCATTAGCCGATAGCAACTATGGATACGCAAATAGAATTTTTGAACTATACAGTTACCGAGATACTGGAAGAAGAGCGCACCTGGAGCATTTACCGCGCGCGCCATCGTCACTTGGAACGCAAAGTGCAAGTGGTGGTGGTGCAATCCCCCAACAAAGAGGTGAGCACCCAATTAAAAACCTTGGCGGCACAGCTCTTCAAACTACAGCATCCCTATATAGCTACCCTGCTCGACTTCGTGGAGGTGGGCAATATTCTCTATTTCATTTACCGGGATGTGGAAGGGCACCCCCTTTCGGCGCTGTTAAAAGCGAAAGAATTCAAGCTGCAGGAAATACAAACCATACTGCTGCAGTTATTGCATGCCTTGGCACATGCCCACCAGCTGGGCTTGGCTCATGGGGCTTTGTCGCCGGAATATATTTTTCTCGATGCAAGGGGCAGCCTCAAAATACTGCACTTCGGTTACATAGCCCGGCTGCTTAAAGCCGGCGAAGCCCGGCATCCCGACACCTATGCCTATGTGGCACCGGAGCTTGTGCAGCATGGCATTGCCGACAAACGTAGCGATATTTATTCAATAGGTGCCATCTTGTACCATTTGCTTACGGGCCAAGCCCCCATAGATGAAAAGAACCTTGATATTTTAAAAATACGGCAAAACCTTCCCGCCCCCTCTTCGGTATCGGCCCGTGTGCCAGCTTTCTTTGATTCCATTCTGCAGAAGTGTATGGCAGAAAACCCGGCTTTGCGCTATGCAGGTGTAGAAGAGCTGGAAGACGAGCTTGTAAGGGAGTGGAACGTGTGGCTACGCACCCAAAACAAGGATGAGGGAAGCCGCAGCCGTAGTTTACTCGCCGGCTTCTGGACGCTCGTAGCCTTAGCGGTAGCCGCCTCTATATGGATCATTGTGCAAGAACTATTTGCAGGTGACAGCAGCCGCCCGTTGGAAGAGGCCGCTGCACAGGAGCAACAAGAAGCAAGCACAGAAAACCAAGCTATTTCAGAAAACACACAAGCAGAAGTAAATACCCAACCCCGCGCGGAGGGACCTAATGAAGAAATAGAAGAAACCAACGAAGCAAACGAAGAGCCGGCGGTTTCCACTACTCTACTAACGGGCACGCAACTGCAGGAACAACTATTGGTGGACAACCTCTATCTTTCTTCACAAGGTGGTTTGCTGGAGCATAAAGTGAAAGCAGTAAACCTGAATACCCTCCAAGCGCTGCAAAACGTAGAAATAGAAGTGCGCTACCTCGACAACACCGGCGAGCTGATAACCTCCGAACGTATAGTGTTTGAAAGCATAGCACCCGGTGGCAAAGCCGAAAAAGTAATGAAGAAAGAGCTGCCGCGGGAAGCTACCGTTGAGGTGCGCCCGCTGAAAGCCACCCTAAGCACCGAAACGCTGTAAAGTGCGTTCTATGGCAGGACGATAAGCATCGCCAAACAATATTAGATGAACAAGCAGGGGATAAAGATTCCAGACAGCCACACGCTCTTCGAAGCCTGCTTGCCAGGGATACATTTGCCGGTAAGCTTCCCAAAAGACAGCATCGAACCCACCAAAAAGCTGCATCATAGCCAGGTCTATTTCCCGGCAGCCATAATAAGTAGCAGGATCAATGAAAACAGCCCGCCCCTGCCGGTCTGCCATCACATTGCCACTCCACAAATCGCCATGCAGCAAAACCGGTGGTTCGTCGGGCAGCAGGTCAGGCAGCCGCTTGGCTAAGCGAAAAGCTGCCTGCTCGTGCCGGCGCTGCAGGCGTCCCATGGCGCTTGCTTTTTCAATCAAAGGAAGCAAGCGCCGCTCAAAAAAGAAGGCTGCTCCATCCTGGCAGGGCGTGTTATCTTGCGGAAGCGCTCCTATGTAGTTATTGTAATCAAGTCCAAAAGCATCTCCGCGGCTGCGGTGCAACAAAACAAGTTGTTCGGCTACATTTTCCCAAAATCGTTGTCCTTGTTTTGCACCTTGCTCTATGCCTTCGAGCAGCAAAAAAGCACGCCCCGCGCATTCTCCCTGGCCATATACCTGCGGCACACGCACCTTGCCTTGCAATAAATGCAGGTTTTGCGCTTCCGCCTCAAAAAAAGAAACCGGATGCCGGCTGTTCCACTTGATAAAAAAAATTTCATTTTCGCAACGAAGCAATGCCGCCTCATTGATGCAGCCGCCATGTAGCCTTTCCACCGCCTTAAGGCGTGCCTTCTTGCCTGTAACCTGCTCAATGGCAGCACAAAAAAACGCAGACTCGTTCATCCCGTTTGTTAAAATCATTTTTTAATTTTTTGAAAAAAAAATAAAAATTATTTTAAATTGATTCACCTTTTGTGTATCAGCTTATTAACACTTAATCTATGAAACATGTCTAACTCAGCACAAGCCCTGCTTCGAGAGCTGTTGCAAAGCCATTCGCCCGGTGAGCTGCTGCAGGCACTCGAATCCATCGAAAAAACAGCCTATCCCTCTGCTTTCCTCACGCACCTTATTGTGCTTCAAAGCTTTTATACGGGCGAAGCTTACCGGGAAGTGCGCGAAAAAGCAGCCCGCCTGTTCCAGAAGATAGCCCCCCGCGAGCTGCAGGACTTTTTGCGTGCCGTGCCTTGGCGGGAAGAGTTCATCACAAATACCGAGATGCGCGAGCGCTATCTGCGCCACCTTACAGCCCATCCCATGATAGACAATCACACCTTAGGAAAAGCTGCACTGTACCTCTGGGGGGGCGATTTCAACTTTTATATCCGTACACGCATGCTGCAAGCCGAAGAAGTGCTGCAAGAGTATTGCCTGGGTGATATATTCTACCTCTACCACACCCCCATAGAGGCACTTCCCGACGAGTTAGGCAATTTATCGAACTTACAATGCTTGCTTATACAGAAAAACAAAATCAAACAACTGCCTCAAAGTATTGGGCTGTTGCAACAACTGCGCGTCATTGATGCCTCTGAAAACGAGCTGCAAAGCTTGCCCGACAGCATTAAATATATGAAGCGGCTTCAAAGTCTTCATTTGGCACATAACCATTTGCATGTGCTTCCGCCCGAAATAGGCGAACTTCAGCAGCTGCGCAAGCTGTGTTTGAAAGACAACAAAATGCGCGTGCTGAGCTACACCATGCAATGGATGGAAAACTTGGAATACCTTGACTTGAGCCAAAACCCTAATTTGAATTTCTTCCAATCTTTTGAGTATTTAAAAAATTGCCCGCAATTAAAAGAAATCAAACTCCGCAAAAACAACTTAAACGCCCCTTTACGCAACCTGCAAGAGCTGCAACAGCTCGAAAGCATTGATTTGAGCGACAATCCCCGCTTGCCCGTTGAAGAGACCTTTGCCGCTGCCCGTCAAGGTGCTTTTGGCCGGCTCAAAGCGTTGTTCATGGAAAACACCTCCTTGCTGTCACCGGACGCCCTGCAGCCTCTGGCAGCGCGCTTACAAGTTCTGTCCGTGGCTCATAATTCGCTTGACGGCATAGACCTTGCCTTTCCGGCTTTGCTCACCCTCAATTGCGCCCACACATCCATACACCGGCTCGATAGCAACCAAATGCCCAAACTTCAACAGCTGCATGCAGGTCATACGCTTCTGCAACAAATCCCGCATTGGCCCTCGCTTCAATACCTTGCCATGGACGGCAACCAAGCATGGCTCGATGCCGGCGGCCTGCAACAGTTGCCTGCTTTGCCTGCCTTGGAAGTGCTTTCACTGAAAGAGTGCCAACTGGAAGCCCTGCCTCATTTAGATGAGTGCAACCAATTGCACAGCCTTTATTTAGACGGCTGCAGCTGTCCCAATTGGGAAACGCTTTTATTGGACATCTATGACATTGCGCACCTGCGCTGTCTTTCGCTGAATGGCGTGCAATGGCAGGAGATACCCCGGCGGTTGGCGCGTTTGCGCTTTATAGAAAGCTTGCATCTTGAACAGCTGCCCGAAAATACCGATTGGGATAGGCTTTTCGAACTGCTGACCCACTTGCCACGCCTGCGGCACCTGTCCCTTGCCCACAACCCCGGCTTGAAACAACTCCCCCAAGCAGCGCTCAAGCTTAAGCAGCTGCAATACCTCGACCTGTCATTTACCGGCATACGCCGGCTGCCGCACGAATTGAGTAAAAACAAAGAGTTGCAAAAAATAAAAATAGACGGCGTACCCAATGCATTCATCAGGCACGCCCAGCATTTTTCTTACGACTGGTTTGAATTCAGTGCTTGTGCTCAGTCAACGGACGGGCAAACAAGTCAAACTCCGCCGCATCGGTGATTTCAACCTGCACAAAATCGCCACGACGCAAGTAAATGCCCGAAGCAGGAATCAATACTTCGTTGTCCACCTCGGGCGAGTCGTACTCGGTGCGTCCAATGAAATATTCCCCTTCTTTACGGTCAATCAGCACTTTGTATTGTTGTCCGATACGGGCTTGATTCAGCTCATAGGAAATATCCTGCTGCAGCGCCATCAGGTCGGCTGCCCGCTCTTTCTTCACCTCGTCGGGCACGTCGTCTTCATAAGTATGGAAAGCGTGCGTGTCTTCTTCATGGGAATAAGTAAAGACACCCAGACGCTCAAAGCGCATATCCTCCACAAAGCGCATGAGCTCTTCAAACTCTTCTTCTGTTTCTTGCGGATAGCCTACAATCATGGTAGTACGCAGGGCAATACCGGGCACCTTGTCGCGTATTTCATGAATCAGGCGCTCGGTGCGTTCGCGCGTAATACCGCGGCGCATGCGTTGTAACACTGCCGTAGAACCATGCTGCAGCGGCATATCCAAGTATTTGCAAATATTGCTGCGCTCATTCATCACTTCGAGCACATCCATAGGGAAGCCCGCCGGATAGGCATATTGCAGGCGAATCCACTCGATGCCTTCCACATCGGACAGGCGCCGCAGCAGCTCTGCCAAGGTGCGCTTGCCATACAGGTCTATGCCGTAGTAAGTCAGGTCTTGGGCTATAAGGATAAGCTCTTTCACTCCTTTTTTAGCGAAATTTTGCGCCTGCTCTACGAGCACTTCCATGGGGCGCGACTGATGCTTGCCCCGCATCAAAGGGATGGCACAGAAAGAGCAGGGGCGATCGCAGCCCTCGGCTATCTTCAAGTAGGCATAGTGCAGCGGATTGGTTACCAGCCGTTCACCCACCAGCTCGTGTTTATAGTCTGCCTTCAGTGTTTTCAGCAAACGTGGCAGTTCATTGGTGCCAAAGAAGGCATCTACTTCCGGAATTTCTTTTTCCAAGTCTTCACGGTAACGCTGCGACAAACAGCCCGTTACATACACTTTCTCCACCAAGCCTTGCGCCTTGGCATCGGCATAGTACAAAATGGTGTTGATGGATTCTTGCTTGGCGTTGTCAATAAAGCCACAGGTATTGATAATGACTACTTCGGCTTCGCGCTCTTCTTCGTGGCTCACATCGAAACGGTTGGCTTTCAACTGTGTGAAAATCTCTTCGGAATCGACCCAGTTCTTCGAGCACCCCAGCGTGATAATGTTGACTTTGTACTTTCGGTTTCCTTTGGTTTTCATAAAATCAAATATTCCTTCTCCCTGTGTTTTCTTTCGCTTGCTGTCAATAAGCAGCCTTATAGTCCACGACCAAATCCACCCGGCTCAACTCACCGGCTTTTACTTCTACCGGCTGAATATGCCCTTCCCCGTCGAAGCGGTTGGCAAACCAGCCCTCTTTTTCTTTTACAAAGAGTGAATAACGCCCGGGGGGCAAGGCTACCTCAAAGCAGCCGTTGGCATCGCTGCGCGTTTTGGCTACCGGTTTGCTGTGAATAGCTGTGTAAAAAGAACCATTTTTTTCAGTTTGTGCGTCGGTAGTCAACTCATACACATACACCTCACGTTCAATGCCTTGTGCTTTACGCTCGGGAGCATTGGGCGCCGGCATCCAGTTGCCTTCGCGCCAGAGCACCTGCCCGGCAATGCCTTCTTTGATACTAAAACGGCAACCCATACTTTCTTCGTTTTCTGCTTGTGTGGTATTCTTCTGTGCCTGGCATGCCCAAAGGCTCAACAGCAGGCAAAGGCTCAAAGGCTTAAGCCGAAGTGCTTTCTTTGAAAAGAGAATCAACAAATTCATGGCGGTTAAATATTTGAAGGTCTTCTATTTTTTCTCCTACTCCAATGTATTTAATAGGGATTTTAAACTCATCGGAAATGCCGATAACCACGCCGCCTTTTGCGGTGCCGTCAAGTTTGGTAATGGCTATGGCATTGACATCGGTTACTTTGGTGAATTCGCGTGCCTGAATGACTGCATTCTGCCCGGTACTTCCGTCCAGAACGAGCAGCACTTCATGTGGTCCATCCGGAATGAGCTTTTGAATGGTGCGTTTGATTTTGCCCAGCTCATTCATCAGGTTGGTTTTGTTGTGCAGGCGTCCGGCTGTGTCTATAATCAACAGGTCGGCTTTTTCTTCAATAGCGCGTTTGGTGGCTTCGTAAGCTACCGAGGCGGGATCTTTGCCCATGCCCAGGTCCACCACCGGCACACCGGCACGCTCGCCCCACATTTTGAGCTGATCGACGGCAGCCGCCCGGAAAGTATCGGCTGCGCCCAGCATCACCTTTTTGCCCTTTTGCTTGAATTGTGCTGCCAGCTTGCCAATCGTGGTGGTTTTGCCTACTCCATTGACACCCACCACCAGCATCACATAGGGTGTATCGCGGGGGGGCAGCTCAAAGTCGTTGAGTTCTTCGGTTTGGTTTTCGGCCAGAAGAGCGGCTATTTCTTCCCGCAGAATGCGGTTCAGTTCGGCAGTGTTCACATATTTATCGCGCTGCACACGCTCCTCTATACGGCGGATGATTTTAAGCGTAGTCTCTACGCCCACATCGGCGGCAATCAAAATATTTTCCAGCTCGTCGAGTACTTCGTCATCTACTTTCGATTTGCCCACAATGGCCCGCCCCAGACGGGAAAAGAAATTCTGCTTGGTTTTTTCCAAGCCTTTGTCGAGGGCTTCTTTTTTTTCTTTCGAGAAAAATCCGAAGAGTTTTTTCACGGCTTTCAGTGTTTAGTTGGCTCTAATATAACAAAAAAAGCCCGCTTAAAGGGCTTTCTTTTCTTGAACATGCCTATGTGATGACGGCTTATTTTTTGTTGATAACCTCTTTTACCATCACTACGGGAACAATTTCTTCTTTAAAGGTGTAAGCTCCTGTTTTGGGAGACTTCACAGCCTTTACCACCTTGGCGTAACCGGCCTCGGCGTCTTTTTTTCTAAGGGTTGCAACTACCTTCTTTGCCATGATTGTCTATTTTTTAAGATTCTTTTGTAAACAGAAATAAGCACTACTTAATCTCGCGGTGCAGGGTGTAGCGCTTGAGAATGGGATTGTACTTGCGCAGTTCCAAACGGTTGGGCGTGTTACGACGGTTTTTGGTCGTAATATAACGCGAAGTACCGGGCATGCCCGATGCTTTGTGCTCTGTACATTCTAATATCACCTGTACGCGGTTTCCTTTTGCCTTTTTAGCCATTGTCTTCTATCTTTTGATATATTGTGAATTGGACGGCAAATTTAAAAAAATTTTTTTGTATTCAAAACGATATCTGCATGATTTTCATGCTTTCTGTTTGAATCACTCTCCTTTAATGGTTCGAATCTCGTTTTCGAACTGCTCCGCTTCCTGTATTTGCTGTTCCCATTGCACGGTAACGGCTGCAATTTCGTCTTTGAGTTGGGCGTAGCGCTGCTGCACGGCCACCACTTGCCCGGGCTCGTCATAGAAACCGGCTTGTGCCATCTGTTGCTCTATTTGCTGCTGCTCTTCTTCAAGAGCTATCAAGCGGGCTTCCAACTGTTCTATGGCCTTCTGGCAGCGACGCCACTCACGCTGCAGCTCTTTGAGCCGTTGGCGCCGCTCTTGATTAGACGACAAGGATGCCTCTTTCTTCTGTACTGCGGCTGCCTCTTGAGCACTCACCAGTGCACGCTGCCACTCTTCGGCATACCACTCTTCAAATTCTTGGTAAGTACCCAAGAACTCTTTGATTTTACCGTTGTCTATATACCACACCTTGTTGGCAATGGCTTGCAAGAAATGGCGGTCGTGTGATACTGCCACATAAGAGCCTTCATAGTCTTGCAGGGCATCTATCAACACATTGACGGACGGAATATCCAAGTGGTTGGTGGGTTCGTCGAGCAACAGCAGGTTGGCTTCCGACGACAACACCTTGGCTAATGCCACGCGTGCGCGCTCTCCGCCCGACAGCACCGATATTTTCTTGAACACATCGTCGCCATGAAAGAGAAAACCGCCCATCAGGCTACGCAAATAGCTCTCTGTCTTTTGGGGGCAACTGCTCACCATCTCGCCCAGAATATCGTTGTTCAGGTTCAAAGCTTCAATCTGATGCTGTGCATAGTAGGCAATATCGACCTGATGCCCCACCTCCCGTATGCCTTCGTGCGGCTCGGTGCCTGCCAAGATGCGCAGCAGGGTGGATTTGCCCTTACCGTTGGCACCAATCAAAGCAATGCGGTCGCCACGATATACGGTAGCATCGGTGTTTTCGAGCAGCCGTAGGTCACCAAAACGCTTGCTCACTTGCTTAAGCCGTACCAACTCTTTGCCGGGCATGCGGGCTATAGGGAATTTCAGACGCATGGTTTCCTGCTCACTTTCGGGCAGCTCGATGCGCTCCATGCGCTCCAGCATCTTGATTTTCGATTGCACTTGCCGCGCCTTGGTGGCTTTTGCCCGGAAGCGTTCGATGAAACGCTCGGTCTGTTTTATTTTTTCCTGTTGGTTTTCATAAGCCGCTATCTGCAAAGCGCGCCGCGTTTTTTTTTCTTTTTCGTAAAAATCGTAGTTGCCCTCATAAACTTCCAGTGCCCCTTGGCGCACTTCTACAATGCGGCTTACCAAACGATTCAAAAAATAACGGTCGTGCGATACTACCAGAATAGCCCCCGGATATTGCAACAGATATTGCTCCAGCCATTGAATGGAAGGTAAGTCCAAGTGGTTGGTAGGCTCATCGAGCATCAAAAGGGAAGGTTTTTGTAAAAGCAGCTTGGCAAGCATCACACGCATGCGCCACCCGCCCGAAAAAACAGACAGAGGGCGCTGCAAGTCTTCGGTTTTAAAGCCCAAGCCTTCCAAAATGGCTTCTGCCTGTGCCGGCAAGCGGTAGCCGTCCATGGCTTCGAAACGGGCCTGCAGCTGTGTGAGCTCATGCACCTTCGCTTCGCTGTATGAATCGGCAAGCTCTTGCGTCAGTTGTTTGATGCGCGCTTCTATTTGCCACACTTCGGCAAAAGCCTCCAAAGCCACCTCGCGTATGGGCTTATGGCTTTCAAGCGAAAGCATGTCTTGATTTAAAAACCCAATGGTATAATCGGCCGGCTTGGTAATGCTGCCTTCGGCCGGCATGTACTCACCGGCTATCAGACGCAAAAGTGTGGATTTTCCCGCACCATTCACGCCAATCAAGCCAATGCGATCGCGCTCGCCCACATGCAACGACACTTTGTCGAAAAGCACACGGTCGCCAATGTAGTAACTAAGGTTTTGAATATTGAGCATAAGTTGTCAAAAATATATTCACGGGGAAATGCCCGGGGCATTCCGTCTGCAAATATAGTAAGAATCAACGGGCTGCCCGTTCAGCGCACAATAGCCAGCCTTCCCATGGCTTGTATGGTACCGGCATCGTCCGAGGCAAAAATCAGATAAACGCCGGTTGGTGCCGGCTCTCCGTTCAAGCTGCGGGTATCCCAGACGAAAGTGCCACCGGCTGCCCGCCCTTCATAGATGAGCGCCCCCCGCACATTGACTATTTTCACCCATGCATTGCGGGCTAAGCCTTCCACAGCTACCTGCCCTCCGAAACCCGGGCGCACGGGATTGGGAAACACACGCAACGCCTCGAAGCGATTCCCGGCAGCGGTTACCCCCTCACGAAAAGAGCAAAGACCGGCAGCGGTCAAGAAAAATACTTCGCCCGTGCTTTCAAACAAAACCATGCGGCGCACCTCATCATCAAGCAAGGGACTGTTGCTGCTTTGAAAGCGATAAATCAAACGGTCAATGTTTTCATCGAATACAAAAACCCCCTGTTCGGTGCTCATCCATTTCCGGTTGGCGGGGTCTATCATAATATCAAGCACCCGCTGGTCGTTGAGCAACTGAAAGTTTTCGAAAATAGGGAAAGAAACTTCGAAAGAAGGACTAAATACTTCCGACGTATTGAAAACAGTCATTACCCCATCGGCAGAGCCTATCCACACGATGCCTGCGTAATCCACTGCCAGCGAAAGTATTTGCGAATTGGTCAGCTTGGCGTTCGAAGCCGTCAGGTGCTTTTGCTGCCCGGCGGCAGGGTCCAGCACCCATAGCCCGCCGGCAAGGGTGGGGTCTAAGCGCACCCACAAGTAACCGTTGAAGTCTTCGACTATTTCCAAAGGAAAGCGTGTGGCGCTATTGAACGAGAAAGATTGCCACTGCCCTGTTTCGCGCACCCACACATGCAGGGAAGGTTCTCCTGCCGGCGGGTTATATTGCGCCACCCACATATTGCCCTGTGCATCGGGATAAATATCGCTTACAAATAAACTTTGGTCGCCAAAAAATGGTGTGCCGGCTGTCATTTCATCTATTACACGAAAAGAGCCGTCAGCTGCACGTACCAAGATACCGTTGCCAAAAGAGGCAAACCAGTATTCTTGAGTAAAGGGGTTGTATGCCACATCTACCAGGTCATAGAGAAAAGGCAGGCTTTCGGCTTGCGGATGACCGGCCGCATAGTTTTTCCATACGCCTTTGGAAAACTCATAAAAGGCGGCAGGCCGCAGGTAAGCCTGACGGCTGTCGTTGTAGCCGCCGGCTGTAATCAACACGGCATTTTGTGCATAACAGGCTCCTTGCGCTTCAAGCTGAAGAGGTCCCGGCGAGGCATAGCTCCGCCAAGTGCCCTCCCGGTTACTAAGCAGGCCGGTGCGGGCGTCTGCCACATACAGCGCCCCTTGTTCATCGACAGCCAGAGCACGTGGTTCTGTAAACAAGTTTTCTGAGACGGTTTGCAGCACATTGCCCCCCGCGTCCAAAGCATAGAGCGCCGAAGACGAGGCTACCCACAACGCAGACGCCGTGGCAGTGATATCGGTGAGGGTTACCGGCACGGTGTTTATTTTCACCCAAGCCCCGGCTTCATAGGCATACAGTCCCTGTCCTTCCATCAAGGCAAATATTTTTCCTTGAAAAGCAAGCAGGCGGCGGGCTTGCCCGGCGGGTAAGCCTTCTGCCGTAGTGAAGTAAGTCCATTGGTTAAAATCCTGAAGATTTGCCTGCGCTGGTGCCCGGGCAATGCCTTCCGCTGTGGCTATCCAGGCGCTGTCTAAAGCGAAAAGCAAATCATGCACCTCTACTTGGTTGCCCGAGCTGCCCAAATTCTCCCAAGATTCATTGAGCAAGCCGGAAGCAAGGTCAACAACCCACACGCCCTCTTTTGCCGCAGCATACAGTTTTGTGCCGGCCGGATACAAACGCCGGAAATGCAGATTCTGCGCCGTTGGCAAGGTTATTTTCTCTACTTTGAACTGTCCGCCGGCTACATGCAGCCTGTCGAGACGCCCGTTGGTATAGGCAATAAAAAAACTGCCGGAAGTGGCATGATAAACCATAGCTGCAGCCCGGTTGCCCGAAAGGCCGTCCAAGGTAGAAAGCACCATGCCTTCACCGGTTTCATCCATAAAATAAATACCTGCCCGGGCGGCATAGAGCACCTGTCCTGCGCCTGCAGCCACAGTTACCCCTTCACGCAAAGGGAAATGAAAGCGCCAAGTGCCCACGGGAATGTCGCCTTGCGCAGGGCAAACCCATGGTATTAGCGCCAGCAAGCCTGACAAGTACAAACGGAAGTATTTACTCACTGTGAATAATGCATGCTTCATGACTCTATGTTTTTTTAATGCCGCTGCCGGCGCCCTACCAAAAGACTGCTGTTGCCGTCGCGCCAATGATAGCCATAAGGGAAGCCCAAGGCAGGCGGCTGAAGTGAATCATACAAAGCTTCCAAGTCGGTTTGATAGGTGTACTTGCCAAAGTCGCGGATGGGGCGGGCGTATTTTCCGTACAACGAAATTTTCCAGTCTTTTCGCTTGCTCCACTCTGCCCAGCGTAAGCCCGTATCGTCTTGTACAATGGCGCTACATTCATCCAGCAAAAGGCTTTTTACCGTTTCAAACCCCGGATTGAACAAGACATAAGAAGCCGCTTTCATGTAGGCAATTTTATTGGACTGCTGTTTTACGAAAGCCACCCACACCGGCTTCTTCTGTAAGCTTTTATCCGACAAATCCACGCCAAAGTAATAGACGGTTTGAGCATAAGCTCTTTCCGGATGCTTAAAAGACACTTTCACACCCAAGGGGCGGCGGTCGTCCGGGCGTTCCCGGTGCGGCACCGTGCGCAGGCTGTCATTTTCCAAATAAACATCTTCCACATGCAGAATATCATTGCCTTGCCGCACCAAGAAAAGCACAAGCAAAGGCAACACTCCCTGCGCCGAACGGTAGAGATCCGAGCTCATATAACTGGTGATAAAATAGTTACGCACAAACAGGTCTTCCAGTGCCCGCTCTACATCTTGAAAATAGCGGCAATAGAAGGTTTCGGAGCGTCCCATGTAGTCATCGGGCAAGTAGCCGGGGCGCTCCAAGCCCACCAGTACATAAGTGCGGCAGGCAGGAAACAACACCTGTGCGTTCAATATATCAGGACCACTAAACGGATAAAACAAAGTACCTTCATGACGGTGCAAGTCCGCCACCTGCTGCTTTGCCCACTGTTGCAAGGGCATCAGATATGTGGTGTTCAGCTGCTGCCAACGGGCATCCATCGTTTCAATGGCAGTTTGCACACAAGGCAGGCCGGCAATGGCACGTGCCGAGTCGTTTTGCACGCGCTGCGGCATGGCTGCCAGCAGGGCGGCAAAATCGTGGTATCTCTTACCTGCTGCCGAAGGCTCAAAAACGGGCAGCTCAGGTGCGGTCATCCGGGCGGCTGCTTCTTGGGAGCCTTCTTCCGCCTTGCGCTCATCGGTGGCGCTATTGCATCCTAAACAGCCAAGCAAAGCTATGAATAGTAAGTTGTAAAATTTCATATATCCTGTTTTGTAAAGTTAAAACTCCCATGTCCCTTTTGCCAAGGGCGCTTTTTTCAGGGAATATAATGACAAAAAAACACAATTTTATTGCACGGGTCTGCCTTTTTCTCTAAAAGAAGCGTATTTTTATACTGAATGGCTTAGTTTTGGCTTATTAAATCATCATAAAAACATCCTCATTAGCAATGAATTATCCTGCTCATTTTAAACTTCTTTTATTCATCGTTTGCCTGCTTCCGGGCAGTTTGCACCCCGCTTTTGCACAAAAAAGACAAAAGAAAACGCACATTACGGTTCCGGCTATCTATAAAGTGGATACAGACCAAGACCAAGTGCCGGACGTAAGGGATCAGTGCCCGGGCACCCCTTTGGGCGTTAAAGTCAACCAATTTGGTTGCCCCCCTGACACCGACGGCGACGGTGTTTTCGACTATGAAGACGAATGCGTAACGGTGCCCGGACCCGCCGAAAACAAAGGATGCCCATGGGGCGACAAAGACGGCGACGGCATCACCGATAACCTCGACCGCTGCCCCGACGTGCCGGGCATCAAGCAATACTATGGTTGCCCGCCCCCGGACCGCGACAATGACGGCGTCATTGACCCACAAGACCGTTGCCCCGACACCCCGGGCGTCATCGAAAACCAAGGCTGCCCCGAAGTGGTCACCAAAGAAGAAAGAGAGCTGCTCGAAAAAGCCAGCAAAGTAGAGTTCGAATATGGCAAGTGGACCATCCTGCCCAAATGGTATCCCGTTTTGAACGAAGTGGCCAAAATCATGTTCAAATACCCGGATGCCTATCTGCTCATTGAAGGGCATACCGATGCCATAGGCTCGGAAGAAGACAACCAAATTCTGTCGGAAAACCGTGCGGCAGCCGTGCGCGAGTATCTTATCAACCAGGGCGTGGAGCCTTTCCGCATCGAGAGTGTGGGTTATGGCGAATCGCAACCCATAGACACCAACGACACGCCCGAAGGACGCCAGCGCAACCGCCGCGTGAAGATGACGATTTACTATAAGGAATAAAGCTCTGTTCTTTATCTACAAATCGCCCCTCTGGTGGTAAAAACCGCCGGGGGGCGATTTTTTATTTCTAATACTTTTTCATCTAATCCCAAATACGAAAAACAGGCAGCTGCACACTAATTAGCGAACCATAACGGTTCAACGAAAAAGAGGTGGACTGTCCGCCCCAATCTACGGAAGTGCTCAGGTGGGTAGGTGTATAAACACGATACATTATGTTCACGCCCGCATACTTTATTTGTACTCCCCACAGCCATTGAACACTTTTGAAAGGCGATGCTTTCACCACACCGCGAAAAAGCTCATCCACTGCCATGCGTCCCCCACCAAAATAGCTGTTTTTTCGCAAGTCAATGATTTTGGTTTTACTGAAAGAAATGCCTCCCAAAATCCTTACCTCTATATTCTTATGCAAAGCGGGGAGTCGCCAAGTAGGAATGAGTTCATATCTGCTACTCTGCGCCCTAAGAATTCCTGTAAACCAAGGTGGTTGCAGCTTGATTTGTCCGGGCAGATAGTGATAATAATCATAAGGCTCAGGTATGATTCCGCCGTACAACGAAGGGTCCACTTGCCACTGAAAACCGGGGTGAATCCCCCTTGCCGCATCGTAATAGCTCGCTATTGACAATGGCAAGGAAAAAAAATGCTCCCTGTAAAAGGAAAACATTACCCCCCAGCTGCTATGAGGGTGGTTATAATGCCCGTAAACTCCCAAAGCACCATAACTGCCCCCATCTCCCTCAGACAGCACAAAAACACCCCGGCGATCGATTGCCACCGCTTGCCGGGGTGTTTGTAGAATATTCTGCCCAAACTCTATACCCCATACCAGACGTTGGGCTTTGCAGCCCAAGCTTATCAACAATAATAACAAGACTGCTTTTCTACTCACACCTCCGTCAGTTTTGAAGCTGTAGCATATGGTGGCATAGCATATTCAACCATCATTTCTTTTTCAAAGGCAAACTGAAGCTTAGTATGAACTGCCACCCACGCAAACGCGCGTCAAGATTCTGCTGCTTGCCTCTAAAGTCGATGGTTCCCAGCCACGGGTTTAAGCCATAAGTATATTCCCAGTGAATTCCCATATACCCCCTGCGATAAGCAATACCTCCGGTAAAGAAATAGTTTGCAGGTAAAGCAGCCCGCTTCAAGGCACCGGACAGCTCGGTATTTTCGAATGTGCGCCAATTGTGAGCAACCAGCGACATACCTCCATACAGCTGCAGGCTGCCGGCACCGGAAAAAGAAAAATTTCTACCTACAAATGCATCCATACCATAAGAAAACGAATAGATACTGCCACGATATTGTATGGTAAAATTTGCGCTATCGCTTGCAAAAAGCTTTGCACTGCTTCCTCTAAGGTAGCCCCTTGCCTGCAAAAAGACATTTTCATTCAGCTCGTATTCTACCATACCTCCAATTATGGCCGTTCCATAAGGGGAGATACTCTTAAACCACGGCTGTTCTCCGCTATTCATGGATAGCCCGTAGCGGTTCAGTCTCAATAAATCGCCAAAATTGAGACTTGTATGCACACCTACACGCCATTTTCCGGTATTTTCCTGCCCCTTTACTTGGCATGTACCAAACACCACTAATAGTGCAGCAATCAAAACTCCATATGATGTTCTCATGACTGTAAATAATTAAGTTATTGTGGCTGATAAATATAGAACTCTAAAAGATCGGTAGAATACTTAGTGCCTTGAGAGCGAATATCATCACAATATTCCACAATAGCTCCTCCTATGTAATCATCGTAAGCATGAGTAATATAAGTAGCAGGTTGTAACGTAAGATCTATGTATCCAGGCCACACATTATATTCCGATTCTTCACCACCATCAATTTCAAACCACTCGTAATAAACAGCCGGACCATAGGTATTCCAGTTCCAATACAAAGTCTGAATTCCCGCATTATACCATTTCACCGAACAGTCAGCAAACCCCAAGAAGCGACATTCCTTAAAGTATTTTTGGGGAATACGCTTAGCTACTACACGATACTCAACCTTAGTACTACCAGGTTTTACGTAAGCAATAAGTATCTCAAACTCAAGCTTACCTTCAAAGAAATCCCAATTATCAGGATCTATTCCTGCTACCTTTCGCAGAGCCTCCATACTTTTAAACTTGACATTTCCTATATAATCTGGAGTCACATTACTACGTCCATCTCTTGGACAGCTTGGATTCGACACAGGAGGATAAGGTGTGCTGCCTCCACCCGGGGTGCTGCCTCCACCACCACAAGTAAAGCTTACATCATAATAAGCATCTCTAAATACATACAAGTAAGATGCATCTTCATGAATAGCCACACTACGAAGCATTTCCTCACAAGGTGCAATACGGCTGTTGCTACTTTGAAAACCCTCTTTTCTTACAGCTATAACCCACTCACTTTCAGAAACTAACACAACAGGTTGCTCTTCTACATCTTCTCTCTCCAATTCGTAGTAGTTTCCTTTGTAATCAAAAGCGGGAATTGTATTTCTATTCCTATCAGAAGGCATATAAGCAACAAGAAGTGGCTGGTTGCTACTATCCCAACTTTTTGCATTAACTGCTTCATTGACTTCCGGCACTGATATTTGTAAAAGGGGATAATTAGCAATTATATTATCAATATCAATCTCATTATTGGTAGCATACAACTTTGCTAACCGTTTAGCATGTTTGCCAGACAAAATTTCGCCCAATGTCAGTAGTTTCGTTCCTTTTCCTGAAGAATGGGAATATAAGCGGTCTTTAAGATGCTTAGCAATTAAAAACTCAAAGTCACCTCCCTCCTGTTTATTAACAAGTGAATGAATATATACCCTGACTTCAGGCTCCCCCATAGAAATTGCCAAATTAAATGCAATCTTTCTTTTTACATCATCGGGAGCTACAAAAATTTCACTGACAACAGGTGCCCTACTTGGTAGAACTTCTATTTTGTCCACTTCTTTGCAGCTACTAGTTAATAAAAAAAGTAGAGTAGAGTAGAGTAGAGTAGAGTAGAGTAGAGATTGATTTTCATATTTTTACTTATTTTAGTTTACCAGTTGCAAATATATAAAAAGACAAGCTAAAAACAATTTTTTTGTTAAAAAACTTCTGCAATTCTTACACATCTTACCCTTGTGTCCTCCCTTTATTTTACTCTTTGTAATAAAAAAAGGCAGGCTATGAACCTGTCTTCTCTTTTTTAAGAGAGGAAACGTGTATTTATCTGTTTATTTCGGACTAAACGTAATGGGGCGGGTTACTTCCACCTTTACCGGTTTGCCGTCTTTTTTGCCGGGCTTCCAAGCCGGTGCTTCCCGAATCAGGCGCAACGCTTCCGCATCGCAGCTTTCACACAAACCACGGACTATCTGGGGGTTGGTGAGCTTTCCGTTCTCATCCACTATAAACTTCACCACCACACGCCCGGTGATATTCTTTTGCTTTGCCTCTTCGGGGTAGCGCAAGTTTTTTTCTATGTAATCGTAAAAAGCTTTCAAACCACCGACGGGCTCCGGCTGCTCATCTACTATGGTATATACCTCTTGTGCATAAGTGGCATTCAAATTGCCCATTACAATACCTGACAGCAGCCATAATACCAATTTTAATCGTTTCATTTCGTTATATTGTTGATGGTTCAACCCTAAGATAACAAAAACCTTTCCAAAATGCTCAATGCCAAAAAGTTCTTACCGGCAGTGCTTTGTTTCTGCTTGTTGACGGGCAACAGCCGTGCCCAAATACCGTTTCGCCACGCCTCCTACATCATGGGCAACGACACCTTGCCCTACCGCATCTATGTGCCCGGCACACTGCCCGATGCCCCCCTGCCACTCCTGATATTTTTGCATGGTGCCGGCTCCCGTGGTAAAGACAATGAACGTCACCTCACACACTTCCGGCAAGCTGCCGAATACATTCAAAAACATTACCCTTGTGTGATTTTGGCACCCCAATGCCCCAAAGACAAACGATGGGTGGAAGTTGACTGGAGTCTGCCGTCTCATCAAATGCCCGGCGAGCCTTCCCACCCCTTAGCTATGAGCATGCACTTGCTCGATTCCCTCGTACGTGTCTTGCCCATAGACACTGCCCGGCTTTACATTACCGGTTTGTCTATGGGGGGATACGGCACCTGGGACTGGATTCAGCGCCAACCCGGACGCTTTGCGGCAGCCGTGCCTGTCTGCGGCGGGGGCGACACCACCCGCGCCGCTTCTCTGCGGCACCTTCCCATCTGGATTTTTCACGGGGCACTCGACAGGGTGGTACCGGTCAGCCGCTCACGCGATATGTACCGGGCACTTCAAAAAGCAGGCAACGGACAGGTGCGCTATAGCGAATACCCCGATGTATATCACGACAGCTGGAAACGGGCATATGCCACCCCCGAACTGTGGCAGTGGTTATTTTCCCAAACTAAGAACGCAGCTGCCAAGCATTAGGATAGTAGTTGTTGTAGCGATGCCCCAACGATTTCACCCAGCCCAAATTACGTCCTTCATAGCGAATGGCATACCAACCGTTCTTTTTGGGAAGAACAAAATTCTGCATGGGCTGCTTACGCAAGAACTGCAGGGCGTCGTCGAAGTCCACCTCTATGGCCGGCACCCGCGCGCTCAAGGCAGGCGAATAGGCTAAATAAGGATGCGGATTGAAGGTACCTTTGAGCAGCTGTCCAAAAGGCACGCCCACCTGTTTTATATTCAGGTGTTGACTCAATAAATCCAGCTCGGCTGCCTCCCACTCTACGGGCGTGAGCGTCAGCGTGTCTTTGGTGTCAGGCATATGCCACAACTGCCAACGCTCCGGTGTGGCCGTCCATTCCTGCAAGAGCGATGCATGGGACTTGCCTGCCTTGGTCCATACCTTCTGTTTGGCTTTCTTGTAAGAAGAAATGCGTTTGCTCCTTTTCTGCAGCACCGAAAGAAAGAACCCCTCCCCTTCTGTTTGGTGTGGAAAGAAGCGGTAGGCATACAAAGGTCTGCCGCCCGGCGTTTTTTCTTCCACCGCCACAATGCCGCTTCCTTCGGGCAGCTGCAAAGGCACGCTCACCATGTCCAGCTCATCTAAAAAGTAGTGCAGGTTGTGCTCGTTTTCTTCCCGGTTGAAAGTACAGGTGCTGTATATCAAAAAGCCTCCCTGTCGCAAAGCAGGTAAAATATCTTCCACAATTTCTTTTTGCAGCGCGGCGCATTGCAAGGGCAGTTTGGGACTCCATCGCTCACGCGCTTCCATGTCTTTGCGAAACATGCCCTCGCCGGAACAAGGCACATCGGCCGCCAGCACATCTATCCACTCGGTTATCTTGCCAAACGAAGCGGCTTCGTCGTGCGTAATGATACACTGCTCGCTGCCCCAACGGTTCATGTTTTCAACCAATATGCCGATGCGGTTGGGCATGATTTCGTTGCTTATGAGCTTGTCGCCTGCATGCAGCAAAGAAGCCAAATGCGTGCTTTTTCCTCCCGGCGCGGCACACAAATCAACCAGTGTCAGCGGACGTGCCTCTTGGCGGCGCAAAAAGTCCAAAATACGCCCTGCTGCATACCCCACAAACATAGAAGCAGCTTCCTGCACGTAATAAGCCCCTGCCCAAAAGTAAGGGTCATGGGCAAAGAAGGGGCGGGCAGACAAATAACGCCCCCATGCACACCAGGGCACCGCCGGCAGCTCATCAAACAGCCCCTTCCCTTTCACCGGGTGCAAACGCACCGACGTCGGTGGCTTGCCATCCAAGGCTTGCAGCAGCGCCCTGCGCTCTGTTTGCAAAGGCAAGGCGCTTTCCAACAACTCTTCAAATCCGGCAGGTAACGGGCTTTTTTCGGACGTATGCATAGCAGTGCGCTGAGTTAAAAGATTTCCTGAATACGCAAAACTACTTATATTTGCTAATTGTAACAGCATGTTTCAGCAAACGGAAACTTATGGTCCGGCACCAGAAAATTCATTTTATTGCTATTGGCGGCAGCATTATGCACAGCTTAGCCATTGAACTGAAACGACAAGGTTGGGAGGTCAGCGGTTCAGATGATGAGATATTCGAGCCTTCACGCAGCCGCTTGGCAGCTCATGGGCTGCTCCCCGAAAAAGAAGGCTGGTTTCCCGAGCGTGTGCATAACGGACTGGATGCCGTCATCGTAGGCATGCATGCCAAAGCCGACAACCCCGAATTGCAGAAAGCGCAGACACTGGGCATCCCCGTGTACTCCTTCCCTGAATTCATTTACCGTTTTGCCGAAGACAAACAGCGCATTGTTGTTGCCGGCAGCCATGGCAAAACCACCATCACCTCCATGATTATGCATGTGCTCCATCACTATGGGCGCAGCTTCGATTATGTGGTAGGTGCCAAGGTGGAAGGCTTCGAAAACAACCTGCGGCTGTCGGAAGAAGCCCCGGTGATTGTCATCGAAGGCGACGAATACCCGGCCGCTGTTTTCAGCCCCGAGCCTAAGTACTGTTATTATCACCCACACATTACCGTTATAAGCGGCATTGCATGGGACCACGCCAATGTGTATCCCGAAGAAGCGGTATATGTGCAGCAATTCGAAAAGCTTGCCGAGCTGGGCAGCGTAAAAGCCGGCAGCATTGTTTACAACAAAGAAGACGTACGTCTGAGCCGCATAGTAGAGGGCAAAGAGCGCCCCGACGTGAGCCTGATTGCCTATGAAACGCACCCCTACCGCGTGCAGAACGGGCGCTATGAACTCAAACTGCCCGATAAGCGCTATCTGCCCGTGGAAGTGTTCGGCAAGCACAATATGGCAAACATAGCTGCTGCCAAGGCGGTGTGTTTGCGTATTGGCATCACGGAAGATATGTTTTACGAAGCCATCCGCAGCTTCAAAGGAGCCCAACGCCGCCTGCAGCTTATCAGTGAAAACGGCTCTGTGTCGGTATTCAGTGACTTTGCCCATGCCCCTTCGAAAGTGCGGGCAAGCATTGCTGCCGTCAAAGAGCGCAACCCCGACAGACGCCTGCTTGCCTGTCTTGAACTGCACTCATACAGCAGCTTGAACCAAGCCTTTCTGCCGCAATATGCCGACAGTATGAAAGCAGCCGAAGTGCGTGTGGTGTATTTCAACCCCAAAAAACTCAAACAAAAAGGGCTGCCCGACTTGCAGGCAGACACCATACGGCGTGCTTTCAATGACCCCGACTTGCATGTGTTCGACGATAGCCAAGCCATGCAGGCATTCATTGAAAAGCATGTGGAACCCGGCATGAACGTGCTGCTGATGAGCTCAGGCAATTTCGACAACCTGGATTTACAGGCCGTCGGGCAAAAACTCTGTATCAACTCTTAAAAAACAACCACTGCCATGTTGCACCTTAAACTGAAAAAACCGCTTGTCTTCTTCGATCTGGAAACTACGGGCTTGGATATCGTACGCGACCGCATCATAGAATATGCCTTTGTGAAAGTACACCCCAACGGCAAAGAAGAGAGCATGAGCGGGCGGCTCAATCCGGAAATGCCCATTCCCATAGAATCCAGCATGGTGCATGGCATCTACGACGAAGACGTAGCCGGACAACCTACCTTCAAGCAAATAGCCAAAACCCTGGCGCAATTTCTCGAAGGCTGCGACCTGGCAGGTTTCAATATTGCCCGCTTCGATATTCCCATTCTGGTGGAAGAGTTTTTGCGGGCAGGTGTGGATTTCTCGCTGAACAACCGGCACATAGTCGATGCGCAGCGCATTTTCCACCTCATGGAACCGCGCACCCTCTCGGCGGCTTACCGCTTCTATTGTGGTGAAGAGCTTGAAGATGCCCACTCTGCCGAAGCCGATGCGCGTGCCACCTTGGCCGTGCTAGATGCCCAAGTGCGCCGCTACGAGGGCAAGAAGATGAAGGATAAAAACGGCAAAGAGTTTATTCCCGTAAAAAATGATGTAAAAAGCCTGCACGAGCTGTCGAACATGCGGCGGGTCGATCTTGCCGGGCGCTTCGTTTACAACGACAAGGGCGAAGAAGTGTTTAACTTTGGCAAATACAAAGGGCAAAGCATCCTGGAAGTACTCAAAAAAGACCCCGGTTATTACTCTTGGTTCATGGATGCCGATTTCCCGCTTGAAAGCAAGCAAAAACTGACTGAAATCAAGCTTAGAGCCGCCATGATCGGCAAGTTATAGAACTGCCTTCCTGAGTTAGCTATGAATGTATAACGCTATGAATCAATCAATGAAAGAATCGCACTTGCGCAGCTTGGTAAAAGGCATCAGCTGGCGTATTGCCGGCACCATGGACACCATCTTTGTGTCTTACCTCATCACCGGCAAAGCCACCTATGCCTTCAGCATAGGTGCCGTGGAACTCATCACCAAAATCTTTCTTTATTACCTGCACGAGCGTGCTTGGGCGCAGGTCAAATGGGGATGGGTGCCGGCAGAAGAGCGCCCCAAACAAAGTGCCTAAACTGCGCTTTTGTGCTGTTCCAGCACCTTGGCGTAGTACTGCTCATAAAGCGGCACAATGCGCTCCAGGCTAAACATTTCGGCGCGCTGTCTTGCCTGACGCCGGAAGCGTGCAAGCAGCTCGTCATCGCGCAACAGCTGCAAGGTATGGCGCGTCATGCTTTCCACATCACCCACCGGGCTTACAAAGCCAGTTTTGCCATGTTCATTCAATTCGGGCAGCCCGCCTGCATTGGATGAAACCACCGGCACTTCGCAAGCCATGGCCTCCAGAGCAGCCAAGCCGAAGCTCTCTTTCTCGGAAGGCATCAAAAACACATCGGCAACCGACAACACCTCTTCCACAGCCTCCAATTTGCCCAAAAAGCGCACATCGTTGCATATCTTCAACTCGCGGCAACGCTTTTCGGCATGGCTCCGTTCGGGACCATCGCCTATCAGCAACAACTTAACGGGTATTTCTTGACGCACGCGGTAAAACACTTCAATGACATCATGCACACGTTTCACCTTACGAAAGTTGGAAGTGTGCACCAGTAATTTTTCACCCTGTGGGCAGATGGCTTTCCGGAAATGCTCTTTTTGCTGACGCCTGAAGCGCTGCAGGTCAATGAAGTTGGGAATGACTTCTATTTCGCGCCGTATGTCGAAAAAAGACATGGTTTCGTCGCGCAGATGCTTCGACACGGCCGTAACCCCATCGGACTGGTTGATACTGAAAGCCACCACCGGAGCATAGGATGGCTCTTTGCCTACAAGGGTAATGTCGGTACCATGCAGTGTAGTGATGAAAGGCACATAAACGCCCTTGTCAAGCAAAATTTGGCGCGCCATGTAAGCTGCCGACGCATGGGGAATGGCATAGTGTACGTGCAGCAAGTCCAAATCGAAGCGCTCGGCTATATCGACCATCTGGCTTGCCAAGGCTATCTCATAAGGCGGGTATTGAAAGAGCGGGTAATTGGGCACACGCACTTCATGATAAAACAAATGCTCATTGAAAAAGTCGAGCCTTGCCGGTTGTGTATAAGTAATAAAATGCACGTCGTGCTCTCTTTGTGCCAAGGCTTTGCCCAACTCGGTGGCCACAACCCCACTGCCACCAAAGGTCGGATAACACACTATGCCTATTTTCATGCGCTTTTTAAGATAGGTGATACTTGTTTGAACAAAACATGCATTGCCCCTGAATGGTTCTAAGGCGATAAGCCCAAATGGCTTTTGTTGCTCTATAGTTGCAAATTAAGCATTATCTTGCATTTTTCGGTTATATTCACACTTAGTGAAGACAAGCGAACATGAAAGACAACACGAAAGAAAAGAATCCTTGGACCCGCCTGGGCAGTACCCCCGTTTACGACAACCCATGGATTGCCGTGCGGGAAGACAAGGTATTGAAGCCCAACGGCGAGCCCGGCATTTACGGTGTGGTTTCTTTTAAAAACAAAGCCATCGGCATCATTCCTTTGAGTGAAGAAGGCGACACATGGCTGGTGGGGCAGTATCGCTATACCTTGGACGAGTACTCTTGGGAGATTCCCATGGGGGGCAGCCCCATAGGAAAGGAAGACATTCTAAGTACCGCCAAGCGGGAATTGCAAGAAGAAACAGGCTTGACAGCCACCAAATGGGAACTACTGGGGCGGCTGCATACCTCCAATTCCGTTACCGACGAAGAAGGTTTTGTTTTCCTTGCCACCGGGCTTCGGCAAGGCAAAACCAACTTTGAAGATACCGAAGTGTTGAAAATCAAACGACTGCCCTTATCCGAAGCGATAGAGTGGGCCATGAGCGGGCGTATCACCGATGCCATCAGTGTGGCAGGCTTGTTGATGCTGGCACGCAAACTGGGAATATGAGCATATGGCAAAATCGAAGTTATATCAAGAAATAAGGCACTGGCTTGAAAGGCAATTATACTACCGCTGGGCGCGCATGAAAGCCCGCCACTTGTACGTAGGCGGGCGCAAGCGCACAGCCCCCCTCTTGTTGGTCATCAAGCGGCTGAGCCATAAGCTACGCAAAGACCAAATTGCCACACGTGCCTCGGCTGTGGCTTTTGACTTATTGCTTGCACTCTTTCCCTTCATTCTCTTTTGCCTTACACTCCTGCCCTACTTGCCCATTGACCGGGACGCCGTGTTTGAGTTCCTGCGCGAAACGCTGCCCACAGAAATTTATACCTTCATTTACTCTACCGTGGAAGACCTGTTGCAAAGCCAACGCGGCGACCTGCTTTCATTGAGTATCTTTTTTGCCGTTTATGCTGCCTCAAAAGGCATGGATGCCCTGGTGACTGCCTTCAACCGCTCGTTCCGGCTGGCAGAAAAACGCTCGTTTTTGCGCCGCAAATGGGTGGCTTTGCAGCTTACTTTTCTCACGGCTTTTATGATTTTTCTGGCTACCGCCTTACTGATTGTAGGGCGCTTTGCACTGCACCTGCTCGTGGAATGGGGCATCCTAAAACAAGGGTGGCTCACAAGCCTGCTGCATATGGCGAAATACATACTTAGCTTTTTTGTGCTGTGGCTGTTCACCTCGGTTATTTACTACATTGCCCCGGCAAGCAGCGAGAAATGGCGCTTTTTCTCGGTAGGCAGCTTGGTGGCAGCCGTGGGCATCATCTTGGTTACGGTTGGCTTTTCCGTCTATCTTGAATATTTTAACACTTACAACAAATTGTATGGCTCTATAGGCACACTCATTGTGCTGATGTTGTGGGTGTATCTCTTGGCTTTTACGCTGCTTTTGGGCTTTGAAGTCAATGCGGCATTACTGGAAGCCCATGTAACCTACCGAAACGAGCAAAACGATGAAGATGAATAAACTGCGCAGTTTATGGCAATATATAAGTAGCTGGCAGCTGCTTGTCAGCTTCTACCGGGCTTTCGAAAGTGCCATTTTTCGCTTTCCCATGGTGCTGTTGAACAATGTGGTGGGTGTTTATGCCGCCATACGTCTTACGGCACCACTACCGCCGCCCGATGAGTGGCACCTAACTAAGTTGGTCCTCTGCTGCTTGGTGGGCTTCCCCTTGTTTTTGAGCCTGGCTTTGCTCAAAGAGCGGCGCCAATACAATACCAAACAGCGCTTGCTTGCCGACGGAGCAGGTATTTTGGTGCTGTCTGTCTTGTATCTGACCTTTTCGCCCGGCCATATGAACATACAGGACGCCTGGCTGTTTGCCCTTAGCCTCGGGGCGGCTGTGCTGCTGCTTAGTTTCGTCAATTTCATCTCGCGCTACACCGATACGGCTTTCTGGCAATTCAACCGGCGTTTGATTGAGCGGGCTCTATGGAGCGGCATTTATGCCGGTATCTTGCTTGCAGGCACCTTCTTGGCTTTCTTTTCACTTAAAGAACTGTTCAACCTCTACGTTTCAGAACGCACCTATGCCATTGCAGCCATTTTAATTTATGGACTCATTGCCAACACCTATTTCATGGCGGGCGTGCCGGAAAATATAGAAGACCTGGAGCAAGACATCCACTACCCGCAGCAATTTTTGCAGTTGGTAGCCTTTGTTTTATTCCCCTTGTTGCTGCTCTATACGCTTATTCTTTACGCCTACCTTGTAAAAATATTGGTGGTGTGGTCACTGCCCAAGGGGTGGCTTTCCTACTTGGTGCTCAGCTATGCGGCTTTGGGAATTACCGCCCTGCTGATGACTTATCCCATTCAGCAACGCCTTACCAACCGGTGGATGTACTTCCTTATCCGCTTTTTCTTTCCACTCCTGCTCCCCCTCCTGGCTTTAAATGCCGTGGGCATCGCAGTACGTATTGATGAATATGGCTGGACCGAAGCACGTTATTTTATCGTCATTTTGAATGCATGGTTATGGTTGATGAGTCTTTACTTTGTGTTTAGCAAGAAAAAACTGCTTTCCTTTCTGCCTTTTACCCTGTTTGTTCTGTTTCTGTTTGCTTTGGTCAGTCCGTGGAACCTCTTTTCTGTTTCTCTCAAAAGTCAGCAAAGTGAACTCATTCGCCTGCTCAAGCAGCACAATGTATTGGGGGCCGACGGACTCATTCGCTTCAATACCGACTTTCAATGGCAACCTGACACCCAAGAGCGTGTTATCTCTATTATTCGTTTTTACGAAAAGCGCCAAAAGCTGGACTACCTCATGCCCTTGTTGCCTCGTGCCATGGACACCCTCTTTACTGCCGACAAAAGCGAAAGCTACCGGGCTAATGTACTGCTCAATGCACTGCAAATCAAACAAGATATTCCGATTCACCTCAGCCAAGCCCGGCGGGTAGAGGTTTACTGCCCTTCTGAAGCGGTGATTCCGGTGCAGGGCTACGATTTCCTGCTGTTGGTAGTTTGTAGTGACTGCCCCAGTGCCCCGGCACAAACTGTTGCACTACCGGGTCGCCCTCTTTTTTATCTTAATTTTCCACAAGCTCCACACAACAGGCTCATCCTTCAAAGCAGCGATGCCACCCGGGAGGCTATTATCATAGACCTAAACCCCCTGCTGGCTTCCGTAGAGTCAAGGGCTAAAGGCCAAGATGCCACATGGACCACCTCCCTGGAACTCGCACCTACCGAGTTTTCGCTGATTCAAGAAGGGGCACACTACCAAGCGAAGCTTCTGTTGCAAAGTTTGTATGTAGAGTATTACCCGGATAGCCCGCCACGCATCATAGAAATGCATGGACGGCTGTTACTTCGCTTCATTGATTAAGTTTATGGTATGAAACAAGCCCGTTATAGCTTTGTCTCTTGGATTTTCCTGCTTTATGGATGCTTTGCTCTGCTGTGCTATGCTTCGCTGTGGATTCCGCCCGGCGAAGGATGGTGGTGGGCAGGCTTTTTGAGTTTATCCATTCCGCTTGTAGCGCTTTCGTTTTTGCTGTGGCTGTTGTTCTGGATGCCCCGCCGGCGCTTATATGCATGGTTATCGGTTTTATGGATGCTGGCAGCCACGCCCACACTCGATGGCGTCTTTCAGCTCAACTGGAACAGCTATGCCCCTTCACAGGGCAAAACAACCGGCAACATGCTCAGCATCATGAGCTACAACGTGCGTGTATTCAATGTGTATGAGCACCTGCAAGCAGAAGACAGCCTGATTTCGCGCCAAATGATACAGTGGGTAAGTGAGCACCCCGCACAAATCAAGTGTTTGCAAGAAATTTATAATGAAGACAGTTCGAAGGTATTCAACACGGTAGCCAAAATAGCGCAAAAAGGCAAGTATAACTACTACTTGGCACCACTGCCCTCCAACAATCCTTATAAAGTAGGCTACTTCGGCATGGGCATTTTTTCTGTTTACCCTATAGTGCACAGCGGCTATTTAGAATTGGGGTACCGCCGTTCCAACCGGGCAATTTTTATTGACATCGTACATGAAAAAGACACTGTGCGCATTTACAATGTGCATTTGGCTTCCATGAGCATAGACATCAACGGGCATACGCCGTCTTCCTCCAAAGCTGCCCACTGGGTGAATGTATTACGCAAGCTTAAAGAAGGGTTTATACGGCGCACCCATGAGCAGGCGCGCCTGCTCGAGCATATCAAGCGCTCCCCTTATCCGGTCATCGTATGTGGGGACTTCAACGCCGTTCCTCACTCCTACACCTACCACACATTCAAAAAGCATTTGTCCAATGCCTTTGAAGAAGCAGGCACCGGCTTTGGATTTACCTACTCCAACCCGCCTTTGCTGTTGCGCATAGACCACCAATTCTTTGACGATACCTTTTGGCAAGTATTGGGGTGCCATGTATTACGTCATGTGCCCTACTCCGACCACTATCCGTTGGTAACTATTTATCAAAAGCGCTCAAAGGCTCATCGCCAATGAGCAACGCCACGGGGCGTCCCGAGGGTATTTCCTCCAGTATGCACTTCACGATGGCAGCGTAGGGAATGGCCAATACCATACCGGCTGCGCCCCATAACATGCCGCCAATGACCAATACCAAAATGATAGTGAAGGCATTCAAGCTGACCTGATCACCTACTACCAAGGGGGTTATCACGTTGTTTTCCAGCAGCTGCACTCCCCAAAAACAAAGCCCTATGCCCAGCGGATACCAAAGACTATCTTTGGTAATGAGTGCGATTATCATGGGAATCAAGCCGCCCAGAGCGGTACCGATATAAGGTATAAAGTTGAGCAGGCCGGCCAGTACGCCCAACAGCAAGGCATTCTCCATGCTGAAAGCCAGTAAAACTCCCGTATCTAAGGCTGCCACTACCAAGAACACAAGCAGCATTCCCAGTATGTAGCGAAAAATCACATGCTGCAGCTTGCGCAATACGCGTTTCAAATTGCCACGGAAGGCGGGTGCCGTCACGGTGAACAAAAAGCGGCGCAGGCGCTCTTTGTAGTAAAGCATAAAAAAAGTGTAAATAGGTATCAGGGAAAGCGAAGCAAGCAAGCCTCCAAAGAACTGCCCGCCACTGCTGGCCAGCCGGTTTAAAATAGACAGGTTTTTCTCGGGGTTATTTACCAACACTTGCAAATAGCGCTCTTGTTCTGCCTGCCCAATACCCCAACGCGCCTCTATATAGTCGCGAAGATGTGCTATCCATGATGTAAAGCGGGCACTTACCTCCTGCCAATTGGTGGAAAAGTCTTTCAACTGCAATGCAATGACAAACAACAATGACAACAGGATGCCCCCTACCAGCAACAAAGCCAGAAAAATAGCAAGCATGGCAGGCATACGCGTCTTCTTTTGCAGCCACCCCACCAAAGGATTCAGCAAAAGGGCAAGCAAAAACGAAGTGGCCAAATCTATAAAAAAGGAAGCGGCAATATGCAGCAAGTAACCGCTTGCCAGGAGTACTATCAAGCCCGAGGCTGCTTTCTGTAAGTGGTTTCTTTGTGGCATGGAGGTTTTCTTTTAAGTGAAACAATCACAAGACTGCGCCTTTGCTTACAAGTTATTCTTTTTCTTTGAAAGAAACCACCCACCTATGTATCCCATCCGTTTAACACAAGAGGAAATCAAAAAACATATTCACCGCCTTATGGAAGGCGATTTTCACGCTGAAGCGTTCATAGCCTCAGTTGCTGTAATAGAAAGAGTTTTACGCAGAACCCTCCGGCAGCTCATCATTTCAGCCGGCTTTAAGAGCACAATTGCCGATAAGCTTATAAGACGAGCAAGTGGGCTCAATGGCATTCAAGAAGCATGGGAAATATATGACCCTCAACACCGGAAATTAAAAGACATACTCGGGGACGAGGCAGTCAAAACCATTAATGAAGCCGGTGAAAAAAGAAATAAGCTTGTACACGGTCAACGCGTCTTCAAGCCCGGTGATTATGAAACCGAAGTAAATAAGTTATTGGATGTTCTTCAAGTCATTACAGACACTTTCGAAAAACATTACGGCTATAACGGATGGGAAAAGGCACGCCGCCGCAATAAAAGTGTTTTACATACCGACCCCAAAGTAAAAAAGAGTTGAAGGGGTGTGCCTCTTCTGCCTTACTCCGACAGTGTCTTCAACAGCTCTTTGGCTACCGGTGCATAATATTGCCCCTTGGCAAGCTCTTCCAAGATACGGCGGGCAGCTTGTGGACGGTACTCCCGCAAAAAAACCAAAGCCAAGTACCAGCGTGCTGTTTCGGCGTAGTAGCTGTTTTCCGAACGGAAAGCAAGCAATATCTCTTTCGCTTCTTTGGGTTTGCCCATTTCTATGTAACTGATGGCTTCGTAAAGCTGCGTTGCCTCTGCCGAAGCACCTGCCGCACGTGCCTCTTTGAACTCTTTCACTGCCTTGGCATATGCTTTTTGCTCATAAGCCTCCAAGGCTTCTTCCAGTTCGGGCGACAAAGGCACTTCATGTGCTGCCAGCCCTTGGGTGGGCAGTGGTTTGTAGTGTGCTTCAAATAAACGATGAGGGGTGTAGTAATACTGAAAGCCCAAAGCAAAAACAAACAAAGCCACCACTACGGCCAGTCCCCAGCGCATGCGTTTTTGCAAACGGCTGCGGCGTTGCTCATGCAGATGCAACATCTTTAGGCGTTGCTTCATGCCGGCTCTTCCTGCACGCCGTGCCCCTTCCATCACGCCCCATAGCAAAACTGCCTCGCGCCGCAAAGCCGGCTCTTTTTGCAAGGTCATTTCCAACTCTATTTGCTCCTCGGGGCTTGCTTCGCCCCGGTGCATCTTTTCTATCAGTGTTTCAAATGCTGTATTCATCATACCAACCTTTTCGCCTCTTTAATCCACAGAATAGTTTTTCAAACGCTTTTCTACGGTTTTTCTAAGTTTTTGCAAACAACGTGCCTTTTTGTTTTTCATCACATTATCATTTTTGTAGCCCAGCTTTTGGGCAATAACTGTCAAAGACAGTCTGTCGAAATAAAACCACTGCAAGATACTCCGGCAGGGCTCTTTCATATTCCGGGCAGCTTCCAGCGCTATTTGCTCCATTTGCGCCTGCTCTTCCTCTTCGAGAAAAGCCGGTGCAAAACGGTCTTCGCTCAAATAAGCCATTTGCTCCTGGTTGCGCTGCCGGATGTCTGCTTTTTGAAACCTTCTGTATATTAAATGCTTACCAATGGCAAACAGATAAGTTTTCAGCGAGCTTTTGATATCCGGCATGGTGCCGCGGCATAGCTTCTCATAGAAAATCACGAATGCATCCTGAAATGCATCCAGCGCTTGTTCCCGGTCCAGAGCAAATTGTTTGTAACACCAATGAATAAATTCAGCATGTACGTCTAAGTAGTAGCGTTCCACCACTTGTTGGTTCCCTGTTTTGACTGCCTCCAATAGTTGCCGGTCACTAATAGCCATTTCGATTTCAGGTATTTAGTAAAAAGAAGCGCTGCAATGTTAGCACATAAAGTTAAAAAAAAGATGTAGTCCGGACATTGCTTTGAAAGCAACGCGCCCCTGCCGGACTTATTGCATGCTTTGCTTGCTTTGCCGGCTATAGAAAAAAGGAAGCTGCCCTCCACCGAAGGGCACTTCCTTGTAGCGGTACACAAGTCTTTGGTTGTATAGAGAAACCGTAGGTGCGGCTTAGAGCCGGATACCAAAAGAGATGGGCTGCAGGTTGATGTTTTGCGATTCGTCGAAAAGTGTATTCAGATCATATTTTACAAAGAGCAAAAGACTGCCGAAGCCTATCTGTCCTTCCACGCCGTAGCGCAGGCTGTTCAAATAAAAGTCGCCTTTTTCTTTGGTTTTGGAACCGCCCACAGGCTGCACTTTGGTCCAGGCATTGACCCGGTATCCCACATAGCCGCCAATACCCAAATTGAGCGTACGGTTGCCGTTGGCATTCATGCCACGATATACCAAACGCACCGGCACGTTCAGATAAGAAACCACCAGTTTGTTTTTCTTTAGGTCTTCTCCAAAATCTGCCTTATAGTCACCCCAGCTTACGCCGGTATCGGTGGCGCGCAAATAATAGGACGGCTTGTATTTGAAATTGTACCAATCCCACAAAAGCCCGAAATCAACAGCCAGGTAGCTACCGTTTTTGCCGGTCACCAAGTGGCGGCGTGCCGTAATGCCTATGCCTACATAAGTAGAGTTCAAAGGACGCACGGCATAAGGTGCGTTTTGGTCGTTCGGGAAGTTGCCATCTTGCAGATAGTTGTTTATCCCAAAATCGAAATAAGCGATCGTGTTCCAAGGTGTTTGGTAAAAAGTAATACCTTCGCCGCCCAACCATGCATCTACCTCTACCTCTCCTTCATCATCGTCTTCTTCCTCTGCCATGTCATCCATGTCAGCCTGACTGTGTTCTATACGGATGGAAAACTTATCGCCCAGAATGGCTTCGAGTTCTTCTACGTCTGCTTCCACTTCCTCCCAATCTTTCAGGTCTTCGCTGTCGGCCGGAATACGCAGGTTCAAAATGGTTTTGCCACGCTTGTTATTGCGAATTGTAAGCTGCACATACTCTTTTTCTTGTTGCTCTTGTTCATCATCTACGCGCACCAGCACACTCTTGTCGCCGGCATTGACCAGTTCATAGTTGTAAGTAACGGCGGTGTCAGGGGGCAAGTCCGCACCTACTTCCTTTATTACTTGTTCAATCAGGTTGTTGAAGTCGATATACTTCAGTTGTTTCAACGCCTGCTTGTCTTTGGTGGCTACTATCACGGTAGTATGGTCTTCCACCTCTACCCGGATGGTATCTTGGGCATGTGCCGGCACCCACAGACACAAAGCGGTGGTGCACAGCAAGATCATTTTGCTGAGTCGTTTCATTGTTCTTCCTGTTTTTAAAGTGAGATTTTTATTTCAAACTACTGACCAATGTCTTTTTTCAAATACAATACTTGGTTGAGCACTTTCTCTACCTTTTGCTTATTCCAAATGATGCGGGTTCCCATCTTTTTGTGCCCTTCCGGTTTGGCATTGGAAGTGGCTTGTTGTTCCCGCTCGGGCGAAATGCTTACTTGTACCCGCACCCGTGCGGGCGGCCGCTCGTAACGGTCAGGAGCGGCAGTAGTCTGCTGCATAGGCTCCTCCGGCGAATTGCCGGCTTCCTTGTCTGTCTCCGGCAGGGCTTGTTGGGGCTGCTGAGGCACTTCTTTCCGTATGGGGTTGGCTTTTGGTGTCGCTTCGGCCTGCTGTTTGGTCTCTGCTGCTCTCTTTGTCTGCCCGGTGTTTTCTTCTGCCAAAGGCACAAGCCCGCTTACTTTTGATTCTTCAGCTGCTTTGACTTCGCTACCGGCAGCAGAAGATTTTCCGCTTGTATTCAATAAACTCTCTTGCTCTGTTCCCATAGCCATGCTGTCGGTGGGCAAAGCGGTTGCATGCTCGCCTTTGAAGGCGTAGTATCCGCCCAGCATCAGGCTGCCCATGAGCAGCAGCGCCCATATCCAGTGTTTTTTACCACTCGTAAACGGCTGCTTGCCGCCGGCTGCCCCCCTCCGTATGCGCTCCCAAGCACCGGCCGGTGGCGGTACTTGATAGTGTTTCAGCTTTTTGCGAAACACTTCATCTATAGGATGTTTGTCCGGCTGCATTGTGCTTCTTCGGTTATCCATGTTTGTAACATCTTTCTGGCTTTCGCCAACTGACTTTTACTCGTTCCTTCGCTGATATTCAACATACCGGCTATTTCGGCATGTGTAAATCCTTCTATGGCATAAAGGTTAAAGACCGTTCGGTAACCTTTGGGCAATCGCTCCAGTAGCTCCATCAAATACTCTTCTTGCAGCTGTGCGAGCACGTCGCCGGCTACATGCAGCTCGTCGGCCACCGCCTCTGTTTCTTCTGTCTCCACACTCAGCAAGCGGCTTTTGCTTCGCAAATACTGCAGGCAGTGATTGACAAAGATGCGCCGCATCCAGCCTTCAAAGCTGCCCTCGCCTTTGTACTGCTCTATGTGTTGAAATACGCGCTGAAACCCTTCAATAAAAGCGTCTTCGGCCTCCGGCATGGGCAAATAACGGCGACACACGCCCATCATTTTGGCCGCATAGCGCTCATATAATGCCGACATTGCCTTTTCGCTTCCCTTGCGTATGGCTGCTATCAGCGACGCTTCATCTGTTATACTTCTCTTTCGTAGTCGTATCATCTGCTTTTATGAAAGCCTTCACTTATATAGATGCCACTCCTTGCAAAAGGGTTGCCTGAAGATAATATTTTTTTATGGCAAGCTTTTTTGTTTAAATATTGAGAACCAAAAGGAAAACAAAAAATGTTTAAATATTGATTTTGTTTAATATTAAACAATAAAAAGTTAAACAAAATTTGGATACCATCTGCAAACTTCCTATATTTGAAAAACATAGAAACCAAAGCCCCACAGCTATGAACCCACGCGAAGATTTCGGATACAGACTGCATGAAGCCGGCGCCTCGTTGCGCCCCTTTGCCCTGCGTATGGTCAAAGACCAAGACGCTGCCGATGATCTCATTCAGGAAACTTTATATAAAGCGCTCAAAAACAAAGACAAGTTTTCCATAGGTACCAACCTGAAGGCATGGCTTTACACCATCATGAAAAACACTTTTATTACACGCTACCAAAAGGCCAGCCGCCGGCAAACCTTCGTAGATACTACCGACAACCAGCACTTTATCAACTCGGGCGAGCGCACTGCACACAACGCGGCACTCAGCCACTTGATGACCGAGGAAATCATGCATGCCATAGATGCCCTTGCCGAACACTACCGCCTCCCCTTCCTGATGTATTACCGTGGGTTCAAATATCAGGAAATTGCCGACCGCTTGGGCATCCCTATTGGCACGGTGAAAAACCGCATTCATATTGCACGAAAGCAGCTAAAGGAAAAATTACAAAGAGATTAAGCCCTCCGCACGAACAAAAACACGCCACAACGCCTTATAAAAGGGAAGCCCTACGGACTTCCCTAAATTTTTGTATCACAATAAGTTTTATAAAAATCTTACAATTATTCTGCATGCATAATAATTTTTTATTACATTTGTCGATAAGAATGATTCCTTCTTTCGTCAATACGAAAACCGTTATAAACTATGGAAACCGTAGCAAACAAAAACCTGATCAAAGGTGGTGAATTCCTGATTAAGGACGTTACCCCCGAAGAAATTTTCACTCCTGAAGAGTTCACCGAAGAGCAGCGCATGCTGATTCAGGCATGTAAAGACTTTTTGGAAAAGGAAGTATATCCTAAGGTGGAAGAGCTGGACGAAGCCAAAGACACTTCTCTGATGGTGAGCTTGCTCGACAAAGCCGGTGAATTGGGCTTGCTGGGTGCAGGCGTGCCCGAAGAGTACGGTGGCATGGGCATGGACTTCAACTCTACCATGCTTATTACCGAATATCTGGGTGCCGGACACTCTTTTGCCGTAGCTTTCTCGGCGCATACCGGTATCGGCACGCTGCCTATTCAGTACTATGGCAACGAAGAGCAAAAGAAAAAGTATTTGCCCAAGCTGGCTTCGGGCGAGTGGAAAGCAGCTTACTGCCTCACCGAGCCCGACTCCGGTTCTGACGCCAACTCGGGCAAAACCAAAGCCACTTTGAGCGAAGACGGCAAGTATTATATCATCAACGGGCAAAAGATGTGGATAACTAACGGTGGCTTTGCCGATGTGTATATTGTATTTGCCAAAATTGATGATGACAAAAACCTGAGCGCCTTCATCGTAGAGAAAGACTTTGGCGGCATCACCATGAACCCCCCGGAAAAGAAAATGGGTATCAAAGGTTCGGACACCCGCCAAATCTTCTTCAACGACTGCAAGGTGCCCGTAGAAAACTTGTTGTCGGAGCGTGAAAATGGCTTTAAAATAGCCGTTAACATCTTGAATATCGGGCGTATCAAGCTGGCTGCTGCCGCTATTGGTGCTTCCAAAGCTGCCCTGAGCCATGCCATCCGCTACGCCAACGAACGTAAGCAGTTCGGTCGCCCCATCAGCTCGTTTGGTGCCATCAAGCATAAAATTGCCGAATCGGCTGTAAAAATCTTTGCCTCTGAGGCTGCCACCTACCGTGCCGGTCAAAACATTGAAGATGCCATCAAGATGTATAAAGAAGCCGGCATGAGCGACTCCGAAGCCAAACTTGAAAGCTTGAAGCAGTTTGCCATTGAGTGTGCCATGATGAAAGTACATGGCTCGGAAGTGCTCGACTATGTGGTAGATGAAGCTGTTCAGATTTACGGTGGCATGGGCTATTCTGCCGAGTCGCCCGTAGAGCGTGCCTACCGCGACGCCCGCATCAACCGTATTTTCGAAGGTACCAACGAAATCAACCGTCTGTTGACCGTTGATATGATTCTGCGCCGCGCCATGAAGGGCGAGCTCGACGTGATGGGTCCTGCCATGGCTGTTGCCAAAGAACTGATGGCTATTCCTGATTTCGGTGCCGAAGCAGATACCAGCCTTTTTGCCGCCGAGCTGAAAGCCGTGAAAAACTTCAAGAAAGCCATCTTGATGGTAGCCGGTGCGGCAGCTCAAAAACTGGGCAAAGGCTTGGGCGAAGAACAAGAAATCATCATGAATGTAGCCGACATGCTCATAGAAACTTATGTAACAGAGTCGGTGCTGTTGCGTGTGTTGAAGATGGCTCAAAAACAAGGTGAAGAAGCGACTGCCCTTTACCAAGACTTGGCTCGTGTGTACCTTTACGATGCCGTAGATGTGATTCAAAAAGCTGCGCGTGAAGCCATCACCGCCTTTGCCGAAGGTGACGAGTTGCGTGTAATGTTGCTTGGTTTGAAACGCTTTACTAAATTAGAGCCCTTCAATGTGAAGGCTGCCCGCCGTCGCATTGCCGATTATCTCATCGAAAAGAATGAGTATGCATTTTAGTGTTTAGGGTTGAACATATAGCCAAGCCGCCCATGAGTTTCTCATCGGGTGGCTTTTCTTTTTTCCGGGCAAAAGCTAACCGCTCCATAGTCATGCAAAAAAAGAGCAGGGTACATTCCTGCTCTTTTTACACCGGGGACGCACAAACACCCTACTCCACCACTATTTTCTTCACACTTCCGCCTGTCTTCTCGCGAATGAAATAAGTGCACAGTGAGAACAGCGCAGCTTTATCCGGCTAATTGTGGCAAGCCCGGACACCGGCTACCTGTTTTTTTTCTTCTAAAACAACATTTTAAACCCGTGCGTCGTTAATTATGCAAACAACAATCGGTACAATGAAACGGTGGTTATGGCTCTGCCTGCTGGCAATTGGCTTGGGGCTACACACACAAGCCCAAAGTGTTGAGGTCATTAAGATAGACCGCTTGGAAAAAGAAATAGCCCGGCGCGAGGGGGTGGTGGTGGTCAATTTTTGGGCAACCTGGTGTGCACCTTGTGTAAAAGAGCTGCCCGACCTTTACCGTGTTTATCAAGACTTTCAGGCACGGGGCGTGCAGCTACTTTTGGTGAGCCTGGACTTTGCCGACGAGCAGCCCAAAGCGCTCGCGCTGCTGAAAAAGAAAGGCATTGCGCTGCCCACTTTCCTGCTCGATGAAACCGACTATAACGCATGGATAGACCGCATTGAGCCGCGCTGGCAAGGTGCCATTCCCATGACCCTGATTTACCGCAACGGGCAAAAGGTGGCTTTCATTCCCGGTCCTGTCAGCTACGCATCGTTGGTCACACGTATTCAAGAGCAACTAAACCCATAGAGTCATGAAAAAGTATCTGTTTACCCTTCTGCTGCTGTTGCCGGCTGCCCTCACATGGGCACAAGGCTATAAGCCCGGCGACAAAGCCATCGATTTCAAACTGAAAAATATCGATGGGCGCCATGTGTCGCTTGCCGACTACCCGGAAGCCAAGGGCTTCATTGTGGTATTTACCTGCAACCACTGCCCTTTCTCCAAGATGTACGAAGACCGCATCATTGCCTTGGACAAGAAGTACAAGCCATTGGGCTATCCGGTCATAGCCATTAACCCCAACGACCCGAAGAAGCAACCCGAGGACAGCTTCGACAAAATGATAGAAAGAGCCAAGGAAAAAGGCTTTACTTTCCCCTATCTGTTCGACGAAACCCAAGAGGTGGCACGCACCTACGGCGCCACCAACACCCCGCATGTGTTTGTATTGAAAAAAGAAGGTAAAGACCTGATAGTAAGCTATATTGGTGCTATTGACGACAGCCCACGCGACGCGAGCAAAGCCAGCAAAAAATATGTAGAGCAAGCCGTAGATGCCCTGCTCAATGGCAAAGAGGTAGAGGTAAAACAAGCCAAAGCCATAGGCTGTACCATCAAGTGGCGCGAAATGTAAAATAACCTTTGCTTCCCTGTTTATCAAAGGCGCTTGTCAGTCCAAAGACAAGCGCCTTTTTTATTGAAGCCCCCACTAACCGCCTTTTGTCTTGGACAGTATCCTTTTTACAAAAAAAAATTTTCTATTGCCTTGGGTTACCTTTTTCAATCAAGGGAATAAAGGGGTGCATTTAGGTTCATTGTTAAACCTCAAAATTCTAATTACTATGAAAAAGTTATTTTTGATGTTGTTGGCTGCTGGTACTTTTGCATTGGTTTCTTGCGGCGAAGGTCAGCAAGAAAACGCTGAAACCCAGGAGCAACCTGCTGCTGAAGATGTACAACCTGCCGAAGAGCAGCCTGCTGTGGAAGAAGCTCAGCCTGAAACTACTGAAGAAGCTCAGCCTGAAGCTACCGAAGAAGCTCCTGCTGAAGGCGAAGCTCAGCCTGAAGAAGCTCCTGCTGAGTAATTTCATACGAAACAGCATTTATCAACCAAGCGAGCCCGTTCCAACGAACGGCTCGCTTTCTTTTATGCATAAAAAGAAAAATACAGTGGGTTACCTTTCGGCAAACCGGGAATTAAAGAGTGCACATACACTTGTGACACAACTAAAAAAACAGTAGAACTATGAAGAAGTTATTTTTGATGTTATTGGCTGCCGGTACTTTTGCATTGGTTTCTTGCGGCGAAGGTCAGCAAGAAAACGCTGAAAAATCAATGGAAGAAGCCACCGAGCAAGTAAAAGAAAGCGCCGAAGAGGTAAAAGAAGAAGCAAAAGAAGCTGCTGAGGAAGTAAAGGAAGAAACTGAAAAGGCAGCCGAAGAAGTAAAAGAAGGGGCTGAAGAAGTAAAAGAAGAGGCCGAAAAAGCCGTTGAAGAAATGAAGTAAGCAGCCGGACACTGTACAAAACAAAGGCGGGGCTTTGTGGCTCCGCCTTTATGTTTTTTTATTGCTCTGCCGTTTTTTCTCCAAAATTTGCCGGATACCTGCCACGTCTTTGCTTAGGAAGGCTTCCGCCTTAATTTTTTGCTGCAGTTTCATGAATGCCCCAATGAGGGCTTCGGGGCGTGGGGGGCAACCGGGCACATAAAAATCAACCGGTATGATTTTATCGACGCCTTTCACCACATGATAGCCGTGCTGCCAATAAGGGCCGCCGCAGTTGGCACAAGAGCCCATCGAAATCACATAGCGGGGCTCGGGCATTTGCTCATAGAGCCGCCGGATGCGGTCTGCCATTTTAAAAGTGACGGTGCCGGCTACTATCATCACATCGGATTGGCGGGGCGAATTCCGTGGAATGATGCCAAAGCGGTCCATGTCATAAGCCGAAGCATAGGCGGCCATCATTTCGATGGCACAACAAGCCAAACCAAAGCCCATGGGAAAAAGCGAAGACAAGCGTGCCCAGTTCAGCAGGTCTTCGGCTTTGAGCAAGAGCACACTTCCCTGATTGTTTCTTTCCATTTCCATAAGTTATGCTTTCTGTTTGGATGGCGGGCTATAGCGCCGGTTCACATTTTCATACAGGGCATGAGGCACGGGCGAATGAACCGACGGCACCTTGGGACGGGGCCTCGCCCAATCAAGAAAACCACGCCGCCAGGCATACAAAAGACCGGCAAGCAGCAAACCAATAAAAACGAGGGCTTCTATGAAAGCAAACCATGCCCACCGTCCTTGGGTGGCTTCTATAAGTTCTTTTTGCCCGAAAACTATAGCCCAAGGAAAAAGAAGCACGGTTTCTATTTCAAAAAGAATGAAAATAAGCGCGAGGGTATAGAAGCGAAAGTTGAACTGCCCCCATGCATGCCCTACGGGCTGCTCGCCACACTCGTAGGTCGATAGTTTTTCGTGATTGGGCTTGCGGGGTGCCAACAGGTAGGCAGCAAACAGGCCGCCCAACAAAAACAGAGCACTCCCGATGATGAACAATAGAATCATGGAAAAGGATGAGAGTGCTCCGTGTTGCATGGTATTGGGCATTTTTTATCACTTACATAGAAAACACATTCTTGCGCAAGATGGTTTGTGCCCGGTCGGGCCCGATGGACACCAGCGCGATGGGCAGGTGCAGGTATTCTTCAATGAAATTTACATAATGACGCAAATTGCGCGGCAGGTCTTCGTAGGCGGTGCTCGCTTCTATGTTTCCGGACCAACCGGGCAGCGTTTCATATACAGGCTCTACCGGCTCATTCAACAGACAGTAGGGCATTTGCCGGGTAATGGTACCATCGGAAAGCTTGTAATGCGTACAAACTTTGATTTCATCGAAGCCGCTCAGGACGTCAGCTTTCATCATGAATAGCTGGGTCACGCCATTGAGCATACAGGCATAGCGCAGCGCGGGCAAGTCGAGCCATCCGCAGCGGCGCGAGCGCCCAGTGGTAGAACCGAACTCATGCCCTGCCCGGCGAATGGCTTCGCCGGTTTCGTCGTTCAGCTCTGTGGGAAAAGGACCACTTCCCACACGCGTGCAGTAAGCCTTGAAGATGCCCAACACCTCGTGTACGGCTTTGGGCGCCACCCCCAAGCCAATGCAGGCACCGGCGGTGGTCGTGTGCGAGCTGGTTACATAAGGATAAGAACCGAATTCAATATCGAGCAAAGTGCCTTGTGCCCCTTCTGCCAATACCCGCTTGCCTTGCTGCAAAGCTTCGCTCAGCATGTATTCGGTATCGGCAAGGCGGAGTTCTTTGAGCTGCTCAATGGCCTCAAAGAAAGCCGGCTCGCTTTCATTCAAATCGTATTCATAGCGATAAAACTCCAGCAAGCCTTTGTGTTTATCTACAAGCTTTTGATAACGCTTCTTGAAGTCGGGGCTTAGGATATCGCCTACGCGGAGGCCGTTGCGTCCGGTTTTATCCATGTAGGCAGGTCCGATGCCGCGCAAAGTAGAGCCTATTTTTTCTTTGCCTTTGGCAGCCTCCGAGGCAGCATCCAACAGGCGGTGGGTAGGCAAAATCAAATGGGCTTTTTTGGAAATAAAAAGGTTTCTCTGGTAAGGCACGCCATAAGGCTTAAGAGCTTCTATTTCTTTCATAAAGACCACGGGGTCAATCACTACCCCATTGCCTATGACATTCTGAATGCCTTCATGAAAAATGCCCGAAGGAATTTGATGCAGCACATGCTTGATGCCGTCGAACTCCAAGGTATGGCCGGCGTTCGGTCCGCCTTGAAAGCGCGCTACCAGTTGATATTTGGGCGCCAGGAAGTCCACTATTTTGCCTTTCCCCTCATCGCCCCATTGTAATCCTAACAGTACGTCTAAGTTCATAGCTATGGTTCTTATGCTTGTTGTTAATAGGCTTTGGCAAATAAAACTCTGCGTTTCGATGGCTTACCAGTCACTATGCACTTGCCTTCTTCCTCTTCGGCATCCAGCGGGATACAGCGAATGGTAGCTTTGGTTTCTTCTTTGATACGCAACTCGGTTTCGGTGGTGCCGTCCCAGTGAGCCAAGATGAAGCCACCGTGCTTTTCCAATATTTCCTTAAACTCTTCGTAAGAGTCGGCTTTGCGTGTGTTGGCTTCGCGGAAGGCCAAAGCACGTTTGAAGAGGGACTGTTGCACATCATCCAGCAGGTCAAGTATATGCTCGGTAAGGCCATCTACAGGGGCGGTGTGCTTTTCGCCGGTATCACGGCGTGCTACTTCCACCTGATTGTTCTCCATATCACGCTTACCAATAGCCAAGCGCACAGGGACGCCCTTCAATTCCCATTCGGCAAACTTAAAGCCCGGACGGTGGGTATCACGCGCATCAAAGTGCACCTTGATGCCTACACGTTTCAGCTTCTCTATAATCCCTTGGACATATGTTTGAATTGCTTCGAGCTCGTCATCTCCATGATAGATGGGCACAATCACCACTTGAATAGGCGCCAAACGGGGGGGCAATACCAAGCCTTTGTCGTCGGAGTGGGTCATAATCAAAGCGCCCATCAAACGGGTACTTACGCCCCAGGAAGTCCCCCATACGTAGTCCAGCTCGCCTTCTTTGTTGGCAAACTTCACATCGAAAGCTTTGGCGAAATTTTGCCCCAAAAAGTGCGAAGTGCCGGCTTGCAATGCTTTGCCATCTTGCATGAGGGCTTCAATGCAATAGGTATCTACTGCGCCGGCAAAACGCTCGTTTTCGCTTTTTACGCCCTTGATGACCGGCATGGCCATGTATTCTTCGGCAAAACGTGCATACACGTCCAGCATGCGGCGGGTCTCTTCTATGGCCTCTTCTTTGGTAGCATGGGCGGTGTGGCCTTCCTGCCACAAGAATTCAGCGGTGCGCAAGAAGAGGCGGGTGCGCATCTCCCAGCGCACCACGTTTGCCCATTGGTTGATAAGCAGGGGCAAGTCGCGGTACGACTGAATCCAATTGCGGTAAGCACTCCATATGATGGTTTCGGAGGTAGGACGCACAATCAGTTCTTCCTCCAAACGTGCTTCGGGGTCAACAATTACCCCTTTGCCGTCGGGGCTGTTTTTCAAGCGATAGTGGGTAACCACGGCGCACTCTTTGGCAAAGCCTTCTACGTGTGCCGCTTCTTTGCTTAAATACGATTTAGGAATAAACAAAGGGAAGTAGGCATTGACATGCCCCGTTTCTTTGAACATATCGTCTAAGGTACGCTGCATCTTTTCCCAGATGCCGAAGCCATAGGGTTTGATAATCATGCAGCCTTTCACCGGTGCATGTTCTGCCAGGTCGGCTTGCTTCACCAATTCTTGATACCAAGCAGCGTAGTCTTCTGAACGTTTAGGAAGTCCTTTACTCATAGTATTGCGTTTACAGATGTATGCTTTTGCAAAGGGCAAGCGCCAAGGCTTGCATTTGGCTTGTCTTTTGCAGCAAAGATAAAAAGAATGCTATGGAATGAAATGCTTTTTGTTTAAATTCAGTTGTATAGATAAAGAAAAGTTGTTATGAAACGAGCCCTTCCTGCCCTTCCGATACTCGCCCTTATTATCTTTTTCAGCGGATGTAGTCCCAAATTATATCAGCCGGCAAGCCGCGAAGTAGATGATGTTTATTACCTGCCCACCGCCGACGCCGAGCCGGCAGTCTCTACAAGCTATAGCCGGCAACCACAGGCAGTGCCTGCCGAAAGGGGCAGCATGAATGGCGGCATTGCCAATCCGGACTATCAACCCAATAGCGACGCGGGCGGCAGCACGGAATACTATCAAAGCCCGGAAAGCCGCTTGGCACCGGAAAACAACCCTTATTATGACGATTTCGAAGCTTACCGGGAAGGTTACCGCAATGGCTATCAAGATGCCTATTGGCAAATGAGTGGCTGGGGCTCGCCTTTTATGGGCAACCCTTGGTATTCGCCCTACGGTTGGAATTCGCCTTATAACACATGGAGCAACTTTTACTACAACCCGGCCTGGGGATGGCGCAGCAGCTGGGGCTTGTCTTTTGGTTGGGGCAATGGTTGGCGCTATAACCCTTGGCGCTACTCGCCTTGGTACTCGCCCTGGTATGGCAACTGTTGGAACTGTTGGTACGGCAACCAAATTTATGTAACCGGCGGCAGCGAGCGCCCGCGTAGCTACTACGCACCACGCAGGCATTTAACGCCGCGTGGCACCACCTTCCAACAGCAGAATACAAGAAGTACCATCAGTACGCAGCCGGTACAGCAAAACCCAAGCCGCCAAGGGCGTACGCGTTATTCAACCACACCTAACAAGACGCCGACTTATACGCCCCGGTACAGAAACAGCAATACCCAACAACGCCAAAGCACGCCCCGCTACAGAAGCACTACCAGTCCGCGAAGTACGCCCTCATATAACCGCGGTTCTTCGCCTTCAAGAAGTGGCGGTAGCCGCAGCCGTCCGCGCTGATGCTTGTATGCGGGCAATTCCATATATTTTTGCAAAACATGTATTCTTTCTGAGAAAATATGATAAAGCGCCTTTTTTTGTTTTTGGTTTTCATGGGCTTATCGGCTTTTTATGCACAAGCACAGGTGTATTATACCGATGCTTTTCGTTATACCTATCGCCCCCTGCCCACGGGCAGTGCGCGTGCACTGTCTTTGGGGGGTGCTCAGGGGGCACTGGGTGGTGATGCCACTGCTTTATTGGTCAATCCGGCCGGTATTGGGCTGTTCCGGCGGGCAGAGGTAGCCGTGGGTATAGACTATGGCAACAGCCTGCTTCAAAGCAACTACCTGGAAAACACAAACACTGCCACCAGAGATAAAATAGGACTTTCACACGCTGCCGCCATCTTTGCCACGCCACAAAGTCTTTCCGGCCAGAGCCTTCAATTTGGCATTTCGTATGTGCGTTCGCACGATTTCCGCCAAGACACTTACTATCAAGCGAGCAATCCTTACAGCAGCTTGGCAGATGTGTGGACCGAAGAGGCTGCCGGCATTCATGCCGGTGTGTTTGAAGCAGAAGCTGCCAACAATGAAATTTATGATTTGGCTTCCTTGGCCTATGCCACCTTTGTTATCAATCCTTATGCCGATGACAGCACTGCTTATTATACCGAATTTCGCGATGTCAATAATCAATTGGTAGCTCCTATCTTGCAAGAAGAGCGGGTGAAAGAAAGCGGAAACCGCTCGGTTTTCAATATTACCGTTGGCGGGCAAGTGCAAGAGAAAGTGTATTGGGGAGCCACCGTCGGGGTGGAAGTCATTAATTATCAAAGGGAAAATGTTTATAAGGAGCGCTTAAGCCGCACGGCTGCCGATGGCGAACTGCAGGCATTCACACTCCGGCAACGCTACACGGCTACGGGTGGCGGGCTTTATTTGGGTTTGGGCGTTATTGTACGCCCGGTTGAGACGCTGCGCCTGGGGATCTCGGTGCAAACGCCCACCGGTTTTTCCCTGTATGAAACCAGCAGAGCCTCCATAGAAAGCGAGTCGGTGGGGTTCAGCAAGGTATCTGCCTCCATGCTGCCTTATGAATATGATTTCCGCTACAGAAGCCCCTGGCGGGCTACCGGAAGCCTGTTTTGGCAAATCAAAAAATACGGCTTTGTTACCGCCGACGTGGAATGGATTCCCTACCGTCAGATGGGGGTAAGCGGCAGCGACGATAATTTTGATGAAAGCGGCGAACGGCGCGCCATTCAAGAGACTTTTCGTAATACGATACAGGCAAGGGTCGGTGCTGAAGCGCGCCTGGGCAGCTGGTATGTGCGTTCGGGCGTATGCTATACGCCATCGCCTTTACGAAGCGGGCAGGAGTACTACGATGCCATGGCTTTCACGGCAGGGATAGGCTATCGCTTGCAAGGGTTTCAGCTGAGTGTGGGGGGCATATGGGCGCATTACTCGAGCCTCTATCAGCCTTATGTGTCACAGCAGTATTTTTCGCCTACCGTAGAGCGCAAGCATCGTTACATGCAATGGCAGTTTTCTACACATTGGTACTTTTAAGGTTTTCTTTTGTCCGGTGACACTTCAGGTGTCTTTGTCCTTTCAGGCATAAGCGAGCGGCCTCACTGCGTTCGGCATGAAAAGAAGGGCTAATGAGATGTCTTGCTTCACTATGTTCCGCTCGATATGACAAATAAGGCGACAGGGTTGACTCTTTTTATTCAAGAAAGGAAGCAGACTACAGGTTACAAAAAAAGGCTTGGAAGTGCGTACACTTCCAAGCCTTCCGGCAATGCCACAACGGATGCTTACTCTTGAGGCGCCACGGGTTGTTCTACGGGCGCTGCTTCAATATCTTCGAGAGCGGGTGACTCGGGCGCTGTGTTGCCGGTCATTTTGCTTAAGCCAAGAATAAGCACCAACATGGCGGCGGCCAATCCCCAGGTAATACGCTCAAGCATATCGGTTGTGCTGCGTACACCGGTGGTTGTTTGAGCGGCACCACTGCCACCAAATTGACGCGACAGACCGCCTTTGGGTTCTTGCAGTAAGACAACTAATACCAATAAGATGGCTATCAGGATGATAAGCCCCATCACTACATACAACATAATCGTATCGTTTTAACTATAATCCTTTTATGATTTGAATTTGCTTTTCAAAATACGCCTTTTTTTCCGGATGTTGCAAAATCAAGCGCTCGTAAATTTTTATTGCTTCTTCATCTTTGCCTTCATCGCGCAAGCGTATGGCATCCAACTCCGTATAAAATGTTTGAGGTGCTTCTTGTAAAGCATCTACCAAAGACTTAGGCTTAGGCATAGTGGGTGGCTGCGTTTCTTGTGCCGTGTCTTCTCCGGCAGGTGGTGTTGTGTTTTCCACATCCGGTGTCACTACGTCATTGTCGCCCAGGTCTTCTTTCAGTATGTCTATTTGGCTTTGATAGTAGGCTTCCCGCTCAGGGTATTTTTTCTTTAAGGCTTCATACACCGCCACAGCTTCGCGTACTTTTCCGGCCGAATACAAAGTAATGGCATATGATTCGCTCAGCTCGTCCGGTGGGGGTATTTCCGGAGCAGGGCTTGCAGTTTTGTTTTCTTCTTTTTGTTCAAGAGGCTTGGAAACAATCTGCTCGCCGGCGGCAGTGTCTTCCTCCTCTAAGGAAGAGAAGTAGTCTTTCGGTTGGGTATAAGAAGTAGTAATTTTTTCAAGCTCTTGATCCAGCTCTTCTTCTGAGGCGCTTGCCAGCTTTTCATCAAAAGCACTTACTTCTTTCTGAATGTCGTCCAATACATTGCGTGCCTTCGACAGCTCTTCTTTCAAAGAACCGGAAGCGCCGGAAAGCTGAAAATCGTTTTGCTCAAAAACCGGTGCATTCAATGCTTCGGCCAGGCGCTTGCGGCTGTACATATGCAAGGCAGCCCGCCGTATTTTCTGAGGTGCCAAATGTGAGCCCTGCTTCGATTGGTAGCGGGCCGCCAACAGATGCAACAAGCCGGCATAGGGCACCTTATCTATCAGTGCTTCTACTTCTTCATACTGCTCTTCGGTGAGCGCCTGCCCTGCTAAAAGAGCCAAAAATGTTTCTGCATTTAACATAAGAATTGCAAGTATAGACCAAGCATTTAGGGCAAGTTAATACAAAAAACCAAGTAAATCAAGCAATGAATTTTTCTGCTGTCCAAGTCTTTTGTTTCTACAAGCACTCCAGCGCTTGGCGCAAATCGGCTATGAGTTCGTCGGCGTCTTCAAGTCCTATATATACGCGCACCAAGCGCCAATCGAGCCAAGGGTTTTGATAGTTGGCCGAGCCATAGAGTGTGCAGGCAGGGAAAATCAGCGACTCGTAGCCGCCCCATGAGCAAGCCAACAAGAAACGTTGCAAACGGTTGCAAAAGCGCTCGACTTCTGCCATTTCATTGGCTCTGAGACGGAAAGAAAACATTCCTCCGGGGCGCTTCATCTGTTTTTTTGCCAGTTCATATTGCGGGTGTGAAGGGTGAAACGGATACAATACGGCTTCTACTTTGGGGTGCCGGGCTAAAAAATCAACCACCTTGGGGGTGGTCTGTGCCACGCGTTCCACACGCAGCGCCAAGGTGCGCAGCCCGCGCAGCAATAGCCATGCACTGAAAGGTGCCATCACACCGCCCAAGGTCATGTATTCGGAAGAAAAAATCTTTTCGCGCATGGCTTGCGAGCAGCACAAAATGCCGGCAACCACATCGCTGTGCCCGCCAATATATTTAGAAGCCGAATGCACGACAATATCCACGCCCATGTCGGCAGGGCGCTGATTCAGCGGTGTGGCATAGCTGTTGTCTATAATGGTAAGCAAACCGTGTTGGCGCGCCACCGCTACACAAGCGACAATGTCTTGCAGTTCGAAAGTAAAAGAGTTGGGCGATTCGAGATAAAGCAGTCGTGTATTGGGGCGAATGGCTTGTGCGAAATTTTCCGGCCGTGTGCCATCAACCATGCTTACTTCCACACCAAAACGTGCCAGCAGCTTGGTAAGCAGCTTGTTGGTCCAGCTGTAAGGCTTCTGCACACACACTACGTGGCTTCCCTGCTCTACGTTTGCCATAACGGCAGCGGCAACGGCGGCGCTGCCACTTGCAAAGAGTAAAGCGGCTTCGGTGCCTTCCAAGGCTGCGAGCTTGCGTTCCAGAGCGGTGAAGGTGGGGTTGTTGCCACGTGTGTAAAAATAAGATTGGGTTTCTTCTGCCAGGGCACGGCGCATCTGCTCTACCGACTCGAAGGCAAACATTGAGGTTTGGTAGAGAGGGGTTGCCACACTTCCATGTGGGTGCTCTTCGCCCAGCTCGTTCAAGATAAAAGAGAGAGAGTCGCTCATAAGTGTTTTTTTAGGAAATCAACGGATACATGAATAACTTCTTGTGCGTGCCCGGGCAATTCGTTGCTTTCATAAGGATGCATTCCCCCGAAAGTGTGCCCTGCTCCCTCCACTATATGCAAGGTGGCGTTGGGAATCCAAGCAGCAAGGTTTTGTGCAGCTGACAGTGGCACCGCCTCATCGGCAGTGCCATGAATCACCAATGCCGGGATATCGAGTGACTTGGCTTTGTTTTCTAAGTTATAATCTGTGTCTTTTTTAGCCAGCCAGTCGTCATACACTTCTCTGTAAACAGGCAGTTGCTGCCCCGTACGGGCATTCAATATATGGGTCACACCTTGATCCAGTATTTGCCGGCGCCGCTCTTCTGTCCAAAGGAAACCGGTATTATCGATAGATGCCATGGTAATGACAGCCTTCACGGCTTCACGCAAAGCAGCCGCTGCCAACACCGCTACGGCGCCGCCCCGGCTGTGTCCTGCCAGTGCCAAGCGGTCCGGGTCAATGATTCCTTCTTTGTTGGCCCAGCCGGAGGCTTTCAAGAAAGCCACCAATTGGCTTACATCTTCCACGTCGCGCGAAAAGGTTTCGCGCCCAAAAGCATCCGTATCGGCAAAATCAGTGGGGTGTTCCGGTGTGGTACCGTTATAAGACAGGTTCATACGCACCGCCGCTATGCCTGCGGCAGCCCATGCATCAGCCATAAGGAGCCAGTGCCCCCAGTCTTTAAAACCTTTGAATCCATGAATAAAGATGAGCACCGGTTGCGCTTTCTGCCCTTCCATATAGTGCAAGTCGAAGGTGACAGGCTTGCTGCCGGCAGTCTGAATGCTGTGCGACAGGCGTTGAATGCTTTGCATATGTCTTCCTTGTTACATGTTTATGCAAGGAAGATAGTGATTTATGCAATGCATGGCAACGGTTGCCGGAATTTAAAAATCTTTCTTTTTAGCCATGACAGTAATGCCGATATAAGAAAGGAGCATCCATAACAACAAAGCGACAAATGTTGCTATGCTGCCGGTGGTGCTGCCCAAAAAAGCTTTTACAGACGCCCCTGTAAGACCAAACAGAGCGGATATATCGAGCTGAAGCAAAATAAACACCCTCGACAGATCTATGGGGTTGAGTAATGTCAGAGCTATTGCCAGTTTTTCTATGGGATAGTCGCGAAGGTAAATTAACAGCAAAAGGAAAATGGCATCATAAATAACGGCAAAAAATAACCATACAAGTAAGCTAACCCCAATGCCTTTTAGTTTATCGTCGAAACGCAGGGCTATCCAATACACAATAAAAGAAAACACGGAAGAGAGTATCACCCCTATTACCAACAAGAAAGCATAACTTGCTATAGAACTTCCTTGTGTCAAAGACATGTAGGCGAAGGGCATTCCAATCCCCACCAACACGGCAATACCTAAAGAAGCCGTCAGCCCCAACAGCATACCGCGGATAATATCCGTTCTTTTCAGCGGTTGTGCCAAAAGAAAAAGAACAAAATCTTTCGAGTTGTAATAATAGCTGACGGTAAAAAAAGTACTTACTAACGGCGCAAGCAGCAAAATAGTATTCATTAAACCTACTACTACCTTGGTTATGCTGCTGCTGAAAGCAAACAAAAAGACAGTGAGCGCAAAATAGAACAAGGCGTAAGCGAAAGTCCACTTGCTACGCAGCAAATCATAAACGGTATATTTAAATACTTTCCACATGAGTCATGCCGATTTGAGATTCCATTACTTTAGCCACAATTTCTTCCAGGGATGCTTCGCCGTAAGTATCGCGCAGGTGGGCAAGGGTGCCGTCAAAGAAAGCGCTACCTTCCAATATAAAAAGCAAGCGGTCCGCAATTTCTTCCACAAAAGGAATAATATGCGTACTAATGAGTATGTATTTTCCTTCTTCCCGTTTTTCGAGTATCAACTTTTTCAAATAAAAAAGCGAAAGGGGATCCAAGCCATTGGTTGGTTCATCCAATACATACACAGCTGCTTCATTCATAAAAGCCAATACAATACCTAACTTTTGCAAAGTACCACCGGACAGGTGTTTCACCTTCTTGTCCAGGTGACTTTCAAGCTGAAACCCTTTCAACATGCGGTTCAATAATTCTTGATTGATATTGCCCCGCAACTCTTTTACCATTTGAATCAGCTCTCTGCCACTTAGGTTTTCAGGATAGTGAGCCAGCTGTGGCAAATAGCTAATATTGCTTTTATAAGCGGCCCCGGATTTGCGTATGTCCTGCCCATCGAAAAGAATCTTACCGGAAGAAGGCAACACCATCCCCAATAACATCTTCAAGAGGGTGGTCTTGCCGGAACCGTTAGGACCTACCAACACCATAATGCCCGGCTCTTGCCAAGATATGGATATGTTTTTCAATACCTGCGTCTTACCGAAGCGCTTCGATATATCCAGTAGCTCTATCATAAATTATGTGTTTAAAGGCGGTGTCATAAGAGGATAGTTGTCTTTTACATTATCAGGTGTGAAAAAAGGCATCAAATACTCTGTGTAATTGAGTACATCCACAAAAAAACTTCTTAACAGCAGTATGGTAGTGGGCGATTGATTCACAATGTAGGAATACAAAGAGACAGGACGGTAAGGTACATCACCAATGCCATCATGGTCAAGGTCATAGCCGGAGTAGTTCGCCCAATAGTTATATCTAAACTCATTGCTCTGCAGCTCGCTGCTTGCCACCACATCAAAAGTATTGCCTTCCATAACGTTATATTCAAAAACATTATCCATGCAGCTGCCCATGAGCATAAAGCCCTTGCCGTTGTTGTTTAACTGATTGTAGCGGAAAAGAATGCGTGTAGCGCTCTCTCCATGTACGGCAGTTGTGTTTTCCTGAAACATGTTGTGTTCTATGCGGGCATCGTAAATTTCTTTTAACAACAGACCGTAGCTTGCTGCCCCCCAATTGTGTATAAATTCGTTGTATTCCATCACCACATTACGAGAAAACATTACCGCCACACCGGCACCGTTCTCACTGAAACGGTTATACTGATAACGGTTGTTATCCGAAAACATGAAATGAAGCCCATAACGCAGGTTTTGATACGCATGGTTATGAGTGATTTCGCTGTCGGTTGTGTATTCAAGATAGATGCCATCGCGGAAGTGGCTGACCTCGTTATGTATGATACGCAGGTGCTCTGAGTACCAAGAGTGAATGGCATTGCCGGAAGACATCTCTCTCGCTGCGGAGGATTGCAGCCGGTTGTTCTCAACTGTACAGTAGCGTGCTTGTTGCAGATATATCCCGAAGAAAGGGTTAATAATATGATTGTTTTTCACTACGCAGACGGCGGCTTCCAATATCCGGATAGCTGCCCAATCCTGTAAGTAGCTAACGCCCACATTTTGAAGAGTGAGCCCTTCCACCCAAACATTATCGGCCGTAACTAAAATAATTTCACCACGCTGTTGCGCATCAATCACACTCCCTTTTTCGCCCAACACGTACAAAGATTTATCTACAACAATACCATGTTCGTAGTAGGTGCCTTTTTTAATCAGTACGGTATCACAAGGTTGCGCGGCTGCCACCGCTTCCTTTATAGAGCTTAGCTCACAACTCTTGCAAACGACAATCAACTCTGCTTTTGCAGGAGCTGCCAAGCATACAATCGTCCATATAAAAAGTATCCATCTGTGGTTATTGCACTTCATATGCTTCTCTCAGGTCAATCCATGTTTTTTTATCGCCACCGTATTTTTGATGAAACTCATCACGTACTTTTTCGGTGGAAAAGGCATTGATGTCACCACGCATAGGACTTGGCAACTGCTCGCTAATGAGATACCACGCTTTTGATGCATCTACCAGCTGCCCCGGCTTATCGTAGGTGTTCACCAACCACAACTGAAATGTCTGCTCCGACTCGGCAGCATAGCGCAACATACACTCAATGGCATCAAACTTATAAGGCTTCCCTTTGGTGTTTACCAATTCAGCCGCATAACGTTTATCCACGATGGTCATCCTGCAGAAATCGCAATAATCTGCCCCGTATTGAATAGGCACCGGTTCTACGCTGCAGCCGGAGAAAAAACCCCAGCTTACCAAGAACCAAACGGTTTTATTTCTAAGCCACACCATAAGACTTCTTTCTATTTATCCATTCCCATATAATGCACAAATAAATGACAGTCAGTCCGGCAATCAGAATCACTCCTCCTATGTCGGGTAATGAAGTAGCGGTAATATTCAACAGCTGCTTACTGCCAATTAAAGGTGGTTGATAGGAATCCAAAGCTTTGATGGGCGCTTCGGGGTCCAAATTATGCCCATAATCATACTCCCAAAGGTAAAAATCGTAGAGCCCCACTGCGGCTAAGAGCGTAAATAAAACTGCCCAAGTTACCAAAAGGCGAAAGCTGCCACTAATGACACATACTGCACCTACGATAATCAACCCCCATACGATATAGGGCATCCATCGCAACTCCGGAATGGCATCCGGTTCAATGGGCTTCATACCAATATAATGATTCAAAAGATTCACATTTTGCAGCACGCTTGGGTCGTCGCCCCCCACATTGTCATACCATATTTCCATTTTAATGCCTTCCGGATACTGAGGTGCATCCAAGTAAATGCTCCACATCGGATAGCGGAAAGAAATAATCATCGCCACCACCACCGCTGCCAGGGCTATGCGCACCGGCAAGCTTAAACGATGTTGCCGGGTGGACGCAGAAGTAGAAGATACAGTTGTCATCATTGTACCGTTTGATTAAACACCGGAGGCAGCTGCCTCCGGTGATGTGTTAAAGAACATGCTTATTTTTCTTCTTTACTTTCGCCCAGTCCCCACTTGAGAGGCACATTGCTGCCTTTTTCAGAAACGCGTATATAACCTTGCATTTCCTGATGAAGCGCAGAGCAGAAGTCGGAGCAATAGAATGGATATACCCCTGCTTTCTTCGGCTCCCAGCGGAGTGTTTCGGTTTGTCCGGGCATTATCAGCAGCTCGGCATTGTTGGCACCCATCACAGCAAAGCCGTGCGGAATATCCCAGTCTTGCTCTAAGTTGGTAACATGGAAATAAACAACATCGCCTACCTTAACCCCTTCGATAAAGTCCGGTGAGAAGTGACTACGAATGGTAGTCATGTACACATGCACTTCGTTGCCCTTGCGCTCCACTCTTGCTTCTGCTTCGCTTTTCACGGCATAGGGGTGCTTGTTGTCTTCCAGCTTAAATACTTTCTTCGAACGCGGAGCCAGTATTTCTGCGGGGATGGCTTGTGCATAATGCGGCTCACCTACCGTGGGGAAGTCAAGCAGCAACTCCATTTTTTCTCCTGAAATATCAATCAATTGAGCCGATTGAGTCAATTCAGGTCCGGTAGGTAAGTAACGGTCTTTGGTTATTTTGTTCAAAGCTATCACGTACTTGCCCCACGGATGCATGGAACCACCACCGGGTACACACAGGTGTCCAATAGAATAATAAGTAGGAATACGGTCTACAACTTCCCACGTACCCAACTTCCATTTCACAATCTCAGAAGAGATGAAGAAGGAGGTATAAGCATAACCTTTGTCATCGAACTCGGTATGCAAAGGCCCTAAACCACCCGATTTCACGACACCAACTACTGTTTTCTCGGGGTTCAGTACGGGGATACCATCCACTTCACCAATGATATCGCCATTTTCAATGGCTTCTTGTATTTTTTCAAATGAATGTACGGTTACATCTGCCGAAAGTTTTCCACTGGCTACAATATATTTTCCGGAAGGATCTACATCTATACCATGTGGCGACTTAGGCGTAGGCAGGTAGTAAATTAAACCGGGGCACTCCGCCGGGATAAGCACTTTTACTTTTTTCTCTACCTTAGAAGTAGCCATGTGCTTTTCTTCGTCATACTCATTGTTGTAATATTCCACATCCCATTCCTGGTATTTACCCTGGGCTATATATTCCTCAGCTTTTTTCCAATTGACAGCCGCCACATAGTCTTTGTCATTTTGCGAAGCGGTTTTCTCTTTTAGTGTATATCCCTGCTCTGTGTTATAAGTAGAGAAGAATGCCCATCCATGAGAAGGTCCTTTACCCCCGGTAGCCAGGTCGTAGTCATAACCGGGCACCAATATTTGGAAAGCCAAGCTCATGTCACCGCTTTCCTTTTCTACTTTTATGAAGCTAAGAGTCCCTTTAAAGTTTTCTTTGTAAGAATCGATGGGCACATCTTTTTGAGGTATAGGTACACTAAAACGGGTACCGGCAAAGACATATTCGGTATTTTGGGTTACATAAGGCGAAGAGTGGTTACCGCCCGCATTCGGTATTTCAATAATTTCTACTGTTTCAAAAGTAGTTAAGTCAATACGGGCAATGCGTGGCGTGTTGTTTTCGTTGATAAACAACCAGCGCCCATCATGCTTACCGTCCGTTTGAGACAGCTTGGGGTGGTGTGCATCTCCCCAGGGAACAAAGCCATAGCTGGTTTGAAGCATAGGCTTGGTTTCTTCATTGTAACCATAGCCTGTTTCGGGGTCTTGCGAGAAGACAGGGATTTCCCGGAACAAGCGCCCGGAAGGCAAGCCATAAACCCCTACTTGCCCGCTAAATCCTCCGGAAGTAAATAAGTAGAATTCATCATGCTTCCCGGGAGCTACATATACTTTTGATGCAGCATCTGTATTAAGGGCGGTTTCCTGCTTGGAATCCCCCTTTTTAGATTCGCCACAGGCACTCACCAGTGCCGTAGCGAGCCCTGCTACCAATAGTTTTTTAATTTTCGCATTCATACCTCTATGTTGTTTTTCGTACAGTTAAAACCTACTCTTGTGTGCGGAAGTATTCCAATATTTTGCGTGCTTCTTCCTCTGTTAAGCCCTGATTGGCCATAGGTGTACCGTTAAACTTTGCAAATAGCTCTTTGGCTATGGGGTCTTCTTTTACCATATTTTCCGGATTGAGTATCATGTTCATAATCCACTCCGGTGCCCGCCGGGCGGTTACGCCTTTCAAGTCCGGACCAATGTATTCTTCGCCTATCTTATGACACGCAGAACACTTGGATTCAAACAGCATTTTTCCTTCCTCTGCCATAGCAGGGTCTATTTCTCCCAACTCAATGCTTTGCACCGGTCCTACCCCTTTCACGGTCATGGGGTCCGGCGCTTCATTTTCTGCCGGCTCTTCGTCAGCCAACATGCTTTGAGGTGGTTCGTTGTTCTGAGCAGTATTTTCCTCCTGCCCGCCGCAGGCAAACATCAACAGACCGAGGGTCATTGCCGCGATAGTCAAAATGAAGTGTCTTTTCATAGGTCTTTTGGTTTTATTTATAGACAATCTTATCCTTTTTTCATTTCTGCACCAATGACCTTCGTCATATATCCGCTGATTTTCATCATCCTATATCAAATGGCACATCACACGCTTTGAATACCACCGGCTTGCTTATCTTTGTGTTTCTCAAAACCAAACCATTTGCAGGGACGATGACCTTCGAAGAGTTAAAACTAACCCGCCAGTTTCTGAATGCGATAGAAGAGGCAGGCTATCAAAGCCCTACACCAATTCAGGAAAAAGCCATTCCGCCGGCACTCGCCGGACACGACATCATAGGCATAGCCCAAACCGGCACCGGCAAAACAGCTGCTTATGCTTTGCCTATGCTCATGAAACTGAAATATGCCCAAGGCAAGCATCCTCGCGGCTTGGTGCTGGTGCCCACCCATGAACTTACCAAGCAGGTAAGTGAAGCCATTGCCCGGCTGGCGTGTTATACCGACCTGCGTTGTGTTCCTATTTTTGGGGGCAAGGGCATCAAAAAACAAATAGAGCAGCTGGCAGAAGGAGTCGATATTGTGGTAGCTACCCCGGGGCGCCTGATGGATGTTTATCTTGCCGGTGGTTTGCAGCTTAAACACGTCAAGACGTTCGTCATAGACGAAGCCGACCGCATGCTGGACTTGGGCTTTATGCCTCAAATACGCCGTATTTTGGAAGTGCTTCCACGCAAACGGCAAAACCTGCTGTTTTCGGCTACCTTTTCCGAAAAAGTAGAGCGTCTGTGCGAAGAGTTTATAGAGTACCCGGTAAAAATAGAAATCACTCCGCAGGCGACCCCCGCCGAAACAGTAGAGCAGTATTTGTACGAAGTGCCCAATATCAAAACCAAAATCAACCTGCTCATGCACCTGCTCGAGCAAGAGTCGCTTAAGAAGGTGCTGGTATTTACCCGCAGAAGACGTATTGCCACGGCAGTATATAAGTATTTACACCGGAAGCTGGGCGAAGACAGCGTACGTGTCATTCACGCCAACAAAGACCAAAACGCACGCACCAATGCCTTGGATGCCTTCCGCAAAGGCGAGGTACGGGTGCTGGTAGCTACCGATGTGGCAGCCCGTGGTATCGATGTTTCAGAAGTTACACACGTTATCAATTTCGAAGTGCCTGTTTTATACGAAGAGTATGTACACCGCATCGGACGTACAGGACGGGCATTCCGGCATGGCACGGCTATTACTTTTGTGAACCCGGCCGAAGAGTACCACATTAAAAAGATAGAAGCGCTTATCAAAATGAAAATTCCGCGCCTGCCTTTGCCCGATGCGGTAGAGGTAGCAGAAACGCCTTTTGAAGAAAAGCAAGAGATGGCGCGGGAAATAGACAAACAGCGAAAAAAAGAAGACCCCACCTTCCAGGGCGCATTTCATGAGAAAAAGCGCAAAACTACACGCACGCAACACAAGCATAAAAAACACAAACGCGGCAAAAAGAGTAGCGGCAAAGGGCGCCGCTAAGGTTTGTTTTCTGCTTCTATTAAATACACCATGGATTTCTGCACGTAAACCGTTTGCCCTTGTGGTGTGTACACTTTCCACCAGAAAGGCTGCTCGTCGATGACACGCAAGCAGGTGCCCCGGGGTAATGTTGCCAGCAGAGGGGCAGCCACCGTGGGGTGTTGATACCCCAGCAGCGCTTCTGCTTTGACTATCGCCAGCCGCTTGGGTGGAAGTGTATAGAAAAACCAAGCGGCCCCGCCTGTCAGAAGCCAGCAAAGCAGCAAGTAACGAAGCTTTTTTTGCCGCACCAACAAACTCAACAACACTAAAAAAAGCAGACAGGCAAGCAGCGCGAGCAAGTTGAAATAGCGTGCCGGAATATGCCACCACGGCGGGTTTAAAAAATCGTAGCCCCGTAAACCATAATGCGCACTCAATAACTGCAAGCGGTGGCGGCTAAAATTGTCGAAGTGCGTATAATAATGCTTGCAAAGCAAAGCAGCTGCCCGGGCATAGTCGCCTTGCTGCTCTGCGGTCATTGCTTTTTTTAAATATTCACTATCCGGCGCAATCCCCTGTCCCACAATATTTTGCCCACATAACCCCAAAAACAGGAAGAATAAAATTAAAATTTTTTTTGCCATACGCTTGCACAGTTTTAAAAAACCTCCTACCTTTGCATTGCAATTCAACGATAAAACAACACACGATTCCGTAGCTCAGTTGGTAGAGCACCTCCCTTTTAAGGAGGGGGTCCTGGGTTCGAGCCCCAGCGGGATCACCAGCCCGTCGAAAAGACGGGCTTTTTTATTGCTTGTTCTTTCAAAATACTCAACACAAGTACAAAAAAAGGCGAGGCTCGGAAAGAAGCTCGCCTTTTTTGCTATCTTTTGCATGCTTGCTGCATCATGCCATCTCCATTTGCTCATCGGTAATTTCGATGTTGTGATATACTTTTTGCACATCGTCGTCATCTTCGAGCGCTTCAATGACCTTCATGGTCTTCTGGAAAGTTTCGTTGTCCAGCTTCACGTAGGTTTTCGGAATACGCTGCAGTCCGGCTTCTTTTGCTTCGATATTCATTTCTTCGAGTTTCTTCTGAATGCTGCCGAACTCTTCCATAGGACAATAGACGGTTACAAAGCCGTTTTCGTGGTCAAACTCCACTTCATCAGCGCCGGCATCTGCCATTTCCAAGGTAAACTCTTCTTCATCGAGCTTGTAGTCTTCCAGTGAAATGGTAAATACACCTTTTCTGTCGAAGATGAAGTCCAACGAACCATTGGTGGTGAGGCTGCCACCGCCCTTGCTAAGAATTGCCCGCACATTGGCTACCGTACGGTTGGTGTTGTCGGTGGTGCACTCTATGTAAAGAGCTACCCCATTGACATAGCCTTCGTAGGTCACCTCGATATAATCCTCGCCCCCGGCGCCTGTGGCCTTGGCTATAGCCTTCTCAATTTTATCTTTGGGCATATTTGCCCCTTTGGCGTTTTGAATGGCTATGCGCAAACGGGGGTTGGATGCGGGGTCGCCACCACCTAAGCGGGCAGCAATCATGATTTCACGGGTCAGCTTGGTAAACAGCTTGCCTCGTTTGGCGTCTTGTGCGCCTTTTCTGTGCTTGATATTAGCCCATTTACTATGCCCTGCCATGATTCTGTCTGGTTTAGTTATCGTTTGTTTTTATTCTATCACTTCCAACAAAGTGCGAAAAGCATGGCAATGCTCACCATAACGAGCCTGATGTTCGGCCTGCAAGCGAGGGGCATGCTCTTTTTGGTAAGTCTCGAAGTCTTCCATGCTTTTCAAGAAATACTGAATAGCGTAGGTGAAACCGTCATTCTCAGGCTCATGCATTAAGCGCAGCATTTTGTGCTCTACAAACAAGCCTGTAGCCAGCACATCGGGAATGTGCACGCGACGCATCCAGTCGAGCCAATCGTCGTGCACTTCTTTGTCCACACTGACGGTCACATTGTAAAGTATCATCTTTTTCTTTTGTGTAATTTTGTCAAAGATACCACCTGAAAGCGGTCAAGCTAAAAAACTTATGCACAAATTTATACAATTTATAGCTTTATTCCTATGTACGGTAGCCTGTCAGGCGCAAAATGAGGGCAAAGGCAACTCTCATTTTGAATCGAAGGCAGATATTTGGTACCGCACCCCACCGACGGCCACCGACCGGCTGGGCAGAGGGCAACATTATTACCGGCAAGTTTTTTTCAAAAAAGCGGTTGACGAGCTGAACGAAGCCCTGCTGCTCAATCCCCGGCTGGCCGAAGCTTATTTATGGCGTGGCAAAGCCAAAGAAGCGCTGAAAGACTACTCAGGCGCCATCAACGATTACAACATGGCACTTTACTATAACGGTCAGTTATATGAAGCACATGAGCTGCGTGCCGGTATCCGTCTGATTCATGGCGACACTGCCGGCGCATGCCGGGAATGGCAATCCATTCCTGCGGATCAGCGCTCATTGCAATCGCCTTGTGCCGGCATATGCCCTAACCCTTAGTTCCTTTTAAAAAAAACAAGCATGCAGTTTTCACAACTTCCTCCCATTCCTGCCTTACAAGAAAAACTCGTGCAGCAGATTGCCCGGGAACAGGTACCTCACGCACTGATGTTCGTGGGCAAAAGTGGGGGCGGACAATGGGCTGTTGCGCTGGCTTTTGCAAGCCTGCTCTTGTGTGAAAACCCTCAAAAAGCGCATGCCCAAGACAGTTGCGGCCAATGTGGCAACTGCCGCAAGATGGCACAACTGACACACCCGGATGTTCACTTCGTTTTTCCCGTAGGGAATCAGGGCACCGGCAAAAACACCTCCGCTGCTTTCATTGACGAGTGGCGCCGCCTGAATGCCCAAAGCCCCTTTTTCTCTTTGGACCGGTGGCTTGAGCTTGCCGGCATCGATAACAAACAAGCCAATATCAGCGTGGAAGAAAGCCGCCAGCTGACCCAAAAGCTCAGTTTGAGCGCTTTTGAAGGTGGTTACAAGCTGGTTTTGATGTGGTTGCCGGAATACATGAATACGGCAGCAGCCAATGCTTTGCTTAAACTCATAGAAGAGCCCCCTGCCCGTACTTTCTTCCTATTGGTAAGCGAAGACCCGGATGCCATTATCCTTACCATTCGCTCGCGTGTTCAAAGCATACAAGTGCCGCCTTACACAGCCGAGAGCATAGAGCAATGGCTTGTTAAAACACGCGGCATTCCGCCCAAGCAAGCCAATGAGTGGGCTGTGTTGTGCGAAGGCAATATGTTGTTGCTGGACGCTTTGATGCAAAACAGCGAAGAAGACAGCCATCTATTGTTCCGGGAGTGGCTGCGTCATTGCTGGCGTGCCGATTGGTGCGCCATTGCGCCTGTGGTAGAGCGTTTGTCGAACGAAAGTAAAGTAACGCAAAGGAAAGTATTGGAGTACGGCATAGCTACCTTGCGTGAGTGTCTGATGTGGCAACACACCGAAGGTGCGCTCAACAAATTCCGCTCCGAACATTTAGAGTTTGTGCAAGGCTTGGCTTCTGTTTTACCGCAACGGGCAATAGAAGGGCTTTTAAAAGATTTTACACAAAGCCTTTACTACCTTGAGCGGAGTGTAAACAACAAGTTGGTATTTGCTACTTTGTCGGTTCGCCTGCTTTCTGCCTTAGCAGAAGCTAAAAGGCAGCGCATGCGGGGATAACCCCCCCGGCATCCTACTCTTCTTCGTCGTGGCTTTGGGCTTCGGCCTGCTCGCCTTCACGCTTTTTCTTCCACTGTTTGTAACGCTGCGTGATTTTCTTTGCCATCTTCTCGTAGTTTTCCCAGTTGTCTTCTACATGGTAAATAGATGGCAAGTTGGCAGCCAGTGTTTTTTCGTAGTCTTTTTTGTATTTGCCGCTTAAATAATAGTACTGTGTAAACTCGTTTCCTTCTTCGTTGAAGAGGTCCGAGCCCAAATAGCCATCCCATACGGCACTCAGAATGGAGCAGCTGATTTGACGCTTACGGAAACGCAAGATTTGCAAAGCCGCTTCTTCTTCGAAAAAGTCGCTGTAAAGGTCATTCTCACAGATCCATCCCAAGTACATGCCTATATGCACATAGGCTTGCTCTATGGGCAACACACTGGGGAAATTGCCCAAAAAGTGATGCTTGGCTCTATCGTAGATGAAGTTTTTTGGTTTTTCTGCTTTTGGTAAAACTGCCATGTCCCTTCTATTTTGGATATAAGCGAAATGTAATCATTTTTTTTATGTTTTGCACTACAAAAGTGAATATATGCAGTGCACTTTCTTACCAATTTTACAAATAATTCCAATTTTATACAAGCCGGCTGTCATTTTTGTTGCAAAGTTCGTGCAAAAGTCAAGGTGTTTTGTGCACTTTTTCGTTCCACTGCAGCATTTCGTCTAAGGTAGAAACCGATACATAGTGATAGTTTTTCCGTGCTTTCGCATAAATATCATAGGCAAGTGCCTTACCTTCTTCGGTTTGCAGCAAGGCCCGATAAATAGGCACCAGGAATTTCCGCCGCCCTACTTTCAATAGAAAAGCCTCCATGGCCGGATAAGCATCGCTGTATCCGTGTAAAGCCGCCTGTGCGTACCACTCCGCCTGAATTTCGGCATTGTTCGATTGGGTGAAGCCAAAAGCCTCGTCTAATGCTTTCATTTGCTCTACCGAGAGGCCGGCAGGCAAGTGGCGCACAAAGTGCAACCATTCATGACTGCTCCAAGAGGCTGTAGGCAATGAATCCGCAGGCGTTCCATTCAGCCAGTCTTGCAGTGCTTGTTCCACACGGCGAAAACGCACGGCATTTACCTTGGGACAATTGTCAGGCAAGCCCGTGCCGTAAATCCATTCTTGCATGCGGATGGCTTTGGCAGCCCCGGGGTTTTTGTCCAATACTTCTTTTTGGAAATATTCAACAAAGCTTTCGGTATCCATCGAGCGGAAAGCAAAACGCTGAAAGTATGTTTTCACAAAAGCATCAAATTTGTCACGCCCGATGGTCTCTTCTACCAGACGCAGGAAAAAGTAGCCTTTTTCATAAGCGATATCGGTGACAGCTTCGTCGGGGTCGCGGCGTTGCAGGTCCAGCTTCAGGCGGGTGTCCTTATTGTTTTCGCCCATGCGGGCAATAGTCTGACGCAAGTCCTGATAGCCTAACTCGGCCAGCATTTCGGCATAGTCGCGCCCATACATGGCTTCCATAATGCGGCGCTCGAAATAGACGGTAAAGCCTTCATTCAACCAGAAGTCGTTCCATGTGCGGTTGGTAACAAGGTTGCCCGACCACGAATGTGCCAATTCATGGGCTACCAAGCTGGTCAGAGACTTGTCACCGGCAATGATGGTGGGGGTTGCAAAGGTAAGGCGGGGGTTTTCCATGCCACCAAAAGGAAAGCTGGGGGGCAAGACCAGCAGGTCATACCGTTCCCACACATAATCGCCATACAGCTGCTCTGCTGCCTGAATCATTTCTTCCAGGTCTTCGAACTCGTGTACTGCCGCCTCTATGGTTTCCGGTTCTGCATACACACCGGCACGCGCACTGATGGGCTTAAACACCAAATCGCCTGCGGCTATAGCCAACAAATAAGAAGGGATGGGCTGGCGCATACGGAAACGATACACACCATCGGCACTTTTTTGCTGTGGATTTTCGGCGCTCATCAATGCCAACATGCCTTGTGGTACCTTTACTTCGGCATCATAGGTAAAGCGAATGCCGGGGCTATCTTGGCAAGGCACCCAACTGCGGGCCAAAATGCACTGCGATTGACTGAACAGGAAAGGATGCCGCCCGCCGGCAGTTTGATGTGCTTCCAACCATTGAAGTGCGGCTGCACCGGGCGAGGTGCGGTAAACAATGCGCACACGCTTGGCACCGGCTTTCAAAGGCACGCGTAACGCCTGCCCCAAGACCGGGTCTTCTTTGCCCAAAGAAAAGGGCACCGCCGTGGTGTCGTCATTCAGAAAGACCGAATCGATGATTAGCCCTTTTGTGTCGAAAATAATTTCTTCTGCATCCGGTGCGGTGTCAATGTCCCACGTAGCAATGCCACTCAGTTGTTTGGTGTCGAAGTCCACCTGTAACTGCAAAGACAAGTGTTTGGCTACCGCTTTGCCGGGTTCCGAAAAAGAATGAATGTCTTTTCCCATCATAATATCTTCTTGTGGTTGTTCAATATCGTTACAAGCCTGAAAAACAATCATTAATAGCAACAGCCATGCGCCGTATCTCATAGATAAGGGGTGGTTTTTGATGAGGTTCAAAGATAAAGATTTTTTATTAGCCCGCTGGGCATTTCTATGGTGAATTCCTTTTTAAAAAAGTGAAAAAAAGGATAAAGGAACTTACTCCCTGTCGGCAGCTATATGGTTTACTCTATCTTGTACGGTGGGGCTATCGGCGGGCACTCCGAGGCTATCTACCGGAGGCGGCGTTGTTTTTTCTTCGTCTTCGAGCGTTGCTTCATAGTCTGCCTGAACAGGCAAGCGGATTTCGTAGGTTTTGCCTTCGGGCAAAGTGAGTGATTCGCCCACCAGCCAAGGGTTCAATGCGCGCAAGGTCTTCAAAGAGGTTCCTTGCATTTGGGCAAACTTCTTCAAAGAAGGGATGCTTGTGCGCACCTGGATGGTACGGTAAGCCGGCGGCTGCCAAGCCCGGATTGGCAAATCAAAGCCATATTTTAATGGATGCTCATACACTTCTTTAAAGGCCGCTGCTTTCATCACATAGCGGTTGGTCTCGGGGTTGAGCACCATATAATAATAAGAAGGGGCTTGCTGTGTGGCAACGGCATAGCGCATCGCCCCAATGCCTGCGTTGTAGGAAGCCGCTACATAGGTCCAGCTGCCTATTTCCTTATAGGCAAGGCGCAAGTATCGTGCTGCTGCATGGGCTGCTTTTACCGGGTGATAGCGCTCATCCACTTCGTGGTCCACACGCAAACCCATCATACGGGCAGTTTCGGGCAATAGCTGCCAAAAGCCGGCAGCGCCTGCAGGTGACACCACATTGCGCATGCCGCTTTCAATCACCACCAAATATTTAAAGTCGGCAGGCAGCTCATAAGAGCGCAAAATTTTTTCAAAAATAGGTAGCCAATACTTGGCTTTTGACAACAGCTCTATGGTGTAGCTGCGCCACTTGGTCAGAATATAAATTTCATAGGCGAAGCGCTCCCGCACTTGTGCATCGTACAGGGGCACTTCTTCATCCAAGAAATAAATCTGTTGGGGTACTTCTTTGTTGGCTAAATATAATTGATAAGCATAGTCTTGCTCGTAGTCAGACCGCACGGGGTCTTGTAGCCGCTCGTAAATGGAATAAAAGACCAGCAGCAGAATGACTCCGAGTAAGACCAGCAGCTGTAGGTTTCTCATATTTAAAAGTTGGGTTGCAAAAGATACTTGGCATAAAAGTCATTGATGACTTTTACAGCATCTTGTGCCGTATCTACCACCTTGAACAGGTTCAAGTCTTCGGGGCTGATGTTGTGCTCTTTTTCCAACATGGTATTGCGCAGCCAGTCGATAAGACCTTGCCAGTAACTGCTGCCTACCAATACAATAGGGAAACGTCCTATTTTTTTGGTTTGAATGAGCGTGAGCGCTTCGAAAAGCTCATCCAGGGTGCCAAAGCCGCCGGGCAGTACAATGAAGCCTTGAGCATATTTCACAAACATAACCTTGCGTACAAAGAAGTAATCGAAGGTAATGAGCTTGTCGGGGTCAATGTAGATATTGCCCTGTTGCTCGAAAGGCAAGATGATATTTAGACCTACGGACTTACCGCCTGCTTCAAATGCCCCTTTGTTACCGGCTTCCATGATGCCGGGACCACCGCCGGTAATGACACCATAGCCGCAACGCACCAGTTCGGCGGCTATTTCCTCTGCCATTTTGTAGTAGGGGTTATCGGGCTTGGTACGCGCCGAACCAAAGATGGACACACAGGGTCCTATTTTAGCCAGCTTTTCAAAGCCCTGTACAAACTCCGACATGATTTTAAAAATAGCCCAAGAGTCGGCGCTTTTTATTTCGCTCCAATTACGGTTTTCAAAAGCTCTGCGGATTTTAATTTCCTCTTCGCTATCCAGCTTTTGGTTGTTGGGTGATAGGTTTTTCAATTCTTCTGCCATAAACTCCACAATTTAGTTCAACATCTTCTTCCCTTCTCGAGGGTAAAACAAACTTACGAGCGGCAAAAAGGTTAAGCTAATTAAAACAAGTTGATTAAGATAAAAAGTTCCCTTAAAAAGCACAAAAAAAGAGAAATCAAACGGTAGCGCCCCAATTGCTGCGGTCCAAGCTGCGGTATTGAATGGCTTCGGCAAGGTGCTCTACTTTGATATCATCGCTGCCGGCCAGGTCGGCAATGGTGCGTGCTACTTTCAATATGCGATCATAGGCACGCGCCGATAGCCCCAGGCGCTCCATGGCTGCTTTGAGCAAGGTTTCACCGGCTTTGTCTATACGGCAATACTCCTTCACCAGGGGCGAAGGCATCATGGCATTGGTGTAAATGCCCGGCATGTGCTCGAAACGTTTGGTTTGCCGCTCGCGTGCCTGTGCTACACGTGCGCGTATGTCGGCACTGCGCTCCTGCTTCTTTCGCGAAGTCATTTCGCTAAACGAAACCGGCACCACCTCTATGTGCAAGTCTATGCGGTCGAGCAAAGGACCACTGATTTTGCTTAAATAACGCTGCACACTTTGCGGGGCACAAATACATTCCTTTTCCGGATGGTTGTAATATCCGCAAGGGCAGGGATTCATACTTGCCACCAACATAAAGTTGGCGGGGAAATCCAAAGTCATTTTAGCACGCGAGATGGTCACACGGCGCTCTTCGAGCGGTTGGCGCAGGACTTCCAAAACAGAACGCTTGAACTCGGGCAACTCATCCAGAAACAAAACGCCGTTATGTGCCAAAGATATTTCGCCGGGTTGGGGCACTGCCCCGCCCCCTACCAAAGCCACATCACTCACCGTGTGATGAGGGGCACGAAAAGGGCGTGTGGTAATGAGCGATGCATCTTTGCCCAGGCGCCCTGCTACTGAATGTATTTTGGTAGTCTCAAGTGCTTCCTGCAAGGTAAGCGGGGGCAAAATCGATGGCAAGCACTTGGCAAGCATGGTTTTGCCTGCGCCGGGCGGTCCTATCATAATGATGTTGTGCCCGCCGGCGGCAGCTACTTCCATGGCACGTTTCACATTTTCTTGTCCTTGCACGTCGGCAAAATCCAAGGGGTAATGATCGGCAGAAGCGGCAAAGAGCGCACGCGTATCCTTGACAAGCGGCTCTATGTGTTTTTTCCCTTGCAGAAAAGCAACGGCTTCTTCGAGTGTTTCCACACCAATTACCTCCAGATTGTTGACAATGGCCGCTTCCGAAGCGTTTTCTTTTGGCAGAATAAATCCCTTAAAACCCTTCTTGCGTGCCATAATGGCGATAGGCAACACGCCCTTTACCGGACGCAGGATGCCGTCCAACGACAGCTCGCCCATGATTAAATACTGCTCCAGATGCGGCACCTCTATTTGCCCCGAAGCAGACAAAATACCGATGGCAATGGGCAAATCGTAGTTGGCGCCTTCTTTGCGTAAATCGGCAGGCGCTAAGTTGATAACCGTTTTTTGGCGTGGGAACTGATAGCCCAAATATTTAATGGCTGATTCGACCCGCTGCGCACTCTCTTTCACGGCGCTGTCGGGCAAACCCACCATAAACAGATGGGTGCCCTGTGTAACATTTACTTCTATGGTAATGGTGAGCGCCTGTACACCATAAACAGCAGCAGCGTAGGTCTTGGCTAACATAACACAAAGGGTTGTAGCGATGGAACAAAGCCCTTGAAGGCCGTCATTCAAAATACAAGAATTCTACTTGCGATGCAAGAGCGCCACGCTTTCCACATGATGCGTATGCGGGAACATATCGACCGGCTGCACCCGCTCCACTTCATAAAAAGGTGCCAAAAGCGCAATATCACGGGCTTGTGTGGCGGGGTTACAGCTGACATACACAATGCGGCGGGGCGCCACACGGGCAATCAGCTGCACCACGTCGGGGTGCATGCCGGCACGTGGCGGGTCCGTAATGATGACCTCCGGCCTGCCGTGGCGCTCTATGAAGTCATCGGTCAGCACGTCTTTCATGTCACCGGCTTCAAAATACACGTTGTCGATGCCATTGTCCCGTGCGTTTTGCCAGGCGTCGTCAATGGCTTCTTTTACATACTCTATGCCTACCACCTTTTTTGCTCTCCGGGCTACAAAGTTGGCAATAGAACCGGTGCCGGTGTAAAGGTCATACACCAGCTCGTTGCCGGTGAGCGCCGCCCAATGGCGTGCGATGCTGTACAGACGGTAGGCTTGTGCCGAATTGGTCTGAAAGAAGGACTTGGGGCCAATACGAAAACGCAAGTCTTCCATTTGCTCCGTGATATATGCCTTGCCGGCATACAGTTCGGCCTCGAGGTCGTAGTAGTTGTCGTTTTGTTTGGGGTTGTGCATCAGGTAAAGAGAAGTGACCGCGGGGAAGCGTTCTTGTATGAATGCAGCCACACGGCTTGCAGCTATTTTCCCTTCTGCGCCTCCGGCATATACAATCACCACCATCACTTCGCCGGTATTGGCTGTGCGTATGATAAGACTGCGCAGAATGCCTTCATGCAGAACGGTGTCATAGAAGGGAATGCCTGCTTCCAAAGCAAATGCCTTTACTGCCAAGCGGATGGCATTAGAAGGCTCGGGCTGAAGGTAGCAGTGTTCAATATCTACCACACGGTCGTAGCGCTTGGGCACATGAAAACCTAAAGCGTGGCGGTCCAGGTCGTCGCCGGAAGCCACCTCTTCGCCGGTAAGCCAACGCCGGTTGCTGAACGCAAAGTCCAGTTTGTTGCGATAATAGGTTGTTTGTTCAGCTGCCAGGATGGGCTCCCATTGCTTCACAGGCACTTTGGCTATGCGCTCAAAGGCATCTTTTACCTGCTGCTCTTTTAGTTCCGTCTGTGCTTCGTAACGCATATGCTGCCATTTGCAGCCGCCACAAGTGCCAAAGTGTTTGCAAAAAGGCGCTTGGCGCAAGGGTGAACTTGGCTCTACGTGTATGGCTTGGCCTATCCAATAAGCCGATTTTTTCTTTATGATGCGCACGTCGGCTTTGTCGCCGGGTGCCACCATTCCTTCCACAAAAACCACGCGTTCGCCATGATGTGCCATGCATTTGCCTTCTGCCACGGCTTTTTCAATCAGCAGCCCCTCCAATACGGTCTGTACTTTCTTTTTGCGCCCCATATAGTTTTTGCGTGCAATTTAGTAATTTCGTTGCCAATAAGATTGTTGTTGAACCCAAATTGACAAGAAACATGAGCCTGGAAAGCAAAATACAGCAGGACCTGAAAGAGGCAATGAAAGCCAAAGACGCTATTGCTTTAAAAGCCATCCGCGAGTTGAAGTCGTTCATTACTTTGGAAAAAACCAAAGAAGGCAATAAAGAAAGCCTGACCGAAGCCGAAGAAATGGCCATTATCAACAAGGCGCTGAAGCAGCACCAGGAAACTTATGAAATGTTCAAACAAAACGGGCGAGAAGAACAGGCACAAGAGGAAGCCGCCATCATAGAAGTGCTCAAGCGCTACTTGCCTGCTCAAATGTCGGCCGCAGAAATAGAAGCCAAAATAAAGGATATTATTGCCCGCACCGGTGCACAAAGCATCAAAGACATGGGCAAAGTGATGGGCGTTGCCACTAAAGAATTGGCCGGACAAGACAACCGCCTGATAGCCGACACCGTCAAGCGTTTGCTTTCTGACCAAAAATAAAGCCTTATGAATTTACTTGATTTATTTATTGCGCTCCCCATTCTCTGGGGGGCGCACAAAGGGTATCAAAAAGGGTTTTTGTTGTCACTCATTACCTTCTTGGCATTCTTTGTTGCCCTGCTGCTTTCTTTTAAATTCTTTCATGTGACCTTGCAGGTGCTTGCCAACTTTGTGAATGTGTCAGACAGCACCATGCCTTATATCGCCTTCTTCATTACTTTCGGCTTGATGCTCTATGCCATCATGTGGATAGGCAAGCGTTTAAAAAGCACCATAGACAACACACTACTGGGCAGTTTCGACAGCTTGTTGGGCGCCGCGCTGGGCGGCTTGAAATATGCTCTTTTTGTAAGCGCTTTTCTCTGGCTCTTTGGTACATTCAAAACATTTCAAGACAACACACTCGAAGAAAGCCTTTTTTATCCGGTGGTGTCGCCGCTTGCGCCTTATGTGGTAGAACACAGCTCTGAATGGATAAGTAAGGGCAAGGGCATCATTGAGGCATCGAAAGAGATTGTTCAAGAGGCGAAAGAAAAAAAGGAAAACAGTCAGAGTGATACTGCTAATTGACAATTACGACTCTTTTACATACAACCTGGTCGATTACTTTGCCCGCTTGGGCGTGCGCTGCCATGTAGTGCGTAATGACCAACCTCCGGACACCTACGCATCGCTGCCTTTTCAAGGCATTGTGTTATCACCGGGACCGGGTACCCCCCGCCAAGCCGGCTATTTGATGCATGCCATCGAGCGGTTTTACCGGCGGTTCCCTCTTTTGGGCATCTGCCTGGGACACCAAGCCCTGGGCGAGTTTTTTGGTGCCACACTCACACACGCCCACCGCCCCATGCACGGCAAAGTGAGCCAAATCACACACCGGGGCTGTGGTCTGTTTGAGGCACTGCCCAACCCTCTTGCGGTTGTACGCTATCATTCGTGGGTGGTTCAAAGCCTGCCGGCCGAGCTACTGCCCACAGCTTACACACTGGATACCCACCAGGAGTTAATGGCATTTCAACACCAAAAACTGCCCGTCTTTGGTGTGCAATTTCACCCCGAAGCAGCCCTCAGTCAAGGTGGATTAAAACTATTGAATAATTGGTTAAAACATACAGGCATCACAAAAGCTTACTAACTCAAGTAGAAATTTATTGCCAATTCGTGTTTATATTATAGGATAGTTACTATTTTTAAGCCGGAGTGCATATACTAAAAAGAAACAAACAGTCATGGAACTTCAAGCAAAGAAACAAGGCAAATACACATACATAGATGAGGGACAGGGCGAAGTCATGTTGTTGCTGCACGGTCTGTTTGGGGCACTCAGCAACTGGAAAGACGTGGTCAACGCTTTCTCTGACCGCTATCGCGTGGTCATCCCCATGATGCCCATCTATGAGCTGTCGCCACGCAAAGCCGGCATTGACTCGCTGACCAAATTCATAGCCCAATTTATTGAAGACTTCGATTTGCATGAGTTGACCCTGCTGGGGAATTCGCTGGGAGGACACATCGCGCTTAACTATACGTTGCACCATCCGGAAAGAGTAAAGCGGCTGGTCTTAACGGGCAGTTCCGGGCTCTTTGAAAACACCATGGGCGGCTCTTATCCCAAGCGAGGCTCTTATGACTACATCAAAGAGCGTGTGGAATACACTTTCTATGACCCGGCTACTGCCACCCCCGAACTGGTGGAAGAAGTATTTAACGTGACCCGAAGCATCCCCAAATGCATGAACATTGTAGCCATTGCCAAATCGGCGCAGCGCCACAACATGGCTAAAGACCTGCCCAAGATAAAAGTGCCGACCCTCTTGATTTGGGGACTAAACGATACCATCACACCACCCCATGTGGCGCATGATTTTGCACGTCTTTTACCAAATGCAGAGCTCAGGTTCATTGACAAGTGTTGTCATGCACCTATGATGGAGCGCCCCGAGAAGTTTAATCGTATTTTAGAACAGTTTTTGCAAAAGAGTAAAGAAACAGCGGTTACATGATAGTCGAAAGCCTTTTACATATTGCCACACCGCATGTGAAACTGCAGGACAGCCCCCAAGCAGCTCGCCAATTAATGGATGAGCTGAAAATGGAGCAATTGCCTGTAGTAGATGCCGAAGGGCAGTATGTAGGCATGCTTACCCGCAAAGCCGTTGAAGAGGCCGGCGCAAGCGCAACTATTGAAGACTTGCCCCTCTTGCCGCCACAAGATACTTCCGTGTATAGCTCTCAACATTTTTACAACGTACTGCGCCAAGCCAACAACTATGACCTGCAATGGATAGCAGTAGTGGATGAAGAGCAAAAACTGGTAGGGCTGGTGCGTGTTCAGGATGCCATTAAACAGTTTATAAGCTCCTATGCCATGCAGGAAAAAGGCGCCATCATCTTGCTTTCCATGCCGGCACGCGACTACTCCCTGTCTCATATCAGTCGCCTGGTAGAAGAAAACAACGCCAAGATTATCAGTGTCAATGTGGGCGTAGATGAAAAAGACCCGCAGCAGCTGCTGGTAACCATCAAAATAGACAAGCCCGACGTGAGTCGCATAGTAGCTACGCTCGAGCGCTTCAATTATCATGTGGTAGCTACGTTCCACTCTGCCGAGCTGGCGCAAATAGACCGTTCCCGTCTTGAACTTCTTTTGCGATATTTGGATATTTAGCGCTAACTTTTGGGCATTCAGCAACACCAAGCAATGTAATAAGTGACTTTTATTTGTTAAGTATTTCATTTTCAAAAGGAAATACTTAACTTTGATACAATCGCAGTGAGTTTGTCATTACACATACATGCGTCAATACAAACACTACATATGGCTTTTAGCATGCCTTTTTTGGCTGTTTCCTGTTGTCACTGAGGGGCAGTCGTTGATACTGACAGGCAATGAAGTTCTAATGCAAGACGAGCTGAGTTTTCCACAAGACAGCACGCGGGTGCAGATAAGTCCCAAAAGCGGGAGCAACTACCAAAAAACACCTAAAAGCGCAGGACAGCAGTTTACGCCGTCGAACTCCATACCTGCCAACAAAGACAAAACATCGCCTTCGCAACAAACCAAACCGGAAAAGCCGGTGCCTGTGTATCCACCCACTATTTCGGCACGTGCTTTCACCGTGCTTACCTCTTTGTTCTTTTGGCTGATACTGACCCTTTGGAAACTGCTTATGTAGTGCAAGGGGCTAAATCACCCGTTGTGCCTTTGGGCCACTGCTTTGCTTACCGCCTTTTTAACAGAAATAACCTACTTTTGAGCATGCCTTCTATAGACTTGCCCCAAAAGCAGTCTTTTTGTTTTATTCCCGGCATACAAGCCCCTCCTGCTTCATCTACAACAACATGCCTCGCTTGCGCTTCACGTAATCCAATCTAATCAAAGCAAAAGATGCTACTTTTTCGCCTCTCTGCTAACGACGATTGACAACCACCGTCTCTTTATATCGTTTTTGTTGACCGGACAGGTCAAACACTTCGAACACAATAATGTAATAACCGCTTCTTACGGCCTGACGCTCGTCGTTTTCGCCTTGCCACAGGAAACTGCCTTCGGTACTCAACAGCTGGTTCGACACCAAACGGCGTACCAAACGCCCTTGCGCGTCATAAATCATCACATTTGCCACATAGCCATTTTGAGCAAAAGCATAGCGAATTTCCAAAAAATCTTGGATACCGTCTTCATCGGGGGTAAGCATGGGACTGCTCAAACGAATGCCGCCGGTGATGCCCTCTGCCTCAAGACGCTGCGAGTTCGGTTGCGCCGGCGTAGCATAGCCCGCCGTAGAAGCAGCCGAGAACCAGTTGGAAGGCTCGTTGGTGGGCGCATCCACGCGAATGCGCTCCAACGAAACCCCTTCTTTGTCGTCCAAAAGCGCAAAATGGTAATCCTCCGAATAATCGAATTGTTCCCATAACTTCCCGGCAGGATTTAAAAGTAATACGGTGCCTTCATCGTCGTTATAGCCCGGCATGGAGCTTACTTCTGCAAAGCGTTTACCCACAGAAGAAGGGTAGTTTTGTCGTATGTTTTCCGCATTATCCGTTATGGCTATATACTCACCGGGCGGCAGTACCAACGGGCTTGTAGCAATGGGGGTGGCTCTGTCTATCGCGCCGTTATATAAACGGGCTATTTGCCATCCCTGCAGGTTGATGTACTTGGCAGAGCGGTTATAGAGCTCAACAAAATCACTGCCGCCGGTGCGTGGGTTGAAAAGCACTTCATTTAGAATGACATCACCGGAGTCGGCCGCTTCCACCAAACCGAAACCATAAGGCTCGTTGCTAATTAAATTGCCGGCACAGTCCGTAGCGCCACTTATGCGAACAGTGTAAGCTTGTCCGGCTTCTAAAAGCCCGCCTAAAACTATTTTCATGCGTTTATTCAACGGGGGCAAAGGCTGAAGAGAAGCCACCGCCACCGGAGGCTCCAATATAACGGAAGCATTCAACAGCGATGCCTCATCCATAGGTTCGGAAAATAACACTTCCAGCGTATCTGCATAGAGAGCATAAACCTGTGTGATAGAAGGCGGGGTATTGTCCGGGCGGCTCTCACTTACTGAATTAGGAGCAGCAGGCGTGCCGCCTCTTTCATCTTCTGAGGCGAGCCAATTGTTGGACTCACCACAAGGGTTTTGCACATCTATCATCTCCAGCGACCATCCCCCTTCTTTTTTGTCCGGATCTTGATACCAGCTGTCGCTATACTCAACAGCAAAGACGACTTCTCCCGAGGCGTTTTGGATTTGAAGCGACTCACCGCCGTTGTTCAACGAAGGGAAAGAAGTAACTGCAACGGCACGTCCGTAAGCCGACAGCTCAGCAGCTGCTGACGAAGAACACAAAATCACATATTCGTCCGGATAAATATTGACGGGGGGCAAGTTCGTTGCCGAAGTGGCATCTTTCAACACACAGCCGCTTAGACTGATGACAGCGGAGGTAGGGTTATACACTTCCAAATATTCATACTCAGGCAAGCCCACTACGGGCGTAGGGTCTGCCATGATTTCAGTAATCAACAAATCGAAAACATTGGGCTCTTTTCCCAAACCAACTGTATAGCTTGCAGGAGAAAGAGCATTGCCACTGCAATCGGCTATGTTTTGAATGGTCAGGGTATAGAGTTGCCCTGCCACCAAAGGAGCATCCAGGTTAAGTAATACTTCGGCATCGCTGTTTAGTTGAACACTACTGATGCCGATCCCATTACTCAATGTATAGTTTGCTGCATTAGCCAAAGAAGTGGTTTCCATAGGCTCCGAAAAAGAAAGCAACAATGCCACACTTCCTGAAGGCTGCAGGGCAGTCAGTGCGGGCGGCATGGTATCGGGCGAAGGGTCATAAACAGAATTCTGCGCACCGGGCGTGCCGCCTATGGCTGCCACCGAAGCCCGCCAATTATGAGGACCTGCTCCACAAGGCAGATGAGGGTTGACCTGTTCCAAAGACCATCCGCCATCAGATTTGGCAGGGTCTTGATACCACTCATCCGTATAACTGACGGCGTCAATGAGTACACTGCCGGCATCTTGCAGACTCACGGTTTCACCCCCATTGGTAAGCGCATCGAAAGAGGTCATGCCAATTACATTCGACACCCCGAAAGCAGCCGCATCGGCAGCAGCCGTCAGCAGCACATATTGGCCCTTCTTCAAGATATAAGATGAAGTAGTAATTACCTTGCCATTCAGTGTAAAGTTCTGCAAATCAATATTTTTATTGCTCCGGTTGTAGAGCTCCACGTATTCGGCATTTGGTAAGCCTACCACCGGTGTAGGGTCCGCCATGATTTCGTTGATAACAATATCGCCGGGAGCAGCCGCACTTAGTTCCACATACTCGAAAGGCGGTGCCGGCGACGTGCTTACTGCATTGCTGAGAATATCTTTTACATTCGATACGGTGAGTTGATATTGCTGCCCATCTTGGAAGCTGTTGGCAAAAGTAAGGGTTACCTTGTTGAGGGTGGTGGCATCGAGCGTAGCCGTTGCGGGGGTGCCAATACCATTGTTCACACTGTAGTTGGTTACCTCTTCTGCCGAAGTCTGTTCCAATGGTTCGTCAAAGAGTACTTCCAAAGTATTGGCACCCACGGCTGTGGTTTGCACCACCTGCGGCGGCTGATTGTCTATATACACTTGAAAGTCATCGAAGTAATACAAAGTGGCGCGACTTGCGGTGCCATATTTACAATACACCCCAAAAAAAGTGGTGGTGGTGTGTGTGTTGTCCACTACTTCGCCTTCTTTCTGATAATTGAAGCCGCCGGTAGGGTCAGCGAAAACCGTCCATTTTCCCGTTGCGTCCCGAACAACTTTGATGCGCACTTTGATATTCCCAGAAAAAGCCGTCGTCCCACTTAAAACCTCTGTGCTATCGGTGCCTGTTTTTCTGTAAAATTTAATATAATTGGTCCCCCCTACTTGCCCTATTTGAATGAAGTAACCATTCAAGGCGCTTTCCAAATTGGCTTGGTCGCTTGCCAGGTAAATACGCACAAAGTTTGCCGAGGAAGGGGCAAATTTCAAATCCACCAAGAAAGACCACACCGCCTTATCCATGATAGCAGAGGGTGTGCTTAGATGTAGAATATCACTGCTGGCAGTTCCGTTGCTGCGCAGCTGTCCATTGTCCACAACAAATAAAGACACATCGCCCGACCAAGCAGGATTGGCCGTAAAGTCACCATCCGAGAAATCATCTTGAAACTGAGCCTGCGCAGACAAACCAATGCAGGCACTTAAAAAAAACAAAAGCCAATATTTACGAAGCGTATTCATACAATTGAAGTTATCAACATTTAAATTTACGCACTTTTCAACAGACAGAAAATTTTGTCGTTCGTGCCTGCTGTTTTTTTGAGGCAATAGAAAATCTTTTTTAAATTACTTTCAAAAGAACAGTTGTAACCCTCTGCTTCATGAAAAAATGTCAGGTAGAACGCGGCATTCTCATTCGTCGCGCATGCAGTAAGCCTGCAGTAGCCATCTGCTACTCTTGCCAACGCTTTATTTGCAAAGAACACACCTCGCAATATGCCGAACTGGTACTTGAGCAAAAAATAGATTTGAACAAGCCCAATAATCAAACCATCGACGGTAACGCCATTTTTTGCCTTGAGTGCGCCGCCAAAGCCCCACAAGAGCAACAACAGCCGGGTGACTCGCCCGTAGAAAAAGAGGTGTACTACAGACGCTACTATGATAGTCATTATGGACCGATTGTGTATTATCATTCGGGACACTACCATGACTACGACAGCAGCGCCGGGCAAGAAGACTACGACACCGATGACACCACAGGGGGCTTTTTTGACAGTTAATCAAGGGCTTCTGTAAAGACATGAAAAGACTGCTTTGGATTACCGAACATTATCCGCCGACCATCGGGGGAATGGCCAATGCCTGTGACCGCATTGTTTACCACCTGCGCGATTTTTTTCATATAGACGTGTTGCACCTTTGCAGGGCTACACAAAGCAAACCACCCTACCGGCCGGCCCATGTGATGGAAGAAGCCGGCGGTAACTGCTATGTGTTTCATGCGCATCGCGATATTGCCCACACGCTCAATTGTGTGTACTTATGGCTGTCTAAACAACACCAAAAGCAGCCCTATGAGGCGCTTGTTGCCTTTGGGGGCTATGCACCTGTTTTTGCCGTGCCCACCTTTGCCGCACTTTTGGGACTTCCTTATGTACTGCTTCTCAGGGGGAACGACTTCGATGCGGGCTTGTTTCAACCCAAGCGCCGCGACCTTCTACTGACAGCCATAGAGCAGGCCGCCGCTGTCTGCTGTGTAAGCAGCGACAAAGTGCAAAAGATACGTGCCCTGCTTCCGCACAAGCCCGCAGTGTATTATACTCCCAACGGCATTGACACAGCAGAGTGGAAAGCCTATGAACATGACTACCGACTGGCTGCCGACTGGCGAAAAATGCATAGCGAAGGGCGCACGGTCGTTGGATTGTTTGGGCAATTGAAAGAAAAAAAAGGGTTGGACTTTTTTGTGGATAGCTTACAGCAAAGTGCATACTCCGATGAAGTGCACCTGTTGTTAATAGGTGATTTGGAAGAAGAAATGCGCCGGCGGCTCACCGGTGCCGGACAACTGCATTATACACACATCCCTTTTGTAGAACGCATGCAGTTGATTCCCTATTATTTGGCATGCGACTGGATGGCTATTCCTTCTTTTTACGACGGCATGCCCAATGTACTGCTCGAAGCAGCCGCTTTACAACGCCCTGCCATAGGTAGCCAAGTAGCCGGCATAGCCGATTTCATCGAGCACGGGCGCAACGGCTTCCTTTTTGAAGCCGCCAACAGACACAGTTTGTTGGAAGTCTTGCAAACGGCGTTGGAACTACCTGCCAATGAGCGTGAAGCCATGGGCAAAGCCGCTTTTAAAGGCCTGCAAGCAGCCTTCACTGCCCGCCATGAAGCCGGGCGTTATGCCGGAATATTTGAAGAAGTCTTGTTTCGCAAAAATGCAGCACAAGGCGCATAAAAAAGCAGGGCTACCTGTTGCGGATAGCCCTGCTCTATTGAACTGCTTTTTGAGTTGCCTGTTACACGTCCAGCTTTTTCAAGCTTTCTGGCGTTAAAGGCTTGTTCAAGTATTTTTTTACCGATTTGTAACGCTTCGAGCGGCTTACGTCTTGTGGGTTGATGGAAGAAGTAAGCATTACGATTTTGCAGTGCTCTTTGGTTTTTTCGGAAAGTCCCTCGAACTCATCCAAAAACTGAAAGCCATCCATCAAGGGCATGTCTATGTCCAAGAAGATAAGCTCAGGCAGAACTGCGTCGCCGGCCACATCGGCAATCTTTTCCATATTACGCAAAAACTCAATGGCACTTTTTCCACCGGTATGCGTAAAAATACGCTCGCAGATGCCGGCCGATTCTATGATTTTTTGATTAATGAGATTATCTATCTCATTATCATCGATAAGCATGACGGTTTTATATTTCTTTTCTACAACTTCTGCCATAGTTTATTGCTTTCTGTATTGAACGTTCAAGGGACAATTTAAAAAATATGAATCACTAAAAAAACTTTACGTTATTTTTATGTGCATTTTTCATTGTTATACGTCAAATTTAATGCCTTGTGCCAATGGCAGTGCCGTTCCGTAGTTGATGGTGTTGGTCTGACGACGCATGTAGAACTTCCAGGCGTCGGATCCGGATTCGCGGCCGCCACCGGTTTCTTTTTCCCCACCAAAAGCACCACCAATTTCAGCACCGGAAGTGCCAATATTGACGTTGGCAATGCCGCAGTCAGAGCCGGCCGCCGACAGGAACAGCTCTGCCTCGCGCAGGTTCTGAGTGAAGATGGCAGACGAAAGCCCCTGTTTTACATCGTTTTGTATTTCAATGGCTTCTTCTACATCGCCTTGGTAGCGAATCAGATACAGAATGGGGGCAAAGGTTTCTTCTTGTACCGTGGCGAAATGGTTCTCTGCCTCTACAATGGCAGGCTTCACATAGTGCCCGTTGCCGTAGGCATCGCCTTTGAGTACTTCACCGCCATAAATCAGCTTTCCGCCTTCTTTTTGCACGTTTTCAAGCGCTTTTACGAAGGCATCCACCGCCTGTTGGTCGATTAGGGGACCCACCAAAACGGAAGGATCCAAGGGGTTGCCTATAGGCAAGCGCTCATAAATTTCAATCAGGCGTTTTTTTACTTCATCATATACCGACTCATGCACAATCAAACGGCGGGTGGTTGTGCAGCGCTGCCCGCAGGTGCCTACTGCGCCAAAGACCGTAGCGCGCACCGCCATCTCTATGTTGGCATTGGGGGTGATGATGATGGCGTTGTTGCCGCCTAATTCAAGCAAGGATTTGCCCAAGCGGGCGGCTACTACTTGTGCCACCTGCTTGCCCATGCGGGTAGAGCCGGTTGCCGAAATCAGGGGAATGCGCGTATCTTCTGCCATCCATTTGCCCACTTCGGCATCGCCAATCACAAGGCTGAAAATACCTTCCGGCAAGTCGTTTTCTTTCAGCACTTCTGCCACAATATGCTGGCAGGCAATGGCGGTTAAGGGAGTCTTTTCGGAAGGCTTCCAAATGCAAACATCGCCACAAACGGCGGCAATCATGGCATTCCAAGACCATACGGCCACCGGAAAGTTGAATGCCGAAATGATGCCCACCAAGCCCAACGGATGATATTGCTCATACATGCGGTGTTCGGGGCGTTCTGAGTGCATGGTGAAGCCATACAGCTGACGCGACAAGCCGGTGGCAAAGTCGCAGATATCAATCATTTCCTGCACTTCGCCCAAACCTTCCTGGTAGATTTTTCCCATTTCGAAAGTTACGAGCTTGCCCAGTGCGTCCTTGTAAAAACGCAGGCGGTCGCCTATTTGACGGACAATCTCGCCACGCTTCGGCGCCGGCACCTTGCGCCACACTTTGAAGGCTTCCTGCGCCTTACGAATCACGGCTTCATAATCTTCGCGCGTAGCTACCTGCACACTGGCAATATACTCTCCATTGATAGGCGTATGTACTTTTATTTCTTTCTTTCCTTCCTGGATGCTTCCCCATTGCTGCCCGGTACTGTAGGCGGGGTTTTGTTGCCGGATGCCCAACTGCTTCAATATGCTCTCCATCTCCCGGGAAAGAGTTGCTACCGTATTCATGGTTCTGTCGTTTTTAAATCAATTTTTAAACAAATGAATGATAGCAAAAGTACAAAAAACTTACAATTCTGCCCTTTAAAAGTGCAACGAAATCGCATGTAAATGTCCGCTTTCACAGCCGGAAGGTTCAGCATAAAAATGTTATTTTTGGCTTGAGTATCCAACCAACCTTATTGATAGTTATGCTAAACCGAGTTCCGCCCATTACGCTGGCACTGCTGGCAAGCAACTTACTGATGTACTTCGTGTATCACTACACGCCTTTGGGCAATGCGCAGCTGCTGGAGTTATATCCTTTTCAGTCTTCTTTGTTCCGTCCTCATCAGTTGTTCAGCTATATGTTCTTGCATGCCAACTTTTGGCATTTGTTCGGCAATATGTTCGGCTTGTATGTGTTCGGGGCTTTGCTCGAGCAGGTATTGGGCGACAAGCGCTACCTGATTCTTTACCTGGTCTGCGGCATAGGCGCCGGCGTAGCGCAAAACGGGGTGCGTTATTGGGAATACAAAGACTTGCAAAACGATAAAATTGCTTTTTTGAGCGAACCGACACCTGCCCAATTCCGGGCTTACATAGAAGAGCACGTAGGCAAGGAAGAAGAACTCAACCCGGCCTTTGTTGAGTTCATGCATGCCTATGAACGCAACCCTGAGAACAGCAGCTATATAGCCACGGCCAAGCAGTATGCACGCAGTATTGCACAGCAGCAGAGCGAAGTGCCGACGGTTGGGGCTTCGGGAGCTATTTTCGGCATCATTATGGCTTTTGCGCTGCTGTTTCCCAACTTGCGAATGATGTTGCTCATCCCACCCATCCCTATCAAAGCCAAGTATTTGGCACTGCTGTATGCAGGTTTTGAGTTGTACTCACTCATTCAAAGCAACCCTAATGACAATATAGCTCATTTTGCACACTTAAGTGGGATGATTTTTGCTTACCTACTTATTAAGTACTGGCGTGTGCCACAGTATCATTAGGCACTTTTTTGCTTGCTTTTTGTTCTTACATTAAATAACTACCGGCTATGTTTCGCAATACAGGCACTTCGTTCAACACCTCCGACGCCCTGATAAGATTGATACTTATCAATGTAGGGGTATTTCTGCTGTTGAAAATAGCCTATGTGTTTCTGTGGGCTGCACAGAGCACGCATATCTATCAGTGGTTGGTGTTTCATCTTGCCATGCCGGCCGAGGGCAGCCTGCTACTGCGGCGCCCCTACACCTTGATAACCTACTTCTTTACGCATGAAGGCTTCTGGCATATTTTGTTCAACATGCTGTTTTTGTACTGGTTTGGGCGTATTTTACAAGAGTTTCTGGGCAATCGTCGCTTGGTAGCTTTGTATATATTGGGCGGTTTGGCTGGTGGTGTTTTGTATTTCTTGCTTTACAATGTATTGCCGCCACTTCAAGCAATACGCCCGGTAACCGTGTTGCTGGGCGCGTCGGCAAGTGTATATGCCATTGTGGTAGGAGCTGCTACCTTGCGCCCTACTTACACAGTGCATCTTCTGTTGTTTGGTCCTGTGCAGATACGCTGGATTGCCGTTTTCTTTGTTTTGCTGTCGTTTACAGAAATCGGCAGCGCCAATACAGGCGGCAATTTTGCCCACTTGGGAGGTAGCCTCATGGGCTATCTGTACATCAAAGGACTGCAAAAAGGCACCGACGCGGGCGCATGGATAAGCTTCCTTTTGGATAAGATAAGCCGCTTGTTCAGCCGCAAGCCTCGCTTGAAAGTGCATCGTCCGCCTTTGGAAAAGGTGCGTGCACACAACACTGCCCGCCGTGCCGGTAACGAAGCCCAAGGCACAAGCAGCAGCTTGCAAGATGAAATTGATCGTATCTTAGACAAAATCAGTGAGCAAGGCTACGACAGCCTCACTCCTGAAGAAAAACAAAAGCTGTGGGATGCCAGCCGCAACTTGTAAAAACTAAATCAGGCTTTCAACACCCACAAGGGCAGCCGTGCCATATAAATGAGGTCCTCTATTTTGCTGTGATAGAAAAGCGTTTTCCAGAAAGAGCGCCGGTAATAAGAGAGTGCCAGCAAGGCATGGGTGTACGGCTTCATGTAGTCGAGCAAGGCAGGTGCCACCTCCTCGCGGCAAATGTGCTCAAAAATGAGCGGCACACCGGGTAATTGTTCTTTAATCACACTTTGAAAGCCACGGAAAAGCAAGCGTTTTTCAAAACTGTCTTCTTCATCTACGTGAAGAACATGCAGCTGTGCTTGATGCACTTGCGCTATTTGGGCTAAGTCGCACACTATGTCCACATCTTTGGGTCTATAGGCCGTGGCATAGAAAATATGCTCCGGGCGCTCGACAACCGCCCCTTCGGGAATAGCCAAAAAGGGGCACTCTGCCAGTTCCATCAATTCGGCTGCGGTGCTGCCCAACACCCGGTTTTCAATGCTACGGTTACCCTGCGTGCCACTTACAATGCATTGTGCCTGCACTGCTCCGGCTACTTCCAGAATTGTATCTACTACTTTACCGGGTACTACCAAAGCCCGCACTTTGAGAGAAGCGGGCACACCTACCTCGCGGCACAGTTGCTCAATGGCTTTGTGCCCTTTCTCTTCTTCTGCCTGAAAGCGTTCTGCCAAGCGCAACGAAAAGTCGTAGGGCGGCTCAAACACATGCAAGATGGCAATTTCTTGCAGCGAGTGTTCGAAAAGCTTCAGTGCAAAGCGCAAAGCTTGCACCGAGTGGGCTGAGAAGTCAGTGGCAAAAAGAATACGTTCTATATTCATGGCTTGAAAGAGTTTGTATTGATACGCATGGGTATTCCTGCCTGATGCAGGTAGTGTTTAAGTGCCGGAATCTTAATTTCCCCAAAGTGAAAGACACTGGCTGCCAAAGCGGCATCTGCTTTGCCTTCCCGGAATACCTCCAGGAAGTGCTCCTGTGTGCCTGCCCCACCTGAAGCAATTACAGGGATTTTTACGGCTTCGGCAATGAGCTTGGTCACTCGCAGGTCAAAACCGGCTTTTGTTCCGTCGGCATCCATAGATGTCAGCAGGATTTCGCCGGCGCCTAAGTCTTCTACCTGCTTTGCCCAATCAAGGGTGAAGCGCCCGGTTGCTTTTCGCCCCCCATGAGTATGCACTATGTCTTTGCCTTCCACACAGCGGGTATCGATGGCCACCACCACACATTGAGCGCCAAACTCATTGGCCAAGTCGCGTATCAACCGGGGATTTTTTACGGCTGCCGAATTGATGGATACTTTGTCCGCACCGGCATGCAAAAGGGCTGACACGTCTTCTATGCTGCCAATGCCGCCGCCTACGGTAAAGGGAATATTGATTTGCGCAGCCACACGCCGCACCAACTCTACCAATGTTTTGCGCTTTTCTACCGTAGCGGTTATATCAAGAAAAACCAGCTCATCGGCACCTTGTTCGGCGTAAGCCTTGGCTAACTGCACGGGGTCGCCGGCGTCGCGTAAGTCCACAAAGTTGACGCCCTTCACCGTGCGCCCGTCTTTAATGTCCAAGCAGGGAATAATACGTTTAGTAAGCATTGTTTTTTATCAGTTTAGCAAGGTCTGTGAGTTGAATATATCCTTCATAAATGGCTTTGCCTACAATGACACCATACAGCCCGGCCGCCTGCAACTGCAGCAAGTCGCTGATGGAAGCCACTCCACCACTGGCAATGAAGTGCAATTCAGGGCACTGCTGCTGCAAATGGCGGTAAAACTCAACGTTTGTGCCTTGCAAACTGCCGTCGCGGCTAATGTCCGTGCACACTACATAGCGAGCCCCCTGGCGGGCATAGAACTGCAAAAAGTCTTCGGCTGTATGCTTGCTTAGGTCTTGCCACGCATTCACGGCAATTTTTCCATCTTTTATATCGGCACCGATAATCAACTTTTCCGGTCCGAAATCATGCAACCACTCTACGACTGTTTCGGGCTGCTTCACCGCCAAAGAACCAACCGTTACTTGTACGGCGCCGGCAGCAAGCACTCGCTCTATGTCTTCTTTTTTCCGGATGCCACCGCCAAAGTCTATTTGCAGGTGGGTATGCGCGGCAATGCGCTCCAGCACCTCTATATTGACGGGCTGCCCTTGCTTGGCACCGTCCAAATCTACAAGATGCAAATGCGTGATGCCTGCCGCCTCAAACTGACGGGCAGCCTCCAAAGGGTCTTCGTAATATTCGGTTTTTTGATTGTAGTCGCCAAAACGAAGGCGCACACACTTGCCTCCGATAAGGTCAATAGCAGGAATGATTTTCATAGCTGATAACTTTTGATTATGGATGAAATGATAACGACCGCAAGCTATGGCTTGTTGCCGAAAAGCGCAAAGCTTGTAGTCAACGGTCCATTTTTTTTTCTTTGGGCGGTTACCTTTTCAGCATTCAATGTATCAACACATAACAAGCATTCAAAAGCGTGCAAGAAGTAGTTTAACTTTCTGTGTGGAAGGGCCTTTCTTTTTAAGGAAGGCTCTTTTTTTGTTCTTTTCAACAGGAAAATAAAGAAAGGAAGGCTGTGGAATACAACCTTCCTCCTATACAGAGTAGCTCTTTTTCGATAATTAAGCTCCTTTTTTAGAGTTCTTAATTTCTTGTACTTCCTTACGGATGTCGTGAGCCAACTCTTTCAATTGCTGCATGGCTTTACGCAAACGGGTGCCGGCAGCTTGGTTGTCTTTTTCATAGAATTTTTTGGCATCTTCTTCAGCAGCCAAAACGATGTTTTTGAGTTCTTCAAACTTTTTCATACGCTTGTTCTTTTAAGTTTTACAATCGAAAATCGTCCAAATCTACATATAAATTTCATTTTTCCTAATGAAAACTGAAATTTATTACGTTTTTCGATAAAGTTGGTTTATGTTTTTTCTGCCTTTTTCCTGTTAAGTATTATAAAGTGCCGGCACTTCGGGCAAGTCATTTTCATGAGCACCTTTGTAAGCGCCCGCTTTCAGTTTCTTGCCTACCTCTTCAAAAGCACGCAGGGTTTCCTCTACGTCTTCGAGGGTGTGGGTAGCCGTAGGTATCAGGCGGAACATAATCACGCCTTTAGGCACCACCGGATAAGCAACTATAGAGCAGAAGATGCCATAGTTTTCACGCAAATCCAGCGCCATGCGGGTAGCTTCATCTTTTCCGCCCTGCAAGAAAACAGGTGTTACCGGCGACTGCGTGTTGCCAATATTGAAGCCACGCTCTTTTAAGCCCGATTGAAGCGCACGCACGATGGTCCAAAGCTTTTCACGCAGTTCGGGCTTGGTTTGCAGTAGCTCCAGGCGTTTCAAGGCGCCTTCTACCAAAGGCATGGGTAGCGCCTTGGCAAAGATTTGCGAGCGCATATTGTATTTCAAATACTCAATCACATGGGCATCGGCAGCCACAAAGGCACCAATGGCAGCCATCGACTTGGCAAAAGTGGCAAAATACAGGTCTATACCATCCTGACAACCTTGCTCTTCACCGGTTCCGGCACCGGTAGCGCCCATGGCACCAAAACCGTGGGCATCGTCCACCATCAGGCGGAAGGGATATTTCTCTTTCAGTGCTACAATCTCTTTCAGCTTTCCTTGGGTGCCTTCCATGCCAAAGACACCTTCGGTAATCACCAGGATGCCGCCGCCGGTCTTTTCTACAATCTTCATAGCGCGCTGCAGCTGCTTCTCCAGCGCTTCTATGTCGTTGTGCGGGAAAACAAAACGTTTGCCCATATGCAAGCGCACGCCATCGATGATGCAGGCATGCGACAGCGAGTCATATACGACCACATCGCGACGGTCCAAGATGGCATCAATGGCAGACATGATGCCCTGATAGCCATAGTTTAGTAGGAATGCATCTTCTTTACCGACAAATTTTGCCAAACGCTGCTCCAACTCCTCATGCAGCGCCGTGTTGCCGGTCATCATACGCGAGCCCATGGGATAAGCCAAGCCCCATTTGGCAGCGGCTTCGGCATCGGCTTTGCGCACTTCGGGATGGTTTGCCAAGCCCAAATAGTTGTTCAGGCTCCAGGTAAGAACGGTCTTACCATTGAATTGCATGCGCGGGGCAATTTCACCTTCCAATTTGGGGAAAGTAAAATAGCCATGGGCACGGTCGGAGTGTTGCCCCAAAGGACCTTTATCGATTTCGATTTTTTTGAATAAATCCACAGCTGAACTGTTTTTTTGATTGTGAAACATAAAAAGAAGGCGAGAAAAATTTCTCCGGGACGCCTGCTTATTGATTATTGCCTTGCAAGCGCTGTTTTTCAGCTTTTTCGAGCCAAAGCCCTACGAGCATCGAAACGGTGAGTAGAACGGCAAAAAAGATGATTCCGGTCATAACTTCTTCCTGATTTTTAAATGTGTAGCGCCCAAATTTAAGGCAATTTCACGAAATAAAAAAACAGCCCTATTGGTAATCAGCCGCTTCTATTCAACTCATAAACAATCAACTACAGCGAAAAGCCACTACCAAAACATCATCGGTTTGGGCTTGTCCGCCCCGCCATTCATCGAAGCGCTCTGCCAAAATACGCTCCTGCTCTTCAAAGGGAAGCGTATAGATTTGCCGGATAAGCTCTCTAAACTGCCTGATTTTAAATTTCTTACGATTACCTTTATCGAATTGGTCTATGTAGCCGTCGGTGTGCAGGTAAAAAATCTGCCCGGGTCGCAGTTGCACTATCCGGTTTGTAAACTCTTTTTCTCCGTATAGCCCTCCGGCACCGATTGAGTATTTTGAAGCGGGCAATTCTTCATAGCCATCGTCACTAAGTATATGCATCCGTTGTTTTGCCAAGCTGACGGTAAGGGTCCCTTCCGCCGGGTTTATCATCAGCAGGGCGATATCCATACCGTCTTTTACCTCGGGGTCATGCTGCTGCAAGGTGGTGGTAATACGACGGTCAAGCTGCGTCAGGATTTCGGCAGGGTCCATCACATTATCTTCATGCAATATCTGGTTTAAGAAATTGATGCCCATTACGGTCATGAAGCCACCGGGCACACCATGGCCGGTGCAGTCGCTAACAGCCAAGTAAGTGAGTCCATCTTTTTGGGCACACCAGTAAAAATCGCCACTTACGATGTCTTTTGGACGCCAAAAGATGGCAGATTCGGGGAAAAGAGTTTTGAATTGATGCAGGGAAGGGAAAAGGGCTGCTTGAATACGCTGGGCATAACGTATGCTCTCGAGGATTTTGTTGTGTGTGGTTGCCAGCTGTTCGTTTTGCACCTCTATTTCTTCCTTCTGTTCTTTGAGTATGCTGTTCAGTTTGGTTAACTCCTCATTTACTTTGCGGCGCTGCTCTGCTTGTCGCCAAATAAAGAATGCCATCACCAAAGCCAAGAGTGCCATAGCGGCAAAGAGCAATACGGCATAGCGTTGCCGCTGCACGCGCAACTCTTTGATGGCAAGCTCTTGCTGTGCGCGCTGTTTTTCCATCTCTGCTTTTTCCAGTTCATAACGGGCAGCAATTTGGTTGGCTGTTTCTTGCTGCTCTGCCAGCTGAAGCTCGTCTTTCAAAGCCACCGCTTTTTTGTAATATTCAAGAGCAAGGGCCGCTTGCCCCATTTTTTCATAAGTACGGCTGATGGCTTCGTAGCATTCTTGTTCTATGAACTTTCTGCCTGTTTCTTGTGCCAATGCCAAACTTTTTTTCTGTAGCTCAAGCGCTTCGGCATAGTTGCCTTTATCGAAATACACATAGCTCATGTTGACCAAAGCACTGGCTTCCATGCCATGCAGATCGTTTTGCTCTACTATTTCAAGCGCCCGGTTGAAGTGTGCCAAAGCCTCTTGGTATTGCTTGAGCAGGTAGTATTCATAGCCCATATTGGACAGCGTGTAATACATGCCGGGGGCATAGTTCATTTGTTCACAAAGCTCATAAGCCTTGCGGTAATGTTCAATGGCTTCTTCGTGCTGTCCATTATCGGAATAAGCCACTGCCAAGGTGTTTTCCATGGAAGCCAAGTTGGAAATGTCTTCCAAACGGCTGCACACTTCTATCCCTTGTTCAAGGTATTCTATGCCCTTGGACAAGTTCTTCATGGTGATATAGGTTTCGCCCAATTGCGAGAGTGTTTCACAGGCATAGGCGTCTTGGCGATTGGCTTCAAAGATGCGCAGTGCTTTTATATACAGGTCGGCCGCCTTGGCATAGTCGTAGCGCAGAAAGTACACACGCCCGAGGTCCAAATACAGCACACCTAAAGGGGTGTTGTCGGCAGGCGGTGCTTTTTTCCAAAGCTCCTCTGCTTTTCTGAAGGCTTCCAGTGCCTCGCCATACTCTTCGTGGTTCAAATGGTACTCGCCCTCGTAAAGGTAGGTTTCTGCCAGGCTTGCAGTAGCGTCTTGGTTGAAAAGCTGCGCCCTCCACTGCTCTATCAGGGCAAGGGTAGTAGAGTCTGCCCCTTCTTGAAGGGCTTTTTTTACTTTTTCCCGGTAATTCAACTCTGCTGCCTGCTGTGCCTGCAATGAAGATAAGAGTCCAAAAAGCAACAGAGAAAAAACAAGTGTCAAGCGCATAGTGGTTGGCTTATGGTGTTTCATGAAAAGTATTAGGCATCATTTGTTTTGTATTGTGTAAGTTTACAAAAAAAAGAATTATGTCTCATAACATATCGTCCAAAAGCTTGATAGTCATCACGGGCGGCACCAAAGGCATCGGGCGTGCTTTGGTAGAGCGTTTTGCTGCCGAAGGCTACGATATAGCTACTTGCAGCCGCAACCAAAGTGAACTCTTGCAGTTAAAAGAAACCATAGAAAATAAGTACCCTGTTGCTTGCCACGTACAGCAGGCAGACCTGTCTCAAACAGAAGACTGTTTGGCTTTTGCCGATTTTGCAGCCCGGCTCGGCACTGCACCGGCTGCCGTGGTGCACAATGCAGCGGTTTTCCGTGTGAAGCCCCTGATGGAAGAATCGCACGATGCTTTGCAGCAGATGCTTCAAACCAATGTAGTGAGTGCGCATATCATCAACCGGCGTTTGCTGCCCCTCATGATAGCGCAGCGGCAGGGGCACCTTTTTTTCATCGCATCGGTAGCCAGCCTGCGCGGCTTCGACAACTGTGGCGCTTATGTAACTGCCAAACATGCCCTTTTAGGCATGGCACGAGCACTGCGCGAAGAGTTGAAAACAGCAGGCTTGCGCGTTACTGCTGTGATGCCAGGCGCTACCTATACCAACAGCTGGGCCGGGGCAGACATCGACGAGCACCGCTTGATGCCTCCCGAAGATGTGGCCCGGGCCGTATGGGCTGCTTTTACGTTGTCCGGGCGCAGTGTGGTAGAAGAGATATTGCTGCGTCCGCAATTAGGGGATTTGTAAAGTACGCGACAAAGGGCGCTGCGGCAAAGCGGGCTGCTGCAACAACTGAAATAGCGTTTTTAACAGATGTTGCCGGCATTCTACGCAGGCAGGGCGTCTTTGCAAAGCCCCTACCTGCCGTATGAGCTCCATTTTTTGTTCTTCGGAAGCCGGCAAGGTCATTATTGTTTGCGACAACTGCTGCAGTTGAAGGGCAGACAAGGGTTTGCCTGTCAGGTGGCTTAACCAAAGCACTTGCCACCATTCTGCAAGCCGGGCATACGACGGTATGGTTGCCGGCAAGGGCAGCAGCCGGCGCCGGGGGGCTTGTGGTACTTCACCGGCCTTAGAAAGGCGGTATTCTTCGCTCAACGGTGGTAAATCTATACCGCTTTTCCTGACATAAACCCGCGATTTCTGCTGCACCATCTTCAGGTATTTCAGTGCTTCGTATTGATAGGGCAGCGCCTGTTGTGGTTTTGCCAAACGCAAATACTTCTCCGACTCCCACATGGCAGCCAATGCTTTTTTTAAGGTATCGCGCGTGGCCGGATCGAGGAAAGTATTGATTTCGCTCAAATCATGGACATGCCGGTAGGCCGCCAAAAGGTCGGCTTGCTCGCCTTCTGCATGCTCGTGCCCCTCATGATGATGCTCTTCATGCTCATGCCCGTGGTGTTCATCGTCCGCTTCTTCTGTGGTTTCTTCGTGTTTGGTTGTGGGCGAAGCAGCCAGGTAGTCTTCTTCTCCCAAAAACTTACCATAACGCATGCGCAATGCTTTTTGGTCAAAGGCTATGTTTTGCGAACGTTGGCGAAACGCTGCTTCCGGCAGTTGCTTATGCACGCGCAGCAGCTCCTCCGTATCTATGATAATTTGCCGTTGGCTTCTGAAATACTCAGGTAAACGGTTCACCCCTACTCCAAAGCCTTCTGCCGCAAGCACTTGTGCACTGGTGTCTTCCATCGTCAAACGAAGCACAGGCAGCTGCGTTACTTGAGATACGGGTTTTTTGTTGTCGCGCACCCATACACTTACAAACACCTCATCGCCCCAGGCAGCCCCCCACTCAAGTGGTGCCAGATGTAGCGATGCCCGCTGATGGCGTTTGTTCAAGACTGTTATAGCCAGAGGTAGCGCCTTTTCATAAAAACTCACCTGCTCGCCCGTACCACGTGCAATGGTCAGAGTGGCTTGGATCGACTCAATACCAAAATCGTCGGTAGCTTCCAGAATCCATTGATAAGCCGGTTCTTTACCGGGCCGGTAAGGCACAAATATATCAGTTTGCGTAAGCGACAGCCAATATCCACGCGGCAGGCTATCGGGTAGCAGTGTCATCTGGCGGGCATCGGCAATGAAAAGGCTGTCTTGATAAAGTAATTGCAATTGATACAAGCCGCTTTTTTCCGGCTGCCAGTGCAGGCTATAGTGGCAGGGCGTATTTCTACGTAAAAACAAAGTGTCCGTGAAATTGAACAACAAGTAGGCTTTTTGCAGGCTATCGGATGCACTTACTTTTACATGCAGGCTGCTGCCCTCTATTAGCTGAAAATGCTCTTTGGTTTCACGTGCGGCCGTTTTCCCTGTATAAGCAGGCGGGAAAACCGTCCACTCCGCAGCAACGGATAAACGCCCGGTATCCAAAGCCGCCACAACCGGCTCTTGTGCTTCTTTTGTGGTTGCCTTTACGGATACCCTGCCATGTACTGCCCATATAAACAAGCACGACAACAGACAAAGCCCGCTCCACCACATCCAAGAGCGCCGGGCATACGGATACGGCACCGTGTCAATGGCTGCCAAACGCGGTTCTATGCGTTCATAAAGCAAGCGGTAAAAGGCCGTACTGTTGGGCACCCTTAAAAAATGCAGGCTATGCTCCAACTCCGGATGGCTTTTGTGCAAGCAATCGATAAGTGCCCTGTAAGAAAGGTAATTATGTGGCAGATGCAAAGCCCCAAAAAGAAGCACTGACACGATGGCAACCCACACAAGCCCCTCCATGTCATGCATGGTCAACAGGTGCATGAAAACAGCCGACAGCCCCGTGATGCCCCCACTCCAAGCAACCATATGCAGGCAATAATGCATCACGCGCTTTCTGTGTAAATGGCGCAGCTTATTCTGTACCTCTCTGCTCATAAGCAAACCAGCCTACATCAATGATACATAAAACAATGGCAAGCCAAAGCAGCCAAGGTGCCAAACGGACAGGCAGCCATACCTGTGCCTTGCTCTCTTGTGTGCTTTGCAACACAGCAGGGGGCGTGATAACCGTTTCGGGCAAGGTCTGCCGGCGCCGAACGGCCACTTGCCACAGTTCCTTTTTCAGCAGCTCATACTCATCGGCAGGCAACCCACCGGGCAAACACCGCAATTGCCAATAGCCTGTTTGCTGCGCAAAGCACCACAAAGAAGCATCGGCTGCTTGCTTTCTTATGCCGGCACTACAAGCGGCCGGTGGGGCTTGCTCACTCCACCACACATCAACAACAGGCAACTGTCTGCTTTCTTCTACCGGATAAAAGGTTACCGTCACATGGTATGGTTTGAACGCCTCTTCAAAAAAGCGGTGCCATTGCAAAGTGTCGCCGGCCGTGTCGTCATCATAAACGACTACCCACGAAAGATGCAAGCTCTGCTCTTCTGCTGCCTCCACTCTTTCGAATGAAAGCAAAGGATAGGGCGTCTTTTGAAAGTAGCGGGCTTTGTCAAAATAAAAGACGGTATCGCTGTAGTCGGGCAGCAGGAAGTGCCAATGCACCTTGTTCCGGTAAGCCGGCAACATATCTGCCCACCGGCTGCTTTCAAGTCCGGCAATTGCATGCACCGGGCGCTGCACTGCCAGGCTATCCAACAGCGGAAGAAAAAACACATAATCGGTGGCGCCGGTATCGTGTTTTTCTTTCAACGGTAAGTTCAACAAGGGGAAACCATCGCTCAAACGGCGTATTTCCGCCTCTTTACCCTGCTTGAGCGAGTCGAGCAGACGGTGTAAACGAGCATAATTGTAATACGACACAGGCAGCAGATCATTGCTTACCAGTATCCAAGATGCTTGATTTTGATGCCCGGCGCGGTAATACCACACCGGCTGTGCCAGTGCCAAAACTATGCATGCCGTAAAAAGCATGCGCAGCAATAAGCGCATTTTGTCCTGTAGCTGAAAACTTTGAAAACGCCGGCTCTCTTCATCCTCAAAAAAACGCAAAGAGCCCACCCATACCTCTTTGGCTTGTCGTTTGCTCAGCCAATGGATAGCCACCGGCACCCCTACGGCACCCAATGCCCACAACCAAGAAGCTGCCATCCATTGCAACATAAATGCATTTATTGTTTACGTTTCAAGATGATAACGCTGCCGTTGCGGTCAAAGTTGTGCCAATACATATGACTTTCAGAAAAACGAACGGGCAGCTGCAGGCGCTTCTCTTTACGGACAACAGGCAAAGAAAATTGCAGTTCCAGACGGCGCGGCAACACACGCCGGCGCCACCGTCCACGCAGCAGGCGCACGCCACCCGGCAGGCGGCATTCAAAGCCCCCGCCGGCCTGAAGTTCGATGCTCAATTGGCGCCCCACCTGTTGCGCGAGCTCCCCCACCATAGCTTCTTCCATACCCAACAAACGCAATATAAACAAGGCATCGCCTACCCGCTGCAAGTGCCTGTTTTGCACCCGCTCCGGCTGCCACTGCCCTTGCCACCGGCGTGGATGGGGACTGCACGCACACACACATAACACAAGCAAAAGAAAACTCAAAAAATAAGACGGCCGCATGGGGAATTCCAATGTATTTTTGTATTTTTTCAGTAAACAGCAACAACAAACCAAAATACAGATTAAAAATGAAATGCACCCTCATATTAGACAAAAGCGGCTCCATGATTATCAGGGACCAAAAGGGCGGGCGCTCGCGTTGGGAAGCCTGCAAAGAAGCTACCATTGCCTTGGCATATAAATGCGAAGAAAAAGACCCCAACGGCATGACACTCTACACCTTCTCCGGGCGCTTCAAGCGCTACGACAACGTAACGGCGGCACGAGTGAGCGAAGTGTATGAAGAAAATGAACCGGGCGGCGGCACCGATCTGGCAGCCGTATTGCAAGACGCACTACAACAGGTGGAAAACCGTTGGAAAAACGGCAGCACCGAGCAAGAGCTGATATTGGTCGTAACCGACGGCGAACCCGACGACCACCAGGCTGTGGTCAATACCATCATTCATTTCTCGCAGAAAGTAAAAAGCCAAATGGATGTAGCCATCTCCTTCATACAAGTAGGTACGGACCCGGCCGCCACGGCTTTCCTGAAAGCATTGGATGACGATTTGGTGAAGGCCGGTGCCGCTCACGACATTGTAGATACGGTGACCCTGGAAGAAATGGAAGAATATTCGCTCACGCAAATCATGGAAAAGGCATTCACTGACTAAAATGCTGTGTTTCGCGCTGGCGCAAAGCTTCATACAGCACCACGCCGGCCGAGACTGACACATTCAGCGAAGATACTTTCCCTCGCATGGGAATTTGGGCGAAGGCGTCGGCCAGTTGCAACAGCTCACGCGATATGCCCTTTTCTTCTGACCCCAACACAATAACCGAAGGCAAACGATAGTCCACCGCATAATGTGGACTATCTTCTTTTTCGGTGCACGCCACGAGCTGCAAGCCGCTGTCTTTTAAAAAGCGGGCTGTTTTCACCAGGCTTTGCACACGGCACACAGGCACATGCATCAAAGCACCGGCGGAAGTCTTTACTGCGTCTTGATTGATGCGCGCAGCCCCTTTTTCACCTATCACGATGGCATGCACCCCCACCGCCTCGGCTGTGCGCGCAATCGCACCAAAATTGCGCACATCGTTGACCTTGTCGAGCATCAGCAGAAGGGGCACTTCACCGTTGCCAAAAGCAGCGTCTAAGATGTGGTCCAGGTTGGCAAAAGCAATGGGGGCAATAAAAGCCAGCACACCTTGGTGGCTCCCTTTGGGCACCAGCTTTTGTATTTTCGAGCGTGGCACACGCACTACCGGAATACGGTGCTCACGCGCCGCCTGCCACAGCTCCTGCAGCTGTGCCGACTTGCCGCCCTCTTGCTGCACCCATATTTTATCGATGCTTTGCCCCGCTTCTATGGCTTCAAGCACGGCATGAAAGCCGTAGATTAACTCCAATTCTTCACTCATAGTATTGTGTTTGGAATGCGCAAGTTAGCAAAATCTGCCTGCTTACAAGGAAGCGGCAGTGCCTTCTGCCCATGCTGCTATGAGCTGCTTCATTTCAGCCTGAAGGTGTGCTCCCTTATCATCGGCATACCATTTATGCAGCTTTTCGGCAAACTGCCAAAAGTCTTCCGTCGGATTGGCTTTGTAAGCCATCACCATTTCTTGCGCCGGGCGGGGACGGGGCCCCCATGTGCCCAACTCTTCCCAATCACTCTTGCGAATGCAAATAAGTTTGGGGATGGCTCTTCCGCCATTGGTCAGGTAGTGATCCATGATGCCGGGATGCTCGTCGCGCAGCAGCAGACGCAAATCAATCTTGGGATTTTCTTTCGCCATTAAGTAAAGAAAAGGCACGTTTTGTGCGGCATCGCCACACCATGGCTCGGTAAGCACCACCCAGTACCATTCATCATGCACCGACTGCAACAGGCGCCGCAAATCTTCATCTATTTTTCCGATTTTATGGATGCGCTCCATACGACGGCGGTTCATGCGCGTATAGTGCACCATTTCTTCGCTTTGGTTGTCGCCGGTGGTTTTTCCTTGTGCCAGCAGCTCGTCCATAAAGCGCACATAGCCTTCGTATGTAAAGGCTTGGTCAAGCACTGGCGGTTGAATGACTGCATTTTTCATGAGTAAAAAGTATTGTGAAGGTTATATAAAAAATCAAGCTTGGCGCCCCAAACGGCGTAAATAAAGCTGCACGGTGTTTTCTAAGCCAAAATAAAGTGCATCGCTAATCAGGGCGTGGCCAATGGATACTTCATCTAAAAAAGGAATCTGCTCTTTCAAATATGCCAGGTTGTCCAAGTTCAAATCGTGTCCGGCATTGAGCCCCAAGCCCAAATCACGGGCGGCGGCGGCGGCTTTCAAATAAGGGGCAATGGCTGCTTCCCGGTCTTGCTCATACAAACGGGCATAAGGCTCGGTATAAAGTTCCACGCGGTCGGCGCCTACTTTTGCAGCCCCTTCTACCATACGTTCGTCGGGGTCCACGAAAATAGATACGCGGATGCCCGCCTCTTTGAGCCGGGCTACCACTTTTTTCAAAAAACCGGCATGGGCAACGGTGTCCCATCCTGCATTGGATGTAAGCGCATCGGGCGGGTCGGGCACCAAGGTTACCTGTGTGGGCTTCACCTCCAAAACCAAATCCATAAAACGCTCAATGGGGTTGCCCTCTATGTTGAACTCGGTAGTAAGCACCTCTTTCAAAGCATACACATCGGCATAGCGGATATGCCGCTCATCGGGGCGGGGGTGTACCGTAATGCCGTCGGCACCAAAGGACTCTATGTCAACAGCCGCCCGGATGACGTCCGGCACATTGCCGCCGCGTGCATTCCGGAGCGTAGCAATCTTGTTGATATTTACGCTGAGTTTGGTTTCTTTCATCATGCTCGTAAAGTTCTACTGTTGCTTTTTTTGTATATTAAACAACAAATTTAGATGCTTAAAAAGTTTTAAGGCGATGGACTGGCTTTCAATCATGGCACAAATCAGCGGAACCAACGATCCGGTTACTTATGCCATTCCGGTGTTCATTCTGCTGATGGTCATTGAGATATGGATTGACCTCAAAGAGAAATTGCAGCTGTATGAATTCAAAGAAGCTGCGGCCTGTCTGGCAATGGGCTTGGGTTCTTTGGTTATCAACCTCTTTGTCAAGGCTTTTTATTTTTACGTTTTCTGGAAAATATACGAGCATACGGGCTTTTTCAAAGAGCAATTGAGCTTCACCGTCATGGGTTGGGTGCTATTGCTTTTTGCCGATGATTTTTCATTTTACTGGCATCACCGTTTAAGCCACGAAGTGCGTTTATTGTGGGCAGCCCATTCCAATCATCATTCTTCGCAAGACTATAACTTTGCCGTGGCCCTGCGCCAAAGCTGGACAGAAGGGTTTTATAAGTTTTTGTTTTATGCTTGGTTGCCTGTGCTGGGTTTTCATCCGCTGATGGTATTCAGCATGGTGTCCATCAGCCTGATTTATCAATTCTTTTTGCACACTCAGGTGGTTAAGAAATTGCCGGCATGGGTAGAGTTTATTTTCAATACACCTTCGCATCATCGCGTACACCATGGGGTCAATCTGCAATATTTAGACAAGAACCACGCGGGCATTTTCATCATTTGGGACCGCTTGTTTGGCACCTTTGAACCGGAAGGCGAAGCGGTGGTGTACGGGCTCACCAAAAATATCGACACAAAGAATCCGGTAAAAATAGCTGTTGCCGAATTCAAGGCGTTGTGGGAAGATGTCAGGCGGGCGCCCACTTGGAAAGACAAACTCAAATACATTTTTTATCCACCGGGCTGGAGCCACGACGGAAGCAGCCTTACAGTAAAAGAAATCATGCGCCGCCGGCAGAAGTCCGGGGACAATCATCATCCGTCCACGGCATAGCCGGGTCCTTCTTCAAAGAAGCGATAGGTTTCCGGAATGGCTTCTTGCAGGTTCACTTGTTTGTCTTCGCCTTGCACCGGTGCCCCTTCCATAGGGGTGTACACAGCGTCTGCACCTAAAGAGTAACTTACAGGCACCTTATCCGACGGAAAGATGGCACCTTCCGGACACACTTCTGCACACTCATGACAATCGATGCAGGTATAGGGGTCGATGAAAGCCCGCCGCCATGGTGTGTGCGATGGCGGCACTACAATACACTCTACCGGACATACCTCTTGGCACTCGCCGGTGCGCTTGCATAGCCCTGTGACAATATAGGTCATAACAACAAATATTTCATAATGAACACTTTACGGTTCGTTTATGGCTAAGGTTTTCTTATTGCCCGGCTTTTTGTATTAAAGTTTCAAAAAAAAGAGCGGGCTTTTTGTCCCGCTCTCACAAAGCAACGGACTATTGCCGTGCCCTACTCTACCGGCACATGTTCCAGCAACGAATGTTCGGTCATTTCAGCCGGCGCTTCCAATCCCATCAATTCCAAAATAGTAGGCGCCACATTGCCTAAAATGCCATCTTTCAGCGTGCCCTTAAAGGTTTCGTCTATCAGCACACAAGGCACCAAGTTGGTAGTGTGTGCCGTATTGGGGCTTCCATCTTCATTAATCATGTATTCGGCGTTGCCATGGTCGGCAATGATCAAAGGCGTGTAGCCGTGCGCAAGTGCCGTTTCTACTACTGCCTTGGCGCACTCGTCCACCACTTCACAGGCTTTCACTGCGGCTTCGAATACACCGGTATGCCCCACCATATCGGGGTTGGCAAAGTTCAGACAAACAAAATGAGCTTCTTCTTTCTTCAACTCTTCAATGATGGCGTCGCGCACCTGGTAAGCACTCATTTCAGGCTTCAGGTCATAGGTAGGCACCTTGGGCGAAGGGCACAAGATGCGCTTTTCGCCTTCAAAGGGCTCTTCGCGCCCACCGGAAAAGAAGAAAGTAACATGGGGATACTTTTCGGTTTCGGCAATGCGTATCTGCTTCAGCCCTGCCTTGGCAATGACTTCGCCCAACGAATTCTGTATGTTGTCTTTTTCAAAAATCACATGCACGCCCTCAAAAGTATCATCATAGGGGGTCATGGTCACATAGAACAGGGGCATTTTGTACATCTCATAATCGGGGAAGTCTTGCTGTGTCAGTGCCATGGTAATTTGGCGTCCGCGGTCTGTGCGGAAGTTGAAACAACACACAGCGTCTTCCGGTTGGATGCAGCCCACAGGATGGTTTTCTTCGTCCACGCAAACAATGGGCTCAAGAAATTCATCGGTGATGCCTTCTTCATAGGAAGCGCGTATGGCAGCCAACGGGTCACGTGTGGGCAAGCCAATACCATGTACCAAAAGGTCATAAGCTTTTTTCACTCTTTCCCAACGCTTGTCGCGATCCATGGCATAGTAGCGCCCGACAATGGAAGCCAAGCGGGCGCCGGTTTCGCGGCAATGATTCAACAAGTCCTCTATAAAATGCACGCCACTTTTGGGGTCTGTGTCGCGCCCATCGGTGAAAGCATGCACCAACACAGAGATGCCTTCTTTACGCAAGATGCTTATGAGTGCTTTTAAGTGCTCTATGTGAGCATGCACACCACCATCCGAAACCAATCCAATAAGGTGGGCCGGTTTGTTGTGCTCTTTACAATAGCGAATCATGTCCTGCACTGCCGGACGGCTTGCCAAGCTGCCTTCTTCAATGGCTTTGTTGATGCGCACAAGGTCTTGATACACAATGCGCCCGGCACCGATATTCATATGCCCCACCTCGGAATTCCCCATCTGCCCTTCAGGTAAGCCCACAGCCAAACCGGATGCTTGTAATTTACTGTTCGGGTAGTGCTGCATAATATGGTCAAAAAAAGGTGTGTGGGCTTGCGCAATGGCCGACACCTGCGGGTTATCGCCCAATCCCCAACCGTCAAGAATAATAAGTATTACCTTTTTCATGAAGCTATATTCATTTGATTATTGAAATTTATACAAATATACGGCATCCATCCTAAAAGTTTTTTTTCGTAAACCGGTGATATTTTTTATGTTGGTACGATTTTGGTGTCTGTATTTGGTGAAGTTATCATTATCAAAATCGGCACGAAGCGATGGCAATGCCTAAAATTATTATTCTGTTATTCGGCTTTTTCTTTTTTCATACTGCCTCGCCGGACTACTCCCGGCAAGATACCGTGCTGGAAGAGATAGAACGCACCTTCCGCATAGGCAGTGCCCGTGAGCTCTCGCGCTACTTCAATGAAGTAGTAGAGCTTTCTATCAACGATACGCGTGCTACCTACAGCAAGAGTCAGGCAGAGTTTATCATGCGTGATTTTTTCAAAAACTATCCGCCCAAGAGTGAAGGGGTAGAGGTGTTTCATCAAGGCAGTTATCAACAATCACTGGTATATAGTATTCTGCGCTATCAGTCTTCGCAAAAGAGATTTCGCGTATTCATCAAACTAAAAGAATACCGTCAACGCTACCTTATCGACAGCATCACCATTTCGGAAGAGTAGTCAATTTACAAGAGGGGCACCAAAGTCACTCTGCGGTTCAAGCGCCGCCCGGCTTCGGTCTCATTCGTAGCCACAGGCTTGCGGTCTGCCATGGCATCCACTATCATGCGTTTTTCTTCTATGCCCTGCGCTTTCAAAAAAGTGCGCACGGCATACGCGCGCTCCATCGATAGTTTTTCGTTGCCCATTTCTTCTCTAAAAGAGCAAGTGTGCCCTTCTATCTTTAAAAATATTTCGGGGTGTTTCAAAAGAACTTCTGCAACTTGTTTGAGTTTCTTTTGGGCAGAATCGGACAAAAGGCTGCTTCCTTGTTCGAAGTAAATGCTGCTCTGTAATAGTTCTTTTTCCGCCCCGGTCAATGCTATATTTGCCTTGGGCGGCTTCACCTCCACCGGCTCACGGGTAAACACTATCACTTTGGGAGCTTCTTGCGGTTGTGTTTGGTTGCGTGCCGCTGACAGCCGGCGACGGCGTGATTTTTTCTTCAACTCAAAAGGTTTGATCCATGCTATCCCAAGCTCAAAGGCGGTAGGGTAACCTTCTTTGCCTATGTTTACATCATAGCTGAATGAGATTTGATACTGTGCCTGCCGTAGGCAAAGACTTCCCATCAGGTAGCTCTCCTGCCACCATGCTGCCATACCGATGGCGCCTTCTTTAAAGACCGGGCTCAAAGCAGGGAATGCGCGATAATATTCAGCCCCCACACGCCACTGCTGGCTTCCCGCTTGGTAAGTCCAACGAAGGGAAGGGAACACGGCACTTTCTCTGCTGTGCCAAGCCCTCAGCTTTAAAAAGGCAAACAGGCGTGGGGGCAATAAAACTGCCTGCCGGTAAAAAGACACATTGGGCTGATTGAGCGCAGCGCCACTCACGCCCAATTCAAAAAGCGGGGTGTTTTCTGCCGGGCGCTGCCTGCGAATAATCATGCCCGACTGAATGGCAGGATAGCCCACTTGTAAACGGCTGAAGTCCTCACCACTTAAAGCGGGTTCGCCCAGGACACCATTCAAGTATTGATATTCAGTGGAGATATTGTCTTCTTCTATGCGGCGCAAAAAATAGGCTGCCTGCATGCCGAAGCTTAACTTGGTTTCTTCGTTCAGAGGCATGGCATAGGCTAAGGAAAGCGCCATGCCGGTGTTTTTATATACAGATGTTCTGCCCAATTGCTCTTGCATAAAAGCAAGCCCTACGCCCCCCCAATGACGGGTTTGGTCTTTATTAAACATTGGGTATTGAAACTGAAATGAGGGTAGGCGCAAACTATATCCATCGCCTATATATTGCTGTCGATACAGCAGCCGGGCACTCCCCCGCAGCTCACTCCCCACCGATGCCGGGTTAAGCCAAGAGGAAACCGCTTCTTGTTGTGTGAACAGCTCGGCTTGAGCACCTGCCTCTTGACTTAGCAGCATGCATCCAAAGAGCGCTCCAATACAGAGGTATCGTAGCATTAGCGAATCAAGGTTAGCATACCATGGGTTTTCCCTTCTACATGCAAGGGTGCCCCACTGCGAAAGGTTCCTTTTATTTCCCAAAAATAAACATCCGGCGGTTGCGGCACACCTCTGTAGGTGCCGTCCCAGCCTTGCTGCATGGCTACCGTTACGTCGGCCGTTTCAAACACAAGGACGCCCTGCTTATTGTAGATGCGCAAATGGACGGTAGCAACGCCATCGCCTAATAAACGAAACACGTCGTTGCGTCCGTCGCCATTGGGCGAAAAAAGGGAAGGTAAAAACAATTTGCCTTCGGGCCGGGGCTGCACTTCTAAATACAAGGTATCGGCTGCACGACAGCCGTAGTTATTTTCGCCAACCACTACTATAGGGACACCGGCAGTAGCTTTGACTTGCACTTGGCTTCCGATCGTATCTCCCACAATAATCGAGGCGGGTGTCCAATAGTAAAATTCTGCCCCCGTTGCGTTTAGTGTGATGGTGTCTCCTTCAAAAACCGAAGAGGCCGGCTTTTTGATTTTCACTTTGGGCGCAGGCAATAGTCTTGCCTGCACAGGTTTGCGGGCACTCTCGCATCCCTGCCATACCCAACTGACAAAAAGCGTTGTGTTTTCATTGAGCTGCTCTATCAGAAAAGTAGCTTCCCGGTAAGGCTCACCTTGTGGGTTTGTCAGGGGGGCAGTTGCTACGGGGCTGTCATACCACAAAAAAGAACCTTCGCCGGCAGGCAAGTCAAGAGGGGGCGCAGCCTGAACAACACACGGCTCCCCGGCACAAGCTGCTCCATTGATGGTTTCAGGCGAAGGCACGCCGGTTGAAAAGTGCCATTGGTTGCGATCGTTGATGCCTACAAAAGCAACAGCACCGGCAGCATAGAAAGCGGCCGTATCGACCAAAACATCATAAGGCTGCAGAGGCTCCAAGGCAAAGGGAAGTTCATAACGGACCTTATTGCTATCAACACGCATGCCTTCGCCGGCAGCCCAGATATGTACGGTATCTTTGTCTTTCAGCAAAAAAAGCGAACCGCCACCTGTACCAACCGATTGCGGAAACTCTATTTCCAAAACAGTTTCCAAGGGCACGCAATCGCCATAGGGGCTTTTCGCCGTATAAAACAACAAGTTTCGACGGGTGCGAAAGCGCCAACGATTGTTGCTGACAATGCCTTGAAAGACCTGACCTTGCTGCCCTATGACTGCTCCCGGTGAGATTTTCACCCATACTTCCGTATCCGGCGGCAACATGTCGGGCAAGTTTATCAACAAACGCTTGCCTTCTATCCACACCTCGTCATCAGCTATGTTTATTTCCTGCAGTACGCCGTTCGACGGATAGGCATAAAATGTTATTGTTCCACTCCCTTTTTGAATAGAGGCATTGAATTCTACCCAATAAATAGCATTGGGGTGCGCATCGTCCGTTCCGTGAGCAGGGAATGTTTGCACCACATCAAGCCCCCCGCCAAAGGCTGCCGGCACGCTCAAACATATAAAAAAAAGTAGTCTGTTTATCTGTATCATTCCGGATGATGCTTGTTGCCCAGTTCTTTGCTCTACTCTTTAATTCCGGAAACAGCCAGAAAGTAAAGTTTATCTGTCAACGATTTTCTTTTTCAGCCTCCCGCCGTTTTCTGATGAGCATCAAATCATCTTCGGTTGCCTCGGTGATAATCACCACCCGGTCGGGCACCACAATGGCCGTCGGAAAATACCGCTTAGCTTCTTTGTAAAGCTCGTAGGCTTCTTCCCGGCTGGCAAAGTCGCCCACCTTCACTCTATATTTTGGACGGCTGTATTCAAAATACACTTCATAGTCCGGATGAAAAAGGCTGTAGCATTTGTTTTTTGCATTTACTGCCTCGCTTCTGTCGGGCGACACAAAAACCTGCACCCGGTAACCGGGCATTTCCTTACGCACTAAAATGCGCTTATAAGCAGACAATGCTCTGAAAATGGTTTCGGTGTCTTGGTGTAAAAAGACATTATTGCCGGAAATACGTACACTTTGCCCGGAATCGGTAAAAAGAACGGGGGTGTAATCATAAACGGGGCGCACCTTAGCCAACAAAGTATCTACGGCAAGGTCCTTCTTCGCTTCGTTTTTTTGTGTTCTGCCATGAGGGGCACACCCCAAAAGAAGCGTTGCGAAAGCAATAAGCAGCAGGTAGCGCATAAATATGGCGTTTGATAATCAGACACTAATCTATAAAAAAAGAAGCAACCGGCAGTTGCCGGCTGCTTTCCAAGCTTCTATTCTTGAATAATCACGCAACGATTGTTTAAAATATCCTGCTCCACTTTTTTATACTTCACATCTTTGACCACCCGCCCGTCGTGGTAGCGCACAGTAACCTTATCGTTTCGTCCAATGGTTTTGGCTGATTGAATAGGTGCGGTTTTCTGCACCGGCGCCGGGTCATGGGCTTTGGGCTGTTCATCCAAAGCAGCCGGTTTTTGCTCTTTGAGCTTGGGCGCTTGCTCGCGTGGCGGGCGTGCTTCACGCACTTCGGCCGGCGCCTGCGGCAAGGTGGCTTTCATCAAAAAGCCGGTTACGTCGCGATTGATGCGTGCGAGCAAATCTTTAAACAACTCAAAAGCTTCAAACTTGTAGATGATGAGAGGGTCTTTCTGCTCGTGCACCGCCATTTGCACCGACTGGCGCAGGTCGTCCATCTCGCGCAGGTGCTCTTTCCATTCTTGGTCAATCAGGGCAAGCACGGTGGTGCGTTCCAAAGCACGTATCAGCTCCTTGCCCTCCGACTCCACGACCTTTTGAAAGTCCGCTGCTATGCGAATCAGTTTTTTATGGTCGGTAAAGACAATCTCTATGTTGCGCACGGTGTCGCCTATTTCCTTGTATTTTTCTTTCAGGAAAGGCATAATTTGTTGCAGCAGGCGCTGATTTTTTTCATCATAATGAGCACGGGCCTGTGCATAAAGCTTTCGTACCAAAGCAGCTACCTCTTCGCGTGCAAACTCTTCGGCTGTGATGGCGGGCTCAAAGCCAAAAGTAGCAATTACTTCCAGCTTAAAGTCCTCATAAGCGTCTTGGGCTTTCAGGGATTCTACTATCTCTTGGCACAGACCGGCAAACATTTGATTAATATCCACGTCGAGGCGATCGCCAAACAAAGCATGGCGGCGGCGTTTGTAAATGTGTTCACGCTGCACGTTCATGACATCATCGTACTCAAGCAGGCGTTTACGAATGGCGAAGTTGTTTTCTTCTACCTTCTTTTGAGCTCGCTCGATGGACTTGCTCACCATGCTGCTTTGAATCACCTCGTTTTCGTTCATGCCCATGCGGTCCATGACTTTGGCGATGCGGTCCGAGCCAAACAAGCGCATGAGGTTGTCTTCCAAGCTGACGAAGAACTGCGAAGAACCGGGGTCGCCTTGGCGGCCGGCACGTCCACGCAGCTGGCGGTCTACCCGCCGCGACTCGTGGCGCTCGGTACCGATGATAGCCAAACCACCGGCGGCTTTGGCCTCGGGCGACAATTTGATGTCGGTACCACGCCCCGCCATGTTGGTAGCAATGGTGACGGCACCTGCTTGCCCGGCGTTGGCAACGATTTCAGCCTCCCGCTGGTGGTGCTTGGCGTTCAATACCTGATGCGGTATTTTGCGCAGCTGCAGCATGCGGCTGATGATTTCGGACATCTCCACGGAGGTGGTACCTACCAGCACAGGACGCCCTTTGGCGCGCATCTCCTCAATTTCGGCAATGACGGCATTGAGCTTGGCGCGCATGGTTTTATACACTTTATCGGGGCGGTCATCGCGAATTACCGGTTTGTTGGTAGGAATCACCACCACATCCAGACCGTAGATTTCGCGAAACTCGTCGGCTTCGGTTTCTGCCGTACCGGTCATACCTGCAAGTTTGTGATACATGCGGAAGTAATTCTGCAGGGTAATGGTAGCGTAGGTCTGTGTGGCGTCTTCTATTTTTACGTTCTCCTTGGCTTCCAGCGCTTGATGCAAGCCGTCGGAATAGCGACGCCCTTCCATGACACGCCCGGTCTGCTCATCTACAATTTTCACTTTGCCCTCATCGATGATATAATCGACGTCTTTTTCAAAAAGACAGTAGGCTTTCAACAACTGATTGACGGCATGGATACGCTCCGCCTTGGTTTTATAGTCTTCAATGAGGGCTTCTTTCTTTTCTACTTTTTCTTGCGAGGAAAGCGCCGGGTCGTTTTCAATCTTGGCTATTTCGGTGCCTATGTCGGGCAACACGAAGAAATCGGGGTCTTCACCTGCTTTGGTGATGGCTTCCAACCCTTTTTCGGTCAGTTGCACCAGGTTGTTTTTCTCGTCAATAGTGAAGAAAAGCGGTGCATCTGCCTCGGGCATCAGCTTAGCGTTTTCCGCTAAATAAATGGCTTCTGTTTTTTGCAGTATCTTCTTAATGCCCGGTTCACTCAAATACTTAATCAAGGGGCGGTACTTGGGCAAGCCACGATAAGCACGGAACAGCGCCAATCCACCTTCTTTGGTGTCGCCGGCTTCTATTTTCTTCTTGGCTTCGTTCAGCAGCTGCGTGACCAAGCGGCGCTGCTCGTTCACCAATGCCTCCACACGCGGCTTATAGGTGCGGTAGAGTTCCGACTGGTCGCCTTTGGGAATAGGTCCGGAAATGATAAGTGGTGTACGGGCTTCATCAATCAAGACGGAGTCCACCTCATCGACAATGGCATAGTGATGCCCACGCTGCACCATTTCTTCGGGCTGGCGCACCATGTTATCGCGCAGGTAGTCGAAACCAAACTCATTGTTGGTACCGTAGGTAATGTCAGCCTCATAAGCCCGGCGACGCATGGGGGAATGTGGCGGATGTTTGTCAATACAATCCACGCGCAGACCGTGGAACTCATAAAGCGGTCCCATCCATTCGGCATCACGACGGGCAAGGTAGTCGTTGACCGTTACCAGGTGCACCCCTTTGCCGGCTAAGGCGTTCAGGAACACCGGCAAGGTGGCTACCAGCGTTTTACCCTCACCGGTTGCCATCTCGGCAATCTTACCTTGATGCAAGACAACCCCCCCGATCAGCTGCACATCATAGTGCACCATGTCCCAGGTGATGCGGTTGCCGGCGGCCTCCCATGAGTTTTTCCAATAGGCTTTATCGCCTTCGATGCGCACGTAATCTTTGACGGCAGCCAACTCACGGTCAAAGTCGGTGGCAGTCACCTCCAACTCTTCGTTCTCCTTGAAACGCCGGGCTGTTTCTTTCACAATAGCAAAGCCCAAAGGCAGGCATTCGTCCAGTACTTTTTCCAGATGCTGCAGGCTTTGTTTTTCTATTTCGTCTATCTGACGGAACAGTGCCTCTTTTTGAGACAAGCTTTGCTCCGGCAGGGCGGCCGCCTCGTCGCGCAGCTTTTGTATTTGCTGCTCATAGGGCGCCAACTCTTGGCGGATGCGTTCCTGAATGGAACGTGTTTTTTCACGCAGCTCGTCGTTGCTCAAGGAAGAAAGCTTATTATACTCGGCGTTGATTTTTTCAACGTAAGGAAGCAATTTTTTCAGGTCTCGCTCTTTTTTCGAGCCAAAAATGGCGCTTAGCGCTTTTTCAACAATATTCGACATTGCTTATTCAAATTTTGAAGTTCGTTCGTTTGCTATGAAAACACAAAATATAAGTGTATGAGTTTTACTACAAAAGTAATACATTTTGCAAAACTTTTTGAGGAAGACTGCCATAGTGTCAGTGCAAGGGATATTCACCACGGAAAACAAAGACGGCCGGTCCCTGCAGATAAATGTCGGTGAAATGTCCGGGGCTTAGCATGCGGAAATATACCGTCAAAGTGCCGCCCAAAGCTTCCACTTTTACCGGCGAAGGCATGCCACGCAAAGCAGCGGCCAAAGCGGCAGCCGTAGCGCCGGTGCCACAGGCATAGGTCTCGTCTTCCACGCCACGCTCATAAGTGCGGATGGCAATGGTTCCGGGGCTTTTATGTTCAATGAAATTCACGTTGGTGCCTTTTGGTCCAAAGGGATCGGCATAGCGGATGCGCCTTCCTTCCTGCAGCACCGGAAAAGCGGCCAGTTCTTTCACCCATTGCACATAATGAGGCGAGCCGGTGTCCAGAAAGCAGGCTTCCGGCGACATGGCATTGACTTCCGTCACGTCCTGCATCTTCAATTTAATTTCGTTACTCAGTACTTCTGCTTCGTGCATGCCGTCGTAGGCTTCAAAAACTACTGACTGCGGGCAGATGCCATGTTTATGGGCAAAAGCCACCGCGCAGCGCGCACCATTTCCGCACAAAGACCCTTCGTAGCCATCGGCATTGAAGTAAATCATCTTGAAGTGGGCTTGCGGCGCGTGTTCTATCAAAATAAGCCCGTCGGCTCCAATGCCGAAACGGCGTTGACACATACGCGCAATCAGCCCGGCTTCATCCTTGGGGAAGTGCCCTGCGCGGTTGTCGATAATGATAAAATCGTTGCCGGCGCCCTGGTATTTTTCAAAAGAGATGCTATCCATAAAAATGCAGATTTAAAAGGCGCAATGCCTACTCTCAATTTTATTCAATATTTTTGCTTCAAATTGCAAAGTGCAAATTTCTTCTCTATAATTGAATACACAAAAGAAAATCATACGGCTATGATACGAAACGACTGGACACTTGAAGAAGTGCGTGACATTTACCAAACCCCTATCATGGATTTGATTTACCGCGCCGCTACGGTGCATCGTCAATATCATGACCCCAACGAAGTGCAGGTGTGTACCCTGCTTTCCATTAAAACCGGCGGCTGTCCGGAAGATTGTGCCTACTGCCCGCAGGCAGCCCGCTATAATACCGGCGTGGAAGTGCACAAACTACTGGATGTGGAAACCGTGCTCAAAAAAGCACTGGAAGCCAAAGAAGCAGGCAGCACCCGCTTCTGTATGGGCGCCGCTTGGCGTGAAGTGCGCAATAACCGCGACTTCGACAAAGTGCTTGAGATGGTGAAAGGCGTAGCCAATTTGGGCTTGGAGGTATGTTGTACCCTGGGCATGCTCACCGAAGAGCAGGCACAAAAATTAAAGGAAGCGGGACTTTATGCCTACAACCACAACTTGGATACAAGTGAAGACTATTACGACGACATCATATCGACGCGCACCTATGAAGACCGTTTGAAGACCATCGAGGCTGTCAACAAAAGCGGCATTTCAGTTTGTTCAGGTGGTATCATAGGTTTGGGCGAAAAAGAAGAAGACCGCATAGCCATGCTGCATACGCTGGCTACCATGAGTACGCATCCTGAATCGGTGCCCATCAATGCGTTGGTGCCGGTGCCGGGCACCCCGCTGGCAGAGCAGCCGCGTGTGTCTGTGTGGGAAATGGTGCGCATGATAGCCACCGCCCGTATTCTGATGCCCAAGGCAATGGTGCGCCTATCGGCAGGACGCGTGCGTATGAACGTGGAAGAGCAGGCCTTGTGTTTTCTGGCAGGTGCCAACTCTATCTTTGCCGGCGACAAACTGCTCACCACCCCCAACCCCGATTACGTGGAAGACCAAAAGCTTTTCCAAATATTACAACTAAAACCCCGTCCGGCTTACAAACAAGAAGCAAACCGTTGTGAGCATGCATAATCAAACCCCGGAGGTGTCGTGGCTCAAACAATACCACGACACCTTTGCTTTTTTCGGCATCAAGTCTTACGAACACCTCTTGACAAGGTGGCAAGAGCCGCATCGTTTTTATCATAACCTTGCCCACCTCAAAGAGCTGCTGGGCTGTATAGAGCAAAGCGAGGTGAAAGACAGCGAAAGGCATATTTTGATAGCAGCTGCCTTTTACCATGATGCGGTATATCTGCCTTGGCGCACAGATAATGAAGAACTATCGGCTGCTTTGTTCGAAGCCGACTGCCCGCAACAAAGCGAAGCCGCTGCACTGGTGAAGCAGATTATCCTGGACACCCGCACCCACGAAGCTACCCACCCGCTTTCGGCCCTATTTTGCCGCTTCGATACCCACCTATTGCGCCACGGCTCATTTGTGGAGTTGCTGCGGTGGGAGGCTGCCATTTTTAAGGAATATCAGTGCTTTGATTACCGTATTTACCGCGAAGCGCGCCTGAAGTTGCTTCAGCACTGGATAGAGCGCTATCCCGAAAATCAAAACAACCTGCAAAGCCTTTACGATTACCTGCTGCACTATAAGCCCAAAATTGGTGTTTATCCCGGCTCGTTCAATCCTTTTCATAAAGGGCACTATAATATTTTGGTGAAAGCCGAGCAGGTATTTGACAAGGTCATCATAGCGCGGGGCATCAATCCGGAAAAAACCGATGCACTGACCCGCGACGCCATCAGCCCCATACTGTATTACCGCCAAACCGAAGGCTTCGAAGGCCTGCTTACCGATTATTTGACAAGCAAAGAAGCGTATGCCGACGTGACGCTTATCCGGGGGCTACGCAATGGCGATGATTTGGCTTATGAGATGAATCAGCTGCAGTTTATGCGCGACATGAAGCACAATCTTAAAACCGTATTTTTCCACTGCGATGTGGAATACGAACACATCAGCTCTTCGGCCCTGCGCAACTTGGATAAGATAGGCAAAGGCTACAGCCGGCCCTACCTGCCCGAACTGCCGGTGCCCCACCTCGCGCATTTCATTGAAGAGCGTTTTATGACTTAAGCACTCAATACTCTGACAAACCAAAGGGCAACCTGCTTACCGGAGGTTGCCCTTTATTTTATGTTATTGAGAAGAAGCCCTACGGTTTATTTGTTCAAATTAAACGGCACGTGTAAGCCGAAGTAAGGCATGATAAACTGCTGCACTTTGAACTTCTCTACCCCATTTTCCACCGTGCGGGCAAAAGTCCACTTGGCATCTACACCCAAAGCCAAAAACTTGGCAAAGCGGTAAGCCAAGCGCCCTTGCGCCAAAGAGCGCTGGTCCAAGGTAAAAGCGTCGCTCAAATCAGCCAGTTGTCCTTTGATATAAGAACCTTGAATAATCCACCCCTCAATCAACTCATTGGCATCCAAAGTCAGATAGATGTATGCGGGGTTTTCTTCCGACACATTGTCAGGCAAGAGCAAGCCGCCACCCAAGCGCACCTTGTTGATGATGGTACCGGTCAACGAACCAAAAGTTCCGGTCAAGGAAGTAGTGGTCAACAGGCTTTCAATTTTGGCATCTTTGTTCAGCTCATAAATGGCATTGAAAAACTGAGGCTGATAGTAGTCGCTAAACCACAAACGCTCCAAGCGCACATCTAAGTTAAAGATATTGGCAATGAAGTTGATGCCCGCATGCGCCCCAAAGCTAAAACCGGTACCGGCTTTGTAACCGTTGATAAGGTCAGCCTGCTCAGGGTTGGCAATAGCCAACTCCAACTGGCGTGCTTGCAAGCTGTCTGAGTCTATTTTGTTCAGTTTGTTGTACTGGGTGTAAGCCGTCAGGCGCAGCATGGAGTTGTTCACAACCGTAACGCCCATATCCACGCCCCAGGCACTTAGCCCATCGCGTACATAATAGGTAGAAGGCAGATTGGAGGGATCATTGACTGCTTCGTCATCTTGAAATACTTTTGTGTAATCGGTATTGTCGCGGTCTTGCAGATAGGTAAAGCCTATTTCTACCGTTTTGGCTACGGGTATTTCGGTAGTTGCCAAAGGACGCACATAAGGGCGCACCGCCAACAAGCCCGGAGTGCTCAGGTTGCCATAAAGCCCTTCAATACCAAAGTACGGAACGGGGCGGATGTCAGCACTGATACCTACGGCACGTTTTTCAAACGAGGGTGAGTTGGTGTATTGGTTGACCAAGCCACCAAAACCTATGTACTCGCCCGTCATGTCACCTATCTTTACATATACCTTGTCGCGCTTTTTGAAGCCATAGCGCAGATAACGCATCATACGCAGCGCCCCCACACCGTTCTGAAACTCGTCTTTACGCAGCTCGCCTGTTTCCACATTCCACAACAAAGGCACGTCGAAGCCCACGCCTATTTTCCAAATGGCAATTTCGGGCTGAATGCGAAAACCTACATACTGCTGCTCGCCAATTTTGGTGTACACGAAGGGCAGCTTAAACACACTCATGCTGTCCATAGCAGACAGCCCCATGGTCATGGACGGGTCCTGATAAGTGTCTTGCCCGTCTTGCTGAGCCCAAGTGGGTGCTGCAGCAAAGGCTGTCAGCAAGCCCCAAAGTAAAATCTTTTTCATACAGCTTGTGTTTTGTTGAAACAAAAAAACTGTTTTAGTTCATTAGCAAAAATCAGGCAATACAAACACAAAAAAATCTTAAATTCAAAGGAAAGGTCATTACATCCCTGATTTTCATGAGTTACGAACACACACAACTGCCTTCCGAAGCTGAAGCGCTCAGTGTTTTAAAACAATACTGGGGCTACACGTCCTTCCGCCCCATGCAATGGCACATCATCCGCTCGGTATTGGAAGGGCACGATACCTTGGCTCTGTTGCCCACCGGTGGGGGCAAATCCATCTGCTATCAAGTACCGGCTTTGTTGCGTCCGGGTCTATGCTTGGTGGTGTCGCCCCTGATTGCGCTCATGAAAGACCAAGTGGAACAGCTAAAACGCAGGGGCATTGCCGCCGAACTCATCACCTCCGGCATGAGCCACCGGCAAATCGATTTCGCCCTGGATCGTTGTATCTATGGCAATGTGCGCTTTTTATACGTATCGCCCGAGCGCCTGCAAACAAGCCTTTTCATTGAGCGGGCAAAGAAAATGAACATTCAACTGCTGGCTGTAGACGAAGCGCACTGCATTTCACAATGGGGCTACGAATTCCGGCCGGCGTACCTGCAAATAGCCCGTTTCCGGGCGCAGCTTCCACAGCGCCCTACTACTCTTGCCGTCACGGCATCGGCCACGCCACAAGTGCAACAAGACATTCGCGAGAAGCTGGAGTTCAGTTCCGATTATCGTTTTTTTCAAAAAAGCTTTTTGCGTCCCAACCTGTCTTATTCGGTCTTTGAAGAAGAAAACAAAGCAGAAAGGCTGCTGTATATCTTGCAAAAAGTAAAAGGCAGCGCCATTCTGTATGCCGATACACGCAAGCGATGTGAGCAGCTGGCACTTTGGCTACGCAAGAAGGGCTTTTCTGCCGGCTACTACCATGCGGGGCTGAGCGCCCAAGAACGCAACCACAAGCAAAACGAATGGATACACAACCGCCTTCGGCTGATGGTAGCAACCAATGCTTTCGGCATGGGCATCGACAAGCCCGACGTCCGTCTGGTTTTGCATATAGCCCCACCCGCCTCGCCGGAAGCCTATTACCAAGAAGCCGGGCGTGCCGGGCGTGACGAACAGCCCGCCTATGCCGTACTGCTTTACCATGCTTCCGACTTTCAAAAGCTCAAAGCACAAATCGAACGCAGCTATCCCCCCGAAGCCGTTTTACGGCGGGCTTATGAGTCGCTCAGCAACTATTTTCAATTGGCTGTAGGCAGTGGCGAAGGTCAAAGTTTCGATTTTCATTTCGAGCAATGGCAGACGCGCAGCGGCCTCTCTGCCCAAGAAGCTTATTTTTCGCTCAAAGCACTCGAACAACTGGGCATTATCGAGTTTGCCGAAGACTTCTACCGCCCGGCTCAGTTGCATGTGCTGCTCAATCAAAAAGACCTTTACGATTTTATCCTGCGAAGCCCCCATCTTGAAGGCGTCATCAAAGGATGTCTGCGCTTGGGTGGTGGCAAGCTGTTTACTGAATACCATGCCTTTTCGCTCAATGAATGGGCAAAGAAGCTAAGCATGAAGCCCCAAGAGCTGCACCACGCTCTTTTACAATTGCGCAAAGCAGGCGTCATGGACTACCAAGCTGCCGGCGAGGGCAGTCAGATTACCTTTTTGCTGCCCCGCCATCAAGCTCAACGGCTTCCGCTGCGCTACCACCTTTTGCAAGAGCTTAAAGAGAACCATCTGGCGAAGGTAGAAGCCATGGAGCAATACTGCCGCGGACAGCACTGCCGCAGCTTGTTCATTGCGCATTACTTCGGTGAAAAAAACGAGCAAAGTTGCGGCTTCTGTGACTACTGTATTGGTGAAAAGAAAAAGAAAAAAGCGGCAGAGCGCCTTCAAAATGTAAAAGAGCATATCAAAGCGCTGTGCCGCCAAGCCCCCCTGCCTCTGGAAGACCTGCGCAAACACATCAAACAATTGGACTTAAAACTCATTGAGCAAGCCCTCGAAGATTTAAGCCGGGAAGGCTATATCAGAATCAACGATGCCCAAATAATTGAATGGGTTTTGCCCTCATAAGCCAATTTCTTACACCTGTTTGCCGTATATGGGCGCCTTTTTGTTTGTTTCAATGTTAAGAAATTGTTAACTTAGAGTTAACACATCTTAAAAACAGAAGACCATGAGGCGCTATTTATACAGCTTGGCAGGGATGTTCCTTCTGATATTCAGCTTCCGGGGCTTTGCACAACCGTCCGAGAGCGGCGTACAGCCTGCTTTTTCGGATACAGAGCAGCACACGCGGCACGCCATTTTGCGTGAGTTTCATGCTTTCCGGCAAGCCATCGAAGGTGAACGCCTCTATTGGGAAGCACAGGCAAGCAAACGGCCTGTCAATAAAAACTTACTATACAAACTCTTCCGGCATACAAAAAAAAACCTGCTGAAAGAATATCAAGCTTACAGCCGATGGAGCGACTTGCCGGGAAATGGTGCTTTCGACTGCGTAACGGGCAGCATGGTGTATGCTTATCTTTTGGGTAAAATAGGCGTTCCTTATGAAATCATGGAGGCCCCCCATCACGTATTCGTAAAAGTGCGCCTTGGAAATGAAGAAATTGTGCTTGAGTCAACCGATGAAAACGGCTTTTTGGAATTTGAGCAAGACATAGTCGAACACGCCCGTTTTTACGCCGAAGGCGGACAATTTACCGGCATCAGTTTTGTGCAACTGATAGCCCTGTATTATTACAACCAAGCAGCGCATGCCTTCAATCGAGGTCAATGGGAAGTAGCCCGCCGCTATATCCATGAAGCCGATTTGCTCTATTCTTCCGCACGCATTCGTGAGCTAAAAGCAGAATTGGAAAGCCGGGCGCAATGGATGGTGGCACAGTTTTCATTTTAAAAAAGATACAAGCACACCGCAGCGCTGCTTTTTCCACAGACAGGGGACCGCTGTGTGCTTGTATGCTCAAAGCCGGAAGGGCTTAAAACGGTAAATCGTCGTCATCGTCATCAGCCAGGAAGGGCGGCACATCATCTACTGAAGAAGTGCTTTTTTCTGCCGGTGGTGTATGCGATGCCACATTGGACGAACCATAAGAAGAGGTGGTAGACTGCTCGTCCGGGCGCCCGCCCAGCAATATCATCGACTGGGCACGTATTTTCACCATAGAGCGTTTGTTGCCGTCTTTGTCTTCCCAGTTGTCTGTTCTGATTTTTCCTTCTATATATACCTGACTTCCCTTGCGCAAATATTGCTCTGCAATTTTAGCCAAGCTGTCCCACATTTCTATCCGGTGCCATTCGGTGATCGATTGGCGGTTGCCCTGCTTGTCCATGTAGGTTTCGGTAGTTGCCAAATTGAAAGTAGCCACTACAGAACCGCTCTCCAGGGTGCGCACTTCGGGGTCGGCACCTAAGTTGCCGATAAGCATTACTTTGTTGAGTCCTCTTGCCATAATTTACGCTTGTTTTAGTGTGCAAATATGCATGAATATAAAGAATTTTGGTTAAAAAAAGGATGGTCAGGCAGTTACGTTTTTGCTTTTTTTCGAAAAATGGATGCTTTATTCATGCAGAAGATGCCTGTGGCGTTCGAAGTACTGCGCAATCACAATGGGCTTGGGCAAAGCGTCGCATTCTTCCGGTGTAAACCAATCGCCGCCATCCTTCAGGAAGGGCGGCAAGGCTGCATCCGGTGGCAGGTGCAGCATGCCTATATCAATAAACAGCTCCTGATGTGTGAGCAAATGGCGTATTTGCTCAATGGCTTGTGCTTGTTGCCAAAGCGCTGCCGGTGCTTCGTTTTGCAACAGCTGTTCCATCTCGCGCGCCGTAGCTGCTTCGATGCGGGCCGGTTCGTACAGCCCCTTCCATATGTCCTTTTGTTTGCGCTCTTGCATCCATAACTTGCCGTTACGGTAAAAGAAACGATAAGATAAATAACGCTTGCGCTTGGTAGTTTTCTTGCTCTTTACCGGTAGCTCCTGCTGTTTGCCATATTGTGCGGCATAGCAGTCATCACGAAAAGGACAGGTCATGCACAAAGGCTTTTGCGGCGTACACTGCACGGCACCAAACTCCATCATGGCTTGGTTGTAGGCAGCAGCTTCCTGCGGTGGCATATGTGCTTCGCTTAGTGCTTTGAACTTGTGTTTGGTCTTTGTACGGGAAATGTCGTCGTACAAACCGTAGAGGCGCGCCAACACACGAAACACGTTGCCATCGACCACGGCCACGGGTTCATCGAAAGCAAAAGACGCAATGGCAGCGGCTGTGTAGTCGCCTACGCCTTTCAATCGGCGCAGCTCGTCATAAGAAGCGGGGAAACGCCCCGCCCACTGTATGCTGATGGTGCGGGCGGCAGCATGCAAGTTGCGCGCCCGGCTATAATAGCCCAGCCCTTGCCATAAACGCAACACTTCTTCTATGGGCGCTTTTGCCAAATGATGCACGGTGGGGTAGTGCTCTACAAAACGCTCATAATAAGCGAGCCCTTGCGCTACGCGCGTTTGCTGAAGAATGACTTCAGAAAGCCAAATGCGGTAAGGGTCACGCGTCTTACGCCAGGGCAAATCCCGCTGATGCAAGCGATACCACTCGAGCAGGCGCCCGGCAAAGCGGGGAATCATTTTCATAAAGCCGGTGTTTTAAATCTGAATTTCAATATTTTATGTTTTTCTGTTTTCCCGGACAATATTAAATTTTTTGACAAGTATTTTTAAAATCGATAAACAAGCTATACCTTTGTGTTCCACTAAAACAGTGGTTTTTAACTCGTTATCTTTTTTAGTAGGATCAAGGTTTAACTTAAAAATTGTAAGAACCGTGACAAAGGCAGAAGTTATCGCACAGATTGTTGAGAAGACTGGTATCGACAAAGCTGATGTTCAAAAAGTAGTAGAGACCTTTTTTGAGGTAGTAAAAGACAACATGACCAAAGGCGAAAACATTTACTTCCGCGGCTTTGGCAGCTTCGTAAACAAAAAACGGGCTCGCAAAACCGCTCGCAATATTGCAAAAAACGTGGCTATCATCATCGAGCCGCATTATGTACCTTCGTTCAAGCCTGCAAAGACTTTTGCAGAAGCCGTAAAGAACAACTTGAAAGTAGAAGAAAGCCGCGAAGAAGCAGCTGTTTAAATCTAATTCACTCTGCTCATGAATAAGTCTCAGATAATTGTAGGCATTGGCGGAATAGCCCTGATGGGCGGCTTGTATGCTCTGCCCCGGCAGGTGGTAAAAAAACCGGCTGCCCCTGCCAGCACGGCAACGGCAGATACCCCAAGCACCCAAGAAAACAGCGGCGACGAACCCCATGCCAACATGCAATTATCTGAGGCTTCGCTTGCTCAAATCAAGCGCTTGAAAGAGGCATGGAGCCAAGCCCGAGCAAGCGAAAAGCCTCTGTGGGCAGATTCACTGGCAATGGCTTTCTACCAAGCCGGGCGCTTCGACAGCGCCGCCTACTACATGGCATGGAAAGCCGGGCGCAGCCAAAGCATACAAGACAAGCTGCGTGCTGCCGATGCCTACTATGAGGCATTCCGTTTTGCTATGGACGTAGAGCGCGCCAACCGCTTTGGCGAACAAGCCAGAGCACTTTATGAGCAAGTGCTGAACGAAGACGAAACATTACTGGATGCCAAGGCTAAAATGGCGATGACCTATATCACCACGCAGGAGCCCATGCGTGGCATTCAGATGCTTTTGAGTATATTGCAGACGAATCCCAATCATGAGTTGGCGCTCTACAACTTGGGGTTGCTTTCCATGCAACGGGGAGCTTATGATAAGGCAACGCAGCGTTTCGAGCACTTGCTTGAGGTGAACCCGCAGCATGCCGAGGCTTATTTGTTGCTTGCCGAGAGTTATTTGAATCTCGGCAAAACAGCAGAAGCCAAAGCTACCTTGCAAAAAGCCCTTGAGCAACTGCAAGACCCCGCCGCCAAAGCGCAAATAGAGCAAGCAATGAAGGAATTAAATTAATGTTTCACCAAAAAATAACAAGACTATGCCTTGTGGAAGAAAACGTAAAAGACACAAGATTGCGACACACAAACGCAAAAAAAGACTAAGAAAAAACCGTCATAAGAAGAAAAACCGTTAGTGCATCTTGAATGCACTCACCTGAAAGGCTTCAGTCGGAAGCCTTTTCCCTCTTTTTTACATGAATGAGCAAAACCATAAGACCGTGAGTCATGAACTGATTGTCAATGTCAGCAAAAACAGCGTACGCATTGCGCTGCTCAATGACAAAGACATTATCGAGTATCATGTAGTAGAGGGGGACAATCCATTTAATGTAGGAGACATTTACTTCGGGACGGTAAAAAAGGTAGTCTCAGGACACAACGCGGCGTTCATCGATGTAGGCTACGAAAAAGATGCTTTCTTGCACTACACCGACTTGGGTCCGAACGTACGCACGCTGTTGCGCTATACCAAAGACACTATTGCCAAACGGCAAAAAACGCATAAGTTAGACAATATCCGGTTTGAAGAGCCCATAGAAAAAGGGGGCAAAATAGGGCAGGTGCTCAAACGCAACATGCCCATTTTGGTACAAATAGAAAAAGAACCTATTTCGAATAAAGGTCCCCGCCTGTCCTGCCAACTCACCATTGCAGGACGCTATTTGGTGCTCATTCCCTTTGCCGATACCGTCAACGTATCGAAAAAAATCATCAAAAAAGAAGAGCGCAACAGGCTGCTACGCCTTATCAACTCTATCAAACCCAAGAATTTTGGTGTGATTGTGCGCACGGCAGCCGAAGGCAAAGAAGTAGCAGAACTCGATGCCGACCTGCGTGAGCTGATGGAACGATGGGAAGCCGGTTATCGCATTTTGCGAGAGGCACGCCCGCCTGCCAAAATTATCGGTGAATTGAGCCGCGTGTCTGCCATCTTGCGCGACATGCTCGATGAAAATTTCGATGCGGTAGTGGTTGACGACCCCGCCATGTATGAAGAAATACGCTCATACATACGGCGTATAGCCCCCGACCGCGAAAAAATCGTGAAGCTATACAATGGCAAAGTGGGCATTTTTGAACACTACGGTATCGAAAAGCAACTCAAACAAATCTTTGGCAAGAGCGTGTCGCTTCCCGGCGGTGGCTACCTGATCATTGAACACACCGAAGCCTTACACGTCATAGACGTAAACAGCGGCAACCAGGCAGCCAATACGGGCAATCAAGAAGAAACGGCGCTGAAAGTAAACTTGGAAGCAGCCAAAGAGATAGCCCGTCAGCTGCGTATCAGAGACATGGGCGGCATCATTGTCATTGATTTCATAGACATGAAAAACCCCGCCCACAAGAAAGCGGTGTACGAAGCCATGAAGGAATTCATGAAAAGCGACCGTGCCCGCCATACGATATTACCCATCACCCGCTTCGGTCTGATGCAAATCACCCGGGAGCGCGTCCGTCCCGAATTAAACATTAAAACCCGCGAGGTTTGTCCCGCCTGCAATGGCACCGGCAGCATCTCTGCCAGCATATTAATTGCAGATGCCATTGAAAATGCTTTGGACTACATCGTGCATCACCAAAAAGAGCGCGGTCTAAGTCTTATTGTGCACCCTTATTTACATGCCTACTTCACCAAGGGGCTTTGGTCCAAACAAATGAAGTGGTTTTTTAAATACGGCACTTGGGTGCGTGTCATTCCTGATAGCTCATTGGCTATCAACGAATACAAATTCAAGAACAAAAAAGGTATCGAAATAGAAACCTGAAAAGAAGGCTGTCCCGGCGGGACAGCCTTTCTTTTATTCCTCCTCTGCGGCATTGCGGAAAATAGCCAGCAAACGGAAGGCACCCGTCGAGACTATAGAGTCTTGGGGACTGAAGGGCAGAGGTTCTTGTAAGGCAACACTGCCCCCACTGGCAGGCACCGACTGTACTACCAACGGCTCCAATTGCTTGCCTTGCTTACGCCATACATATGCCTGCCCGTTATCATATACGACCGCTTCTTCAGGCAGCACCCACGCCACACGGGGCGCAACGGCAATCCACGCTTGCACATAGCTGCCTGCAACAGGATGCTCGGGGGCTTTGTCAAAGTGTGCATGCACATTGGTGCTGCGGTCTGTGTTTAATTTGGCATTCACTTCAAACACCTTGGCATGCAATGTATCGTTGGGCGCTGCTGCCGACACCAAGCGTACTTTTTGCCCACGCCGCACTTTCGGCAGGTCTTTTTCAAAGACTGTCAGCTCTATGTGCACATGGCGTTCGTCGAGCAGTTCCAATACAGCCTGCTGTGGCTGCACATAAGCCCCTTCGGTGGTCAATATTTTGGTTACTACTGCAGCACGCCCGGCACGCACAGGCAGCCATTTTTGCAGGCTGCCTTGAGCTATCTGTACGGGATTGACTCCCAGCAGCTCCAACTGTGCCTCCAAAGCTTTCTTTTCTGCCAGGGTCTTTCGATAAGCTGCGTTGGTTTGTTCAAAAGTTTTGCGTGCATTGACATCAAGCTCCAGCAATGCCTGCTCTCTTTTATAGGCACTTTCGAGTTGCTCCAAATCTGCGAGCACCGTCAGGTAACGCCGCTGCATATCGACGAAGTCCAAGCTTTCAATATAAAACAGCACTTGCCCTTTTTGCACATGCTGCCCTTCAATGAGCTGCAGCCTGCGCACATAACCGGGAATGCGGGCACTCACCTGAATGATGCTCTCGGGCGGCGGCATCACCTGACCACTCACTTCTACCCATTCCGACACCTCTTGCCGGACGGCTTGCGTGAACTGTATGCCCATTTCCTCGATTTGCTGTGGGCTTAACTCCACTGCTTGCAGCTCAGCAGGTGCTTGGGCGGCATCAGCTGCTTGGCTTGTCTCTTGTTGTGGCTTGTCTGTGGTGCAGGCTTCAAGCAATATCAAAGCAAGAAGAATATATAATGAACGTTTCATTTTTCCGGTATTTTAAAAGGTGTTTAAAATTGATTCAAAGCCTCTTCGAGCGTATTGGCATAATAGTGCCAACTAATCACGGCACGGTTGTATTCGTAGAGGCGGGTGTAATAGTCAGCCAGCCAGCTCAGGGCTTGAAGGCGATGATTGTAAAAAGTGATGCGGTCAAGCTCACCACGGGCATAGGCTGCGGCAGCCCGCTGCAATTGCTGTTGCTGCAGCTCATAAAGCGGCTGCAGCTTGTTCAGTTCGGTTGCCAACCACAGCAGCTGCCTGCGGGCTTCCTCTTTTTGCAGCTTCCATTGCTTCTGTTGCCAAGCTGTTTCCAGCTTGCGTGCTTCTATTGCCGCTTTGTTGGCTTGCTGCTGTTTATGCAATCCACTATTGATAAAAGGGAAACTGAGGGTAAGCATCACCCCTTGGAAGCGCTTGCCGGCATCATAAAAGCGCTCTTGCCCGGGGGCACCCTGCCAGCCAGTCAGTGATTGGTTGAAATACCCCAGATTGAGTGAGGGCATCCATTCTGCCCGCTGCCGCTGCCTGCCGGCTTCTTCTTGCTTCAGTTGGGCTTGCAATACCTCTTCATAAGGGTGCATGCTTGTTTGCTCTACGGCAGGCATCTGCCAAGGGGCAAGCGAGTCTGCCGGCAGTGCCGCTTTGCCTGCATACAAAGCGAGGGCAGCAGAAGCCATACGCAAGGCTTTTTGATGCTCGCGCCGCAAGCGGGTGTATTGATAGGATGACAGTTGCCACTGATTATATTGCCAGCCGCTTATTTCGCCTTTTTCAAAAGCTCTTGCAGCCAAATAGAGCAGCGAGTCCGTGACTTGTGCCGCTTGGTCGTAGAGAGCAGCCACCTGCCTTTCATATAGCACCTCTTCATAAGCAAGCATGGCTTGGTAGAGCAGCTCTTTCGCCAGAAGCTCCTGCCGGCGCTGCTGCAGTTCATAGGTGCTATGGGCATGTGCTTTGCGCGCTTTGAGCTGCCAAAGCAAAGGCAGCTCTTGCCGTATGGCAAAGTAGTTGTCCCAATAAATAGCATTGTATTGCCCGCCCATCCACTCTATTTGCAGGCGGGGAAGCTGTGCCCAGTTCTTGGCTTGCCACTCCTGTGCCCGGGTCTGCATTTCGGCTGCCTGCATGGCTTCTTGTTGGTGCAGCAAAGCGGGCAACTCTTGGCGCTGCAACAAAGACTGCCCTTTTGAAGGCAAGGACAAGAGCGAAAGAACGAAAATCATGACCATCAGAGCCATGGGGCGCTTGCCGGCACGCCCGCCAAAGCCTTGTTCTTTCAGCGTATAAAGGCAAGGCAGCAGCACCAAAGTGAGCACGGTAGCTGTCATCAAGCCGAAGATAACCACTGTAGCCAAAGGACGCTGTACCTCTGCCCCATCGGACTGAGAAAGCGCCATGGGCAAAAAGCCCATAGACGCCACCAGGGCGGTAGTCATCACGGGGCGTAAGCGGGTGAGGCTCCCTATCAGTACCATCCGCCACAAGTTGCTGTATTGTGTTTTCAAGTGGCGGAACTCCGCAATCAATACAATGCCATTCAATACGGCAATACCGAAAAGGGCAATGAAGCCTACGCCTGCCGATATGCTAAAGGGCATATTGCGCAAGCTAAGCCCCCACACCCCGCCAATGGCAGCCAAGGGCACTGCCGAAAAGATAAGCAACGCATCGGCAAAGGAGCGGAAGGTGAAGTAAAGCAAGATGAAAATGAGTGCCAATGCCAATGGTACGGCTATCATCAGGCGGTTTTGGGCTTCCTGAAGGGTTTGAAATTGCCCTCCGAAAGTGAGGCTGTAACCCGGCGGTAATTTCACCTCTTGGGCAATTCTTTTTTCCACTTCTTCCACTACCGAGGCAATATCGCGCCCCCGCACATTGAACGCCACGCTCAAGAAGCGGCGCGCATTGTCGCGGCGAATTTCGTTCAGGCTTTCTTTCTGCTCAATACGAGCCACTTTGGAAAGTGGTACCATCTGCCCGTCTTTGCTATGCAAGTAAATTTCCTGCAAAGCTTCGGGGCTTTGGCGGAAGGGCTCTGCATAACGCAGCACTATATCAAAACGCCGTTCTTCTTCATATATTTGCCCCACCTGCCAGCCGGCAGAGGCAGCCTGCAGGCTTTGGTTGGCGGTGGCAATGTCAATACCATAACGTGCCAAGGCTTGGCGGTCGAAAGAGACTACCACCTGTGGCATGCCCCCCAGCCGCTGCACATACAAGTCTTTAGCTCCTTGCACTTTCTGCACCACTTGGGCTATTTTTTCTCCATAAACCATAAGCGTATCAAAGTTTTCGCCATATAACTTCACTGCCACATCTTGGCGTATGCCTGTAATCAGCTCGTTGAAACGCAGCTGTATGGGCTGCTGAAAGCTCAATTGCAAGCCGGGAATTTGTGCCAGCCGTTGCTGAATGGCAGCCACCAGCTCTTGCTGTGTTTCGAAGCGCGTCCAAGTGCTGCGGTCGTGCAGCAACACCATCAAGTCGGTTTCTTCAATGGGCATGGGGTCGGTAGGTATTTCGGCGGTGCCTATTTTGCCCACCGTAGCCCGCACTTCCGGAAATTCAGTCAATAAAATATGAGATATACGGCTTACTTGCCGCACACTTTCCTGCAGGCTGCTTCCTTGCAAGAGCGTCACTTGTATGGCTATGTCGCCCTCTTGCAGGGTAGGCACCAGCTCTGCGCCCATTTGCAGAAAGCGCCACAGGCTCAGCACAAACAGCAATACGGCCATGGCCACTACCAGCAAACGACGGCGCAAGGCGCCCCACAGCACCGGTCGATACAATGCCTGCATGGCATGCACAATACGCGCCGAGACCGCCCAAGTAGGTTTTATTTTTTTATTGAACAGCCATGCGCTCATCATGGGCACATAAGTTAAAGACAAAATAAAAGCGCCCAAGATGGCAAAAATCACGGTGGCAGCCATAGGCTTGAACATGCGCCCTTCCACGCCACTCAATGCCAACACCGGCAAATACACTATCATGATGATGATTTCGCCAAAAGCGGCGGCATTGCGCACTTTCACAGCCGAACGAAAAACCGCCTCGTTCATCTCTTGTTGCGGCAGGCGTTTATTCAAAAAGTGAGTATGCAAGTAATGCAAGCCGGCCTCTACAATGATAATAGAGCCATCGACAATAATGCCAAAATCAATGGCGCCCAAGCTCATCAGGTTGCCGGAAATGCCAAATACGTTCATCATGCCAATGGCAAAAAGCATGGACAAAGGAATGACCGAAGCCACCACCAAGCCGGCACGCAAGCTGCCCAACAGCAGCATGATGACGGCAATGACAATCAGCGCCCCTTCGGTCAGGTTTTTTACTACGGTGCGAATGGTGCGATTGACCAACTGCGTGCGGTCCAAATACGGCTCAATGACCACGCCCTCGGGCAAGCTTCGTTGTATTTGCTGCAAACGCTCTTTCACACGTTCAATGACTTTGGCGGCATTTTCGCCTTTCAACATCATCACAATGCCGCCTACGGCTTCGCCCCGGTCGTTGTAGGTCAGTGCTCCATAACGGACGGCATGCCCCCAACGCACCTCGGCTACCTCTTTGAGCAGAATGGGCAATCCTTGTGCGGTATAACCTACACAAATTTGTTTGAGCTCGTCGAGAGACTGCAACAAGCCTTCGCTTCGGATAAAATAAGCCCGCTCACCTTTTTCAATGTAGGCAGAGCCCGCGTTTTGGTTGTTCATTTCCACGGCACGGGCAATGTCGGCAATGGTGAGCCCAAAAGAGCGTAGTTTTTGCGGATTGAGCGCTATTTCGTATTGTTTCAGATAACCGCCAAAGCCACTGACGTCGGCCACGCCGGGCGTGCCCAGCAACTGACGCCGCACCACCCAATCCTGTAAGGTACGCAACTGCATGGCGTCGTATTGTTGCTCATAACCTTTCTTGGGACGCAACACATATTGATACACCTCCCCCAAACCTGTGGACAAAGGTGCCATGGCCGGCTTTCCTATAGACGGGGGCACTTCCACACCCGCCAGGCGTTCTTGCACCTGTTGTCTTGCCCAGTATATATCGGTGGCATCATCGAAAACCACTGTTACAACCGACAAGCCAAAGCGAGAAATGGAACGTACTTCTTTCAGCTCCGGAATATTGAGCATAGCTTGCTCCACGGGGAAGGTGACCAAGCGCTCTACGTCGGAAGCCGACAGAGCAGGCGCCGTGGTGATAATTTGTACTTGGTTATTGGTGATGTCGGGCACGGCATCAACGGGCAATTGGCGTAAAGAATAAATCCCCCACGCCAACCATGCCAACATAGCCAAACCTATGATTGCCCTATGATGGATGGAAAAATGAATGATTCTATTGAGCATAGCATTTCTTTTTTTTAATGAATGAAAGAGCAAACACATAAACCACAGCACATGCCGCATAGCGGCAGCAAGGCTGCTTTTGTGTTCGTTTGGTAAAAGAAAGGTTGAATGCTATGCCCGGCAGGGGGGATGAAAAACAAAATCAATGGCAGAGCGGGGCGTGCCGGCCCGGTGCCCCACTATCCCTTTCACCACTGTTTGGAGCTTGACAAGCGGGGGCAGTTCTCTGCTTGCGAGTATAAAGAAAAACAACTGCAGCCCTTCGTGATGGTGCACCTTCATGGGCAGCTTTTGATGCTCACTTGCCCCTTCGTCCCGGTGCTGATGATTCAGGCGCACATAATGCTCTATCAAAAAACTAAAAAAAGAAGAGCCGGCATGATGCTCCATGTAGTGATGCCACAACAAAGGCAACTTGCTTACCTCTTCGGCATCTTGAAAAGGGAAGCAAGCACTTGCGGCTATCCAAAGCGTGAGACCATATGCCAAGGCTCTTCTGAGCATGCTTAGTCTATGTTGGAAATAGGTTGCTCGGGCAATACTTCAAGCTCTACCTTGGTGATGGCATTGCCCTCTTTTTCTTTCACTACAAACTTAAGGTTTTCTACAATAGCCACCTCGCCTATCTCCGGTATTTTTCCGAGCGTGTAGTTGAGCAAGCCGGCCACAGTATCGTATTCGTCGCCCTCGGGGATGTCGAAAGGCAAGTAACGATTCACATCGGTGAGCGAGGTCAATCCATCCAGCAAATAGTGGTTGTCGTCCAGGCGCTGCACAATGGGCTGCTCGTTGTCGTATTCATCCTGTATGTCGCCTACTATTTCTTCCAGCACATCTTCCAGCGTAAGCAGCCCGGCCGTGCCCCCGTACTTATCCACCACAATGGCCATGTGCACGCGATGGTGCTGCAGGGTGCGTAGCAGGCGGTCCAAAGGCATGTCTTCAGGCACGAATAGGGGTTTACGCAAGATGCGTCTAAGCTGCGCAATATCCGACTCTTCTTTTCTTACCACCAAAGAGAGCAGGTCTTTGGCATAAAGAATGCCCACTATTTTGTCTATGGTCTCTTCATAGACGGGCAAGCGTGAATAGCCTTCTTCGTTTACCTTATCTACAATCTGCTGCAGCGGGCTGTCGATAGAGACCGCCGCCACCTTGGGGCGCGGCACCATGATTTGCCCGGCCACCTTTTCATTGAACTGCAAGACATTTACAATCAAGGCTTGTTCGGTGTCCGGCTGCCCTTCGTCTTGGGGCTGGTGCTCAATCATTGCCAAAATTTCTTCTTCGTCGTAAAGCGTGGCTTCGGTGCGCAGGCTGTCGGTGTCTTTTTCCAGCTTCTTGGCCACAATCAGCACCAACCACGCAAAAGGATATAGAAACGAATAAATGAGACGTAAGGGGAAAAAGAGTTGCTTCAAAACCTTAACCGATGACTTGATGGCGATAGAACGCATCCAAAAATCGCCCAGCAAAGCCAACAGGACGGCACAAAGCAGCAAGCCGCCGATGGCCAGGCTCCATCGTCCGTAAGCTTCACGGATAGCCAGGCTCATCCATGCCTGCGCTGCCAGCCAACCGATGAGCAGCGCCATCAGTACTTTAAACAAATAAAGCGATGAGAGCACCAGGTCATGGCGCGTAATTAAGAAGTTGGTGCGTTCGGGGCTGAGTCTTTCATTTTTTTCTAAGGCAGCATGCAAATTATGGTATTTCACGACTGCCACACGCAGCAAAGTAGCCAAAGCGTAAAGGGCAGTCAACAGGATAAGCCATAAAATACTACTTTCACTTTCCATAGGTTGGTTTCGTTTGTAAATATCTCTGTTTTAAAAAAAGGTGGTCTAATTTAAATTTTTCTACGTTTTGCAAAAATAGTTAGTTCCGTTTTGCTGCCTCTTCTTGCTTTTTCAATTGCTGCTCTTGCCACCACCGACGCACCTCCTCTTTCGATTTTTTCGGTTCCAAGCCCTTTTCTTTTGCCAGTGTCAACAGCAAATCAAAAGCCTGCTCGAAATCGTTTTTTATTTTTCCGTCCAATACGGCATCTTTAATCTGCTCTTTGAGTTCCCCGATGATGCGCCCCGGTTTCAAGTCGAAGGTAAACATGATGCACTCACCGCTAATGACGGGCTGAAAGTTGCGAATGCGGTCGCGCTCTTCCACTTCCATGATTTTTTGTTCTACCTTATCGAAGTTCTTCAAAAAGCGCGCTACTTTGTTTTTATCTTTCGAGGTGATGTCGGCACGGCAAAGCAGCATCAAGTCTTCGAGATATTCGCCGGCATCGAAAAGCAAGCGGCGGATGGCAGAGTCGGTTACGGTCTCTTTAACCAAAGCAATAGGGCGCAAATGCAGACGCACCAAGGTTTCTACTTTCTTTAAGGGCTCCTTATTGGGCAAGCGCAGGCGCTTGAATATTTGCCGTGTCATTTTGGCCCCTACAACTTCATGCCCATGGAAGGTCCATCCTACTTTGGGGTCGAAAGCCTTGGTAGGCGCCTTGCCTATGTCGTGCAGCAGGGCAGCCCAACGCAACCAAAGGTCATCGCTTACTTTAGCTACATTGTCCAAGACCTTCAAGGTATGGTAAAAGTTATCTTTGTGCCCTTTGCCGTCGATCACTTCCACACCATGCAATGCCACCAATTCGGGCAAGATATACTCAAGCAAGCCTGCTGTGAAAAGCAGTTTAAAACCATAAGAAGGCAGCGGTGACAAGATGATTTTATTCAATTCTTCGGTAATACGCTCTTGCGATAATATCTTGATGCGCTCCTTGTTGCGTATGATGGCTTCGAATGTGTCGGGTTCTATATCGAACTGCAACTGAGAAGCGAAGCGTATGGCGCGCAGCATGCGCAAAGGGTCATCGGAAAAAGTGATGTCCGGGTCAAGGGGGGTGCGTATGATCCTACGCTTCATGTCTTTGAGTCCGTCGAAGGGGTCAATGAGCTCGCCCCAACGGGCTTGGTTCACACACACCGCCAAAGCATTGATGGTAAAATCGCGTCTCTTTTGGTCGTCTTCGAGTGTGCCGTTCTCTACGATGGGCTTGCGTGAGTCGGCACGGTAAGACTCCTTACGCGCGCCTACAAACTCTACCTGCCAGCCATCGAAATGAAACATGGCAGTGCCGAAGTTTTTATATACGTTTACTTTCAATTGGGGGCTAATGAGCGCGGCCGTCTTTTTTGCCAATTCAATGCCGCTGCCCACACATACAAAATCCACATCTTTGGTAGGGCGCCCCAACAGGCAGTCTCTCACATAACCGCCTACCACATAGGTTTCCACGCCCAGCTCGTCGGCTGCTTGTTGTACGTAGCGGAAGATAGGTTGCTCGCTCAGGTGCTTTTGAAAGTCAAAGTTAAAGTTATTGACAGTTGCCGGTCTCATTGTGTTCTACGGTTAAAATCGGGTGCCTTTCGCAAGGCACAAGCTCATGAGTAGCTACCACTCGATGCATGAAGTAACTACCACCCGGTGCAAAGTTACACAATTCAAACGGACTCCCTTTGCCCAATGGTTTGACAATCCTTGATTTTAGGCTTATCTTGGGAGGGCATTTGTTACCTATGTATCAATTCAATTGAACCTGTCAAGATATGGAACAACATAAGGGAAAGCTCTCTGCCCGCACCAAAGCAGAGAAATACGAATTGTTAAAAAAGAAAAACGAAGAAGCCCTTTTGGGCGGGGGCATAAAAAAAATAGAAAGCCAGCATAAAAAAGGGAAGCTCACGGCGCGCGAACGCCTGGAGCTGCTGCTTGACGAGGGCTCGTTCGAAGAGATAGGACGCTTTGTAATGCACCGCTGCAAAGATTTTGGCTTGGATAAAGAGTATTACTTGGGCGACGGGGTAGTGACCGGCTATGGTACCATCAATGGGCGCCCGGTTTACGTCTTCTCTCAAGATTTTACTGTTTTCGGTGGCTCGCTTTCCGAAGCCTATGCCGAAAAAATATGCCGTATTATGGATTTAGCCATGAAAAACGGCATACCGGTCATTGGCTTGAACGACTCGGGTGGCGCCCGCATTCAAGAAGGTGTGGTGTCGCTTGCCGGCTATGCCGATATCTTTTACCGTAACACACGTGCCTCGGGGGTGATTCCCCAAATTTCGGCCATCATGGGACCTTGCGCAGGGGGTGCAGTTTACTCGCCGGCCATTACCGACTTTATTTTGATGGTCGAAAAAACCTCCTATATGTTCGTGACCGGTCCCAACGTGGTAAAAACAGTGACTCATGAAGACGTGACGGCAGAAGAGTTGGGCGGTGCACAAACACACACCAGTAAAAGTGGGGTGGCTCACTTTGCCTGCCGCAATGAAGTAGAGTGCATCGAGCATATCAAAAAGCTATTGAGCTATATTCCGCAGAACTGCGAAGAAGACCCGCCGCGTCTGCCCTATACTCCACAAGACGAATTGCGCCCCAAACTGGATGACATAGTGCCCGACAACCCCAATCAGCCTTACGACATGCGCGAAGTGATTGAGGAGGTGGTCGATGCCGGCAGCTTCTTTGAAGTACATCAAAACTATGCCGAAAATATCGTGGTAGGTTTTGCCCGCTTGGCAGGGCGCAGCATAGGCATTGTTGCCAACCAGCCGGCGGTATTGGCAGGTGTGCTTGACATCAACGCCAGCGTGAAAGCAGCCCGCTTTGTGCGCTTCTGCGATGCTTTCAATATTCCGTTGCTGGTGTTTGAAGACGTGCCCGGCTTTTTGCCCGGTACCGACCAAGAGTGGAACGGCATCATCACCCACGGCGCCAAATTGCTTTATGCTTTTTGCGAAGCCACTGTGCCCCGCATTACTGTCATCACACGCAAAGCCTATGGCGGTGCCTACGACGTGATGAACTCCAAGCACATAGGGGCAGATATGAACTATGCTTGGCCCACTGCTGAAATCGCCGTGATGGGCGCCAAAGGCGCGGCCGAAATCATTTTCCGCAAGGAAATAGCCGCCGCCGAGGACCCGGAAGCCAAGTTGCAAGAAAAAATTCAAGAATATGAAGACAAGTTTGCCAATCCTTACCGGGCAGCACACCGTGGTTACATAGACGAGGTCATTATGCCTTCGCAAACCCGTCAGAAGTTGATTCGTGCTTTTGAAATGTTGGAAAACAAGGTAGAGAGCCTGCCCAAGAAAAAACATGGCAACATTCCTCTCTAATGAAAGAGCATTCAAGCAGGCTTGTTTTGAATATAAAAAGGGAGCTTTCGGGCTCCCTTTTATTTTTTTCTTGCTTCCGGCTTTTAGTAGTGTTCCAAGCGCTTCACAATACGCCCGTTTTCAATAAAACGCACTGCCTTGTATTTCCCCTTTGGAATGAGCACGATTAAAGGAATGGCAGCTTTCCACGGGATATTTTTTTCTGTAATGTATGCTTCATAAAAGAGGTTTACCTCCCCGTTTTCTACTTCCACTTTCTGTGGACGTAAGAACCAGTAATCATAACCGTTTTTAATGAGTGCAATGGCATCGTATCGATTAAAATCGACACGTGTTACCTTCTTGGGGTAGTGCCCCGGATAGGGCTCAAAAACACTTGCCCACTCCGCTTCGCTTTTGATGGTATAGAAAAGCATGGTCAAGTCCGTATCTGGTCCGACAAATACATACCCCCGCACCGGTTCGAACTCTACCAGCGACCTGCCGCTATAGGTCCATGAAAACAACTGAATGAACGAAAAGCACAGAAGTAGTTTTGCCATAGCCATCTGATTTTCATACGCTACCTAAAAATAAAGGATTCCGGCTTGCCATGCCACACCATAAAAGCCTACTTTCTCACAGTGTAATACAAGCAAAAAAAGTGCAAAAAAATAAGCGGCCATATAGCCGCTTATCAAAATTTTATACTAAAAAGAAACTTTTGTTTACATATTATTTACAATTTCTTCGCCAAACTCAGAACATTTCAAGAGTGTAGCCCCTTCCATTAAACGGTGGAAGTCATAGGTCACGCGTTTTTTGGAGATGGCTCCGGTCATTCCCTTATAAATGAGGTCGGCGGCTTCGGTCCAACCGAAATATTCGAGCATCATAGCCCCCGACAAAATCACTGAGCTGGGGTTTACTTTATCTTGTCCGGCGTATTTAGGCGCTGTACCATGGGTAGCCTCGAAGATGGCAGCACCGGTATCGTAGTTGATGTTTGCACCGGGCGCAATGCCTATACCGCCCACAATGGCAGCCAAGGCATCGGAAATATAGTCGCCGTTCAAATTCAATGTGGCAATAACAGAATATTCTGCGGGACGCAACAAAATTTGCTGCAGGAATGCATCGGCAATCACATCCTTGATAATGACCTGATGACCATCTTTTTCAATAATTTGCCAAGGACCTCCTTCGTAGTCTTTTGCACCAAATTCGCGTTTTGCCAAGGCATATCCCCAGTCACGGAAAGCCCCTTCGGTAAACTTCATGATATTACCTTTATGCACAAGGGTCACCGAAGGCTTTTTGTATTGAAAAGCATAATTGATGGCTGCACGCACCAAGCGCTCGGTTCCCTCACGAGAAACCGGCTTTATGCCAATGCCTGAGGTTTCCGGGAAGCGAATCTTTTTATAACGCTCGGGGAAAGCATCCTTCAACAATCCCAAAAACTTTTTCACGTCTTCGGTGCCTTCCTGAAACTCTATGCCCGCGTAAATATCCTCTGTATTTTCACGGAAAACCACCATATCGCAGAGTTCCGGGTGCTTTACGGGCGAAGGCACGCCTTCAAACCAACGCACCGGACGCACACAGGCGTACAAATCCAACTCTTGGCGCAGCGCCACGTTGAGAGAACGAATGCCACCGCCTACGGGAGTAGTCAAAGGACCTTTGATACCTACCAAATATTCTTTAAACGTTTGAAGGGTTTCTTCCGGCAACCAAGAGCCTACGGTGTTAAAAGCCTTTTCGCCTGCCAGCACTTCTTTCCACACAATGCGTCGTTTGCCACCATATGCTTTTTCTACTGCTGCATCAATCACACGTTGAGCCGCAGGCCAAATATCAACACCGGTACCGTCGCCTTCAATAAAAGGAACAACCGGATTATCAGGCACATTGAGTTTACCGTTCTGGATAGTAATTTTTTCTCCACTCATAGATAGGAAGTTGTTTTTGTTTAACCGTAAAAATTAAGAAAGTGCCCAATTTATAAATTCCTCGTCTATTTTCACATACTGCACGGGACAGAAGAGACGTGGCATTGCTTGGCTTAGCTTGTTGGCTAAGGCGCGCACCTTTTCCGGTTTGTTACGTTTATTCGGGCTGGTCAAGGTTTTCAATATTTTCAAGAAGCCCACTTCATAGGGGCAGTTCTCTTTGCCGTGCAAGCGTATTTGCCGTTGAATGCTGCTTGCCAACTGATTGAACAGCTCGATATCGTGTAGCATGCAATATTGCAGCGCCAGCAGCAGCTTCACATTCATATGCACGAAAGGATATTTCTTCAAAGATACATCGTTGAGCAGGTCATTCAGCCACTTGGCTGCTTCTTTGAACTCTTTTACGTAATAACAGCTCAAAGCCCGGTAGCAAACGTAGCTCACATAAGTGGGCAAGTCGTTCTTATCGGGTTCGAAGTCGTAAAAGAGTGCTTCGTTTTCCGGATAAATATCTTGCTCCGAGCCCATGCGCAAGTGGCGCTCTATTTTGGTATAAAGAAAGCGTGCGGGGAAAGTATAAAGCGGATAGTTTGTTAACAGGCTGGACAAGGAATCGTTTACTTCATCGAAGTAATCTTCTACCTTGCGATATACTTTATAATGGTTATAGTATTCCAAACGCAGGAATTCGAATACTATCTGCAGGTGATAGTAAATGGGGTCCACGTTGTACATGGAGAAGACTTCCGAAGCACGTTGCAGCATGTCTTCTATGGGCTCGTCGTCCATGCTTTCTTCCGCCTCCACAAACAAGCGATGGAAGATATCCACACAAGCCTTGTACACGTAAAGCCGGTGTGACTCATAGAGCTTGGCGGTGCTCAGCAGCTCTTTGCGCATGAGCGTCAGCTCCAGCTTGTCGGTTTCATCTTGGGTAAAGAAGTAATCGCCATATTTTTTGAAATACTCGGTAATGAGCATCTCGGCTTTATCTACCGAAAGCATGTAAGCCACGTGACGGTTGTAAAGCTGCGAATAGTTGTAGTATTGCTCGGGCTGGTGAACATGTAAGCGTTTGAGGGTTTTATATACAATCGTCAGCTCATTTGACAGGTCGAAGTCCTTCAGCTCTTTTTCAAGCTTTTTGAGGGTGGCAATGATGATAGGACGCTTTTTGGTGAATACCACTTCGGTAATGTTTGCCACCTTTTTTAACAAGTCCGTGCGCGGGCTTTCAATCTGCTCAAGCAGGTATTCTTCAATCTTTTGATTCAGACGTGAGCGCAATGTATAGTACGCATTGGAGTTCACGTCCAACTCCTCCATGATTTTGGAATCGGGGAGCTTGTTCTGGTATAAAAATTTAAGCAGATAGGCAGACTTCTCCGCGCTGCTTTCCATCAGAGAATTGTAAATATTTTCAAAATCCTCCTTTGAAAGTTGTTTAATTATATTCTTCAGCTTTGCCATGGGTCATCAGTTTTCTAATGGGGGTTTGAGCTGTTCAATATTAGAAAAATGTTGAAAACTCTCAAAGAACGGAAAGGTTTGTTTGCCAAAATTTTTTCAAAAAAAGACCAACTTTGCAAAAAAGAAATAAAAAAAGTAATTGCATGTTACTACATAGAGCTGTTTTTCTTGATCGAGACGGGGTCCTGAATCGCGAACGGGGTGAGTACACCTATCGTCCTGAAGATTTCGACATCTTGCCCGGCGTTTGTGAAAGTTTGCACAAGCTACAAGGCGCAGGCTTCCGGCTTATCGTAGTGACCAACCAAGGAGGCATTAGCAAAGGGCTTTACGACACCGCGGACGTCTTGCGCTGCCATCATTATCTTATGCAGCAATGTGGCATTACGCTCGACGATTTGTTTTTTGCGCCCATACACCCTTCTGTCAGCCGCTCGCTGGCATTCAAGCCGCACAGCCTGATGCTGGAAAGAGCCATTGCCTTGCATCGTATATGTGCTGCACGGTCTTGGATGGTGGGCGACAGCATCCGGGATATAGAAGCCGCTCAAAAAGTAGGCTTGCGCACCATTTTCATTAAAGACAAAAAAGAATCTGCCTGCGAATCAGCAGACTATGTTGCTCATTCACTGGCAGAGGCAAGCGAAATCATATTGAGCGTACCGGAAAGAAGAGATTAAAAGGCGCTTCACTTTAAGAGCGCACCTCCTGCTTGGCGGTCTTCGTATCTTTAATGTAAGTAGGGCAAGTATAACGTTTTGCACAGGAGGAAAGCCCCAACAGCCCGGCAAGAAGCAAAAAAGCAACGAACTTCTTCATAACACTTTCTGATTTTTTTTACACAAACGGAATACGAGGTATTAAGTTACAAAAATCGCGCCTAATTAGGAAGTATATCCCAACAAACGCAGCATAGATTCACTGCTTTGCTCAGGCGCAAACAGACGGGAGCGCACTTTTCCCTGCTCGTCTCTGTCAACAATGACATGCTGGGGCGCCGGCACCAGGCAATGCTGAATGCCCCCATAGCCGCCCAACGACTCTTGATAAGCACCGGTATGGAAAAAGCCTATATACAAAGGTTCATCCTCATTTTCGATAACCGGCAAGAACACTTCGGAGCTGTGCGCTTCGGAGTTGTAGTAGTCCAGGCTGTCGCAGGTCAGGCCGCCAAGGTTTACTTTATGGAAAGGCTTGTCCCAATGGTTCAGGGGCAACAAAATAAATTTTTGGTTGATGCCCCATACATCGGGCAGGTGCGTAATGAAAGAGCCGTCAATCATATACCACAGCTCTTTGTCGTTTTGCAACTTTTGGTCAATGATTTTGTACAAAACAGCACCGCTTTCACCTACGGTAAAAGAGCCGAACTCGGTAAATATGTTGGGCACGGGCACATGATTTTTCTCGCATATCCATTTAATGTTGGATACAATTTGTTCAATCATGTACTCGTAATCATATTCAAACTGCAGAGAGTTCTTAATGGGAAAACCACCACCTATATCCACGGTGTCCAGGTCGGGGCATACCTTTTTCAGCTCGCAGTATTTATACATAAAGCGGCTCAGCTCACTCCAGTAATACGCGGTATCTTTAATGCCCGTGTTAATGAAAAAGTGTAGCATCTTGAGTTTAAACTTCGGGTGGTGCGCAATGCGCTCACGATAGAGGCGGTCAATGTCGCTATAACGCACGCCCAAACGGGAAGTGTAAAACTCAAAATTCGGCTCTTCGTCGGCAGCAATGCGGATGCCCAACTTCACTTCTTTTACATCCACATCTTCGTAAGCATCTATTTCCTTCAAATTATCCAATACCGGAATGCAGTTTTCGAAACCGGCTTCCAGCAACTCGCGGATATACTGTGTGTATAGCGGCCGTTTGTAGCCGTTGCATACAATGTAACGGTCTTTGCCGAAAAGTCCTTTGCGGTGAACGCTCCAAATGATAGGAATATCGTAGGCAGAAGACGTTTCAAGATGTATATCGTTCTTTAAAGCTTCTTCTATCACAAAAGAGAAGTGCGACGACTTCGTGCAGTAACAGTAGGTGTAATTCCCGGAATATTTATACTTTTTAATGGCATTATTAAATAACCTTTTACTTTCTTGAATCTTTTCACTAATTTTCGGCAAATAAGTCAGCTTGGTAGGCGTGCCGTAGGTGCTTACCAGCTCCATTAAAGGCACTTCGTTAAACAGCAGTTCATCGTCTTCAACCCGAAACTCTTGGGTGGGAAAGTAAAAGGTCTGTTCAATCAGTTCACGGTATGTTTTCATTGCACGTTATTAGTTATTTGCCACTCATTCAGAGACACGAATTTAGCTAAATTCTGAAAAGTAAAACGCTTTTGTTTCTGTAAATACTCATTTCATTTGAGTAGTACCTTATTTTTTCTTTTCAGATATGTAGCAAGCTCATAAAAAAACAACATAGTTATGGAACGCAAAGTAAATATAGTAGGTGTACCTTCGGAAATAGGGGCAGGCACACGGGGTGCCAGCTTGGGCATAGAGGCATTGAAGGTCGTGGGCTGGACTCAACACAATCCTTTGTTTAAACATTATCCTATCCAATACGTTCCCCATGAAAACGATGTGCTCTATGACGAAAGCCCTTATCGTCATGCACATTATATCGACGCCTATACACGCATTGCCCATGGTATCAGCCGTGAAATAGAGAAATCGTTGCGCACCTATACCCGCAATGTAGTGTTGGCAGGTGACCACTCTACGGCTGCCGCCACCATCTTTGCTTTGATGCGCGCCTATCCCGGCAAGCGCCTGGGCGTAGTGTGGATCGATGCCCATGCCGACCTGCATTCGCCTTATACGACCCCTTCCGGAAACATGCACGGCATGCCCCTGGCATTGGCACTGGGCGAAGACAACCTGGCCTGCAAGCGCAATGCCCCGCAAGCAGAAACCATTGAATGCTGGAACAAATTAAAAGACTTGGCCGGCGGCAAACACATACTGCCCGAAGACATTGTATTTATCGGGCTGCGCAGCTTCGAGCCGGAAGAAGCCTTCCTTATTGAAAGGAATCATATTCCACACATATCGGTAGAAGACGTGCGCCGTCATGGGGCAGCACACACCGTGAACCAGGCACTTCAATACCTGGAAAACTGCGATATTGTTTACGTATCTTTTGATGTGGATAGTATGGACAGCGCCATTTCAAAGGGCACCGGCACCCCCGTAGCCAACGGACTGACCGCAGAAGAAGCCCAAGAAATCAACCGTTTGTTGTGCGAAAATGAAAAAGTAGTTTGCTGGGAAATGGTGGAAATCAACCCCACCTTGGATGACAAAGGCAACCGCATGGCAGAAGTAGCCTTCGGCATTTTACAAACGGCCATACAAGCACTGGAAAAAGCAGCGGCGGCGGTGCTTAGTTGATGCCGCCACCGCTGCATGCTTTTTCAAGGCTGTCTTTCAAAGATGAAAGGCAGCTTTTTTTTGCCTTTCATCTGAAACATAAGCCTTTTTCTTACTCTCACTCAACTTTTGCTTACCTTTGTACATAAAATACAAAAGGCTGTGAGTTCACCTAACTTCATTGATTACGTTAAGATATGCTTCCGCTCCGGTAAAGGCGGGGCAGGAGCCGTGCATTTCCATCGCGAAAAGTTCATCAATAAGGGCGGTCCTGATGGAGGCGACGGTGGACGCGGTGGGCATATCATCTTGCGTGGCAACGCGCAACTGTGGACGCTTCTGCATTTGAAATACCGCAAACATATACGTGCCGAAAACGGACAGCCCGGTGCGGGAAACAACAAAACAGGGGCCAGTGGTAAAGACGAAATCATAGAAGTACCTTTGGGCACCATCGCACGCGATGCGGAAACCGGTGAAATACTGCTTGAAATCACCGAAGACGGCGAAGAAAAAATATTGTTGCCCGGCGGGCGTGGTGGCTTGGGCAACCAACACTTCAAATCATCGACACGCCAAACCCCACGCTACGCCCAACCCGGTGAGCCGGGCATTGAAAAATGGATTATCCTGGAGCTGAAACTGCTGGCTGATGTGGGCTTGGTGGGCTTCCCGAATGCGGGCAAATCTACCCTGCTTTCGGCTGTCTCGGCGGCCAAACCCGAAATTGCAGACTATCCGTTTACCACCCTCACCCCCAACCTGGGCGTAGTGCCTTACCGCGACTACCAGTCGTTTGTCATGGCCGACATTCCGGGCATTATTGAGGGCGCTGCCGAAGGCAAGGGCTTGGGTATTCGCTTCTTGCGCCACATTGAACGCAACTCGCTTTTGCTTTTCTTGGTGCCTGCCGATGCCCAAGACATAGTAGCCGAGTACCATACTTTGCTCAAAGAATTGGAAAAATACAATCCTGAGTTGTTGGACAAGCGACGCATATTGGCAATTTCTAAATCCGACATGCTGGACGACGAGCTGGAAGAAGAAATACGCCAAACACTCCCTACCGATATTCCGTCTATTTTCATATCTTCGATAACAGGCAAAAATCTGCAACTACTCAAAGACATTATTTGGAAACAATTACATTCTTAACATATGAGTCGCAAAAGCATTCTTTTACTCAACTGCCGGGCTATCAATGAAGGTAGTATTTTTGAAACAGATGTTTTCGTAAAGAACGGACGCATCGAACGCATCGACGACAACCTCAGCCACTTACAAGCCGATATGGTCATTGATGCCGCCGGCAAGTTTCTCATGCCGGGCGTTATTGACGACCAAGTGCATTTTCGTGAACCCGGGCTCACTCATAAAGCCGAAATATATACCGAAGCCAAAGCGGCCGTTGCCGGCGGCGTAACCACCTTCATGGAAATGCCCAATACCAAGCCGCCCACTCTTACCCAAGAGCTGCTCGAAGAAAAATACCAAATAGCGGCACGCCGTTCGCTGGCCAACTATTCCTTTTACATGGGGGCTTCGAACGATAACCTCGACGAGGTACTGCGCACCGACCCCAAGCGTGTATGCGGCATTAAAGTATTTATGGGCAGCTCCACGGGCAATATGCTGGTAGATGATTACCACACATTGGAAAACCTGTTTAAAGAAGCGCCCCTATTGATTGCTACCCACTGTGAAGACGAAGCCACCATACGTGCCAACATGGCTGCTTACCGTGAGAAGTACGGCGAAAACCCACCGGCTTCCATCCACCCCGAAATTCGCAATGTGGAAGCCTGCCTTAAGTCTTCGCGCATGGCAGTAGAGCTGGCAAAGAAATACAATACCCGTCTTCATATTTTACATATATCTACCGGCGACGAGGTCTTCCTTTTTGATAACCAAACGCCACTGCGCGAAAAGCGCATCACCGCAGAGGTCTGTGTGCATCATCTGTGGTTTTCAAAAGACGACTACGAGCCGATGGGCAATCTCATCAAATGCAACCCGGCTATTAAAGAAGCCAAACACCGGGAGGCATTGTGGACTGCCCTCCACGAAGACTACTTCGATGTGATAGCCACTGACCATGCCCCACACACATGGGAAGAAAAGCAGCGCTCTTACTGGGAAGCCCCCTCCGGCTTGCCTTTGGTGCAACACTCCCTGCTGATTATGCTGCACTTTGCCCGCCAAGACTGGATTACACTGCCCAAGATAGTAGAAAAGATGTGCCATGCCCCTGCCACTTGCTTCAACATTAGCGAGCGGGGCTTCTTGCGTGAAGGCTACTGGGCAGACCTTGTACTCTTCGACATGAACGCGCCTTTTACCATCGAAAAAGAAAACATACATTATAAATGTGGCTGGTCGCCACTGGAAGGCTTTACCTTCCCGGCTACCATCACACACACCATTGTTTCGGGACACCTGGCCTATGCCAACGGGCAATTCGACGAATCCATCACCGGTGAAAGACTCCTGTTTGACCGTGACTAAGTGTCTTGGCACCATATTGTCTTTGCTGTTGTTCCTGCAGGCCTCTTGCTTGCTTGCCCAAAGCAAGCAAGAGCTGGAGCGGCGGCGTCTCGAGCAACTCAAGCGAATAGAAGAAGCCAACCGCATCCTACGGGAAACCAGCCAGGAGAAAGGCATCAGCTTGGGCCGGCTGAACGCCATCAACGCAGCCATACGCAATCGCGAAGAGCTGATTCGCAACACCCGTAAAGAAATACAATACCTGAACCGTAATATTAGCGAAACCGAAATGATCATATCGGCGCTGGAGCGTGACCTCGCCGACATGAAGAAAGAATACGCCCACCTGATTTATCAGGCATCCAAAATTCACTCGTCTTACAATAAACTGACCTTTCTCTTCTCTTCCAACTCCTTCAATCAGTTCTTCCGGCGCTTGAATTATCTGCGTCAGTATTCCAACATACGCGCCATTCAGTTTGAAGAAATAGCCAAAACCAAACAAATGCTGGAGGCAGAGAACCGGCGGGTTACCCAACAACGCAAAGAAAAAGAGCAAGCGCTACGCCTCCTGGAACAAGAAACGGAAAAGCTCAATAAACTCAGAGAAGAGAAAGACAAAGCCATCGAAGCATTGAACAAGCGCGAGCGGGAACTCCGTGCCAAGCTACAAGAAGAACAGAGGGCACTGGCACAGCTCGAAGAGATGATTGTAGCTGCAGTAAAAGAAGAAATCAAAAAAAGCGGCGACAGCGAAGGCAAAAAGATGGTATTGACGCCGGAAGGCGCTGCCGTAGCCAAATCGTTTGAAGCCAACCGGGGCAAGCTGCCATGGCCTGTGAAAGTAGGCTTCGTTGCCCAACCATTCGGCATTAGTGAACACCCCGTATTGGAAAAAATATACGTCAACAACTATGGCGTAAAAATTCAAACACAAAGGGGCGAAAGTGTGTATGCCGTTTTTGGCGGCAAAGTGGAAAAAGTGTTCACCGTACCCGGGCACGGCTATGCCGTGATGATAAGCCATGGAAACTACTTTACCAGCTACAGCAATTTGTCGCAAGTGTTGGTAAAAGACGGGCAAGAGGTGCAAACAGGGCAAAAACTGGGCACAGCCCTCACTGACCACGACGGCGTTACGACCATTCAGTTCTACGTTTATAAAAACCAAACGCCGCTCAATCCCGAAGAGTGGCTGGCTAAAAAATAACTTTCATCGATTGCTCTAACTTAAAACTGCAAGCTTATGTCTGTACATTCACAAGTGAAACGCGTCACCACCCACACGCTTCAAGCCATGAAGCAAAACGGGGAAAAAATAAGCATGCTTACTGCCTACGATTACTCCTTGGCAAAGCTGGTAGATGCTGCCGGTATCGATGTCATTCTGGTGGGCGACTCTGCCTCCAATGTGATGGCAGGACACGAAACCACCCTCCCCATCACACTTGACCAAATGATTTACCACGCATCGTCGGTGGTGCGTGCCGCCAAGCGTGCATTGGTGGTGGTCGATATGCCTTTTGGCTCTTACCAAGGGAACTCCTCCGAAGCCTTGCGCTCTGCCATCCGCATCATGAAAGAGTCCGGTGGGCATGCCATCAAGATGGAGGGTGGTTCGGAAATCAAAGAATCGGTCGTGCGCATTCTGAGTGCCGGCATTCCTGTGATGGGGCATTTGGGGCTTACCCCCCAATCGATTTATAAATTTGGCACTTACAGCGTGCGCGCCAAAGAAGAAGCCGAAGCACAAAAACTCATAGAAGATGCACTCATGCTTCAGGAGTGCGGCTGTTTTGCCATCGTGCTGGAAAAGGTGCCCCGCCAACTGGCTGCACGTGTAGCCAAACAACTGCATATCCCGGTTATTGGCATTGGTGCCGGTCCCGATGTAGATGGGCAGGTGCTGGTGCTGCACGACATGCTGGGCATCAACAAAGACTTCAACCCGCGCTTTTTGCGCCGCTATGCCGACCTGCACACCATCATCACCGAAGCAGTAGGGCAATACATCAAGGATGTGAAAGCGGTCGATTTTCCCAACGAATCGGAAAGTTATTGATTGCCGTTGCTTGCTTTTAAGCCGGAAGGGCTGTCATGCCGGCAGTCCTTTTGGCTTTCCATCACAAGCCGCTTAGTCCACTTCAAAAGTCAAGCGCATGGTAATGCTGGCCGTCTTCATTTTAGACGAAGTATTGAAAGCCCCACCCCACGAATAGTCTTCATTGCTGTTTTGTGCCGTAATTTGAAACACTCCCATACGGGCACCTTTCAACTTGCCCAAAGAAGCACCTGCTTCCTGCGCTATTTTTTCGGCACGCAGGCGGGCGTCTTTCGTAGCTTCGGCTATCATCTGAATTTTCAGTTCCGATAACTTCGTATAGTAATACTCCGGCTCGTAAGATACGACCTCCAGCCCACGTTGTATCAAGCCCGTAATATTGCGCATGATGTCTTCTACCGCATCTACCCGTTTCGACTCAATGGTAAGTGTCTGCGACAACACATAGCCATTAAAGGTAGAATACTGCCTGCCACGGTCATCATAGCTGTAAACGAAATCTTTGCTGATGGCTATAGGCGAAAAAACGAACTCTTCCTTTTTTACGGCTTGCTCTTGTAAAAAAGCCATCACCAATGCCCGGTCTTCATCCAGCAAGGCATAAGCCTCTTTGATAGTAGGCGCTTTACGCGAAAACGACGCCCGCCACACGATTAAATCGGACTTGAAATCCTTGCTGCCCAAGCCAATCACCTCTATGGTATCTTGGTGGGCATAGCGATTCAGGTAAGTATAAGACAAAATAAGCGCCGACACCACGGCAGCAACGCCTATTGCCAAGGCAGGAGGGAGGTAACGCATGTGATAGACCGGTTAAAAGGGTGTTTGTTTCGCTGACAAGACAAGGTACAAAAAAGATGTGTAACAGGGAGATGAGGCAAATAGGTTTTCAAATGATTTTTTTACAAAAAAATAACAAAGTGAAAAATTGTAAAAAATGATTTTTTTATTACACTTGCATTATCAAACCAAAAATCAAAATACAAAATGAAACACAAATTCCACCATCTATGGAAAATGGGGGGGGGTAATTTATATCCTCCTTCTCTATGGTTGTGGTCTCCGGCAGACGCCTGAACTGCTGCCGCAAAACCAAGTGGCTTATTACGTAAAGCTGGCGCAAGAAGCCTTGCCACCGGCCCCTTGGGCACACAACCCACTACCCGACGGAGTACCTCTTTACCACTCCCTGTTGCCGGCAGAGGAAAAGGAAAAATTGGAAAGTTACTTTTATCCTCAATGGCAGCAGGCAGAGCTTTACTACAATCAAGCAGGAAATGCTGTACTGCTGGTACCCTTGCACAGACCTCTGAGTGTGTTTTACTTCACAGCCTTCCGCCGGCGCTTACGTGTGGAGTTTGACCGGCACAAGCAAATCGTCAGCACCCACATTGTAGAGCTGGCAACCGACAAAGAAACTTTAATCAATCAAGGCAACCGTTTGCTCATAGAGGCAAGCAGTTACACCGGAGCCTTTACCGGCAGCTTATTTTTGTATGACATGAACTACCACCTATTACAGAAACTTGAAGGAAAACCTCATGGCAAGTTTAGCGAAGAAAAAGCATATCAAATAGTGAGAAATATCACAACAGATGATCCCGGTGATCCCGGATGCATTGCTACAGTTACATGTAATGGAACCACTTGGTGTAAAATAAGTGAATCCGGTACATGGATAAGCTCAAAAGGAGTGGTCGAGATAGCTTCTCCTGATTCAGATCCTTGCAACAACAACGGTGGCGGTGGTGCAAGCGGGAGCGCCGGGGGGAGCACCGGTGGTGGTTCCGGCGGCTACTATGGCGGTAATTGGGGCGGCATCTTCATTGGCGGGGGTTCCGGCGGGGGCTCCGGCAGCGGTACCCCCGGCTGGCAAGATGGCATTGAGGTGCCTCCTATGGACCCCGGCGACACTCACCCTCAAATTCCCCCTATTAAAAACCCGGACAACCCCCTGCCCGGCAATCCCGTTGACTTCGGACCTTTCACCCCCACCGAAGCCTTCCTGAACAAACCGGGCTTGCAAGCACTATGGCAGCAAATGATGGAAGTGCCGGAGTTTCAAGCGTTGATTCACGATTTGGAAAGCGATTACATCACTTATAAGTTAGACATTGCCTCTCATCCTGAACAACCACAAAATGGTGAAAAATTGGGGGGATTTACACAGGTTAGCTTTAAAAATGGAAAATGGGAAATAACCGTAGCCCTTACCCCTGAACTGTTTACCCCTCAACCCACAAAAGCCTTGGTGGCACATTCTATTGTTCACGAAGCAGCCCATGCAAAAATATTCAAAGATTTTATTGAAGCTACCAACGGACAATCAGCGGATGATCCTTCCCTGCTGCCTGACAACCACTATTTAAAAAATGCCTATCAAACATACGACCCAAGTAATTTTTCCGAGTATGAGGATATTGAGTCTAATACACGCAGCCATGTACACCATTGCTTGATTGCGCTGCAATACCGCGATTTAATGGCACAGGTCATGTGGGTAATAGATGAAGATAACGGGCAAAGATCGCCCAACTATCCTAATCCACTTACTATGCAAGACTACCTTTTAGCCGCTTGGGCGGGGCTGCACCATACCGCCCTGTTTATGATGGAAGTAAAACAATCGCAAGACACTTATGATTGGTATCAAGGTGCTATTCAATTTATCTTATACTATTCTAATGTCAAACTTTAAAAAAAATCGAATAAGTCATGAAACGCTTGTTATTTATTTTACTTGTGTTATGCAAGATGAGCATGGCACATGCCCAAGACAACGCCCCGCTATACATGCTCTTGGAAGACATACCCGGACAGCCTGCCAGGCTGTATAAGAACAATACTCTCTACTTAGCACTCAATGAACCCGGTCCTTTTGGGGATTCGTTGAGAATCCTCCATTCTTTTACGTTTCAAATCAAAAGCTATCCCGGCAAAACAGGTTTAGGAAGTACCGATGCAGTATTTACTACCGCATTTGATGCCCGCCTGCGCGGGAAAAAACCCAATATGCACCGGGAAGTACCACTTTCCGAACTCGATAACCTGCCGGTCATGTCCCCGGCTGAGCTGGCTCAATTAATATTGAGCGATTATAACGGAGACAGAATACTACAAGACCATATGTGTGCTTTCTTTTTCAAATGCCAAAAAAACAACAGGCCCCTCTTCGTAGTCGAAAAACTGCAAGACAAAGCGGTGATTTATCGCGTAGAATTTATTTCTGTATTCTGCATAAAGCTATAAATAGAAAAAGATATACGCCCCCTTCATCCTGCCGCCCCTCACCGGGCGGCTTTTTTGTTAAGATATCTCCTGTCCTGTATTTATCTCCAAGTAAAGCTTTGTGCAAAGAATAATATCAGCCTGCTGCCTGCAAAAGTACTCATTTTGTATTTTCGGGAAATATATGACTCCCCTGATGATAAAAAGAGAATTGAATTCATTAAAGCCAACATATACCACTCTGAACCTCCTTTCAATGTCATTTACAAAAACAAATACAGAATAGCCCTATGAAGACCCTCAAAAAATTATTACTACTCTGCTTCCTGTGTGTCATCGCTCAACACACACAGGCACAACGGTTCAGCCTGCGGGACAATCAACAAAAAACAGGTGATACCCTCTATCTCCGTCTCACCGGTAAAAAAAACGGCATATCTTTTAGCGATAAGATTCAACGCATTTGGCACCTGCGGGAGCCGGGCGAAATGGGGGATTCGCTCTTTATTTATTATCAAGTATCCATAGTTATATACAAAAACAAGCCTGACATTCCCCATGCCCAATTTCATGCGCTATTCACTCCCATAGACATCCGCATTATCAACCGCCGCAAAATGCCCTCGCACAAAGAGGTACCCCTCCAATACCTGCAAGGGCTGCAGATACTCAGCCCGGATGAGTTTCATGAGTTAATAGTACCTCTTCGCAAAAGAGAACTCAGCTACGGCTGTACTGTTTATCATTACCTGAAAAACAAAACCGTTTATGTCGTAGAGGAACTCCCGGACAAGGCCTACCTCTGGCTTGTGGTGCCAACTTATCCGGCAGATTGTATAAAGTTCTAAACCCCGCCGCCCCTCACCGGGCGGCTTTTTTAATAGATGGCAAGACAAAATGTCGTTATCCACTTACCATGCAAGACTACCTTTTAGCCGCTTGGAACGGGCTGCACCGTACTGCCTTGTTTATGGCGGAAGTACGGCAATCGCAAGAAACTCATGATTGGTATCAAGGTGTTTTTCCAGATATTATATATTATTCTAATGTCAAACTCTAAAAAATCAAATTAGCCATGAAACGGTTATTATTTATTTTACTTGTGTTATGCAAGATGAGCATGGCGCATGCCCAAGACAACGCCCCACTGTACATGCTCTTGGAAGACATACCCGGACAACCTGCCAGGCTGTATAAGGGCAACACTCTCTACTTAGCACTCAATGAACCCGGTCCTTTTGGGGATTCGTTGAAGATACTCTATGGTTTTACCTTTCAAATCAAAAACTATCACGGCAAAACGAGTTTAACAGGCCACGATGTAACATTTGACACCGCATTTGATGCCCGCCTGCGCGGGAAAAAACCCAATATGCACCGGGAGGTACCACTTTCCGAACTCGATAACCTGCCCGTGATGTCCCCGGCTGAACTGGCTCAATTAATATTGAGCGACTATAATGGAGACAGAATACTACAAGACCATATGTGTTCTTTCTTTCTCAAATGCCAAAGAGACAAAAGACCACT